>CAZFKQ010000007.1:0-238660 GCA_964518735.1 uncultured Pseudomonas sp.
TTTGAGCAGGAGAACACAGGGTGATCAGTATGGAAATGATGGGCAAAATCCGCCGCGGATTGATGCTGTGCATGGGACGAAGGGTTGACGTGCAAGAGGCTGATCCACCCAACGGCGGCGCCACGGGCGCGCAGGACATTATGCGCTGGGTGGCTTCGCAATTGCCTCGGTGATGCAGGTGTAATCGAGTCGTCTTCTCGGACTCCCCGTTCCATTAACGTTTCATTGAAAGAGAGAGCAACGCTTATGCATAAAGAATCTGGCCACACGACCCTTGACGAGATGCGCTCCCAGTGGCGGTTGATGACGGTTTACGAGCGCTTCGAGCAGGTCGTTGCCATCACGCTTTCGGGCGTCATCGCGTTGGTAATTGTGATTTCGCTGATTCAGTTGATTCGGCTGGTGTTCACACTGCTCGTCATGGATGCGCTGAATCCACTGGAACATAAGGTTTTCCAGCTGGTGTTCGGTGCCACCATGACGCTGCTGATCGCCATGGAATTCAAGCATTCGATCGTCAAAGGGAGCACTTACCATGATCAGTCGCTATCTTGCCGGCCTGCTGCTTGGCCTCACGTCAGCAGCAAGCGCCGCCGACTCATCCAGTTGCTACAACATCGCAGACGCTGACGCCAGAACCTACTGCCTGGCTATGGCCCACAATGACCCCGGTCGCTGCTATGCAATCCAAGACTCCGCTTTACGTAGCCGCTGCCTGGCTGAGATACGGTAATGAGTTCCGGCGAGATACAAGCACTACTGATTGACCTAGACGGTCTAGCTCGCGAAACAGACCGCGCGGAAAGAGAGATTTTGCGCAAAGCTCAAGATCGACTCTGCCAGCTATCTGATCAACCAGGCAGCGAACCTGAAGAGCGCCTGCTGATGGAAGTGATCAACAAGGCACAGGCGGCGCTTGGAGCAAGCTCCTAGTCATCCACCCAGTGCCATAGAGACTCCCCAACCTAACCTGCCAGGGTTATTTGAGCCCAGCCGGGCCCAACGCAAGCGACAGTACTATGGGGAATCAGAGCCTACTTGCGTCGAAACCATGCTGGCCATTTCCGTAGACCTTGGTAGCAACCTTGCAGAGGTAGCTGGCCCTATAGAAAAAATCAGCCTGACTCTGCGGATCATTACGACGTAGGCAGTAGGCAGAATTGGCCGGTATCTCCACCAGCCCTCTGACGGCCTCCACTGATAAGCCCAAGGCACTTGCCCACGCCTGTTCGAGACGATTGAACATGTTGTCCCTTCCTGTCTCAAATTTACCGAGGGCATTAAACGCATCAAAATTCAGCAAAATAGCCATGTGATAGTGTGGCTTTCCATTCGACCCAACTTCCCGCGTCCATACGAATCGCACAACGCTGTCATGTGCATATTTGTTCTCTTGACGTGCATTTTTCCGATTATTGGAAATCTTCGCCTTGAGCGACTTTATAAAGCGCTCTATTACCTTATTCGTGCAATGGTCATCTGGGAGAATGATTCCAACGGGAAACCTCAGGTCAATCCTAAAAGCCAACACCCTAGAGTACTGCTGAAGAGCACTATCAATCACACCTCGAAGCCTTTCTAGATACTGCTGAAAAAATGGCCCCTTATCGCCCTGGACTGGCAGCCCACAATAGTCACCTCCATAATGAATGAGTAGATTTTTGTTTTGATGATGACGTAACATTACTTAACACCTCACTGTTAGATTCATATACTTCTAACAGTAAGTAGATTTTAACAGACATCAATCTTCAACCCTATGAATGGCACTTGTGGGTGCCATTCATATACCAGTAATCATACTACTAAAGCATACTACCAATACCGAGAAGAAAAATTCATAAAACCCAGGAAATCAGACGAGCCTACACAGACAAACACCATAAAAACTTCAAACTAACTACTCGCGTAAAATATCACCACAGCCGGGCTAGCCCCGACTGTGGTGACAACCAACTACTTACAAGAACAGCTGGTGCTTCACCTTAAGCAACTTCTTGAATATCTCGCTCTGCCACCCTCTCCAGTATCCATTCAGACACCTCACCCTCCAGCCAACCCACGCTTCTTCCTCCCAAGGGAATTGGCTTCGGAAACCAACTTTCGGAAACATACTTGTAAATTGTGGAGCGCCCGAGACCGGTCATCTCCATTACCTGCTGCAATCGAATTACTTTCATGATGAGCTCCTAACTTGACTCATCAGATCTGGCTTCCCCGTACTTTTTTACACGCCGCCAAGGCACCACACATAGACCGGCGAGGAACACCTACCGAACAACCAGCCGCACAGCCCTTCTGCACCTGGATTTCTCTGTAACTAGAAAGCGAGGCCGACGATCAAAGCCAGCTCCTGATCGCACGGCGCGGTAACGCACCGACCACCAACCTAGCCACAGGACACTGAATCGACCTGAAAAGACGATTCAGAACGCTGCCCCATCCGTTAGCCCCCATGTATACTGCGCCTACGACTGATTAAAACCTCTATGGAACCACTAAAATACACCCTAAACACAACATAAATTGACCTGAAATACCACTGCAATTCTACTAGAGTTTAAATTATAAAGAGCTTACGTCATGGCTAGCGCAATCAACGACAGACTCCAGAAAACGCTGAGCGGTCTCAATGTAGATAGCAGGCTAAGCACCTGGCTATGGCTCTTCCTGAAAAGCCAAGCCCCACACGCCAATCTCGGGGAGCTCGGCAGCCCTGCCATGCGAGACCGCATGGCAGATATCATCCAGAACACTCAATTAAACGCAGAGCTTATTGAGGCACAAAGCGCCTTATTCTTGCTGCCAGAAAAAGATTTAGAGTGGATAACAAACAACAAAAGACAAAATTTATTTATATCTAGAAAGCTTATTGAAAAACACGGTTATCAGCCCATCCTGCCGCCAACCAACCTGACGGGCAGAGCTTTTACCATTGCCATGGTGGACATATGGGCAATAGAAAAAACCCACAAGTCATGGAACATCAATCAAATAAAATTTGAATGGGAACAGCACTCGAGATCAGACCAGATATTCAAATGGTTTGATGGCAGCGACATCGAACAAAGACTAGAAACCGCATGGGAAATAACTAAAAAGAAATTCCCACTCCTGGCATACCAAGAAAACGCCCCAAAAGAAAAAGAAGAATTTATAATCTTGCTCGAAATCCAGTTCATTACCACATCAGATAAAATACTACTTATGGAGTCCATCAAGAAACGATGGAGCCAAAATAAATATCGAGCAAAATTAACAGGAAAAAAACAATACAACTTCATCCTATCTGAAAAGGCAATTAATCGCCTTGACAAGCTAGCAGGCAAATATGATTTAAGAAGAACCGAAGTACTGGAAATACTTCTTCAAATGGAAGAGGAAAAAGGAATTTATATTCCAGAAAGAAAAGCTCTAACAAAGTTAATTTAGTCAATTCGAATCAAACAGAAGCCAGATAATTTTCAATAGGGGATGGTACGCTAATCCAGCCCCCCTAAATGAAACTCAACGGCGCCCCTTTGAAATATTCATATCAATATCATCAGCCCAGGCCTGCATCATCTGGCGCCGCTCATCCAGATATTCCGCCTGGTTGTAACTTGCGCGCACCTTGTTTCTCTCGGCATGCGCCAACTGACGCTCGATAACATCTGCGCGATATCCCATTTCGTTCAGCATTGTCGAAGCTGTTGCGCGGAAGCCATGAGCCGAAAAACCGATACTGTCCTTCCCATTGAATCCCATGCGCTCAAGCGCACGGTTCAGCGTCGTTGCCGTCATGCATTCGTTCGGATTGCGGAGGTTCGGGAAAAGCTGGCGACGACCGCCCGTATGGGTGGCTAGCTCACGGAGCAGTGCGACTGCCTGACTCGATAGAGGAACGATGTGCGGCTCACGCATCTTCATGCGCTCACCCGGGATTCGCCATTCAGCACGATCCAGGTCGAATTCAATCCACTCCGCCTTGCGCAGCTCTACAGTGCGAACGAATGTGAGCAGCATCAGACGTAGCGCGATTACCGTGGCTCTGTAGCCACCGTATTGCTCCAAGGCCTTAGAGAACTCCGCTATCTGATCACGGGTGAGCGGCTTGTGGTGCTGCACCCTGGGACGCTGGATAGCCCCCTTCAGAGCCGCAGCCGGGTCGGCATCTGCACGCAATGTCGCGACGGCATATCGAAACACTGCCGATGACCACTGCCTTACGAGCAAGGCAACTGTGACGGCCCCTCGCCCTTCAATTCGATTGAGGATCTCAAGCAAATGCGCAGCAGAAACATTGCGTATCGGCAACTTCCCAACAAAGGGGAAGACGTCGGCTGCCATGAACCGCTCAACCTGCCGTAAGTAGTATGGCGTCCAACTTGGGGCTTTTTTCTTGATCCACTCGCGGGCAACCGCTTCGAAAGTGTTCGCATTGGCAGCGCTGTTAGCCAGTCGCTCAGCCTGCCGATTGTGCGATGGATGGATGCCCTGACGAATCAGCGGCTTGGCCTTTTCCCGCGCATCACGCGCATCGGCCAGGCCGATCTCCGGATAGCCACCAATTGCAAACAAGTTCTCCTTACCGTCTATGCGATAGCGCAAACGCCATAGCTTGGTACCGGTCGGGCGAATCTCCAAGTAAAGCCCACCACCATCGGTGAGCTTGAGGGGTTTATCGCCAGCCTTAGTGTTGCGGATCTTGGCATCGGTAAGAGGCATAGTGCGGGTATCCGTACTTTGATACCCGCAACGATACCCGCATTATCCGTAGATTCCAACGGACGCCATGGACGCCAACGAACGTGAAACCCGCTTAAACATTGGGTTTGATGGGGATGCGTAGACGCCAACGGACACCACAAGAAGCCGATGCTGCTTATCGATCATCAGCAGCATGGTAGGGCTCCCTTACTTCTTGGCCTTGGGCACGGACTGTTCGGCGAGGCTGACCGCGCGGAACATGGCGCGACGCTTGTTCAGGGTTTCTTCCCACTCCAGGGCCGGCTGCGAGTCGGCAACGATGCCGGCCCCCGCCTGCACATGCAGTTCGCCGTCCTTGATCACCGCGGTACGAATGGCAATCGCGGTGTCCATGTTGCCATTCCACGCCAGGTAACCCACGGCACCGCCGTAGACTCCGCGCTTGACCGGCTCCAGCTCGTCGATGATTTCCATGGCGCGCACCTTCGGTGCACCGCTGAGGGTGCCGGCCGGCAGGATCGCACGCAGGGCGTCCATGGCGCTCAGGCCTTCCTTGAGGTGACCGGTGACGTTGGAAACGATATGCATGACGTTGGAGTAGCGCTCGATGACCATCTGCTCGGTGACCTTCACCGAACCGGTGGACGACACGCGACCGACATCATTGCGCCCCAGATCGATCAGCATCAGGTGCTCGGCGATCTCCTTGGCGTCGGACAGCAGATCCTTCTCCAGATCCAGATCGGTCTCTTCGGTCGCGCCACGCGGGCGGGTGCCGGCGATCGGCCGTACGGTGACCAGGTTGTCCTCGACCCGCACCAGCACTTCCGGCGAGCTGCCGACCACATGGAAGTCGCCGAAGTTGAAGAAGTACATGTAGGGCGTTGGGTTGATGCAGCGCAGCGCCCGGTACAGGTCGATCGGCGCGGCCTGGAAGGGGATCGACATGCGCTGGGAGATCACCACCTGCATGCAGTCGCCAGCCAGGATGTATTCCTTGATCGCCAGCACGGCCGCTTCGTAGTCATCACGCTTGAAGCTGGAAACGAAGTCCGGCTCGGCGCCAGCTGGCGCAGCCAGGTCGACACCCAGGCGCGGGGTGATCGGCTGGCGCAGTTTGTCCAGCAACTCGTCCAGGCGCGCCTGGCCTTGTTCGTAGGCATCGGCCTGGCTCGGATCGGCGAGGACGATGGCGTGCATCTTGCCCGCCAGGTTGTCGAACACCACCACCGCATCGGAGACCATCAGCAGGATATCCGGGGTGCCCAGCGGGTCCGGATTGGGGCTGGCGCCGAGCTTGGTCTCGACGTAGCGCACGCTGTCGTAGCCGAAGTAGCCAACCAGGCCGCCGTTGAAACGCGGCAGGCCAGCCAGGGTTGGCACGTTGTAGCGCGCCTTGAACTGCTCGACGAACTCCAGCGGGTCGGCGCAGTCGTCATGCCGCTCCACCTCGACCCCGTCGACGCTGACGCTGACCTGATGGCCGTGAGCGCGCAGCACGGTGCGCGCCTGCAGGCCGATGATCGAGAAACGCCCCCACTTCTCGCCGCCCTGCACGGACTCCAGCAGGTAGGTGTTGGGCGCATCAGCCAGCTTCAGGTAGATCGACAGCGGCGTGTCGAAGTCAGCCAGGGTTTCGAAAGCAAGCGGAATGCGGTTGTAGCCGTCGGCGGCCAAACGCAGGAATTCGTCGCGGGTCATGATGGAATCAGCCTTGTGGCCGGAAGCCCGATGGCCTCCGGAAATCAAACAGTAGGGTTACGCAACACGCGCCGGCAAGCCGGCAACACTCGATCAGGCGCGCCAGCGCCAACGGGCCAGGGCCTTGAGGATCTTCATGTTGGCTCGGTTGAGCCAGTGTTTGCGAGGAGCCACCACGGTGCGATCTCTTGATTGCGGGTGTGCGGAAGGATGCGCCGACATTAGCGTAGCGTCCGTCTCGAAGCAACCTTCTGGCAGCAGCTGGCGCAGATCATCGAGTACCGCCGCCGGGCCTTCCTCGGCAATCGGCCGGCCGTGGTTGTAGCCATAGCTCAACGCCACGCACGGCACGCCAGCCGCCCGGGCGGCCAGCACGTCGTTGCGCGAATCACCGACAAACAGCGCCTCATGCGCGCCGACACCGGCCAGGCGCATGACATGCAGCAGCGCCGCCGGGTCCGGCTTCTGCTGTGGCAGGGTGTCGCCGCCGATGATCCAGCGGAAGAAATGGCCCAGTTTCATCTCGTCCAGCAACGGGGCGACGAAACGCTCCGGCTTGTTGGTGATCAGCGCCAGTTCCACGCCCTGCTTCTTCAGCCACTTGAGGCTGGCGGTGACGCCGGGATACACGCTGCTGAGCTGATGGCTACCGGCATAGGCCTGGTTGAACAGCTCCAAGGCCTGCTCGGTCTCGGCTTCACCGACTGCTGAGTGTTCGATATCGCCGGCCAGGGCGCGGCGCACCAGCACCCGCGCACCATTGCCGACCCAGTCGCGCACCCGCTCGATGCCCGCGGCCGAGCGACCGAGACCAAGCAGCATCTGGTCGACGGCGGCAGCCAGATCCGGCACCGAGTCGACCAGGGTGCCGTCCAGGTCGAACATCACCAGACGCGGCAGGCGCCCATCGAACAACTCTTGGATCACGCGCGCACCTGGGCCAGCTCGGCGCGCATGGCGTCGATCACGGTCTTGTAGTCCGGCTGGTTGAAGATCGCCGAGCCGGCGACGAAGGTGTCGGCGCCCGCCGCGGCGATTTCGCGAATGTTCTGCACATTGACCCCGCCGTCGATCTCCAGGCGAATGTCGCGGCCGCTGGCATCGATCAGCGCACGCGCTTCGCGCAGCTTGTCGAGGGTGCCGGGGATGAACTTCTGCCCGCCAAAGCCGGGGTTGACGCTCATCAGCAGGATCATGTCGACCTTGTCCATCACGTACTTGAGCACGTCCAGCGGGGTGGCCGGGTTGAACACCAGGCCGGCCTTGGCGCCGCCGTCGCGGATCAGCTGCAGGGAGCGGTCGACGTGCTGCGAAGCTTCCGGATGAAAGGTGACGTAGGTGGCGCCGGCCTCGATAAAGTCGCCGATGATGCGGTCGACCGGTGAAACCATCAAATGCGCGTCGATCGGCGCAGTGATGCCGTACTTGCGCAGCGCCGCGCAGACCATCGGGCCGATAGTCAGGTTGGGCACGTAGTGGTTGTCCATCACATCGAAGTGAACGATGTCGGCGCCGGCGGCGAGCACCTTGTCGACTTCCTCACCCAGGCGGGCGAAATCGGCGGACAGAATCGACGGGGCGATGGCGAAGGGTTGCATGACGACCTCAGGGCATGAATCACGGTGGCGCGATTGTAGCCTGAGTCGTCGGCCGAGGCAGTTGTCGTATGTCAGGCCGTGGCTGCGACCTTGGTTGTAGATAGATTGGAGGGGCTGGCTTGCGTGCAGCATTTGGGGCTCGGCAGGGGGAGTAGACCCTCACCCCGGCCCTCTCCCAGAGGGAGAGGGGGCAGTACAACGCCCGCCCGCGAACCTCGAAACCTGACCCAACTCCGCCCAATCTCCTCTCCCTCCGGGAGAGGGTTAGGGTGAGGGCTGCCCTACTCAGGCATCGAGGTGCGCATCTTCTCGCTGCGCCCGCGCAGCCATTCCAGGGTCAGCAGCATGACGATGGAGAAGCCGATCAGCAGGGTGGCTGCGGCGGCGATGGTCGGCGACAGGTTCTCGCGGATGCCGCTGAACATCTGCCGCGGCAGGGTGGCCTGCTCGGGGCCGGCGAGGAACAGGGTCACCACCACTTCGTCGAACGAGGTGGCGAAGGCGAACAGCGCGCCGGAAATCACCCCGGGCGCAATCAGCGGCAGGGTCACCCGGCGGAATGTCGTCAGCGGCGAGGCGCCCAGGCTGGCCGCGGCACGCACCAGGTTGTAGTTGAAGCCCTGCAGGGTCGCCGAGACGGTAATGATCACGAACGGCACGCCGAGCACCGCATGCACCAGGATCAGTCCCAGGTAGCTGTTGCCGAAACCCATGGGGGCGAAGAACAGGTAGCTGGCCACCCCGACTATGACCACCGGCGCCACCATCGGCGAGATCACCAGGCTCATCACCAGGGCCTTGCCGCGAAACTCGCCACGGGTCAGGCCGATCGACGCCAGGGTGCCGAAGACCATGGCCAGCACGGTGGCTGCCGGGGCGACGATCATGCTGTTGGTCAGCGAGCGCATCCACTCGGCCGAAGTGAAGAAATCCTCGTACCAACGCAGGGAGAAGCCCTGCAGCGGGTAGACCAGGAAACTGCCGGAGTTGAACGACAGCGGAATGATCACCAGCACCGGCAAGATCAGGAACAGCAGCACCAGGGCGCACAGGCTGCGGTGAGTCCAGAACCAGGCGCGTTCGATGGGGGATTTGTAGGGGCTCAGCATATGCATTCTCCAATCAACTCCCCTCTCCCGCTTGCGGGAGAGGGGCCGGGGGAGAGGGCTACGTTGGCACCAACCCTCTCCCGCCCTGCGGGCACCCTCTCCCCAGAGGGGCGAGGGTCATCAGTTGGCCTGCTGCGCAGGCATTTATTCATCCAAGTCGCAGGCGGCTAGCGCCCACCAGCCAGCTGTACACCACATAGAGCAGCATGGTCGCCAGCAACAGCAGGCCGCCGAGGGCCGTAGCCATGCCCCAGTTGATGGTGGTGTTGGTGTAGAAGGCGACGAAGTAGCTGATCATCTGGTCGCTCGGGCTGCCCAGCAGCGCCGGGGTGATGTAGTAGCCGATCGACAGGATGAACACCAGCAGGCAACCGGCACCGACGCCGGCCAGGGTCTGCGGGAAGTACACCCGCCAGAAGCTGGCGAAGGGGTGGCAGCCGAGCGAAATGGCCGCACGCATGTAGGTCGGTGAAATGCCCTTCATCACGCTGAAGATCGGCAGGATCATGAACGGCAGCATGATGTGTACCATCGCCACGTAGACCCCGGTACGGTTGAACACCAGTTGCAGCGGCGCATCGATGATGCCCATGGCCATCAGCGCGCTG
The DNA here is from genome assembly GCA_964518735.1 of uncultured Pseudomonas sp. GTDB lineage: Bacteria > Pseudomonadota > Gammaproteobacteria > Pseudomonadales > Pseudomonadaceae > Aquipseudomonas. The sequence goes on from CAZFKQ010000007.1 coordinate 9,706, forward strand.
TTGATCAAACCGCCCGACTGCAGCAGTACGATCCACGCTGCCACCCGCACCAGGATCGAGGTCCAGAACGGCAGCAGCACCAGGATCATCAGCAGGTTGCTAGTACGGGTCGGCAGGTTGGCCAGCAGGTAGGCCAGCGGATAAGCCAGCACCAGGCAGATGGCGGTGATCACCAGGCTCATCCAGAAAGTGCGGGCGAAGATATCCAGGTAGATGGCCTGGTCCGGGGTGGCCGGGGCTAGTTCGCCGAGGTCGTCGATGCGGTGATCGAGGGCCGCCAGCAGGTAGTAGGAGGTAAAGGCACTGTCGTTGCGGCGGATCACCTGCCAGTAGGCCGGATCGCCCCAGCGCTCGTCGAGGCTCTCCAGGGCATCCTTGTAGGAAGCCGGCTCCTGTTTGAATGGCAGTGCACGGCCGGTCTTGGCCATCAGGCTGCGGTAACCGGCCAGCTCCATGTTCAGGCGCTTGGACAGGTCACCAATGGTCTGGTTCTTGCGCGCCTCGGCCAGGTCCAGGCTGAGGGCCTTGTAGGCCGCCTCTTCCGGCAGGCCCCGGCCATCCCAGGCGGCGATCGCCTCCACGGTACGTGGCAGGCTGCGCACCACTTCCGGGTTCTCCACGCTTTTGTAGAGCAGGAAGCCGATCGGCAGGATGAACACCACCACGAGGAATACCAGCAGTGGCAGGATCAGGCCCTGCGCCTTGAGGCGATTGATCCGCTCGGCACGCGCCAGCTTCTGCTTCAACGTGAGGCCGGCGAATTCGGTGAGGGCGACGGTTTCGGCCATTGCTAGGCTCCGCTAAATCTGGCCGCGCGAGGCGGCAGGAAAAAAGAGATGAGGGCGCGCACCGGGCACCGACCTCATCCCCAGCCCCGCACAACGGTGCGGGGAGTCACGCAGTTCGCTGGCATCGACCGGGGCAACGCGCCCCGGTCGATAGCTTGGCCAGCCTTACTTGGCGGCCCAGGCGTTGAAGCGCTGTTCCAGCTGCTCGCCGTAGTCGGCCCAGAAGGTCACGTTCATCGCCACCTGGTTGGCGATGTTTTCCGGGGTGGTCGGCATATCTGCCAGCAGGGTCTTGTCGAGCAGCTCCACGGCGCCCTTGTTGGCCGGGCCGTAGGCGATGTTCGACGAGTAGACCTTCTGCTGCTCCGGCTGCACGGTGAAGGCGGCGAAGGCCTTGGCCGCGTCGAGATCCTTGGCACCTTTGGGGATAGCCCAGGAGTCGAAGTCGTAGACGCCGCCGTTCCACACCACTTTCAGGTTGCTCTCCTTCTGCACGGCGGCGATGCGGCCGTTGTAGGCGGAGCTCATGACCACGTCACCGGAGACGAGGAACTGCGGCGGTTGAGCACCAGCTTCCCACCACTGGATATGCGGCTTGATCTGGTCGAGTTTCTTGAAGGCTCGGTCCTGGCCTTCCTGGGTGGCGAGCACGTTGTATACGTCTTTCGGCGCCACGCCATCAGCCATCAGAGCGAATTCCAGGGTGTATTTGGCACCCTTGCGCAGGCCGCGCTTGCCAGGGAACTTGGCCACGTCCCAGAAGTCGGCCCAGCCGGTCGGGGCGGCGGCCAGCTTGTCGGCGTTGTAGGCGAGCACTGTCGACCACACGAAGAAGCCTACGCCGCAAGGCTGCACGGCGCCGTCGATGTAGTTGGAGGCATCACCGAACAGGGCTGGGTCGAGCTCCTCGAACAGGCCTTCGTCACAGCCACGGGCCAGTTCCGGCGACTCCACTTCCACCAGGTTCCACGACACGCTATTGGTGTCGACCATGGCTTTGACCTTGGCCATCTCGCCGTTGTATTCACCGGCGATCACCTTGCCTTTGCCGGCCGCTTCCCACGGCTGGTAGAAGGCCTTGGTCTGCGCCTCCTTGTTGGCGCCACCGAAAGAAATCACCGTCAGGTCAGCAGCAGCTGCCTGGCCGGCACACGCCAGACCGAGGGCCAGGGCGCCGAGGCGAAGGTTGTTGTGCAGTTTGTTCATTGTTGTTTTCTCCACGGTGCTGAGGTTGATAAACGAGCGCCAAGGCGCTTAAGCACTCACTCCGCGATCAGCGGATCAAGCGCGCGAACGTGTTCCACATGCCAGCCGAGCGGCACCACATCGCCCACGCCCAGGGCGGGATCGAGCTCGGCAATCGGCTGCTTGACGAAGAAATCAGGCTTGCCACACACCTCCATGCGGATGCGCACGTGGTCACCCAGGTAGATGAACTCCACCACCCGCCCGGAGAAGCGGTTGGCGCACTGCTCGCTGGCGCCGTTGAGGCGCACGCGCTCGGGGCGGATCGACAGGGTCACCGGCTCGCCGGGGGCACCGACGTTGACCGCCAGCGCCTCGACCTTCTCGCCGCGACTGAGGCCGACCACACAGCGCTCGCCGTCGCGGCTGAGCAGCTGGCCGCTGATACGGTTGTTCTCGCCGATAAAGTTGGCGACGAAGGTGTTCTTCGGCGCTTCGTAAAGGTCGCGCGGCGGAGCGATCTGCTGGATCTCGCCCTGGTGGAACACCGCCACCCGGTCGGACATGGTCAGCGCCTCGCTCTGGTCGTGGGTCACGTAGACCACGGTCACGCCCAGGCGCTGGTGGATGTGTTTGATCTCCATCTGCATGTGCTCGCGCAGCTGCTTGTCCAGCGCGCCGAGCGGCTCGTCCATCAGCACCAGCTGCGGCTCGAACACCAGCGCGCGGGCCAGGGCCACACGCTGCTGCTGACCGCCGGAGAGCTGTGCCGGGTAGCGGTTGCGGAACTTGTCGAGCTGCACCATCGACAGTGCGCGCTTGACCCGCTCGCTGCAGTCGGTCTTGTTCATGCCGCGCACACTCAGCGGGAAGGCCAGGTTCTCGGCCACCGTCATATGCGGGAAAAGCGCGTAGTTCTGGAACACCATGCCGATGTCGCGCTTGTGCGGCGGCACGTTGTTGATCGCCCGGCCACCGAGCAGGATCTCTCCGGCGGTCGGCGTCTCGAAGCCGGCCAGCATCATCAGGCTGGTGGTCTTGCCCGAGCCGGACGGCCCGAGCAGGGTGAGGAATTCGCCTTTGCGAATATCCAGGTTGAGGTCTTTGACGATCAGGTTCTCGCCGTCGTAGCTCTTCTGCACGCCACGAAAACTGACCAGTACATCGTTGGAAGCATTCTCGGCCATCACCACACCCGTGTTCTTGTCTGCCATGGCTACAGACTAGAGAGGCACAGGCATCACGCAAATCGGGCGGTATGACTGATTGCTATAAGGCTAGAGGAAAGCCTGTTGTAGGGATTGCCCTACAGGTGAGAGTTGCCAACGGCACCCTCAGCCCGGCCCTCTCCCGGCGGGAGAGGGAGAACAGCGGCCCGTGCACTCGCCCCTCTCCCCTCGGGAGAGGGCCGGGCTGAGGGAGTGCGAGGAGTTCAGACCAGCTTGTGCTCCATCGCGTACTTCACCAGATCAGCCACCGAATGACTGCCAAGCTTCTGCATCAGGCGCGCCTTGTGGGTGCTGACGGTCTTGCTGCTGATCGACAGGTGCAGGGCGATTTCGTTGACCCCCTCGCCCTGCACCAAACGCTCGAACACCGAGAACTCGCGCTCGGAGAGCTGCGCATGGGGCGGTCGCGAATCGGTCAGGCCGACCTCGAAGACCATGCGGTCGGCCAGGTCCGGGTCGATATAGCGTCCGCCCGCGGCAACCTTACGGATGGCGGTGAGCAGCAGCGCCGGATCGCTGTCCTTGGTGGCGTAACCCGCCGCGCCGATCTTCAGCGCGCGGGCGGCCATTTGCGCCTCGTCATGCATGGACAGCACCAGCACCGCCGGCGGATTGCTCAGTGCGCGAATCCGTGGAATAGCCTCCAGGCCATTGACCCCGGGCATGGAGATATCCAACAGCACCACCTCGCACGCCGTATGGCGCAGGGTTTCCATCAACTGCTCACCGTTGCAGGCTTCGCCCACCACCTGCAGATCCTTGGCCAAACCGATCAGCTGCTTGATGCCCTCGCGGACGATGGTGTGGTCTTCGGCTACCAGTACTCGAATCACGTCACTCTCCCGTAGGGTGGATGGCCACCCCGTGAAAAACCGCGCAGCGTTTTCCACCGTGAATGGTGGATGTAAACGACGACATCCACCCTACTCCAGTGCCACCCGCACGCTGAGGGTAACGCCCTCACCCGGCTGGCTGTCGATATGCAACGTACCGCCGAGCATCAGCACCCGCTCGCGCATGCCGACCAGGCCGAACGATTGCGCGCGCGCCGCCTGCGGGTCGAAGCCGCGGCCGTCATCACTGACGCTCAGGCACAATTGGTCGTCCTCCACGCTCAGGCGCACCGCCACGGTATGTGCCTGGGCGTGGCGCAGCACGTTGGTCAGCGCCTCCTGCAAGACACGAAACAGGCCGATCGCCTTGGCGTCGGACAGTGCCGGCAACTGCTGCTCAGGCACCTCGACCAGACAGGGAATCTGGCTGCGTGCCTCGAAGCGGCGCGCCTGCCACTCGATGGCCGAGGCGATCCCGGCATCGAGGATCGGCGGGCGCAGGGCGGTAGCGACGTCGCGCACCAGCTGGAACAGGTTGGCGATCAGCTTCTTCATGCTCTCCAGGCGCTCGCGCAGGCCGCCATCCAGCTCGCCATAAGCCAGCTCGCACATCGAGGTTTCCAGCTTGAGCACGGTGAGTACCTGGCCCAGTTCGTCGTGAACCTCGCGGGCGATGCGCGCCTTCTCTTCCTCACGCACGCTCTCCAGATGCGCCGACAGGTCGCGCAGCTGCGCGCGCGACTCGGCCAGCTGCAGCTCGATCTGCTTGTTCTCGCTGATATCCCAGACCATGCCGTCCCAGACCACGTGCTCGTCATCCAGATGGCGAGCACTGGCCTTGATGTCGGCCCAGCGCTCGCGACCGTCGCGGGTGAGGATACGTCCCTGCCAGTGCCAGTCGCTGGCCGCCGCAATGGCCGAGTCCTGAGTGGCGTGGTAGCGCGCACGGTCGTCCGGGTGAACCAGGCTGCGGATACCGAAGTCTGCCGCCATGATCTGTGCCGGCGGATAGCCGACCAGCTGTTCGCTGCCTTCGCTGATGTAGGCAAAGTCCACCGGCGCCCCAGGCAGGGGACGCTCCAGACGGAACACCAGGCCCGGCACGTTGCTGGCGATACCCTTCAGGCGCGCCTCGCTCTCCTCCAGAGCGGCGCGGGCACGGCGGCGCTCGGTGACGTCGGTGATGTACACCACCAGGTACTCGGCATCGCGAAAGCGCAGGAAGCTCAGCGACACATCCGCCGGCATCAGACTGCCATCGGCGCGCAGGCAGTTGCTCTCGAAGCTCAGCGCACCTTCGTCACGCGAACGCACCCGGCGCCACAGGTTGAGCCAGCGGTCCATGCTCAACTGCGGATCGATCAGCTCCAGCGGTCGTTCGACCAGCGCCTCGCTGCTATAGCCGAGCATCTGTGCCACCGCTCGATTGGCGTAGCGGATGTGGCTGTCCCAGTTGACCCAGAGAATGCCCACGGTGCTGTGATCGATGGAAAACTGGGTCAAGCGCAAAGCCTCTTCCGCAGCTTCGCGCAAGGCCAGGGCCTGACGTGCATCGAGCAGACGATGTTCCAGACGCGAACGCTGGCGGCGCAGTACGGCCAGCAGGGCCAGGCTGATCAGCAACAGGGTACCGAGCAACAAGCTGAGGTTGCGCCAGAAGCGCGGCGAGTCCTTGATGCCCGGCTTCTGCGCCGTCAGCCAGCGGCTCTGCAACTGCTCCAGGGTTTGCGCCGGTAGCGCGCGCAGGGCTTCATCGATGATCCCCGCCAGTTGCGGCCAGTCGCGCCGGGTGCCGATGCGCAGCAACTGCGGCAGACCGACATCGCCGACCACTACCAGCCGGGAAAACTCGCTTTCCTGACTCAGCCGGCTGAGCTGCGCCTGGTCGACAACGGCGAAGCGTGCCTGCTGTTCCAGCACCGCCTGCAGCGCCTGACGGTCGGAGGGCTGAGGCAGCAACTTGAGGTTGAAATAGTTGCTGCGCAGGTAGTCGGCCACGCTACTGGGCATGCGCGTGGCGATCAGATCCGTGGTGCCGAGCTGTTCCAATTCGATGGCCACAGTGCCCAGGCGCTCACCCACCAGCAGATGCGGAATGCGCAGGTAAGGGTCGGAATACAGCCACTGGCGCAGGCCGGCAGGGGTCTGGCTGAGACCGGGGGCGAGATCGACCTTGCCGGCGCGCAGCGCCTCCTCCAACGCCTGCTGATCGGGGTAGCCACGCCAGCTGAACTGAACCGGCAGGCTCTTGCCCAGTGCACTGAGCAGTTCGACATTCAAGCCACTCAGTTGCTGCTGGCGGCGCGTGAACTCGGCATAGGGTGCCTGCAACACGACGCCTACGCGCAGGCGCGGGTGCTCGGCCAGCCAGGCTCGCTGATCGTCATCCAGCGCCAAGCCAGTGCCCGCCACCGTCGCCCACAACCCGGGGGAAAGCACCAGCAACAACGCGCCGAACAGCATCCGCCTCATCCGCACATCAATCGTCCGTCCGCCGAATTTCAATTGCCATACCTTACTCCCGCAGCACCCTGACCAAGCAAGCCACACCTGACAAATCATGGGCTAGCGCTTAGTCTGCTAGAACTAGCCGCCATTCAGATACCTGTGATGTCCGACCTCCTGCGCCCGACACTTATCGCTGCCTCCCTTGGTCTCTGCCTACTCCTCGCCAATCCCGCACAGGCCGAAGAAGCCCCGGTGGCAACGCCACCAGCCGACCAAGCATCGGCCCCGACGACAGATGCCGCAGCGCCACCCGCCGATGTTCCGGCGGCCGAGCGCGCACCTCTGGAAGAGCGCAGCGTCGAAGCGGCCAGCGCCCTGGAGCGCCAGCTGCCACAAGACGAGCAACAACAGCTGAAGGCCGGCGACGAGACCTTTCTCGCCCTGTGGAAACCGGCCAATGTCGGCGAACCGACTGGCGTGGTGATTCTGCTGCCAGCCAGCGGAGAAAGTGCAGATTGGCCCCAGGCTATCAGCCCATTGCGTAGCAAACTGCCGGACGCAGGTTGGAGCAGCCTCAGCCTGACCCTGCCGGACCTGCCACAGCTGGCCCCGGCAATGGCGGCCGTTACCGTCGACACTGCCACCCCAGCCAGCACGCCGGCAGATGCTGCCAACGCCACGCCCGACGAAAACCCTGACACCACGGCGGTCGATGCGGCGCCGGATGCAACCAGCGATACAGCCACGGCGCCCGCAGACAATGCTGCCCCCGCTCCGACTGCTGATCCGGCGGTACGCATCTTTGCCCGCATCCAGGCGGCCATCGCTTTTGCCGAACAACAGCAAGCCAAAGCCATCGTCCTGCTCGGCCATGGTGACGGCGCCTATTGGGCCGCCCGCTTTATCACCGAGCAGAAGCCACCACTGGTGAAACACCTACTGGTGGTCGCACCGGGCCTACCGGAAGGAATGACACCGCCATTGGAAGAGCTGCTACCGGGGCTGCAATTGCCCACCGGTGATTTCTTCTACAAGGACCAGAGCAGCGACCGCACAGCCGCCACTCGCCGCCTGCATGCGAGCAAACGCCTGCAGCACAAGGCCTATACCCAGATTGCATTGAAGGCCCTGCCGGGCAATCCGAATGCCGAGCAGGAGCAGCTGTATCGCCGCATCCGTGGCTGGCTGGACAAAGCACTGCCAGCGAAGAAATAGGTAAGTGCGCTGCGTAAGGGCTTAGCGAAAACCGCGACGTGAACGAATCAGGTCGTAGGCCTGATGCAATTCACGGGTGCGCTCGGTGGCGATACGAATCTGTGCAGGAGTAGCGCCGGCTCCAGCCAACTTGTCCGGGTGATGGCGACTAAGCAGCTTGCGGTAAGCACGCTTGATCGCTGCGGGCTCGCTGTGACCGCTGACCCCAAGCAGACGCAGGGCCGCCTGATAGTCACCGGGTACGGGATCAGCCACTCGCTGGCTTGGCTCATACTCGTCGGCCAGGGCATTCAGGTCGTCACGCGCCCAGCCCATCCAGCTGCCCCATTGCTGGATCAGCTCATATTCCTGCTCACTGACGCGCCCATCGGACCAAGCCATACGCCAGCAACTGCGCAGCAGCAACTCGGCACGCTCAGGGCGCCGACGCATGGGCTGCAGATACTCTTCGAACTCCACTGACATCTGCTTACCACGACTGAAGGCATCCATCGCCCGCTGCCGGGGCGCTCCGCTCATGCGCAGCCGCTGCATCTCCTGGCGCGCCGACTGGATATGCACCTGCAGCACGCGCCCATCGCATTTGGCCAGGCGCCCGAGCAACATGAACAGCAACTCATCGTCATCCAGTTTCGGCGACCAGAACAGAGCCCGCAGAGTTGCCCAGGACTGCAGTTTGAGTCGCCGATCGAGCACCTGACCCAGCACGCCACCGAGCAGGGCACCCGGAATACTGGCCAGCGCCCAGCCGGCAACAACGCCCAGTATGGTTACCGGCCAGAGCATCTCAGCGCTCCATCGCCAAGAGTTGCTCGACTTCAGCCAGACGCTCGTGGGTACCCACATCCACCCAACGGCCATGAAAGTGCTCGCCCGTCACGCGACCATCCGCCATGGCTTGGCGCAGCAGGGGCGCCAGCTTGAAAGCCCCCGCCTGGCAGCCCGCAAACAATTGTGGATGCAGCACGGCAATGCCGCTGTAGGTCAGGCACGGCCGGTCCAGGCTCGCCTGGCAAGCGGCAGCATCGCTGACACGACCATCGCACAGCTGGAAGTCGCCAGTCGGGTGATGAGCCGGATTATCCACCAGCAGCAAATGCGCCAACCCCGTTAACGGCTGACGCAGGCATGTGAAGTCAATGTCGGTCCAGATATCACCGTTGACGATCAGGAACGGCTCATCGCCCAGCAACGGCAGTGCACGGAAGATGCCGCCGCCGGTTTCCAGTGGCTCGCCCTCGGCGGAGTAGCGAATACTCAGGCCGAAGCGCGCGCCATCACCCAGGTAGTCCTCGATCTGCTGGCCGAGCCAGGCATGGTTGATCACCAGTTCGCGAAAGCCGGCAGCAGCCAGAGCACGTACATGGAACTCGATCAGCGGTACACCGCCGGCGCGCACCAGCGGCTTGGGCGTATGCAGGGTCAGTGGACGCAGGCGCTCGCCCTTGCCAGCGGCCAGGATCATGGCCTTCATGCGGGTTGCAACTCCTTGCGCGGCAGACTGGCAAGCAGTTCGCCGAGCATCGCCAGTTCGGGGCGACGTGCCAGCACTGCATCTATATAGGTGAAGAAGCGCGGCACATCAGCCAGGTACTTGGGCTTGCCATCGCGGTGACAGATACGCGCGAAGATGCCGATGACCTTGAGGTGCCGCTGCACGCCCATCAGGTCGCTGGCCCGGTGGAACGCCGCGAAGTCAGACGGCAGATCGATTCCAGCGGCACCTGCCAGCTGCCAGTAACGCTGCAACCAGCCCAGCACCCGCTCCTCCGGCCAACTGAGGAACGCATCCTTGAACAGACTGGTAACGTCGTAGCTGACCGGGCCATGCACCGCATCCTGAAAATCCAGCACGCCCGGGTTGGGCTCACTGAGCATCAGGTTGCGCGGCATATAGTCGCGATGCACCAGCACCCGTGGCTGCGCCAGGGCACTGTCGATCAGCAGGGTACAAACCTGCTGCCACTGCGCCTGCTGCTCGGCATTCAGCTCGACGCCAAGGTGACGTTGCAAGTACCAATCAGGGAAAAGCTGCAGCTCACGGCGCAGCAGAGCATCGTCATAGGACGGCAGCTGGCCATCGACCGGTAGTTTCTGGAATGTCACCAGCGCCTGCAGGGCCTGCTCGAACAACGCATCGGCATTGTCGGCATTTAGCACTTCCAGCCAGGTCTGCCGGCCGAGGTCATCGAGCAGCAGAAAGCCGCGTTCGAGATCAGCGGCGAGAATCCGCGGTACATGCACCCCCGCCTCGGCCAGCATTCCGGCCACCTTGACGAAGGGCCGGCAGTCTTCCTGCGGCGGTGGCGCATCCATGACGATCAGCGTGCGAGCGCCGCTCTGCCAACGAAAATAGCGGCGAAAACTGGCATCACTGCTGGCCGAGGTCAGTTCGGCAGCAGGCACAGGGCCCCAGCCTTCGGCTGTGAACAACACAGGCAAACACTGCTCCAGCCAGCCTTGCAGCAGCTGGAAGCGTATATCTTGATCAGGCATTACAAGGGTCTCCGACGGCGCTAGCCGTTGCGCGGGTCATGCTTTATTATCCAGCATCTTTTTTCGCCCATCGAGAGGCGTGCGGCCCCCGCGGGTCGAAGGCGCGCAGGAAGCCCGGACTAACAAGATGGCAGTAAAAATCCCCGTGTTCCGTAAAAAATTCCCGCTGCTGGTTACCGGCAGCCTGCTGGCCATGCAGCCAGTGGCCACTCCTTTGGTTATCGCCGCCGAGCAGTTCGACTGCCAGGCTTCCACCTCTGGTGGTTGGGCCTGCGCACCGAAAGCCGCCAGCAGCGCACAGCTGCCACGCCCGCAGCATACCGCGAGTGCGGTCAGTTCGACCTCCGGCACGGCGAAGTCTGCCGATGGCGAAGGCGCCGAGGAGCCGTCGCAGGCCGTGCTGGTTACCGAAAGCCAGGGCAAAGCCCTGAGCAGCCGCAGTGCGGACTACAGCCACCTCGACTGGGTACCGCGCGACAAGCTGTCCGCCGCCCAGCTGGCCGAGGTTGGCCCTTACTGCGCCGGTTCCTACATCGAACCCCTGCGCCCGGGCATGAGCGACGATACGCCGATGGACGAGGCGCCGATGTTCGTCTCCGCCAAGGCCTCGCGCTACGCCCAGGAAACCCAGACCGCCACCCTCGCTGGTGACGTGGTGATCCGCCAGTCCGGTATGCAGATCGAAGCCGACGAGGCCAGCCTGCACCAGACCGAGAACCGCGGCGAGCTGACTGGCAACGTGCGCCTGCGCGACCAGGGCACCCTGGTAGTCGGCGACCGCGCCGAAATCCAGCTGGACAGCGGCGAAGCCAAGGTCGAGAACGCCGAATACGTACTGCACAAAGGCCACGTACGCGGCAGCGCGCTCTACGCCAAGCGTGAAGACAGCGCGATCATCCGCCTCAAAGATGGCACCTACACCCGCTGCGAACCGGGCAGCAACGCCTGGAATCTCAAGGGTAACAACATCAAGCTGAACCCGGCTACCGGCTTCGGCACCGCAACCAACGTGACGTTGCGGGTAAAAGACATTCCGGTGTTCTACACCCCTTACATCTATTTCCCGATCGACGATCGCCGCCAGTCCGGCTTCCTCGCCCCGAGCATCGGCTCGTCGAGCGATACTGGCTTTACAGTGGTCACGCCTTACTACTTCAACCTGGCACCGAACTACGACGCCACGCTGTATCCGCACATCATGACCGAGCGCGGCCTGATGCTGGAGGGCGAGTTCCGCTATCTGACCAAGAGCAGCGAAGGACAGGTCAGCGCCTCGTATCTGGATGACCAGGATGACGAGCGCAAGGACGAACCCAAGTACGCAGATCAACGCTACCTGTACAGCTGGCAGCACAAAGGTGGGCTCGACTCGCGCGTGCTGGCCGAAGTCGACTATACCGACTTGAGTGATCCCTACTACTTTCAGGATCTGGAAACCGATCTGGAAGTCAGTAACAAGACATTCGTCGACCAGCGTGGCACTCTCAGCTACCGCGGAGACAACTTCACCGCACGGCTGAACGCCCACGCCTATGAGCTGACGACCGTCACCGACGTCACGCCATACGAGCGCCTGCCACAGATAACCTTCGCTGGCGCCCTGCCATTCCAGCCGGCCGGCCTGCAATTTTCCTATGACACCGAATATGTCAACTTCGACCGCGACCTGGACGAGTACACATTCAATGGCACGGCGAGCCCTGACAGCAATTTGCGCGGCCTGACCCGCAGCACCGGCGAGCGCCTGCATTTGGCGCCAGCCATCAGCCTGCCAAAAGACTGGCTGGGAGGCTTCTTCAAGCCGACTATCAAGTATCTATATACAGATTACGACCTGGATCTGGATGATCGCGGCCAAGCCACACTGCGCACCGGCCAGGAGTATCAGAGCAGCCAAGATCGTGGTGTACCGCTGTACAGCATGGACAGCGGCCTGTACTTCGACCGCAACACCACATTGTTCGGCAATGCCTTCCGACAAACACTTGAGCCGCGACTGTACTACCTCTATGTGCCGTATCGTGATCAGGGCGACATTCCGACCTTCGACACCAGCGAGCCGACGTTCAGCTACGCTTCGTTGTTCCGCGAAAACCGCTTTGCCGGCAATGACCGCATTGGCGATGCCAACCAGTTGTCATTCGGCACCACCACGCGCTTCGTCGAGAGCAACGGTTTCGAGCGGGCCAGCTTTGCCATCGGCCAGACCTTCTATTTTGCTGATCGCCGCGTGCAACTGCCGGGCATCACCGCCGAAGACGAGGCCTCGACTTCGCCTTACGCCCTGACCGGCCAGTACCGTTTCAATCGCGACTGGCGCGCCAGCTCCGACTATAACTGGGACCCCGATCTCGGCCGCACACGTTCCGGCAGCTTGATGTTCCACTACCAGCCGGAGTCCGAGCCAGGCAAGATCGTCAACGCCGGTTATCGCTATCGCGACGACACCAAACGCTTCAACTCCCGCACCGGCGAATTCGAGCTAGGCGGCGAAGAGTACAAGATCGATCAGTCGGACTTCTCCGTGATCTGGCCGATGGTGCCTAAATGGAGTGCTATCGCGCGCTGGCAGTTCGATTACAACCAGAGTCGCACTCTCGAAGCCTTTGGTGGTTTTGAGTACGACAGCTGCTGCTGGAAGCTGCGTTTGATCAACCGTTATTGGGTTGAGTACGACGAGTTCGACTTGGCTCGCGATGAACAAGCCGACCGCGGCATTTTCCTGCAGATCGTTCTCAAAGGTCTCGGTGGCGTAGTGGGAAGTAAGGTAGACAGCTTCCTCGAACAAGGTATCCAGGGTTATCGTCAACGTGAAGATCAAGCTTTCTGATTGCCTGCGCCCGCTGCTGCTGGGCGCCGTTTTTCTCGGTTCTGCAGTACAGGCCGAAGTTCAGTCCCTCAACCGTGTGGTCGCCATCGTTGATAATGATGTGATCATGCAAAGCCAGCTGGATGCCCGGGCCCGCGAGGTACAGCAGACTATCGCCAAGCGTGGTGCCCAGCTGCCGCCAACCGACGTGCTCAATCAACAGGTACTCGAACGCCTGATCGTCGAAAACCTGCAACTGCAAATCGGCGAACGTTCCGGTATTCGCATCACCGACGAGGAACTGAACCAGGCGATGGCCAGTATTGCCCAGCGCAATAACCTGACCCTCGAGCAGTTCAGCGCCGCCCTCAGTCGCGACGGCCTGTCCTTCAATGATGCACGCGAGCAGATTCGTCGCGAAATGATCATCAGCCGTGTCCGTCAGCGTCGGGTGGCCGAGCGTATTCAGGTCACCGACCAGGAAGTGAAGAATTTCCTCGCCTCCGATATGGGCAAGATGCAGCTCTCGGAAGAGTTTCATCTGGCCAACATCCTGATCCCCCTGCCCGAAGGCGCCTCGCCGGAAGTCATCCAGGCAGGCGCACGCAAGGTCAGCGAAGTTTATGACCAGCTGCGTAACGGCGCCGATTTCGCCCAGATGGCCATCAGCAACTCGGCCAGTGAGAATGCTCTGGAGGGTGGCGAGATTGGTTGGCGCAAGGCCGGCCAACTGCCGCCACCACTGGACGGCTTGATCAGCGCCCTGGCGCCCGGCGAGATCACTGAACCGATTCGCACGCCCAGCGGCTTCATGATCATCAAGCTGCTGGAAAAGCGCGGTGGTAGCAGCGTGGTCAGCGATGAAGTGCATGTGCGCCACATCCTGATCAAGCCCAGCGAAATACGCAGCGAAGCGGAAACCCGTCGCCTGGCCGAACGCCTGTATGAGCGGATTGTCTCAGGCGAAGACTTTGCCACGCTGGCCAAGAGCTTCTCCGAAGATCCGGGCTCTGCACTCAATGGCGGCGACCTCAACTGGATCGACCCCAACACCCTGGTGCCCGAGTTCCGCGAGGTCATGGCCAAAACTTCCAGTGGCGAACTGTCCAAGCCGTTCAAGAGCCAATATGGCTGGCACGTTCTGGAAGTACTCGGTCGCCGCGCCACCGACAACAGCGATAAGCTTCGCGAGCAGCAGGCGATGAACGCCCTGCGTAATCGCAAGTACGACGAAGAACTGCAGGCCTGGCTGCGCCAGATCCGCGACGAAGCCTACGTCGAAATCAAGCTCTGATCGGGCTTGCAACACGACCCAAGCCCGGCACTGCCGGGCTTTTTTTCGCCACCACTCTTTCCGCGTAGAGTGTTGCCTTGCACCGCCACGACCAAGAGAGCCTGCCGATGACCACCGCCCAGCTTTTTGCCCTGACCCCTGGCGAACCTGCCGGCATTGGCCCAGACCTGTGCCTGCTGCTCGCGCGCTCCGCCCAGCCACACCCCCTGATCGCCATTGCCAGTCGTGAACTGTTGAGCGAACGGGCCACGCAACTGGACCTGCAGATCGAGTTACTGGCCGTCACCCCCGGAAACTGGCCGATCGCGCCCGCGCCGGCCGGCAGCCTGTATGTCTGGGATACCCCATTGCAGGCCGAGGTCATTCCTGGCCAGCTCGACCCCACCAACGCTGCCTATGTGCTGCAGACTCTGACCCGCGCCGGCCAGGGCTGTATTGATGGCGACTTCGCCGGCATGATTACCGCCCCCGTGCACAAAGGCGTGATCAACGAGTCCGGCATCGCCTTCTCCGGGCATACCGAATTTCTCGCCGAGCTGACCCACACCGAGCAGGTGGTTATGATGCTCGCCACCCACGGCCTGCGCGTAGCCCTGGTGACCACCCACCTGCCATTGAAAGACGTGGCCGCCGCCATCACCGACGAGCGCCTGGCGCGGGTCGCGCGCATCCTGCATACCGATCTAGTGCAGAAGTTCGGCATCGCCCAACCTCGTATCCTGGTTTGCGGCCTCAACCCACACGCCGGTGAAGGTGGCCACCTGGGGCGGGAGGAAATCGAGGTAATCGAACCGACCCTCGAACGGCTGCGCGGCGAAGGCCTGAACCTGATCGGCCCACTGCCAGCCGATACGCTGTTCACCCCCAAACACCTCGACCACTGCGATGCCGTGCTGGCCATGTACCACGACCAGGGTTTGCCGGTGCTCAAGTACAAGGGGTTCGGTGCAGCGGTCAACGTCACCCTCGGCCTGCCGATTATCCGTACTTCGGTCGACCACGGCACTGCTCTGGATCTGGCCGGCAGTGGCAAGATCGACTGCGGCAGCCTGCAGGTCGCCCTGGAAACCGCCTACCAGATGGCCGCCGCGCGCCAGGCTTTGCCAGGATAAAAATCCTGCAGCGGCGCATCCCGCCGCCAGCCAGGCACGATCCGCGCCGGCATTGCTGCTAAACTGCGGCCTCTTTCGTATTGCGCTTTAAGCTTGTGGCTTGAAGCTTGGAGCTGTTTCGATGTCCGAGTACCAACACCGCGCGCGCAAGCGCTTCGGCCAAAACTTCCTGCATGACGCCGGGGTGATCCACCGCATTCTGCGTGCCATCCACGCCCGCGAAGGTGAGCGCCTGCTGGAAATCGGGCCAGGCCAGGGCGCCCTCACCGAAGGTCTGCTGAGCAGCGGCGGTCAACTCGACGTGATCGAACTCGACCTCGACCTGATCCCGATCCTGCAGGGCAAGTTCGGCCATCTGAGCAACTTCCGCCTGAATCAGGGCGACGCGCTGAAGTTCGACTTCAACCGTCTCGACGCCGCGCCGCACAGCCTGCGCGTGGTCGGCAACCTGCCCTACAACATCTCCACGCCACTGATCTTCCACCTGCTGGATAACGCCGCGCTGATCCGCGACATGCACTTCATGCTGCAGAAGGAAGTGGTCGAACGCCTGGCCGCCGAGCCCGGCGGTGGCGACTGGGGCCGCCTGTCGATCATGGTGCAGTACCACTGCCGCGTGGAGCATCTGTTCAACGTCGGCCCGGGTGCGTTCAACCCGGCGCCCAAGGTCGACTCGGCCATCGTCCGCCTGGTGCCGCACGACGTGCTGCCATTCCCGGCCAAGGATCATCGCCTGCTCGAGCGCGTGGTGCGCGAAGCCTTCAACCAGCGCCGCAAGACCTTGCGCAATACGCTCAAGGGCCTGCTCAACAGTACCGAGATCGAAGCCGCTGGTGTTGATGGCGGCCTGCGTCCCGAGCAGCTTGATCTGGCTGCCTTTGTACGCCTGGCCGATCAGCTCGCTGCGCAGCCCAAGGTCGAATCCCAGGGCTAAACTGCTCTTTCAGCTTGCCGAGTTTTCCTCATGTCCGATCCGCGCTACCAGGTCGACGTCAGCGTCGCCACCCGCTACCTGCCGGAGCAATCCAGCCCGGAGCAGAATCGCTTTGCCTTCGCCTACACCGTGACCATCCACAACAATGGCGAGGTGGCCGCCAAGCTGCTCAGCCGTCACTGGATCATCACCGACGGCGACGGCCGGGTGCAGGAAGTCCGCGGCGCCGGCGTGGTCGGTCAGCAGCCGCACCTGCAACCAGGCGAGAGTCACACCTACAGCAGCGGCACGGTAATGGCGACCAAGGTCGGCAACATGCAGGGCAGCTACCAGATGCTCGCCGATGACGGTAAGCGCTTCGATGCACTGATCGCGCCCTTCCGCCTGGCTATGCCTGG
The DNA here is from genome assembly GCA_964518735.1 of uncultured Pseudomonas sp. Lineage (GTDB taxonomy): Bacteria > Pseudomonadota > Gammaproteobacteria > Pseudomonadales > Pseudomonadaceae > Aquipseudomonas. The sequence continues at coordinate 26,447 of CAZFKQ010000007.1, forward strand.
GTCCCTGCACTGATGGCAACCTACGCCGTTGGCGACCTGCAAGGCTGCCTCGAACCGCTCAAGTGTCTGCTGGAGCAGGTGGCCTTCGACCCCAGCAAGGACCGCCTGTGGCTAGTCGGCGATCTGGTCAACCGCGGCCCGCAGTCGCTGGAGACCCTGCGTTTCCTCTACGCCATGCGCGACTCGCTGGTCTGCGTGCTGGGCAACCACGACCTGCACCTGCTGGCCGTGGCGCACAACATCGAGCGCCTGAAGAAGAACGACACCCTGCAGGAGATTCTCGACGCGCCTGATCGTGCTGACCTGATCGAATGGCTGCGTCAGCAGAAGCTCATGCATTACGACGCCGAGCGCGATATCGCCCTGGTACATGCCGGCATCCCGCCGCAGTGGACTGTGGAGAAAGCCCTGAAACGCGCCGCCGAAGTCGAGGAAGCCCTGCGCGATGATGCGCGCCTGCCACTGTTCCTCGACGGCATGTACGGCAACGAGCCGGCCAAGTGGGACAAGGACCTGCATGGCATTCCCCGCCTGCGGGTGATCACCAATTACTTCACCCGCATGCGTTTCTGCACGGCCGACGGCACCCTCGACCTGAAGAGCAAGGAAGGCGTAGGTACCGCGCCACCCGGTTACGCCCCCTGGTTCAGCTACCCGCAGCGCAAGAGCCGCGGGCGCAAGATCATCTTCGGCCACTGGGCTGCGCTGGAAGGCCTGTGCGATGAACCCGGCCTCAGCGCCCTGGACAGCGGCTGTGTGTGGGGCGGTGCCATGACCCTGATGAACATCGACAGCGGCGAGCGCCACCGCTGCGACTGCCCGGAGAACACCCCATGAGCGAATTCAAACGCATCCCGCCAGAACAGGCCCAAGCCCTGCGCGAGCAAGGCGCCGTAGTGGTCGACATCCGCGACCCACAGAGCTTCGCCAACGGCCATATCAGTGGCTCGCAGCACCTGGACAATCACTCGCTGGCTGACTTCATCGCCAAAGCCGACTTCGACCAGCCGCTGATCGTCACCTGCTACCACGGCAACTCCAGCCAGAACGCGGCCGCCTACCTGGCGCACCAGGGTTTTGCCGAGGTTTACAGCCTGGATGGCGGCTTCGAGCTGTGGCGCAGCCAGTACCCGGAGCAGATCGCTCGCGGCGAAGCCGAATAATTTTTTTACACAGAGCGCAAAGCCGCGCCCCACGCCGCCCGCAGGGCATATGCCGACGAACGGCAATAGCTTGTAACCCCAGCATCAAGCTTGACGCTGCCGAATCCGAACTACTCTTAGGTCGAGGCCATCCAAAAGGGAGAGCCGGCACACCGGTTCCGGGCCATCGGTAGCGTTTTTTGGTGTTCTGGGGGTTTTCTAACGGCCGACGCGTCGACCTCCTCTGCACCCGCCCGAATGACCCTTGCCGGCTCCATGCAGCGAGCGAGGTGCAGTTATGAGTATATTCAGCCACTTCCAGCAACGCTTCGAGTCGACGCGCCAGGAGGAGTATTCCCTTCAGGAATACCTCGAACTGTGCAAAACCGATCGCAGTGCCTACGCCACGGCATCCGAACGCCTGCTGATGGCCATCGGTGAGCCGGAGCTGATCGACACCTCGAGCAACTCTCGGCTGTCGCGCATCTTTTCCAACAAGGTGATCCGCCGCTACCCCGCCTTTGCTGACTTCCACGGCATGGAAGAGTGCATCGACCAGATCGTTTCCTACTTCCGTCATGCCGCCCAGGGCCTGGAAGAGAAGAAGCAGATTCTCTACCTGCTCGGCCCGGTCGGCGGCGGCAAATCCTCGCTGGCGGAAAAGCTCAAGCAACTGATGGAGAAAGTGCCCTTCTACGCGATCAAGGGCTCGCCGGTATTCGAATCACCGCTGGGTCTGTTCAATGCCAGCGAAGATGGCGCCATCCTCGAGGAGGATTACGGCATCCCCCGGCGTTACCTCAACAGCATCATCTCGCCCTGGGCGACCAAGCGCCTGACCGAGTTCGGTGGCGACATCAGCCAGTTCCGCGTGGTCAAGCTGTACCCCTCGATCCTTAACCAGATCGCCGTGGCCAAGACCGAGCCGGGCGACGAGAACAACCAGGACATCTCCGCGCTGGTCGGCAAGGTCGATATCCGCAAGCTGGAAGAATTCCCGCAGAACGACGCCGACGCCTACAGCTACTCGGGCGCTTTGTGCCGGGCCAACCAGGGCCTGATGGAATTCGTCGAGATGTTCAAGGCCCCGATCAAGGTCCTGCACCCCTTGCTCACCGCCACCCAGGAAGGCAACTACAACAGCACCGAAGGCCTCGGCGCGATCCCCTACAGCGGCATCCTCCTGGCCCACTCCAACGAGTCCGAGTGGCACAGCTTCCGCAACAACAAGAACAACGAGGCGTTCATCGACCGTATCTACATCGTCAAGGTGCCGTACTGCCTGCGCGTCACCGACGAGGTGAAGATCTACGACAAGCTGCTGTTCAACAGCTCGCTGGCCAAGGCCCATTGCGCGCCGGACACCCTGAAGATGCTCGCCCAGTTCTCCGTGCTGAGCCGCCTGAAGGAGCCGGAGAACTCGAACATCTACTCGAAGATGCGTGTCTACGACGGCGAGAACCTCAAGGACACCGATCCCAAGGCCAAGTCGATCCAGGAGTACCGCGACACGGCGGGCGTCGATGAGGGCATGAATGGTCTGTCGACCCGCTTCGCTTTCAAGATCCTGTCCAAGGTATTCAACTTCGACCCGCACGAGATCGCCGCCAACCCGGTGCACCTGCTGTATGTGCTGGAGCAGCAGATCGAGCAGGAACAGTTCCCCGCCGAAGTGCGCGAGCGCTATCTGCGCTTCATCAAGGAATACCTGGCGCCGCGCTACATCGAGTTCATCGGCAAGGAGATCCAGACCGCCTACCTGGAGTCCTACAGCGAGTACGGGCAGAACATCTTCGACCGCTACGTGCTGTACGCCGACTTCTGGATTCAGGACCAGGAGTACCGCGACCCGGAAACCGGCGAGATCCTCAACCGCGTGGCCCTCAACGAGGAACTGGAAAAGATCGAAAAACCGGCCGGCATCAGCAACCCGAAGGATTTCCGCAACGAGATCGTCAACTTCGTGCTGCGCGCCCGCGCCAACAACAACGGCAAGAACCCGACCTGGCTCAGTTACGAGAAGCTGCGCGTGGTGATCGAGAAGAAAATGTTCTCCAACACCGAGGATCTGCTGCCGGTCATCAGCTTCAACGCCAAGGCGAGCAAGGAGGATCAACAGAAACACAACGACTTCGTCACCCGAATGGTCGAACGTGGCTACACCGAGAAGCAGGTGCGCCTGCTGTCCGAGTGGTATCTGCGGGTTCGCAAGTCGCAGTAACCCGTTGCCGGCGCGGCAGTCGCTGCCGCGCTGGTCGCCGCGCGCCCACAGGGCGCGCGTGCAGCGAACCGGCACATGGTCTCGCGAGTCAGAACAAGGCACGCAGCAGGCCATATGCAGGTTCTAAGGAGATGTCATGAGCTATGTGATTGACCGGCGCCTGAATGGCAAGAACAAGAGCACGGTGAACCGCCAGCGCTTCCTGCGGCGTTACCGTGACCACATCAAAAAGGCCGTGGAGGAGGCCGTCAGCCGGCGCTCCATCACCGACATGGAGCACGGCGAACAGATCAGCATTCCCGGCCGCGATATCGACGAGCCGGTACTGCACCATGGCCGCGGCGGCAAGCAGACCACCGTGCACCCCGGCAACAAGCAGTTCAGCGGTGGCGACCATATCCCGCGCCCCTCCGGCGGTGGTGGCGGACGTGGCAGCGGCAAGGCGAGCAACTCCGGCGAAGGCATGGACGAGTTCGTCTTCCAGATCACCCAGGAGGAATTCCTCGACTTCATGTTCGAGGACCTAGAACTGCCCAACCTGGTCAAACGTCACCTGACCGGCAGCGACACTTTCAAAACCGTGCGCGCCGGCATCAGCAACGAAGGCAACCCATCCCGCATCAACATCGTGCGCACCCTGCGCTCGGCTCATGCGCGGCGCATCGCCCTGTCTGGAAGCAGCCGGGCCAAGCTCAAGCAGGCCCTGGCCGAACTGGAGCGTCTGAAGCTGGAGGAGCCGGACAACTTCACAGACATCCAGGCGCTGGAAGAGGACATCAGCAAGCTGCGCGTGCGTATCAACCGTGTGCCGTTTCTCGATACCTTCGACCTCAAGTACAACCTGCTGACCAAGCAGCCCAACCCCAGCTCCAAGGCGGTGATGTTCTGCCTGATGGACGTGTCCGGCTCGATGACCCAGGCCACCAAGGACATCGCCAAGCGCTTCTTTATCCTCCTGTACCTGTTCCTCAAGCGGAACTACGACAAGATCGAGGTGGTGTTCATCCGCCACCACACCAGTGCAAAAGAGGTCGACGAGGAAGAGTTCTTCTACTCGCGCGAGACCGGCGGCACCATCGTCTCCAGCGCGCTGAAAATGATGCAGGAGATCATGGCCGCGCGTTACCCGATCAACGAATGGAACATCTACGCCGCCCAGGCGTCGGACGGCGACAACTGGAATGACGATTCGCCGATCTGCCGCGATATCCTGATCAACCAGATCATGCCGTTTGTGCAGTACTTCACCTACGTCGAGATCACCCCGCGCGAGCACCAGGCGCTGTGGTTCGAGTACGAACAGGTCGGCGAGAGTTTTGCCGACACTTTCGCCCAGCAGCAGCTGGTCTCGTCCGCCGATATCTACCCGGTGTTCCGTGAACTGTTCCAGCGCCGCCTGGTGACCTGAGGGGAACCGCGATGACCGCATCCGAGAAAAAACGCCAGCCGATCTCCACCGGCTCGGAATGGACCTTCGACCTGGTTCGCCAGTACGACCGCGAGATAGCGCGCATCGCCGAGCGCTATGCGCTGGACACCTACCCCAACCAGATCGAGGTGATCACCGCCGAGCAGATGATGGATGCCTATGCCTCCGTCGGCATGCCCCTGGGCTATCACCACTGGTCCTACGGCAAGCACTTCCTGGCCACCGAGAAGGGCTACAGCCGCGGGCAGATGGGCCTGGCCTACGAGATCGTGATCAACTCCGACCCGTGCATCGCCTACCTGATGGAAGAAAACACCATCTGCATGCAGGCCCTGGTAATCGCCCATGCCTGCTACGGCCACAACAGCTTCTTCAAGGGCAACTACCTGTTCCGCACCTGGACCGATGCCAGCTCGATCATCGATTACCTGGTGTTCGCCAAGCAGTACATCATGCAATGCGAGGAGCGCCACGGCATCGACGCAGTGGAGGAGCTACTGGACTCCTGCCACGCCCTGATGAACTACGGGGTCGACCGCTACAAACGGCCCTACCCGATCTCCGCCGAAGAAGAGCGGCGCCGGCAGAAGGACCGCGAAGAGCATCTGCAGAAGCAGATCAACGACCTCTGGCGCACCATCCCCAAGGGCGCCAATAAGGGCCACGACCAGGACAACAAGCGCTGGCCGGCCGAGCCGCAGGAAAACATCCTGTACTTCCTCGAGAAGCACGCACCGCTACTGGAACCCTGGCAGCGCGAGGTGATCCGCATCGTGCGCAAGATCGCCCAGTACTTCTATCCGCAGCGCCAGACTCAGGTGATGAACGAAGGCTGGGCCACCTTCTGGCACTACACCCTGATGAACGATTTGTACGACGAGGGTCTGGTCACCGACGGCTTCATGATGGAGTTTCTGCAGTCACACACCGGGGTGATCTACCAGCCCGGTTTCGACAGCCCCTACTACAGCGGCATCAACCCCTACACCCTGGGCTTCGCCATCTACTGCGATATCCGCCGTATCTGCGAAAAGCCCACCGAAGAAGATCGCCGCTGGTTCCCCGACATTGCCGGCAGCGACTGGCTATCTACCCTCAAGTTCGCCATGGCCAACTTCAAGGACGAGAGCTTCATCCTACAGTTCCTCTCGCCCAAGGTGATCCGCGACCTCAAGCTGTTCAGCGTGATGGACGACGACCAGCAGGACGACATGCTGGTGCCAGCCATCCACGACGAGCCGGGCTATCGCATCATCCGCGAGACCCTGGCCGCCCAGTACAACCTGGGCAACCGCGAACCCAATGTGCAGATCTGGAGCGTCGACCGCCGCGGCGACCGTTCGCTGACCCTGCGCCACCAGCAGCACGACCGCAAACCACTGGGCGAGTCCACCGGCGAGGTGCTCAAGCACCTGCACCGCCTGTGGGGTTTCGACATCCACCTGGAAGTCCGCCAGGGCGAACAGGTGGTCGGCATGCAGCACGTGCCGCCGCGTAACGAGCAGGATGCAGAAAGCGAGTACCCACGACTAGACTTGATGATTCCGCCCATCTAAGCAAACCCTAGGGTGGATGGCGCATTACCCATCCACCGGATTCCAGCCTGAGGCGCGCCCCTACAAGGCACCCACAGGCTTTTTCGCTTATCCTCCGCCGCAACGGAGGAGTGATTCCATGCAGATCTATAAAGTCGGCGGCGCGGTGCGTGATCGCCTGCTCGGCCGGCCCATTACCGATATCGACTGGGTGGTGGTCGGCGCAGACGCACAGCGCATGCTCGACCTGGGCTACCGCCCGGTGGGCGACGACTTCCCGGTGTTCCTCCACCCGCAAAGCGGCGAGGAATATGCGCTGGCCCGCACCGAACGCAAATCCGGCCAGGGCTATGGCGGCTTCACCTTCTACGCCAGCCCGGACGTGACTCTGGAAGACGACCTGATTCGCCGCGACCTGACCGTCAACGCCATGGCCGAAGACGACCAGGGCCGGGTCATCGACCCCTATGGCGGCCAACGCGACCTCGCTGACCGGGTGCTACGCCATGTCTCTCCGGCCTTCGCCGAAGACCCGCTGCGCGTATTGCGGGTAGCCCGCTTCGCCGCACGCTATGCGCCGCTGGGCTTTGTGGTCGCACCGGAGACCCTGGCCCTGATGCGTCAGCTGGCCGAGTCCGGCGAACTGCAAGCACTGACGGCAGAACGCAGCTGGAAGGAAATCTCGCGGGCATTGCAGGAGCCTTGCCCCGAGGTGTTTATCCAGGTGCTGCGCGACTGCGGTGCGCTCGCCGAGCTACTACCGGAAGTGAACGCCCTGTTCGGCGTACCGCAAACCGCCACCCATCACCCGGAAATCGACACCGGCGTGCACAACCTGATGGTGCTGCAGCAATGTGCGCGTTATCAGCAGCCACTCAGTGTGCGCTGGGCCTGCCTGCTGCATGATCTGGGCAAGGGCACCACACCGCCAGCCGAGTGGCCACGGCATATCGCCCACGAAACCCGCGGCCTGAAGTTGATCAAGGCAGTGAATACGCGCTGCAAGGTACCGCGGGACTGCGCCGAACTGGCGCTGCTGGTCGGCGAATACCACACCCACGGCCACCGCGCCCTGGAGTTGCGCGCGGAGACCCTGCTCGGTTTGTTGCAAAGCTTCGACGTCTACCGCCGTCCGCAACGCTTCGAGGAGTTTCTCGCCGCCTGCGAGATGGATGCCCGCGGCCGCCTCGGCTTCGAAGAACGCGATTACCCGCAGGCGGCCTACCTGCGCGGCGCCATGCAGGCCGCCCGCGCAGTGGCGGTGCAGCCGCTGCTGGAGCAGGGGATTCAGGGTGCAGAACTGGGCGAGGCACTCAAGCGCGAACGGCTGAAAGCACTCAAGGCCTACAAGGCAGGCACCCTGCCCCTGTAGGAGCGAGCTTGCTCGCGATCACGGCAACCCCAAAGCATCGCGAGGCCGCAGCCGCTCCCGGCGGTATACGGCAATCCTCACATCCATGTGAGTCACAAGCTCGCTCCTACAAGGGTGCCGGATAGCCCTGTAACAGCTGTGCCGGGGTCAATTCCAGCTCGCCCCAGCGGAACGCCACCGGACGCAGCTGCTGGTCGATCTGCGCCGTCGCCCAGAGCTCGGCGAATGAACTTCCAGTCAGCGGATGCACTGTCTCAGGCTCCAGCAGCGCCAGCGGCCAGAGTACAAAGGCATTCTTGAGGATTTCCGCGCGCGGCAGAATCAGCCCATCGAAGTTGCCGACCAGCTCGTCGTACAGCAGCACGTCAATATCCAGTGGCAGGCCCTTGCGATTGGGCGCGTAGCGGCCATTGTCGGCCTCGATGAACTTCAACCGGCGATCCAGTTCGGTCAGCGGCAGATCGGTGCGCGCGCTGACCACCAGATTGAAGAACGGCCCACTCTTGATCCCCACCGGCGCACTCTCGAATACCGGCGAGCACTGCAGGTCATGGAGAAACCCGGCCAGTGCATCGAGCCCGGCACACAGGTGCGCTTCGCGCTCGATATTGCTACCCAGGCCCAGCAGTATCCGGCTCATGGCTGACTGCGCTCGATTTCCACACCCACCGCACGGGCCGCCGGATTGGCGCCAGGCTTGGTTACCTTGAGGCGCAGCCAAGGCATGCCAAACTCGCCGAGCAAGCTGGCGGCCAGGCGCTCGGCAAAGGTCTCGACCAGCTCGAAGCGGGCGGCACCGGCGAATGCCTGCACATGCTGGTTCACCGCCGCGTAGTCGAGCGCCTTGCTCAAGTCATCGCCGGCCGCAGCCGGGCGAATATCCCAGGCGAAGGTCAGGTCCAGCTGCAGGCACTGGCGAATGCCGCGCTCCCAGTCGTAGGCACCGATCAAAGTGTCGACTTCCAGACCTTCGATAAAGACTTTGTCCAAGCACTTAACTCCACAGCACGACAAGGAGTGCATCCCGCCGCTAGAATCGGAGCTCACTCGCCCCGGAATGGATACCATGTTCTGGCTGTTGGTACTGCTCGCCTACCTGCTCGGCTCGCTGTCCTTCGCCATCCTGCTCAGTCGCCTGAGCGGTGGACCGGACCCGCGCGCCAGCGGCTCGGGCAACCCCGGAGCGACCAACATGCTCAGGGTGGCTGGCAAGAAACTGGCTATCATCACCCTGCTCGGCGACCTGTGCAAAGGTCTGCTGCCGGTACTGGTCGCCAACCTGCTCGGCCTGAGCATCCAGCAGCAAGCCTGGATCGGTCTCGCCGCCGTGATCGGCCATCTCTATCCACTGTACTTCCACTTCAAGGGCGGCAAAGGCGTGGCAACGGCCGCCGGCATGCTGCTCGGCCTGTACCCGCCGGCTGCGCTGTTGGCGCTTGCCGCCTGGGCGCTGACCTTCATCCTCACCCGCACCAGCTCGCTCGCTTCACTTATTGCCACGCCGCTGACCCTGCCGCTACTGGTCTGGCAACAACCGGCCGCCCTGCTGCCGATGTGCGTACTGACCGGGCTGATCGTCTGGCGTCATCGAGGCAACTTACGCGACCTGTTTGCCGGGCGCGAACGGCACTTCTGAGCAATCGGGCAGCGCCACCTCAGATGGCTGGCAGCTGCTCCATGGGCCAGCGCGCCTGCACACCAATCGCCGGACCGTCGCGCTGGCCGGCCAACAGGCGCTGGCAGCCCGCATAGGCGATCATCGCGCCGTTGTCGGTGCAGAATCGTGGTCGCGCATAGAACACCCGCCCCTTGAACTCGCCCAGCATCTTTTCCAGGGACTGCCGCAGCGCCTGGTTGGCACTCACGCCACCAGCAATCACCAAACTGTTAAGCCCAGTCTGTTTAAGCGCACGCCGGCACTTGATGGTCAGGGTGTCGACCACTGCCTGCTGAAAGGCCAGGGCCACGTCGGCACGGGTCTGCTCACTCTGGTCGCCCGCCTCGCGACATTGCAGCCAGGTATTGAGGGTGAAGGTCTTCAGCCCGCTGAAGCTGAAGTCCAGGCCGGGGCGATCGGTCATCGGCCGTGGGAAGGTGAAGCGTCCCGGCGTACCGATCTCGGCCAGACGAGCGATCTCTGGGCCGCCCGGGTACTGCAGGCCCATCAGCTTGGCCGTCTTGTCGAACGCCTCGCCGGCGGCATCATCCAGGGACTCGCCAAGCAGTTGGTAATGACCGATACCATCGACCCTAACCAGCTGGGTATGCCCCCCGGATACCAACAAAGCGACGAACGGAAAGGCTGGCGGCTGTTCTTCCAGCATCGGCGCCAACAGATGGCCTTCCATATGGTGCACGCCCACTGCCGGAATGCCCCAGGCAAAGGCCAGCGCCTGGGCGCAGGAGGCGCCAACCAGCAACGCGCCGACCAGGCCAGGACCCGCGGTGTAGGCGATGGCTTCGATCTGCGTGCGCTCTACGCCAGCCTCAGCCAACACCTCGCGGATCAGCGGCAGCATGCGCTTGACGTGATCGCGCGAAGCCAGCTCCGGCACTACGCCGCCGAACACCCGATGCTGCTCGATCTGGCTGAACAGGGCATCAGCCAGCAGGCCGCGCTCGCTGTCATACAAAGCGACACCGGTTTCGTCGCAGGAGGTTTCCAAGCCCAGCACAAGCATGGGTTCGCGCCTTTAAATACGAAGAGATTCGAAGGCGCGCATAATAATCGCCACCCCATAGCCCGACCAGCGCTTTTCGATCAGAGGCTTTGCATTCTGTGGCGCTTGGCGTTAATATCCGCAGCCCTTGAAAACCGACGTATTCCCGTGCCCTAGCCGGATCGCGTCGACCATTCGGTAAAACAGTGAAGGTACGACCTGGATGCCAGCCGTCAAAGTTAAAGAGAATGAACCCTTCGACGTAGCTCTGCGTCGCTTCAAGCGCTCCTGCGAAAAGGCCGGTGTATTGGCCGAAGTGCGCAGCCGTGAGTTCTACGAGAAGCCCACCACCGAGCGTAAGCGCAAGGCAGCTGCTGCTGTTAAGCGTCATGCGAAGAAAGTGCAGCGCGAACAGCGCCGCCGCGAGCGCCTGTACTGAGTTATCAGTCACGCCGCACAGGTTTCCGCATGGCCCGGCTCACGCCGGGCTTTGCATTTTAAGGCTCCATTCAACTCCGCTTCGCCACTCGGCGATGACCGGAGTTTTTTCGTTTATGCTCCCGCCTCTGGCACCAGCACACTGACGAGTCCATGGCCGGCCTGATCCCGCAATCCTTTATCGATGACCTGCTCAACCGCACCGACATAGTCGAGGTGGTGGGTTCGCGCATCCAGATAAAAAAGGCCGGCAAGAACTACACCGCCTGCTGCCCGTTCCACAAGGAAAAGACCCCGTCCTTCAGCGTCAGCCCGGACAAACAGTTCTACTACTGCTTCGGCTGCGGCGCTGGCGGCAACGCGCTCGGCTTCATCATGGACCACGACAACCTGGACTTCCCCCAGGCCATCGAGGAGCTAGCCAAGCGCGCCGGCATGGAAATCCCGCGCGAGGAAGGCGGGCGCAACCACAAGCCGCGCCAACCGACCGACTCGCCACTCTATGCATTACTGACTGCCGCCAGCGACTATTACCGCCAGGCCCTGAAAAGCCACCCGACCCGCAAAGCGGCGGTGGACTACCTCAAGGGCCGCGGCCTGTCCGGCGAGATTGCCCGTGACTTCGGCCTCGGCTTCGCCCCACCCGGCTGGGATAACCTGCTCAAGCACCTCGGCGGCGACAGCCTGCAACTGAAGGCCATGATCGACGCTGGCCTGCTCATCGAGAACACTGAAACCGGCAAGCGTTACGACCGCTTCCGCGACCGCGTGATGTTCCCCATTCGCGACAGCCGCGGCCGGATCATCGCCTTCGGCGGCCGGGTACTCGGCGATGACAAGCCCAAGTACCTGAACTCCCCGGAAACCCCGATATTTCACAAGGGCCAGGAACTCTACGGGCTGTACGAGGCGCGCAAGAACAACCGCAACCTCGACGAGATCATGGTGGTCGAGGGCTACATGGACGTCATCGCCCTGGCCCAGCAGGGGCTGCGCAATGCCGTCGCCACCCTTGGCACGGCGACCAGCGAAGAACACCTCAAACGCCTGTTCCGCATCGTACCCAGCGTACTGTTCTGCTTTGACGGCGACGCAGCGGGACGCAAAGCCGCCTGGCGCGCCCTGAAGTCGACCCTGCCGAGCCTGCAGGACGGACGCCGTGCGCGCTTCCTGTTTCTCCCCGAAGGCGAAGACCCGGACAGCCTGGTGCGCGCAGAAGGTACCGACGCCTTCCGCGCCCGCATCAACCAGCACGCTCAGCCGCTGGCCGACTACTTCTTCCAGCAACTCTGCGAAGAAGCCGACCCGCGCTCCCTGGAAGGCAAGGCCCACCTGGCAACCCTGGCCACCCCACTGATTGAACAGATCCCCGGCACCAACCTGCGCGCCCTGATGCGCATGCGCCTGGGCGAAATCACCGGCCTCACCGCCGAAGCCCTGGCGCAAATGACGCAACATGCACCCGCCGCCAGCCCAAGCAGAACCGAACACGAATACGCGCCAGCCGCCGAACACTATTACGATGCCCAGCCGGACTATGGCGACATAGCCGACTACGCCAACCATATCGAGCCACCCCAGGATGCCTTCGAGCCGAAGAAGAACTGGAAGAAAGGCGAAGGCAAGCCGTGGAAGAAGGACGGCAACTGGAAAAAGGGCGGCCGTGACGATCAACCACGCGCGCCACGCAAGGCCGTCAGCGTCGAATCACCCACGCTAACCGCCCTGCGCACTCTGCTGCATCACCCCAATCTCGCGCAGAAGGTCGAGGACGTCAGCCATTTCGCCGCCGAAGACGACACCTACGCGCAATTACTGGTCGCCCTGCTCGGCGCCCTGCAAAAGAATCCGCAACTGCGCTCACTGCAACTGATCGCCCGCTGGCACGGCACCACTCAAGGCCGCCTGCTGCAGGCCCTGGCGGAAAAAGAATGGCTGATCGACCAGGACAATCTTGAAAAGCAGTTCTTCGACACCATTACTACACTTGCCCATAACCAACTGCAGAAACGACGCGAGCAACTCCTGCGTAGCGTCATGCAAAAGAGCCCTAGTGAACTGACTCCGGAAGAAAAGACTCTATTGCGAGAGCACTTCAGCCTTCCTTCTTCCGCAAGCGACAAGAGCTCAACTGGCGCCTGAGCCCCTTGATCAGGTATAATCCTCGGCTTGTTTTTTGCCCGCCAAGACCTTCAATGGATAGGGTGTTATGTCCGGAAAAGCGCAACAGCAGTCTCGTTTGAAAGAATTGATCGCCCGTGGTCGTGAGCAGGGTTACCTGACTTACGCGGAGGTCAACGACCACCTGCCGGAGGATATTTCCGACCCGGAACAGGTGGAAGATATCATCCGCATGATCAACGACATGGGGATCAACGTATTCGAGAGTGCTCCGGATGCGGATGCCCTGTTGTTGGCCGAAGCCGACACAGATGAAGCAGCGGTAGAGGAAGCCGCCGCCGCTCTTGCTGCGGTGGAAACCGATATCGGCCGCACCACCGACCCGGTGCGCATGTATATGCGCGAAATGGGTACCGTGGAGCTGCTGACCCGCGAAGGCGAAATCGAAATCGCCAAGCGTATCGAAGAAGGTATCCGTGAAGTCATGGGCGCTATTGCCCACTTCCCAGGTACCGTCGACAGCATTCTCGCCGACTACCAGCGCGTTACCAGCGAAGGTGGCCGCCTGTCGGACATCCTCAGCGGCTACATCGATCCGGACGACGGCAGCCTGCCGGCTGAAGAAGTCCCGGTTGAGCTGAAGACCGCCGCGCCGGCAGCCGAAGGCGCCGAAGAGGAAGAAGAAGCTGGCGACAGTGAGGACGAAGAGGAAGGCGATGGCGGTCCGGATCCGGAAGAAGCCCTGCGCCGTTTCACTGCCGTCTCCGAGCAGCTGGAAAAAGCCCGCAAGGCCCTGAAGAAGCATGGTCGCAGCAGCAAACAGGCCGTCGCCGAACTGGTCGCCCTGGCCGAGCTGTTCATGCCGATCAAGCTGATACCCAAGCAGTTTGATGCCCTGGTCGAGCGCGTACGCAGCTCGCTGGAGCAGGTTCGTGCCCAGGAACGCGCCATCATGCAGCTATGCGTGCGTGATGCTCGCATGCCTCGCGCCGACTTCCTCAAGCTGTTCCCTGGCAATGAAGTCGATGAAACCTGGGCCGCTGGCCTGGCCAAAGGCAAGGCCAAGTACGCCGAAGCCATCGGCAACCTGCAGGCCGACATTCTGCGCTGCCAGCAGAAGCTGATTGCTCTGCAGAACGACACCAGCCTGACCATCGCCGAAATCAAGGACATCAATCGCCGCATGTCCATCGGCGAAGCCAAGGCTCGCCGGGCGAAAAAAGAGATGGTCGAGGCTAACCTGCGCCTGGTTATCTCCATCGCCAAGAAGTACACCAACCGCGGCCTGCAGTTCCTCGACCTGATTCAGGAAGGCAACATCGGCCTGATGAAGGCGGTGGACAAGTTCGAATACCGTCGCGGCTACAAGTTCTCGACCTACGCCACCTGGTGGATTCGCCAGGCAATCACCCGCTCGATCGCCGACCAGGCGCGCACCATCCGTATCCCGGTGCACATGATCGAGACGATCAACAAGCTCAACCGCATCTCCCGCCAGATGCTGCAGGAGATGGGCCGCGAGCCGACTCCGGAAGAGCTGGGTGAGCGCATGGAAATGCCAGAGGACAAGATCCGGAAGGTATTGAAGATCGCCAAAGAGCCGATCTCCATGGAAACCCCGATCGGCGACGACGAAGACTCGCACCTGGGCGACTTCATCGAGGACAGCACCATGCAGTCCCCGATCGACGTAGCCACGGTAGAAAGTCTCAAGGAAGCAACACGCGAAGTCCTGGCCGGCCTCACCGCCCGTGAAGCCAAGGTCCTGCGCATGCGTTTCGGTATCGACATGAACACCGACCACACCCTCGAGGAAGTCGGCAAACAGTTCGATGTAACCCGCGAACGCATCCGCCAGATCGAAGCCAAGGCGCTGCGCAAGCTACGCCATCCGACGCGAAGCGAGCACCTGCGCTCCTTCCTCGACGAGTAAAACCAGAACCCCCGGCCAAAACCGGGGGTTTTGCTTTATCCCTCACGGATTGCAGGGCTACACTCGGAATACCCCATTATTGCGGAAGCTGCCTGCATGTCGCGTCTGCTGGCCATTCTCCTGCTGTGCTTGGCCTCCTGGGCAGTCCCGGTGCAGGCGCTCACCCTCAACCCGGACGAACAGGCCTGGCTGGCCAACCATCCGCAAGTACGCCTGGGCGTTGATGCTTCCTGGCCGCCTTTTGAATTCAGAGACGAACAAGGCCGCTACCAGGGGCTTAGCGCCAGCTATGTCGCCCTGATCGAGGAGCGCCTGAAGATCAGGATGGTGCCCGTAGAGCCGAGCAGCTGGAGCGAAGTGCTGAACGACGCCAAGAGCGGCCGACTCGACCTGCTCCCCGGTATCATGTCTACCCCCGACCGGCAGAAGGACCTGACTTTCAGCCGCCCTTACCTCGACTTCCCAATCGTCATCATTGCCCACCGCAACGGACCGCAGCCGAGCACCATGAAGCAGCTCTATGGCCTCAAGGTGGCGGTGGTCAAGGACTACGCCCCGCATGAGCTGCTGAGCACCCGCCACCCGGATCTCAACCTACTGCCACTACCCAATGTCAATGCCGGCCTGCAGGCCGTAGCCACTGGCCAAGCCGACGCCCTGATTGGCGACCTAGCTTCCAGCGTCTGGAGCATGCGCCAGCTCAAAATCGAAGGTTTGTATGTCAGCGGTGAAACGCCATACCGTTATCAGTTGGCCATGGCCGCACCGCACAGCCATGCCGTACTGATCGGCATACTCGACAAGCTGTTTGCCGAGCTCAGTGCCAGCGAAATTGAAACCCTGCAGGAACCCTGGGTTGGCGGCGTACTGGATCGCCGCCAGTACTGGCAGCAAGCTTTGCTCTACGGCTTGCCTGCCCTGCTCGCGGTACTGCTGATTCTGGCGGCAGTGCTGCGCGTTAACCGGCGCCTGAGCCAGGAGATCCAGGGACGCCAGACCCTCGAGCTACAGCTGCGTAACAGTGAGCAGCACTACCGCGGACTGGTCGAGAGCCTAAATGCCATCGCCTGGGAAATGCGCCTGGAGGACTACTGCTTCACCTATGTCTCGCCACACGCCGTGCGCCTGCTTGGCTACCCGCTGAATGACTGGCTGGAGCCAGGTTTCTGGCAGCGCACCCTGCACCCGGATGATGCAGAACGCGCACTCGGCTACTGTATCAGCGAAAGTCAGGCCGGCCATGACCACAGCCTGGACTACCGCATGCTGGCCGCCGACGGCCGCGTGGTATGGATTCGCGACATCGTTACCCCGATCCAGCAAGGCGAGAAGCTGATACTGCGCGGCCTGATGATCGACATCAGCGAAGGCAAACTCGCTGAACAGGCGCTGCAATTGTCCGAGCAGAAGTTTGCTTCAGTTTTTCACTACTGCCCGGACATCCTCGTGATTGCCCGCCGCAGCGACGGCACATTGCTCGCACTCAACCACACCTTCGAACAACAGTTCGGCATCAGCGCGGCCGAAGCCATCGGCAAAACAGCCACCCGACTGGATATCTGGGACCTTCCCGGGACAGGCACAGAGCTGCTCCGGCGCCTGCAAGACGAAGGACTGAGCAACCTGGAAACACCCTTCCGGCGCCGCAACGGCGAACGGTTTATCGGACTGATGTCCGCCCAACCCGTAATGCTCGACGACACCCAGGCGCTAGTGGTCTCAGTACGCGACATCACCGAGCTGAAACGCACCCAGCAACAGCTGCAGATTTCCGAGGAAAAGTTCGCCAAGGCCTTCCATGCCACCCCCGACGGCATGCTCATCACCCGCCAGCAGGATGGCTGCATCATTGAAGCCAATGAAGGGTTCAGCCTTATCACCGGGTACGAAAACCATGCCGTGAT
Source organism: uncultured Pseudomonas sp. (assembly GCA_964518735.1). GTDB lineage: Bacteria > Pseudomonadota > Gammaproteobacteria > Pseudomonadales > Pseudomonadaceae > Aquipseudomonas. The sequence goes on from CAZFKQ010000007.1 coordinate 43,202, forward strand.
TGGCCAGACGACCGTGGGACTGGCGATCTGGAACGACCTGCAAGACCGCGAACGCATGATGCAGCAAGTTCGCGAAGAGGGCCAAGCCCGAGACCTGCAAGCCTGGATACGCAGCCGCGATGGCCAGTTGCGCCTCGCCGAACTCTCGGTTCAACCCCTGCTGATCGATGACATCCCCTGCATCCTCACCATCGCTCGCGACATCACCGAGCGCCAGCAGATGCAGGAGCGCCTGCACCAGGCCGCTACCGTGTTCGAAAATACTGCGGAAGGCGTGATGATCACCGACACCGAACAGCGCATCACCGCCGTCAACCGCGCCTTCAGCACCATAACCGGCTACAGCGAAGCGGAAGCTCTCGGTCAGACCCCCCGCCTGCTCTCCTCCGGCCAGCACGACAGCGCCTTCTACGCGGCCATGTGGCATCAGCTTGCAGCCGATGGCCACTGGCAGGGCGAGGTCTGGAACAAACGCAAGAATGGCGAGCTGTATCCGGAGTGGCTGACCATCAGCGCAGTACGCAACCCGACAGACACTGTTACCCATTTCGTCGGCGTGTTTGCCGACATCAGCACGCTCAAACATGTCCAGGCGCGACTCGATCATCAGGCCCACCACGACTCTCTGACCGGCCTACCCAATCGCCTGCTCTTCGAAAGCCGACTGGATGCCGCACTGCGTGATGCACTCAGCGACAACCACCAGGGCGCCGTGCTGTTCCTCGATCTTGATCGCTTCAAACACATCAATGACAGCCTCGGCCACCCAGTCGGTGATGCGCTGCTGAAAAGTATTGCCCTGCGCCTGCGCGAACAGCTGCGCGATATTGACACCGTGGCCCGCCTGGGCGGTGACGAGTTCATCGTCCTGCTGCCAGGCCTGCTACGGCCACAGGATGCGGAGCGCGTGGCCGCCAAACTGCTGAGCTGTTTCAATGCACCGTTCCAGGCCGATACCCACGAGTTCTTCATCAGCGCCAGCATCGGTGTCAGCCTGTTCCCCAGCGACGGCAATGATGTGGCTACCCTGGTCAAGAATGCCGACGCAGCCATGTATAACGCCAAGGCCAAGGGCCGCAATCGCATCGAACGCTACACCCGTGACCTGACTTTCCAGGCCAACGAACGCATGACCCTGGAGCACGAACTGCGCAGGGCCATCGAACGGGACGAGCTGAGCCTGCACTACCAACCCAAGATGTGCCTGCAGAGCGGCAACCTGGTAGGCGCCGAAGCACTGATCCGCTGGCGCCATCCGGTCTTCGGCGACATCCCGCCAGACCGCTTCATTCCGCTGGCCGAAGACTCAGGCCTGATCCTGCAGATCGGCGACTGGGTGCTGCAGGAAGCCTGCCGGCAAATGCGCGAATGGCAACGCCAGCATGCCCCCTTCGGCCCGCTTTCGGTCAACCTGTCAGGCAGCCAGCTCAGCCAGCCACAGCTCGCCGAACGCATCGCCAACACCCTCAGCGACTTCGGTCTGGATGCCTGCTACCTGCAACTGGAAATCACCGAAGGCTTCATCATGACCCAGGCCGAGGAAGCCCTCGGCGTCCTGCACGAACTGAAGAGCCTGGGCCTGCAACTGGCCATCGACGACTTCGGCACCGGCTACTCCTCACTCAGCTACCTCAAGCGTCTGCCGCTGGACATCCTCAAGATCGACAAATCCTTCGTCCGCGGCCTGCCAGGCGACCCGGACGACGCAGCCATCACCCGCGCCATCATCGCCCTCGGCCGCAGCCTGCAGATGACCGTGATCGCCGAAGGCGTAGAAACTAAAGCCCAGGAAATCTTCCTCACCAGCGAAGGCTGCGAGCAGATCCAAGGCTACGTGGTCAGCCGACCGCTCTCGGCAGAGTCCTTCGCCAACAACTTCCTCGGCCCTCTGCCGATTGGCAGCAGCGAAAAGGCACCGGTATAATCCGCCGTCCTTCTGGGGGCCTATAGCTCAGTTGGTTAGAGCAGAGGACTCATAATCCTTTGGTCCACGGTTCGAGTCCGTGTGGGCCCACCACTTTTAAAGCCGCGCATTGCGCGGCTTTTCCGTCTTGAGCGACAGCATGGAGTGCGCCAGCGCACAGACCTGTCGACAGCCGCGCCATTCGGCAGCAAACCGACCGGCAAACCTTGAAAAGTCAGGGCGTTCTCAATAGATTTGCCCACCTCTGGCGCCGGCCTCCATGGCTCCGCCGCTCTATTTTCTGACTTGCCAGTCGTTCCTTGAATTACCAGGATGGTGATTGATATGCCCAGCCCTACCCAATCCACGCCTTCTTCCTATGTGGATCTGTCTGCCAGCGTGCAGACCAACAGCGTGATTTATGGAACCAAGTGGGGTGGTGCCACAGGCACCGGCACGACGCTGAGTTACAGCTTTATCGGGGCAGCCGCTACCTTTGCCCCAGACTATTCCGACGACAACGAGTACCTGGCAGCCTTTGCCCTGACGCTGGGTCAGCAGGCGGCAGCCATCAGTGCCCTGGCCAAGTGGAGTTCGGTTGCCAATCTGGCGTTCAACCTGATCAGCGAAACAGCTGAAGAAGTGGGCACGCTGCGTTTCGGTGGTTACACCAATATGGACGAGGACGCCTCTGCCTGGGCTTACCTGCCAGGTGGCTACGTAGCTGCCGGGGATGTCTGGCTCGGCCCAGCGACTGGCAGCGACCCAGAGCCGGGCGACTTCGACTACCACACTTTCGTCCATGAGATCGGCCATGCACTGGGACTGAAGCACCCCTTCACTACCAGCGGGCTGAACAGTACCTCTCTGGCCGGCACGCTTTATGACGACGTGCGCTACACGGTGATGAGCTACTACGACCCGTACTACTTCGAGCCGACCGGCCCGATGCTGCTGGACATCGCCGCCATTCAGCACCTGTACGGTGCCAATATGAGCTGGCAAACCGGCAACAACACTTACACGTGGGCAGCCGACCAGAGCGTGTTCGAGACGATCTGGGATGCCGGCGGCATCGACACTATCGACGCCAGCAACCAGGACAGCGCGGTCAATATCAACCTGAATGCCGGCAATTTCAGCAACATTGGCAAGAGTTTCTGGAGCGGCGCGGGCTACATCAATAATGGGCTGGCGATTGCCTACGGCGCCCAGATTGAAAATGCTACCGGCTCTGCGTTCGCCGACGGGTTGGTCGGCAATGCCCTGAACAATGTGCTCAATGGCCGCGCTGGCGGCGACTGGATGATCGGCGGCGACGGCTCGGACATTTATTACGTCGACAACAGCAAGGACGTGGTCACCGAAAGCAATGCCGATCTCGCCAAAGGCGGGAACGACACGGTCTATAGCTATATTTCCGCCTTTACCCTGGGCAGCAATGTCGAGAACCTGCGCATCCTTGCCAGTGGCACTGCCAGCGGCACCGGCAATGCACTGAACAACTACCTGTACGCAGGGGCCGGCAACAACAAGCTGGATGGCGGCGCCGGCAACGATCTGGCGTCCTTCGCCTATGCCAGCAAGGGCGTTGCCATCAACCTGGGCGTCACCACGGCGCAGAACACCCTGGGCTCAGGCTCGGACACCCTGATCAACATTGAACGCGTGATTGGCAGCAACCATTCCGATGTCATCTCCGGCAACAGTGGCGCCAACACCCTCTATGGCAATGCGGGTAATGACAAGCTCAACGGCGGCAGTGGCAATGACGTGCTGATTGGTGGCAAAGGCGTCGATCAACTGACCGGTGGAGCTGGCGCTGACCGTTTTGATTTCGATGCCCTCAGCGACATGGATATCGGCTCGCTGCGCGACGTAATCAAGGACTTCAAGCTCTCCGAAAGCGACAAGATTGACCTGTCGACCCTGGACGCCAATATCGCCACCAGCGGCACCGATGAGGCGTTCAAGTTCATTGGCAGTAGCGCCTTTGGCAGCAATGCCACAGGCCAGCTGCGCTTCAGTAACGGCATCCTGTATGGCAGCGTGGACGCGGACCAGGACGCCGAGTTTGAGATCCAGCTGCTGGGTGTGAGCAGTTTCAACAGCAGCGCGCTGATCGCCTGATCCACGCCAGGCTCTCAGGGCTCTGGCGCTCTCGTGGCGCTGGATGTACAACACACCCAGCGCCGCCCAGCACAGGCTAGAATGGCTAATCTAGTGGCACCCGATAGCCCCCTTCATGCAAAGGAACTGTATGTTCAAGCACCTATATATTCTTGCCGCACTATTCGGCCTCGCCATTACCGAAGTGCAAGCCGCCACCACCTCGACCTCCTGCAGCTCGACGGCACCCAGCGGCACGGTGATGACCAAGATCCAGGAGCGCTCCAACTCCTGCAGCGGCGGCAACCTCTATACCTATACCCGGCTGGCGGGCGAAACCGTGCTGGATACCTGCATCCGCAGCACCCCCGCCGGCTGGATCAATAGTAAGGAGAGGAGTTACACCGGCAGCGGCATCTGCGGCAGCTCCAGCGGTACGCCCAAAACGATCTGGCAGATCAGCAACAGCTACGGCCAGGTCAAGCTCAACTCCTGCTCGCGCACCTTGCCCACCGGCTGGGTAATCACCCGGCAGACCAGTTACTCGGGCGCAGGTGACTGTGGCACGGCCAGCGGCAGCAAGCGCATCAAGTACGAGGCGCAAAGCACTGCAGGACAGAGCCAGATGAGCGTGTGCAATGCGTCGGTGCTGCCCACTGGCTGGGAGGTCGGCGCAACATCCAGCAGCTCCAACTGCGGCACTGGCTCGGGCAATCTGTGGAAAATCCTCAATGTTTCCATACCCAGCAAGAAATCCCTGTTTCGCTACGGAAACGCCAAAACCAGCGACAAGCTCTATGTTACCCAGCGTGATGACACGAACCTGTCCAAGCTCGGCTACAGCTATGAAACGATCAGTGCAACCGTGCCGGGCAGCGCCGTATTCGGTACTACACCTCTGCACCGCTACTTCAATAAGACGTCCTCGGACAGCCTCTACACCATCACTCGGGACGACAGCGCACAGAGTAAGGCGGGCTACGCCTATGTCGGGATTGCCGCCAATCTTTACCACGCCAAGGTTCCCAACTCGGTGCCATTCCATCGTTACTGGAACCCCTCGAACAAGCACCACCTCTATCTGATCGAGTACTACCCGGACGGTGTGTATGGCTACAGATATGAGAAAGCCGAAGGCTACGTCTACAAACCCTGAGTCAGACGGATAAAACCCTCGGCCTCTGTTACCGCCAATCAGGGTTACCGCGCTACGCAGGTGCAACACCAAGCAGCCGCACCAGCAACGACCGAAATACCGGAGCGCCCTGTCGCTAGCGCTGCATGCAGCCAGGGCGAAACGGCTCACCACTCAGGGCAACCGTGTATCGGTCCCTTCTCGGCCCCATGACACCGATGTTTCTGCGAGGAACTTCACTGTCGCGCCATCCGAAGACTCCCGTGTAGAAGCACGATGGTAAAGTGGCGCCCCGTTTTGCCCAGCACCACATGGACGTCACATGCTCAGGCACACCATTCCCCCGCGCCATGATTGGCAAACGCAGGCCGCATCACTCGGCTTCCATTTCCACTCGATCGGCGGCGAGCCCTACTGGGACGAGAGCATTTGCTACCGTTTCAGCCTGCGCCAGATCGAGGATGCCATCGAGGCGCCCAGCGCCGAGCTGGAGGCCATGTGCCTGGCCCTGGTGGCCGAAGTGGTGGACAGCGAGGCGCTGTTGCAGCGCATGGCGGTGCCCGAGGTGCACTGGCAACTGATCCGCGACAGCTGGCAGGCCCGCGAACCGGCGTTCTACGGGCGCATGGACCTGGCCTATGACGGCCAGGGCCCGGCCCGCTTCTACGAATACAACGCCGATACGCCAACCGGTCTATACGAGGCGGCCTTTTTCCAATGGGTGTGGCTGGAGCAATGCCGCGAACGCGGCCTGCTGCCCGAGGCCGCCGATCAGTTCAACCGCATTCAGGAGGCACTGGTCGAGCGCCTGCAACAGATCGGTCTGGCCGGGCAGCCCTTCCACCTGGCCTGCTGCCGCGACCATATCGAGGACGAGGGCACGCTGACCTACCTGGCCGACTGCGTCAGTCAGGCCGGACTGCAGCCCCAGCTGATGCATATCGACGACATCGGCCACTTGCCCGGCAAGGGTTTCGTCGACCTGCGCAACCAGCCGATACAACAGTTGTTCAAGCTGTATCCCTGGGAATGGTTACTGGAAGAAGACTTCTCCCGCCACCTGGCGCAGAGCCACACGCGCTTCATCGAGCCGGTGTGGAAGACCCTGCTGTCGAACAAAGCCATCCTGCCGCTGCTCTGGCAGCGCCATGCCGGCCACCCCAACCTGCTACCGGCGTGCTTCGCCGATGCGGTGGACGCCGACCTGCTCGGCACGCGCTGGGTGCGCAAACCGTTCTTCTCCCGCGAGGGCGCCAATATCCGCGTGGAAAGCGCCAACGGCGTGGAGCTGGAAGTGCCCGGCCCTTACACCGACGGCCCGGCCATTTTGCAGGCCTGGTGCCCGCCACCGAGCATGGGCGGGCAGCATCCGATCATCGGCAGCTGGCTGGTCGGCGGTCAGCCGGTCGGCATGGGTATCCGCGAAGACCTGGGCGTGATTACCCAGGACAGCTCACGCTTCGTCCCGCACTACATCCTCGATTGAACGACCGCCCAGCAGGGCCTGGCAGCGTTCGGCGGCGCGCAACTGCAAGGCGTAACCGGACAGGCCGCACGCCAGAGCAGCCAGGCCAAGCACCAGGTGCGCCAGCAGGAAGCCGACCAGGTCGAAGCTGATGATCAGGAAGGTCACCAGAAATGTCTCGGCCACCACCGAGGTGGCCACCAGTACCTCTGGGCTGAACAAGCGCCGTAGATAGTCGCGCAGCGGTAGCGGTCGATAGGCGTCGATGACCTGCAGCCGTTCCCAGTCCAACTCGCCCAACATGCTGGCGTTGCAGGGCATCAAGCGCTCCTGAGGATGCACAGCAATGCTCTGTGGATCGACCGCCGCCTGGCGCGCCTGCGACACCTGCGCAATGCCCGCCAGGTCGATGGGCTCGCCGCTGTTCAGGTGCAGCAGCCACTGGCGCTGCGGGTTGAACAGATAGGCATTCGGGTAGGCGCCAGCCAGCAGGCTGTACCCCAGAAACAGCAGCCACAGCAGGCCCCAGGCGAGCAGGGTTAGCTCGAAGTTGTCCAGCGGCCAGGGGCGGAAATCCAGCGCCAGCTGCCCGGCCAGCAGCAGACCGATCAACAGCGGCGTGAACAGGCACAACACTTGCGCCAACAGCTGCTGATTGCCCAGCAACAGCACCGTCTGGCTGCCCGCGTCGCGCTGCAGGATTCGCACCGGCAGTTCGTCGAACAGCTCGCCGGGCATCTCTATCGTGCTACTCATCTCAGGACCTCGAATCCAGGCGAACCATCAACAGCTGCCAGCGCTGGTCACTCCAAAGAGCCTGTGCGTCGGTGGGTTGGCGACTGGCAGGCAGCACCACCATGGCGAAAGGGCGTCCGCCCAGTTGCAGCTCGGCCAGCTGCAAGGCCGGCACCACTCCTTCCAGGCGTGAATTGACGCCAACCAGAGCGTCGACCCCATCCGGTTTGGCCAGCGGCGCCCACCATGCCTGCCAGTCATGCAGCCCACGCAGGCGCGCACCACTCAAACGCAGGCGGCCGTCGCGATGCAGGGCGAGCAGATCCTTGGGCCAGGCTTCGGGGGCGCCACTCGGCCACTCGGGCCACTCATCCAGCCCGGCGTCGACCAGGCCCTGCCAGATCCTGTCGAGCTGCTGCAGTTCCTCTGGGGTCGCCTCAGCCATGGCTTGCACCATGGCCTGTTCGTTGTCCAGGGCAGCCTCCTGCTGCGATCCGGCGTGGTTACCGCCCAGACCACTGACCTGCAGGCGCAAGACCCGCCCGCTCTGCCAGGCACTACCGCTGTGATCCCAGAAAATCGCCGCCTGCACCTGGGTCATGCCACCGCCACTGAACTCCATGCCCATGCATTGGCTCATGGCCCGGACCGGCGGGGCCGCACGCACCAGCACTGGCTGACGGCAGAGATGGGACAGGCCCAGTGCCTCCAGGCTGTGCTGCTGATTGCGAGCCAGCACTTTGACCTGCAGCGACTCGGGCTTGCTGGCAATCTGTTTCTGCAACTGGCCCAGCAGTAGCTCAGCCTGGTTGATGCTTTGGCCCAGGCTCTCCGCTCGCAGCGCGCCGCAACAGACCAGGCAGGCACAGAGCAGCAACCAACGAGAATGCATCCGCAGCGTACTCATCCCGTGGCCAGCGCCATGCTGCTGCGCGCCGAGGCGCCAAAGCCACCGCGGGCCGCACCGCCCATCCGCGCAGGCAGCGCGTTGGCCTGGAAGTGCTGGGCATAGCCGGCGCCGGCCTGCAATTGGCTGGTGTGCAGGTGCAACTGGCGGCTGCTCTGGTCGCCCAGGTACTGCCCCTGGCTGGTGAACATGTGCCAGCTGCGCGTGCTGTAGCTACCGTAATAACCTGGGTAGTGGGAATAACCACTACTGACGGCGCCCAGGTTGTCCTCGCTCATGCCATAGACCGGTTGCAGCTCCTCCATGTCCAGCTCCGCCAGGGCGGGTTGCTCGCCCTGGCGCAGGCGTTCGAGCAGCGACTCACTGACCAGGAAGGCCGCCGGGTTCGGTCGGGCCAGGCCGTCATCGCCCAACGCACAGCTCTGCACGGCTTGCGGCTCGCACCAGGTGCCGTCCTTGCAGCTTGGGCTGATGCGCAGAAAATCACTCTCGCAGGAGGCAAAATTGACGAAGCTGGGGGCGATCTGCGCATTGCGCCGGACGGCCTCGTCATACAGCTTCTGGCACTGCTCGGCCGATAGAGGACTGTCGCGGTCGCAGGCCGCCACGCTGGGGAAGACCCGCACATCACGGTACAGCGGGTCCCACATGAGGATCGCCAGTGGCGCTACGCCCATCAGGCTGAGGGTCAGCAGGCTGGCCCGCTTCTGGCGGCGGGCCAGCGCCGGGGCGGCGCCAGGCAGGGCAACGGGCGCAGGAGCCGCGAGGGTATCGGCGTCAGACATAAAACTTCCGTGTTTGCAGTCAGCAAGGCCGCGCATTACAAAGCCTGTGCCGGTGCCGGTCAACCTCGGGAGCCGGCTTGCCGGGAAAGATGTGAACCAGTCCCGCCCAGCCGCCGGCAAGCGCGCTTCAGCGCACTGTCAGGGCAATCGGCACCTCCTCGAAGTCGAAGCAGCCAAGGAAGGTCTTGATGTCGAGCAGATCGCCATCGACCTTAACATCGCCCAGCAGCGCGCCCTTGAGTAGGCCGTTCTCGCCGCTCATCACGGTATCGAGATACGTCTTGTCGAGGGTCAGTTTGAGCGTGGTGCCCTCGGGTATGCCCTGGTGCAACTGCACCACGCCGCGGCGCACCTCCAGCGCCCACTCCTCGCCAATATCCGGGAAGCTGAAACCCAGGGTCAGCTGCACATCATTGGCCTTGTCCGGGTCGACCCGGGTAATCCAGTTCTGCAGGAAGATCCGCGCCGGGAAATTCTTCAGCATGTCCGGGGAGAGAAACGCGCTGCGCATGCTCAGCGCCATCTGCTGCACCTCATCACCGGTAAATTTGCCTTCCAGCTCCATGGCGCTCATCAGGTACCAGTTGCGCCAGTTGATGTTCATGCTGGCATAGCCCAGTTTGCGAAAGCTGCGGGCCTTGATGTCGCGGACCAGCTTGTCCTCGTTATCGACCTGAATGGCGTAGCTGGCAAGCTCCGCGGCCCACTGGTACTCGCCCTTGATATAGGCCTCGCCGGCGGCCAGTAGCACCTTGTCATGCCCACCCATCAGGGTCATCAGCCGTTCGGCCTTGTCCTTCGGCGGCAGCGGATCAAGCGTTACCGGGTCACCCTGAAACCAGCCCAGGTAGCCGTTGTAGATCTGCCGCACGCTGTGTTTCACCGTGCCGTAATACTCGCGCAGGTAGGGCGTGTAGCCAGCCAGGTGCGGCGGCAACTTGACCTTCTCGACCAGCTCGTCGGGGGTCAGGCCCTTGTTCATCCAGCGCACGGTCTGGTCGTGGATATAGGCGATGCCGTCGCGGGTCATGCGCAGCACCTCTTCGACGTTCTGCGCGCCGCTGACCGGGCGACCGTGCAGCGGCACCATGTGCTCGGCCTTGTACGCGCGCAGCTTGTCCAGGCTCTCGACCCACACCACCGGGTCACGGAACTTGGTGCCGCGCAGGGTGTGGATATTCGGCAGGGTCGGCCCCTGCTCCACCTCGGCGCTGATCAGCACGCGGTTGTCCGGCAGATAGACGATGATCTCGTCCGGCGCCTCGCTGGGCACATGCAGGAACTGCAGGTCCAGGCCGGCGATACGGGTGTCGAGCTTGTCCTTGAAGGTCAGGGTCGGGGCGATAAAGGTTGAGGCCTCGACTTTGGCCAGCGGGCCGATGCCGGCGTTCATCTGCTCATGATCGGGGGCCGGCAGCCCGGCGCCGAAGCTGTAGCCGGAGCGCACCGAGAGAATCGGCCCGACCAGCGCGCCTTGCGCCACCACATTGGCCAGCAGGGTCTCGTGGGCGATGATCTGCACCTCACCGCTGCGCACCTGCTCTTCCGTGACGAAGGCCTTCACCCCGTTGATATGGTCCGGGTGGAAGTGGGTGTAGACCACCGCCTTGACCGGCTTATCGCTGATCTTGCGGAACTCGGCCATGATCTTGCGCGACTCGCTGACCGCCTCGCCGGTGTCGATGATGATCAGCCCTTCCGGGGCCTCGATCATCGCCACGTTGCCCAGCTGCCAGCCGACGGCGGAATAGACGTTACCGGCCACCTGGTAGACCTTCTGCACAAAATGCTTGGTGTGCTCGGCCAGCTCCGGGTTGATCGACGGGCGGATCTGTTCTTCGGGCAGCGCGGCCTGGCCGGCCAAGGGTATTGCCAGGCTCAGCAGCATGGCGGCAGTTCGAGTCGGTAAAAACATACGAGTCGCTCATTGTTATTGGCAGTGCTGGAAGAGTGGCCAAGCATCGCCAATAATTCCAATGCATTCCAAATCAACAAATGATGCAATCAGCGCATGAACGATCTACGCCAGCTCCGCCATTTCGTCGCCCTCGCCGAACACGGCCACTTCGCCCGCGCCGCCGAAGCCGTACACCTCAGCCAACCGGCGCTGAGCCGCAGCATCCAGGCGCTGGAGAGCAGCCTCGCTTGCAACCTGGTCGACCGTCACAACCGTGGCATCAGCCTCACCGCCCATGGCCAGCTGGTACTCGAACATGCCCGTCGCCTGCTCGCCGGCAGTCGGGCGCTGAACAATGCAGTCAGTCAACTGGGCAACCTGAGTAGCGGCGAGCTGCGCCTGGGTGCCGGCCCCTACCCCGCCGCACGCCTGGTGCCACAGGCCATCGGCCAGTTCGCCGCGCGCTATCCACGGGTGCGCGTACAGCTGCTGATCGACAACTGGCAGCAGCTGCGCACGCGCCTGCTGGACGACGAGATCGAGCTGTTCATCGCCGATACCCGCGAGTTCCACGACGATCCCCAGCTGCAGGTCACGGTGCTGCAGAGCCATCATGGTGTGCTGTTCTGCCGCCCGAAGCACCCACTGTGCCAGCGCCAGCCGCTGGCGCCCGCAGCACTCGGCGAATACCCGCTGGCCGGCACGCAGATGCCACTGGAGGTCGAACGCCTGCTGCAGCGCCTGGGCGACGGGGCGAACCCGCTGAGCATCCAGTGCGACAACTTCATGGTGCTCAAGGAACTGGTTTCGACCAGCGATGTGCTGAGCCTGGCGCCCTGGGACGTGGTGGCCGCCGATGTGCAGGCCGGGCGCCTGGCCATCCTGCGCCTGGCCGGCGACCCGGCCTTGGCCCGCTCGGCCTACGGCATCGTCAGCCGCGCCGGCCACAGCCTGTCGCCGGCGGCCGAGCAGTTGCAGCAGATCATTGGCCATCAGGATCAGCAGGGACTGACACAGGAATAAATTGGGTTGAGGCGCACAGCGCCTCAACCCAACCTACGCATCCTGTGGGAGCAGATTGATCCGCGATAATCAGGCAGCTACAAACGGGCCCTGTTCGCGAATGAATTCGCTCCCACAAAAGCGGACCGTAGGGTGGACCACGCTTCACCGGTCCACCAAAGGCAGCCGCGCCGACTGCAATGGTGGAAATACACAGCGATTTCCACCCTACGAGCCGGCCACCAGCTTATGCCGCGCGGCATACAGGCAGACCATTTCCATGGCCAGGGTGGCGCCGGCCAGGGCGGTGATTTCGGCGTTATCGTAGGGCGGCGCCACTTCCACCACGTCCATACCGACCAGGTTGATACCGCGCAAGCCACGCAGGATCTCCAGCGCCTGATGACTGCTCAGCCCACCACACACGGGGGTGCCGGTACCAGGGGCAAAGGCCGGATCGAGGCAGTCGATATCGAAAGTCAGGTACACCGGATGGTCACCGACACGGGCGCGGATCAGCTCGGCGATCTGCTCCGGGGTGCTGCGGTTGACCTGCCGCGCATCCAGCACCTGGAAGCCCATCACGTCATCGTTGGTGGTACGCAGGCCGATCTGCACCGAGCGCGCAGGGTCGACCAACCCCTCCTTGGCCGCGTGGTAGAACATGGTGCCGTGGTCGATGCGTGCGCCCTCTTCGTCCGGCCAGGTGTCGCTGTGCGCATCGAAGTGGATCAGCGCCAGCGGGCCGTGTTGTTTCGCATGGGCCTTGAGCAGCGGGTAGCTGATGAAATGGTCGCCACCCAGGGTGAGCATGGCGCAGCCAGCGGCAAGAATCCGGTCGGCATGGGCCTCGATGGCCGCCGGGGTGTCCTGCGGGGTGCCGTGGTCGAAGTTGCAGTCACCGTAATCAATACAGGCCAGCACATCGAACGGGTCGAACTCCCAGGGGTAATGACGCTCCCAGGCCGACTGGATAGATGCGGCGCGAATGGCGCGTGGGCCAAAACGGCTACCGGGCCGATTGCTGGTGGCGGTGTCGAACGGCACGCCACTGACCACCAGGTCCACCCCGCGCAGATCGCGGGTATAGCGACGGCGCATAAAGCTGGTGATGCCGGCGTAGGTTGGCTCGGCAATGGTGCCGTACAGGCTGTCGCGGGTAATGGCCAGGTCGTTGTCGATGGCATGTTCCATTATGGGTACTCGCTGAGGTCAAACAGGCCGCTCAGTGCCGGAGCGGCCATACGGCATATCAATACTGCGTACGGAAACTGGCCCACAGCCGGGTACGTTCGCGCTGGGCGCGCAGCGGCAGGATCTGCTCGGCGAACAGTTTTTCGCGTACCGCCGGTGGCGGGTAGATGTCCGGGTCGTTGCTCACCGCCTCGTCCAGCAAGGGAGTGGCCGCACGATTGGCATTGGCGAAGTACAACGCGTTGGTCAGCTCGGCGATGGCTTCGGGCTTGAGCATGGAGTCGATGAAGGCCCGCGCCGCCTCAGGGTGCGGCGCATCCACCGGGATGGCCATGGTGTCGAACCAGATCAGCGTGCCTTCGCGGGGGATGCGGTAGAGCACCTCGAACGACTGCTGGGCTTCGGCGGCGCGGGCGGCGGCCATACCGGCGTCGCCGGTGTAGGTCAGCGCCAGGCAGATCTCGCCCTTGGCCAGGTCGTCGATGTGTTTTGCCGAGGCCACATAGCGCAGGTTGGGTTGCAGCGCGGCGAGCAGCGCCTTGACCGCCTGCAGGTCATCCGGATTGCCGGCGTAGGGCTGCTTGCCCAGGTAGTTGAGGGCGATGGCTACCACTTCCTGCGGCGAATCGAGCACGGCAATGCCGCAATCCTTGAGTTTGCTGGCGTACTCGGGCTTGAACAGCAAGTCGAGACTATCCAGCGCCACGCCAGGTAGGCGCTGCTCTACTGCCTGTTTATTGATGCCCAGGCCAACGGTGCCCCAGGTGTAAGGCACGCCAAAGCGGTTGCCCGGATCAATGAAGGCCAGCTTGGCGAGCATCTCCGGATCGAGATTGCCGGCGTTGCTCAGCTCGCCGACCGGTTGCACGGCCTTGGCCTGGATCGCCCGGCCCAGCCCACTGGAGGCGGGAAAGACGACGTCGTAGCCGCTGCCGCCGGTGAGCAGCTTGGCGTCCAGCACCTCGGCACTGTCGAAGGTGTCGTACTTGACCCGGATACCGGTCTCGGCCTGGAAGCGCTTGAGCGCCTCAGGCGCCACGTAGTCGGCCCAGTTGTACAGGTTGAGGACTTTTTCCTCGGCCTGCAGGGGCAAGGCGAGAGCGGTCAGCAACAAACTTGCGGCAAGGCGCATGAGCACAACCTCATAAGACGGGTTCGAGACGATGTCTGTAGGAGCCAGCTTGCTGGCGATCCGGCGGCACCCGCCAATCTGCGGCGACGTGCACAACCATGATCGCCAGCAAGCTGGCTCCTACAGGCGGCATCCTGCGCCCGGTATTGCTTCCGATAAATACGAAGTGATCTACTCTGGCATCGCAATTCATCGATGTATGGAACCCGCATGCTCAGCCAACTGCGTGACCTCGATCTGCAACTGCTGCGCCTGTTCGTCACCGTGGTGGAAAGCGGCGGTTTCAGCGCAGCCCAGGGCGAACTGGGGATCGGCCAGTCGACCATCAGCACGCAGATGGCCAAGCTGGAAACGCGCCTGGGCTTTCGCCTGTGCGAGCGCGGCAAGGCCGGTTTCCGCCTGACGCCCAAGGGCGAGCAGGTGCTGGCGGCCACGCGCAAGCTGTTCGGCGCCATCGAGACCTTCAAGGGCGAGGCCCAGGGCATGGCCGACAAGCTGCTTGGCGAGCTGCATATCGGTCTGTCCGAGGCGCTGGCCGACGAGGTGCTGAAGCAGGTCGCAGCAGCCATCGGGCGTTTTCGCCGGCGTAACCAGGCGGTGCAGATCGAACTGCTCAGCGCCGTGCCGGCCGAGTTGGAACGGCGCCTGCTGCAAGGCCAGCTGCAACTGGCCATCGGTTATTTCTCCGGGGCGCAGACGGCACTGAACTACCAGCGACTATTCGTCGAGCAGCAGCATCTGTACTGCGGCCGCGGTCATCCGCTGTTCAGTCAGGAGCAGGTCGAAGCCACGGAGCTGGCGCACTGCGACGGCGTATTGCACCCCTACCGTTTCTTCGACAACGACGAGCCCTGGCAGGCCGGCAGCAGCAGCGCGCGGTGCGAGCAGGTGGAAGGCACCCTGGCTTTTATCCTGTCCGGCGCGCATATCGGCTATCTACCCGAGCACATCGCCACGCCCTGGGTGGCGCGGGGCCAGCTACGAGCCTTACAGCCTGAGCAACAGGGCTTCAGTGTCGAGTTCCGCCTGGCCCAACACCGTGGCCGTCAGCCCAGCGAAGCGCAGCAGGCATTGGTCGAGGACCTGCTGGCGGCCTTTGCCTGAGCGGCGCCACGTCCGTCTTGTTAAGCCCAACGTAGGGTGGATCGCGCTCCATCGATCCACCGCGTGGCGCCTCGGTGGATGAAGAAAGCGTCATCCACCCTACGA
Organism: uncultured Pseudomonas sp.; assembly: GCA_964518735.1. Classification (GTDB taxonomy): domain Bacteria; phylum Pseudomonadota; class Gammaproteobacteria; order Pseudomonadales; family Pseudomonadaceae; genus Aquipseudomonas. The sequence goes on from CAZFKQ010000007.1 coordinate 58,675, forward strand.
TCTGCGCCACCCTGCCCGCTGTGCTCATGCAGTCGCCTCTGAGCTTGCTCACATGCAGCTGAATCAGGCCCAGGCAAAACAAAATCGGCCGCAGGTCCGCATACTTCCGGGGTATTCAGGCTCTGGACTGCTGCCTGGGCGGCGTTCGCTGACGGAGCTGTCCGGCCAGACGGTCGATCGCCAGCAGAGTCAGCTGGATCTCTTCATGGATCAGTACCCGGCCAGGCACATCCTCCAGTTGCAACTGATCAGAGACCTCTTCGGCCTCCAGCTGATAACGCGGGTCAAACGCGGTGAACCTGTCCATTGCGGTGTCCTCAGGATTCGCCGGCAGCGACAAGCCGCCGTACGCTGGGCAGCGACTGACAAAGAAAGTGTTCTTTTGTTGTACGGGTCAGCATGCAACCCGTAGATGACTGTTATTTGACCGTTCGGCCTTGCACCGACATGTGGTCAATTTCTGCGCAACAACCGTGTGGGTCAAGCCACCGTTCGTCACTGCGCCCAAGCTCGCAATAGAGCGCTCAGGGCAGAGTCGAGCAGTCGCACTATAGTTTTTGCTCCGTCCCTTTTAATCCGTTTGGGGAATCCGCATGAGCAAAGTGCACACCGTCGCCGTACTCGTTGGCAGCCTGCGCAAGGCCTCGATCAACCGCAAGCTGGCGCTGGCCCTGGCCGAACTGGCGCCGCCCTCGCTGCACCTGCAGATCGTCGAGATTGGCGACCTGCCGCTGTACAACGAGGACATCGATGTCAGCCCCGCCCCGGCGCCCTATGTAACCTTCCGCGAGCAGCTCAAGGGCGCCGACGCTCTGCTGTTCGTCACCCCGGAATACAACCGTTCGGTGCCGGCACCACTGAAAAACGCCATCGATGTCGGCTCACGCCCCTATGGCCAGAGCGTGTTCAGCGGCAAACCCGGCGCGGTGCTCAGCGCCTCGCCGGGTGCCGCGGGTGGCTTCGGTGCCAACCACCATCTACGCCAGTCCATGGTCTTTCTCGATGTCTACATGATGCAGCAGCCTGAAGCCTACCTGGGCGGCGCCGGCAGCTTCTTCGACGAACAGGGCAAGCTCAACGATGGCGTGCGCGGCTTCCTGCAAAAGTTCATTGATGCCTATGCGCTTTGGGTGGAGCGCCATATGCAAAGCTGAGCAGTGCAAGTACCTGGGCCGATCGAAGCGCAAAGCTGCCACCTGAGTCCCATGACCGGTGGTCGCTTTGCCCTACAATCGCCGGCCGTGCCTGCTGCATCAGCCAGCGGCGCCAGCCAGAGCCAGGGAGTGCCGGCATGCCACAGGAAAACAACCCACCAGACAGCGACGAGGTCTGGGTCATGCCGGGGTTTCTGGCCATACCGCTGCTGCCGTTCATGCTGTTCGGCATCCTCGTGTACGGCCTCGGCAAACTGCTCTGGCTCGGCCTGCGTGGCGGCAAGGACGGGGTAGTCGGTAACTTCCTGCTGATTCCCCTGCTGGCAGTGGTCATTCTCGATAGCCAGAGCGACACCCGTCTGCTGCACTGGCTCAACTATCACTTCATCATGGGCGAGTTCGGCTGTGGCCTGGTGATTGTCAGCTACCTGGTGTTCTGCCTGCTGCCCCACTTCGACCAGCCACGCTTGCGCTTCTTCGCCCACAACGCTTCACGCATCCTGATAGGGATGATCGTACTGCTGTTTGTCGACGCGCAACTGGCCGGTGAAGTAAGCCGCGAAGCCGTAAGCAACTGCGTGGGCAATGCCGAGTTCAGCGGCCCCATCCATAGCCGCTCCAGCTCCACCAATGGCTTTACCTACATGCAGTACCAGCTGCGCTACGGTGACAACCAGACGCTGTCCTATTACTCCTTTGAAAGCAGCACCTGCCACACCCTGTCGCTGCGCCGTGGCCTGCTGCCCTGGTATCACTATCAGTTGCTTGATGGGCCAACAGACAGCCAAGCGCCCCCTAGCTGACAGGCAGCCTGACTTGCCCCAGATAAGACAGGGAGCGCGCGCCCTTTTGCTTGGCCGTAGCCACAGCTGGGGTCTACGAAGCCCAGTCCGATTGAATCGACAGTTTCTGCGATGTGCCGGGCAAGCTGGATGACGGCGTGCACGGTTAGAGGCCGTTCAGAGCCCTTGTAGCAAACTCAGAATGGCCTGTGGCCGCTGATTGGCCTGGGCCAGCAGCGCCGTCGCGGCCTGTTGCAGGATCTGGTTCTTGACCAGGATCGAGACCTCCGCCGCATAGTCGGTATCGCGGATGCGACTGCGCGCCGCCGAGAGGTTTTCCGCAATGTTTTCCAGGTTGGCGATGGTGTATTCGAGGCGGTTCTGTACCGCACCCAGATCGGCGCGGGCACTGTCGATGCCGCTCAGCGCGCCGTCAATCACGCCAATGGCGACCTGCGCGCCGATATCCGTCAACAGATCCAGTTCATCGACCCTTTCCAGGCTGCTGCTGTTCGACGCCACGCTGCCGTCGAGGGTCGCCGTAGTGGCCTGGCTGGAGAAGGCCACAGCACTGCTGAGACGCACCACACCAATGGCCCGTAGCGCCGAATCGTCATCCAGGGTGGCCAGGGCCACCGTCAGCTCCTCGCTCCCTTGGTAGTCGAAGTTCTGCGCTTGCGCGGTACCGGTGGAATTCGACAGGAAAGACTCGATGGCGATGTCGTCACCGGCTTCACTGGTCAGCCACAGCTTGTCACCCTCGACTCGTGCACTGATGCCCGTGCTGGTCGCCCTGGCGTTGATTGCCTCGGCCAGCAAGCCAAGATCGCCATCCTTGACCTCGGCCTGGATGCTTAGCGCCTCGCTGTTGCGTCCATAAAGATCGAAGGAGTAGATGTCATCGGCGCTGAATGTCAGCTGCAGCACTGTGCGCGCATCAGCCGTGACACCAGTGGTTTCGCTCTGTCGATTGATCGCCCGGGCAACCTGTATGGCCGAGCCAGCCACATCGAACGTCGCCTTACCGCGCCCGGCAATGGTCAGTTCGCTACTGACAGCGTTGTCTGCCAGCGTGCCGCTCTGCTCCAGCAAGCCGCCGAGCTGATCCACCGTTGCAGCACCCAGCGTGCCGTTGACCAGGTCACGGACGTTGCTACCAAGGGTATCGGAACGGAAATTGCCAAGACCGATAGAGATGGTTTCAAACGCATTGGCACCGACCTGAAAAGCCTGGGAGCCGAAGCTACCATCGAGCAGCTTGCGGCCGGCAAAGCTGGTGGTCTCGGCGATGCGCGTCAGCTCCTGCTGCAACTGCCCGATCTCTTCCTGCAGGGCGCTGCGCTCGCTGAGCCCATTCGAGCCACTGGCCGCCTGCAGGGCCAGGTCACGCATGCGCTGGAGAATAGTGGTCGACTGCTGCAGCGCACCCTCGGCGGTCTGCGCCAGGGAGATGCCGTCGTTGGCGTTGCGCACGGCCACACCCAGACCACTGATCTGGCTGGTCAGCCGATTGGCAATCTGCAGCCCAGCGGCATCATCCTTGGCGCTGTTGATCCGATAGCCGGTGGACAGCCGCTGCATCGACACATCCAGCGCACGCGAGGTTTCACTCAGGCTGCGCTGAATGCTGAGCGAGGACGCATTGGTGAGAGTCAACGCCATAATTTCAGCCCATTGAGCAGCGCCGGCTACCTTGCCGAGGCCGGCCAACCCATTTCAGGCTGGCATTTGCGTATCGGCGGACGCGCAGGATTCTTTAGTCCGACCTCCTGCTGTTCGTCTGTAGCGCAACTAGGCTTGCCTACAGAGACATGAGGATCTGCCGATGCCAGCAGCACCGACCGATGACCAGTTCTGGCACACTGGAACAACGGCCTCACAACAGACCGATAATCTATGCGGCGCCCTGCAAACGCGCGCGCAAAGCGGCCAGCCGATGCACGGTTTCCAGCTCAAGCATGCGCAGCTGGCCGGCATTGACCTGGTCAACCACGGCAACCGTAACGGCTACCAGTTGCACGAGGCCGACCTGTACCGCGCCGATCTACAAGGTGCCCACCTGTTCGCTCTCGATCTGCGTGGCAGCTCACTGATGAAGGCCGACTTGCGCGGCGCCAACCTGCACTGCGCCGACCTGCGCGACTGCAACCTGCTCGGCACTCGCCTGGAAGGGGCGCGCCTGGACAACGTGATCTGGGATCGCCAACTGCTGCAGGAGCGACGCGGCCGTGAACGCCAGCGCAGCGGCGACAGCGACGCCGCCCGCCAGCTGTTCGAGGAAGCCGAGGAGACTTACCGCAACCTGCGCTTGCACCTGGAGAAGGCCGGGCTGTTCGAGCAGGCAGGGATTTTCTTCCACCGCGAGATGGTCATGCGCCGCCTGCAGATGCCCCGTTACTCGGGCAAGCGCCTGCTCTCCTGGCTGGTCGACCTGTTCAGCGGCTACGGCGAGAAGCCGCTCAACGTGGTGCTGTTTTCCCTCGGCATGATCTTCGTCTGCGGCCTGCTCTACTTTCTGGTTGGCGTGCGCCACGGCGATCTACCGCTGCGTCTGGCCCTGGAGCGCGGCTGGCTGGCCAACCTGAGCGACCTGGCCGGCTGCCTGTACTTCAGCGTGGTGACCTTCACCACCCTCGGCTATGGCGACATCACCCCGCACGGCCTGGCCCGCCCGATTGCTGCCTTCGAGGCCTTCGCCGGCAGCTTCACCATGGCCCTGTTCGTGGTGGTGTTCGTGAAGAAGATGACACGCTGACCAGCACGGCTCAGCTGTGGCGTGCAGCGCTGGCCTGAACGATGCGCTGGGCCGGCACGCGCAGCTGGGTCAGTAGGTAGTCGGCGAAATCGGGCGCGTAGTCCTGCGCAGCGATGGCTTGCTGCATGCAGGCCAGCCAGGCCTCGGCGTGCTCACCGCTGATCGGCCACTGGGCATGGAAGCTGGGAATCGCGATCGGCCCATACTTCTCACCGAACAGCTTCGGCCCACCGAGCCAGCCGCTGAGAAAGCAGGTCAGTTTGTCACGCGCTAGCGCCAGGCTCTCTGGGTGCATCGCACGCACCTCGGCGGCTTGTGGCAGTTCGTCCATATAGCGATAGAAGTCATCCACCAGCCGGCGCAAACCCTCCAGACCACCCGCGGCCCGGTACGAGGCGTCACCGACACCGTACTGCTCAGTCATGCATCCTCCTCTTGGAAATTTACCGCGCGGCCTGCCGCTATAGAGTCGCTCAGAACTGCTCCAGCATCACGCGCGGGGAGCGCAGTTGCTTGATCAGCTCATTTGCAAACCTCTGCGAAGCAAGGCAGGGTTCCCACTTTAGGCCCCTGGCACGGCGGAGGTTTGACTTGCATCAACCTGCGCCCAGCTCGCGCCACTGCCGGCCACCCAGACTGCATGACCTACATGCGACACTTCTCCCACACCCAACGCACTCAAGGAAGACTGATGGAACTGCGTTTCAGCATGGATGCTGCCGCCCTGCAACAACTGACCGAGGACATCATCGCCAGCCGCCTGGCGCGCCATGAGCAGGCCTTCGAACGCCTGGCCCACTGGCAGGCACGCCTGCTCGCTCCGCTGACCCTGGGCCTGATCGTGCTGGCACAGGCCCTGCTGCCGCTGCTTGTGCAAGGTCGTTACAGCGTATCCAGCGGCATCACCACGCTGTTGCTGATTAGCCTGACGGTACTGCTCTGGTGTCGTTATGCCGTGCCCCTGCTGCAGCGCGCCTTACTGGCTGGCCAGCCGCGCAGTGCACGCATCCGCCAGCACAGCGCCGCGCGCCTGGAGCGCAGCTTGCGTCGGCAGTTGAGCAAGAGTCTGACTCGGTGGCGCGGCCTGCATGTGTGGATGCTCGAGGAACAGGGCGTGCTGCTCAGCACACCCGACGGCCAGCAACAGCGCATCGCCTGGCGCCAGCTCGAATGCGTCGCCGAAAGCGCCCATTTCTACCGCCTGGCCAGCCGCGCCCAGCAACGCCTCGGGCTGGCCTACACCCTCAGCAAGCACAGCTGCGAGATGGACGCCGCTACCTATCGGGCCGGGCTGGCGGAGCTGCTGGCGCGCTGCAGCAGTGCCACGTACCGACCCTGAGCGGCTATGCCTGGCCAATCCCCAGGCGAGCATTGTTCTTACATAGGAGCGGCTTCAGCCGCGAATGACAAAACCTCCACCGACGGCCGGCACTACAGCGGCGTCTCCGTCTCGAAACTTCTTACGCACGACTATCCTGCCTCGGCTTATTGGCACAGGGACGCACATATGGACATGACCGACTACGGCGCCGGTATATTCACCATCACCGACTTTCTCTCGGCAGCCGAGTGTGCAGAGTTCGTGCGCAACAGCGAGCGCACAGGCTATGACGAAGCAGCCATCCAGACCGGTCTGGGTCAGCAACAAGTGGTCAAGGATGTGCGCAACAACGACCGCATCATCTTCGACGACCCGCAGCTCGCCGCCTTCATCTTCTCTCGTGCCCGTGCGTTACTGCCGGACAGCGCTCCAGGGTGGCGGCTGATCGGCCTGAACGAGCGCTTTCGCTTCTATCGCTACACACCAGGGCAATATTTCAAATGGCACATCGACGGTGCCTATTACCGCTCGGCGGATGAGGTCAGCCAGCTGACCTTGCTGATCTACCTGAACGCCGACTATCAGGGTGGCGCCACCGAATTCACCTGGGACAGTATCGCCCCGCAGACTGGCATGGCTCTGGTGTTTCCGCATCAGATGCGGCATCAGGGCACGCCGCTGACCGAGGGTATCAAATACGTGCTGCGCACGGACGTGATGTACCGTCGAGCCCCTTGAGGGTATGTAGGGCGGGTGCAACCCTTGTGGAGGTCACGCGGGTTGCACCCGCCCTACCCGAGAGTAATTTCAGCTCCCTATCACCCCACCATCCAACTTGGTGATCAGCAGCGTGGTCGAGCGCGGGCGGGTTTTGCCGTCGCTGGCCGGGAAGCTGATGCCGGGGTGCTGGATATTGGCCCACATGGCCTTGCCGTCCGGGCTCCAGGCCAGGCCGGTGACTTCGCAGCCGCGCGGGCCAACCAGGAAGCGACGGACCTCGCGGGTGGCCGGGTCGGCGCAGAGCAACTGGTTGCAGCCCATGGTCTGCATGGCCGGCTCAATGTCGTCGTAGTCGGTCTGGATCCACAGGCGGCCGGCGGCGTCGAAGGCCAGGCCATCAGGTGAAGAGAACAGGTCGCCGTTGATGGTGCCGGTGAGGTTGACTGGTACTGGCTTGCCATCCTGGCCCTTGGCCCCCCGGGTTTCGCCGGCCAGCAGGAACAGCTCCCAGGTGAAGGCGGTGGCGGTCGGATCGGCGTCCTGCTCGTTGAAGCGCAGCACCTGCCCATGCAGGTTCTGCGGGCGCGGGTTGGCCTTGTCCGTGGGCTGCTTGTCGCCACGCCCGTCGTTGTTGGTCAGGGCCACATAGACCTCGCGGGTCTTGGGGTGCACGGCGGCCCACTCGGGGCGGTCCATCGGCGTGGCGCCAGCACGGTCGGCGGCGGCGCGGGCGTTGAGCAGCACTTCGGCCTGGTCGGCGAAACCGTTGTCCGCCGTCAAACCGTTCTGCCCATGCACCAGAGCCAGCCACTGGCCGCTGCCATCGGCGTCGAAACGCGCGACATACAGAGTGCCCTGATCCAATAAATCGCGATTGGCCTTGGGCTTGGCGGCATCGAAACGTCCGGCCGGGACGAACTTGTAGACATACTCACCCTTGGCGTCGTCGCCGGAGTAGAAGGCCATGCGCCCGTCCGCGCCCAGGCTGAGCGCCGCACACTCGCGACTGAAGCGACCGAAGGCGGTGCGCTTGATCGGCTGCGCCTGGGGCTCGAAGGGGTCGATCTCGACCACCCAGCCGAAGCGGTGCGGCTCGTTGACATGGCCGCCGTGGGCCTGCTCGGCATAAGGCGTGGCGTCGAAACGTGGATCGGCGGTTTCCCAGGCGTAGTTCTTGCTCGTGCCTTCCTTGGCCAAGCCATAGCGCTTGTGCGACACGCGACTCTCGTAGTCGGCCTGATCGCGGTTGATAAAGTAGTTGTGCCAGTTTTCCTCGCAAGTGAGGAAGGTGCCCCAGGGGGTGACGCCGGTGGCGCAGTTGTTGAGGGTGCCGAACACCTCCAGGCCCGAGGGGTCGCTGGCGGTCTTCATCACGTCGAGCCCGGCCAGCGGGCCGGCGATACGCATGGCGGTGAGCATGCTGATGCGGCGGTTGTAGGGCGAGTCCATGACCCGTTGCCACTGGCCGTCAGCGCCCTTCTTCACTTCGATCACCGAAACGCCGTGGGCGGCCTGTTCCTTGCGCACCTCGGCCAGCGGGCGCGGCTTGGACTGGTCGATCTTGCCCGACGGGTGCAGCGGCGGGTTGACGTACTCGTGGTTCATCACCAGCAGGCCGCGATCCGTCTCGCCCTCGAAGGGGAAGAAGTTCATGCCGTCGTGGTTGTCGCCGGCCTGCTTGAGCTGGGCCTGCCAGTCGTCGCTGGCGTCCGGGTTCCAGGCCGGGGCGCCGGCTTCCACCGGGTCACCCCAGGAGAAGAACGGCACGGCGCGGTAGCCCTCGGCCACCAGCACGCGATCGAACTGCGGGTCGATCTGCACCGGCACACCCTTGAAACCCAGCAGCGGGCTGGCGCCGGCCTTGCTACAGGCGCCGATGCCGCCGGCGAAGAAGCCGAGGGCGGCAAGGCTCAGGCCACCCTTGAGCACGTTGCGCCGTGCCGGGTTGATCAGTTCGGCCAGCGGCGGGTTGGCGCTGGGGTTGATGGTGATGTCGTCGTGGGCTTCCAGGCTGGCGTGGAAGTGGCTGTGCTCGTGGCTCATCACGGGGTCTCGATCTTGACGGGTGTAGGGGTTATCCCGGATTGGTTTTGTCTGCTGCCCTCTCCCCGGCCCTCTCCCATAAATGGGAGAGGGGGTTGTCCGAGTGAGGTCGGGGCTTTATTCGATGCGGTAGTGGAAGGTGTTCTTCACCCCTTCAACGGCCACCGCCTGGCCATCGACGATGCGTGGCTGGTAGCGGAAGCTTTTCGCGGCGGAAAGTGACGGACGAATGAACAAAGGGTGGCAGTCGCCGACTACCTGCGGGTTCTCCACCCGGCCTTGTGGATTGACCCGGTAACTGACGGTGCAGTCGCCCTGAATGCCCTTGTCCAGGGCGCGATCCGGGTAGTCCGGCGCCTCCTTGGCGATCGGCAGGTACTGGCGGCTGGCAGCCGCCGCAGCTTCGGCCTGACGGGCCCGTTCGGCAGCCTGGGCCTGCTGCTCGGCCAGACGTTGCTGCTGGGCTTGCGCCTCGGCTTCGCGGCGCTGCTGCTCGATGCGCTGCTGCTCCTGGCGCTGCTCTGCGCGCTTCTGCTCCTCGACCCGCTTGCGCGCCAGGGCGGCCTGTTCCAGCTTCTGCTGCAGGCGCGGATCGGGCTTGGGCGCCTCAACCGGCTTGACCGGCTCCAGCGGCACCGGCGGTGCGACAACTACTTCAGGCTGCGGCGGCGCGGGAGGGGCCGGCGGCGCCAGGCTGATCAGGCGGGTGGTCAGGGTGCGCACCTGGGGCGGCTCGGGCGTAGTGTCCGGCCAGTGAAACAGCAGCAGGCCCAGCACCAGCGCATGCAGGCCGACGGCGACCACGGCCGCGCCGGCATTGCGCAGCCAGGCGCGACTGGGCAACGGCGGCAGGGCCAGGCTGGGCGCTGGCATCAGCGCACTGCTCATTGCGGCGCCTCGGTGATCAGGCCGAGGTTGCTCACCCCGCCCTGCTGCAACGCGGCCATGCCGGCCACCACCGTGGCGTAGTCGGCGCCGCCGTCGGCGCGGATATACACCTGGGTGTCGCCATGGGCGGCGATCAGCGCACCGACCTTGCTGCGCATCTCGTCCAGGTTCACCGCGCTGTCGGTCTGGCTGTGGGTGTCCAGCTCGCTGCCGAGGTTCCAGTAGTAGCTGCCATCGACCTTGACCGAGAGGGTCAACACCCGCTGCTGGCTATCGGTCGGCAGCGCCTCGGCGGCGACCTTGGGTAGCTCGATCTTGACCCCCTGGGTGAGCATGGGTGCGGTGACCATAAAGATCACCAGCAGCACCAGCATCACGTCGATATAGGGCACCACGTTCATCTCGGCCTTGGGGCCGTGCTTGTTCTGCGGCTTGCGCATGGGGCTCTCCTTACGCCGCCTGGGCGATGCTCGGCGCGGCCTGCAGCTTGCGGTGCAGGCGTGCCTGCAACTCGTTGCCGAAGGCATAGAAACGCGTACTGAGGGTGGCCACGCGGGCGGCAAAGCGGTTGTAGGCGATCACCGCGGGGATCGCCGCGAACAGGCCGATGGCGGTGGCGATCAGCGCCTCGGCGATGCCTGGGGCGACGGTGGAGAGGGTCGCCTGCTGCACCTGCGACAGGCCGATAAAGGAATTCATGATCCCCCACACGGTGCCGAACAGGCCGATATAGGGGCTGACCGAGCCGACCGTGGCGAGGAACGGCAAGCCCTTTTCCAGGCGTTCTTCCTGCTCGGCGATGGCCACCAGCAGGCTGCGTTCGACGCCGTCGATGACCGCTTCGCCGCTGATGCCGGGCTCGCGTTTGAGGTGGGCAAACTCGTTGTATCCGGCATGGAAGATCTGCTCGAGGGCGGCATCGCTGTCGGCCGTTTCGCCGCCTTCACGGTACAGCGCGGCGAGGTCACCCTGCTGACGGAAGCGCTTCTGGAAGTCCTTCAACAGCCGCTCGCTGCGCCCCAGCAACAGGCTGCGCTGGATGATCAGGTACCAGCTAGCCAGCGAGGCGCCTAGGAGGATAAGCATGACCAGTTTGACCAGCAGGCTGGCGTCGCCGATCAGGCTCCAGACGGTCATCTGTTCGAGAGAGGGGTTCATGGTGGGGCTCCTGTGCATGGTGAGGCGTCGACTGACGGCCCCTCACCCCGACCCTCTCCCGAGGGGAGAGGGGGTTAAGTGCTATTCGATTACGTTGCAGTTACCGGCTGATGACAGTCAGTCCAGACTCAGCGCCCGGGTCACTTCGCTCCAGGGCACCAGCTTGAAGTTCTGCGTCTGCTCGGGCATGCGCTTGCGGCCGTCCTGCACCACCAGCATGCCGGCACTCCAGGGCCCGCCTAGGTTGGCGGCGGTGACTTCCAGGCCGTCGGTCTCGGACGCGCCGTCGATGCCCAGCGCGCCGTTGAGGCCGACACGGAAGGCGCCCTTGAGCGCATAGGGCGGCTCGGCATCCAGCACCACGTAGCTGTCGTTGCCCTGGCTGGAGATCACCAGGTAGTCATGCGCGCCGCCCTGATACAGGCCGAGGCCCTCGACGTCGGCCTTGAGCACCTCGCCCACGCTCAGCACCGAAGTCAGCTCGGTCGGGCCGTCGGCACGGGCATCCACGGCCCACACGCCGGCGTCTTCCTCACCGAGGAACAAGCGCTGGCGCTGATCGTCGGCGACGCAGCCTTCGGGCTGACTGTCCACCGCGAAGCGGCGCACCAGCTCGCCCTTGATCTCGCCGCTGGTGCCATCCAGGCGGTACTGCAGGAAGCTGCCGTCCTTGCCGTTGGCGAAGGCATACAGCTCACCGGAAGCGGGCTGGAACAGGCAGATGCCGTAGATTTCCTTGATCGGCGTACGAATCTCGCCGGCCTCGCGCAGCGCGCCGCTGACCCGGTCGATGGCGAACAGGTGGATGCTGTCGTGGTCGCGGTTGCTGGCCACAGCCAGGTCGACCTGCGTGCCGCCAAGGTCGAAGCCGGCGCGCACGTCGACGTTGTTCAGCCGGCCGACCGGCAGTTCCTGCAGCAGCTTGCCGTCCAGGTCATAGGCCAACAGGCCCTGCTTCTTATTAGTACCCAGTACCCGCGACAGCGCCGGCTGCTGCGGATGCACCCAAATCGCCGGATCATCGGCGGCATCGCCATGGCGGCCAACCGGCTCGCTCTGGCGCAGGGCGGCAATATTCGGCAGGACGCGCGGTTGCTCGATGGCCGCCGGCTGCCAGTTCAACTGGCCCTGGTAGAAGCGCCCGGCGCCGTCGTCCTGCACCAGCACTTCCAGGCCATTTTCGCTGCTGCGCACGGCCAGCCGCTCCGGCTCTTCCAGGCCTTTCAGCGGCAGGCTGGCAGTGTGCTGCCAGGCTTCGTCCTGCTGCTGGTAGAGGTGCAGCTCGGCGGCGCCAGGGTCCAGCGCCAGCAGACCGCCGGGCACGCTGACCATGGCCCCGGCGCTGTCCTTGAGGCTGCCGAACGGTGCGCGGATATCCACCGGCACGCGGCTGGCATCGGCTTCCGGGTGGGCCGGGTAAGCCCACAGGCCGACGTTCTCCTCGTTGATAAACAATAGATTGCCGGCGTCGTCGGCCTGGCAGTATTCGGCCTGCGGCGGCAGCGGCAGGCCGCGCACACGCTGGGCTTCGGCGTTCAGCTGGTTGCCGGCGCCGACCAGCCACTGCTCGCCCTGGCCGTCTTCGCCGATCAGGAACAGGTAGAGGTTGGCCGCGTCGTCGCGGTACAGGCACAGGCCGCTGATGGCGTAGTCGCGCACCGGCAGCAGTTGCGGCCGGCTCCATTGTTTGCCGGCGGTATCCAGGCTGACCAGGGCGGCCTGCTGGGTGGCGTTATCCAGGCTGGCGACGATCAGTTGCTGGCCGGCGCTGCGGCTGTCCAGGCCGGAGTAGGAGCCGGGCAGGCGCGCCAGTTCGGCGCCCTCACCATCGAGCAGGAGCAGGCCGTTGCGCTCGCTGGCGGCGATGCGCAGGTCGGCGCCGCCACTCAGCTCGGCGGGGACGAAACGCAGGTCTTCAGCCTTGACCTTGGCCGAGGCGCCCCAGGGGCTGAGGGCCAGGCTCGGGCTGGCGGCGGAGGCCAGCGGCGGCAGCTGGTCGCAACCGGCCAGGGCCAGACTGGCGAGCAGCAGGGTACGGGTGAACAGCGGATTCATGCGGTTGGATGTCCTTGTAGCAAAGCATGTGGGTGCAGTGACGGTTCGGTCGGATACGAGGTGGCGTCTGCCCTCGCCCCCGCTCTCTCCCGCAAGCGGGAGAGGGGGCTGACCGTGCAGCTCTCGAGCTGACGCTGGGCCTGTAGGCCGACGCGCAGCAGGTCGTTTCTATTCACAGATTGGTGTAGGTCAGGCCGAGCTTGTAGGTCGGGCCGTACTCTTCGTACTGGGCGTTGTAGCCGCGGCTGCCGGTGTAGACGTAGTAGCTCTCGTCGGTGAGGTTCTGCGCCTCGAACTTGAGCTGCAGGCCCTTGGTCAGGAAGTAGCCGGCGCTGAAGTCGACGAAGGTCTGGTCGTCCACATAGAGGTCGTGGGCCTTGTCGGTGATGCTCGCCACTTCGTAGAGGTATTCCGACTTGTAGTTGGCCGACAGGCGCAGGCTGAGCTTGTCGTCTTCCCAGCCAAGCATCAGGTTGCCGACCGTCTCGGACTGGTTGGGCAGGTCGATGTCGCGCTCGCGGAAGCTACCGCTGTCGGCATCGAAGCCGCTGATGCTGGCGTCGGAGCGGCTGAAGGTGGCGTTGGCGCCCAGCAGCAGGCCGTTCCAGGGCGCCGGCAGCCAGTCGAACTTCTGCGAGTAGGCCAGCTCCAGGCCGTACAGGTCGGCGTTGTCGCCATTGGCGAAGGTGTTGGCCTCGTCGAAGTCGAGCCACTCGCCGGTACCGGCCAGGTCGGCGTTGTAGACGAAATTGTCGATGTCCTTGTAGAACACGAAGGCCGAGACCACGCCAGCGCGGCCCAGGTAGTGCTCGATGCCGAGGTCGAAGTTGCTCGACTCCAGCGGGTCGAGCGTCGGGTTGCCGAAGCTGGCTTCGTCGCCGTCGACGACGAAGCCCGGCGCCAGCTGGCCGAAGGTCGGTCGCACCACGCTGTTGGTCCAGGCGGCGCGCAGTTGGGTGTCACTGTTCAGCTGGTAGCGCGCATGCAGGCCGGGCAGCCAGTGGTGGTAGTCGCTGTCAGCCTCGATTGCCTCGAACTCGCCATCGCGAATGCCGGTGCCCTTGGCGGTGAACTCGGTGCCTTCGTAACGCAGGCCGGCGATGATGCGCAGGTCGTCGATATCGACGGTGTTCATCAGGTAGGCGGCGTTGATGTCTTCGCTCATGTCGAAGTCGTTGACCCGCGACTCTTCCTCGTTGAAGAACGCGTCGCGATCCAGACCACCGAGCAGGTTCTCGATGGCGCCCGCAGACAGGCCAGGGCCGAAGTTGCCCAGTCCGTAGTCGACCTCACCCTTGGTGAACTGGTCCATGCTCAGCTGCTCATCGCTGAAACCAGCATCGCCGAAGTCTTCGTAGGTCCAGATATCGGTGTTGTTGTCCTTGTCGCGACGGCTGAGCTTGCCGCCGAACTTGACCTGGGCAGCATGGCTGGCCAGCTCGTAGTCGCGCGCCAGGTCGAGCTTGATGTTCTTTTCGGTGTCGGTGGTGTCTTCCTCGGCCCATTCCACTTCGTCGAGGCTGAAGTTGGCCGGGGCGGAGAATGCGCTGCCGATATTCAGGTGCGGCTTCTTGCTGTCGTTGAAGCCGACATCGGTGAAGTCGTCATTGCCCTCGAACACCGCGCCGGCAATGTGCCCCGGCGTGTCCTGGCTGGACTGGCTGTAGCCGGCCTGGGCATTGAGGGTCCACTGGCCCATCAGGCGCTCGCCACCGAGCACGTAGGACTGGATCTCCTGGGTCTCCTCGCGGTCCTTCAGCTCGCGCCAGCCTTCGGCATCACCGCTCTCGCCCGGAAGTTGCGCATCGGCGAACTCGACCCCGGCGGCGTTGCGCGTCTCGGTGTCCTTGAAGCGGCTGTAGAGGGTGCGCAGGTAGTAGCTGGAATAGTCGTCGGCCTGGTAGTCGAAGTTCAGGCCCAGGCCGCTGCGCTCGCGGGTGATTTCGTAGTCGCGCTGCTCCAGGCTCTCCAACCGGGCGCCGTCCTCGAAGTCCCAGGCGCCGCCGGTTTCCACGTTGTCCGAGCCGAAGTCGCGTTCCTGCCAGCTCAGCGCGGCGGCCACGCCGAAGTTGTTGGTGCCGTCGCCGAGGCTGAAGCGGTCACTGACCGCGCCGGAGAATTTTGGGCTGGTCTCGCCGGTGTTGTCGTCGTAGCTGGCTTCGCTGCTGCCGGTATAGAACAGGCCCTGGTGGTCGAAGGCCGACAGGCTTTCCACCTCGATGCTGCCGCCCAGGGAGTTGGCGTCCATGTCCGGAGTCAGGGTCTTGACCACAGTTAGCGACTGCACCAGCTCGGCCGGCAGCACGTCGAGGGCCACGGCGCGGCGGTCGCTCTCCGGCGAAGGCACCAGGGTGCCGTTGATGCTCACGCTGTTCAGATCCGGGCCGAGGCCACGCACGCTGACGAAGCGGCCTTCACCCTGGTCGCGCTCGACCGACACCCCCGGCAAACGCTGCAGCGCCTCGGCGGCGTTCTCGTCCGGCAACTGGGCCACGCCGTCGGCGTGCACCACGCTTTCCACGCTGTCGGAGCGACGTTGCTCCTTCAATGACAGGTCCAGGCTGGCGGCCTGGCCGACCACATTGACGTGCTCAACGGCGGCCTCATCGGCGGCCCATACAGGCGTGGTAGCGATGGCCAGCGCCAGGGCACTGATATGAAAACCTGCCCGGCGGGCAGTAAGACGACGCTTGTGCATGCTGATCTCCCCAAGAAACCGTTCTGGCCGGAAGCGATGCCCGGCGACTTGGGGCGCAAGCTAGGAGTGCGGCATGACGGTTCCATGACAGGACCATGGCGCAGGGCCCGAATCACGGGGGTTTGCCAGGGCTGGCAAGCGACTCTGGGCTGAAATGACCCGCGCGAAGGGAGACTCCGGGGGCCATTCGTAGGGCGGGGGCAACTCGCGAGGCGGATCGACGCGGGTTGCACCCGCCCTACGCGATTCGACGACCCTGCCGGTGGGAAAATAATCCGCACACAGCCTGAGCCGATCCGACCTCCCCCACTGCAACCATTCCGTCACATGGCTCTGTTCTGCTGGCCGCAACCACTGTTGTCCGGAGCCTGCGCGGCCATGCCTTCCCTATTCAAACTGCATCGCCTGAAACTCGCCGGCCTGCTGCTGGCGGCCAACCTCGGCCTGCTTCTGCACCTGGCTGCCGGCGACCTCAAGCCCGCAGCGCAATGGGTGTGGCTGGACATCCTCGGCGAAGGCGGCTCGGCGCTGCTGTGCCTGGTCTGGCTCGGCCTGGTGCTGAAGAGCCGACCGGCCGGGCGGGTGACCAACTTCCTCGCCCTGGGCCTGGGCCTGGTGTTCTTCTCCTGGTGGGTGGACGCCCTCGACGAGTTCATCCAGATCCCCGATGCGATCGGCTGGGACAACTGGCTGGAGTCGGCGCCGATGCCACTCGGCCTGCTGCTGCTGACCCTCGGTCTGTACCACTGGCACCATGAGCAGCTGGCGATCAGCGCGCAGATGGAGAAGCGCGAGCGGCTGTTCCGCGAGCACCGCCTGTTCGACAAGCTCACCCCGCTGGGCGCCGCCGATTACCTGCGCCTGCAACTGGAACAGAGCCTGGCCCTGGCCCGTGATGAGCAACAGGCGCTGTCGCTGGTGATCGTCGATCTGGACAATTTCAGCGCGATCAACCGCCTGTACGGCCACGCCGAGGGCGACCGCGTACTGCAGGCGCTGACCCAACTGCTGCTGCTCAACCTGCGGCGCCAGGATCTGCTCTGCCGCCTGGCCGGCGACCGTTTCGTCGTGCTGCTGCCCAATACCGGCGAGCGCCAGGCGCGCCAGCTGGCCGAGGAACTGCAGGCCGCGGTGGCCCATCTGGCACACAAGACCGGCCAGCACGGCGAACGCCTACAGCTGCGCGCCACCACGGCCTCGGTGATGGCCCTGCAGGACGATGCACAAAGTTTGCTGCAACGCCTCAACCTGGCGCTGGCCAAGGCCAAGCAGCCGCCCTATGCCTGCAGCGCCTGAGGCCCGGCCATGACCCTGAAGACCGACTGGTACGAGCGTGACAGCCGCTTTATTCCCGGCCACTGGCAACCGGCAGTGCTACTCGACCTGGCCCTGTCGCGCGGCATCGACAGCCACCGCCTGCTGCGCGGCAGCGGCCTGTTCCACGAGGACATCCTCAGCGGCCAGGCGCGCCTCAGCCCGCAGCAGTTCCTCTGCCTGATCGACAACAGCCGGCGCCTGCTGGATGCCGACGACAGCAGCTTCCTGTTCGGTCAGCGCCTGCTGCCCGGCCACTACGGCGCGGCCAGTCATGCTTTGCAACAGGCGGCCAACCTGCAGCAGGCCCTAGAGATCCTCGGCCGCCAGCGCGCCCTGCTCAGTCCGCTGCTCGGTCCACGCCTGCTGCTGGATGAGCACCACGCGCACATCTACTGGCGGGACAGCTGCGGCGCCGGTGCCCAGCAGCGCTTCCTGCTGGAGGCAAGCATGACCGCGCTGGTCGGCATGAGCCGCTGGCTAGCAGGCGAGCGCCTGCCATGGCGCGCCAGCTTCAGCCATGCGCAGCCGCGTTACGTCGAGCAGTACTGGGTGCACCTGGGCGAGAACGTGCAGTTCGCCGCACCGGTGGATGTGCTGAGCATTCCCCGTGAATACCTGCACCGCCCCTGGCCGGGTGCTTCGGCCATCGCCGGCCAGGTGGCGCAGCAGGACAGCGAACGCCTGCTGGCCGCCCTCGGTTTTCGCGCCAGCCTGCTCGACCGCCTCTATGCTCACCTGCTCACGCATATCCGCGAACCGCTGCAACTGGAGGGCGTGGCCCAGGCATTCGGCATGAGCCCGTCGACCCTCAAACGCAAGCTGCAGAAACACGACAGCCACTTCCAGGAACAGCTCGACCTGGCGCGCAAGCACATGGCGCTGTACCTGTATCGGGTCAAGGGCTACAGCAACGAGGAGGTGGCCAGCTACCTGCAGTTCCACGATGCCACCAACTTCCGCCGCTCGTTCAAGCGCTGGACCGGCCTGGCGCCGAGCGCCCTGCGGCAGTTGCTGGATGGGTTGGGCTGAGCGGATAAGCGGTGCGCCCGGCAGGCTGGTAAAAAACCGGGACGCAGAAAAAGAAAAACCCCGCTGGTGCGGGGCTCTGCAGACTGGTACCTGACTTCCTTGGTCGACTCGCCATCCTGGCAAGCAATCCTACGAATCCGTGTTGTTTTGCTGCGCTTCCTGCGCGTCGTCCTTGGTGGGCAGATTAAACAGCTGTTCGAATCACCGATAGCCGCGATTGCCAGCACGCCGTGTAAGCCATCACTTACATGGCCGCCGGGCAGGAAGGGGTTCACAAATTCACCGCGCCCGTTATCATCGCGCGCCCAACCTTGTGCGCTGCGCGCCTGTGACCCTGCCGATGAAACCTCAACTGATCGCCGCCGCGGAAATCGACCGCCTGGAAACCTGGAGCAAGTACAACAGGGATATGTGCACCAGCTGCATGTCCACCTGCTGCACCATGCCGGTGGAAGTGCGCATCGTCGACCTGATTCGCATCGGCCTGGTCGACGAGTTCGAGAAAGGCGAGCCGCCGAAGAACATCGCCAAGCGCCTGCAGAAGGACGGCATGATCGAGCGCTTCAACGCCAAGTCGGGGATCTTCACCCTGACCCGCATGAGCAACAACGACTGCATGTACCTGGATCGCAAAACGCGCCTGTGCACCATCTACGAAAAGCGCCCGGACACCTGCCGCAACCACCCGCGTGTGGGGCCGCGTCCCGGCTACTGCGCCTGGAAACCCAAGACCCAGGCCTGAAACTGGCTGCGGGTGCAATGCCCGCGCCGCAATAGGCTCTAGCCGGCCACGGCCCAACCGCAGGCCGGCGCCAACCTGCCCGCCTCGGTCACCACGCCCCCACACCCGTAATTCCCGGCAGTACGCCACACCGCCAGCAAACCTGGCGGATTCCCGCCAAGACTCGCGGCGAATCTGGCGACAATCCGCCAAATACCGCCGCTCAAAATCTAGAGACCCCTCTAGAAAGGGCTTTTCAGGCAGACGCACAACTGGCATCCGGGTTGCTATGACTGTTGCCTGCACCCGCGTTCCTGTCTCTCCCTGGCCGACTACAGTGAAAGGGAGTTGCACGGCGCAGCGGTGCGCGTCACCCCTAACAATCACAACAAAGGAATCATCCGCATGTTCAAGCAGACTGCCATGGCGCTCGCCTGCGCCTTGTCCTTCGGCATTGCCGGCCTGGCCCAGGCCGCCGAGCCCGTTGTCATCAAGTTCGCCCACGTGGTTGCCGACAGCACGCCGAAAGGCCAGGGCGCCCTGCTGTTCAAGAAGCTCGCCGAAGAGCGCCTGGCCGGCAAGGTCAAGGTCGAGGTCTACCCGAACTCCTCGCTGTTCGGCGACGGCAAGGAAATGGAAGCCCTGCTGCTCGGCGACGTGCAGATGATCGCCCCGTCCCTGGCCAAGTTCGAGCAATACACCAAGCAGCTGCAGATCTTCGACCTGCCGTTCCTGTTCGACGACATGGCCGCGGTCGACCGCTTCCAGCACAGCGCCGAAGGGCAGAAGCTGCTGACTTCCATGGAAGGCAAGGGCATCACCGGCCTGAGCTACTGGCATAACGGCCTCAAGCAGCTGTCGGCCAACAAGCCGCTGCTGCTGCCCAAGGATGCCCGCGGCCTGAAGTTCCGCGTGCAGGCCTCCGCCGTACTCGAAGAGCAGTTCAAGGCGGTGCGCGCCAACCCGCGCAAGATGAGCTTCGCCGAGGTCTACCAGGGCCTGCAGACTGGCGTGGTCAACGGTGCCGAGAACCCCTACTCGAACATCTACAGCCAGAAGATGCATGAGGTGCAGCCGTACATCACCGAGTCCAACCACGGCCTGCTCGACTACATGGTGATTACCAACACCAAATTCTGGACCGGCCTGCCGGAAGACGTACGCAGCGAACTGAGCAGCATCATGACCGAGGTCACCGTCGAGGTGAACAAGCAGGCCGATGCCCTCAACCAGGGTGACAAGCAGCGCATCCTCGATGCCAAGACCAGCGAGATCACCGTGCTCAATGCCGAGCAGCGCGCGGCCTGGCGCGATGCCATGAAGCCGGTGTGGCAGAAGTTCGAAGGCGAGATCGGGGTCGACCTGATCAAGGCCGCCGAAGCCGCCAACCAGGCGCAGTAACACCCACTCCGCAGCCGCCCTCCCGGCGGTTGCGGCCTGCCGTTTCAGCCATCGGGAGATGCCATCCATGAACGCCCTGCGGCGCGCCTGGGATCACTTCGAGGAAGGTTTTATCGCCTTTCTGCTGGGGTCCATGACGCTGGTGACCTTCGTCTACGTCATCCTCAACAACCTCTACACCCTGTTCTACAACCTGGCCGATCGTTGGCCGGCGGCCAGCGACCTGCTGTTCAGTATCGGCGACACCATCCTCGCCGGCGCCCAGGCGATGACCTGGAGCAACGCGCTGACCAAGGCCCTGTTCGCCTGGCTGATCTTCTTCGGTCTGTCCTACGGTGTACGCACCGCCGGGCATATCGGTGTTGATGCGCTGGTCAAGCTGGCGTCCAAACCGGTGCAGCGCATCATCGGGGTGATCGCCTGCCTGTGCTGCCTGGTCTACGCCGGGTTGCTCAGCGTGGCCAGCTTCGGCTGGATCCAGACCCTGTTCACCGCCGCCATCGGCGCCGAAGACCTTGGTCACTACGGCGTGATGCAGTGGCATATCGGCCTGATCGTGCCGGTAGGTTTCGCCCTGGTGTTCATTCGCTTCGCCGAGGTACTGGTGCGCATCCTGCGCGGCCAGCAGACCGGCCTGGGCCTGGCCGACGAGGCCGCCGAAGCGGTGAAACTCACCGAACACGAGGAGCACAAGCCATGACCGTTCTGTTCCTCTTTTTGCTGTTGTTCCTGCTGATGTTCATCGGCGTGCCGATCGCCATTTCCCTCGGCCTGGCCGGCTCGTTCACCATCATTTTGTTCAGCCAGGACTCGGTGCGCTCACTGGCGATCAAGCTGTTCGAGACCAGCGAGCACTACACCCTGCTGGCCATTCCGTTCTTCCTGCTGGCCGGTGCGTTCATGACCACCGGCGGCGTGGCGCGCCGGCTGATCGACTTCGCCAACGCCTGCGTCGGTCATATCCGTGGCGGCCTGGCGATTGCTGCGGTATTGGCCTGCATGCTGTTCGCTGCGCTGTCCGGCTCGTCGCCGGCCACGGTGGCGGCGGTCGGTTCCATCGCCATCGCCGGCATGGTTCGTTCCGGTTACCCGCAGGCGTTTGGCGCCGGCATCGTCTGTAACGCCGGCACCCTGGGCATCCTGATTCCGCCGAGCATCGTCATGGTGGTGTACGCCGCCGCCACCGAAACCTCGGTGGGCAAGCTGTTCATGGCCGGTGTGATCCCGGGCGTGCTGCTCGGCCTGGCGCTGATGGTGGCGATCTACATAGTCGCGGTGAAGAAGAACCTGCCGGCCCTGCCGCGGGCGACCTTCCGCGAATGGCTAGGCGCCGCACGCAAGGCGGTGTGGGGCCTGTTGCTGATGGTGATCATCCTCGGCGGCATCTACTCGGGCATGTTCACCCCCACCGAAGCTGCCGCAGTGGCCGCCATCTACTCGGCCTTCATCGCCTTGTTCGTGTACAAGGACATGCGCGTGCGCGAGGTGCCCAAGGTGCTGGTGGAGTCGGCCAAGCTGTCGATCATGCTGATGTTCATCATCGCCAACGCCATGCTCTTTGCCCATGTGCTGACCACCGAGCAACTGCCGCAGCAGATCACCGCCTGGGTGATCGAGGCCGGCCTGACCCCGGTGATGTTCCTGCTGGTGGTGAACATCGTGCTGCTGATCGCCGGCGCCTTCATGGAGCCTTCGGCGATCATCCTGATCCTGGCACCGATCCTGTTCCCGATTGCGATGAAACTGGGCATCGACCCGATCCACCTGGGCATCATCATGGTGGTCAACCTGGAGATCGGCCTGGTCACCCCGCCCGTGGGGCTCAACCTGTTCGTCACCTCGGCGGTGACCGGCATGCCGTTGACCGCCACCATCCGCGCCGCCATGCCCTGGCTGATGCTGCTGCTGACGTTCCTCATGCTGGTGACCTACGTGCCGTGGATCTCCCTGGCCCTGCCGACCTGGCTAGGGATGAGTTGACGACCAGCCACGCAAACCGACTGACGCAACTTTTGCCCGGCCCAGTGCCGGGCTTTTTTTGGGCGATTGGCAGACGCAAAGCGGCCAGGGGAGTCGACCCACTCATAGGATGGTTTGAGCCAGGCGATAACCATCAAACTGGTGTGCTGGAAACCCTATACAAAAAAACGCTCAGTTACAGATGCTAAGAGTGAGCAGCGCGCGCTTCTGCCTCAAAGTCTTGCAGCCATAGTTTGAACTCACTGATCGGTTTGGGCTTACAGAGCCAGTAACCCTGCAGCAAGTGACAGCCCTCTGCCTTCAAGCGGCCAGCTATCTCGGCGCTTTCAATACCCTCGCCGACTACCCGATAGCCAAGGCTGCGGGCCATCTGAATGGCGGTTGAGACAATCACCTCGGCACTTTCGCTGGTGCAGATATCGCTAATCAGCGATCGATCCAGCTTCAACTCCGAAGCCGGCAGCTGTTTGAGGTAGGACAACGAGGAATAGCCGCTGCCAAAGTCATCAATGGATATCTGATGCCCCAGTGCGGCCAGAACATTCAACGCCTGCAGGCTGCGCGCAGGGTCGAGCATGGCGGCGGTTTCGGTAATTTCCAGGGTTACCGAACACGCCTGCAGGCCATTGCGCTGCAGAGCCCGTTGCAGTTCACCCTGCAGCTCTTTGGATTCGAGGTCGCGCGCCGAAATGTTGATGGCAACGCTCAACTCCGGATTGTCCTTGTGCAAGTCGGCCAGATCCTTCGCGGCCTGGGCGATCACCCAGCGAGTCAGCTGAGTGATAACGCCGGTTTCTTCCGCCAGGGGGATGAAGTCGACCGGGCTTACCCAGCCGCGCTCAGCGTGGTGCCAGCGAATCAGCGCCTCCACGCCAACAATATGCCCGCTCGCGAGATCCTGTTTGGGCTGGTAATAGAGCCTGGTCTGGTTCTGCTGCAAGGCCTTGCGCAGGTCCGCCATCAAGGTCAGTCGACTCTCGTTGTAGATATCGTGCTGCGGCGAATAGATGCCGGTTTCGTTGCCGGCCCGCGGCGCGATTTCCATGCCGACATGCGCGTTGCGAATAAGCTCGGCGGCAGATCGGCCGTGCTCCGGATAACTGGCCGCGCCAAAGCGCGGGTGCAGTTCAATCGCCAGGTGGTCCAGCCATATGGGCTCGGCCAGGCGTCTGAGCGCGGCGTTGAGCGCCGAGAAATCGTTGCCCGCTTTGTCCACGTCTACCAGCAAACAGAAACAGTCACCCGACAGGTGATAAACCCGTTCCTCACGACCTTGGGCGTCGCGAAGTGCTTGAATAAAGGGTAGGCCGGCTGCCAGTTCTACCATGTGCTCGGCCACGCGCTTCATGATCCACTCGCTTCTGGCCAGGCCAAGCGTGCGATTGATTTCATCCAGACGGGTAATACGGGCCAAGCCAACCATATAACGGCCGCGCGGGTTCTGCCGCAGTTGCTGATCGACCATCCAGACAAAACGGTTATGGTTGGGCAGACCGGTCACGGGATCGTGGGCCAGAGCCTCAGTGAGCAGGTTTTGCGCGACATTGCGCGACTGGGCCTCCTGCAAGCTGGCGGCCTGGGCGGTGATCTTGTCTTCGCGCTCACGGTACAGCCGATCTGCCAGGGCCAAGGTCAGGATAAAGGCCTCAAGCCCAGAGCCAATCTGCATGGCGTACGCGGTAAAGAAATTCTCGGGGAAGATACCCAGCGCGGTCCCGGCTGTTGCCAGCACACCGATGGTCAGGGGGCTCCAGGCCAGGGTGAAAAATGCTCCAGCGCGAACCCCTGCCGCCCAGGCCGCAGGGCCCGCAATGAGCAGTAGCGAAAAGAAGAACAGCGCTGAGAACGAGGCCAGCTGGATGCCCGTGTGGTAATCGAGAAATGGCGCCGAGAGCAGAAACAGCAACTCGAACAGCATCATCCCGATCAGCACCTTATCCAGGCGCGGGATACTGACTCTGCTGTTCAGGAACTCGCGGCAGAACAGTAATGAGAACAGCGCCAGACCGGGTATCGACACCAGCAGTGCCTTGGCGTGCAATTGCGGTGCATACGGATACAGGTGTTGGAAACTGAAGCCTTTGATCGAGGCGAAAAACAGCAGGTAGCCCAATAGTGCCAGCGCGTAGTAGAGATACAGCTTCTCGCGCAGACTCAGGTACACCGCCAGGTTGATGAGGATGATGACGAAGATGCAGCCGTAGTAGAAAAACTGCAGTTTCAGCTCATGGGCGGCGGATTCATAAAACGCCTGCTCACGCCAGATATGCAGCGGCACGATCATGGTACCGCCCGTGGCGACCCGTACAAAAACGCTTTTCATTTCCTCTGGAGCCAGGGAAACACGCGCCAACATGCTCGGGTGATCCACGTCACGTGGATAAAAAGGCCGGCTGTCGCCCGTCTTCAGCTCTTTTACCAGAGCGCCGTCTTCGAACAGGTAGAAGACCACATCGTCCAACTGCGGATAGGCCAGTTCGGCAATCAGATTCTGGTTGAGCGGCGTATGGTTTCTGACGGTAAACCGGATCCAGTAGGCGGACTGGGTGAGGCCGAAAGTGGCACTGCCGTTGGCCACAGCCTCCCAGCGCTCATCGGGCAGGCTAAGCACCTGATCAAGCGAGGCTTTGCCGCTGGTGTCCTGCCAGAACTGGAAGTGGGCCTGGATGTCTGGTGCTGAAGTGATCTCAATCGGCTCAGGTTGCGCCAAAGCCTTAAGACTCAGACAGGCAACTAAAACAGCGACCAGGATATTGAATGCCCGGTTCAGATACACGGAATGCGGTCTCCACTAACGGCATGTGGGGTGGCACATTATTTTTGTTATGCATTGCAGTGTAGTCACTTGGTAACTTAAAGGAAGCCGCGCCGACCGGCTTCCATGCAGGGATTTGCAGGGTAGGAGCAGGCATGCAGTGCTGAGGCCCCGAGAATGGCAACGCGCGATTGGCCATAAGTCCTGACTTTGCGCCAAGCCAGTGCCCAACCCCGCTCAAGCCAGGGCTAACGCCCCAAAATAGTCGCCCTCACCGACCAACCTATCGGCCTGTAATTTCTCGCCGCTATTACCTAAATTCCAGAAAGAAATAACGTCAAAAAACAGGCAATACGTAACTGATTGTTAGCAATGGTTTTTCCAAAGAATAACCACCATCCAGCAAGAAACTTACAACTTCCTGGCCGAGCATTCACGCAACTGCAAAAAAATTGGCGCAGCCTTTGCACTTGTCACGACAACAGCAACCACGACCGTAAACGTGACTGTGAAGTAGCTCGCTTGGCATCGGCCCCTCATAACAACGCCGAGCCCTGTTGCCGGTATCGGTAGATGCTGTCTGGCCACAGAAGGACAAGTCCACGCGAGCTAAGGACGCCATTCAACTGCCTTGATCTGCACCAACGATCTACCTTCCAGGATGAGGGGTTAGGCAATGGCTATGGGTATCTGCACAGCGGGTCACAACGCATTCCGCACAACACCAGCGCACCGCCGCATAGCCAGGGCAGACGCGCCAGCAACACGCCAGCGACACCTCGTCGACCGCGTCCCGCACGTTCTGCACAAAGCCGGGGACTGAGCCATGTCCCTTTCGCTTTCGAGCAGCGCCCAGGCACTGTTCCAGGGACAACTGTGCGCCCGCTTCTTTGCCTGGGCCTGCCTGTTCGGCGTGCTGGCGGCCTTCGCCGAACTGATTGACCCGCGCCTGCTCGACCCGTCGCACCGGCATTTCATCTTCCTGATCGGCGCCATCGGCATGTGGCGCTATGGCAATGCCGCCATGCACTACCTGCGTGGCATGTACTTCCTGCACTGGCGCTTCCCACGCATGCGCCGGGCAGTCGAGGCCATGGGCGATGCCGCGCTGCCGTCGCAGATGTTCATGGTGGTGACCAGTTTCCGCATTCCCACCCACACCACCTTCAAGGTCTACCGCTCGGTATTCCAGGAAGTGCAGCGCCTGCCGGTGCCGTGCACGGTGATTGCCTCGATCGTCGAGAAAGCCGACGAGAACTTTATCAAGCAGATCATGCGTGACGAGGTGCGCGGGCGTGACGACATCAAGCTGGTGATCATCCGCGCCCGCGGCACCGGCAAGCGCGATGGCCTGGCCCACGCCTTCCGCGCGCTGTCGCGGCAGATGCCGCTGGAAGATGCCGTGGTCGGCGTGGTCGATGGCGACACCATGATGCTGCCCGGCTGCGTGGAGAACGCAGTGAAATTCTTCGCCTACCTGCCTAGCGTCGGCGGTATCACCACCAACGAATTCTGCGAGGTGGAAGGCGGCAAGCTGATGCGCGAGTGGCATGCCCTGCGCTTCGTCCAACGGCACATCAACATGTGCTCGATGGCCCTGTCGCGGCGGGTACTGACCATGACCGGACGGCTGTCGTTCTTCCGCGCCAGCGTGATGACCGAGCCCGGCTTTATCAAGGATGTCGAGGCCGACTTCCTCCAGCACTGGCGCCTGGGCCGTTTCCAGTTCCTCACCGGCGACGACAAGTCGTCCTGGTTCAGCCTGATGCGCGCCGGCTGGGACACCTTCTATGTGCCCGACAGCAACACCCTGACCGTGGAGCATCCGCCAGACAGCAACTTCCTACGCGCTACCCGCCAGCTGATGTACCGCTGGTACGGCAACTCCCTGCGGCAGAACTTCCGCACCACCCGCCTGCTCGGGCTGCGGCAACTGGGGCTGTTCACCATGTATGTGCTCTACGACCAACGCGTGTCCATGTGGACCAGCCTGCTCGGCCTGGTGACCTCGGTCGCAGCCGGACTGATGTTCGGCATCGAGTTCCTGCTGGTCTACCTGTTCTGGGTGCTGCTGTCGCGCAGCCTGGTGACCCTGCTGTTGCTGTTCGCCCAGCACCCGGTCGACCCGCTGTACCCGCTGGTTCTCTATTACAACCAGATCGTCGGCTCGGCGATGAAGGTCTACGCCCTGTTTCACATGGACCAGCAAAGCTGGACCCGGCAGAAGACCACCCTCGACCGGAGTACCGAGGGCTTCGACATGGCCCTCAACCGCTGGTCTTCGAAAACCATGCTGGCCTCCTCCATCGCCCTGTTTCTGGGTGCCGTGGCCATGCTGCTGACCCTTTCCCAACCTTGATCCGAGGCGAGTGCCCCATGACCAGCGCTATCTCCAGCCCTGCGGCAAACGTGGTCCATGAAGCGGTCGACGAGCGCCAGTACGTGCGCACCAAGATCCCCGCGCGCGTGCTGCTGCACAGCGGCGGCGAAGACATCGAGTGCGAGATCGAGGACATCTCCCTCGGCGGCATCGGCCTGCGCTGCCCGCGCGAACTCAAACCCGGCAGCCTGCACAGCGCCTCGATCCAGCTCGACCTGCACAAGGTGGTGCTGAAGATCGATGCGCGGATCAAGGTGACCTCGCTGCAAGGCGAGGTGATCGGCGCCCAGTTCATCGACCTCGACGGGCAGAAGCGCGACATCCTGCGTTACATCATCAGCGCCTACATGTCCGGCGAGATAGCCGACGTCAACGGCCTGTTCAACGTGATGCAGCGGGAAAACTACATCAAGCAGCGCAAGCACAAGTTCGCCGCCGAGCGCACGCCGTGGGAGCGCGTGCAGGCCCTGCTCGGCAGCGCCCTGTACCTGCTCGCCGGCCTGCTTATCGCCGGGGTGCTGGCATACAAGGCCTACCTGTTCTTCTTCCGCGTGCCGGCCACCCAGGCCATCGTCAGCGCCGACGCGCACATCATCAGCATGCCGGAAAACGGCTACGTGAAATTCCTCGTGCCGGCCGGCACCGAGCGGGTCAAGGCCGGCCAGCCGATTGCCACGGTGTCCACCCAGTTGGCCACCAGCTTCACCACCCCGGCCGACCTCAAGGCCCTGGCCGACATCAGCCAGACCGACCTGCAGGCCCTGCTCGGTCGCTCGCTGATCGAGACCACCATCGCCAGCCCGTGCGACTGCTACCTGTACCTGCCGAAGAAGATGACCGACGGCTACGGCTACAAATTCGCCGAGCTGGTGCACCTGATCCCGGTCGAGGACAACAGCCTGTTCGTACGCGCCAGCTTCCCCTTCGACAAGCTCAAGGACCTGAGCAGCATCGGCTCCATCGACCTGCAGGTATTCGGTCTGCCGGACAGCCTGAGTGGCGCTGTGATCGGCTCAGCCCTCGACCCCGTGACCCAGGAGCTGGTGTTGCAGATTCGCCCCGAGCAGCCCTTGCCACTGACGGCCTACCAGAAGCCGGTGGCGGTCGATCTGTTCAAGCGCCTGCTGTAGGACGATCAGGAGAACCGCAGCATGACCCGGACCTTGCCACTCAGCCTGTTGCTCGCCGTGCTGGTCAGCAGCGCCGCCCAGGCCGCCAGCCTGGCGCAGATCGAATACCGCCTGCACCAGGACCCGCAGGCCGATGTCGAGGCCGACCTGCGCGTGCTCGCCGGCCGTGGCGACCGCGCCTCCATGCAGCTGCTGGCCGATGTGCTGGCCGGTTCGGCGGACCAGGCGCGCCAGCAGGAAGCCGTCGCCCTGTACCAGGCCGCCTTCGCCGAGGGCCAGGGCCAGCTCGGCGCCCTGGTCGCCCTGGCCAACTTCAGCGAACGCCAGGCCAACGGCCTGGAGGCCCAGCGCGTTTTTTTCCAGGCAGCAGTGCAGCGTTTCCCGGCGAGCCGCGATCCGAATAGCGTGCAGGTCAGCCTCGACCTGTTCCTGGTCTACCCCGAGCTGTATCAGCCGGACCAGGTGCGCGAGCTGATCGCCTTGCACCAGCGCGCCTGCACCAGCACCTGCGCCGCACCGCTGTACCGCGCGCGCCTGGCAGAACAACAGGGCGAGCGTGCACTGGCCGACAACCTCTATCTCAGCGCCCTGCACAGCGATGCGCGGGCGGTGGATCGCTACTACCAGTTCCTCGGCGAGCAGCAGGACGAACTGTTCCCGGCCCGGGTCAGCAGCCTGCTGGCGCAGATCGATCAGTTGCCGGTGGCGGTGGTGCAGGCCATCGGCAGCCTGCTCAGCGGCCTTCCCCGCGAGCATGACCCGCAGGTAATGCAGTGGCTGGACAACGCCATCGCCCGCCACGCCGACCAGGCGCTGGTGTCCAAGGCCAGCTACATGATGTCGGCGCCGCAGACCTATAGCGCCGAGGAAGTCTTCGCCCTGATCGACCAGGTCGAGCAGACCCGCCCGCAGGAGGGACGCGCCCTGCGCGCCTCGGCCTACATGGTGCGCGGCTGGAGCAGCCTCGACCCGTTCAAGGCGCAGGACATCATCCAGGGCCTGCTGGCCGAGGGTTACCAGAACGCCTACCTCAACCTCGGCGAGCTCTACAGCATGGGCGGCCTGGACGAAGTGGACCAGGCCAAGGCTATCGAGACCTACCGCATCCTCGCTGCCCGCGGCGTGCCCTCGGCCTACTACCGCATCGCCACCCTCTACGGCGGCGCCAAGGGCATCTGCCACGACAAGGTCAAGGCCTACGCCTACGCCAAGATCGCCGTGGACGGCGGCGAACTGGGCGCGCGCAAGTTCCTCAAGGAGCTGGAAGCGCAGATCAGCCAGGAACAACTGAACCAGGCCCTGCAGGCGCGCAGCGGGATCATCCGCGAGATCGAGGCGTCGCTATGAAGCGATCCCTGCCCCTGCGCCACTGCACGCCCTGGCTGCTGGCCCTGAGCATCGCTCCGGCGCTGGCCGAGGAAAACGAAAGCCTGGTCGGCGAACCGAGCAGCCTGCCCAGCCCCGAGGCGGCCGCCGCGACGCCCAGCTCCTTCGAGCTGGGCCACAAGCTCACCGTGCAGGGCGGCTATGGCCCGGAGAATTCGCAGCCCGGCAACGACGACAAGGGCTTCTACGGCCTGCGTTACGAACCTTCGTTGAGCTGGCGTTCGAGCGAACCGCAGTGGCCGAAATGGCAGGCCTTCGGCCGCGCCTGGCTCAACTACAACAGCTCCAGCCAGGCCAGCACTGGCCTACAGGACGAGAGCAACCAACAGGTCGAATACTTCAGCGCCGAGCTGCGCGAGTTCTATGTGCGGCGCAACCTGCTCGGCGACGACCCACGTTTCTCCCTAAGCCTGGGTCGCCAGCGCTTCGCCGACCACTTCGGCATTTGGTGGGACGATAGCCTGGAGTCGCTGCGACTGAACTTCGACGACACCTTTGCCCGGGGTTTTGTCGCCGTCGGCCAGCAACTGCACAGCTACAACAGTGACATCAAAGCGCTGGACGACAGCGAGCGCGACATCGCCTACGCCATGGGCGAATACGCCCTGCGCTGGAGCGGCGACAACTGGGCCGGCGTGCGCCTGCTGCTGGAGCAGGACCATTCCGGGCAGGACGCCGACGACCCCAGCGACTTCGACGGCGCCCGCGCCGGGTTGTTCTTCCAGGGTGAGGTGCTAGGCGACAGCCCGCTGCTGAGCGACTACCACCTGGAACTGGTGGCACTCGACGGTGACGTCGAGCTGGCCAGCGGCGATGAACAGGACCGCAGCGGCTGGGCCGTGCTAGGTGAAATCGGCAAGCGCTTCCACGCCCTGCCCTGGACCCCGCGCCTGGCCCTGCATGGCGGCATCACCGACAAGCCGGACGACGCCAACGACGGTTTCTACCTCAACGCCATCCAGTCCGACCGAGTGGCCAACCCGGACACCTACAGCAGCGGTCTGGTCAGCTCCTTTATCGGCGTCGACCTGCGCAACCTGGCCTATTACGGCATCGCCCTGGAAACCCAGCCACAGCCGCGCCACTACCTCGACCTGCGCCTCAGCGACCTGTACCTGCGCGATGCCGACGGCGCCGTGCCAATCAGCCTGGGCGAGCCGGCCGAGCAGGATGGCAGCCGCTCGCTGGGGC
Organism: uncultured Pseudomonas sp.; assembly: GCA_964518735.1. Classification (GTDB taxonomy): domain Bacteria; phylum Pseudomonadota; class Gammaproteobacteria; order Pseudomonadales; family Pseudomonadaceae; genus Aquipseudomonas. The sequence goes on from CAZFKQ010000007.1 coordinate 89,539, forward strand.
AGACCCTGGACCTCAATTACTACTGGGAAATGTTCCCGCTCGCCCTGCAAGACAAGCATGTGCAAGTCAACGCGTTGTTCACCGCCAGCTATTTCCGGGCGGGGGATGCCATCGGCAACCTCGACAACGATTCGCAACTGTCCTTCGGCGTCGTACTGCGCTACTAACCCCTATAGGTGTCGCCATGGTCTTTACCTCGAACATCTTCCTGTTTCTCTTCCTCCCGGTATTCCTGCTGGTCTACTACCTGGTGAAGGACTCCTGGCGCTCCCATGTCATCGTGCTGGGTAGCTACGCCTTCTATGCCTGGTGGCGCCCGGACTTCCTCCTGCTGTTCGTCGGCATTTCCTACTGGAACTACTGGTTCGGCATGCTGATCAAGCGGCGCATCGACGGCGAAGACAAGCGCGCCGCGTTCCGCATCCTGTGTCTTGGGGTGGCCGGCAACCTGGCTGCACTGGGCTACTTCAAGTACGCCAACTTCGGCTTCGAGGTGCTCAACGACGTACTCACGCCGCTGGGCGTCAACACCTTCACCCTGGAACACATCATCCTGCCGTTGGGCATCTCCTTCTATGTGTTCCAGGCCATCAGCTACATCGTCGACATCTACCGCAAGGATGCCGAACCGACTCGCCGCTTCGTAGATTTCGCCGCCTTTATCGCCCTGTTCCCTCAGCTGATCGCCGGGCCGATCCTGCGCTACAGCCTGATCGACAAACAGCTCAAGCAGCGCACCCACTCGCTGGAGCTGTTCAGCCTTGGCGCCTCGCGTTTCATGCTCGGCTTCGTCAAGAAGGTGCTGATCGCCGACTCACTGGCGCCCATGGGCACGGTGATTCTCGGCGAGTCGCAGCCGCAGCTGGTGGATGCCTGGTTCGGCATGTTCATCTCCCTGCTGCAGCTGTACTTCGACTTTTCCGGCTACAGCGACATGGCCATCGGCCTGGGCATGATGATGGGCTTCCGCTTTGCCGAGAACTTCAATCAGCCGCTGCTGTGCCAGAGCATGACCGAGTTCTGGCGACGCTGGCATCTGACCCTGGCCGACTTCCTGCGTGACTATATCTACATGCCGCTGATCCGCTCGCGGCGCATGAAGGCCGATGGCGCGCTCTTCTGCACCATGCTGCTGTCGGGCTTCTGGCATGGGGCGAGCTTCGCCTACATCCTCTTCGGCCTGTACTTCGCCGTGCTCATGCTGATCGAGCGGCGCATGGGCTGGGTGACCAAGGTCAACGGGCCCTATCGCTTGCACCGCAACCTGATTGCCCTGGTGCTGGTGGTCGGCGTAATGCCGTTCTTCATCACCGGCGACATCGGCCATGCCGGCAACATCCTCACCGGCATGGCGGGCCTGCGCGGCATCGGCTCGCTGGATGCCTATTTCATCGAAACCTCGAGCATGACCGTGGCCTTCACCGGCCTGGCCATCATCTGGATCATCCTCGCCGGGCGCATCAACCTGCGCTACTACGCCGGGCACAAGCAGGGTTACTGGATGCAGCACGTCGGCGGCCTGAGCATGCTCCTGCTGTGGGCCGGCTTCGGCCTGTCGCTGAGCCGCCTGGCCGCAAATTCCTTCTCCCCCTTTCTCTACTTCCAGTTCTAGGAGGCCGCCATGTTTCCGGTGATGAATTCCGCGCACAAATTCAATGGCATCGCGTTCATCCTGATGCTCGTAGTGATGCTGGCCTACTCGCTGCCCAAGGTGGTCGGCTTTGTCAGGCTGCAGTCGCCAAGCGATGCGGCCGAGCTGTTCGCCAGCGGCCAGCTGCTGCGCCAGTTCGAGGATTACTACGACAAAGGCTTTTTCCTCCGCGATCCGTCCATCGAACTCTGGGCCAGCGCCCAGTACCTGCTGTTTCGCGAGGGCTCCAGCGGCGTGATGCTGGGCCGCGAGGGCTGGCTGTTCACCAACGAGGAGTACCGCCTGCCCAATGCTTACCAGCAGGCACTGGACAGCAACGTGGCGAAGATCGCCGCCGTGGAAAAAACCCTCAAGGCGCACAACAAGCGCCTGATCCTGCTACCACTGCCGATGAAGGTGGATGTCTACGCCGAGTACACCGCTCGCACGCCCAATAGCCGCTCACAGCAACTTTATGCTGATTTCATCGCCCAGTTGCGCTCCAGCAGCATCGAGGCCACGCCACTGCGCGATGCCTTCCTGGCGCAGAAAGACCAGCAACCGCTGTTCCTCAAGACCGACACCCACTGGACGCCCTTCGGTGCGCGCCTGGCCGCCCAGGAACTGGCGCGCCAGCATCCGGAACTGATCGGCAGTACCAGCTACCGCTCGCGCCAGGTGGCCGAAAAAACCCTGGCCGGCGACCTTACCAACTACCTGCAGTTCAACCGCAGGCTGGCGCCAGAGCGTTTCACGCCCTCGCCGCTGGTGGTCTTCGAAACCCTCAAGGACAACCAGGAAGTCAGCGACGACGCGCTGTTCGGTGAGAGCGAGCAGCCGATCATGCTGGTCGGTTCCAGCTACACCAAGATCGACGACTGGAACTTCCCCGGCTTCCTCAAGGAATCGCTGCAGACCGACCTGCAGACCACCGCCGTCGAGGCCCGCGGGCCTTATTACGCCATGGAGCAGTTTCTCCAGGGCCAGCAACTGCAGGACCCGAGCATCACCACGGTGATCTGGGAATTCCCCCTGCGCACCTTGCTCAGCGAAGAGCCGACAACCAGTGGCTGGCAAGTCGCCGCCAATCAATTCTTCTAAGGAGCCTGACCATGAAACCTTTCCTGTTCGCTGCCGCCCAACCTCTATTACTCGCCCTGGCCCTGCTCGGCTCGCTGCCCGCCAGTGCCCAGGACGGCAACGCCGCCCTCTACGATGCCGTGGCTCCGGCCGGCTCGGCCTATATCCGCGTACTCAACCTGGCGTCCGGCGGCGCCGAGATGATGGTCAGCGGCAAGAGCGCCGCACAGAAGGTCGGTGCCGGCCAGCTCGGTAATTACCTGTTCACCAGCCCCGGCGCACATAAGGTGACGGTCAACCAGAGCAGCATCGAAGTGAACCTGCAGTCGAAGACCGCCATGACCCTGGTCTACAACGGCAGCGGCCTGGTGCAGATCGCCGACGAGTACGTCGAGGACACCAAGAAGGCGCAAATCGCCTTCTATAACCTCACCGACAAACCCATGGCGCTGAAGACCCTGGACGGCAAGCATGCGGTGGTCGACGGCGTGGCGCAGAACGGCACCGGCACGCGCATGGTCAACGAGGTCAAGATCGGCTTCGCCGCCTATGCCGGCGAACAGAACGTAGCCAAGTTCGGCGAACTGTTCCTCAAGAAGGGTCGCTCCTACTCCTACGTGGTGATCCCGGAGGGCAGTGGCTACCGCGCCATCGGCCTGATGAACGGCCTGGACAGCATCAAGTAGAGCGCCCATGAAGACAGCCCAGCGCCTGATCGCCAGCTTACTGCTGCTTGCCGCACCGACCCTGCAGGCCGATGAGCAGTGCGGCCTGGAATGCCTGCTGTGCCCTGGCCTGGCGGACTCCTCGCACTATGCCGAAGGCATCATGAAGGCGATGAAGCACATCGCCCCCGGGGAAGGCACCTGGCTGTTTCGCTCGGAAGTCGACCTGAGCAACCAGTTCGGCATCCCGGCCGAGATGCAGCCGCAGTTCAAGCGCCTGATCGATGCCTTCGCCGCCAAGCAGGTGCAGGTGGTGATTGCCGTGCAACCGACCCGCGGCATGATGCACCGCGACAAGGTCCGCGCCGACAGCGCCTATGGCTTCGACTACCCGCTGGCACGGCGCAACCTGGAAACCTTCCTCGGCCAGTTGCGCGCCGGCGGTGCCCTGGTGCCGGACATCCTGCCGCTGGTGGACAAGCCGCCCGCGCAGGACTACTTCTTCCGTCGCGACCACCACTGGACGCCCAGCGGCGCCCAGGCCACCGCCCGTATAGTCGCCGACACGGTGCTGCAGCAGCCGTTCTATGCCGAGCTGAGCAAGAAGACTTACCGCACCGAACCCAGCGTCATGGTGCCCAAGGACGGCACCATGAGCCGCGGGCTGAAGCGCATCTGCGGCAACAACTACGGCTTCCAGTACGTGCGCGGCTTCCAGACGGTGCCGGCGGGCGACGATATGAGTGCGCTGTTCGAGGAAGAAGCGGCGCCGGAAGTGGTGCTGGTCGGCACCAGCAACTCGGCCAACCGCGACGACGAAACCAAGAACTACAACTTCGACGGCTACCTCAAGGAATACCTCAGCGTCGACATCCTCAATCTGGCGCTGCCCGGCGCCGGCCAGGAGGGTGCGCTGCTCAACTACCTGCAATCGGCCGACTATTCGCCGGATGCGCCGCCGAAGATGATCATCTGGGAGCTGCCGGCCAGCTTCCACCTGGAAGACCCGCTGATGTACCGCCAGTTGCTGCCGGCGATCCAGGGCGGCTGCGCCAAGGCTGAAGTACTAGCCAGCGCGCAGCGCGAGCTGCCGCCGCTGCAGGTCGACCAGCGCCTGGAAATCCTCAGCAACAGCGGTGCCCAGCGGCAGGACTTCACCGACCTGCCAGGTTTTCTCGATATCAAGCTGAGCGACAAGAACCTCAAGGATTTCTACATCATCACCTATTACGACAATGGCCAGCGCGACAAGGTCTGGTACCGCCGCGAGGCTATCGTCGCAGGCGGCCAGTTCTACCTAGAGCTGAGCAAGGCCAAGGAGTTTCGCGGCGCCAACCTGCTCTCGGTGTTCCTCGAACCTACCGAGGCGCTGGCCGAGCCGGGCAGCGTGGAGGTCAAGCTATGCCGTTGAAGCTGAGCGCGCTGAGCGCGCTGCTGGCACTGGCAGCGAGCGGCGTGCAGGCGCAGTCGATCTGGCCGGCGCAGCCGACCGCGCTAAGTGCCAAGCTGGGCGACTACCACAGCGCCAGCTGCCCCAAGCCGGTGCTCAAACCCTATACCGGGCCGCTGCTGATCGACAGCAAGTACGACCAGAGCGATGCGAGCAAATCGACCCTGAGCGGCAAGCAATCGAAACAGTCGAAGGAACTGCACGCCCACCTCACTGCGTTCAACCAGCGCCTGGCGCAGTTCGCCGACTACTACCTGGCCGCCAGCAAGCCGCAGCAGGCGACGGTCGCCCTGGCCTGCCTCGACCAGTGGCTGCAGGCCTGGGCCGTGGCCGGCGCCCTGGAAAGCCGCGAGACCAACAAGACCGGCATCGCCGCGCGCAAGTGGTCGCTGGCAGCCATCGCCTCCACCCTGCTCAAGACCCAGGCCCTGAGTGGTGGCCAGCCGCAGCTGTCGCAGGAGCAAGAGCAGTGGCTGGCGCGCCTGGCCGAGCTGGTGATCGAGGATTACAGCCCGCGCCAGCAACCCGGCTTCGCCTATTTCAACAACCACGATTACTGGGCCGCCTGGGCCGTCGCCGCCACCGGCATGCTGCTGGAGCGACCCGCCTACATCGCCTGGGGCGAGCGCAACCTGCGCCTGGCGCTGGCGCAGATCACCCCGTCCGCCACGGGCGACTATGCCTACCTGCCCAACGAACTGGCCCGCGGCCGCCTGGCCGCCAACTACACCCACTACGCCCTGGTGCCACTGGTGCTGCTGGCCGAGTCCAGCCAGCGCAACGGCCCCGGCCTGAGCGCGACGGATGCCGCCAAACTGCAGCAACTGGCCAACTTTGCCGTGCGCAGCGTGCTCGACGCCGATGGCCTGCCCGAGCTGCAGGGCAAGGAGCAGGAAGCCGTGCCGACACACAAGATGACCTGGCTGCTGCCCTTCCTCAGCCGCTACCCGCAACACGCCCTGGCACGCCAGCTGTTCCAGACCGAAGACGGCGCCGTGGATGCCTACGGCCAGCTCGGCGGGCGCCTCAAGCCGCTCTACCCCAACCTTCCCTGACCTGCGAGGTGCCACCGTGGCCCGGCTCACTGCATCCCTCGGCACACTGCTCGTCGCCCTGCTGCTGGCGCCACCGCTGCTGGCGCAGACCCTCTATCGCCACCAGATCGAGGCGCTGCCCAGCCAACCGCAACAGCAGGCCCTGGCCGAGTTGCTGGCCAGCAACAACCCCAGCGTGACGGCCACGCAACTGGCATTGCGCCTGCCGGCGGGCCGAGCACGAGTCAGCCAGCAGCAACTGTTTTCCGCCCAGCGCGGCAGCTGGCCATTCGAGCCACTGGTCGGCAGCGGCCTGTTCAAGGTCATCGCCGCCTACCAGAGCCAGCACCCACGCGCCCTGCAGATCGATGCCGGGCGCATCGACCTGGCCCAGCTGGAACGCGCGGTGGCCAATCCGCAGATCCTCCGGCGGCACAAGGACGGCTACCTGCTCAGCTACCCGCTGCTGATCGGGCCCCAGGCCGCCCTGCTGATCGAGGACACCCGGCTGTACCTGAACAGCCGCAGTGGCGCGGCGCTGATCAACCAGGGCCAGCTGCAACTGCAGCGCAGCCAGCTGCAGAGCTGGAGCGGCAACACTGACAGCAAGGACCCGGCGCTGTTTCGCCCCTTCATCCTGGCCTGGGCCGGCAGCAGCACCTGGATCGAGGATTCCAGCCTCACCCGTCTGGGCTACAACGCCCACCTCACCCGCGGCCTGAGCACTCGCCGCAGCGCCAGTCAGGGGCCGGGCGTGGCGCCAGCCAGGCTGCTGATCCGCCACAGCCAGCTAAGCGAGATGGCCAGCGGCGCCGAGCTGCACGATGCCTTGGCACTGATCGACGACTCGCGTTTCAACGACCTGCAGCAGTACGCCATCGACCTGCATGACAGCCACCTGAGCCTGCGCCTGAATCAGATCAAGAACGTGCGCAACCAGAGTGCGATCCGCATTGCCGGGGCCAGCAGCGGCGATGTCACGCAGAACCTGATCCTCGCCAGCGGCAAAGCCGCTATCGAGATCAGTGCGCAGTCCGGCGAGCTGAGCCTGCGCGACAACCTGATCGGCAACAGCGGCAGCCACGGCATTCAGCTGCAGGGCCACAGTGGTGGGCGCCTGCTGCTGGCCGGCAACCTGATTGCCAACAGCAGCGGCAGCGGGATCGACGGCGAGAACCTCGACAGCGCGCTGATTGTTGCCAACCGCATCAGCGCCTCGCCGGAATACGCCATCAGCCTGCGCAGCAGCCAGGCACAGCAGGGCGAGATCGGCCTGTTCGACAATCAGCTGGCCGGCAGCGGCAAGTCGATGATTCGCAGCGAAGGCGTCCAACAGCTGCAATTGGGCGGCAACCGTTTCCAGGGCGTGGCGGTCAATCAGGCGCTACTGGCCGGCGACCTGCAGGCGGTGCAGAGTCTGCTGCTGGAAACCACGCTGAAGCAAGGCTGCTTCGCCCGCCTGCAGCTCACCAGCAGCGCCCTGCCAATCATCCCGCCACCCAGAGCAATCGATTGTAAGCAGGGCTAGTGAACCGTTGCCAACCCGTAGCCCTGCCACCACAGTATTAACAACGGTCTGCTAGAGGTGGCCGTGCCGAGCGCCGCAGCCCTCCGTCACGGCGACACGGGCTCGCTGCTGCCTGCTGCCTGTTTAAGCAACGGCGCCAGCAGCAGCGCATGAGTGCGGCCCTGGGCATTGCGCCCAAGGGCAACTATCACGCCTTGCTCGTTGATTCCTAATCCAGCCTCAATCACCCATCCGGATGGATCGGGCAACAGGTCATTGAGGTTCTGCATGCCGTCCTCTGCACTCCAGACAAAGCCCTGTGCGCTGTCAGGGGTGTCACTCTGCCCCACCACGGTGCCATCGTTGTTGACGCCTTTGGCGTAGCTGTTGCTGCCACCCAGGGTACCGAGGTCCTGCATGCCGCCCGTGGCCGTCCACAGGAAGGCATGCTCGGCTGCGCCTTGCGAGGCATAGCCCACCACGCTGCCATCGTTGCTGATGGCTTTGCCGTAACTTCTGAGGCCATCGAGCGTGCCCAGATCGAGCATGCCCTCGGCAGGGTCCCAGCGAAACGCATGGGGGTTGCTACCGATATGACTGAAGCCGGCAACCTGGCCGCTATCGTTGATACCCGTGCCATAGCTGTTGCTACTGGCCGTGCCCAAGGTGCCAAGGTTCTGCATGCCACCCTCGGCCGTCCAGCGGTAAGCGCGGTTCTTGCCCGTGGCCAGTTGGCTGTAGCCAGTCACCTGCCCGGCATTGTTGATCTCTCGGGCATAGCTGGTCGGGCCACCCAGGGTGCCCAGCAACTGCATGCCCATGGCGGCGGACCAGATGAAGGCTTGCTCGTTGCTGCCCTGCAGGCCATAGCCTACGACCTGCTGCTGATCATTGAGGCCATAGGCGTAGCTGGTGCTGCCACCCAGCGTACCGAGATCCTGCATGCCGCCCCCGGCCGTCCAGAGAAAGGCATGGGCCCCCAGGCCGGCATAGCTGTAGCCGACCACATCGGCGTTCTCATTGAGACTATGCGGCACGCTGTAAGAGGTGCGAATCAGGCTGCCCAGATCGCTGAGTGCATAAAACTGGGCGAGTGCATTTGACGCGAAGGCCGTTAGCCCAACAACCATGAGGGCGCGGGTCGGTTTACTAAAACTGGACATGGCTCATGTACCCCAATGCAACGCAAGTAAGGGCAGAGGACAAGGGCCGAGGGCCAGGAAAGAAGGGAGTGGAGAGGTGCCACTTTCAGCGAGTGGTCTGGCTTGAATTAATGCCTGCACCTCGGCACAAGTCAAGGCCGCGACCCGCTGCACAGCGGGCCTGACGGCTTATTTCAACAACGCGGCGCCGAACGGTCGTACCGATTAAAGAAGTCGAATTTACGCGGCATTGGTGACAGAGACCAGGCGCCGGATTTCTTGCGCAAACAGCCCGGCAACGGCGCCTTCAACCACAGCCGGCCCGGCAGCGACTAACGCCCGCCGGGCACACCTCAAGCACCGCTACAGACGAGCCGCATTGGCTGTGCGCGGTGCGGCTTGCTCTGCACTCTGCACCAGGCCGCTGGCCTGCACTGGCGCCTTGGGTTTGATCAGGCTGAAGTCGATCAGGTTCTGCGGCTGTTCGGGGTTACCAATCAGCAGCGGCCGGGGTTTGAACGCGGAACTCACCAGACTCTTGCTGGCATCGAATTCGGCATAGCGCAGCCCGGCCATGTCCGACCAGGTATGGATGAAGTGCGAGCTGCTGTAGGGCCGCCCCAGCGTCTGGCTGACATCGCGCGGCTGCTGGGCCTGCCAGCGCGGCGAGTTCCAGACGAAAAAGGGGATGGTGTACATCGGACTGGTCGGCGCGGCTTCATTCCGCCCAAGCACATTGTCCTTCGGCGCATCGAACACCGCCTCGCCATGATCGGCCAGGTACAGCAGGAAACCATTGGGATCGGTGGCGGCGAAGCGCTTGATGAGGCTGGCGACCACATGGTCGTTGTAGCGCACGGCATTGTCGTAACTGTTGTAGGTCGGCAGTTGGTCATCCGTTACCGAGTCCGGTACGCCACTGCGGTTGGTGAAGTGTTCAAACGCCTGCGGGTAGCGGTACTGATAACTCATGTGCGTACCCAGCAGGTGGACGATGATGAACTTGCGTGGCGCCTGGTCAGCCAGCACCTTGGCAAACGGCTCGAACACATCGCCATCGTACTGACGGGCATTCTGTTCGCGGTTGTTGTTCAGGTAGAACTGCTCATCGGCCTGCTTGGAGAAGGTGGTGAGCATGGTATTGCGCTTGGTGATGGTCTGCTGGTTGGTGATCCAGTAGGTCTTGTAGCCGGCCTGCTTCATCAGATTGACCAGCGACGGCGTACTCAGGTACGCCTCGGGGTTCTCCTGATCAGCGAAGGTCAGCACCTGCTGCAGCGCCTCGATGGTATAGGGCCGCGGGGTGACCACGTTGTTGAACACCTGCAGCTGGTCGCGCAGTTGATCCAGCTCAGGCGTGGTCTGGCGTGGATAGCCATACAGACTCATGCGCTGACGATTGGTCGACTCGCCGATCACCAGCACCAGCGTGGCCGGCTGTCCGGCATGGGCATCCTGCAGGTTGTGCAGCGGCGCAATCCGTTTGCTGCCTTCCAGCAGCGCCTGCATGTTGGCCAGTTGCGTACGGTACTGGCGGTACCCCACGACCAGCTGCCAGGGCGTTGCCGGCTCGATGCGTTCCTCGAAGTTTTCCAGGGCAGTCAGCGGGTCGTCATGCTTGCTGAACTGACGGACCGCCGTGTAGCCGACCGAGGCGAATAGCAGCGCCAGCGAGGTCAGCAGCGCCACTGGACGCGCCAGGTAGACCGGCCGCACCTGGCGCCACAGCAGCCAGGCACCCAGCCCGTAGGCGAGGAACGCCGGCACCATCCACCAGGCGAAATACTGCGCCATGTACTCGCTGCCTTCGCTCACGTTCGACTCGAACATGATGAAGATGACGCTCTGCGAAAACTCCTGACCATAGATCAGGAAGTAACCGAACCCGGCGAGCGAGCACAGCCACAGAGCGCCACCCAGCACGGCCGCGAGCAGACGCGCACGAGCGGGAAACAGCAGCAACGGCACCAGCCACAGGGCGCTGAGCAAAAACGCCTGGCGAAAGCCGGCAAACCCGGCGGTGCCGGTCAGCTGGATCAGCAGCTGGGTGACCCCGGAGAAGTACCAGAAGAACAGGAACATCCAGCCGAGCCCGGCCCAGTCGATGCCCTTGCTTCGTACCGTCGCCTGCACAGTGTCAGTCATCAGCGCCAAACCCTAGATAGTCGATTGCCGGGAATTGCCGGCATATCTCTCAACTATGCGCGCTCAAGCGTGAAAACTTCGTCAACTGCCACCGTTGTTACTGAAGATGAAAGTGCGCGGTGTTCTGCGCCAGGCTGCGACTGCCTGCACTCAAGCGGTCAGCCACGCCATGCACGGCCTGGGCGCCATCGAGGAGGCGGGCGGCGGCCTGGTCGACCTGCTGGATATTGCCGCTGACTTCCTCGGCCGTCGCCGCCTGCTGCTCCACGGCCGTAGCGATCTGGGTGAGCATGTCGCTGACCCGCTGTACCGCGCTGGCGATCTCGCCCAGGTGCTCGCCCAGCTCGGTGACCGCACCGGCATCCACCTCGGCCTGGCCACAGGCGGCCTGCATCAGCGCCACCGAGCGTTCCGTCACACGCTGCAAGCTTTCCACCGTAGAACTGATCTCGCGGGTCGACTCCTGGGTACGCTGCGACAGGCTGCGCACTTCATCGGCGACCACGGCGAAGCCGCGCCCTTGCTCGCCCGCCCGCGCCGCCTCGATGGCCGCATTGAGGGCGAGCAGGTTGGTCTGCTCGGCAATGCCCTTGATCACATCGACTACTCGATTGATCTGCTGCGCCTGTTCGCGCAGCTCGCCGAGCGCCGTGGCGGCATCACCCAGCTGACGGGTCAGTTGGTGCATGCTGGCGGTGGTCTGCACGCTGCGCTGATTGCTGGCTTCGGCCACATGGCGGGTCTGCGTGGCATCCTGGGCCGCCATTTCGCAATTTTCCGCCACACTCTGCGCAGTGGCCGCCATCTGCGTGGCGGCCGCAGCGATCTGACTCACCTGCAGCTGTTGCTGCTCCACGGCACGCAATGACGCTTGTGCCTGCTCGCTGAGGGTGACTACGGTGCCGCCCAGCTCAGCTGTCTCCTGATTGACCCCCTGTAGTGATCCACGCAACTGCGCCACGGCATCATTGAGCGCCGCACCAATCAACGCCAACTCATCCTGTCCATGCACCGTCACATGGCTACGCAGGTCACCATCACGCAACTGCTGCGCCAGCGAGGTGATGCGCGCAGCACTGGCACGAATCGACGCCTGCAGGCAGAGCAAGGCATACAGTGCCAGCAAAACCATGCCGCTGAAGGCGCTGGCGGTGAGAATAAGCGCATGCAGGGCCTGCGCCCGGTATTGCGCCAGGCGCTGATCCAGCGCCATCAGGGTCGCCTCCTGCAAACTGGCGATATGCGCCTGAGTAGCATCCATGCCCTGTTCGAAACTGGCCACGTCGAGGCTGATACCGGCATCGCCATACATCTTCTGATCCAGCTGCTTGAGCCACTCGTCGAGCCCAGCCAGGCTCTGCGCATAGCGCTCCTGCCAAGCCGACAGGGACTTGGGCAACTTGCCCTCAAGGTTTTCGCCGATTTTTCCCAGCTGCAGACGCGACTCGCCGGTAGCGCGGCGGATTTCGCGCAGCTGTAAACGGCTCTGCAGGCTGAACTGCCCCGCCGCCACCGCGCCCTGCCCAACGCTGGCCAGCACACCCAGTTGTTGTTGCAGGCGCGGCGTGCCCTCGGTCGACATTTCCATCAACAGGTAGGTTTCCAGCCAGGGATCGAGGATCAATCCACTTTCGGTGGCAACCTGTTCGCGCAGACTGACCAGTTGCTGCAAGGCCTGAGTGAAGCGGTCATAGGCATCCGGCCACCAGCCAAGACTGGCCAGCGCCTGGCTGTCCAGCCCGGCACGCAAACCTTGCAGAGTCCGCAGGCGCTCAGTCACATGGCTACTGACGCCTTCGTCAATGAACACCTGCTGCAGCTGCTGCAGTGCCTCATCCAGGCCCGCCTCGCCCTGCTGCAGACGAGTCAGGGCAACCTGGCTTTCGGCGCTGACTTCGCGGTTGCGCTCGCTGGCCTTCCAGCGCGCGGTTCGGTTGCGCTGGGCCACCAGCGCCAGCTCGACCCGGTCCAGGGCCTGCAACTGCCGCACGCCGGCGCGCTCGCCATCGACCACAGCGAGCTTTTCCACATAAGTCTGGCCAATCATCCAGGCGGCATAAGCCAGCGGCAGAATGAACATCAGCGCCAGCAACTGGAACTTGCGGGCGAAACGGAAGCGCTCAAGCGTGCGCATCCCCGGCATCAATAACGCGTTCATCGCCGAACTCCTCAATCAGACGAACCTGCGGAGCGCTGGTGCCAGCAATTGCCGAGCCAGGCGCCGCATTCTCCGAGATCATTCGATAGCTATCGCCTGTCTCACCGACTTCCTGAGTTACACGATAGAAGCAATGCGCCATCCAGCACTTTTACCGTGCAGAAACGACAACGCCCCCGCGGGCAGGGCCGGCGGGGGCGTTGGGCACATCTCAGCGAGAACTTACTTCTTGCTGTGACGCTTGCGGTCGACTTCGCTGAGGAACTTCTTGCGCAGACGGATCGACTTCGGCGTGACTTCTACCAGCTCGTCGTCATCGATGAACTCCAGAGCCTGCTCAAGGGTGAACTTGATCGGCGGCACCAGGGCGATGGTTTCGTCTTTACCGGAAGCACGCATGTTGTCGAGCTTCTTGCCTTTGGTGGGGTTGATCACCAGGTCGTTGTCACGGCTGTTGATACCGCACAGCTGGCCTTCATAGATTTCCTGGCCCGGCTCGAGGAACAGCTTGCCGCGGTCCTGCAGGGTTTCCAGCGAGTAGGTCAGTGCCTTGCCGGTAGCCATGGAGACCAGCACGCCGTTCTGGCGGTGACCGACTTCACCGACCTTGATCGGACCGTAGTGGCTGAAGGTCGAGGTCAGGATGCCGCTGCCCGAGGTCATGGTCAGGAAGGCGTTACGGAAGCCGATCAGGCCGCGTGCCGGAATGGTGTATTCCAGGCGAATACGACCCTTGCCGTCCGGGACCATGTTGGTCAGGTCGCCCTTACGCAGACCCATCTGCTCCATCAGGGAGCCCTGGTGCTGCTCTTCGATGTCGACGATGACGTTCTCGTAGGGTTCCTGCTTCTCGCCGTTGACTTCCTTGATAACCACTTCCGGACGACCAACGGCCATCTCGAAGCCTTCGCGGCGCATGGTTTCAATCAGTACCGAGAGGTGCAGTTCGCCACGGCCGGAAACCTTGAACTTGTCGGCCGAGTCGCCTTCTTCAACGCGCAAGGCGACGTTGTGCAGCAGTTCCTTTTCCAGGCGCTCTTTGATGTTGCGGCTGGTGACGAACTTGCCTTCTTTACCGCAGAACGGCGAATCGTTGACCTGGAAGGTCATGGAAACGGTCGGCTCGTCCACGGACAGAGGCGGCAGAGCTTCGACATTGTTCATGTCGCACAGGGTGTCGGAGATGTACAGCTCGTCCATGCCGCTGACACAGACGATATCGCCAGCCTGGGCTTCGGCAACTTCGACGCGGTGCAGGCCGGAGTGACCCATGATTTTCAGGATGCGGCCCTGACGCTTCTTGCCGTCGGCACCGATGGCTACCACCGGGGTGTTGGTCTTGACGCTACCGCGAGCGATACGGCCGATACCGATCACACCCAGGAAGCTGTTGTAGTCCAGCTGGGAAATCTGCATCTGGAACGGGCCGCTGACGTCGACTTTCGGCGCCGGCACATGGTCAACGATGGCCTGGAACAGGGCATCCATGTGGTCGTCCATCTTCTCGTGGTCCAGACCGGCGATGCCGTTCAGGGCGCTGGCGTAGACGATCGGGAAGTCCAGTTGCTCTTCGGTGGCACCGAGGTTGTCGAACAGGTCGAAGATCTGGTCGATAACCCAATCCGGACGCGCGCCCGGACGGTCAATCTTGTTCACCACCACGATCGGACGCAGGCCGGCCTTGAAGGCCTTCTGGGTCACGAAACGGGTTTGCGGCATCGGGCCGTCCTGGGCGTCGACCACCAGCAGTACGGAGTCAACCATCGACATCACGCGCTCGACCTCACCGCCGAAGTCGGCGTGGCCGGGGGTGTCGACGATGTTGATGTCGTAGCCGTTCCACTTCAGGGCGGTGTTCTTCGCCAGAATGGTAATACCGCGCTCTTTCTCCTGGTCGTTGGAGTCCATCACGCGCTCGCTTTCCAGCTCTTTGCGGTCGAGGGTGCCGGACAGGCGCAGGAGTTTGTCTACCAGGGTGGTTTTGCCATGGTCGACGTGGGCGATGATGGCGATGTTACGGAGATTTTCGATCACGGATGTCGTCTCGATTGAGGATTCTGAAGTCGTTGGCGGCGCAGTTTACGCAGCCTGGATGAATACGAGGTTAAGCGGGCACTGGTCTGGAGGGCGCTTGCGGCGTACCTCGGCCAGCAGCCGCGTGGACCTAGCCCGGACGGTAGACGCGCACATTGGCATGCCCCTCGCTGAGCAGATGGTGAGCATGCAGACGGCTCATCACGCCTTTGTCGCAATACAGCAGGTACTGGCGATTGATATCCAGATCCTTGAAGCGACTGTTGATGGCATAGAACGGCAGAGTCTGGACCTCGATGCCTGGCAACGCCAGCGGCTCGTCTTCAGCAGCATCCGGGTGACGAATATCAAGGACGATCTGCCCCGGAAGCGCTTCGCCCACTTCCTCGATCTGCAGGTCTTCACCCAGCTGATCGATAGCGCGATCGACTGTGATCCGCGTGGCGCGCTCCAGCGCACGCTCGAGGATGGCCATGTCGAAGTGGCTTTCTTCGTGTTCGATACGCGGTTTCTTCGCCCGGGTGGTCGGGTTTACCGAGATCACACCGCAATATTCCGGCATGTGCTTGGCGAATTCGGCCGTACCGATCTGCGTGGCGCAGTCGATGATGTCCTGCTTGTGGCTGGCCAGCAGTGGGCGCAGCACCAGCATGTCGGTGGCCGAGTCGATCACCGAGAGATTCGGCAGGGTCTGGCTGGACACCTGGGAAATCGCCTCGCCGGTAACCAGCGCATCGATGCTCAGGCTTTCCGCCACGCGGGTGGCAGCGCGCAGCATCATGCGCTTGAGGATCACGCCCATCTGGCTGTTGTCGACTTTGCCGAGAATCTCGCCGACCACTTCCTCGAACGGCACACTAATAAACAGCACACGGTGCGAGCTGCCGTACTTCTGCCAAAGATAGTGGGCGACTTCCATTACGCCCAGCTCATGGGCACGGCCGCCTAGGTTGAAGAAGCAGAAGTGAGTGAGCAGGCCGCGGCGCATCATCTGGTAGGCGGCGACGGTGGAATCGAAACCGCCGGACATCAGCACCAGGGTCTGCTCCAGCGAGCCAAGCGGGTAACCGCCGATGCCGTTGTGCTGGTGATGAATGACAAACAGGCGCTGGTCGCGGATCTCCATGCGCACTTCGATTTGTGGATTCTTCAGGTCGATACCGGCGGCGCCGCACTGCTGGCGCAGCTGGCTGCCGACGTAACGCTCGATGTCCACAGAGCTGAAGCTGTGCTTGCCGCCGCGCTTGCAACGTACGGCGAAGATCTTGCCCGGCAGTTGGTCGGCGTAGTGCTGCTTGCACTTCTCCACCACGTCATCGAAATCACCCAGCGGGTATTCGTTGATTTCCAGGAAGTGGGTGATGCCAGGCGTACAGCTGAGGCGCTCGACCATCTCGCCCAGCACCCTGGTATCGCTGACCTGGGTTTCCACCTCAAGGTTGTCCCACACACCATCCACCCGCAGCTCAGGATCGAGATCACGCAGCACGGCACGGATATTCTTCCCCAGCTGGCGGATGAACTGCTTGCGCACCGGCCGGCTCTTGATGGTGATTTCAGGGAAGACTTTGACGATGAGTTTCATGGGACAGCGCGTGCGCCAGACAGCCGAAAAAGAGGGGCGCGGATTATAGCGGAAATTGCTCAAGGTTTAACCAAAAACAATCAGGCACTTTGTTGCAGCACCAAAATAGAGCGCCGAGATAAATTAACGCACTTAAACAGTGCGCCAAACTGTTCAAATAATCGCCACAGCCCGCATAAAGCCTGAGTTGTGCGGCTCACACCCATTCCGGGGCACTGGCACGCAATTTGCTCCCTTGTGAGGCAGGTTGCTCTGGTGGACTATCCCGCCGGGCTTCACCGAACTATCAAGGGCTCACTGTTTGAGCCTTATCCACCGGAGGACAGCATGTCGAAGTCGATTCAACTGATCAAAGAACACGACGTGAAGTGGGTAGACCTGCGCTTCACTGACACCAAGGGTAAGCAACATCACGTGACCATGCCGGCCCGTGACGCCCTGGACGACGAATTTTTCGAAGTCGGCAAAATGTTCGATGGCTCGTCCATCCATGGCTGGAAAGGCATCGAAGCCTCCGACATGATCCTGCTGCCGGTCGACGACACTGCAGTTCTGGACCCGTTCACCGAAGAACCGACCCTGATTCTGGTCTGCGACATCATCGAGCCGAGCACCATGCAAGGCTACGACCGCGACCCGCGCTCCATCGCCAAGCGTGCCGAGGAATACCTGAAGACCACCGGTATCGGTGACACCGTATTCGTAGGCCCGGAGCCTGAGTTCTTCATCTTCGACGAAGTGAAGTTCAAGTCCGACATCTCCGGCTCCATGTTCAAGATCTTCTCCGAGCAGGGTTCCTGGAACACCGACGCCGACATCGAAGGCGGCAACAAGGGCCACCGTCCAGCCGTCAAAGGTGGTTACTTCCCGGTTCCGCCGTGCGACCACGACCACGAAATCCGTACTGCCATGTGTAATGCCATGGAAGAAATGGGCCTGGTCATCGAAGTTCACCACCACGAAGTGGCGACTGCCGGCCAGAACGAAATCGGCGTGAAGTTCAACACCCTGGTCGCCAAGGCTGACGAAGTTCAGACCCTGAAGTACTGCGTGCATAACGTTGCTGACGCATACGGCCGCACCGCGACCTTCATGCCTAAGCCTCTGTACGGCGACAACGGTTCGGGTATGCACGTGCACCTGTCCATCGCCAAAGATGGCAAGAACACCTTCGCTGGCGAAGGCTATGCCGGCCTGTCCGACACCGCCCTGTACTTCATCGGCGGCATCATCAAGCACGGTAAGGCCCTGAACGGCTTCACCAACCCGTCGACCAACTCTTACAAGCGTCTGGTCCCGGGCTTCGAAGCTCCGGTCATGCTGGCTTACTCGGCGCGTAACCGTTCCGCTTCGATCCGTATCCCGTACGTGTCCAGCCCGAAAGCCCGCCGCATCGAAGCGCGCTTCCCGGATCCGGCTGCCAACCCGTACCTGGCCTTCGCCGCTCTGCTGATGGCCGGCCTGGATGGTATCCAGAACAAGATCCACCCCGGCGACGCTGCCGACAAGAACCTGTACGACCTGCCGCCGGAAGAAGCTGCCAACATCCCGCAAGTTTGCGGCAGCCTGAAAGAAGCGCTGGAAGAACTGGATAAAGGTCGCGCGTTCCTGACCAAGGGCGGCGTTTTCTCCGACGACTTCATCGATGCCTACATCGAGCTGAAATCCGAAGAAGAAATCAAAGTACGCACCTTCGTACACCCGCTGGAATACGACCTGTACTACAGCGTCTAAGCCAGTAGCGTGATGAAAAGGCCTCCTTCGGGAGGCCTTTTTTTTGCGCCGCAACACGCTGGCAAAGCCGCGTGCTTGCCAGCCAGCCTCGCAGATGCAAGGCTTAGCCTGGTTATCACAGGAGTACACCGATGCGCCTGCTCACCGCCTGCCTGCTTTGCGCCATTGCGCTGCCTGCTGCCGCGCAGATCTACAAGTACACCGACGCCAACGGCAATACGGTGTTCACCAACCAGCCACCGGAAGGCCAGGCGGCGCAAGCCGTCGATCTACCACCGACCAACACCGTCGAGTCGCAAGTGCCCAGCGTCGCCGCACCGGAGCCAACTGCGGCCGCTGCCAGCGCTGCCTACCAGGTCCTGCAGCTCACCGACATCCCTACCGATGAAGCGCTGCGCGCCAACAACGGTACCTTTACCGTTGGCGTGGATATCGCCCCGCAACTCCAGGCCGGTCATCTGCTACGCCTGCTGCTGGATGGCCAACCTTACGGCCAGGCCAGCAATGTCAAACGCCTGCAACTGGTCAGCATTGACCGCGGCGAGCACAGCCTGGCGGTCGAGGTATTGAGTGGCGGCAAACAGATCCAGCAGAGCGCAACCGTGACCTTCACCGTACAGCGAGTCAATACCAGCAGCCCGGCACTGCGACCGCCACCACCCAAACCCAAGCCAGCCCCCTGATTCCCGCCACGCGAGCAAACCTGACTTTATGTATCGCCTGCTGCTCTGCCTGCTTCTCTGCTCTACCGGCCTGCCCACACAGGCCGGTGTGTACACCTACATCGACGCTGACGGCAATCGCGTGTTCACCGACCAGCCACCCTCCGGGCAGGCCCAGCGCATCGAAATGGCCCCGTCCAACAGCATGGGCAACAACACAACACCCCCGCCGCCCGTGTCATTGACCATGGAAGAACCCAAAGCCCCGGCCTACCAGCTGCTGCGCATTCTTATCCCCGAGCCGGATGCCACCATCATCGAACCGAGCGGCAATCTGATCGTCACCGCCACCAGCGAACCTGTCCTGCAGCCGGAGCACAACTTCCGCCTGATCATGGACGGCCAGCCCATCGGCAATGTCGGGCGCAGCCCGGTATTCTCCCTGGAGAACGTTGACCGCGGCACCCATCAGATTTCCGTGGAAATTCTCGACGCCTCTGGCCGCATCGTCGAACGCACGCCCAGCCAGCCCTTCCACCTGAAACGCATCTCCCTGGCGCAGAAACGCCAAGCCAATCCGTGCAAGAAAGCCGACTATGGCGTGCGCCCGGAGTGCCCACTGAAGGACAAGCCAAAAGAACCCAAGGATATTCCGCTAGTCCCCTTCATCTAAGAAGCAGCCCGGGCTCTCTTGATCGGCGACAAATTCCGACCTGCGCAGACCAGCGCACCTAAACAGTGCATTGATCTGCACCGATTTCTATACTCTCCCTGTTTTGGTTCATTCAAACGCTGGTGTGCTGCGCTGAAACGTAGCTGAAACGGCGCCACAGCAGATATCACGCGTCTTTTCGGGGCTTTGGTTTGCTTCTTGCATTTTCCAGCCCATTGCCGGATGCCTGCCCATGACCCTGAACGACACACTGCACCGCCTGCTACTGGATAACCTGACCACCGCGACCATTCTGCTCGACGACGAACTGCGTCTTGAGTACATGAACCCGGCGGCGGAGATGCTCCTGGCCGTCAGCGGCCAACGCAGCCATGGCCAGTTCATCAGCGAGCTGTTCACCGAATCCCAGGAAGCGCTCAACTCCCTGCGCCAGGCCGTCGAGCACGCTCACCCCTTCACCAAGCGGGAAGCCATGCTCACCGCATTGAACGGGCAGACGCTGACCGTCGATTATGCGGTAACGCCGATCCTCAGCCTTGGCCAGACCCTGTTGCTGCTGGAAGTGCACCCCCGCGACCGCCTGCTGCGTATCACCAAGGAAGAGGCGCAGCTGTCCAAGCAGGAAACCACCAAGATGCTGGTGCGCGGCCTGGCCCATGAGATCAAGAACCCACTCGGCGGCATCCGTGGCGCCGCCCAGCTGCTGGCCCGCGAGCTGCCGGAAGAAAGCCTCAAGGATTACACCAATGTGATCATCGAGGAGGCCGACCGCCTGCGTAACCTGGTCGACCGCATGCTCGGTTCGAACAAGCTGCCGTCCCTGGCCATGACCAACGTGCATGAAGTGCTGGAACGGGTCAGCAGCCTGATCGAGGCCGAATGTCAGGGCAGCATAACCCTGGTGCGCGACTACGACCCGAGCATTCCCGATGTCCTGATCGACCGCGAACAGATGATCCAGGCCGTACTCAATATCGTGCGGAACGCCATGCAGGCCCTCGGCGGGCAAAGTGACCTGCGCTTGGGCCGCATCAGCTTGCGCACCCGCACTCTGCGCCAGTTCACCATCGGCCATGTGCGCCATCGCCTGGTGGTGAAAGTGGAAATCATCGACAACGGCCCGGGCATTCCACCCGAGCTGCAGGAAACCATCTTCTATCCCATGGTCAGCGGCCGTCCGGACGGTACCGGGCTCGGCCTGGCCATCACCCAGAACATCATCAGCCAGCATCAGGGCCTGATCGAGTGCGAGAGCCACCCCGGCCATACCGTGTTCTCGATCTTCCTGCCCCTGGAACAAGGAGCCCTTTAGTCATGAGCCGCAGTGAAACCGTCTGGATTGTCGATGACGACCGCTCCATCCGCTGGGTGCTGGAAAAGGCCCTGCAACAGGAAGGCATGACCACCCAGAGTTTCGACAGTGCCGACAGCGTGCTGAGCCGCCTTGCTCGCCAGCAGCCGGACGTGATCATCTCCGACATCCGTATGCCGGGTGCCAGCGGCCTGGAGTTGCTGGCGCGCATCCGCGACCTGCACCCGCGCCTGCCGGTGATCATCATGACCGCGCACTCCGATCTGGACAGCGCCGTGGCCTCTTACCAAGGCGGCGCCTTCGAATACCTGCCCAAGCCGTTCGACGTTGACGAAGCGGTGTCGCTGGTCAAGCGCGCCAACCAGCATGCCCAGGAGCAACAGGGCCTGAGCATTCCGGTCGAACAGGCTGCCACGCCGGAAATCATTGGCGAAGCGCCGGCCATGCAGGAGGTGTTCCGCGCCATCGGCCGCCTCTCGCACTCCAATATCACCGTGCTGATCAACGGCGAGTCCGGTACCGGTAAAGAACTGGTCGCCCACGCCCTGCACCGCCACAGTCCGCGCGCGGCTTCGCCGTTCATCGCGCTGAACATGGCGGCGATCCCCAAGGACCTGATGGAATCCGAGCTGTTCGGCCACGAGAAAGGTGCCTTCACCGGTGCGGCCAACCAGCGTCGCGGGCGCTTCGAGCAAGCCGACGGCGGCACCCTGTTCCTCGACGAAATCGGCGATATGCCCGCCGATACGCAAACCCGATTGCTGCGCGTGCTGGCCGACGGCGAGTTCTACCGGGTTGGCGGCCACACGCCGGTCAAGGTCGACGTACGCATCATCGCTGCCACCCACCAGAATCTGGAAACCCTGGTACAGGCCGGCAAGTTCCGCGAAGACCTGTTCCACCGCCTCAACGTGATCCGCATCCACATCCCGCGCCTGTCGGATCGCCGCGAAGACATCCCGACCCTGGCCCGCCACTTCCTCGCCCGCGCCGCCCAGGAGCTGGCGGTCGAGCCCAAGCTGCTGAAGAGCGAGACCGAGGACTACCTCAAGCACCTGCCCTGGCCGGGCAACGTGCGCCAGCTGGAGAACACCTGCCGCTGGATCACCGTGATGGCCTCCGGTCGCGAAGTGCATGTCGACGACCTGCCGCCAGAGCTGCTCACCCAGCCCCAGGAAAGCGCACCGGCAAGCAACTGGGAACAGGCGCTGCGTCAGTGGGCCGATCTGTCCCTGGGGCGCGGCCAGTCCAGCCTGCTGGACAGCGCCGTGCCGACGTTCGAGCGCATCATGATCGAGACCGCCCTCAAGCACACCGCCGGCCGCCGCCGCGATGCCGCCGTGCTGCTCGGTTGGGGTCGCAACACCCTGACTCGCAAGATCAAGGAACTGGGCATGAAGGTCGACGGCGCGGATGACGATGACGGCGACGAATAAGCCGCAGGCTTAGCGCAAGCAACTGAGAACGGGCCCAATCGGGCCCGTTTCTTATAGCGATGTCCGGCTATCTGTTGCGTAGGCGTTTTCGTAGGCCTGCCCCATGAAACTTTGCGCAGAAGTGACTGCAGCTGCGAGCACCCAGGCCGTACCCATGCGCCAGAGCAATGCACCTGCCTCAGCCCGGTGCACCCTCGCAGCCCAGCAGCCGGCCAGTTCAGCCGCTAGCGACACGGTCAAAAAGCGCTGAAACCCAGCATTCACAGGGCCTGCAGTCGGCGTAATAAAACTGGCACACAGTCTGCATAGACTCTAGCAATCCCAGTTTTGGGGACCTTGGTACAGGCAGGCCGGGGATTCCCCTCTTTTACAGCCAAACAGAAAGGCCACCTCCGCAGGTGGCCTTTCTGTTTTCTAGCGGTACAGCTCGCGGCGGAAGATCAGCGGCGCGGCGCCTTTGTAGATACCGAAGGTGGCTAGGCCGCTGGGTTTGTCCAGAACGCCATCGCCATTCCAATCGTATTGCAGCCAGGACGGTGCACCGTCATAGGTCAACAGCGCGCTGCCACTGCTGTCCTGACCTGGCGCGCGCAGCAGGTAGCTGCCATCCCCCGCCAACAGTTGATAAGGAAGATTCTCAAGCACTGGCGTGCCAGAACCGCCCCCCGTACGTTGATAGGCACCCAGACTGGCTGGTTTGAAGACAGTACAGCTGTCCAGCAGGTTCGGCGCATAACCGCTGCCATTGAAATAAGCCGCTGTAAACGGCAAGGACAAGTCCTGCAACTCCGAGCCATGAGCATTACCGATACGCGCCTGGCCCAGACGGAAGTCTGGCAGTGTAGTTGGGGTTGGGCTGCCAATATCAAGAACACTTCCGGTCACCCCATCACTATCTGTCGCGCTGGTAAGAATCGCCAGTCCATAGGGCTCACGCGGCACAGCGAACAGAAAGCTGGGAGAGCTGGCGCTGTAGTCCAGATAGCCAACACCACTGGCTCCCGGCTCTATCAACCCCGTGCCCGCCACACTGACGACACCTGCACTCCCAGGGTCGGTATAGCTGACGCCAGAACCGCTGAGTTTGACGAAGCTACCCGTGTAATTCCGGGTCAAGCCGCCAGCACGGTTACGTGCCGACAGTGAACCCGTGAAGGTAAATGTCTGGCCCGCTTTGACAGCCTGAGCAGGCGGCCCCACCTGAGCGGAGAGACCCGCATAGGTCGAACCATTGCAGGCCGCTGTCAACAATGGATCGGCGAGGAGAAAAGTGGCCGGGAAGAAACGGCCGATATTGACGCTGCGGCTGATTACATCCAGAGAACCATTGCCATCGCTATCACCAACACCAGGGCCAGTGAGATAGGTACTCGGCGGCGTAGCCATGATGGTGAAAACACCGACTTCGGAAATGCTCTGATTAGTGAGAATTTTTTCGCCGGCATCTACTGCAGCAATATCCGTCCCTGTCACACCCAGACTGCCCAGGCTGCCACCACCTGGAGCAACCAGGCTATGGCTAAGCGCGATACTGTTCTGCCGGTAGTTCGGCGTCTTCAGATTGCCGCTGCACAGCCCATCAGTGTCATTGTCCTGCCAGGCCACGCCGCCCACGCGCAGACGGAAAGGATCACCCGCTGCGACGAATTTCGAGCAACTGGCATTGCCTGCCACGCAGTCGCTATTGGCCGTATCGCTATAGACACAGAGCCCCGCCGGACGAGCTATGAAGGAGTCGGAGCCGTTCATCACCAAGCCAGTCTCATCTCCACTGGTTGGCGCATAACGGGCATTCAGGGTCATCTGACCGGCATCCGGATAAAGCACCGTGAAGCTGGCCCTCGCCTGCGGGCCGAAGGTCAAGTTGATATCCGTGCCCGGCGCAGTGCCGGAGATCGCATTGCCATTAATGGCGACACTGCGCGTCCCGCTGCTCGGATTGCCATAGGTGGACCAGAACTTGATCGCGCGGGTACCCGTCTCGAAGGCCGGTACGCATAACTGGCTCGTATCGCTGGCACGCACCGCCTGAAGGCTGACCGTCTGCACGGTATTGGCCACCATATTTGGCACATCGAAGATAAAGCCACTCTCATAGAAGCTCAGTGGGCAACTGCTCAGCGCAGCGCCATTGGCACACTTGGGCGTACTAAGCGACTTGAGTGGCGCACTGACGCCCGTAACGCCGAAAGTGACATCACCCACCGTCGTACGTCGGTACTGCCCCGTACCAACGCCTGCCGTTAACGCCAGGCTGTTGCCGCCGACCCAGCCGGCGGCGGGACTGAGCGTGACGGTTACAGGATCAGGATAGGTGCTGGTGCAGTTGGCATCCATGCAGGCCTTGACCGTCACCGTCTCCGGCTGGCAAGTCAGTGCGCTGCCGTCATGCTCGACGCGGATATGGTCAATCTGCGCACCGATGGGATTCATGCGGGTGGCGCAGATCTGCAGATCGTCCAGCTCGTGAATATTGTTGGAGCCGCCGGTCGAGCCGGTCAGCGACAGATAAAAATCGCTGGGAATAGCAGCCTGACCGGCTGAGTTACGCACATCGAAAGAGGAAATCAGGGTGGTGAAGTTACCGGCACCGACCTTGCGTTCCAGACGCACCATGGTTCTGCCCACCACCGTGCTATCCAAGGTGATTCGGTAGATATGCCCAGGCCCTGGAGTCGAACCGGCGATGTCGATCCCTGGACTGAGGTTGGCTGCAGTACCGGCCAGATAACGATAACCTGAGGTTCCCGCGCCGGAGCCACGTATTGCCACCGAGTCCTGCCGCTGCCCCACCGACCCCGGCCCGCCCTCGTTGGAAAAGTTGCCATATTCATCAATGCCTACGCCCAACCAGCCGCCAGCGAATCCGGTGGTATCGGCAGTCCCCTTGGTGCCATAGCCCAGAGGGCCACCAAACGCACCAGGTTGCGGAGTCTCGCTGGCATCGGAAAACACCACGGCCACACCGTCAGCACCATTACCGCCATAGGCATTGAAGGTGAACTGCACCTGTACATAGTTGGAGTTGGCCGGTAACAGGCGCTGCAAGGTAGCGGCTGTGGCCACTTCGGCCGAGTTGTCAGTCAGGCGCAAGCGATTGTTGACGATGCGTGGCACACCGAAACTACCCCGGCGACTGGTAACCGCCCAATCATCCGCGCCTAGGCTGGAGCGGTTGAAATTGTCGGTAAAGCACACCGGTGCAACGCTGGCATTACAGGCATTGGCCGGCGTGGAGTTGGGCAGGCAGGTACCGGTTACCGCGCTCGGACTGTTGACCTTGATGGTTCTGGTATTCGGTGCAGTGAAGTCGCCAAAGGCAACAGTGTTGTTGAGCTCCACATCGCCGCTAACCGAAGTCACGGTGACCTTGCTTTCCGCACTGCCCAGGTAGCTGTCGGTGAAGGTCACCGTGCTGGCACCGCTGACCGTACCGCTGGTCATGGTTACGCCGCTGAATGTGGCCGGGTTGTTCCCCGCATAAAAGGCCCCGGTGATGGTGCCGCCGGTGATGCTCAAGTGATCCGAGTCGGAGCGGGCACCTGCGGCAAGATTGGTATTGGTAGCGGTCACGCGGCAACAATTGCTACGCACCAACCCGGCAACGCTGCCGCCAGCCAGCTCAATTGCACCATTACTGCTGGTCAAAGTACCGCCAAACACCGTGCCGTTGCTGGACGTGACTTTGCCACCGGCCTGTAGATTGCCCGCCACACTGCCACCGTCAAAGGTGGCCGCGCCGGTGGTGGTCAGGTTGCTACTGAAAACAATGCTCGTAGCGCTCAGGCTGGAATTGATCTGAGCCACCCCGGCAACGCTGCCGCCGGTGAGCGTCGTCGTGCCAGTGGAGGTCAAGGTACCGCCAAAGGTAGTGTCCGACGCAGTCAGGCTGCTGGAAATACTCGCCGCCCCGGAAATACTGCTATTGGTCAGGTTGTTCACGCCGCTACTGGTCAGCGTGCTGCTGACCGACGAGTTGGTTAGCGTAATAGCACCGCTACTCGACTGCAGCGCGCCGTTGAGAGTGGTACCACTCAGAGAAATCGCGCCGCTGTCCGAACGCACCGCACCGTTGATGGTGTTGCTGCCCGTGGCGATCACCGTGCCGTAGGTCGTGCGCAGACTGATATTCTTGGCTGAAGTGCCGATGCTGTTGCTGGTCAGGCTGATGCTGTTGTTGGCCACCAGCGTAATGTCGTCCAGCGGTTCATTGCCTGCTGTGCGCACGATCAGTACATCGCCAGATGCCAGGGTAATATTGCCGGCGCAGGTAAAAGTGCTGCCGCTCTTGCTCCAGGTGCCCGAGCAGATTGCCGGGTTAGCCGGAGCAGGTGCCGTGTTGGAGTCCCGGAAGGTGTAGGTCACAGCCAGGGCATTGCTGGCAATCAGCAAAAGGCCCAGTAAAGTGACGGCCCGAACAAACCGATGGATCATGGTTTTTCCACCATTACAGATAACCGGCGATAGGCATAATCCGGGCTCCCCGCAGCACCAAACTCGGCAGTGGCGACAAGCTCATAGAACTGCACCACTTTATTTTCTTCGGCAACAGTCAGGGGCGTTGTGGCAGTACAGGTCACGCTTATCGAAAAACCGGTCAGGGAGAAGCTACTGGCGCAGGACTGTCCATTTACGACTCGGGTGATCCCCCATTCCAGCCCGGCCCGTGCCGCCTGATAGGCGCGCGCCTGCTGCATCGCCAGGCTATTGGTGGCGTTCTGGGTCACCGCCAAACGTGCCATGGTGGCGATCACCGCAGCAATGATGATGATCACGAACATTGCCGCGACCAGGCCGAAGCCCTTCTGTTTCGATTCAGGGCGCATTGTCGACGTGCACCTGTTGCAGCAGGGTAATGACTTCATCGTCTTGGGTCAGGGACAGGCGCAGGGTGACTAGGCCGCTACGCGAACTGGTACCCGGATCGTAGGTAAACGAGCAACCTCCGGGTGCAATGCTGTCCACCACCAGGGACTCGACGGCGCTGGAACCATCGAGGTTTGCCGATACCGAGCGCCACAGTCGTCCACTACCGTCACAACGGAAACCTATCACTTCCCTGGCCAGGTAGAAGCGGTGCTGGGGCGATGCATATTTGAAACGAAAATTCTGCAGCGTTGCACTCAGCACCCCGGACGACCAGGTAAAGACCTTGGGCGAGATGACTGACGGCGACGTAACAGCAGCCAACTCGCCGATACCGGTGTTATAGATAACCAGCCAATGCGGCGTACTGGATGCAGTTGGCGCTATCGGGCTGAGGACATCAATGGTGCAGCTCGGGCCAGTCTGGGTGCACTGCGGTGGGTCCACGCGCGGCCCGGACACATCCGGTTGATTGGCCCGATAACGCCCGGCAGCGGCAATCGACAGCAGGCGAATCTGACTACTGCTGGCACTTAGCGAGTTCGGCACGGCCAGGCGTACGTCGCGGCTCATGCGGTTAAGTGCAACCGTGGCCTTGTCTACCAGCTCGGCGCGACGGCTCTGGTCGGCGAAGCTCTGCAGAGGGTTCGACATTACCGTGCTGATAAGCACCGCCACCACGCCCGCCAGAGCAATGACCATGACCAACTCGACCAGGGTAAAGCCGCGAGCGGCACGCGCACGGAGGACAGAGGACTTGGAGGCAAACGCTCCTACAACAGCTGGCAGGCCCATTATCAGTAGTTCGCCCGGTAACCGGCGAGCTCAAGGAGCTGCCCGGAAGGGTCGGTGACATTGATGCTGATGCGCATGGCGGGCACCCCATTGAGGGCCTGCGCCACCACAGCAACACGCACCTGGTACGATTCCAGGCCAGCCAGCGGGGTGGTCGACGTAGCGCTACGCGGGGCAAAGGGCTGGGTACCGCCGTAGTCCAGACCGTTGTAATCACACACATCATCGAAAATGCCACGCCCGGCACCGTTGTTACTGGCTGCGCAGGTGGTGCTGGCAGGGAACGCCTGCAAGGTGATTTCTTCCAGGTACGCTTCGGCAATTGCCAGGCTCTGCTGGCGCAACATGGGGTCGGCCGAGCGCCCGGTGATCGCCGCCATGGCCGAGAACATCGCGGCCGCAGCAATGCCGAGAATGACGATGGTGATGACCAGCTCGACCAGGGTCATGCCGCGCTGCGCAGGCAGGCTCATGGCGTAGTCTCGATAAAGCCGGTGACCAGGTTGACGGTGAGGGTGAATGCCCCATCGGCAAAACTGGCGGAATTGGCGGCACCTGTAGCGGTGCCCAGGGAATCAAAGGTCACATTCAGTGTTGGCGAGACGCTTACATTTTGCGAATTGCTCGCCGCGTAATCGCCGCCGGAAGGGTTAGCGACCGGGCTACCGGAAGCCACCCCGCCACACGCCGCCGCGTAGGACAGCGCATAGCCCGTACTGTTGACCTGTGCGCGAATCTGACAGCCACTGGCCAGAGCCAGCTTCTGCCCGTAGCGCACGGCGCTCAGGCTCTCCTCGAAAAACAGACGATCATCGAACACCTGCCGATCGAAGAAGCGCGGCCCCACCACAACAGCGAGGATGCCGATGATGACGATCACCATCAGCAGCTCGACCAGGGTGAAGCCGCGCTGTTCAGCCATCAACAGCCTGTTGAAGTGATGGCACTGATAGCAGGTGCAGCGTTGGCAGCTGCTGCAGTGTAGGTAAATGAGCAGCTTGCCGGGGTCGGCGCACCAGCGACCTGAATAACCAGAGCCGCAGCACCACCGCCTGTGGTACTGAACTCAGAACTCAATTGCGCAGCCGCGACAATCCCCGCCGCATCTGCCGTCGGATAGAAGTTCGCCATAGTAATAGCAACACCTTCCAAGGTGACCGAGCCTGCAGCGGCCGTATTCTTAGCAAGGGCAGCCGAGTGAGCCACTGCAGACGCAGACCGCACCGAACCCAGTGCGCCGTTCAATGTGGCAATCCGCGCATCCTGACCAAGATTGGCGAATCGTGGCAGAGCAAACGCCGCCAGAATCCCGAGAATCACAATAACCATGATCAGCTCGATAAGGGTAAAACCGCTTTGTTGTTTTTTCATCGCTCTAGTTCCTGCGTGGATCAGTTGAAGGTAGGAGTCACAACACCAGTGGAGGTGTTGTAGATGATGGTGTCGTTGGCGCCATCGCGCTGGTAGGTGTAGGTGCAGCTGTTGGCCGGCGCCGCAGTGGCCACGTAGTCGGGGTTGGTACCGCTCACTGTCGGTGCGGAGCCTTGCAGCAGGGCCGCCCAGAGATTCTGGCACTCAACAACGGAGGGGGTAGCGACCGCGGGCGGGTTGCCGGCCAGGCCGGTACCGGCAGGCCAGAAGTTGGCGTTTACGTCCACGGTACCGGCGCCAAAACCCAGTACGTTGATGAAGCAGTTATTACCCGTGCAACCTTGGATACCACCGTTGCGGTTAACTTCATTCTGCGAGCGCACCAATGTGACTGCCGAAGCCAGGCCACCTGCAGTAGCATTCAATGCGGAGCGATGCGCGTCGCGGCTGGCATTAATGAAGCGCGGCAATGCCACAGCAGCCAGAATCCCAAGGATGACGATGACCACCACCAGTTCGATCAGGGTGAAACCTTTGTTGTTCTTCATGTACTTCCCTCAGTGACTTCAATACCCCGCCGCAGACAACTCCACAGCAGGTACCGCTTCAAGCTCCAGGGCAAACGCTGCACCTGACGATTGTGACTCACTCGGCATTCCCTCGGGAACCACCAACAGCCGCCAGGCGCGCACTTCACCCCACCCCCTTGTCCATCCGTCGGCAAAGCGCGCCCGGTGCATGACCCAGGCCTCGCTCGGCAGCCAGTACCAGCAGCCCCTCTGTGGCTCGGTAGCGGCGGCCAGTTCACCGCAGTAGTTGTCCTGCTGCCAGCGCAGCAGAACAAACGGATTTTTCTTGCGCCAGTCCAACCCCAGCGCTTTATCCTTGGCCAGATGCTCCGCAGCCAGACTGCTGAGGCTGGCTGCCAGGTGTTCGCGGGTGGCATCCAGCGCACGCCGCTCACTGACCTGGGCTATCTTCCAGCCTAGCGCCAGCAGCATGCCCACTGCCATGACCAGAGTCAGGCTCCAGCCCAGTACGCGTAAACGCCGTACCCAGAAGTCGGTCTCATAATCCGGACTCATCCGCCGCCCTTGGCCACCGAGGCCAGGTCCCACATCGGCAGAAACACCCCCAGCGCCAGCACCAGCACCATAACGCCCATGGCCACGATCAGGATTGGTTCGATGGCATCAGCCAGCTGTTTGAGGTCATAGTCGACCTCCTGCTCGTAGAAGTCGGCAACCTCGACGAACAGGTCATCCAGGGAGCCGGTCTCTTCGCCGACCGCCATCATCTGCAGCACCAGCGGGGTGAACAAACCACTGTTGGACGCGGTACTGGTCAGCGCCTCGCCGCGCTCGACACCTTCACGCATGCCGAGGATGGCCTGGCCGATAAACAGGTTGCCGACACTGGCGCTGTTGATCGACAGCGTCTGCAGCAGCGGCACGCCAGCGCGGTACATCATGGCGAAAGTG
The DNA here is from genome assembly GCA_964518735.1 of uncultured Pseudomonas sp. Lineage (GTDB taxonomy): Bacteria > Pseudomonadota > Gammaproteobacteria > Pseudomonadales > Pseudomonadaceae > Aquipseudomonas. The sequence continues at coordinate 120,299 of CAZFKQ010000007.1, forward strand.
CGGGTAAAACGGGCCAGGGCGATACGTTCGAACACGCCGCCGACGATGGGCAGACGCAGCTTGATCTGATCCCACTTGAGCGCACCCGCATCCGTCGCGCTCCAGCGGATAAAGCCATAGATGGCGCCGCCGAACAGCAGCAACAGCAGCCACCAGTAATTCTGGAAAAACTCCGAGGTGCCGATCAGCACGCGGGTCGGCCAGGGCAGTTCGGCCTTGAACTGTTCGAACACCTTGGCGAACGCCGGGATCACGAACATATTGATCACCACCAGCGCCACGCCCATGGCCGAGAGTACGAACAACGGGTAGCGGGTAGCCTGCTTGATGCGCTTGCGCGTCTCGCGCTCCATTTCCAGGTAGCCGGACAACTGGCGGAACGCCTGATCGAGTTGGCCGGTGTTTTCGCCGACGCTGATCATGCTGATGAACAGGGTGCTGAATACCTTGGGATGGGCATTGAGTGACACCGCCATGCTCATGCCGCCTTCCAGATCGCTGCGCACCGCCTGCAGCACTTCGCGGAAATATTCGTTGCGATGGGACTCGGCCAGGCCGCCGATGGCACGGATGATCGGCACGCCCGCCTTGCTCAGGCTGTACATCTGCCGGCAGAAGATGATCAGTTCTTCGAGATCCACGCGCTTGCGGCGCAACAGTTCCTTGATACTGGCCAGCACATCATCGTTGCCCTGGGCGGCCTGTTCTTCGATGCTCAGCGGGGTGATGCGCTCGGCCAGCAGCTCGCTGGCCAGGTTGTCGGCCGAGCCGCTTTCGCGATTGCCGCTGACCTTGCTGCCCTGGGCATCACGGCCGGTGTAGCGAAACTGGCTCATGGGCGGATCTCCCCTCTCCCCTCGGGAGAGGGGGCGGGGGTGAGGGTAAAGCAAGCGGCGAGCACATAGCCCGAATGCACTCTGGGAAGCAGACAACTCAGCTCCCGGATTGCATCCGGGCTATAAAAGCGCCCTCTCCCCGGCCCTCTCCCGTATACGGGAGATGACTGCAGGGATGCAGGAGGTAGAGCGACGCAGGATGCCCAAGCCCGGGGGGTGGTTTGTGCACGCCGAAACACCTGCATCACACCAAGACCTCGTCGGTGAGGGTGGCGCAAACCTTGAGCACTTCCTCGACGCTGGTCACCCCGGCCAGGGCGTAGTCCAGGGCGCAGGCTGCCAGCGGGCGGTAGTGGGCACTGGCCTGGGCTGCTTCGGCAAAGCCCTGCGGGTCGTTGCGCCGTAGCGCGGCGATCATGTCGTCGTCCATTTCCAGCAACTCGTAGACGCCGATTCGCCCGGCATAGCCGGTGTTGTGGCACTGGTGGCAACCGGCGCCGCGCTTGAAGCTGCGTCCGGTCAGCGGCGCACGGTGCAGGTTTTCCAGCCAGAGCAGCTGGCGCGGCTCGGGTGTATCCGCTTCCATGCAGTTCTCACACACACGACGGATCAGGCGCTGAGCCAGTACCGCATTCAGCGAGGTGGCGACCAGGAAGGGCTCGGCGCCCATGTCGATCAGGCGCATGGCCGAGGTCAGGGCATCGTTGGTGTGCAGGGTGGACAGCACCAGGTGACCGGTGAGCGCTGCGCGCAGGCCGATCTCGGCAGTTTCCTGGTCACGCATCTCGCCGATCAGCACGATGTCCGGGTCCTGACGCAGGGCAGCGCGCAGCACGCGGGCGAAGCTGAGGTCGATCTTGGCGTTGACCTGCACCTGGTTAACCCGTGGCAGACGGTATTCCACCGGGTCTTCCACGGTGATGATCTTCTTTTCCGGGCTGTTCAACTCAGACAGCCCGGCATACAGGGTGGTGGTCTTGCCCGAACCGGTGGGGCCGGTGACCAGCACCAGGCCGAACGGGCGCTGCAGCAGGCGGCGGAAGCGCACCAGCATGTCCGCCGGCATGCCGCTGGCATCCAGGCTGGAAACACCGCCACTCTGGTCGAGCAGGCGCATCACCACCGACTCGCCGAACTGCACCGGCATGGTCGATACGCGCACGTCGATGTTGCGTCCCTTGACCCGGATATTGAAGCGACCGTCCTGCGGCAGACGCTTCTCGGAGATATCCAGGCCGGACATGATCTTCAGGCGCATGACCAGCGCCGAGGCAACCCGCGCCTCCTTCATCACCTGCTCGTTGAGCACACCGTCGATACGCTGGCGGATGCGCACCACGCCCTCGTCCGGCTCGATGTGAATATCCGATGCCTTCATCTGCACCGCATCCTCGAACAGCGTTTGCAGCAGACGCACCACCGGCGCCTCGGTGTTGTTGTCGGCGCCCAGCTTGGACAGGTCGAAGTCACTGTCCTTCAGTTCGCCCTCCAGCTCGCCGGCAATCGAGGCAATCTCGCTAGTGCGCCGGTATACGGTATCGAGGGTAGCCAGCAACTCGGCCTCACGCACCACCGCCGGGTGCACGCGGGTCTTGAGAATGCGCTCCATCTCGTCGAGGGCAAAGAGGTCGAGCGGGTCGGACATGCCCACCAGAAAGCCGCCGCTCTCGCGCGACAGGACCATGGCGCGGAAGCGCCGGGCCATGGCTTCCGGCAGGTTCTGCACCAACTGCTGGTCGAACTTGAAGTGCTTGAGCTCAATGAACGGAATCTTCAGCTGCTCGGACAGCGCGGTAAGCAGCTTGACCTCGGCGACGAAGCCGAGATCGACCACCGTACGGCCGAGCTTGGAGCCGGTACGTTTCTGCTCCTGCAGGGCCAGCTGCAATTGGGCATCGCTGATAAGGCCGGCCTGGATCAGCAGGTCGCCGAGGCGCAGCTTGCGCTGGCGGATATCTTCACTCATCAACGACCTCCCAGCGCCGTGGCGCGTTCACTGGCGAAGCGTCGGGCGCTGTCGTCCAGGCCCAGTCCCTGCAGGGCCAGGCGGTAATGGCGGGCGGCCTCGGCCGACTGATCAAGTTGTTCCAGGGCAATCGCCAGGCCCAGCTGCCAGGTGGACTGGCTGGGGCGCAGGGCGATCATGCGCCGGTACAACGCGGCGCTTTCCTGCCATTGGCCGGTCTGTTGGTAACTGGCCGCCAGCAGGGCGAAATAGGTCGGTTCCTGCTCCAGCGCCGGAGCGTTCTGCTCCAGAGTCGCCACGGCGTCCTTGGTAGCGCCGGCCTGCAACTGGGTACGCGCCAGCAACAGGCGCAACTCACTGTCATACGGCATCTGCGCCAGCTGGGCCGGCAACCAGCTGAGCAGGCGCTGTTGCTCACCAGCGGCCAGGTAGGCGCGGGCCAGCCAGCGCAGTACTTCTGGGTCACGGCCACGACTTTGTTGCAGGGCTTCCAGCTCGCGGATGGCGCGCGGGTAGTCGCCGTCCTGCAGAGCCTGACGGGCCTGGGTCAAGGCGTCCGGGCGGTAGGGTGCGATGCTCACCTGTGGCGGGCCGCTGGGCGGCGCAACGGCCTCTGCCGGTTCGGCGGCAGCCACGGGTGCCGGTGCATCGCTTGGCACGGGGGCGCTGGCCCAGGCCGGCAATTCCGGTTCTGCCTGCACGGCGGCCGGTTCGGCGGCCGGCAGGTTGTCCAGTTCCACAGTCGGCTCGGGCTCTGTCGGTACCGGCGTCAGCGGAACCTCCAGCCACAGCACCCAGCGATCACCCGCAGGCTCCAGGCGGTCACGTACCTCCAGGCCTTCGCCCAGGCCGACCAGCAATATCTGAACATCCGTGCCTTGCGCCTCGACGCGCCAGGACAGGCTGCGCCCGTCACGCTGCACACGGCCGCGCTGGGCTTCGCCAGCCAGCGCGACACCCGGCAGACGCAGACTTACCGCACCGCTCTCTTCGCTGCGCTGATAAGGCACCGAGCGATCCAACAAAATCTGCAACAGCAAACCACGTGCATCGTGTTGCGGCAGCACATCGAGCACCTGTGGCGCAGCGACCGGAGTTGGTACCTCGGCAACAGCGGCGGGCGGCGTGACGCTGGCCAGGGTGGGAACCCCCTTGACCACTCGACCAATCATCAGGCCAACCAGCACACCGATCAGGATCACCGCTGCCATCCAGATCGAACCACGACGAATACGCTCGGCCCGCTCACGACGGAAGGCCGCCGCTTCATCCACGGCGTACAGACCATCGAGCTGCAAACGCTCGGTTGGCGCGGCGCGGCGCTCCTCAAGATCGCGCAGCATGTCGTTGACCAGGCTCATGGCAACCACTCCAGCCATTGCGCCAACCAGGGCCAAGCGCCGATCACCAGCAGCAAGGACAGGCTGGCCGCCGCCAACCCCCAGCCCAGCCAAGGCGTGTTGCTGTGCAGAAATGGCCGGGCGCCTTCGGTATCCAGCTGGGCGCGGCGCACATGACTGACACCGATCTGCCGCCGACCTTCGCCGTAGGCCACCATCAGCGCCTTGTGCGCGAGAATATTCACCAGCCGCGGAATACCACCGCTACCGCGCACCAGGCGGCGAATGGCCGCTGCAGAGAACAGCGGCTCACCGCGATAGCCGGCCACGGCCAGGCGCTCGTTGAGGTAGCGAGCCGTGTCCTTCACATCCAGCGGGCGCAGGCGATAGGAAAAGGTGATTCGCTGGCGCAACTGGCGAAACTCGTTGCGCTCCAGAGTGGCATCCAGCTCTGGCTGGCCGAACAGCACTACCTGCAGCAACTTGGCCTGCTCGGTTTCCAGATTGGTCAGCAGGCGCAGGGCTTCCAGGGTCGCGGTCGGCAGAGCCTGGGCCTCATCGAGCAAGACCACGGTGCTCTTGCCAGTAGCAGCCAACTCGATCAGGCGTCGATGCAGCGCGTCGAGCACACCCTGGGCATCCAGCTCCTCGATGTCCTCGATGCCCAACTCGCGAGCCAAGGCCTGACGCAGGCCAACCGGGCTCATGCCGGGGTTGGGCAGGTAGGCCAGCTGGTAGCGCTCATCATCCAGCAGATTGAGCAGCGCGCGGCAGAGCAGGGTCTTGCCGGTACCCACCTCGCCAGTGACCTTGATAAAGCCCTCACCCTCACCCAGTGCCACGCGCAGCAGATTGAGGCATGCCTGGTAAGGCGCCAGCTGCACCAGGAACCCGGTGTTTGGGGTCAGCGCGAACGGCTTCTCGCGCAGGCCGAAGAAGGCTTCGTACATCGCCTTATCTCAGTTCCTTGAACGCTTCCGCGCTCTTGCGCAACTCATCCAGCCACACCTCGTCGCTGACCACCTGCGGGCGCATGAGGATTACCAGTTCGCTCTTCTGCAGAGCCTTGCGCTGCTGTTTGAACAGGTTGCCAACCAGCGGCAAGGTGCTGGCCCACGGCACTTCGGCATCATCGTTTTCGTTGGTGCTCTGCAACAGACCGCCGATGACTACTACCTGGCCGCTGCGCGCCCGCACGATGGAGTCGGACTGGCGCGAGGTGGACAGTGCCAGCGGCAGGTTAAAGACATTGTCCTCACCCAGCACGATGGTCTTGTTCTGATCCTGGACGCGGCTCACCGTCGGGCGTACATGCAGGGTTACCACATCGTTCTGATCGATCTGCGGGGTGACGTCCAGCGAGATACCGGAGAAAAATGGCGTCAGGGTGATGTCCTGGGTCGGTTCAGTCACCCCGGCGGCGGTGGTCGTGGTACTGCTCGACGACACCTCGGTGACGAAAAACTCGTCAGTGCCGACCTTGATCACCGCCTTCTGGTTGTTCAGCGTGGAAATACGCGGACTGGACAGCACGCGCACCTCGCCTTGGGTCTGCAACAACTGGATCAGCCCGGTGAAGTCGCCCAAGGTCAGCACGCTGCTGAACACGCCGCCGATACCGGTCGGCCCATCGAGGGACTCACCGGAAATACCTGCACTGACATCGCTGCCCAACTGTTCCCAACTGATGCCGGCTTGGAAGCCATCGTTGAGCTGCACTTCGAGAATCTTGGTTTCCAGAATCACCTGGCGCTGCAGGTTGTGCTGCGCCTGCTCAAGGAAGCGCGCGACGTTCTCCTGATCGGCACTGTTGGCGCGCACCACCAGCAGGCTGGCCTGCGGATTGACCACGACGCTGTTGCCCTGCTCGCCACCGACGATCATTGCCACGACTTCACGGACTTCGCGCCAGAAGTCGACATTGCTGCTGGTGGTTACCTGGCTGGCATTGAGAGTGGTCACCGAGCTGTCGCTGGAGCTGCTGCCGTCATCGCTGTTAGTGCTTTCGCTCTCATCACTGACTACCTGACCGGAGCTGACCCGGGTGTCGGATACCCCAACACGCTGCAGGTTGAGGTAGTTGAGGTTGTAGCTGCGGGTAATCGCCCGATTCGGCAGGATCTGGTAGCCGTAGCTACTGCGGCGGAAGTCATAGCCATAGCTGTCGCGCACCGCCGCCAGCACTTCTTCCAGGGTGACCCGGCGCAGGCTGAAGGTGATGTTGCCAGTGACGTCCGGATGCACCACCAGGTTCTGTCCGGCACCCTCCATCAGGCTGAGGAAGAACTCGCGGGCCGGCATGTCCTTGGCCGAGACATCGAAGCGCGGGCCACTGCCGACACTCAGCGAACTGCTCAGTGGCGGGATCAACGAGGCCTGCACCGAAGCTGGCGGCATGACCTTGTTCGTTGCCTGGGCCTGTTGCAGGCTTTCATCGAGCAGCTTGCCGCTCTGCTCATAGAGTTGCTTGTCGCCATCAATGAAGGTCTGGCAGGCGCTCAGCAGGCAGGCCAGGCTCAGCAGGCCGAGACGCGGCAGGATTGTGTTCATAGGCTTCATCGGCTCGGTTTCAATACGGGTTCGGCCAGGCGCAGCAACTGTTGCTGGCCCTGACGTTCGATCAATACGCTGTGCGTGTGGATGGCCAGCACACGGGCGCCGGCATGCTCTTCGCCAACCCGCAGGGTGCTGCCGCCGATTACCGCGCGACTGCCCTGGGTACTCCGCAGGATCGCCTGCAGCACCAGCGGGGCCTGGGCATCGCCAGCACTCACGGCCGGCAGCAGGTTGGCCGGCGGCAATGTCGGGTCGATGGCTGCCGCATGGACAAGGCCGCTGCCCAGCAGCAGACCGACAAACATGACTTTAAACACCGACCCACCCCGCCTGGCGACTCAAGGTATACAGCTTCAGGCTGATCTTGGCCTGGGACGGCCCACCTTCACCCACCTGGTAATCCAGGCTGTCCCAGTTGAGTTTCCAGCCACTGGCCTGCACCGCCTGCAGATAGGCAAGCAGGTCGAAGTAGCCACCTTGCAGCTGCAGATGCAGGCCATGGCGATACAGGGTCACCGGCGCCGGCTCGCTGCCAGACTCAATCTTGGCCGGTGCGCTGCCAGGCAGCTGCATGGGCTCACTGAAGCTTTCCAGGCCCACCAGGTGCAGGCGCGGCTGGGAGCGCAACAACTCAGCCAGTACGGCCTTCATCTTCTGCGGCGTAACCAGCTCGGCGGTGTTCTGGTCGATCTGTCCAATCAGTTCCTCGCGACTGGCCGAGGCAGCCAGCAAGGCGCTGCGATAGGCAATATTGGGATCGGCCGCCAGCCTGGCCTGCAGATCGGCCAAACCGTTCTGGGCCTCCAGACGCCGCGCCTCGGCTACCTTGTAACTGGCTTGCTGCTTGGCCAGGCGCGCACTCAGCGGATCACCGAGCAGCAGCATGTACAACAGCGCACAGACGACCAGGCCGACAGCGAACGCCAGCCACTGCTCGCGCGGGGCCATGCCGCTCCAGCGTTCGAGCCACTTATTCATTACCTGCCTCCTTGTCGCCAACCTGGGAAGACAGGTCGAAGTGCAGCAACTGATCGTCACCGCGCTGCAGCTCGAAACGGGCGAAATCACGCCCCTGGAACACCGGGCTCTGCCCGAGGCGCTGCAGGTACTGCGGCAGCAGCTCCTGATCCTGACTGCGCCCCTGCAGACGCATGTGCGTACCACCGGCACTCAGGCCAATACCACTTAGCCACAGGCCACTGGCAGGATGATGATCGGCCAATGCCTGCAGCGGCGCGACGAAGCCAGTACTGCGCTGACTGGCCAGTACCTGCAGATAGCCGATCAGGCGTTGCAGCTGTTGGTTGTCCGCCTCACGCGCGGCCAATTCAAGCGGCAAGTCACTGTCCAACTGTGGCTCGACGAAAGCCGCCTTGGCGGCGGCCAGCAGGGTTTCCTGCTCTTGCGCAGCCACTTCGGCCTGGTGCAGCTGCGCAGCCCCCTGGCGCAACTGCCAACCCTGCCAGCTGGCGTGGGCCAGGCACAACAACAGCACAACCGCCAGCAAGGCCAGCATCTGTTTCTGTTGCGGGCCACTACGGCGGGGCTTTTCGATCTGGTAGAGGTTGAGGTTCTGCATCAACCGGCCTCCTGGCGCAGCGCAGCTCCCACCGCAGCCATGCAGTAGGCCTGCTCGGCTTCGCCGAGAGCGGCAGTGGCCTGGCCGGGGAACAGCTCACGCAGGTCGAGGGCCTGCAGTTTGACAGCGAGACCGCTGGACAGCGTCTGCAGGACGGCAGCGCCATTGCGCTTCATCGGCAACAGCAGCAGACGATTGATGTAGCCCTTACCCAGTTGACTCTCGAAATAGTCGAGCGAACGCTGGATTTCCAGCGTCACCGCACCGAAATCATCGCCGGCGTGATCCAGCCCCTGCTCGATACGCCGCGCCATGTACAGGTCGGCAGCGTGCTGAACACAGATCAGTCCCTCGCTGGAACGCAGGCGCAACAAGGCCAGGTTCATACCCTCAGCACCAGCCAGCAGACCGAGGTTGCGGAAGGCCATTTCGGTGACATCGATACTTTGCAACTGCAGCCCGGCCTGCCAGCACAAATCCGCCCAGGCCTGCATGCGCGCCTTGTTCAGTACAGCGCAATAGGCCATGCGCGAGCGCCCACGGTAAGCATCATCAGGTAAGGCAAAGGCATCGACCACCACCTGTTCCAGCGGTTCGGCGATCAAATCCTTGATGCGCCAGCGCATTGCTGCGCGCAACTCCTCGGCGGGTACGTCAGGGCTGTCGAGCAGGAGCATCTGGCAAGTGGCTGGGTGGAGCACCAGGTTGACTGGCACACCGGCAAGACCCAGCTCGGCGACCATTTTTTTCAATACGGCGGGTTGCTCTGCCGGGGCAGCCTGGCGGAACTGACAGTCGAGCAAACGCGGCGCTTCACCGGCAACGCGCAAGACACGCGCCAGGGCAATTCCTTCAGGCCCGGTTTCGATACCGAGCAAACCGTCCGCTGTTATTTTCTTTCTTGCGAACCACACCAACTGCATGCTCCCTACTTACCCAGTACCGGTCGACCACCAGCAAGGCCAACCATGGATGACGACACGCAGTAGAATGCATGCCATCTGCCCTATCCCTGAGCCCGATCAATGTTCCACGTCGTCCTGTTTCAGCCCGAGATTCCCCCCAACACCGGCAACATCATCCGCCTATGTGCGAACACCGGCTGTCAGCTGCATCTGATCGAGCCACTCGGCTTCGACCTAGATGACAAGCGCTTGCGCCGCGCAGGACTGGACTACCACGAGTACGCAACATTAAAGCGCCATCAGTCATTGAACGACTGTATAACAGATACCAACTGCGACAGGATATTGGCATTTACCACAAAAGCCAGCCACAGCTACGCGCAGATGCAGTATCGGCGTGGCGACATGCTGCTGTTTGGTCCGGAAAGCCGGGGCTTGCCAGCAGATATTCTGGCGCAAATACCTGATCAACAGCGTCTGCGCATGCCCATGCGTCCGGAGTGCCGCAGCCTCAATCTGTCCAACGCCGTAGCCGTGGTCGCCTATGAGGCCTGGCGCCAGCACGACTTTGCCATGGAATAGACGCTCGCCAGGACAGGTCAATCCAGACATAAAAAAGCGCCCCGCAGGGCGCTTTCTTCATCGCTGCAGGCTTCAGGCCTGAGCGGTTTCCGCACCAGCAGTCTGCATGCGCTGCAGTTCCTGGGCGTAGAGGGCGTCGAAGTTCACCGGAGCCAGCATCAGCGCCGGGAAGGAACCGCGCACTACCAGGTTGTCCAGCGCCTCGCGAGCGTAGGGGAACAACAGGTTCGGGCAGAAGGCACCGAGGGTGTGACTCATGGAGGCAGCATCCAGCCCCTTGATCAGGAAGATACCGGCCTGCTGCACTTCGGCGATGAAGGCGGTTTCTTCGCCCGTCTTCACAGTAACCGAGAGGGTCAGCACCACTTCATGGAAGTCACCATCCAGCGACTTCTGCTTGGTGTTGAGATCCAGCGCGACGCTCGGCGCCCACTCCTGGCGGAAGATTTCCGGGCTCTTCGGCGCTTCGAAGGACAGGTCCTTCACGTAGATGCGCTGCAGGGAGAACTGAGGGCCTTGCTCGGCCTGGGCGGCGCCGTTGGTAACTTGCTCGGTCATGACGAAGTCTTCTTGTTTACGGGTTACGGAAAGGGTTCAAGCCTGTAGCAGCGCATCCAGCTTGCCGGCGCGCTCCAGGGCATAGAGGTCGTCGCAGCCGCCAATGTGGCGAGTGCCGATCCAGATCTGCGGCACCGAGGCACGCCCGGCCTTGCGCGTCATCTCGGCGCGCGCCTCGGGCTTGCCGTCGACACTGATTTCCTGGAAAGCCACGCCCTTGCTGCTCAGCAACTGCTTGGCACGGATGCAGTAAGGGCACCAGGCGCTGGAGTAAACCACAACCTCGGCCATATCACTTGACCACAGGCAGGTTGTCGCCACGCCAGCTGGCGATGCCACCGCCGAGCTTGGCCGCAGTGAAGCCGGCTTTTTGCAGATCGCGAGCGACGCTGCCTGCGTGCTGCCCCATGGCATCGACCACGATCAGGGTCTTGGCCTTGTGCTTGTCCAGCTCGGCCATGCGGCTGGCCAGCTTGTCGAAGGGGATGTTCAGGGCACCAACGATATGCCCGCTGGCGAAGTCCTTGTTGTTGCGCACATCCAGGACCAGCCCCTGCTCGCTGTTGACCAGGGCCGTCAGCTCGCGACAGGTCAGGCTTTTGCCACCCTTGCGCAGCTCGGTGACGATCAGCAGCACGAGCAGGAAGACGAAGCAACCGGTCAATACATAGTGGTTAGTGGCAAATTCAATCAGGTGGGCCAACATTGCGCGGTTCCAGGGCGTTAAAATGCCGGCCAGTATACACAGCCGCACTGGTCGGCCAAGTCCCGCCCGGCGGTGACGACGCAGGCCGTTGACCGTAGAATGTGCGACCTTTTTCGACCCATGCACAGCGAGCCAGCTTTTATGAGCGCCACGCCCAAACCCCTGGTCCTGATCATCCTCGACGGCTTCGGCCACAGCGACAACCCCGAATACAACGCCATCCACGCGGCACACACGCCGGTCTATGACCGTCTGCGCGCTACCCAGCCGCATGGCCTGATCTCGGGCAGCGGCATGGATGTCGGCCTGCCGGACGGGCAGATGGGCAACTCGGAAGTCGGCCATATGAACCTCGGCGCCGGCCGCGTGGTGTACCAGGACTTTACCCGGGTGACCAAGGCGATCCGCGACGGCGAGTTCTTCGACAACGCCGAGATCACCAAGGCTGTGGACAAGGCCGTCGGCGCCGGCAAGGCCGTGCATATCCTAGGCCTGCTGTCCGATGGCGGCGTGCACAGCCATCAGGACCATCTGGTCGCCATGGCCGAACTGGCGGCACAACGGGGGGCCGAGAGGATCTACCTGCACGCCTTCCTCGACGGCCGCGATACCCCGCCGAAAAGCGCCCAGCCGTCCATCGAGCTGCTTGACGCCACCTTCGCCAAGCTCGGTAAAGGCCGCATTGCCAGCCTCACTGGCCGCTACTTCGCCATGGACCGTGACAATCGCTGGGACCGCGTCGAGCAGGCCTACCACCTGATCGTCGATGGTGCAGGCCAATTCAATGCTGCCAGCGCCGTAGAGGGACTGGAGGCCGCCTACGCGCGCGGCGAGAGCGACGAGTTCGTCAAGGCCACCACCATCGGTGCACCGGTCAAGGTGGAAGACGGCGACGCCGTGGTATTCATGAACTTCCGCGCCGACCGGGCCCGCGAGCTGACCCGCGCCTTTGTCGAGCCTGGCTTCCAGGAATTCGAGCGCCAGCGCGTGCCGCAACTGGCCGGCTTCATCATGCTCACCCAGTACGCCGCGAGCATCCCGGCGCCTAGCGCCTACAAGCCGGAGCCGCTAACCAATGTGCTCGGCGAGTACCTGGCGAACAATGGCAAGACCCAGCTACGCATCGCTGAGACCGAAAAATACGCCCACGTCACCTTCTTCTTCTCCGGTGGCCGCGAAGAACCCTTCGCTGGCGAAGAACGCATCCTCATCCCCTCGCCGAACGTCGCCACGTACGACCTGCAGCCACAGATGAGCGCCCCGGAAGTCACCGACCGCATCGTCGACGCCATCGAAAACCAGCGTTACGACGTGATCATCGTCAACTACGCCAACGGTGACATGGTTGGCCATACCGGCGTGTTCAACGCCGCCGTGGCTGCGGTGGAATGCCTGGACGCCTGTGTCGGGCGCATCGTCGCGGCGCTGGAAAAGGTCGGCGGCGAAGCGCTGATTACTGCCGACCATGGCAACGTCGAGCAGATGGAAGACGAGTGCACCGGCCAGGCACATACCGCGCATACCTGCGAGCCGGTGCCGTTCATCTATGTCGGCAAGCGACCTGCAGCTATCCGCGAAGGCGGCGTGCTGGCCGACGTGGCACCGACCCTGCTGACCCTGATGGGCCTGCCGATTCCGGCGGAAATGACCGGCACCAGCATCATCGACCTGAAATAAAGCGCTCCACGTCGCGAAACGCCTGCCGGTCAGCACCGGCGGGCGTTTTTTTTGCGCGACGCGACGGGCATACTAGGCCTTCCCCTGCCTCAGGTGCTGCTCAGCCCATGTTTCGCGCCCTCGCTCTGATAATCCTGACCAGCCTGCTCGCCCCGGCCGCCTTCGCCGACGAGAAAGCCGCCGCCCAGCAACAACTGGAAGCTGCCCGCGCCGATGTTGCCGAGCTGAAGAAGCTGCTGGAAAAACTGCAGCAGGAGAAATCCGGCGTGCAGAAGGACCTCAAGCGCACCGAAAGCGAGATGGGCAAGCTGGAGAAGCAGGTCAAGGGCCTGCAGCAAGAGATGAACGAGAGCGAGCAGGAACTGCAGCGTCTCGATCAGGAGAAAAAAAAACTCCAGCAATCGCGCCTTGAACAGCAACGACTGATCGGCATTCAGGCCCGTGCTGCCTACCAGGGCGGCCAGCAGGAACCGCTGCGCCTGCTGCTCAACCAGCAACAGCCGGAAAAGTTCTCGCGCACCCTGACCTACTACGACTACCTCGGCCAGGCGCGCCTAGAGCAGCTGGCAGCCTTCAACGAAACCCTGCGCCAGCTGGCCAATATCGAAACCGACATCACCACCCAGCAAACCCGCCTGGCCGAACAGAAGGCGGCCCTGGACAGCCAGCGCGAGCAGCTCGCCGGCGTGCGCAAGCAGCGCCAGCTGGCCCTGGCCAAACTGAACAAGCAATACAACGCCGGCGACAACAAGCTCAAAGCCCGCCAGCAGGAACAGGCTGAGCTGACCCGCGTGCTCAAGACCATCGAGGAAACCCTTGCCCGCCAGGCCCGCGAAGCAGCCGAAGCGCAGCGTCTGGCCCTGCTCGAACAGCAGCAGGCCCGCGAGCCGAATAGTAAGCCGCTGCCGCTCGGCCCCAGCGTCACCAGCTCGGGCGCCAGCTATGGCGGTCCCTTTGCCAGCGCCAAGGGCAAACTGCCCTGGCCGGTTGATGGCCGCCTGGTCGCCCGCTATGGCTCGCCGCGCGGCGGTGACTCACGCACCAAGTGGGACGGTGTGCTGATCGGCGCCAGTGCCGGCAGCCAGGTGCATGCCGTGCATGGCGGCCGGGTGGTGTTCGCCGACTGGTTGCGCGGCGCCGGGCTTCTGGTCATTCTCGATCATGGCAATGGTTATCTGAGCCTCTATGGCCATAACCAGAGCCTGCTCAAAGAAGCCGGCGATATCGTCAAGGCAGGCGAGTCGATCGCCACCGTCGGCACCAGTGGCGGGCAGGATACGCCCGCACTGTATTTCGCCATTCGCCAGCAGGGCCGCCCGAGCGACCCGGCGCAATGGTGTCGCGGATGACCGCCCGAAGCGGTCATTGGCAATTATTCCTGGGAGTTCACATGTCGCATTTCCACCGCCTCACCCCTCTCGCCCTGGCCCTTGGCCTGCTGGCCGGCAGCCCTGTCCTGCAGGCCGCCCCCGAGCCGGTGGCGGCGCCCGTGGAAAACGCCAAGGCGCCGCTGCCGCTGGATGATCTGCGCACCTTCGCCGAGGTGATGGATCGCATCAAATCGGCCTATGTCGAGCCAGTGGATGACAAGACCCTGCTGGAAAATGCGATCAAGGGCATGCTCAGCAACCTCGACCCGCACTCCGCCTACCTGGAGCCGGAAGACTTTGCCGAACTGCAGGAAAGCACCAGCGGCGAGTTCGGTGGCCTGGGCATCGAAGTCGGCATGGAAGACAGCTTTCTCAAGGTGGTCTCGCCGATTGACGACACCCCCGCCTCGCGTGCCGGCATCCAGCCGGGCGACTTGATCGTCAAGATCGATGGCCAGCCGACCAAAGGGCTGTCGATGATGGAAGCAGTGGACAAGATGCGCGGCAAGGCCGGCAGCAAGATTGTCCTGACTCTGATGCGCGAAGGTGGCCAGCCGTTCGACGTGGAGCTGGAACGCGCGGTGATCAAGGTCAAGAGCGTGAGGAGCCAACTGCTCGATGACGGCTATGGCCTGCTGCGCATCTCGCAGTTCCAGATCAACACCGGCGATGAAGTGGGCAAGGCCCTGGCCAAGCTGCGCAAGGATAACGGCAAGAAGCTGCGCGGCATCGTCCTCGACCTGCGCAACAACCCCGGCGGCGTGCTGCAGGCGGCAGTTGAAGTCACCGATCATTTCCTCAAGAAAGGCCTGATCGTCTACACCGAGGGCCGTATCGCCAACTCCGAACTGCGTTTCAATGCCGACCCGGCCGACGCCAGCGAAGGCGTGCCACTGGTGGTACTGATCAACGGCGGCAGCGCCTCGGCTTCGGAAATCGTCGCCGGCGCCCTGCAGGACCACAAGCGTGGCGTGCTGATGGGCACCGACAGCTTCGGCAAAGGCTCGGTACAGACCGTACTGCCGCTGAACAACGATCGCGCCCTGAAGCTCACTACGGCCCTGTACTTCACCCCGAAAGGCCGTTCGATCCAGGCCCAGGGCATCGTTCCGGACATCGAAGTAGCGCGCGCCAAGGTCACCCGCGAACAAGATGGTGAGAGCATCAAGGAAGCCGATCTGGTCGGTCACCTCGGTAATGGTAACGGTGGCGCAGACAAACCAAGCGGCAAGAAGAGCGAGAAAAAAGCGCGCCCGCAGGACGACGACTACCAGCTGAGCCAGGCACTCAACCTGCTCAAGGGCCTGAGCGTGACCCGCGGCGACTGAGCTCACACACAGCCCGGACAGACCACTGATGCTGTTCTCATAAAAACGCCGCGATTTTGCCCAGCAATCGCGGCGTTTTTTTCGGCGCCGAGCTCGTGCCTACGGCCTGGACCGCTTTACGTGCTCCAATACCGTTTCGGAGCAGTCCGGAGAACCGGCAGATCCGCTCCCGGATTGCATCCGGGCCACGAGGCTGCAGCCACAAAAAACCCGGGCATGCCCGGGTTTTTCTTTAGCGGCGGGTGTCACTCCAGATAGCTATTGAGCACCTTGTCGATAAAGCCTTCGGCGCGCATCTTGTCCAACTCGGCCTGCAGCTTGTTCACCACTTCATCCGGGGTCTCCGGATTGAGGGCGAGGAACAGCTCGGCGCTGTCGAAACGCAGCACATTTTTCAAGCCCGTCACGCCGGCCTGTTTGGCCAGATAACGCCCAGCGGGATCACCCGTGGCCCACAGGTCGATCTTGCCGGCCTGTAGCTTCTCTACGTTCTCCTGGTCACGGAATGCCGTCAGCGGCTCCAACCCCTGAGCGACCAGATGCTCGGCAATTGCATCACCTTTGTAGGCACCGATACGGTATTGCTTGGCCTGTTCCAGACTGTTGATGGTGATGCTGCTATCAGCTCTGGCCAGCATTACCCAGTCATCCGGGCCGATCGGACCGACCCATTTGAACAGCTTCTCGCGCTCTGGCAGACGGGCAGCGACAAACACCCCGTGGTTGGGTTTTTCCAGCGCCAGCTTATAGATGCGCGCCCAGGGGAAGCGCAGGGTCATGTGGTAGGTGATACCGGCACGCTTGAACATCTCGCGCACCACTTCCACGGCGATGCCTTTAAGATTTTCTTCACGGGCGTAGTTCTTGTCGTTGGTTGCCATGTTGTACGGCGGGAAGTTCTCGGTCATCAGAATCACCGAGTAGTTCTCGTCCACTTCGGCGCGAGCTGCACCGGCACACAACAGACTCACCCCTAATAGCGCTACCAGCAGACGCTTCAACGACATAGCTGCTTCCTTATAGAAAGTACAAAGCCCGAGTATAACGTAAGCGTTATCGACCCCAGCCGAACGCAGCACATCTTTGCCACATGCATCTGCCATCGCCATGCGCGAATTGCCGCATGGCGCCGGCACTCCCACACAATGCCGGCATGCCAAGAGCAAGCGATAATGGCATGATGCTGTGATTCGTAGAGAGACCTGTATTCACCCATGCGCCTACGCCTCGACCCTACACGCGATATCGATGCCGCGTTACTGCGCTACCGCAGCCTGTTCTGGGTCATCGCCCTGTTCAGCGGCGTGATCAACCTGATGACCGTCGTGCCCGCCATCTACATGATGCAGGTGTTCGACCGGGTGATGGCCAGCCGCAACGAAACCACCCTGCTGCTGCTGACCATTCTGGCCCTCGGCCTGTTCCTGCTCAGCTCACTGGTGGAGTGGGTTCGTGGCCAGGTGATGATCAAGATGAGCGCCGGTATCGATGCCGACCTTGGTGAGCGACTGTTTGGCGTAGCCTTTCAAAAGAGCCTCAAGGAGCACAACGCCAACCCGGCACAAGTGCTCAGTGATCTCAACGCGCTGCGCCAGTTCCTTACCGGTTCGGCCCTGATCTCCCTGCTCGACCTGCCCTGGATGCCGATCTTCCTCATCGTTACCGGCCTGCTGCATCCCTGGCTGGGGCTGTTTACCCTGCTCGGTGCGCTGATCCTGTTCGGCCTGGCCATGTGGAACGAGCATGCCACGCGCAAGGGTCTGGACGAGGCAAACCAGATTTCCGTGTACTCGGCCAAGTACGTCAACAGCACCCTGCAGAACGCCGAAGTCATCCAGGCCATGGGCATGCTGGGCAACTTGCAGAAACGCTGGGCAGCGATGCAGCAACGCCTGATCGGTGCGCAGTCCAGCGCCAGCGACAAAGCTGCCGGTATCTCCACCATTACGCGTCTGGTGCGTACCGCCTGGCAGTCACTGGCCATGGGACTGGCCATGCTGCTGATTCTCGATGGACAGATTTCGGGCGGAGTCATGATGGCGGCGGGCTTTCTGATCAGCAAAGCCATGTTGCCGGCCGAACAGGCGATCAGTTCATGGAAGCAACTGGACAACGCCAAAGCCAGCTACAAGCGCCTGTGCCTGTTGCTCGACGAGTTCCCACGTCAGCTTGAACGCATGCCCCTGCCGGACCCGACCGGAGCCATTCGTATCGAACGCCTGGTGGTCACCCCGCCGGGGAGCAAGCGTCCAGCGGTGAATGGCGTCGACCTGGCCCTGGCCAAAGGCGAGGTGCTGGCCGTAATCGGCCCGAGCGCT
Organism: uncultured Pseudomonas sp.; assembly: GCA_964518735.1. Classification (GTDB taxonomy): domain Bacteria; phylum Pseudomonadota; class Gammaproteobacteria; order Pseudomonadales; family Pseudomonadaceae; genus Aquipseudomonas. Next base: position 138,020 of record CAZFKQ010000007.1, read on the forward strand.
TCCGGCAAGTCTTCCCTGGCCCGCGCCATGGTCGGCGTCTGGCCACCCAGCTATGGATCTGTGCGCCTGGACGGCGCCGAGATAGGCCAGTGGGCCAGCGAAGCCTTGGGCCCGCACATTGGCTACCTGCCACAGGACATCGAATTGTTCGACGGCACGGTGGCCGAGAACATCGCCCGCTTCGGGGAAACCGACTCTGGCAAGATCATCGAAGCCGCCACCCTGGCAGGCATCCACCAAATGGTACTGAACTTCCCCAAAGGCTACGACACGCCGCTAGGTCCAGGTGGCCTTGGTCTGTCCGGTGGCCAGAAGCAACGCATCGGCCTGGCGCGCGCGCTGTATGGCAAGCCGGCGCTGGTGGTGTTGGACGAGCCCAACTCCAACCTCGACGATGCCGGCGAAGCCGCACTGGTCGCGGCAATCGATGCACTGCGCAAACATGGTTCAACCGTGGTGCTGGTCACCCACCGACCCAACGTGCTGGCAGTCGTCGACAAGCTGTTAGTGCTGCAGGACGGCACCCAGAAAATGTTCGGCCCGCGCGACCAGGTGCTCAAGGCACTGTTTCCGGGCAGTGCGCCAGCCAGCGCAACCCCCAGTCCCCAACAGAGCTGATCATGTCCGTACCCCCACCCAAGCCGCCGCAGCCAGCCGATATTCGCGATGCCGCCAAAACGGCCAAACTGGGCCTGTGGATCATCGCCATCGGCCTGGGCGGTTTTATCATCTGGGCCAGCCTGGCGCCTCTGGCCCAGGGCGTGGCCGGCAACGGTACGGTAGTAGTGGCCGGCGAACGCAAGACCGTACAAGCCCTGGCCGGCGGTGCAGTGGACGATATCCTGGTGCGTGAAGGTGATCATGTGCAGGCTGGTCAGCTACTGATCCAGCTGAATACGGTACAAGCCCAGGCCCAGCTGGAGGTCGCGCTCGGCCAGTGGTTCAGTGCGCGCAGCAGTGAGGCACGCCTGAGCGCTGAGCGCCATGGTCTAAAGAGCATTGATTGGCCGCAAGACTTGCTGGCACGCCAGGATGATCCGCGCGCCCAGCGCAACATGGAGCTGCAGAACAACCTGTTCGAAACTCGCCGTGACGAGCTGAGCAGTCGCCAGCAGATTCTCGAAAACCAGGCCGCTTCGCTGCAGGAACAACTGCGTTCCTATGAGCAGATCAGAAACCATCTGGAAACCCAGCTCGACTACCAGCGCAAGGAATTGGCCGGTCTGCGGCAACTGGCAGCCGAAGGCTACGTGCCACGCAACCGTCTGTTCGAAGCCGAGCGCAACTCCGCGCAACTCAGCGCCCAGCTGACGTCTGGCATCTCGGATATCGGCAAGACCCGACAAAGTATCGCCGAGAGCAAACTGCAAGCCCTGCAACTGCAGCAGAGCTTCCGCATCGAGGCCGAGTCGCAACTGGCCAGTATCGCTGCCGAGGCCTCCAGCCTGGAAGAGCGGATCAAGGCTCTAGAGTTCGAGGTGAGCAACGCAGCGATCCGCGCCCCGGTAGCCGGGCAGGTGATCGGTCTGGCGGTACACACGGAGGGCGGTGTGATTCCGGCGGCACAGAAACTCATGGATATCGTGCCGCGCGGCTCGGCGTGGATCATCAAGGCCAAATTCGAACCACTGGTGGCCGATCGTCTGAAGATTGGTTTGCCGGTCAACCTGCGCTTTTCCTCGCTGAACAGCGCCACGCTACCGGTAGTAGAAGGCAAGGTACTGACCGTCTCGGGTGACCAGTTGCTGGACGAGCAGACCGGCCTGCCCTACTTCGCCGTCGAGGTCGAGGTGGGCGCCGAGGCCGTGACCAAACTGCAGACCCATGGCCTGGATGTGAAACCCGGCATGCAGGCAGAGGTCATGGTGCAGACCGGTGAGCGCACCTTCCTCAAATACCTGCTCAGTCCGCTGGAAAAACGTATCCGCGGCGCGCTGAAGGAAGAATGACCATGCGTCTGCTGCTCACCCTGGCGGGCCTGCTGAGCCTGCAACCAGCTCTGGCGGCGGAGCCGGCACCGATGTCCCTGCTGGATGCCTACGACAATGCGCTGTACCACGATCCAACCTTCCAGACGGCCACCTTCGACTACCAGGCCAGCCAGCAGGAACAGGATATCGGCCTGGCGCCGCTGCTACCGCAGATCAACGCCAACGCTCGCTACGGCAGCACGCGCCAGCTCAGCGGACGCGACCTCGACGGCAGTAACGAAGACCCCAGCTACACCACCAACAACCTCAGCCTGAGTGCCCGCCAGGTACTCTATGACCGTGCCAGGGTCGCCTACTATGCCCAGGCCAAGGCACGTGGTCAGCTCGGCGAGTCGATCTACGACGACGCCTTTCAGGAGCTCTTCCCGCGGGTGGTCGAAGTCTATTTCGAGGTGGCCAGGCAGGAAAACGAACTGCGCCTGATTGAGCTGCAAAAGGTTGCCATCGAAGGTCTGGTCAAACAGACCCGACGCCTGTTCGAGGTCGGCGACGGCACCATCACCGACACCGAGGAGGCCCAGGCGCGCCTGGATCTGGTCAAGGCGCAGGAAATCGAGACCCTGGCCCGCCTGCAGGCTGCACTGCACAGCCTGTCCGGCCGAACCGGTGTGGTCGCCGGAGCCATTAGCGCCATGCGCGAGGAACTGCCCGACAGCGCCCCCCTGCAACCCGAGCAGGACATGACGTTCTGGCAAGCGCAGGCCCGTAGCGCCGCACCGCGCCTGGATGCACGCCGTGACGGCGTGGCGGTAGCCGAAGCAGAATTGCGTGCGCAAAAGGCCGGACACTATCCACAACTGGCACTGGTGGGCGAGCTGAACCGCTCGGATCGCGACAACCTGGCCGACGACTTCCGCCGCCAGTCCACTTCCTACCTCGGTTTGTCCCTGGATGTACCGCTGTACGCCGGGGGTGGCGTCAGCGCCTCATCACGCAAGTCGCAGTTCGCCCTGTCGAGTGCCCAGGCACAACTGGACGACGAACTGCGCCAACTGTCCGAGGACATCGAACGCAGCTATCTGGGCGTAGTCAGCGGTTATGCCAAGTGCAAAGCCCTGCAGACCGCCGTGCACTCCAACCAGCGTGCACTGGAGTCAGCAGAGAAGGGTTTTCAGGCCGGAGTCCGTTCGACCGTGGATATCCTCAACGCCCAGCAGACCCTGTTCACGGCACGCCGCGACCTGCTCAACAGCAAGCTGTTGATGTTGCAAAGCCTGGTCACCCTGCATGCCCGCAGCGGGCTGATGCACCGTGGTGTCATGCAGCAGGTTGAAGCGCTGTTCTAGTTAGTGGCAGCCCTCTCCCGCAGGGAGAGGGGAAAGAGACCCTGAGTAGCCCCTGGCTCAGACGCCCGGTACGTAGCTGCGCTCGCCAGACTTGACCAGCAGGTTGAGCTGGCCAGTGTGCCGACTCAGCCAGTCGCCGTTGGGACTCGGCAGGCTGCGTAACTGGCGCAACAGGTAGTAGCTGCCCAAACGTTCGGCGCAGAAGGCCCAGACCCGGGCCTGCACATCCGGCCGCTGGGTCGGGTGCAGCTCCACGCAGCGGCGCACCACCGCCTCGATGGCAGAGATGTGGCGCAGCCAGAAGTCCGCCGGCAACACGCCCAGTTCGATGCCGCCGGGGAAGAAGATCTTCTCGTCGAAGAAAGCAATCACCTCCTGCCGATCCAGCGCACCGATTTCCACGGCGACAGCGGTAAAGCGCAGGAAGTCCTCGATGTGGTGCACATCTTTGTACTGGTAGAGGTAGCCGTGATTGACCCCGTTGAGGGTGAACTGGCCCGGCTTGCCAATCAGAAAGTCGGAGGCTTGTGGCAGCATCTGTTCGGTCAGCACGTCACGGTCGATCTGTTCGGCCGAGAGCACATCCATGACCTGGTAATTGTCGGCCTGCACACCGATGCGCTCGCGGGTCATGAACTTGCGGTACTGGCAGATGCCGACCTGCCGCACCCCGGGTCGTTGCAGCAACAGGTTCTTCAGCGCGAAGGCGCCGGCAATCGAGCCCAGCACCGGATGATGAGGCTCCCACTCCGGGGCCAGGTCACGCAGGTTCAGGCGCCCCGGGCCCTGCGCCTCGCCCATGTAGATGGGCGTGACGTAGTCCGGGAAATCCACCTCCAGCGGCACATGGGTCAGGCAGGCATAGAGCAGGCTATCGGTGGACATCTACGGCTTCCGGAGAGGGGTCAGGAGTGGGCGCCCCTGGCGCTGAGCAGGGCAGCCTCGAAGCTGCGCACGAAGCGCGGCATATCGAACAGCAGCGAGGTTTCACGCCCTTCGGCCAGGCGTTGGCGCAAGGCACGCAATTGGGCAGGATCGCGCGCCAGCTCGATAGCGCGGCACTCATAGTCAGCCAGATTGTCGGTGATCAGCTCTGGCAACTCCAGGGCACTCAGCAGGCTGCCGGCCATGCGCGAGGCAAAGGTGCGCCCGGAGCGGGTCAGCACGGGCAGGCCCATCCACAGGGCATCGTTGGCTGTGGTGCCGCCGTTGAACGGATAGGCGTCGAGGAACAGGTCGGCCACCGTGTAGCGCGCCAGGTAAAGTTCCGGGGCCACCCGCGGGGCAAAAATCAGCCGCTCTGCCGCCACGCCATGGCGTTCGGCGCAGGCCAGCAGGTTGGCCTGCGACCATTGATTATCGGCCAATAGCCAGAACAGGCTGTCCGGCACGGCCGCCAGGATACGCATCCAGCAGGAAAACATTTCCTCGTTGAACTTGTAGTTGTTGTTGAAGCAGCAGAACACCAAACGGTCGTCCGGCAGGCCGCACTCGGCGCGGCTCGGCAGCGCCGCCACCGGGCGTTGCCGGTCGCTGCACTGAAATACCGGCAGGTACAGCGGTTTCTCGCTGTAGAAGGGCTTCTCGTCTTCCGGGATCAGGTAGCGATCGGCAATAACATAGTCAACACAGGGTAGTCCGGTCGGCCCGGGGAAGCCCAGGTAAGTGAGCTGCAACGGCGCCGGGCGGTAGGCCAGAATATTGGGCCGGGCGCCGGAAGTCAGGCCTTGCAAGTCGACCAGGATGTCGATCTCGTGCTGGCGGATCAGTTGGGCCGCACTGGCATCGTCCAGCGCGCCGATGGGGATGAAGTAGTCCATCGCCGCCTTGACCCGGGCGCGCAGGGCCGAGCCATCCTCGCGACTCCAGCAGAAGCCATAGACTTCGAAGCGCTCGCGATCCAGCAACTCGAACAGCTCGACGGTGAGCAACGACACCGCGTGCAGGCAAAAATCCGAAGAGAGGAAGGCAATTCGCGTGCGCGGATGAGCATACCCACCCGCCGGGGCCAACTGCGGTACGCGCTGATTGATCCGCTCGGCAACGAAGTGCATGGCAGTGGCCAATTGCAAACCGGGGTCGTCACTGGCCGACAGCATGGCCAGCGGTGAGGTCGCCTTGAGCAGGTCACCACGCGAGAGGCCATCCAGTGGGGTTAGCACCGGCCACTCGCACTGTTTCTGCCGCAGGTGCACCCAGTGCTGGATCACCTTGGGCTGCGCCGGATCGGCCTGCAGGCTGGCCAGCAGCTTCTGTTCGGCCGAATGCAGCTGACGCACTTCTTCCATCAGCCTACCCATGGCATTGAGCACCATGATGTAGAGCTCGTGATTGAGCTCCGGCCCAACCAGCGGATGGTCAAGCATTGACTGCCAGATCACCAGGGCATTATCGGCCCGGCCCTGGCGCTCGATCACCGCCCCCAGGTTGAACCAGGCTTGAACAAAGTCCGGCTTGCGCTGAATGGCAGCCCGGTAGGCCTGCTCAGCCGCCGGCAACTGCTCCAGCTGCGACAGCGTCACACCCAGGTTGAACTGCACGATGTAGTCGGCGCTGGAGCTGCAATGCCCCAACCAGGTCTGGTACAGCCGCACTACGTCGGCCGGGCGCGCCGCCTGGCCGAGGCGCTCGGCCACGGCGATAAGTTGCATGGGTTCGAGCGCCGCCTGCTCGGCAAACTGCAGGGCAGTCAGCAGAGCGACGTCCAGATTGGGGCTTTCAAGTGGATTGGCGGACATGCAAACGCCTTATCGGGAAATAGGTTGCACGAACTATCCCCCTGCGGCGCCCTAAAACGCCACAGGGGGACAGAAATCAGCTGCTACTTAGGAGTAGAAGCTGGCGTGCACGTTGCTGGCAACCAGCAGCTGGATTTCCCCGTCGTTGTACACATCATAGCTAGTGCCGTCGACCTCGACGCTGCCAGCAGCCTGCCATTGCTCGGCCGAGCCGGCAATCTGCACGCTGTCATTGGCATCGCCGTTAACCATCAGCTGCACCGGCTGCGAAGCCCCCAGAGCGCCGGTATCAACCAGGCCAACCTGGCCGAACTGGCTGATGCTCTCGGCATCCAGGCGCAAGGTGCTGGCCACCCCACCATCGTGGCCCAGGTCGATACGACTGAGGCTGTGCTCAGTGATCGACTCGGCGTTGAGTGCCGTCAGGTCGATGGTCTGGCCGGCTTCGCCGCTGCGGAACCAGGCGTCGACCATGCTATGCAACTGGCCATCGACGGTTTCGTAGCTGCCACTCAGGCCGATCCAGTTGCCGTTGTTCAGCTCGCTGGTCTGCTGCGATTGCAGGTTGATGCTGGCAATACCCAGGCTGGACAGGCTGAACAGCTCGCCGGATTGGCTGATACCGTCCTTGTTGCCATCCATCCACACCCGCAGCGAAGCAAACGCTTCGTCACTGGCGTCGATGCGCCCATCACCGTTGCTATCCAGCTCGGCCAGGGCGGCAAAACCGTCCTCGGCCTTGCTGCCGTCTTCAAGGGTAGTGGCGGTGCCGAACAGCTCGCCACCGTCATTGATGCTGCCATCACCATTGCGATCCAGCGCCAGCAGGCCATCGCCCTCACCGACCCAGCCGGTCTGATCGAGATCGCCGTCGCCGTCGATATCGAACAGGGTATTGGCCGCCCAGTGTTGGGTCTGCACACCATTGCCATCCAGATCGAGGATCAGCGGCGAAGTGGTCAGCACGGCCAGCTGATCGGTGCTCATGGCCGCCAGCTGCGACGCAGTGAAGGCGTCCGCCTGGGCCATGTCGAGCGCCGCCAGCTGATCGGTGGTCAGCGCGGCGACATCCGCCACGTCGATCGCCACCAGCTGTGCGGTGTTCAGCTCGGCGAAGTCACCCGCGTCGATGGCGCCGATCTGCGCCGACGTCAGCGCTGCTACATCGGCGGTTTCCAGGGCGGCGACCTGGTCGCTGGTCAAGGCGGCGATCTGTGCAACCGTCAGTGCCTTGATCTGCGAGGTGGTCAGCGCCTGGATCTGATCGGTAGTCAGTGCCGGGATCTGATCGGTGGTCAGTGCTGCCAGGTCGGTGTTCTGCATGGCCTGGATCTGCGCGGTGGTCAGCGCCGCCAGGTCCGCAGTTTCCAGCGCGGCCACCTGGGCGGTGGTCAGGCCGTAAACCTGCGAAGCCGTCAGCGCCTGCACCTGGGCGGTAGTCAGCGCCTCGATCTGCGCCGCAGTCAGGGCCGCCAGATCGGAGATCTGCATGGCCGCGACCTGGGCAGTAGTCAGCGCCGCGACCTGGGCCAGGGTGAGCGCCTCGACCTGGGCAGTGGTCAGCGAGACGATCTGCGACGTGGTCAGTGCCTGCACCTGGGCGACGGTCAGCCCGGCAATCTGGTCAGAACTCAGCGCCGCCAGATCGGAGCCCTGGATGGCCTGCACCTGGGCGGTGCTCAGGGAGGCCAGGTCACCCACTTGCATGACAGCGAACTGGTCGCTGGTCAGCGCGACGATCTGCGCCGTGGTCAGTGCCTGCACCTGGGCAACACTCAGCGCAACGATCTGTGCACTGGTCAGCACCGCCACGTCAGCACCCTGCATGGCCGCGACCTGCTCGGTGGTCAGCGCGACGATCTGATCGGTGGTCAGCGCCTGTACCTGCGCCGTGGTCAGCTTGACCACCTGCTCGGTGGTCAGCGCCTCGATCTGCGCCACGGTCAGCTCGACCAGTTGCTCGGTACTCAGCAGCGCCAAGTCGGTAGCATCCAGGGCACGAATCTGATCGGTGCCCAGAGCGGCCAGATCCTCGATTTCCAGGGCCTCGACCTGGGCACTGGTGAGTGCCTTGATCTGGGCGGTGGTCAGCGTCTGGAACTGTACGCTGGTGAGGTTCTGGATTTGCGCGGTGGTCAACGCAGCAATATCGCGGGTTTCCATGGCCGGCAACTGGTCGCTGGTCAGCGCCTGGATCTGCGCACTGGTCAGCGCCGCCGCCTGTGCCGTGGTCAGCCCGACAATCGCGGAGACCGACAGAGCGGCCAGATCGGCCACTTCCATCTGTACCAGCTGCACGGTGCTCAGCGCAGCCAGTTGAGCCGAGGTCAGGAAACTGGCCTGCTCAGTGGTCAGAGCGACGATCTGTGCAGTGGTCAGCGCCGCGATATCGGCGGTCTCCATCACAGCGATCTGGTCAGAGCTCAGATTGGCGAAGTCGGCCACTTGCATGGCGGCGACTTGCGCGGTGGTCAGCGCCTGCACCTGGGCGGTGGTCAGCGCCGCAACCTGATCGCTGCCCAGTGCAACGATTTGCGCAGTGGTCAACGCCGCCACATCGTCGGTGCCCAGCGATACCAGCTGCGCGGTGGTCAGCGCGGCAACCTGATCGGTGGTCAGCGCGGCTGCCTGCTCGGCGGAGAGGCCTTGCAGAGTCGCCGTGGTGATGACCTCCAGATCCTCGACCTCGATGCGTACCAGCTGTGCGGTGGTCAGCGCCGCCAGTTGCGCCGAAGTCAGGGCTTCAGCCTGCTCAGTTGTCAGCGCGACGATCTGATCAGACGTCAGCACCGCCACGTCGCGTGTCTGCAGGGCCACGATCTGCGCCGTGCTGAGCAAGGCGAAGTCGGCGGCATCCAGTGCCGGTACCTGAGCGGTGGTTAGCGCGACGATTTGCGCAGTGGTTAGTACCTGTACCTGATCGCTAGTCAGCGCCGCAATCTGCGCCGTGCTCAGCACAGCGATATCGCGGGTTTCCATGGCCTGAATCTGCGTCGTGGTCAGCGCCGCCAGGTCAGCTGTCTGCATGGCCTGGAACTGCGCCGTGGTCAACGCGACGATTTGCGCAGTGGTCAACGCCGCTGCCTGCTCAGTGGTCAGCGCGACAATCTGCGCAGTGGTCAGGCCACTGATATCAGCCGTCTCGATGGCACGGATCTGCACAGTGTTGAGCAGGGCCAGGTCAGCAGTCTCCAACTGCGACAGCTGGGTCTTGCTCAGGGCTTGAATCTGTTCGGCAGTCAGCACCTGTACCTGATCGCTGGTCAGGGCGACGAGTTGCGCACTGGTCAGCGCAGCAATGTCATCTGCCTCCATACCCGCCACCTGCGCGGTGGTCAGCGCCTGGATATCGGCGATCTCCAGCGCGGCCACTTGCGCCGGGGTCAGCGCCTGGATCTGGTCGATGCTGAGGTCCTGAATCTGCTCGGTGGTCAGCGCAACGATCTGCGCGGTGGTCAGCGCAGACACCTGGGACAGCTGCAGCCCCGCCAGCTGAGCACTGTTGAGCAGAGCCAGATCAGCCGTTTCCAGGGCACGAATCTGCGCCGTAGTCAGCGAGCCAATCTGATCCTGGGTGATGGCCTGTACCTGCGCCGAGGTCAGCAGCGGAATCACGCTGGTCGACAGTGCCGCCAGATCCTGCGGCTCCAACGCGGCGATCTGCGCGGTGGTCAGGCCAATCACCTGGGCCGAGGTCAGTGCAGCCACCTGGGCGGTGGACAGCAGCTGGATCTGATCGGCAGTCAGCGCGGCGATATCCGCAGTCTCCATCAGCACCACCTGATCGGTGGTCAGTGCAGCCAGTTGCTCGAACACCAGTGCCTGTACCTGAGCGGTAGTCAGCGCCACCAGCTGCGCGGCACTCAAGGCCTGGATGCTGGCCGTGGTCAGCGCAGCGATCTGCGCAGCCGACAGACTGGCGAACTGGGCGGTGCTTAGTGACGCGGTCTGCAGCGTCGTCAACGCGCCGATCTGCTCCTCGGTCAGGGCGGCAATCTCGGCCGTACCCAGCGCCTCGATCTGCGTGGTGGTGAGTTTGCTGATTTGTGCCGTGGAGAATTCGGCGTACTGCGCCGGCGTCAGGGCAACGATCTGCGCCGTGGTCAGAGCCTGCACCTGGGCGGTGGTCAGCGCTCCGACCTGATCCAGCGTCAACGCGGCCACGTCCTCGGTACTCAGCACCTTGATCTGCGCAGTGCTCAGTGCAGCCACCTGTGTATTGGTCAGGGCTACGACCTGGGCACTGGTCAGCGCGGTGATCTGTTCGTTGGTCAGTGCCAGCAGATCCTCAGTCTCGATGGCGCTTACCTGATCGGCCGTCAAAGCCGCCAGATCGGCAGTTTCCATGGAGCGAATCTGAGCCGTGCTCAGGGCGACAATCTGCTCGCCGGTAAGGGCGGTGATTTGCGCCGTGGTCAGACCCTGGATCTGCGCACCACTGAGGGCCGCAATCTGTTCGGTGCTCAGTGCAGCAATACGACCGGCACTCAGCGCTGCCAGATCGGCTACCTCAAGCGCACGGATCTGCGCAGTACTCAGGGCTTCGAGCTGGCTATCGGTCAGCGCCGCGGCCTGGGCGGTAGTCAGCGCAACCAGTTGAGCGTTGCTCAGCGCAGCCAGATCCTGGCTCTCCAGGGCAGCGACCTGGGCAGTGGTCAGGGCCTGAACCTGTACAGTGGTCAGGGCCTGCATCTGCTCGGTAGTCAGTGCTTTAACCTGCAGAGTGGTCAGGGCAGCAAGATCTTCGGTCTCCAGAATACGGATCTGCCGAGTGGTAAAGGCCGCCACTTGAGCAGTGGTCAGCGCCGGCACGTTATCGGTAGTCAGCGACTCGATGAACTCGATCTCGGCCGAATCCAGCGTATCAGGGTCCAGTGCCGCCAATTGATCGGCATCGAGTGCCGCCAACTGTGCGCTGCTAAGCGCGGCAGCCTGCTCGGTAGAGAGCTCGGCCAGTTGCTCGGGCGTCAGTGCCGCAAAGTCCGCCACCTCCATGGCCCCCAGCTGGCTACTGGTCAGCGCGGCAATCTGTGCCGGGGTCAGGTTAGCCACCTGAGCGGTGGTCAGACCAACAATGGCGGCGCTGGACAGTGCGGCGAAGTCTACAGGCTGTAGGGCGCTGACCTGATCGACGCTGAGTGCGGCAATCTGCGCGCCGGTCAATGCCGCCGCCTGGGCGGTGGTCAGGGCGGCCAGTTGCACATCGGACAACACTGCGAAGTCCGCAGGCTGCAGGGCTGCGACCTGTGCAGTGGTCAATGCGGCGATCTGGGCCACGGAGAGCAACTCGACCTGAGCCGTGGTCAGCGCCACCACCTGGGCGGTGGTCAATGCTGCCACTTGAGCAGTGCTCAGTGCCACCACCTGATCTTCGCTGAGCACAGCGATATCGGCGGTTTCCAGGGCGCGAATCTGTACTGTGGTCAGCGCGGCCAGATCGGCTACTTCCAGGGCCGCAACCTGAGCGGTAGTCAGGGCAAGTATCTGGCCAGTGGTCAACGCCGCGGCCTGGGCAGTGGTCAGAGCAATGATCTGGTCAGTACTCAGCCCGGCGATATCAGCAGTCTCCAATGCACGCACCTGAGCGGTACTCAGGGCGGCAACCTGCTCACCGCTGAGGGCACGTACCTGAGCAGTACTCAGCGCAACAATCTGCGAAGTGCTCAGGGCCTGCAGGTCGGCGTTCTGCAGGGCAGCGACCTGAGTAGTAGTCAATGCGGCGACCTGGGTGGTGCTCAGTGCAGCCACCTGGGCACTGGTCAAACCAGCCACTTGCTGCTGGCTCAGCGCTACCAGATCGGCGGTTTCCAGGGCCCGGATCTGCGCCGTGCTCATGGCCGCCAGATCGACGGTCTGCAGGGCCGCGACCTGTGCACTGGTCAGGCTGACGACCTGGGCGGTGCCCAGAGCCGCGACCTGGTCACTGGTCAGGGCAACAATCTGCGCACTGCTCAGGGCCTGGATACTGGCGGTGGAAAGTACGGTGATCTGAGCAGGGCTCAGAGCCGCAATCTGCTCAACGTTCAATGCACGCACCTGGGCGGTGCTCAGTGCCTGCAGTTGGGCGTTGGTCAGGGACACCAGATCGACACTGTCGATGGCAGCCACCTGAGCAGTAGTCAACGCCTGCATCTGGACAGTAGTCAGCTTGGACAGTTGGCCAGCACTCAACGCAGCAATCTGCTCGACTGTCAGTGCCGCCAGATCAGCGGTCTGCAAGGCGACCAATTGCGCGGTGGTCAACGCGGCAACATCGGCAGTTTCCAGCGCAGACATCTGCGCGGTGGTCAGGGCAACAATTTGCGTGGTGCTCAATGCCTGGATCTGCGCGGTGGTCAGGGCCGCCAGCTGGTCACTGGTCAACACGGCCACGTCGGCAGTTTCCAGGGCACGCACCTGGGCAGTACTCAGGGCTGCGACCTGGGCCTGGGTCAGAACCCTGACCTGGGCGGTGGTCAGCGCAGCAATCTGTGCGGTGCTCAGCGCCTGCAGATCAACCACTTCCAGGGCCTCAATCTGCGCCGTAGTCAGGTTGGCCAGTTGCACAGTGGTCAGCGCAGCCACCTGAGCACTGGTCAGCGCGACAATCTGATCGGCACTCAGCGCCGCCAGGTCGGCAGTTTGCATGGCGGCAATCTGAGCAGTAGTCAATGCTGCAACCTGAGCTTCACTCAGCGCGGCAATCTGGCCGACAGTGAGGCTTGGAATCACCAGAGTACTGATCGCAGCAAGATCGGCGATTTGCAACGCGGCAATCTGGTCGGCGGTCAGTGCAGCCAACTGTGCACCCGTCAGAGCGGCAGCCTGAGCGGTGCTCAGCGCGACGATCTGGGATGGCGTAAGGGCTGCCATATCATCCGTCTGCAGTGCCTGGATCTGTGCAGTGGTCAGGGCAGCTACCTGAGCGGTAGTCAGCGATTCGACCTGAGCCGTGGTCAGGGCAATCAGCTGGGCGCTGGTCAGCGCCTGGATCTGCGCAACAGTCAGCTTGTTCACCTGGGTGGCACTCATTGCCGCCAGATCGGCAACCTCGATTGCCTTGATCTGCGCCACGGTCAGCGCCTGCAACTGGACACTGCTCAGCGCAGCCAACTGAACCGAACTCATGGCTTGAATCTGAGCGGTACCCAGGGCGGCCAGATCGGCGGTCTCCAGGGCAGCAACCTGCGTCGGCAGCAGTGCCGCTACCTGGGCAGTAGTGAGTGTGGCTGCTTGAGCAGTGGTCAACGCCTGGATCTGGGCGCTACTCAGGGCTGCCAAATCGGCGGCATCGATAGCACGGATCTGTGCGGTGCTCAGTACAGCCAAGTCAGCTGCCTCGAGGGCACCCACCTGGTCGCTGGTCAATGCGGCAATCTGCGCGGTGCTCAGCGCGGCTGCCTGGGCCGTGGTCAACGCAGCAATCTGGGCACCTTGCAGGGCAGCAATATCAGCGGTTTCCAATTTGCTGATCTGGCTGGCACTGAGCGCTACCAGATCGACGGTTTCGATCGCCGCAATCTGCTCGGTGGTCAGGGCCAGCAACTGGCTGCTAGTCAGTGCTGCAAATTGAGCGGTAGTCAGGGCGGCGATCTGGTCAGTGCGCAGGGCCGCCAGGTCGACGGTCTGCATGGCCACCAGTTGCGCAGTGGTCAGGGCTTGTAGATCGACCTGCTCCAACGCCTGAATCTGCGCAGTGGTCAGGGCGACGATCTGTGCCGTACTCAGCGCCTGAATCTGTGCCGTGGTGAACGCAGCAATCTGCTCGGCAGTCAGCACTGCCACATCGGCCGTTTCCATGGCGCGTACTTGAGCGGTGGTCAGCGCGGCTATCTGCGCAGCACCGAGCGCCTGGATCTGCGCGGTGGTCAGGGCGACGATCTGCGCGGTACTCAAGGCTGCCAGATCGGCGGTTTCCAGTGCAGCAACTTGGCCAACGGTCAGTTTATTGATCTGCGCCGTGGTCAACGCCGCCACCTGGGCGGTGGTCAGCGCAACAATCTGGGCATCGGTGAGGGCAGCAAGGTCAGCGCTTTCCAACGCGCGAATCTGAACAGTGCTGAGCGCCCGCAGATCAAGGGTCTCCAGCGCCACGATCTGGGCAGTGGTCAGGGCTTCGATTTGCTCGGTGGTCAACGCCGCCACTTGGACTGTGGTCAGGTTGCTCACCTGCTCGGCAGTCAGGGCAGCAAGGTCGGCGGTCTCCAGCGCACGAATCTGCAGGGTGGTCAGGGCCGGAACCTGTTCCAGGGTCAGCGCCTGCATCTGCGCAGTGGTCAGCGCCTGAATCTGCGCAGTGGTCAGGTTGGCCAGGTCGGCAGTCTGCCAGGCGGCAATCTGAGCGGTTGGCAGGCTGGCGATTTGCGCGGTGGTCAGCGCGGTCGGCTGCGAGCCGCTGAGGGCAAACACCTGTTCCTGGCTGAGGGCCGCCAGATCGGCCGTTTCCAGGGCAGCAATCTGCGTGCTGGTCAGCTGGGTGATCTGGGTGGTAGTCAGCGCCTGGATCTGCGCCGTGGTCAGGGCAACGATCTGCGCAGTGGTCAGGGCGCGCAGATCACTGCTCTCCAGGGCAGCAATCTGGGTCTGGGTCAGGCTGGCCACCTGGGCGGTGCTCAGCGCCAGCACTTGGGCGGTGGTCAGCGCCTGCACCTGGGCAGTGGTCAGGGCTGCCAGATCGACGGTTTCCAGCGCGCGCACCTGGGTGGTGGACAACGCCTGCACCTGGCTGTTGGTCAGAGCGGCAACTTGGCTGCTGGTCAGCGCAACGATCTGCGCCGTACTCAGCACCGCGAGTTGAGCGTTACTCAGGGCGGCAATCTGTGCGGTGGTCAGAGCAGCCAGGTCGTCAGTCTGTAGAGACTGCAGTTGACCCGTGGTGAGGCCCGCCAGGTCACCTACTTCAATGGCGGCGGCCTGAGCAGTGGTCAGCGCCACAACCTGGGCGTTGCTCAGTGCGGTGATCTGATCGGAAGTCAACGCGGCAATCTGACTGGTCGCCAACGCAGCCAGGTCCTCCGTGGCCAGCGCACGCACCTGGGCGGTGGTCAGCGCAGCCATCTGCTCGCTGGTTAGCGCACGCACCTGGTCAGTGCCCAGGGCTACGATTTGCGCGGTGCTCAGTGCCTCAAGCTGAACTGTGGTCAAGGCGGCGATGCGATCGGTCGGCAGCGCGGCCAGATCGGCGGTTTCCAATGCGCGAACCTGAGACGTACTCAACGCGGCAATCTGCTCGACTGTGAGTACGGCCGCCTGGGCAGTAGTCAACGCGACCAGCTGGGCAGCACTCAGGCCGGCAATATCGCCTGCCTCCAACGCCACGATTTGAGCAGTGGTCAGCGCCGCGATCTGAGCGGTCTTCAGAGCGGCAACCTGTTCGGTAGACAGCGCCACCAGCTGATCCGTGGTCAGGGCGACCAGATCTTCAGTCTCCAGCGCGGCAACCTGCGTACCGCTGAGCGCTTCGAGCTGCTCAACGGTTAGGGCACGCACCTGTGCAGTAGTCAGAGCGACGATCTGTGCAGTAGTCAGCGCCGCGACCTGGGCGGTGTCGAGACCGGCCAGCTGCGCGGTAGTCAGAGCCGCAACATCATCGGTTTCCAGAGCCCGAACCTGGGAGGTACTCAGGGCCTCAAGCTGGCCGAGGGTCAGGGCCGCCACCTGGGCAGTGGTCAATGCTGCGATGCGAGTGTTGCTCAGTGCAGCAACATCGACGGCATCCAGCGCGACGATCTGCGCGGTACTGAGTACAGCCACCTGCTCGACACCCAATGCAGCCACCTGAGTGGACGATAGCGCGGCCACCTGCTCGGTACTCAGGCCTGCCAGGCTGGCGGTGGCCAGATTACCCATCTGCGCGACAGTCAGTGCCGTGACCTGATCCAGGCTCAGGGCACTCAGCTGCACCGAGGACAGTGCCCCCACGGCAGCAGTGGTCAGCCTTACCAGATCGGCGGTTTCCATGGCTGCCAGTTGCTCGGTGCTCAGTGCGGCCACCTGGGCAGACGTCAGGCCACGCGCCTGATTCTCGGTCAGGGCAGCAATCTGCGCAGTGGTCAGGGCATTCAGATCCGAAGCGTCGAGCGCGGCGATCTGGTCGGATGTCAGCGCGGCGATCTGTACAGTGCTCAGAGCCGCCAGCTGCACGGAACTCAAACCAGAGATGGTGCTCGGTGCCAGAGCAGCCAGGTCGAAGGGTTCAAAGGCCGCCACCTGTTCGGTGCTGAGTACGGCCATCTGCGCACTGGTCAGAGCCGGCACCTGATCTTCGGTCAGGGCGGCAATCTGTGCAGTGGTTAGCGCCGCCGCCTGGGCGGTGCTCAAGCCCGCGATGGCGGCACTGCTCAACGCGGCCAGATCCTGCGCCTCCAGCGCTTGGATCTGATCGGTAGTCAGTGCAGCAAATTGTGCTGAACTCAGGACAACTACCTGTTCTTCGGTGAGCGCGACTATCTGCGCCGTACCCAGGGCACGTATATCCGCGGTGTCAAAGGCACCGAGCTGCTGGGAACTGAGGTTGGCAATCTGATCGACTGTCAGGGCCGCCACCTGAGCGGTGGTCAGGGCAGCAACCTGGGCAGTGCTGAGCAGGGCCAGATCTTCGGCATCCAAGGCGACGATCTGCTCGGTGCTCAGTTTGCTTAGCTGCGCCGTGGTCAGAGCGGCCACCTGCGAGCCGGTCAACGCCTGCACCTGATCAGTGCTCAGGGCCTGTACCTGGGTGGTGCTGAGATTGCGAATAACAGTGGTAGACAGCTGCTGCAGGTCATCGATCTCGATAGCCGCAATCTGGTCGCTACCCAAAGCCGCGAACTGACTGGAGCTCAGGGCAGCCATCTGCTCGTTGGTCAGCGCCACGATCTGAGCGGTGCTGAGCGCGGCAACATCCTGGCTGTCCAGCGCTATTACTTGAGCGGTGCTGAGTGCCGCCACCTGGTTGGTGGTCAATGCCGCGACCTGGTCGCTGCCAAGCGCCTTGATACTGGCGGTGGACAGAACATTGAGGTCGTCGATTTCCAGCGCAGCCACCTGATCGGAAGTCAGGGCCGCTACCTGGGCAGTAGTCAGTGCAGCCACCTGAGCGGTGGTCAGGGTTTGCACCTGTTCAGCACTCAGAGCCTGCAGATCAGCGGTTTGCAGAGCACGCACCTGGGCGGTAGTGAGGGCTTCAATCTGATCGGTGCTCAGTCCGGCGACCTGATCAGAGCCCAGGGCGACTATCTGTGTCGTACTCAGGGCCTGCAGTTGGGTACTGCTCAGCACAGCCAGTTGTTCCTGGCTCAGAGCCGCTATATCCACTGTATCCAGGGCACGAATCTGCTCCGTGCTGAGGATGGCAACTTGCTCACTGGTCAGCGCCGCGACCTGCAGCGAACTCAGAGCCTGAATACTGGCACTGCTCAACTGTTGCAGGTCCGCTGTCTCGATAGCAGCAACTTGCTCCTCGCTCAGCAAGGCAATCTGTGCAGTAGTCAGAGCCTTGATCTGAGCCGTCGTGAGTGCAGCGATCTGTTCGCTGGTTAGTCCTTGTACCTGGGCACTGAGCAGCGCAGCGATGTTGGCGGTGGCCAGCACAGCCAGGTCTGCGGTTTCCAGCGCAGCCAGCTGGCCGACGGTCAGCGCGCGAATCTGCACGGTGGTCAGCGATGCTGCCTGGGCGGTGGTCAGCGCCGCCAGTTGCTCCTCGCCCAAGGCACGCAACTGCGCGGTGGTCAGTGCCTTGAATGCCGGCAGTCCCAGCGCGGCAATGTCCTCGGTGGACAGTACGGACACCTGGGCAGTGGTCAGCGCGGCAACCTGAGCCGTACTCAGCGCAGCTACCTGGACACTGCTCAGCGCGGTGATCTGCTCATTGCTGAGGGCACGAATATCGGCCGTTTCCAGAGCGGTCAGCTGCGCGGTCGACAGCGCAGCCAGTTGTTCAGTGCTGAGTTCGGCCACCTGAGTGGTGGTAAGAGCCCGGATTGAGGCAGTCGAAAGCGCAGCCAGATCCGCGATCTGCAAGGCGGCAATCTGTTCCGGGGTCATGGCGGCAATCTGCGCCGTGGTCAGCGCAGCAACCTGGGCCGTGGTCAGGGCTTCGATCTGCTCGTCGTCGAGGACGGCAAGATCAGTGGTCTGCATGGCACGGATCTGCGCAGTAGTCAGCGCAGCAATTTGCGCAGTGCTCAACGCAGCCACCTGGGTATTGCTCAGACTGACAATGGCAGCGCTGCTGAGAGCAGCCAGATCCTGGGTTTCAAGGGCTGCGATCTGCGCGGTCAGCAGCTTTGAAATCTGCGCGGTGGTCAGCGCCGCAACCTGGCTGGAGCTGAGACTGGCAATCTGCAGGGTGCTCAGCTGGCGAAGGTCAGCCGTCTCGATGGCACGCACCTGTGCAGTGGTCAGGGCGGCCAGTTGATCGGTACTCAGCGCGGCAAACTGCGCCGTAGTCAGGGCGACGATATCGGCCGTTTGCAGGGCGCGGATCTGCGCGCTATTCAGAGCCGCAATCTGAGCAACACTAAGCGCCTTGAAGTCCTCGGTATCCATGGCAACGATTTGCGCCGTTTTCAGCGCAGCGATCTGCTCGGTCTCCAGCGCCATGATCTGCTTGCTGGTGAGCGCAGTGATCTGGGCGGTGCTGAGCTGTGCGATTTGTACAGAGCTCAATGCGACCAGCTGATCTGTAGTCAGCGCCAGCATATCGGCGGTTTCCAAGGCGCCGAGCTGTGCCGAACTCAGCGCCGCAATTTGCTCGGTATCCAGCGCCTTGATCTGGGCAGTACCCAGCGCTTTGATCTGAGCAACGCTGAGGGCTTCGACCTGATCAGGCGTCAGGGCAGCAACCTGAGCGGTAGTCAGGGCAACAATTTGCGCCGCCGTGAGCTTACTCACTGCGGCAGTGCCCAGAGCCGCCAGATCAGCAGTCTGCAGCGCCCGCACCTGGGCCGTGCTAAGAGCGACGACCTGGGCCGTGCTAAGAACTGCCGCCTGACTGGTGGTCAACGCTACGATCTGAGCGGTGCTCAGCACTGCAAGGTCTACCACTTCCAAAGCGACGAACTGCTCGGTGGTTAGTGCCGCGATTTGGGCATTGGTCAGTTTGGCGACCTGGGCCGTACTCAACCCCTGAATCACGCTGGCCGACAGAGCCTGGAAGTCAACGGTTTCGAAGGCGCGCACCTGCGCCGTGGTCATGGCCGCGACCTGGGTCGAGACCAGAGCGGCGGCATGGGCGGTAGTCCAAGCGGCGATCTGCGCGGTAGTCAGCGATTTGATATTCGCCGTGGTCAAAGCACCAATCTCACGCGCCACTAGCTGTTCGCCCGTCAGAGGGGTGCTCAGTGCAGCAATCTGCGCAGTGGTCATGGCCACCAGTTGCGGGATGGTAAGGGAGGAGACCTGTGGCGCAGTCAGCGCAGCCATCTGGTCGGTGGTCATAGCCTTGATATCGACCGTCTGAATGGCCTGAATCTGAGTGGTGGTCAGGTCATCGACCTGGGTCGCCTGCAGGCTGGCGATCTGCGCCGTGCTCATGCCGGCAATGGCGGCGGTGGACAGCGCAGCCAGATCCTGTTCCTCCAGCGCGCCGATCTGCGCGGTCTTCAGGCCGGCGATCTGCGCCGTGCTGAGGGTTGCGGCCTGGGCCGTGGTCAGGGCAACCACCTGGTCGGTGGTCAGGCTACCGATCTGGGCGCTGGTCAGCCCCCGAACAGCCAGGGTGGTCAGGGCAGCCAGATCAGCTTCTTCCAGCGCGGCCAACTTGGCCGGCGCAAGTGCGGCGATCTGGGCCGAGGTCAGCGCCGCAGCCTGAGCCTGACTCAGAGCAACCAGTTGAGCAGTGCCCAGCGCAGCGAAGTCGGCCGGATCAAGGCCAGCCACTTGGGCGGTAGTCAACGCGACAA
The DNA here is from genome assembly GCA_964518735.1 of uncultured Pseudomonas sp. GTDB lineage: Bacteria > Pseudomonadota > Gammaproteobacteria > Pseudomonadales > Pseudomonadaceae > Aquipseudomonas. Next base: position 157,897 of record CAZFKQ010000007.1, read on the forward strand.
TCTGGTCGGTGCTCAGCGCGGCAACTTGAGCCGTGCTCATGGCTTTGATGACGGCGACCGACAGCGAGGGAATATCACCCACTTCGATGGCGCGCACCTGTGCGGTGCTCAGCGCGGCAATCTGGGTGGCAGTCAGGGCGCCGATCTGACCGGCACTCAGCAGTGCAATATCGGCGGTGCTCAGACCAGCAAGGTCGACTGCATCAATCTTGGCAATCTGCGCAGTAGTCAGTGCCTGCAACTGGGCATCGGTCAACGCGCTCACCTGCGCGCTGTTCAGACCGACTATTGCAGAGGTGGACAGCTTGGCGATGTCCGTTACTTCCAGAGCGGCGACTTGCGCCGTGGCCAAGGCGGCAACCTGGGTGATGGTCAGCGCAGCAGCCTGCGCCGTAGTCAGCGCTACCAACTGGTCATTGGTCAGTGCGCGGATCTGTGCGGTAGTCAGGCCGGCGATGGTCGCCGGAGACAATACCGCCAGACTGGCATCATCGATAGCGGCAATTTGTACGGTGGTCAGAGCGGCAATCTGCCCGGCGGTCAGAGCACTGATCTGCAAGGTACTGAGTGCCGCAATGCTGTCGGAGCTAAGGGCAGCAACATCGACAGCGTCCATGGAGCGAATCTGCTCTGAGGTCAGAGCAGCCACCTGATCACTAGTCAGAGCGCGCACCTGGGCAGTGGTCAAACCCTTGATCGCAGCGGTATTGATAACGGCCAGATCAACAGCCTCGATAGCCGCAATGCTGGTCGTACTGAGCGCAGCGACCTGGGTCGCCGTCAAGGCTTGCGCCTGAGCGGTGGTCAGTGCCTCCAGCTGGTCGACGGTCAGGGCACGCACCTGTGCCGTGGACAATGCCGCAATGGTGGCGGGGGCGAAGCTGGGGATGGAAGCCTCATCAATGGAGGCAATCTGCGCCGTGGTCAGCACCAGCACCTGAGCGCTGGTCAGGCCCGCCAACTGAGCCGAATCCAAAGCGGCGAACTGTACAGAGGTCAGCGCCTTGATATCAGCCGTGTCCAGCTTGCTGATCTGAACTGAAGTCAGCGCCTGAATCTGGTCGGTAGTGAGCTTGGCAACCTGCGCCGTTGTCAATGCAGCGATGCTGGCGGTAGAAATAGCCGCCACATCTTCCACTTCGAGCGCCTGAATCTGCGCAGTGGTCAGAGCAGCCAGCTGGGTCGACTTGAGGGAACGCACCTGCAGGGTGGTCAGCGCCTCGATCTGCTCAGTGGTCAGCTTGCTCACCTGCAGAGTAGTGAGGGCACCAACAGCGGCCGTACTCAGCGCCGCAAGATCAGCCGCCTCGATGGCCTGCAACTGCGTAGTCGTCAGAGCCACCACCTGGGTTGCGCTCAGGGCACCAATCTGCGCGCTATCCATGGCTTCCAGCTGAGCGGTAGTGAGCGCCTGTACATCGGCCGTATCCAGACGGGCGACTTGCGCAGTGGTTAGCGCCTGGATCTGGTCGGTGGTCAGCGCCGCAACCTGCACCGTGCTCAAACCGGCAATAACGGCAGTGGAGATGGCGGCGAGGTCCGCGTCTTCCAGAGCGCGGATCTGTGCAGTGGTCAATGCAGCCAGCTGTGCAGAGGTCAACTTGCTGACTTGCAGAGTGGTCAGCGCCTCCACTTGGGCGGTGGTCAGCCCAGCAATCTGATTGGTCTTCAGCGCTGCAACAACAGCGGTACTGAGGAAGGCAATATCGGCAGCCTCAAGTGCCGCCAGCTTGGTCGGCGACAGTGCACCCACCTGGATGGAATTCAGCGCGGCCACCTGATTGGACTCAAGGGCCACGATCTGGGCGGTGGTCAGCGAACCGACATCGGTATCCAGTGCAGCAATCTGCAGCGTGCTCAGGGCCTGGATCTGGTCAGTGGTCAGGGCCGCGACCTGAGCGGCGGTCAGGGCCTTGATCGCGGCAGCATTCATCACCGCCAGATCCTGGACTTCCAGAGCGGCGACCTGAGCATTGCTCAGGCTGGCCACTTGCGCAGTGGTCAGGTTGAAAATTTGTGCGGTGGAAAGCGCCTCGATCGAATCAGTGCTCAGGGCTGCCAGATCGGCATTTTCCATCTTCTGCAACTGAGCGGTGGTCAGGGCGGCGGCCTGGGTGGCAGTCAGCGCGGCGGCCTGAGCAGTGGTCAAGGCAACGATTTGGGCAGTAGTCAGTGCAGCAGTTTGGGTGGCATCGAGTGCAGGTATCTGATCGCTGGTCAGCGCAGCGAAGTCAGCTGTCTGCATGGCCCGCAACTGGGCGGTAGTCAGCGCCTGAATGTTCTCGGTAGAAAGCACCTGAATCTGCGCAGTGGTAAAGGCCACCATCTGCGCCGTGCTCATACCATCGATGTCTTCGGTGGTCAGTGCCGCAATCTGTGCGGTAGTCAATGCGGCTACTTGGGCGGTAGTCAGGCCAGTAAAGATGCTGCTCATTATTTTAATACCTGCACAGAGTAAACCGCCTTAGCTCTGCCACCCAGGCATGCCACCGCGGAGAGGGAATCCCGTTTGCGAATTGACGGCAAAAATCTCGGAACCTTTAGTGGCGTCAGAAAATAAATTTCTGCACCCCACCGGCAAGCCCCGACAAATTATTGACAACCGTTTTCCGCCATTAAGCCTAGCATGCTGGCAGATCGCCATTTTGCCTAGAGCCGTTCAGCCGACAGAATGCTTAACGCGGGGGATGAAATGCGCAAATCAGGGAATGGCTTAGGCAACACTAAGTAATAGCACCGAGCGAGCCCGCCTGGGAGGTGACGGAGCGCTTTGCACGCTCCGCCTTTGCAGCATCAGCGAACGACGATGCCACGACTGGCCAGGTAGGCCTTGGCTTCAGGCACGGTGTACTCGCCGAAGTGGAAGATGCTCGCGGCAAGCACGGCATCGGCCTTGCCTTCGAGAATGCCGGCGGCCAGGTGTTCGAGATTGCCGACACCGCCGGAAGCGATCACCGGGATGCCCACGCTCTCACTGATGGCGCGGGTGACGCCGAGGTCGTAGCCGCTCTTCACGCCGTCCTGGTCCATGCTGGTCAGGAGGATTTCGCCGGCACCGAGGTCCTCCATCTTCTTCGCCCACAGCACGGCGTCTAGGCCGGTCGGCTTGCGCCCGCCGTGGGTGAAGATTTCCCAGCGCGGGGTTTCGCCCGGCAGCGAGACTTTCTTGGCGTCGATGGCGACGACGATGCACTGCGAGCCGAAGCGCGCGGCGGCTTCGCCGACAAACTCGGGGGTGAATACCGCCGCCGTATTGATCGACACTTTATCGGCGCCAGCATTCAGCAGGTTGCGAATGTCCTGCACGGTGCGCACGCCGCCACCGACGGTGAGCGGGATGAACACCTGGCTGGCCATGCGCTCCACCGTGTGCAGGGTGGTGTCGCGACCGTCGACGCTGGCGGTGATGTCGAGGAAGGTGATCTCGTCGGCGCCCTGCTCATCGTAGCGACGGGCGATTTCCACCGGGTCACCGGCATCTCGGATGTTCTCGAACTGCACGCCCTTGACCACGCGACCGTTGTCGACGTCGAGGCAGGGGATGATGCGTTTAGCCAGCGCCATGTCGAAATCCTCAGCCTTTATAGGCGTCGCAGAAGGCTTGCGCCTCGGCGACATCCAGGGTGCCTTCGTAGATCGCGCGGCCGGTGATGGCGCCGACGATGCCCGGCGAACGGGCCAGCAGCAGCTTCTCGATATCGCCGAGGTTGTGGATGCCGCCGGAGGCGATCACCGGAATCTTGCTGGCCGCCGCCAGGGCCGCAGTGGCCTCGACGTTGCAGCCCTGCATCATGCCGTCTTTGGCGATGTCGGTATAAACGATGGCGGACACGCCATCAGCCTCAAAGCGCTTGGCCAGGTCGGTGGCCTGCACGGTCGACACTTCGGCCCAGCCGTCGGTGGCAACGAAGCCGTCTTTGGCATCCAGACCAACGATGACCTTGCCCGGGAAGGCCTTGCAGGCATCGGTGACGAACTGTGGATCTTTCACCGCCTTGGTGCCGATGATCACGTAGCTGACGCCGGCTTTGACGTAGTGCTCGATGGTTTCCAGCGAACGAATGCCGCCACCGATCTGGATCGGCAGGTTCGGGTAGCGCTTGGCAATGGCGGTGACCACCTCGCCGTTGACCGGCTGGCCTTCGAAGGCGCCGTTCAGGTCAACCAGGTGCAGACGGCGGCAGCCGCCCTCGACCCATTTGGCGGCCATGCTCACCGGGTCATCGGAAAACACCGTGGAGTCTTCCATGCGGCCCTGGCGCAGACGCACGCAGGCGCCGTCCTTGAGATCGATAGCGGGGATAATCAGCATCGGTTGAACCTGCTCAAGTCATGAATTCGGTAAAAGGTCAGCTCTTCTCGAGCGCCCACAAGTCGCTTTCGATACTGGCGAAGCGGTCGGACAGCACCGCCTGCACATCGGCAATCGCCTTGTTGTAGTAATGCGGGGCAATGTCGCGGCTGATCAGGTCGAGCACTTCCTGCACTTCGAACGAGCCCAGCTCGAGCTCGAAGCGCTCTTCCAGGAAACGCCCCAGCACCTGCAACGCAGCCTGCTGCTGAGGCCCTTCGAGCTCCAGCAGCGGGACTTTCTTGCCCCGGCTCATTTACGGCCGACCATCCCAGCCGACGAAATTCTGCAGCAGCTGCAGGCCATGGGTATGGCTTTTCTCCGGATGGAACTGCACCGCGAATTTCGAACCCTCGGCCAGCGCCGCGGCGAAGTCCTTGCCGTAGTGACCGCCACCGACCACCTGCGCCGGGTTGCCGGCCTCGATGTAGTAGCTGTGCACGAAGTAGAAGCGCGCCTGGTCCGGAATTTCGTGCCACAGCGGGTGTTCAACCACCTGCTGCACCTGGTTCCAACCCATGTGCGGCACCTTCAGGTGCTCGCCGTCTTCATACAGATCCTTGCCGAAGAAGCGCACCTGGCCAGGGAACAGGCCGATGCAATCGACCCCGTCGTTCTCCTCACTGCGTTCCAACAAGGCCTGCATACCGACACAGATACCGAGGAACGGCCGGTCCTGACTGACTTCGCGCACCAGGCTGTCGAAGCCCAGGCGCTTGATTTCGGCCATGCAATCGCGAATCGCGCCGACGCCGGGGAACACCACGCGGTCGGCCTCGCGGATCACCGCCGCATCGCTGGTCACCAGCACCTTACCGGCGCCAACGTGCTCCAGCGCCTTGGCCACCGAGTGCAGGTTGCCCATGCCGTAGTCGATTACTGCAACCGTCTGCATTTACAGGCAGCCCTTGGTCGACGGCATCTGCCCGGCCATGCGCGGGTCCAGCTCGACGGCCATGCGCAGGGCGCGGCCGAAGGCCTTGAACACCGTCTCGATCTGGTGGTGGGTGTTGGTGCCACGCAGGTTGTCGATGTGCAGGCTGACCAGGGCGTGGTTGACGAAGCCCTGGAAGAACTCCTGGAACAGGTCCACGTCGAAGCCGCCAACCACCGCGCGGGTGAACGGCACGTGCATCTGCAGGCCCGGGCGACCGGAGAAGTCGATCACCACGCGCGACAGCGCTTCGTCCAGCGGCACATAGGAGTGGCCGTAACGGGTCATGCCCTTCTTGTCGCCGATGGCCTTGGTAAAGGCCTGGCCGAGGGTGATACCGACGTCTTCCACGGTGTGGTGATCGTCGATATGCAGGTCGCCCTTGCACTGGATGTCCAGGTCGATCAGGCCATGACGGGCGATCTGATCGAGCATGTGCTCGAGGAACGGCACGCCAATATCGAACTTGGCCTTGCCGGTGCCATCCAGATTGATCGAGACCTTGATCTGGGTCTCCAGGGTATTGCGCTCGACGGATGCCGTACGTTCGGCCATCACCAGCTCCCGAAAATGCTTGCGGAAAAGGCCGGCATTATAGGCGCAAAGCCGCCTGAGGGGATATGCACCCGCCGGCTGGACTGCATCTTGCAGACATCCGGATATTTACCAGCCCGAGGCGGCGATCATGCATGAGCGGAAAATGCCAGCCACCCTGCGCTTTATGCTGGCGGCTCGACGCAGCGAACTGCTCGGCCTGGAAGACCTGTCGCAGACCTGTGAGCTGGTCACCCGCATCAGCCAACTGGTGCATGCCCTGCAGAAAGAGCGTGGCTACTCCAACCTCTATCTGTGCGGCAACGCCCCGCACCAGCGCCTGCAGCTGGAAAGCCTGAGCCAGGCCGCCGAAAGCCTGGAACGCCAGGTCCGCGACGACCTGGAGCGCATCGACCAGAACGGCATTGCCTCGGCCGACAAGACCCGCCTGTTTACCCGTATCGCCTACGCCCTGCACAGCCTCGACGAGCTGCCGGCGCTGCGGCGCAAAATTCGCGAACATCGCATCGGCATGCAGGACGCCACCGCTGCCCTGGTACGGCTGATCGGCGGCCTGCTGGCAGTGGTCTTCGAGGCCGCCGACACGGCCATCGACCCCGCCATCACCCGCAGCCTGGTGGCGCTGTTCAACTTTATGCAGGGCAAGGAACTCGCCGGACAGGAACGCGCACTCGGCGTCGCAGGTTTCGCCAGCGGCTACTTCACCGCCGAGATGCTCGAACGCCTGGAACACCTGCTCGAATGTCAGCAACGCAGCTTTGCCACCTTCAGCCGCTTCGCCAGCCCGGCAGCCCTGGAACTCTGGCAATGCCTATGCGCCAGCACCAGCAACGCCCAGGCCTGCCGCCTGCGCGACATCGCCCGGCATACCCACGCCGACGCCCAGGTCGACCGCCAGCTGGGCGAACTCTGGTTCGAACTGCACACTGCCCGTATCGACGCGATGAAAAGTGTCGAAACCTGCCTGGAAGAGGATCTGCTGCAACGTTGCCAGCAGAGCATGCAGCGCATTAGCAGTGACCTGCACAGCCATCGCCGCCTACTGGATGGCCTCAGCGATATGCACGCCGCCGCCGAGCAGGCCAGGCTATTCAGCGTGCACAACAGCGACGGCGACAGCCTGGCCGAGGAAGGCCCGAGTGCCAATCTGGCGCGTTCGACCCTGGACTTGCTGCAAAGCCAGGCCCAGCGCCTGCAGGGCCTGCATGACGAACTACACGAAGCGCGCCAGGCCCTGGACGAGCGCAAACTGGTCGAACGGGCCAAGCAACTACTGATCAAGCAACAAGGCTGCAGCGAGAGCGAAGCCTATGCCCAGTTGCGCCGGGCAGCGATGAACCAGAGCCTGCGCCTGGACGAGGTGGCTCAGCGCCTGCTGGCACTTGCAATTGAGGATCCCGTGGCCAGCCCACGGCAAAAGCACTGAAGTCAGGCACGCGCCGCGCCACACGCACTGCGAACGTGCACCGCTGCAAGCGCTCGATGCAACGCTCGGGCAGGGCAAACGGACGCCTCGCTCGCCCGAGCGAACAACGTAAACCATTGATCTGGCTGGCTCGATCGTCCTGAGGAAGACATCTGCGAAAGTATTGCGGAAATCCTGGCACGGCTTTCGCTATGCCTAGAACAAGCCTGGCAGCAATGCCGAGCGCCACAATTCGATCCGGACAACGATGTCCACGCCCCCGGCTCAGCCGGCCAGCGTGACATCGTTTTTTTTCGCCCAGAGGAAACCGAGCCATGACCGACAAGCCGATCAATGATGAGAACACCAGCCTGCTGCAGGCCTCGCGCCGCCGCTTCCTCAAGCAGTCGATCGCCGCTGCCAGCGGCATTGCCCTGTTCGGCGGCATGAGCCTGAGCAGCCAGAGCAGCGCGTGGGCTGCGCCGGGCGATGTGGAAACCACCAAGGCCAAGCTGGGCTTTATCGCCCTGACCGATGCCGCGCCGCTGTTCGTCGCCGCCGAGAAGGGCTTCTTCGCCAAATACGGCATGACTGATGTGGAAGTGCTCAAGCAATCGTCCTGGGGCACCACCCGCGACAACCTGGTGCTGGGTTCGGCGAAAAACGGCATCGACGGCGGCCACATCCTCACGCCCATGCCCTACCTGATCAGCGCCGGCATCGTCACCCCGAACAACCAGCCGGTACCGATCTCCATCCTCGCCCGCCTCAATCTCGGTGGCCAATGCATCTCGGTCGGCGAGGAATACCGCGACCTGAAGATCGGCGTCGACACCGCCCCCTTCAAGGCCGCCCTGGAAGCGAAGAAGGCCAGCGGCAAGAAAGTCAGTGCAGCCATGACCTTCCCCGGCGGCACCCATGACCTGTGGATTCGCTACTGGCTGGCAGCGGGCGGTATCGACCCGAACAACGACATCAGCACCATCACCGTACCGCCGGCGCAGATGGTGGCCAACATGAAGGTTGGCAGCATGGACACCTTCTGCGTGTGCGAACCGTGGAACGCCCAGCTGATCAACCAGAAGATCGGCTACACGGCCAACACCACCGGCGAGCTGTGGCACAACCACCCGGAGAAAGCCTTCGCCCTGCGCAGCGACTATGTGGCCGCCAACCCCAAGGCCACCCAGGCGCTGACCATGGCCATCATGGAAGCGCAGATGTTCTGCGAGAAGCCGGAAAACAAGGAAGAAGTGGCGAAGATCTGCTCGCAGCGGCGCTGGATCGGCGCGCCCTACGCCGACATCGTCGACCGCATGAAGGGCAACTTCGCCTACGGCACCGGCAAGGTGGTGGAAAACCATCCCGAGCAGATGCGCTACTGGGATGACTTCGCTTCCTACCCCTTCCAGAGCCACGACCTCTGGTTCCTCACCGAGAACAAGCGCTGGGGCTATCTGCCGGCCGACTTCGACAGCCAGGCGCTGATCGCCCAGGTCAACCGCGAGGACATCTGGCGCGCCGCCGCCGCTGCACTGAACTTGCCCGCCGAGCAGATACCAACGTCGACCTCACGCGGCATCGAGAAATTCTTCGACGGCAAGGTGTTCGACCCCGAGAACCCGCAAGCCTACCTGGACAGCCTGACCATCAAGGCCATGGCCTGAAGCGGGTGCTGCGTGCAAGGAGATAGCCCATGAACGCCAACGTCAAACTCGACCCCGCCGCCGCCAGTCCGGCGGCGGAAGTCGCACCGTCGCGGCTCAGCCGGATCGGCACGCGCCTGCAGCAGACCCTGCTGCAGGATCTGCTGCCGCCGCTGATCATCCTGCTGTTGCTCGGCCTGTTGTGGGAGCTGCTCTGCTCGGGTGCAGGCGCCGCCCTGCCACCACCATCCCAGGTGCTTAACGAGACCTGGGAGCTGATCATCGACCCCTTCTACGACAATGGTGGCAATGACGTCGGCCTCGCCTGGCAGCTGCTGGCCAGCCTGCAGCGGGTTGCCCTGGGCTATCTGCTGGCGGTGGCGGCGGGCGTCGCCCTGGGTGTACTGATCGGCCAGTCTGACTGGGCCATGCGCGGCCTCGACCCGCTGTTCCAGGTGCTGCGTACCGTGCCGCCACTGGCCTGGTTGCCGCTGTCCCTGGCCGGTTTTCAGGACAGTCACCCCTCGGCGATCTTCGTGATTTTTATCACCGCGATCTGGCCCATCATCATCAACACGTCAGTGGGCATCCGTAACATCCCCCAGGACTACCGCAACGTTGCCCAGGTGCTGCAACTGAATGCCTGGGAATACTTCCGCACCATCATGCTGCCGGCGGCGGCACCCTACATCTTCACCGGCCTGCGCATCGGCGTCGGTCTGTCGTGGCTGGCCATCATTGCCGCGGAAATGCTGATTGGCGGGGTCGGTATCGGCTTCTTCATCTGGGATGCCTGGAACGCCTCGCGCATCAGCGACATCATTCTCGCGCTCGTCTATATCGGCATCGTCGGCTTCTGCCTGGATCGCCTGGTGGCCTTCGTCGGCCAGCGCATCACTCGCGGCATTCCCGCCGCCTGAGGAACCGGATATGAGCTATCTGAGCATTGAACAACTGGACATGAGCTTTACCCGCGGCAAGGTCTCCTCCCAGGTTCTCAAGGGCATCAACCTGCGCATCGACCAGGGAGAGTTCATCTCCATCATCGGCCACTCCGGCTGTGGCAAGTCGACGGTACTGAACATCATCGCCGGCCTGCTCGAACCCAGTCTCGGCGTGGTCATCCTCGATGGCAAGGAAGTCAGCGGCCCCGGCCCGGACCGCGGCATGGTGTTCCAGAACCACTCGCTGCTGCCCTGGCTGACGGTGTTCGAGAACGTCGAAGTGGCGGTCAACAAGGTATTCAAGCGCAGCATGGGCAAGCGCGAACGCCGCGAGTGGGTGGAGCACAACCTCAGGCTGGTGAACATGGGCCACGCCCTCAACAAGTACCCGCAGGAAATCTCCGGCGGCATGAAGCAGCGTGTCGGCATCGCCCGCGCCCTGGCCATGAAGCCCAAGGTGCTGCTGCTCGACGAACCCTTCGGCGCCCTCGACGCCCTCACCCGCGCCCACCTGCAGGATGAGGTGATGCGCATCCAGGCAGACCTGGGCAACACCATGATGATGATCACCCACGACGTCGACGAGGCGGTGTTGCTGTCGGATCGCATCGTCATGATGACCAACGGCCCCTCGGCCACCATCGGCGAAATCCTCAAGGTCGACCTGCCGCGCCCCCGCGACCGTATCGCCCTGGCCGATGACCATGAATACAACCACTGTCGTCGCGCGGTACTGAGCTTCCTGCACGACAGGCATCGCCTGCATTGAGCGCCGCCGGCCGACAGTGCCGATGCCTGTCGGCCCGGACGCACACCGAACAGGCCGGGCGCCTGTGCACAACCCTCTGAATTGGCGACGCAGGCTGGCTCTGGCTGGCGCATCTTGGGATAGACAGCTTTCGCAAAGGCTATCGGCGCGGTCGGGCTGACCTTACACTGCGCCACCCGCCTGCGAGGAAGCCGCGATGCCCGTGTTTGTCGAGACCGTCACCCGTCCATCGGCTCAGGATCACACCGACCTGACCAAGGTCTACACCGACGCGCCGGACTGGCTACTGACACCCTACGCCAGCGCCGACGCGCTGATCGCCAGCGGCATTGGCGAAGGCCGGCTGATCGCCGGGCGCTTCAACGACCGCCTGCTCGGCGCCGCCCTGTTGAGTCGCGATGCAGACTGCTGGCGCCTGTCGCACCTGTGCGTGCGCAAGGTCACGCGCAAGCGCGGCGTGGCCCGGCGCATCCTTGATGAAGCGCAGCGCATGGCCCGCGAGGCCGGCAAGCCACTGCACCTGGCCGCCCCGAAAGATCACCTGGAAAGCCAGGCCCTGGCTGCGCGCACTGGCCTGCCGCTGGACAGCTTGTAGCCTCACCGCCCCTGTACGCCTCATCGATTCACCGAGTAGGCCATGGTGGATGAAAAAGGCGTCATCCACCCTACGGACTCATACCTACGAAAGCGGCATGCATGGCCACCCGTAGGGTGGATCGCGCTCCATTGATCCACCGAGCTGGCCTTGATGGATGACAAAAGCGTCATCCGCACCAAAGGCCGTAGCCCGAATGCAATCCGAGAAAGCCCCCCGGATTACCTCCGGACTACGACGAGACCACCACCTGCGGCCGCGCCGCCAGCCACATCAACCACAACAAGCTGGCCCCACACAGCCCCGCCAGCAGCACGCCGAGCAGCCATTGCGCCGGCACCAGCCACAAGCCCCAGCCCAGCGCCAACCCGGCCAGCGCCAGCAGGCGCACGACCTCCAGCGACCACAACCGACGCTTGCCCTCGAACAGCAGGCCGAGGCTGACGCAGCCACTGAGAATCGCCAGCACCAGCAGCCAGGGCTCCCACACGGCCGCGCGCTTGACGCTGGCCAGGAAGCACAGGGCCATGGCATTGATCGCCACGAACTGCAGGAAGGCATACCAGCGCAGGCTGGCCGGATAGGGCCGCGCGAACTTGTCCGCACCCATCTTCGGCCAGGGCCGCTCGCGCACATCCGCCGGGCGCCAGCCGGTAGGCATCCACCACAGGCGCAGCTTGTCCCACCAGGAGCGGGTCGCCATGGCATCGGCCCACAGCAGGCGCCACCAGGAGAACTGCAGGCGGATCGGGTCGAAGGTGCGTACCGGCGTGGTCACCCCGTAACGCACCGGTTCGCGCTCATCGGCGAAGGTGCCGAACAGGCGATCCCAGATAATGAATACGCCGCCATGGTTCTTGTCGATGTAGCAATCGTTCTGCCCGTGGTGCACGCGATGGTTGCTCGGCGTGACCATGAACCACTCCAACACGCCGAGCCGGCCGACATGCTGGCTGTGAATCCAGAACTGATAGACCAGCTGCGCGCCAAGCAGGACCAGAAACAGCGGCAGCGGAATCCCCAGCAGCGCCAGCGGCAGGTAGAACGGCCAATCGAAGGCAGTCTGGAAAGCGCCCTTGCGCAGCGCGGTGGACAGGTTGAAGTCCTCACTGGAGTGATGCGGCTGGTGCGCACCCCACAGCAGGTTGTAACGGTGCAGGCTGCGATGGGCCCAATAGAAGCAGAAGTCCACGGCGATAAAACCGAGCAGCCAGGTCCAGGGCGAACTCGCATCCAGCTCCAGCAGCCGCGCATGTTCGTACAGCCAGGCGTAGGGGATCACCAGCAGCAAGCGCAGCGGCCCTTCCAGCAAAACCCGCAGCACGGCGGTGTTGATGCTGGTGGTGGCATCCGCCAGGCGATAGGTGTGCCGCCCGCTGTAGCGCTCGTAGGCCAGTTCCAGCAGGATCAGCGCGATATACAGCGGCACGGCCATTACAGCGACATTCATGGACGCCTCCGGCGTTGTTGTTATGCTGCCAGCCTAACCCCGAAGCAGCCGGCATAGGGCGGCCAATACCGCCAATTTCACCCACCGCGAGCGCCACGCTCCCTGTCCATGCCCGGGAACTGCACGCCAGCCTGGCCATCCAAGCCGAAACAGACTGCCTGCACTATGGTCGGCAGCCCAACGCTATACTCGCGCTCGCCTTTCGAACCCTCAACACAAGGACTCGTTCATGAAATCTATCGGCAAAATCCTGGGCCTGCTCTTCCTCGGACTGCTGCTGATCGTGATCGGACTGGGCTTTGCCCTCACCCACCTGTTCGATCCCAACGACTACAAGGACGAGATCCAGCAACTGGCCCGCGACAAGGCCAACCTGGAACTCAAGCTCAATGGCGATATCGGCTGGAGCCTGTTCCCCTGGCTCGGCCTGGAACTGACCGACGCCACCCTGGCCAGCGCCGACAGCCCCGACAAGCCCTTCGCCGATCTGCGCCTGCTCGGCCTGTCCGTACGCGTGCTGCCGCTGCTGCGCAAGGAAGTGCAGATGAGCGACATCCGCGTCGACGGTCTCAACCTGACCCTGCAACGCGATGCCCAAGGCCGTGGCAACTGGGAGGGCGTGGGCAAGCCGGCACAGGCCGCAGCCACCCCACCCCCAACGGACAACGACAGCACTGCGCCAGCTAGCAGCGAGCCCGCCTCCGCAGAGTCTGCCGCCAGCCAGCCGATCAAACTGGATATCGACAGCCTGACCATCAGCAGCTCGCGCATCGATTACCAAGACGCCGCCAGCGGCCGCCAGTTCAGCGCCGAAGGCATCGAGCTAAGCACTGGGGCAATCCGCGAAGGCGCCAGCATCCCGCTCAAGCTGAGCGCTTTCTTCGGCATCAATAAGCCGGTACTGCGCGCCAAGACCGAGCTGCAAACCTCGCTACGCTTCGACCGCGCCCTCAAACGCTACCAGCTGGAAGACTTCAAGCTGGCCGGCGAGGCCTCCGGCGAACCGTTCAACGGCAAGACGCTGACCTTCGCCACCCAGGGTCAGCTGCTGCTCGACCAGGCCGCCCAGGTTGCCGAGTGGAACAGCCTCAAACTCACCGCCAACAAGCTGCGCGCCATCGGTGAACTGAAGCTGCGCGACCTGGACAAAACCGCCCAGCTGCAAGGCGGCCTGTCCATCGCCCAGCTCAACCTGCGCGAATTCCTCAGCGGCCTCGGCGTCGAACTGCCCGCCATGCGCGACGCCAACACCCTGCAGCAGTTCGAACTATCGACCCGCCTGGCCGGCACCCCGACCAGCATCAACTTCAACGACCTGAGCCTGAAACTGGACGCCAGCAGCTTCAGCGGCAGCCTGGCCGTCAGCGACTTCGCCAAGCAGGCCCTGCGCCTGCAGCTCAAGGGCGACAAGCTTGACCTCGACCGCTACCTGCCACCCAAGGACCAGGACGCCAGCGCCGGTGTCGCACGTAAGAACGAGATCAAGGGCGCCGTGGCCGCCGCCGGCAAGAGCGGCAGCACACCGCTGCCCAACTCGCCGACCCAGCAGGCCTGGAGCAACGCACCGCTGCTGCCCCTCGAACAACTGCGCAAGCTCGACGTACAGGCTGACATCAGCCTCGGCCAGCTAACCCTGAACAAACTGCCGATCGAGAGCGTCCTGCTCAAGGCCAAGGCCCAAGGCGGCGTACTCAACCTGCAGGAAATGCGCGGCGACCTGTATGGCGGCAACTTCGCCGTCACCTCACAGCTCGACGTGCGCCCGGCCGTACCACTGCTCACTGCGCAGAAGCAGCTGACGCGCATCCCGGTGGAAAAGCTTATCGAAGCCCAGGGCGAGAAAGCCCCGATCAAGGGCCTGCTCGACCTCAACGCCGATGTGCGCACCCAAGGCAACAGCCAGAAGGCCTGGATCGACGCCCTGAATGGCAAAGCCAACTTCAACCTTAGCCAGGGCGTGCTGGTCGAAGCCAACCTGGAGCAGCAGCTGTGCCAGGGCATTGCCACCCTCAACCGCAAGTCGCTGTCCAGCGAGCCGCGCGGCAAGGACACGCCCTTCGAAGAACTCGACGGCAACCTGACCTTCCGCAACGGTGTGGCCAGCAACCCCGACCTCAAGGCGCGCATCCCCGGCCTGACGGTCAACGGCAAGGGCGATGTCGACCTGCGCGTGCTCGGCCTCGACTACCGCATCGGCATCGTTATCGAAGGCGACAAAGGCGCCATGCCGGACCCGGCCTGCCAGGTCAACCAGCGATACGCCGACATCGAATGGCCGCTGCTCTGCCGTGGCCCGCTGGAGCTGGGCGCCAAGGCCTGCCGCCTGGACAAGGACGGCATGGGCAAGGTCGCCGCCAAGCTGGCCGGCAACAAGCTCGAAGAGAAGATCGAAGAAAAACTGGGCGACAAGGTCAGCCCGGAACTCAAGGACGCCCTCAAAGGCCTGTTCAACCGATGACGCCTGCGCAATTCAACGGCGCCGTGCTGGCCTGGTATGACCAGCACGGACGCAAGGACCTCCCCTGGCAACAGGACATCAACCCCTACCGGGTCTGGGTCTCCGAGATCATGCTGCAGCAGACCCAGGTCAGCACCGTGCTCGGCTACTTCGACCGCTTCATGCATGCCCTGCCCACGGTCAAAGACCTCGCCGATGCGCCAGAAGACGAAGTGCTGCACCTGTGGACCGGCCTCGGCTACTACACCCGCGCGCGCAACCTGCAGAAAACCGCGCAGATCGTCATGGCCGAGCACGGCGGCGAATTCCCCCGCGACGTCGAGGCGCTCACCGCGCTGCCCGGCATTGGCCGCTCCACCGCCGGCGCCATCGCCAGCCTGAGCATGGGCCTGCGCGCACCGATCCTCGACGGCAACGTCAAGCGCGTGCTGGCCCGCTACGTAGCCCAGGAGGGCTATCCGGGCGAGCCGAAAGTGGCCAAACAGCTCTGGCAGGTAGCCGAGCGCTTCCTCCCCGAAGAGCGGGTCAATCACTACACCCAGGCGATGATGGATCTGGGCGCCACGCTCTGCACCCGCAGCAAGCCGAGCTGCCTGCTTTGCCCGCTAAAGAGCGGTTGTCAGGCCCACCTGCTAGGCCTGGAAATCCGCTACCCGGTGACCAAGCCGCGCAAGGAGCTGCCGCAGAAGCGCACGCTGATGCCGCTACTGGCCAACCGCGACGGCGCCATCCTGCTCTACCGCCGCCCGTCGACCGGCCTGTGGGGCGGCCTGTGGAGCCTGCCCGAGCTGGACGACCTGGCCGCCCTCGAGCCGTTGGCCAGCCAGCACGCCCTGCAACTGGGCGAGCAACGTGAACTGGCCGGTCTGACCCACACCTTCAGCCACTTCCAGTTGAGCATCGAACCTTGGCTGATCCAGGTCGAGGCCGCCGCCCCTGGCGTGGCCGAGGGCGACTGGCTCTGGTATAACCTCGCCACCCCGCCGCGCCTGGGCCTAGCCGCCCCGGTGAAGAAGCTCCTCAAGCGAGCCGCGCAAGAACTGAATGCAGGAGAAAAGTCATGAGCCGCACCGTCCATTGCCGCAAGCACAAGCAAGACCTCCCCGGCCTCGACCGCCAGCCCTACCCGGGCCCGAAAGGCGAAGACATCTTCAACAACGTGTCCAAGCAGGCATGGGATGAGTGGCAAGCGCACCAGACCATGCTGATCAACGAACGCCGCCTGAACATGATGAATGCCGACGATCGCAAGTTCCTCCAGGCCGAGATGGACAAGTTCCTCTCCGGCGAAGAATACGCCCAGGCCGAAGGCTACGTACCGCCAAGCGCATAAACCCTGTGGCCCGGATGCAATTCGGGAACCTCATTCACCGAGGAGTGCCCCCGGATTGCATCCGGGCTACAGCAGCAAGCGCAGCACGCAGCGAACCGTCGCAACCCGGTAAATTTCGTAAGCGCCCGTCTTTACTGAAATTTTTTCTTTACCCGGCTTGACACTGCAAAGCCAAATCCGTTTAATAGCGCCCCGTTGCCCAGGTAGCTCAGTCGGTAGAGCAGGGGATTGAAAATCCCCGTGTCGGCGGTTCGATTCCGTCCCTGGGCACCACTAATACCGAAGACCCCGAGAGAAGAAATTCCTCGGGGTTTTTTATTGCCCGCAATAAAAGCACAATGCCACCATCAAGCATTGCTCTCCTTTTAGTCAGTAATTAGGAATGGACTCCATGGCAGTCATCGACGGAACCTCTAGCAGTGAAACCCTGAGCGGTACTCCCGACAACGACTCCCTCAACGGGCGCGAGGGCAACGACAGCATCCTAGGTGGGGCTGGCCTGGATACGGCGATTTATTCTGGCAACTCTTCGGACTACCGCTTGGGCTGGAGCAATGGTCACCTGACGGTTACCGACACCAACATCACCGATGGTGACGAGGGCGTGGACTCTCTCTTCGATATTGAGCAACTGCAATTTGCCGATCGCACTTTCGAAGTGACTCCCGGCGGAATCAGCCAAATCAACACCACCACGAACAACGCCCAATACGCCCCTGCGGTGACCACGCTTTCCGACGGCGGGTGGGTTATCACCTGGACAGGAACAGGGGTCGGCGATGGGCAAGGCATTTTCTGTCAACGCTACGACAAATCCGGAAGTCCTGTCGGCGAAGAGACCGCTGTCAATAGCACCACAGAACAACCCCAGGCCATGCCTTCAGTGGCAGCCCTGAGCGATGGCGGCTGGCTGGTGGCATGGACAGGCAATGGTGCAAACGACAGCCATGGCATCTTCACTCAGCGCTACGACGCTACCGGGACTCCAATAGGGACAGAGACCCAAGTCATCACCTCGACAGAGGATGAAATATATCCTTCAGTAACTGGTCTTTCCGATGGCGGGTGGGTTGCCAGCTGGGAAAGCAATGGGCAACTTTTCTCTCAGCGTTATGACGCAGACAACCACCCGGCAGGAAGCGAAGTCTTAGTCAGCCAGACCTGCAGGCAACACAGCTCTTCCACTACGGCCCTGTCCGATGGAGGCTGGGTAGTTTCCTGGTACGAAGTCGACGCACAAGCGACCTATATCGGTCGCACAGTTTTGCAAAGATATGACTCCGATGGCGACCCCGCAGGTGCGCCTCTGTCATTCGGAAACTTTGCCTACGACACTCACCCCTCCGTTACCACTTTGGAAGATGGCGGCTGGTTAGTGGCATGGAGAGGTTACGATGCAATCTATGTGAACCGATATGACGCATCGAACGCCTCAACTGAGCCCACAACCCAGATTCCAACATCTGGCGGCAATGTCAGCGCCATCGGTCTTGCCGATGGCGGCTGGCTGATCACTTCGTCAATTTACGACTATTCGGAAACCATATCGACTCGCTTCGACGCATCAGGGCAACAAGTAGCAGTCATATCTAGCGGTGATACGAGTGACTTGCAAACAAGCCCAGCAGTGACAATTCCCTTGCCTGATGGCGGCTGGCTGATGACCTGGGAGGCAGTCGACGATGACTACACCGGAATTTTCTCTCAGCGCTACGATGCTCAGGGCGTGGCACAACTTGTCGAAATACACGGCACCAACCAGAACGACGTTCTAAGCGGGCAATCACCCTTGGCGCTTTCCGGTGGCGCAGGCGACGACATCTACATCATCGAAACAGCAGCGGCGGCTATACGCGAAAAGGCCGGCGAGGGCATCGACACCGTATATAGCTACCTGAACTCATATACCCTGACCAAGAATATCGAGAACGGACGGATACTCGCCTCTGGCCCGGCCGCCATTACCGGGAATGAACTCAATAATGTGCTGTACGCCGGCACGGGCGAAAGTGGATATGGCTACGTATTGAATGGCGGTACAGGGATAGATACCGCCTCCTTCGCCTATTCGAAGATAGCCGTGACAGCCCAAATCAACTTTCCCGGCAACATCATCAACCCGGCATATAACTCGCTGAACGACATAGAGAACCTGACAGGCTCCGACTTTAACGACTACTTGGCAGGGGATCTCGCCAACAACGTGATCAATGGCGGCCTGGGGGCGGACAAGATGAGTGGCGGGGATGGGTCCGATACTTACTACGTGGACAACATCGGCGATGTTGTCACCGAAACCAACGGCGGCGCTAGTGGCGGCACTGACATTGTGTATAGCTACCTCGCCAGCTACACCTTGAGCAACAGCATCGAAAACGGTCTGATCCGTGTTACTGGCAGCGCCAATCTCACCGGTAACAGCCTGAACAACACCCTGTACGCCGGGGCCGGCAACAACTTGCTCAACGGTGCAGGTGGCGTAGATAGCGCTTCTTATGCCTATGCCACAAGCGCCATTAGAGTCAGCCTCGCCATTGCAACAGCCCAGGCCACAGGTGGTTCCGGCTCAGACACCCTGACCGCCATCGAGAACCTCAGCGGCTCTGCCTATAACGACAACCTGACTGGCAACTCTGCCAACAACAAACTCAGTGGCGGAGCAGGTAACGATGTGCTCAATGGTGGCGCCGGGGCAGACAACCTGGTGGGTGGCGACGGTTCCGACACCTACTTCGTCGACAATACCGGTGACATCGTCAGCGAAACCAATACCAACGCGACTACGGGCGGCACCGATACCGTCAACAGCTATCTCAGCCAGTACACACTGGGGGCCAATATCGAAAATGGTCGCGTCACAGCCAGCGGCACGGCCAGCCTCACAGGCAACAGCTTCAACAACATTCTCTATGCGGGCGCCGGCAATAACGTGCTGAACGGCGGCAGTGGCAGCGATACGGTTTCCTATCTTTATGCTGGCAGTGCCGTGACTGCCAGCTTGGCCAGCACCGCAGCACAGGCCACAGGGGGCTCAGGCTCAGACACACTCGCTGCTATCGAAAATCTGACCGGCTCCAATTACAACGACAAACTCACAGGTAACTCAGCCAATAACAAACTGAGCGGTGGCCTGGGTAACGACGTGTTGAATGGCGGTGCTGGCGCCGACAACATGACTGGAGGCGACGGTTCGGACAACTACTACGCAGATCACGTCAGCGACGTAGTCAGCGAGACCAATGCTGATGCCAGCACGGGAGGCACCGATACCGTGTTCAGCTATCTCGCAGACTACAATCTCGGCGCCAACATCGAGAACGGACGTATTCTGGCCACAGGCTCAGCCAATCTCACCGGTAACGGCCTCAATAACGTGCTAATGGCTGGCAATGGCAATAACGTGCTGAATGGCGGCAGTGGCATCGACACCGCTTCTTACGCCTATGCCGGCAGCGCGGTCGCGGTCAACCTTTCAAGCACCAGCGCACAGGCCACCCAGGGCTCAGGCTCCGACACCCTGATTGCCATCGAAAACCTGACCGGCTCCAACTACAACGACACGCTGATTGGCAACTCCGCCAGCAACACGCTCAATGGCGGCTCCGGCAATGACCGCCTGACTGGTGGCGCGGGCAAGGACACGCTGATCGGCGGGGCCGGCAACGACGTATTCGCCTTCAGCTCTCTCGCGGACACCAGCATAACCAGTGACAGCTGGGACATCATCAAGGACTTCTCGCCTGGTTCCGACAAGATTGACCTGTCAAAGCTGGACGCCAACAGTGCAGCCAGCGGCGACAACGCCTTCAACAAGATCATCGATGGCGCGGCAGCCTTTACCGCGGCCGGGCAATTGAAGATCTTCAATGGCGTGCTCTATGGCAATACCGATGACGACATCGATGCCGAGTTCGCCATCCAGCTGATCGGTGTATCCAGCATCTCACTGGCAGATTTCATCGCCTGACACGCATACAAGGGGGGCCCGCCCCCTGCCATCTCAGCCAAGATTGCGTGACCGCCCAACGGCTAACTGCCTCCAGCACAGCCTGCCCCTCACAAGCCGAACGGCATGGAAGGGTGCAGGTACTGGTGCAATACTCAGGCGAGCATTACTCCCCTGCGCCGCCGAGGGCTCCCGTGATGACCGCCAGCTGCACAGTGGGGCACAGCCCACTCTTCGCCGAATCCAACCTGTATGCACACTTGCTGCGCGAGGGCGTCAATCTCAAGACCATCAGCCAACCGGGCGAGCTAAGCAGCAGCGGCGCCGAAGTTCTGCTGCTCGACGCCGAACTGCTGTGCGCCAAGCCGCTGGCAGACTGGCAGACCTGCAACGCCACCCTGGTGGCTTTCGAGGCAATGGACGGCGTGCTGCCGCTGCCCGCCAAGGCCAGTGAAGGCGAGCTGCTAGCCCTACTCGACTTTGCCGCCGAACAGTACCGCCTTAAGCAGAAGACCAACCAGTTAGCCGCCGCCCTGCACGACAAGGATGGCGACCTGCAAAAGCTGGTCGATGTCGGCCTGGCACTGTCTGCCGAGAAGGATCTGGAGCGCCTGCTGAGCAAGATCCTCACCGAGGGCCGGCGTCTGTCCAACAGCGATGCCGCCTCGCTGTTCCTGGTCGACAAGAAGGGCGAACAGGCCCAGCTGATCTTCAAGCTGACGCAGAACAGCTCGATGCCGACGCGCTTCCAGGAGCAGCGCATGCCGCTGACCAAAGCCTCGATCGCCGGCTACGTGGCGCTGACCAGCACCGAGCTGGATATCGCCGATGCCTACGCCATCCCCAGCGAGGCACCGTACCGCTTCAACCGCTCGTTCGACATGCAGGTGGGCTACCGCACCATGTCGCTACTGGCAATCCCCATGCTCAACCACCGTCGCGAAGTGGTTGGCGTGCTGGAGTTCATCAATTGCCAGAACGCGGCCGGCGAGCCGATTCCGTTCGACGCGGTGATGGCCGCCTCGCTACGGGCCCTGGCCAGCCAGGCCGCGGTGGCGATCGAGAACCGCCAGCTGCTGGACGATATCAGCCAGCTGTTCGACGGCTTCGTGCAGGCCTCGGTGTTCGCCATCGAGCAGCGCGACCCTACCTCCAGCGGCCACTCGTTCCGCGTCGCCGACCTGTGCATCGCCCTGGCCCGCCAGCTGCCGCAGGCGCCGCAGTCACATATCCGCCAGCAGGCGTTCAATGACGAGGGCCTGCGCGAGCTGCGCTATGCCGCGCTGCTGCATGATTTCGGCAAGGTCGGCGTGCGCGAGCATGTGCTGACCAAGGCCAAGAAGCTGCCCGAGTCGGCAGTCGACAACCTGCGTTACCGGGTGGCGCTGGCCAAGGAGAGTCTGCAAAACCAGATGCTCAAGCGCATGCTGCACTCTTATCGCCAGCATGGCGGCCTGGCCGAGGAGCAGCGCCTGCAATGGGAAAGCGAGCTGGCCCTGGAATGCGAACGCCTCGACCACTACCTGCGCGACATCCTCAAGGCCAACGAACCGAGCGTATTGACCGAAGGCGACTTCCACCACCTGCAGGAGATCCAGGGCCAGGTGGTGAAGAACCACGACGACAGCCTGATCGGCCTGCTCTCGGACAGCGAGTTCTGCGCCCTGGCCATTCGCCGCGGCAGTCTGACCCAGGAGGAACGCGCCGAGATCGAGCGCCATGTGGTGCACACCCGCGATTTCCTCCAGCTGATCCCCTGGACTCCGGCCCTGCAGCGCATCCCGGAGATCGCCGCGGCGCACCACGAGAAGCTCGATGGCAGTGGCTATCCCAAAGGGCTGGCGGGTGACGCCATCCCCTGCGCCTCGCGGATCATGACCATCTGTGACATCTACGACGCGCTGACTGCCGCCGACCGCCCGTATAAGCCGGCAGTACCCACAGACCACGCGCTCGACATCCTTCAGTCCGAGGTCAAGAGCGGCCTACTGGATGGCGATTTGGTGCGGGTGTTCATCGAATCACGCTGCTATCTCAATCCGAGCCAGAGCCAACCACTGCCAGCACCGAGTACGGCCCTGACCACACCCGGTGCACCGCCCTACGCTCACCATGTCTGCGACTTCGAGCCGGGCAGCAAGCACAGCCACTGAACGAGTTAGCTGTAACTCACATCCCCCAGTTTTGGGAGAGGGGCTGGGGGGAGAGGGTGCTGGCTAACGCCTCTCCCGTGCCTCAACGTCTGCCGACGTGCACGACAGCACCTCAGTCGTAGCCCGGATGCAATCCGGGAAACAGGCAGCACCGCTCCCGGATTGCATCCGGGCTACCACGCTGCACTAGGCAACTCACCCTCTCCCCAACCCTCTCCCGTGAACGGGAGAGGGGGCAAAAGCAGCTCGTGCCTGCTCATCGCCCAAACAAAACCCGCCGGCTTGGTGGGTTTTGTTTTTACAGGCTCGTCATTACCTGCCGGACAGCACCTGCTGATAACGCTGCTCCAGGGTCAGCTGGCTGCCATTGCTACTGAAACGCTCCAGATACAGATAGGTCGGCTCCAGGCGCGTCAGGCGGTCGCCGATATTCGGGTGCACCTTGAGGAAGGTGACCAGGGCAGCATCGTCCTGCTTCATGGTCGCCATGCCCTGCAGCACGGTGGCCAGGCCATAGGGATCATAGCCGGCACGGGCAGCGATCACCGCGCCCATGGCATCGGCCTCGTACTCGTCTCCGCGATCCAGGCCACGGGTATAGAGGTTGGTGACCACCTGATCGAACTTGGTGCTGGTCAGTGCATCGCTGCCACTGGAGCCACCCGAACTGGCCTGGTGCGCCTGCACCGCCAAACGCGTGACATTGGCCAGCAAGCCCGCACCGGCCTGCTGCTTGATCGCATCGAGGTGATGCTGGCGCACGACGTGGGCCACTTCATGGGCCAGTACGCCGGCCAACTCGGCCTCGCTGTCCATGCGCGCCAGCAGGCCACTGGTGATGAACACATAGCCGCCAGGGGCAGCATAGGCACCCACCGCCGAGTTATTCAGCACGCCGAAACGCCAGGGTAGATCAGGGCGCTCGCTGTTCAGCGCCACCCAGCGGCCCACCCGGTTGACGTAGGCCTGCAGTGCCGGGTTATCGAGCAGCGCAGCCTGCTGAAGCAGCAGGGCAGCCGTACTGCTTCCGATTACCTGCTCCTCGTCTTCGGTCTTGTCGGCCATGGCACTGAGGTTCTTGCTGGCGCTGGACAGCACACCCAGATCCACCCCCTGGATATTGACCCCTTCCAGGGCTTCAAGCCCTTGGCAGGCACTGAGGCTGGCGAACAGGGTCAGTAGCGCGGCACGGCAAAGAAAGTCTTTCATGCTCTCGGCTCCGGCTCAGTTGGGATAGGCGATGGTCTGGCTGCGCAGCCCGCCGGACTGGGCGAAGGCCCGCGCACTGCCGGGTGTCACCGCATAGCGATCCAGCTCCTGCAGCGACTGGCTGCCCGCACCGCCCGCTTCCAGTTGGTCGTCACTGACGCCACGCACCCCGGTCGCCACGCCGCTCGCTGGGGCCACGGCCGTGCTGCTTTCCAGCAGCGCGCCAATGTTGCCACCCTTGGCTGCTGCACTCTTGTCAAAGCGTACCGCCAGCAACGCCACCCAGCCCTGCTGGCCGGCGCCCGTCTGCACCTGATACCAACCACCCTGGCGCTGGAGGATGCTCAGTCGGCTCTGTGCCGGCAGTTGCTGCAGCACCGGCGCAGAGGCACCTGCTGCTTCACGCAGGGCGGTGGCTTCCACGGTAATACCGCTGCGCACTTCGGCCTGCACGACGGCGCTGAACAGCCAGCCCGTCAGCAGCAGAACAGCAGTTAACGCTCTGATCATGATGGTTTTCTCCTGGGCTCGAAGAGGGTCACTGGCTCGTTACGGCCCTTGACCTGGAAATCGCCATGGGGCACGAAATCAAAGGCATCGCCGCAGGCCTGCACGGTTGCGGCCGACACCAGCAGGCGCGCACGGCCCTTGGTCAGGCCTTCGATGCGGCTGGCCAGATTCACCGTGTCACCAATGGCAGTGTAGTCGTAGCGTTTGCTGGTACCGACCATGCCGACCACCGCCGGGCCGGTATGCAGGCCGATACCGATATCGAAGTCCGGGTGATTGAAGTCGCGCCGGTAGCGTTCGACGTTGTCGACCATCTCCAGCGCCGCATTCACCGCATCCACGGCCTGATTGGGGTTGTCCTGCGGCGCGCCCCAGAAGGCCATGATGGCGTCGCCGATAAACTTGTCGAGGGTCGCCCGGTGCTTGAACAGCACATCCACCTGGCCGGCGAAGTAGTTCTCCAGGATCTGCATGATTTCCTGGGCACTGTGCCGCTCGGACATGGTGGTGAAGTTGCGGATATCGGAGAACAGCACGGTAAGCTGGCAGTCGCGGCTGGCCAGCAGGGCCTGCGGGTCTTCGCGGGCGACCAGCTGGGCCACCACCTGCGGGTCGAGGAAACGGCTGAACATACTGATGGTGGTATTCAACTGTTGCCGGCGGCGGCGGTAGAACACCGCCAGGGCCAGCGCCAGCATCAGCCACAGCGCCTGCAAACTGGGCAGCACGCTGACCAGCAGGCCATTGTGCGCCAACAGATAGGCGCCGCCGAGCAGGCCCAGGCTCAGCCCGACGGTCAGCAGGCTGACCAGCAACAGCCGCTCACGCAGCAACAACAACTGGAGCAGCAGCACCAGCGCCACACAGAGCAGCGGCATCAGCCAGGCCGGAGCGGCGTACAACTGTTCGCCGTTGAGCAGGTTGTCGATAGCCGTGGTGAGAATGAACACCGCCGGATACAGGTCGTCCAGCGGTGTACGGCGCAGGTCATAGAGCCCGGCTGCCGTGGTGCCGATGACCACGATCTTGCCGGCAAAATAGTCGGCCGGCAGCTTACCAGCCTCACCACGGGCCTGAGCCAGAGCCTCGGCAAAGGGAATGTGCGGATAGGGCACACGACTGGCGCTCTGCCAATCGAGCAGGAAGCTGTCCTGCGCCGGCAACTGCACCGCTTGATCCTGCGCCAGGCGCGCCGGCAACGAAGGCATGCGCCAATCGCCGAAACGCCGGTAGAGGTCATAGCGGCGACCGACGCCATCGCTATCCGGAGTGAAGTTGATGGTGCCAGTCTTCCACAGCGTCGCCGGCAACGCCTGCGGCAACAGCAACAGACCACGCTGCTGCGGATCACCGGCCTGCAAGCCGGCCTGCGGCGGATAACTGTTTAATAGCGGAGCTCTGCCCGGGTCGACCGCCTGCTGCTGCAAGGCAGCCAGGTAGACCTTGTCGGTCTGCGCCAGGACTTCGGCGAAATAGGCATCGGCGTCCGGATGGAAGCGATCCGCCTCGCTGAACAGCACATCGAACACCACCGCCTCGGCTTGCTGCGCCAACAGGTATTCGAGCAGCTCGGCATGCAACGAGCGCGGCCAGGGCCACTTACCGGCCTCGCCAACCAGCACCTGCAGGCTGGTGTCGTCGATGTCGATCACCACCAGGCGCGGGTCCGGCGCCTGCTGCGCGGCTCGCTGACGAATCAGCCAATCACTGTGGCTATTACTCCAGCGCTGCAGCGGTGCCCACAGGTGCAATACGGGCACCAGCAGCACCACCAAGGCGCACACCAGCCACAGAGCCGAGCGAAAGGATCGTGATGACTGCTGCGTGTGCTGCATGACTCCCCCGGCAGTTCCGCGCCAATGCCCACCTCTCCGGGCGAACTGAACAGACTTTAGCAGAGCGCCAGCCCCCGTGACCCGTGGGTTCCCGACTTCACCCTAGCGCCCGGCTGCCGTAAAATGCATGACCTTTACGTAGCCGCACCCAAGACGCCATACGTGCCGAGCACGCCAGCGGAATTGCGCAATCGCCAAGCACCCCAGCGATCTTTTTTGTCCCTGCGCGACAAGCAACTGCGGCGATGCGACACATTCGCCGCTGCACGCAGCTCTAGGCGCCCTTACCGGCTTGGCGCCCCAGTTGGCGCTATGCTAGCTTGGCGCCACGCCAGGATGGCGGCCAGCAGCCGGAGCGCACTCCGTACCCAAGAGGACCCCCCATGGCCGAGGCAACGCCCGCGCTGGAAATCCGCAATCTGCACAAACGCTACGGCGACCTTGAAGTACTCAAGGGCATCTCGCTGACAGCCCGCGACGGCGACGTTATCTCCATCCTCGGCTCATCCGGCTCAGGCAAGTCGACCTTCCTGCGCTGCATCAATTTGCTGGAAAACCCGCATCAGGGGCAGATCCTGGTCGCCGGCGAAGAGCTCAAGCTCAAGCCCGCCAAGAACGGCGATCTGGTCGCCGCCGACAGCAAGCAGATCAACCGTCTGCGCAGTGAAATCGGCTTCGTCTTCCAGAACTTCAACCTGTGGCCGCACATGAGCGTGCTCGACAACATCATCGAGGCGCCGCGCCGCGTACTCGGCCAGAGCCGCGCCGAAGCCACCGAGGTGGCCGAAGCACTGCTGGCCAAGGTCGGCATCGCCGACAAGCGCCACGCCTACCCCAACCAGCTTTCCGGTGGTCAGCAGCAACGTGCCGCGATTGCACGCACCCTGGCCATGCAGCCTAAAGTGATACTGTTCGACGAGCCGACTTCGGCCCTCGACCCGGAAATGGTACAGGAAGTGCTTAACGTCATCCGCGCGCTTGCCGATGAAGGTCGCACCATGCTGCTGGTGACCCACGAGATGAACTTTGCCCGCCAGGTTTCCAGTGAGGTGGTTTTCCTCCACCAGGGCCTGGTGGAAGAACAAGGGCCACCCGACCAGGTGTTTGACAACCCGCAATCGGCACGCTGTAAACAATTCATGTCCAGCAATCGCTAACACGGAGCAATACGATGCAGAACTATAAGAAGATCCTGTTTGCCGCAGTGGCCACCCTGGCCTTCGGCACCAGTGCAATCGCCGCGGACAAACTGAAAATCGGCACCGAAGGCGCCTACCCGCCCTTCAACCTGATCGACGCCAGCGGCCAAGTCGGCGGCTTCGACGTGGAAATCGCCAAGGCCCTGTGCGCCAAGATGGCCGCCGAGTGCGAAGTGGTCACCTCCGACTGGGACGGCATCATCCCGGCCCTGAACGCGAAGAAGTTCGACTTCCTCGCCGCCTCCATGTCTATCACCGAAGAGCGTAAGGCAGCGGTCGACTTCACCGACGCCTACTACACCAACAAACTGCAGTTCATCGCCCCGAAGAGCTCCGACCTGAAAGCTGACAAAGTCAGCCTGAAAGGCAAGGTCATCGGTGCCCAGCGCGCCACCATCGCCGGTACCTGGCTGGAAGACAACCTGGACGGCGTGGTCGAGATCAAACTCTACGACACCCAGGAAAACGCCTACCTCGACCTGTCCTCGGGCCGCCTCGATGGCGTACTGGCTGACAAGTTCGTCAACTGGGAATGGCTGAAGAGCGATGCCGGCAAGGACTTCGAGTTCAAGGGCGAGCCGGTCTTCGACAACGACAAGATCGCCATTGCCGTGCGCAAGGGCGACCCGCTGCGTGAGAAGCTGAACGCTGCGCTGAAGGAAATCGTCGCCGACGGTACCTACAAGCAGATCAACGACAAGTACTTCCCGTTCAGCATCTATTGATGCTGCCTGACCGCCGCCCAGCCGGGCGGCGGTCACTCCTCGCAGTAGTCCTCAGATGATCTTCGACCTCCACGGATTCGGCCCGGCCCTGCTGGCTGGCGCGCTGATGACCATCCAGTTGGCGCTATCCGCGCTGTGCCTGGGCCTTGTGCTCGGCCTGCTCGGCGCCCTGGCCAAGACTTCGCCGCACAAGCCGCTGCAATGGCTTGGTGGCACCTACTCGACCATTGTTCGCGGCGTGCCCGAACTGCTCTGGGTCCTGCTGATCTACTTCGGCACGGTCAACCTGATGCGCAGCATCGGTGAAGCTCTGGGCAAACCCGACCTCGAACTGAATGCTTTTGCCGCCGGCACTATCGCCCTCGGCCTGTGCTTCGGCGCCTACGCCACCGAAGTGTTCCGCGGCGCCATCCTGGCCATCCCCAAGGGCCACCGCGAAGCCGGTCAGGCGCTCGGCCTGTCCAGTCCGCGCATCTTCTGGCGCCTGATCCTGCCGCAGATGTGGCGCATCGCCCTGCCGGGACTTGGCAATCTGTTCATGATCCTGATGAAAGACACTGCGCTGGTATCGGTTATCGGCCTGGAAGAGATCATGCGCCGCTCACAGATCGCCGTGACCGCCAGTAAAGAACCCTTCACCTTCTTCCTGGTCGCCGCCTTCATCTATCTGGGACTGACCGTCCTCGCCATGATCGGCATGCATTTCCTTGAGAAACGCTCCAGCCGCGGTTTCGTCCGGAGCGCATCATGAACTGGGAAATCATCGTCAAATACCTGCCCAAACTGCTCGAAGGCGCCTGGCTGACCCTCGAACTGGTCGGCATCGCGGTTGTCGCCGGCCTGATCCTCGCCCTGCCCATGGGCATCGCCCGCGCCTCGCGCCACTGGTATGTGCGTGCCCTGCCCTACGGCTATATCTTCTTCTTCCGCGGCACGCCTCTGTTGGTACAACTGTTCCTGCTCTATTACGGGCTGTCACAGTTCGAGACGATCCGCAACAGCGCGCTGTGGACCGGCACCACCCTGGCCCACACCTTCACCCTGGGTAACTGGAGCTGGGACTTCAGCCTGCGCATCAAGGGTCTGCGCGACCCCTTCGTTTGCGCCGTAGTCACCATGACCCTGCACACCGCCGCCTATATCGCCGAGATCATCCGCGGCGCCATCCAGGCCGTACCGCCCGGAGAGATCGAGGCCGCACGCGCACTGGGGATGTCCCGCGCCCAGGCAATGACCTACATCATCCTGCCCCGTGCCGCGCGCATCGGCCTGCCGGCCTACAGCAACGAAGTGATCCTGATGCTCAAGGCCAGCGCCCTGGCCAGCACCGTGACCCTGCTGGAATTGACGGGCATGTCGCGCACCATCATTGCCCGCACCTATATGCCGGTGGAGATCTTCTTCGCCGCCGGGCTGTTCTACCTGGTCATCGCCTACCTTCTGGTGCAAGGCTTCAAGCTGCTGGAGCGCTGGCTACGGGTAGACGCCTGCCAGGGCCGCTAATCTAACCCCCTCCCTCTCCGGGAGAGGGCTGGGGTGAGGG
Source organism: uncultured Pseudomonas sp. (assembly GCA_964518735.1). Lineage (GTDB taxonomy): Bacteria > Pseudomonadota > Gammaproteobacteria > Pseudomonadales > Pseudomonadaceae > Aquipseudomonas. Next base: position 187,457 of record CAZFKQ010000007.1, read on the forward strand.
AGCCCTTGCGCCATGATCCTCAGCGGCCCCGCCCTGCTCGAACGCTTCCAGGCCCTGGATGCCTTCCTGCTCGCGCACCAAGCGCTGTGGCGACCGAAACCCTTTACCGAACTGCGACTGGCCTGGGAATGTAACTACCCGCAGCTGGCTCAGTGGCTGCGCCAGCGCAGCCTGGAGCAGGCCGAAGCCAGCCACAACCAGCCACACCTGCTCGGCGCCCCTGCGCCCTTCCCGCAATTGGCCGATATTGCCCGGCAACTGAGCGAACTCGACGAACTGCCAGGCACTGCGCTGGCAGCCCTGCCGGCACGCTATTCGGTCGATGTACCGGGGCGCAAATGGCAGCAGATTGAAGCCTTCGCCAGCCGCCTGCAATTTCTCCAAACGCCCAGCCACTGGCTCGACTGGTGCGCCGGCAAAGGCCATCTAGGCCGCCTACTGGCCCACGACGGCAGTGCATTGACCTGCCTTGAATACGATCCGCAGCTGGTGCAGGCCGGCCAGCAACTCAGCGCACGCCTGCACCTGCCGGCCCTGCACCAGCAGCAGGATGTGCTGGCCGAGGATGCCGCAGACAAGCTGCTTGCCGATCACACCCCAGTGGCCCTGCACGCCTGCGGCGATCTGCATGTGCGCCTGCTGCAACTGGCCAGCGCCAAAGGCTGCCGGCAACTGGCGGTGGCGCCGTGCTGCTACAACCGTATCCAGACCACGCACTACCAAGCGCTCTCCGGCCCGGCGCAACACTCCACCTTGCAGCTGTCACGCGACGACCTGGGTCTGCCTCTCAGCGAAACCGTGACCGCCGGCCAGCGCACCCGCCGCCAGCGCGACCAGTCGATGGCCCGGCGCCTGGCTTTCGATCTGCTGCAGCGGCAACTGCGTGACTGCGACCAGTACCTGCCAACCCCCTCACTGCCGGTCAGCTGGCTGAACAAGGACTTCGCCGAGTACTGCCGCGACCTGGCGATACTCAAGGAGCTGCCGCCGCCAGGACAACGCGACTGGCAACACCTCGAAGCCCAAGGCTGGCAACGCCTGGCTCAGGTGCGCAACCTTGAGCTGCTACGCAACCTGTTCCGCCGCCCCCTGGAACTCTGGCTGCTCCTCGACCGCGCCCTGTACCTGCAGGAGCAGGGCTACAACGTGCAGCTGGGTAGCTTCTGCAGCTATCAACTCAGCCCACGCAACCTGCTACTGCTTGCCGAGCGCCCTCAATAATCAATCCACAAAAGCTGTGGATAACTCTGTGAGTAGATTCTGCAGAAGACGCTACAGAGCAGACCACTCCAGCGTCTTGCACGGATGTCGATTTTTTGAACACAACTAAAAATCCATAAAAAACATAGCTTTATAGCTATCTGAGATCTACCGCACAAAATCTGCCCAATCGACCCAAACGTGCCTCGTCATTGTGCATAAGCAAATTGCTGCTCATAGCCGGCCCCCATTTCTTCTGCATCGCAACGGGTTTACTCCGCGCCGCCAATGGCTATAATGGCCGCCCTTGCCGGTATAGCTCAGCTGGTAGAGCAACTGACTTGTAATCAGTAGGTCCCGGGTTCGATTCCTGGTGCCGGCACCATGTACAGAATTAAAAGGCTCACCTAGCGGTGGGCCTTTTCTGTTTATGCTCCTGCAATTATCCGTACACCGACGACAACTCTTCAGCCAGGTCTGTTGGCGGCATAATGCCCGTTACCCCCAAGGTGCAGCGCAGCATGACTCCACTCCCGACACCCCGGCGCCCACGCTGGCGCAGCCTGGCGCTGCTGGCCTTGTTGCTTGCTCCGCTGTTGTGGCCGCTGCAGCAGCTGGCTGAGCGCTATTACCGCGACGAACTGATCGAGCAAAACCGCCAGACCCTCGATCTTTATGTCGCCAACCTACTCGGCACCCTGCGCCGCTTCGAGGTGTTGCCACCGATTCTCGGCAACCTGCCGGATCTGCGCGGCGCCCTGCTCGAGCCCGGTAATAGCGTGGCCCTGGACAAGGCCAACCTGCTGCTAAAGCGCGTGCGCGAACAGACCGGCGCCGATGTGATCTACCTGCTGGATGCTGCGGGCAACACCCGCGCAGCCTCCAATCACGACCAGAAAGACAGCTTCATTGGTCGCAACTTCACCTTCCGCCCTTATTACCAGGCTGCCAGCGAGGGACGCCTGGGCCGCTTCTTCGGCCTTGGCACCACCTCTGGCAAGCGCGGCTACTACTTCGCCGCCGGGGTGCGCGAGGGCGACAAGCGCCTCGGCGTGCTAGTGGTCAAGGTCGATCTCGACTACACCGAACGCCTGTGGGGCAACACCCCCGAGCAATTGCTGGTGACCGACAGCAACGGCGTGGTGATCCTCACTTCCAATCCGCACTGGCGCTTTCATGCCAGTCGGCCACTGAGCGCACAGGAGCTGACGCGCATCGCCGCCGACCAGCCCTACCCGACCCAGCAGCCTAGTCCCCTGCGACTCGACCCGAATGCCTGGCTGATGCAGAGCCGCGAGTTGGCGGAAACCGGCTGGACGGTGAGCATCCTCGCCCCGCGCGGTCAGGTCGAACGTCCGGTGCAGACCGTGCTGGCCATCGGTGCCGCCAGCCTGCTGGCCCTGCTCGCCTTGCTCGGCCTGCTGTTGCAACGTCGCCGTCACTACATCGAGCGTATTGCTCTTGATGCCCACGCCAAGCGTGAACTGGAAATCCGTGTGCTGGAGCGCACCCGCGACCTGGACACGCTGAACAGTCGCCTGAAAAACGAGGTGCTGGAACGCGAGCAGACCCAACAGGAGCTGCTACGCACCCAGGACGACCTGGTCCAGGCCAGCAAGCTGACCGCGTTGGGCACCATGAGTGCGAGCATCAGCCACGAACTCAACCAGCCGCTGGCAGCGATTCGCAGCTATGCCGACAACGCCGGCGTGCTGCTCGACCAGCAGCGCACCGCTGACGCCCGCGACAACCTCAAGCAGATCAGCGAACTGACCGGACGCATGGCCTCGATCATCGCCCACCTGCGCGCCTTTGCTCGCCGCGACCGCCACGCCCCGGAAAGCGTGGCCCTGCAACCGGCCCTGGACGACGCCCTGGCCCTGCTGGCCAAGCGTCGCCGGGCACTGGACGTAGAGCTGATCCGCGATCTGCCGGAGGCCACCCTGTGGGTACAGGCTGGCGAAACGCGGCTGCGCCAGGTACTCGGCAATCTGCTGGCCAACGCCCTCGACGCACTCAGCGAGAGAGCGCCACCGCGCCGCCTGTGGCTGAGTGCCGAAAGCACACCGGCGGGCGTCAACCTGATCCTGCGCGATAATGGCCCTGGCTTTTCCGCCCTGGCCCTGGAGCATGCGCGCGAGCCGTTCTTCACCACCAAGACCAGCACCCAGGGTCTCGGTCTGGGCCTGGCCATCTGCGAGACGTTGATGCGCGCCCTGGGCGGCGAGCTGTTGCTGGCCAACCACCCCGACGGTGGCGCGCAGATTACCCTGCAACTGCGCCATGCCACGCCAGGCGCCAACCTGGCTGCATTCGAGGAGTTTTCATGAATAGCGCCATCGACAATCGCATCCAGATCCTGCTGATCGACGATGATGCCCACCTGCGCCAGGCGCTGGCACAAACCCTCGACCTCGCCGGCTTCAGGACCGAAATACTGGCCGACGCCCAGGACGTGGCCCGCCGCATCCCTGCTGACTGGCCCGGTGTGGTGATCAGCGATATCCGCATGCCCGGCATCGACGGCCTGCAGTTACTGCAGCAGCTGCATGCGCAGGATGCCGAGCTGCCGGTGCTACTGATCACCGGCCACGGCGATGTGCCGCTGGCGGTGCAGGCCATGCGCGCCGGCGCCTACGACTTCCTGGAAAAGCCCTTCGCCAGCGAAGCGCTGCTCGACAGCGTACGCCGCGCCCTGGAAGTACGGCGCCTGGTGCTGGACAACCGCAGCCTGCGCCTGGCCCTGGCCGACCGTACCCAGCTCGGCACGCGCCTGCTCGGCCAGTCAGCGGCCATGCAGCGCCTGCGCGAGCAGGTCGGCGCGCTGGCGGCGATCAACAGCGATGTGCTGATCCTCGGTGAAACCGGCGCCGGCAAGGAAGTGGTGGCGCGTGCCCTGCACGACCTGTCCGCACGTAAACAGGGTCCGTTCGTCGCGATCAACGCCGGCGCCCTGGCCGAATCGGTGGTCGAGAGCGAATTGTTCGGTCATGAGCCAGGTGCCTTCACCGGCGCACAAAAACGGCGCATCGGTAAGTTCGAATTCGCCAATGGCGGCACCCTGTTCCTCGACGAAATCGAGAGCATGAGCGCCGATGTTCAGGTCAAGCTGCTGCGCCTGCTGCAGGAGCGGGTGGTCGAGCGCCTGGGCGGCAACCAGCTGATCTCCCTGGATATCCGGGTGATTGCTGCGACCAAGGAAGACCTGCGCCAGGCCGCCGACCAGGGCCGTTTCCGCGCTGACCTGTATTACCGGCTGAATGTGGCGCCGCTGCGCATCCCACCGCTGCGCGAGCGTGGCGAAGACGTCCTGCAGCTGTTCCAGCACTACGCCGACAGCGCCAGCAGCCGCCATGGCCTGCCCGCTCGCAGTTTGCCGGCCGCCCAGCGTGCCCAACTGTTGGGCCATGCCTGGCCCGGTAATGTGCGAGAGTTGCAGAACGCCGCCGAGCGCTTCGCCATTGGCCTGGAACTGGGTCTCGACCTGCCTGCCGGCATGCCGACCAGCGCGACCAGCGAACAGGGGCTCAGCGCCCAGGTGGAAGTCTACGAGCGCGCGCTGATAACTGCCGAGCTGGCCAACTCCCACACCTCCCTGCGCAGCCTGGCCGAAGCCCTGGGCATCGCGCGCAAGACTCTGCACGACAAATTGCGCAAGCATGGCCTGGATTTCGCAGGCAACAGTCCTGACGACGGGGACTGAATACCTGCAAGACCGCGAGTGACTCATCAGTCATAAACCTCGTCACCCTGGTATCCCGATTCATTTGAGTCGCCACCCGGCATTGCCGTATGGCTTGTGGAGCCTGTTGCTGTCGGATATGTCCCGGCACCCCTGCGCCCACCTGCCCTGCGTGCTACAGGTCGATTGCAGGAGTTCCAAGTAATGTCCCGACTACCCGTCATCGTGGGTTTCGGCGGTTATAACGCCGCAGGCAGAAGTTCCTTCCACCACGGTTTCCGCCGCACCGTGTTGGAAACCCTGGACAGCGCCGCGCGCCAGCAGACCCTGGCCGGCCTGGCCGTGATGATGCAACTGGTGCAGGTGCGCGACGGTGAATACTGCGACCTGACCGGCAACCCCCTGAGCCTGGCCGACATCGAGGCACAGCACGCCGAGGCAATCCTCGCCGGCACCCTGGTGCGGCGCATCGAAAAACGCTACCTGGACGTCGACGCCGCCCATTGGCAGAAGAGCCTGACCACCAGCAACGCCCAGTTCACCACCCTGCGCAAGCAACTGCCCGAACCGCTGCCGGCCAACTGGAGCGTCGAGTCGATCGACGAGCAGACAGTACGAGTCACCCTGCACGACAGCTGCGAATTCAAGGTCGACAGCTATCGCGCCCTGCCGGTGAAGTCGGCCGGACAGCTGCCCAGCGGCTTCGATCCCGCCGCGCTATACCACTCGCACTTCCACCCGCGCGGCCTGCAGATGGCCGTGGTCGGCGCCACCGACGCCCTGCGTTCCATCGGCCTGCCGTGGAGCGACATCATGGCCCAGGTGCAACCGGATGAAGTCGCGGTATTCGCCGGCAGCGGCATGAGCCAGATGGATGACAACGGCTTCGGCGGCATGCTGCAGGCGCGCCTCAAGGGCGGTCGGGTCACCGCCAAGCAGTGCCCGCTGGGCCTCAACAGCATGCCGGCAGACTTTATCAACGCCTATGTGCTGGGCAGCGTCGGCACGACCGGCAGCGTCACCGGCGCCTGCGCCACCTTCCTCTATAACCTGCAGAAAGGCATCGAGCAGATCGCCAACGGCCAGGCCCGCGTGGTGCTGGTGGGCAACAGCGAGGCACCGATCACTCAGGAATTCATCGACGGCTACGGCGCCATGGGCGCACTGGCTACTGAGGAAGGCTTGCGCAAGATCGAGGGTCGCGACGACGTCGACTTCCGCCGCGCCAGCCGGCCGTTCGGCGACAACTGCGGCTTCACCCTCTCCGAGTCGGCGCAGTTCATCGTGCTGATGGACGACGAGCTGGCCCTGCAGCTGGGCGCCGACATCCACGGTGCGGTGACTGACGTATTTATCAACGCCGATGGCTTCAAGAAGTCGATTTCCGCCCCCGGCCCCGGCAACTACCTGACCCTGGCCAAGGCCGTGGCCAGCGCCACCCAGCTGCTCGGCGGCGAGGCCGTGCGCCAGCGCAGCTTCGTCCACGCCCACGGCTCCAGCACCCCAGCCAACCGGGTGACCGAGTCGGAACTGCTTGATCGCGTGGCTGCCGCCTTCGGTATCGAGGCCTGGCCGGTGACTGCGGTCAAGGCCTTCGTCGGCCACTCCCTGGCGCCGGCCAGTGGTGACCAACTGATCTCGGCCCTCGGCACCTTCCACCACGGCCTGCTGCCGGGGCTGAAGACCATCGACCAGGTCGCCGACGACGTACACCGCAAGCACATCAGCCTGGATGTGCACGACCGCCACATGGCTGGCATGGACGTTTGCTTCCTCAACTCCAAGGGCTTCGGTGGCAACAACGCCACCGGCGTCCTGCTGGCCCCGCAGGTGACCGAGCGCATGCTACGCAAACGCCATGGCGAAGTCGCCTTCGCCGCCTGGCAGGCCAAGCGCGAACACACCCGCGCCGCCGCCAGCCAATATGACCAACAGGCTCTGCTCGGCCAGTTCGACATTCTCTACAATTTCGGCCATGACCTGATCGATGACCAGGCGCTTTCCATAACCCAGGACGGGATCAAGATACCCGGTTTCCAAAGGACGCTGGTCTTTACCAAGGATGAACGCTACCGCGACATGTTGGACTGAGTAGTCGGGATAATGCGTTTAAGGTAGATGCCATCGTCACCCGACACATCTGGCATCAACCGATTGTCTCGTCCATAGATCGGAGAAACTTGCGCAGATTCGAGCCGAACGCAATCAAAGTTGTCAGCCACGCGGGCATCGCTGAATCGGAAGTTGGCATGACGGATCACCAGCAATCCGCCTGGCCTGAGCACTCTGGCCAAGTCGTCAACCGCGCGCTCGAAGTCAGCAAAACAAACCCAGGCGGAGCAATCCATGGGCCTTGAACCCAGCCGGCCATGGCGGAACACGGCCATGGCTGTCACCAGGTCGTAACTTCCGGCAACTTCCTGGGATACGCCACTGGCACAGGTAAAGCTGAGACGGGGATCCCGCCCCTCTCGCCGCCAGCGCGCCAGACTCTCGCCAATACGTCGGCTATCGATATCCATCCCGTGGATATGCGCCCTGAGGAAATAGCGGGCCAGACTGAAGACCTCCTCGCCCGTAGAGCAGCCGAACGACAGGATGCGCGTTTGCGGCACATCCTCGAGCGTTTGCCGAAGCAACCGGAACAACTCGGGATAACGATCCTCTTGTGTCGTACCGTATGGCTGGAACAAGCCATGCGGGCGCCGCCACATCAGCAGCGCAGAACGCCGACGCTCGCCGCCACGCAATAGATGCACGACAAACCGCGCCCAATTAAGCAACACCATTAGCCGGGACAAGTCAGTCATCCCGCTTTACCCTTGAATCTGCAACAGGGAAACTTCCCTCCAATGACCAATGCGGAGTCGATGATCTTGTCCACAATGCCCACGGATCTCCTGAGCCTAAAACTGGGCAAGTCCACGATTGAGGAAAACCTCCTGATAGCGAGGGAAAGGGGCGACATTATCCTGCATGAGGACGATACCTGGTCATTGGCAAAGCCGCCCTTGCCAGTGAACAACTGGGTCTTCGGCACGACACCCACCCCCTTCCCCTGCGGGAAGCTAATGGGTTTTCTGTTTAACCAAGCCTACAACAAGGCAGCCGTCCCAGTGGGGTGTCGCAACTGCTACAAAGTCCAGGTACGCCCCGCAACGTTAAACCAATTGATGGCTACCCAGCGCGTCGCACATTCCCTGCCTTATGCCTATAAGGCAGGTGCCAGCCTGAGCCTACGCTACCAGGAGGGTCCTTACCGGGCGCTGTTCTACCTCGACGGGCTAGCACAGGCACGCGAAGTCTACCGACATGTGCGCGAGCGAGTCGACGGCACGCCGGGCCTGGGGCCCGATGTGGAGGTCACCATCAAACGTGGATGTACGACCTATGAGATCCATTGCGGGCCGTCCGATGGTTTCACATTCCGTGACGACCTTCAGGCAGCCGAAAGCGCCCTGCTCATGCGTTTGCGACAGACGCAAAGCTCAGCACCACAGTCCGTTGCCATCACACTGACGAACTGGGTGCAAATCGCCTACCAAGTGGGCGACGAGAGCTACAGGAATCTCACCCAAGGGCGGCCGCTCTACCCAGCCCCAGTGACTTATCCTCCGGCATGAGCCAATTGTCAGCCCCTCGGGATTGCGATAACTTGGTTGTACTAATTACGGGGGCCTGTCATGACCGAGCAACTCACTACCGATCAAACCGAGCAACAAACTTCCCGCAAGACCTGGCAAAAGCCGGAGATCACCGAAGTTTCCGTGACTGAAGTGACTGCCAGCATTTTCGCCACTGGCGGAAATGACGGCACATTTGGTTTCAACAACGTTTCCTGACCTGCAGCAACGACTCCCACTGGCTGACGAATGAGTGCATTCGCGGGATTACTTGCTCTAAGCAATTCTTCGCCGCCCGATCTCTCGGAGCGCCTTTCGACAGCCTTGGATTCTCCAGGGCTGGAACCAGCCAGATACTGGTCAGCCGCCGGTATTTTACTGGCCCATCGCCTGCGTATCAGCGCACCTGAAGATCGTCACGATCAGCAGCCGAGACTCCACCCCGAACACCCTCTCGTCTTGGTATTCGACGGTTATCTGATCAACCGAGCCGAACTGATCCAGTCGCTGAACCTGCCACCTTCGGCAAAGTCCTGGCCCGACAGCGCCCTCACTTTCGAGGCATTTATCCGTTGGGGCGAGCAGGCACCGGAACACTTGCTCGGCGACTTCGCGCTGGCGGCCTGGAACCCCACTACACAGAATCTGCTGCTGGCACGTGACGGCGTAGGTCAGCGCCCCCTCTATTTTCATCAGGGCACTCGCTTCTTTGCATTCGCCACAACCCCCGCCGCGTTGCTGGCTATTCCCGGAGTCCCCTGGAGGGTCAACGAAGAGCGCCTCGCCCTGAGCCTTGCCGATCTTCCTGCCGACCCTCACAGCACTTTCCATCGGCACCTACACAGTTTGCCAGCCGGAACGGTAGCGACACTCCGCGATGGACGCCTTACCCAGCGCTGCTACTGGAGACCAGAGCGTCGCAAGGAACTGATCCTTCCCCGCGAGGATGACTACGTGGAAGCGGCCCGCGAACTCCTTGATCGGGCCGTCCAGGACTGCCTGCGAGTCGAGGGTCCGGTTTTTTCAGCGCTCACCGGCGGCCTGGACTCCTCTGCCGTGACAGTAACCGCGCTCAAGTATGTGCCGGGCAACACACTCACCGCCCTTACCAGCCTGCCTGCCGAAAGCCTGGCACTTGCCGACACCCCCCGGTTTTATGCAAGTGAACGCCCCTATGTCGAACGAATTGCGGCGCAGACTCCAGGCCTGACAACCCTTTGCTTCCCTGGTCCGCCTCTGCACCGTTGGGATACGGACTGGACATCGATGTTCCGTGCCACCGGCGCTCCCTGGCGCAACGTGATGAACCTCGCCTGGATGGGGCCAGTCCGGGATCATGTCCGCGAACAGCGCGGTCGCGTACTGCTGTCTGGTGCGCTGGGCAACATCACGCTGTCCTGGGACGGACAAGGTACGCTTCCCGCGCTGGTAAGGCGTGGCCGCTGGCTACATGCACTGAGACAGGCCAATGATCTGGCCCGCCACTCCAATCTAGGGGCTTCCCGCGCCCGGCAGATCTGGCGAACCACCTTCAGCCCATTTCTTCCCGAGGCCCTGCAACACCTGCTGGGCAAATCAGTCGACGCCGAATGGGAACGCCTGACCGCGCTGTCACCCGCTACTCGAATGACCCCCCCTATCCTGCAAGCGCTGAAATCACGCAGACACGCACCCCGCATGCCCGGCTGGCGACTTCGCCAGTACTGCATCGAAGAACGCCAGACAACACTCGAAAGCATGGGCCTCGTTCGTGCACTGCATGGCTTCGAGGTGCGAGACCCCATGGCCGACCGACGACTACTGGAGTTCTGCTTGTCCTTGCCGGACAGTCTGTACCTGAAAGACGGTGTGAGCCGGCGACTGGCTCGCCTGGTCACGGCAGACCGCCTGCCCACCGAGATAGTCAACAACCCTCGGCGTGGCTTGCAATGCCCGGAGTACCTGTATCGGCTGAATGGCCTGCGCCCCCTGCTGGCCGAGCACCTTGAGCAGCTGGAGAAGTCGTCACTAGCCAGGCAGTTGCTCGATCTGAAGCGAATGAAGGCCTTACTCTCGCAGTGGCCCTCCGATCACTGGCACCCCGAATACCTGACCGTGCTGCACAGGGGGCTACATTTCGGCCAATTTCTGCTCTGGGCAGAGAGTGGCGGGGCTCATGGCTAGCTGTAACCTAGTCGTTCCCTCATCACCACCGTAGCCTCCTCCACACGCCTGCGCTGCACATCCGTCAGCCGCTCTCGCCAGCCACCGGCACGCCCCTCCCGGAAAAACTTTGTGGCGCGCAGGGGACGCTCACTGAAACCATGGCTGGCCTCGGCGGCCTGCAAGCGCTCAAAGCGCGTCACCTCCACGGTTCGCTCCAAACGCCCCAGCTCGACATCCCAGCCACAGTGTTCAACGATGCGCGCCAGGCTTTCTACAGGCCGTGCGAGCATGTCCTCGTAACGCACCAGCAAAGGCTCCCAGGGTGCTGGCAGATCCAGCCAGCTTTTCACGTGATCGTTCCAAGAGCCCAGAAACTGCGGTAATTGCTCAAGCAACCAGCCGCGCTGCTGGCAGAGAGTCGCCGTTCCGTCCAGCAGAAAGTCGATCGTACGATCCAGGTCCATGCCGACGTGGCCGGCCAACGACAAGACCACGTCGCGCGGGTCACGCACCACATATATGCTGCCAAGCGTGACATCGGCCGGAAAAAGCGGCTCGCCGGTCGGCGTCGACTGCCAGGCGTCGTGCACTTTGTTGAAGATCGGCTCACGCGCCGCCTGCGCCTGCATCTGGTACATCCGCGGTCTGAACGCCAGAATCTCCTCGGGCAACAGGTCTGACGAGGCCACCCCCAATAGATCGTCAAAGCGTCGCCGGCTGCTAGCAGCAGGAGCGAACTCCAAGCGACGCGAGAAGTCCGCCTCCATGCCGCCATTGAGATAGCTGTTCAGGGCGAGCCGTATCCAGGTATTACCCGACTTCGGGTAAGACGCCAGCCAGTAGAAGCCGCTCATGCCGGGAGCTTATCCCCGGCATGGATCGCGACGATGCGGCTGATGAGCCCGTCCAGGTGCTCGATACCCGACAGCTGTCGAAGCACGTGGTGATCCTTGACGCCGGCTGCCATACGCGTGGCCAATGCAAAGTGCGCCGCTTTATCCATCGCAGCATGCATCAGAGCTGGCGCCTGATAGATCGACTGGGAAAAACGAATGGAAGCAGCAAGCCCCATGACCCGCTCCAGGCCAGCATGCTGGGCATCATTGACACGTTCGACGTGGTAAAGCGCAGCCAGCTCAAGTGGCGCAGCATCCGAGAAATCAGCGGCCTGCAGAGCAACGGAGAACTTGTCCATGCCCTGGCGCACCCGCTCGAGCGAGTCGGCGCTGTAGCCGAAGCGCTCCAGGGCATCCCTCCAGAGTTTGACCCTGGGAAAAGTTGGCATGGCCCAGGTTCTCTGCTGCGAATCGATAGCAAGCAACGCCACATCATCCGCGAGAATCGAATATCCGCGGCGAATGAAAGCCGACGCCAGTGTCGACTTGCCGACCCCGGAAGGCGCAGAAAAGGCTACCGCCACATCACCACTCGGAGTTGACAACCTGACGCAACAAGCATGCAAGGGCAACAAGCCACGACGCTGACAGGCAATGGCCAAAACGGAGCCCAGCAGAAAGGTGCGCAGCGCCGGAAAATCCTCCGGCAAGTGCGGCTGTACGCGTATGGAGCGGCCATCGGGAGCAATACGGTAAACCGCGACCCCCTCCATGGCAAAACGGCAGGTCCCATCTGCGCCAAGCTGCAGTATCGGCCCCTCGTAAAACTGATCGGCTAGGCGCTCCTCGACAGGCCCCAGCTCGACATGCAGATCCACCGGAGCTGAAGGAGCGCCTATCCAAGGCAAGAGATCCGGCAGGGGAAAATCGCTACGTACACGCCAGCCACACAGGCGATAATCTTCACCCACCACGCGCTTCCTCATCCAACCGCTGCAGAGCGCGGACATTTTCGATACCCATGGCGCCGCAGACCAAACCGCCGTCATCGCCAGGCAACAACAGCCAGGCATGTCCGCCTAACGTGTTGCCATCCTTGCGAACACCGAGGCAAAGCACTGATCGACGGCCACGTAATCGCAACATAATACCCGCTACCAGTGCCTGAGAGAGGCAAAGCGGCTTCCAGGGCAGACGAACCGCCGCTACCGCAACTGCACGCGCCACCTCGCGGGCACGGGGGGACTTCACCGGCACCTGCTCGCAAAGGTAGGGTTCAACGCTTACTCCACTCAGGTCGAGCAAACGGCGCCAGGTGAGTAGGCGATGGGCAATCGGCAGGAGCGAAAACAACAAGGCGGCTTCAAGAACGCGAAGCCGATGGGCAGTGATGATCAAGCCCGAACCTCGATGAGTTCACGGCTCGCCAGCTTATTCAGCAGCTCCATGACATCCTGCCGAATGACCTCGGGATCTGCTTCGTACTCGCCTGCAAGCCCCTGGCACAACTCGTCTACTCGCACAGGAGACGAGAGGCGGTTCCAGATATCACTGGCCACTGGATTAAGACCGAAATAATGCCACTGGGACACACTCATCAGCACCAGCTCCCCGCCCACTTCAGCGGCCAGCACGCTGGCATTTCGGGTGACTGTCGACTGCTCAGAGATCGTACTCATGCTTGGCTCCATTGGCCTTAACATTGCTCAACGCATAATGCCGGGGCATCTCAGGCCCGACAACTTCACAGAAAGACGGCTCTAGTCCAGCGCGCGCGCCAGCTGGATCAGCTCGGCACGCCAGGCAGCGGCCTGCGGCAGGCCGAGGAAGGACGGGTTGAGGTAAGACTCGCGTGCCTCGTAGGTCAGCGCCTCGCCCTTGAGGTCGAGCACTTCGCCACCGGCACCTTCCAGCACGCCCTGCGCGGCTGCGGTGTCCCACTGCGAAGTCGGTGCCAGGCGTGGATAGCAGTCGGCATTGCCTTCGGCGAGCAGGCAGAACTTCAACGAGCTACCGACACTGGCCAGTTGCAGATCGCCGAAGCGCTCGGACAGGCCTTCCAGCAGACGTTCCTGGGCCGGGCTGGAATGGCGCTTGCTGGCCACCAGGGTGAAGGCCTCGGCAGGCGACAGGCGCACACTGATCGCCTGCGGCTCACCATCGGCTTCCATCCGCCAGGCCCCGAGACCCGTACCACCGTAGTAGCAGCGCCCATTGGCCGGGATGCCGACCACGCCGAAAACCACCTGACCGCGCTCGATCAACGCGACATTGACGGTGAACTCCTCACTGCCAGAGATGAACTCCTTGGTGCCGTCCAGCGGATCGACCAACCACCAGCGCTGCCAGGCAGCACGCTCGCTGTACGGAATCTCGCTGTCTTCTTCGGACAGCACCGGCACATCCGGCGCCAAAGCCAGCAAGCCGGCCTCGAGGATGTGGTGGGCGGCCAGATCGGCAGCCGTCACCGGTGAGGCATCGGCCTTTTCGTTGACCACCACATCGTTACGCCAATGCGGCAGGGTGGCCTGGCCAGCACGTTGCACCAGGGCGATGACAGCCGACAGATAGGGATGACTCACAGGCGATATTCTCCGCGTTGGCTCAACAGGTCTCGGACCAGATAGAGGGCGGCCAAAGCGCGCCCCTCGGTGAATTGCGGGTGCTGCACCAGGCTGCTCAGCTCGCGCAGGCTGACCTGATCGACTCGCAACGGCTCGGGCTCGTCGCCCGGCAGGCTTTCTTCATAGAGATCACGGGCCAGTACCACCTGGATCTTCTGGCTCATATAGCCGGGCGACAGGCTCAGCTCGGCGATCAATTCCAGCTGACGAGCGCCGAAACCGGCTTCTTCCTTGAGCTCGCGATTGGCCGCATCGAGCACGTCTTCACCCGGCTCGACCAGCCCCTTGGGCAGCGACAGCTGGTAGTCGTCGGTACCGCCGCAGTACTCCTCGACCAGCACCGCATGCTCATCGTCGAGCATCGCCACGATCATCACTGCGCCGTAACCGGAACCCTTGCCCACCAGGCGTTCGTAGGTGCGCTCGACGCCGTTGGCGAAGCGCAGCTGCAGTTCCTCGACGCGGAACAGGCGGCTGCTCGCAACGATCTCGCGGGCCAGCACGACAGGTTTCTCACGCATGGGATCACTCCTTGAAACGAACGAGTATCATACCCTGCTGATCACGATTGTCCGTGGCGGATGTTGCATCCGCACACTTCTGTTAACCATTTCAAGCAAGAACTCATCATGCCACTGCTGCCCTGGGCCGACATCGATACCGTCCTGCTGGACATGGACGGCACCCTGCTCGACCTGCACTTCGACAACCATTTCTGGCTGGAACACCTGCCGCAACGCTATGCCGAATTGCACGGTACCAGCCGCGCCGCCGCCGAGGCGGAACTGCTGCCATTGTTTCGCGAGCACGCCGGTCAGCTGTCCTGGTACTGCACCGATTTCTGGAGCCGCGAGCTGAACCTCTCGGTGCGCGAGCTGAAGCGCGAGGTGGCTCATCTGATTGCCCTGCGCCCGGATGCCGATACCTTTCTCAAGACTCTTCGCGATGCCGGCAAGCGCGTGGCGCTGATCACCAACGCTCACCGTGACTCGCTGTCACTGAAGCTGGAGCGAATCGAACTGGCGCCCTACTTCGACCGCCTGATCAGCTCGCACGACTATGGCTTCCCCAAGGAGGACCAGCAATTCTGGTTCGCCCTGCAACAGGAGTTTCCCTTTGACCCGGCCCGCAGCCTGTTCATCGACGACAGCCTGCCGATCCTGCGCAGCGCCGGGCGCTACGGCGTCGCTCACCTGCTGGCGGTGCGCCAGCCGGACAGCCGCAAGGATGCCAAGGACACCGAGGAGTTCGCTGCCGTGGAGGACTACCGACTGCTCTGTGCCGGCCTGCAACCGCTGCCCGGCAAGAGCGAGTAGATCCAGCGGACTCAACAGCCAGCCAGGAGTTCGCCCTGCCGCAACAAATTTTCTGCGGCCGTGAAATGCCTCGCAAGCGCTGCATGCCGTACTTGTCTGCCCGCATCATGCTGGCAGGATGCGGCCGTTATTCACCCAGAGGTTTTGTATCCATGAAGTATTCCTCTCTGCTCCTGTTATCCCTGAGCCTGGCCAGCGTCGGCGCATTCGCTGGCACAACCGAAGCCGGCGTCGGTGGTGCACTCGGCGGCGCCCTCGGCTCGGTGGTCGGCCAGCAGGTCGGCGGCGATACCGGCGCGACCATTGGTGCCGGCCTCGGCGGTGCAGCCGGCAGCGCCGTTGGCGCTGACAAACGCAACCGGACTGAGGCCGCCATTGGTGGTGGCCTCGGCGCCGCAGGTGGCAACGTGATCGGGCAAAAAGTCGGCGGTGACACGGGCGGAGTGATCGGCGCCGCAGTCGGCGGTGGCGCTGGTGGTGCGCTGGGCAATGCCTATGGCGACAGTGACGATGGGCACAACAGCGATCGCCATCGTCATGATGACCATCACGGCAAAAAGCACAAAAAGCATAAGAAGCACCATCGCCACGATCACGACGACTGATCGACAGACACAAAAAAGCCCGCGTTTGCGGGCTTTTTCTTGAACCGTGAAATCAGATCCCTTCGCTACGCAGAGCGGAGGCGGTGAAATCCCCCTTGTTCAGCTTGACGTTGAAATCGTACATCGGCTCGTTGTTGTCGAGACCATCGACAAAGTAGCGATCACCCTTGAAGTCGTAGATGGTTTCCAGGGTACTACCGAACATCGGCACATCGTAGTAACTAATAGGATGGGCTTCCTGCAAACCAACCAGGGCACCCTTCTTGTCATACAGATCAACGGCAAGGATCTGCCAGCTGTCTTCGTCCAGATAGAAGCGGCGCTTGCCATACGGATGGCTGTGCCCCTTGCGCAGATCCGCTTCGACTACCCAGACGCGGTGCAGCTCATAGCGCAGCAGTTCGGGGTTGACGCTCTTTTCCTGAAGGATCTTCTCGTAGGGAATGCCCTTCTGGTGCACGGCATAACTGTTGTACGGCACGAGCATTTCCTGCTTGCCGATCAGCTTCCACTCATAACGATCTGGCGCACCGTTGTAGGCGTCGACAACGTCTGCAGTGGCCATGCCGTTGGTATCCGGCTGCATGGCCTCATAGGCCAGCATCGGCAGGCGGCGTACGCGACGCTCACCACGGCTGAAACGCCAGGCCTTGCGGATGGCCAGAACCTGGTCGAGGGTTTCCTGTACCACCAGAGACGAGCCCGACAGCTTGCTCGGCGCGGTCACCACGTACTTGTAGAAGAACAAGGTATTGTCCAGATCGGCCGGGGTTACCCCTTCACGACCGTAGACAAAGAGGATGTCGCGATTGCGCTTGAGCAGGGTGTAGTCGCCATTGCTCAAGACTGCCGCCTGGTTGGTGACCATGCGAATCTGGTCACCACGGTAACGCATGATGTGGTTCCAGATGGCCTCGGTGCCATTCTGCGGGAATGGGAACGGGATGCCGGCAGCCGTGCCTTCGACACCGTTGCCGCCGGAAATCATGCTGGCATTGCTGGCGTTGTAACGGGTCGCGTCATAGATACGCTGAGGCGCAGCGGCACTGCGGTGGGTCGGATAGATGCTGAGAAAATAACCAGGGTGTTTTTCCAGCAGCATTTGCAGACCCGGCGTCAGCAGGGCCTTGTACTGGGCCTGGTTGCTGGCGTCGACACGATACAGCTGGGTATCGGCCGCATAGGGGTCGGGATGGTGCATGCCCGGCTGGTAGCTGGCAGGCGGTGTGCTCAAACCACCGTCCCAGAGCGGAATGGTGCCAGCAGCATTACCGGCGCGCTCACCGCCCAGCGGCATCAGATCTTGCCCCAGGCGTGCGGCCTGGGCGGCATCAACACGTGCCTGAGCGGGCAACGCGGCGACTGCCAACAGCAGAATTGCAATGGTTCTCAACACAGGAGTCTCCTCGCAACACGAATTACGTGCCGCTGTTCTTTTTCTAAAGCCAGTGTAGGCCGAACTTGCAGGTAGCTATGGGTGAGGTACAACGCCATCCTGGCGCCGGGTTATCCCGGTCGTTTTTACCCTGCTCCGCAGGGGGTGTTGAATCAGTCGATACGCTGGAACTTGAGGTCCCAGACACCGTGACCAAGGCGTTCGCCACGGCGCTCGAACTTGGTTACCGGACGTTCCGCCGGGCGCTCCACACAACGGCCATCGGCCGCCAGGTTGCGGTAACCGGGCGCTACGTTCATTACTTCGAGCATGTACTCGGCATACTCTTCCCAGTCGGTAGCCATGTGCAGCACACCGCCGATTTTCAGTTTCTGCCGCACCAGTTCGGCAAAAGCCGGCTGGACGATACGCCGCTTGTGATGACGCGATTTATGCCAGGGGTCTGGGAAGAACAATAGCAGGCGATCAAGACTGGCATCGGCCACACAGTCGCGCAGCACTTCCAACGCATCGCAGCTGTACACACGGATGTTGCTCAGATTCTGCGTGAGCATGCCGTTGAGCAGCGCGCCAACACCCGGCTTATGCACTTCCACGCCGATGAAGTCCTGCTCCGGCGCGGCAGCGGCCATTTCCAGGGTGGCATGGCCCATGCCGAAGCCGATCTCGAAGGTACGCGGCGCACTGCGACCGAATACCTGATCGAAATCGCGCAGGCCATCTTCAAGCTGCAGGCCGAATTTCGGCAAGCCCAAATCAAGACCACGTTGCTGGCCTTCGGTCATGCGCCCGGAGCGCATGACAAAACTCTTGATCGCGCGGTGTGGGCGCTCGGCAGCGCCTTCGTCTGCAGGTTCTATTACTTCGCTCATCAGATTCTCTCAGAGCCTGTTTAGGGGGCTTACTTGATCAGGCCGTCGAGCGGCGACGAGGCGCTGGCATACAGCTTCTTCGGCATGCGCCCGGCCAGGTAAGCCATGCGCCCGGCGATGATCGCGTGCTTCATCGCCTCGCCCATCAGAATCGGGTTCTGCGCATGGGCAATGGCGCTGTTCATCAGCACCGCCTCACAGCCCAGTTCCATGGCGATGGTGGCATCCGACGCGGTACCCACGCCGGCATCTACCAGCACCGGCACCTTGGCCTCTTCGAGGATGATGCGCAGGTTGTAAGGATTGCAGATACCCAAGCCGGTGCCGATCAGACCCGCCAATGGCATGACCGCGATACAACCCATCTCGGCCAGCTGGCGGGCGATGATCGGGTCATCGCTGGTGTACACCATCACGTCGAAACCTTCCTTGACCAACACTTCGGCAGCCTTGAGGGTTTCGATCACGTTGGGAAACAGAGTCTTCTGGTCGGCCAGTACTTCCAGCTTGACCAGCTTGTGGCCGTCGAGCAGCTCACGGGCCAGGCGGCAGGTACGGACGGCTTCGGTAGCGTCATAGCAGCCGGCGGTATTCGGCAGGATGGTGTAGCGCTCGGGGCTGATCACGTCGAGCAGGTTGGGCTCGCCCGGATTCTGTCCGATGTTGGTCCGGCGCACCGCCACGGTGACGATCTCGGCACCCGAGGCCTCGATGGCCAGACGGGTTTCCTCGAGATCCTTGTACTTGCCGGTGCCTACCAGCAAGCGCGACGCATAGGTGCGCCCGGCCAGGGTGAACGGCTTGTCGATGATGGCGCTCATGGCAACTCCTCGCGGGCGGACTAGCCGCCGCCGATGGCGTGGACGACTTCCAGCTGGTCGCCGTCGCGCAGCACCGTGCTGACGTGCTGACTACGCGGCACGATGTCCAGATTGAGTTCGACCGCCACCCGCTTGCCGACCGCATCCAGGCGCACGAGCAGGTCTGCGACGCTGGCGCCGTTTGGCAGCTCGAAGGGTTCGCCGTTCAGTTGGATGTGCATGGCTGGGCAGTCAGAACATGAAAGGGTCGGCATTCTAGCCCGATCACAGGCAGCCACCAAGGTATATGGTCACCATTCATCTGCATGATAGTGGCCCTGTGTAGCTGGTGCTCAGTCACACCTCAGACTGCGCGCCAGGCTGTCAGCCCCAGACACAGCCAACCACCGAGAAAGGCTAAGCCACCCAGCGGGGTAATCATGCCGAGCGCCCCGACACCACTGAGGGTCAGGGCATACAGACTGCCGGAGAACAGCACGATACCCAAAGCGAACAGGCTGCCTGCCGCCGCCAGCAAGCGCCCCGACAGGCGCATGCCCAGCAAAGCCACACCGAACAGCGCCAGGGCGTGCACCATCTGGTAATGCACGCCGGTCTGGAATACCGCCAGGTACTCGGGGCTGAGGTGCGCCTTGAGGCCGTGAGCGGCAAAAGCCCCAAGGGCAACCCCGGTAAAACCGGCGAACGCCGCCAGCAAGAGAAAGAAGCGAAGCATGAATCACTCCCGGACAGGATCAATGTGATCGCTATAATGGCCTGCCCCCAGCCTTCGGCCAAGCCAGCCCATGCTCCGTCGCCTGTTTCGCCGCCTGCTCAAACTGCTGCTCTGGTTCGCCGTTGGCTCGGCGCTGCTGGTGCTTGCCCTGCGCTGGATCAATCCACCGGGCACGGCACTGATGGTCGAACGCAAGATCGAGTCCTGGATCGACGCTCAGCCGATCGACCTGCAACGTAGCTGGCGGCCCTGGCAGGAACTGCCGGACGATCTGAAGATTGCGGTGATCGCCGCCGAGGATCAGAAGTTCGCCGACCACTGGGGCTTCGACCTCGCGGCCATCCAGCAGGCGCTGGCGCACAACAGCAAAGGCGGTAACCTGCGCGGCGCCAGCACCATCAGCCAGCAGGTGGCGAAGAACCTGTTTCTCTGGTCCGGCCGCAGCTGGCCGCGCAAAGCCCTGGAAGCCTGGTTCACCGGTCTGATCGAGCTGTTCTGGCCAAAGCAGCGGATTCTCGAGGTCTACCTCAACAGCGTCGAATGGGGCGATGGCGTGTTCGGTGCGGAAGCCGCCGCACGCCACCACTTTGGCGTGGGCGCGCCCTACCTGTCGCGCCAGCAGTCCAGCCTGCTGGCCGCCGTCCTGCCTAACCCGCGAGCCTGGAACCCTCGCCACCCTGGCCCACATGTGAGCCGCCGGGCCAACTGGATTCGCCAGCAGAGCTACCAGCTGGGCGGCAGCCACTACCTCAATCAGATCGCCCGGCCACTGCCGGACTGGTGGCCACAGTGGCTACCGCGCCCCTGAGCTGCAAAAGACCCCAGGCAATCAGAGCCTGGCCGGTGAAGTAGCAGCTGACGATCACCAGCACGGCATGGGGGAAAGGCTGGATGAACTTGTTCACCCCAATCAACGAATCGGCGATGACAAACAGCATGGCGCCCAGCCATAGCGGTCCCGGTCGATCCTCGACCCGCGCTGCAGTCAGCGCCATGGTCAACAGACAGGCGAAGTAGAGCGCCACCGGCACCTGCAGCGCGCCAGCGCCGGGTAACATCCACAGAGTCATGCCGATGGCATAGGCAATCACCGGCAAGCTCCACCACCAGCGCCAGGAACGCCCACGCCCCAGCAGCAGGAAGCCGGCAACAAACGCCAGCTGGTTGAGCAGGAAGGCCAGTAGCGCCTGAACAAACAGGCCATCGCGATTGCCATAGTCGAGGAAAAAGTCACCCGCAGCCGCCGCTATGAAGCCGAACCCCAGCCAACGCCCGGCAGCACCTGGATAAGCCCGCCAGACCAGCCAGGCAAACAGCAACATCGGCAGTGGTTTGAGCAACCAGCCCAGCGGGTAGGGCTTGAACGGGATCAGGGCGATATACAGATAGCCGAGCAGCAAGGCCAACAGGTATGGCCAGCGGGCAGCGAGGGACATGTCAGGCTCCGGTTCTTGTTGAGTGCCCCGATCCTGCACCGCCACGCCCGCCAGCTCCAGCCTCGGCACGCCATTCAGCCCGGCCGCAGGCGTCAAAAATCCCAGGCAGAAAAAAGCCGCACCTGGGTGCGGCTTTTGCAAAACACAACGCTTACGCCTGGATCGAGCCTTTCAGCTTATTCATGGCGTTCTTCTCCAGCTGGCGAATACGCTCGGCAGAAACGTTGTACTTGGCCGCCAGCTCATGCAGCGTGGACTTCTCCTCAGCCAGCCAGCGCTGGTAGAGAATGTCACGACTGCGCTCGTCCAGGCCTTCCAGTGCTTCGTGCAGACCGGCATTGGAGCTGTCACTCCAGTCGGCGTCTTCCAGCTGACGAGCCGGGTCGTAGCGATGGTCTTCCAGGTAATGCGCCGGCGACTGGAAAGCGCTGTCATCATCGTCATCAGCGGCCGGGTCGAAAGCCATGTCATGACCGGACAAGCGGCTTTCCATCTCGCGCACTTCGCGCACTTCAACACCCAGGCTATCGGCAACGGCGTGCACTTCATCATTGCTCAGCCAGGCCAGACGCTTTTTCTGGCTGCGCAGGTTGAAGAACAGCTTGCGCTGCGCCTTGGTGGTGGCGACCTTGACGATGCGCCAGTTGCGCAGGATGAACTCGTGAATCTCGGCTTTGATCCAGTGCACCGCGAAGGACACCAGACGTACGCCCATTTCCGGGTTGAAGCGTTTGACTGCCTTCATCAGGCCGACGTTGCCTTCCTGGATCAGGTCGGCCTGGGGCAGGCCGTAACCGGAATAGCTACGGGCGATATGCACGACGAAGCGCAGGTGCGCCAACACCATCTGCCGGGCAGCCTCGAGATCCTGGTGATAGAAGAGGCTGCCGGCCAGCTCGCGCTCCTGCTCGGGAGTCAGCAAGGGAATGCTGTTCACCGCGTGCACGTAGGCCTCCAGGTTTGCACCGGGGACTAGGGCGTGGACAGGTTGCAGGGCTGTGGTCATGAAAAACCTCCAACATTCAAATCGGCCAGCAGTTTAGCACTGCGGCCTGTGACTGCAAGGTCTGGGAAAAGTTCCCTTACAGTCTAAAATTTCAAATTAAAACAATAACTTACTACTTTGGAGCCAGCTCACTCAAATGCCGAGCGACGGCCAGCCAGGCGCCAATATAGCCCAACAGCACCGCACCCAGCAGCAGCGACAGCGCGTCGTCGGTCGGCACCCCGGCCAGGGCAAAGTCGCTGCCATACAACCCGGCCAGACGCACCACCGCAGCATTCAGCCAGTCCAGGCCAAAGGCCAGCACGGCCCAGGCCAGCAAACCGGCACCGACACCATACAGCGCGCCCATATAGAGGAAGGGCCGGCGCACATAGCCATCGGTACCGCCGACCAGCTTGATCACCTCGATCTCGTTGCGGCGGTTTTCAATATGCAGACGAATGGTGTTGCCGATCACCAGCAACAGCGCCAGAACCAATAGCAGGGTCAGGCCGAAGACGAAATGCTGGCCCAGTTTGAGGATCGCCGACAAGCGCTCGACCCACAGCAGGTCGAGCTGCGCCTGCTGCACCCCGGGCATTTCCGAGAGATTCTGCCGTAGCGCTTCCAGGGTCGGCTTGTCGACTTCCTTGGGCGTCACCACCACCACGCCGGGCAGCGGATTGTCCGGCAGCTCACGCAGGGCCTCACCGAGACCGGACTGCTGCTGGAAGTCGGCCAGGGCCTGCTCGCGGCTGATCCACTCGGCGCTGGCCACATCACCCATTCCCGCGATCTCGTCGCGCAGTTGCTGACCGGCGGCATCGCTGGTTTCCAGCTTGAGGTACAGGGAAATCTGCGCGGCGCGCTGCCAGGAGCCACCGAGACGCTCGACGTTGTCCAGCAGCAACGCCAGGCCCATCGGCAGGGACAGGGCAATCGCCATCACCAGACAGGTGAAAAAGCTGCCAATCGGCTGGCGGGCCAGGCGGCGCAGGCTATCGAGCAAGCTGGTGCGGTGGCTTTCCAGCCAGGCATGCAGCAGGGTCTTGAAATCCGGGCCGTGATCGACCGGCTTGTCCGCCTTGGGCTGGACCGCACCGACCCGCTCGGCAGCCTTGGGGTTGCGTTGTTCGCTCATCAGCTGGCCTCTCCGTCGCCGATCAGGCGGCCGCGTTGCAGGGTCAGCATGCGGTGGCGCATGCGTGCGATCAGCGACAGGTCGTGGCTCGCGATCAGCACCGTGGTGCCCAGGCGGTTGATGTCTTCGAACACGCCCATGATCTCGGCTGCCAGGCGCGGGTCGAGGTTACCGGTGGGTTCGTCCGCCAGCAGCAGGGCCGGGCGATGTACCACGGCGCGGGCGATGCCAACGCGCTGCTGCTGACCGGTGGACAGGTCGGCCGGTGACTGCTCGGCCTTGTCGCTCAGGCTGACACGCTCCAGGGCGGCGCCAACACGCTTGCTGATCTCTTCCTTGGACAGGCCGAGGATCTGCAGCGGAAGGGCGACGTTGTTGAATACGCTGCGATCGAACAGCAACTGGTGATTCTGGAACACCACGCCGATCTGCCGGCGCAGGAAGGGGATCTGCGCGTTGGTGATGGTCGACAGATCCTGGCCAGCCAGCAGCAGCTTGCCGGTGGTGGGTCGCTCCATGGCCAACAGCAGGCGCAACAGGGTCGATTTGCCGGCGCCGGAATGGCCGGTGACGAAGAGGAACTCGCCTCGGCGTACGCGGAAACTCAGCTCATGCAAGCCGACGTGACCATTGGCGTAACGCTTGCCGACCTGCTCAAAGCGAATCATGCGCGCTCCTTCTCCGCAAACAGGGCCTGGACGAAGTCCTGCGCGACGAAGGTGCGCAAGTCATCGATACCTTCACCGACGCCGATGTAGCGGATCGGCAGACCGAACTGCTTGGCCAGGGCGAAGATCACCCCACCCTTGGCGGTGCCATCCAGCTTGGTCAGGGCCAGCCCGGTGAGCGGTATGGTCTGATGGAACTGCTTGGTCTGGTTGATGGCGTTCTGCCCGGTACCGGCATCCAGCACCAGCAGTACTTCATGCGGCGCCGTGTCGTCCAGCTTGCCGATCACCCGGCCGACCTTTCGCAGTTCTTCCATCAGGTTGTCTTTGGTGTGCAGGCGCCCGGCCGTGTCGGCGATCAGTACGTCGATGTTGCGGGCTTTGGCCGCCTGCACTGCATCGAAGATCACCGAGGCAGAGTCGGCGCCAGTGTGCTGGGCGATCACCGCGATCTGGTTGCGTTCACCCCACACCTGCAGCTGCTCGACCGCAGCGGCGCGGAAGGTGTCACCGGCGGCGAGCATGACTTTCTTGCCCTCGCCCTGCAGCTTCTTGGCCAGCTTGCCGATGGTGGTGGTCTTGCCCACCCCATTCACCCCGACGACCAGAATCACGTAGGGCTGCTTGCCATTGTCGACCAGCAGCGGCTTCTCCACCGGCGCCAGCAGGCTGGCCAGTTCTTCCTGCAAGGCCTTGTACAGCGCATCACTGTCGGCCAGTTCCTTGCGCGCCACTCGCTTGGTCAGGCTCTGCACGATGGCGGTGGTCGCCTCGACGCCGACGTCGGCCATCAGCAGGCGGGTTTCCAATTCGTCGAGCAGGTCATCGTCGATCGCCTTCTTGCCGAGGAACAGGCTAGCCATGCCCTCACCGAGGCTGGCGCTGGTCTTCGACAGACCTTCCTTGAGGCGGGCAAACCAGCCGCCCTGATTATCACCTGGCTTGCTCTGCTCCAGCTGCGGGGCCGGCTCGGGCTCAACCGGCACGACGATGACTTCGGCCACCGGCTCGTGCACCGCATGGGTCACTTCGGCGCCGGCATTGATACGGAAGCGCGAGAAGGCTGGCTTTGCTGGCTCGCCGGAGACGGCTGCAACGGCGGCGACTGGCGTGGAGACTGGTGCAACGGGCGCAGCAGTGACTGCGCTCGGCTCGGGCGCAATGCTGGCCGGTACTTCAGCAACCGGCGCGGGAGCCGCTGCGACCGGCGAAGGTGCAGGCACAGCAACAGGCTCAACCAAGGACACGACAGCCTGCGACTCAACCGGTGCCACCGGCGGCACTACGGCGACTTCCACCACTACCGGTGCGCCAGCAGGCTCGACGGGCGGAACAACAACCGGAGACTCAACGGCAACCGGCGCCAGGCTGGCCTCGGCCGGTACGCTCGGAACAACCGGCTCGACCACCGGCACAACTGGAGCGATATCAGCGGCCGGCAAGCCGCCGGGCGCTACAGCCTCTGCAGGGGTCGCGGCGGGCGCCGCCGGCGTCAACTCGTCCTGCGGCTTCTTGCGCAGCCAGCCGAACAGCGATTTCTTTTCTCCGGCCTCGGCCGGCGCCTTACCAGCAGCAGCTGGCGACTGTTTGTCGTCGTTGGAACCAAACATGGGTCATCTCAAAGGGGGCCGCAGGTAGCGCAGAAAGGTCGAATGTTCGCCCCGCAGCAGCCAGCCACGAGCCTTACCAGGCTCATTCTTGGGCACCGTGCCTGGCGCACCCGCTCATTCCGAGCAAACACCCGTACCAGCGCAAGGAGAGAGCCGGCACGACACGAATTTGTGCGCGTGACTTTATCACTTTAGGCAGCACCCGCGCAGCGTTGACTGAGCCGACCACCCAACCAGTCGGTGACAAGGCATTTAGAGGACTTCACAAACAACAGGATCAGGGCGACGAGCAAATTCATCCGTGACATTTGCACGATAAGCTGTACAAGACCTATACAATCTACATTGAGAATCACACTATTCACACTGCGAGGTTACCCTCATGCTCGTTCGTCTTACTTATGCCAGCCGCGCCTTGAATGGCGTGTCATCGCAGCTCATTCGCGAAATCCTTGAGGCTTCGCAGCGTAACAACCCCCGCAAAGGCCTGACCGGAATCCTCTGCTGCAATGCCGATATCTTCCTGCAGGTACTGGAAGGACCGCGAGCTGCGGTGAACGAGCTGTACAACTTTCTGGCCGACGACCAACGCCACAAGGGCCTCACCGTACTCGACTACGAAGAGATCAGCATGCGCCGCTATGCCAACTGGAGCATGGGCTGGGCCGGCGCAAAACAAGCCAACCGCGAGCTCTTCCTCAAATATTCCTGCAGTGACCGCTTCGATCCGTTCAGCATGAGCGCCGCACAAATCAGCGGCATGCTGCAGGAACTGGAAGCGAGTATCAGCCCCCTCACGACTCCGGTCATCAGCTAACAGCATGGCGCGCAGGCTGCGATGACGGTCGCGGCCTTGGTGCGAGGATGGGGTATCCTGACGCCCCATCGTCAACGGGCGAACGTGTCGCCCGGGCTATCCAACAGGACTTATCGTCAATGAATGTCACTGTCCGCCGCGTCCTCGGCGTATTTCTGGGCATGCTTTGCCTGCCCCTTGCGGCCATCGCTGCCGAATCCCAGGCCACCCACGAGTTCAAACTGGCCAACGGCCTCAAGGTCATCGTCCGCGAAGATCACCGCGCCCCCGTGGTGGTCTCCCAGCTCTGGTACAAGGTCGGCTCCAGCTACGAGACGCCCGGCCAGACCGGTCTGTCCCACGCCCTCGAACACATGATGTTCAAGGGCAGCCGCAAGCTTGGCCCCGGCGAGGCCTCGCGTATCCTGCGTGAGCTCGGCGCCGAGGAAAACGCCTTCACCAGCGACGACTACACCGCCTACTACCAGGTGCTGTCGCGCGATCGCCTGGCCGTAGCCTTCGAGCTGGAGGCCGATCGTCTGGCCAGCCTCAAGCTGCCGGCCGACGAGTTCGCCCGCGAGATCGAGGTGATCAAGGAAGAGCGTCGCCTGCGCACCGACGACAAGCCCAGCGCCCTGGCCTACGAGCGCTTCAAGGCCATGGCCTACCCCGCCAGCGGCTACCACACGCCGACCATCGGCTGGATGGCCGACCTCGAACGCATGAGCGTCGAGGAGCTGCGCGCCTGGTACCAGGCCTGGTACGTGCCGAACAACGCCACCCTGGTGGTGGTCGGTGATGTCGGCAAGGACGAGGTGCAGCAGCTGGCCGAACGCTACTTCGGCGCCATCCCGCAGCGCCCCGTGCCGGCGGCCAAGGCCCCGCGCGAGCTGGCCGAGCCCGGTGAGCGGCGGATCAAGCTGCATGTGAAAACCCAGCTGCCGAGCCTGCTCTATGGCTTCAACGTGCCCGGCCTGGCCACCGCCAAGGATGTGCGCGAAGTGCACGCCCTGCGCCTGATCAGCGCCCTGCTCGACGGTGGCTACAGCGGTCGCCTGCCGACCCGCCTGGAGCGCGGCGAGGAACTGGTGTCCGGCGCCTCGTCCTGGTACGACGCCTTCGTTCGTGGCGACAGCCTGTTCATCCTCAGCGCCACTCCCAACGTGCAGAAGGGCAAAACCCTGGAGCAGGTGGAAGCCGGTCTATGGCGCCAGCTCGATGACCTCAAGCACAACCCGCCTAGCGCCGAGGAGTTGCAACGGGTGCGGGCCCAAGTGATCGCCGGATTGGTTTACGAGCGCGACTCGATCACAAGCCAGGCCACCACCATCGGCGAACTGGAAACCGTCGGTCTGTCCTGGACCCTGATGGACCAGGACCTCGCTGCCCTGGAAGCGGTGACTGCCGCCGACATTCAGAAAGCCGCACAAACCTACTTCACCCCCAGCCGCCTGAGCGTGGCCCATGTACTGCCCGAGGAAACCACCCGTGAAGGAGCCCAGCCATGACTGAACGCAACGGTATGCGTTATGCCATCGTCGGCCTCGTCACCCTGCTGCTGGTCGGCCTGTTGAGTTTTATTGCCAGCCGCACCGCCGAGACACCGGCAACGGCAGCCGAGAGCACTCAGCTGGAATCCCTCGCCAGCCTCGACAACCAGGCTCTAAGCCGCCGGCAGCTGGAGATCCAAACCTGGCAAACCGCCGAAGGCGCCAAGGTGCTGTTCGTCGAGGCGCGCCAGCTGCCGATGTTCGACCTGCGCCTGACCTTCGCCGCCGGCAGCAGCCAGGACAACGGTGTACCCGGCCTGGCCGCGCTGACCAACGGCATGCTCAACGAGGGCGTGCCGGGTAAGGACGTCACCGCCATCGCCGAAGGCTTCGAGAGCCTGGGCGCCCAGTTCGGCAACGGCGCCTTCCGCGACATGGCCATCGCCAGCCTGCGCAGCCTGAGCGCCAAAGAACAGCGCGAGCCGGCGCTCCAGCTGTTCGAGCAGGTGATCGGTCAGCCGACCTTCCCCGAAGACTCGCTGGCGCGGATCAAGAACCAGCTGTTGGCCGGCTTCGAATACCAGAAGCAGAACCCAGGCAAGCTCGCCGGCCTGCAACTGTTCGAGCGCTTGTACGGCAGCCATCCTTACGCTCACCCGAGCGAAGGCACCGAGCAATCCATCCCGGGCATCAGCACCGCCCAGCTGCGCGCCTTCCACCAGCAGGCCTACGCCGCCGGCAACGTGGTGATTGCCCTGGTCGGTGACCTCTCGCGCGCTGAAGCCGAAGCCCTGGCCGCCGAGGTTTCCGCCGCTCTGCCAAAAGGCCCGGCGCTGGCCAAGATCGCCCAGCCCGAGACGCCCAAGCCCGGCCTCAGCCATATCGAGTTCCCGTCGCAGCAGACCCACCTGATGATCGCCCAGCTCGGCATCGACCGCCGCGAGCCGGACTACGCGGCCCTGACCCTGGGCAACCAGATCCTCGGCGGTGGCGGCTTCGGTACCCGGCTGATGGAGGAGGTTCGCGAAAAACGTGGCCTGACCTACGGCGTCTACTCCGGCTTCAGCGCCATGCAGGCGCGCGGACCATTCATGATCAACCTGCAGACCCGCGCCGAACTGAGCGCCGGCACACTCAAACTGGTGCAGGACGTGCTCACCGGCTACCTGGCCAGCGGCCCAACACAGAAGGAACTGGACGACGCCAAGCGCGAAATGGCTGGCAGTTTCCCGCTGTCCACCGCCAGCAACGCCGATATCGTCGGCCAGCTTGGCGCCATGGGTTTCTACGACCTGCCGCTGACCTACCTGGAAGACTTCATGGCCCAGGTGCAGAGCCTCAGCGTCGAGCAGGTGAAGACCGCCATGGCCAAACACCTCGCCCCGCAGGCCCTGGTGATCGTCACCGCCGGCCCAACCGTGGCGCAGCAAGACCTGCCGCCGCCCACTGACAAGCCCGCCGAGCAACCCACCGGCATCCCGGAGCACTGATGCGCAAGCCCAGCAAGAAACCCGAACCGGCCGCCAGCGGCCAACTGCGCATCATTGGCGGCGAGTGGCGCAGCCGCCAGTTCAGCTTCCCCATGGCCCACGGTCTGCGCCCGACGCCGAACCGGGTGCGCGAGACGCTGTTCAACTGGCTGGCGCCCTATGTCGCCGGCGCCCATGTGCTGGACTGTTTCACCGGCAGCGGCGCACTGTTTCTTGAAGCCCTGTCACGCGGCGCCAGCAGCGCCCTGGCCCTGGACAGCAACCACAGCGCCATCACCAGCCTGCGCCAGACCCTGACCACACTGAAATGCACGAATGGTCAGCTGCTGCAGACCAACGCCCTGCAGCATCTGGAAAACCAGTCAGCCACACCCTATGACCTGGTCTTCCTCGACCCGCCGTTTGGCGAGAACCTGCTGGAGCAAGTCTGCTCCCTGCTCGAAGAAAAAGGCTGGTTGGCCCAGCACGCCTGGGTCTACACCGAAAGCGAAGCAGCGCCCTCAAGCCTGGCCCTGCCCGGCAACTGGCGCCTGCACCGCGAGCAGAAGGCCGGCCAGGTGTATTACGCGCTGTGGCAGCGCCAGGCCAACGACTGAACCCTGTAGGAGCCAGCTTGCTGGCGATCGATGCACTGATCACGGATCGCCAGCAAGCTGGCTCCTACAGAAGCTACCCCATCGTCCATCGACGCCAGGCCACAAACCGAGAAGCAAGATGCGGAGCAAGGCATGAAGTCTTTTATTTACGACAACCTGCCCTACCTGCTGTTGGCGCCTCTGGCTCTGGCCCTGCTGCTGGCGAGCAGGAAATCGGCTTTGCTATCTCCCGCAGGTTCTGGGAGACATCAGCAGGCCTGACTCTGGGCCTGACGGTACAGCGAGTGATCGCCGCCCTGCTCCTCGTCTTCGCTGTCCGCAAGATATGGCGCAATACCCGCTGCTGAGTCCGTAGGGTGGATGATGCCTTGTTCATCCACCAGAACGCCGCTCGGTGGATCGATGGAGCGCGATCCACCCTACGGACGCCCTGCACCATTCGCCCGGCCAATGGTGCTTCTGTTTTACCCCGCCACCCTCTAGCCTGACGCTTTAAGCCCGCATAACCGCCGATGAACAACGACTTCCAACCCGCCCGACTGCTGGGCAATCCGCACCTGCAAACCCTCTGGGGCTCGCTGTGCCGCCATGCGCCGCAACTGCAGCGCCAGCGTGAACGCCTATGGTTGGACGATGGCGACTTCCTCGACCTCGACTGGCACGGGCCGCACGAGGCCACAGTACCGCTGGTGCTGGTGCTGCACGGCCTGACTGGTTCTTCGAGCTCGCACTATGTGCTCGGGCTGCAGCAACGCCTGGCCGCCCAGGGCTGGGCCAGCGTGGCGCTGAACTGGCGCGGCTGCTCGGGCGAGCCGAACCTGCTGCCCCGCGGCTACCACTCGGGGGTCAGCGAAGACGTGGCGCGGGTGATCAAACACCTGCAAGCCCTGCGCACCCTGGCACCGCTGTACGCGGTAGGCTACTCGCTCGGCGGCAATGTGCTGCTCAAGTACCTCGGTGAGAGTGGCGAAGGCTCCGGCTTACAGGCCGCCGTAGCGGTCTCCGTACCGTTTCGTCTGGACCATTGTGCCGAGCGCATCGACCGCGGCTTTTCCAAGGTCTACCAGGCGCACTTCATGCGCGCCCTGGTCGCCTATGTGCGCGACAAGCAGCAGCGTTTCGTCGATGAAGGTCATCACGAGCGCCTGGCGGCACTGGAAGCCCTTGGCCCGCTGGACGGCATGCGCACCTTCTGGGACTTCGACGGCCGCTTCACCGCGCCGCTTCACGGCTATAGCGATGCCGACGACTACTATCGGCGCGCCTCCAGCCGCTACTACCTGGGGCAGATCCATACGCGCACGCTGATCATCCAGTCCAGCGACGACCCCTTCGTCTTCCCCCACAGCGTGCCGCAGGCCCACGAACTGTCGAGTTCCACCCAGCTGGAACTGCACGCACGCGGCGGTCATGTCGGTTTTATCGGCGGCTCGCTGCGCCAGCCGGACTACTACCTGGAGCGACGCATTCCCCAGTGGCTGGCCGGACGCAACAGCTGAGTTGAGTCATCGGCAGGCAGCACACTTGCAGACGCACTGAAACACTCACAGCGCCTACCAGGGCTCAGCGCAGCCCCAGCATCTGCTGGAAATAGCGGATGGTCTCCTGCAAGCCCTCCTCCAGAGCAACACTGGGCTGCCAGTTCAAACGCTCGCGCGCCAGGCTGATATCCGGCTGACGCTGACGGGGATCGTCTTCGGGCAGGGGCATGAACGACAGCTGTGACGTGGAGCCGCACAGGCCGATGATGGTCTCGGCTATTTCAGCAATGCTGTATTCGACCGGATTACCCAGATTCACCGGACCGGTGAAATCTGCCGGACTGTCCATCATCGCGACAACGCCATCAACCAGGTCGGAAACAAAGCAGAACGAGCGGGTCTGCGCGCCGTCACCATATATCGTTATATCTTCACCACGCAGCGCCTGGACAATAAAGTTACTCACCACACGACCATCTTGCAGTTGCATACCCGGCCCATAGGTATTGAATATCCGTACCACCTTTATATCTAACGCATGCTGTCGGTAATAATCGAAGAATAAAGTTTCCGCACAACGCTTGCCTTCGTCATAGCAACTTCTAATGCCAATCGGATTAACTCGCCCCCAATAACTTTCGGTTTGCGGATGACACTCCGGATCACCATACACTTCCGAGGTGGAGGCCTGCAGAATTCTCGCCCCGGTGCGTTTGGCCAGACCCAGCATATTTATCGCACCATGCACACTGGTCTTGGTTGTTTGCACCGGATCGCGCTGATAGTGTATTGGCGAGGCAGGGCAGGCAAAATTGAAGATACGATCCACCTCCACATACAACGGGAAGGTCACATCATGGCGCATCGCCTCGAAGCGCGGATGCGCCAGCAGGTCATGAATATTCTGTCGACTGCCAGTGAAATAATTGTCCACCGAGAGCACTTCATGACCATCTGCCAACAACCGCCGGCATAAATGCGAACCAATGAAGCCCGCACCACCCGTCACCAGAACACGCATAATTAACCCCGAGAATTTTATGTGCCCAATTGCCTTCGTGACCACCTGCAAAGGCCGCCTGCATCATATAAAGCAGACCTTACCGGCACTTATTGCACAAGCTCCAGCGGAGATAATACTGGTGGATTATGGCTGCCCTGACAATACAGCCGACTGGGTCGAAGAATATTATCCAACGGTTAAAGTCGTACGCATTACTGATGACCCGGGATTTTGTCTGCCACGCGCGCGTAACCAGGGTGCAGCCCATGCATCGGCACCCTGGCTATGTTTTATCGATGCCGATATACAAGTAAAAGAAGGCTGGCTGACCTGGCTGCAGGAAAACTTGCAGGACGGTTATTTCTATCGCGCCAGCCGGGAAAACGGCAAACAGCTGCAGGAAATTGCCGGCACCTTTATTTGTGCACGCAGCGATTTCGATGCCATTGGCGGCTATGACGAAGCCTTTCGCGGCTGGGGTGGCGAGGACATTGACCTGTACGCCAGATTGCCCCTGCAGGGCCATGTACAGCCTGCTTATTACCCCCATCAATTCGTCGATCCCATCAACCACGCCGATGACGAGCGAACCACCTTTCACCCGATCAAGAACATCCAGATCCAGAGCCTGATCAACAGTTGCTATGTCAAAGCAAAGACCCACTTATTGCTCAATGGCGTACGCGACATCCCGCTTGCCACCCGCCAACTCATGCTGACCACGATCAGCGAGCACCTGAAACAGCACTCGACGCAACCCAAGACCTTTGCCATCCGACTGCAAGCAGACAACCTCAGCATGCTCGACGGACAGCGCTGCAACCTGTCACTGGAAGTCGCCAAGCGGCGCCGGTATGTCCTGTTCGGTGCCAGAAAAACCTCTGTAAGAATGCTGCGCCCAGTCGATGGGGTCTCCTGATCGGACTGTTTGGATGGTTATGCAGCCAATCGAATAGCGACCAGAAAAGTCCATATCAGATGCGAACCGCCCAAGAGCGATACGACTTATTGGCCTAACATCTTTTCAAATATGGGGTGTTACGGAGCCTTATCAGGTCACGCGCAACGACCAACACAGTATCGCAACAGGCCAGCCGATAGGACTAAGAACGAAGTTTACGGATTGTATACAGGCTCAATCTCTTCTATCTCGCCCGGGTAACGCCTCAGGGCCTCAGCCACAAGCGTGGGGGCGAACCAGTCTCTGACGATGCACGGCAGGCGCATATGAGACCGTGAACATGTTCCGAGTCCAGGCTACAGCCAAGCACAACCTCAGCCGCCCAACACCTGCTCTAGTGGCACATGCAGGCGCTGCAGCAGGGCCGTCACCGCCGGGCGCGCGGCCGCGCTGACATAGCCGCTTTCCAGCGCCAGTATCTGGTAGATGCCCCGGCGCATCAGCTCTTCGCTGAGATCCCCTGGGTTGCTGCGGATCGAGCAGAGGAAGCGCACCCAGGACGTGATAATGATCCAGCTGTTGAAGGTCAGCGCCTCAATCTGCTCGTCATTCATCTCCAGGATGCCGCTTTCGACGAAGCCCTGGTACACCGAGGTGGCGCTGGCCAGACAGCGGCGAGCGAATTCCCGGTAGCGCGCGGCCAGCTCGGGATCGGTCTCCAGCAGGTGTTCCAGATCGCGATGCAGGAAGCGGTAGTGCCACATCGCCGCCAGCAGAGCTTCCAGGTAGAAGGTCTTGTCTTCCACCGTCAGCGCGCGCCCGTCAGGGCGGCGCAGGAATGTATCGACACGGCTTTCGTACTGAGCGAACAGCTCGGCGATGATCGCCTGCTTGTTGCGGAAGTGGTAATACAGATTGCCCGGTGAAATCCCCAGGTGCGCGGCGAGGTGATTGGTAGTCACGCTGCGCTCCCCCTGGGCATTGAACAGCTCCAGGCTGGCTTCGATGATGCGCTCGCGGGTTTTGTTCTTCGGGGCCATGGTTCTGTTCAACGGGCGGAAAGAGTCTAAAAGTACAGGGCTACGGGCCATCTGACGACCGGGCAGCAGACTATTTGACACTTTAGAGCAATTACTCTAGAAATGGCATCTGTCTTTTCACTCCACCTCGTGAGGATGCCTTCATGGTTGCCGATATCGCCTACCTTCAGCAGAGCCAGCAACAGATCAACCAGCTGGAACCCCTGCTGGCCGCCCAGCGCGCCGCCTATCGCAGCAACCCGATGCCTGCCGCCGAGCAGCGCCGCGCCTGGCTCAAAGCCCTGCGGACACTGATTCTTGACGAGAAACAGGCGCTGATTGATGCCGCATCATCTGACTTCAGCAACCGCGCGGCCAACGAAACCCTGCTGGCCGAGATCATGCCCAGCCTGCACGGTATCGACTACGCCAGCAAACGCCTGGGCAAGTGGATGAAACCGTCGCGACGCAGTGTCGGCATCGCCTTCCAGCCAGCCAGCGCCAAGGTGGTGTACCAGCCGCTGGGCGTGGTTGGGGTGATCGTGCCGTGGAACTATCCGCTGTACCTGGCCTTCGGCCCGCTGATCGGCGCCCTCGCCGCCGGCAACCGGGTGATGATCAAGATGAGCGAGTCGACCCCGGCCACCTCGCAACTGGTAAAGGATCTGCTGGCCAAGGTCTTCCCCGCCGACCTGGTCAGCGTGGTATTGGGTGAGGCCGACGTCGGCCAGGCGTTCTCGCGCCTGCCCTTCGACCACTTGGTATTCACCGGCGCGACCAGCATCGGCAAGCACGTGATGCGCGCGGCAGCAGATAACCTGGTGCCGGTGACCCTGGAGCTGGGCGGCAAGTCGCCAGCCATCGTCAGTGCCGACGTGCCATTGCAGGACGCCGCCGAACGCATAGCCTTCGGCAAAACCATGAACGCCGGGCAGACCTGTGTGGCGCCCGACTACGTGCTGGTGCCGCAGGAGCGCGTGGAAGGTTTCATCGCTGCCTACCGCAGCGTGGTGCAGCGCTTCTACCCGCAGTTGGCGAACAACCCGGACTACACCGCGATCATCAACGAGCGCCAGCTTAACCGCCTCAAAGGCTACGTCAGCGATGCCCAGAGCAAGGGCGCGCAGGTCATCCCGCTGCTCGGCGACGACCAGGGCCGACGCATGAGCCACAGCCTGGTGCTGAATGTCAGCGACGACATGAAGCTGATGCAGGACGAGATCTTCGGCCCGCTGCTGCCGATCGTGCCGTACCAGCGCATCGAGGACGCCTTCGCCTACGTCAACGACCGCCCGCGCCCGCTGGCGCTGTACTACTTTGGCTACGACAAGGCCGAGCAGCAGCGCGTGCTGCACGAGACCCACTCCGGCGGCGTGTGCCTCAACGATACCCTGCTGCACGTGGCCCAGGACGACATGCCGTTCGGCGGCGTCGGCCCCTCCGGCATGGGGCACTATCATGGCCACGAAGGCTTCCTCACCTTCAGCAAGGCCAAAGGCGTGTTCATCAAGCAGCGCTTCAACGCCGCCAAGTTCATCTACCCGCCGTATGGCACCGGCATCCAGAAGCTGATCAACAAACTGTTCGTTCGCTAAGAGCCTGCGGGAGCCATAACAACAATGAGCGACACATCTCTCGCCACACCGCAGCTGTCGCGCCGCGGCCTGCTCAAGATCGGCCTGTTCGGCACGGCTTTCCTCGCCACGGCTGGCGTCGGTGCGAGCCTCAGCGGCTGCTCGGCCAGTGTGCCAGCCAGCGGCTTTCAGGTACTGCGCGCGAGCGACATGCCGTTCCTGCGCGCCCTGATACCGGTGGTGCTGGAGGGTGCGGTGCCGGCTGACAGCATGCCGGCCGTCATCGAAGGCACCTTGCGCAGCATCGACCTGAGCCTCAGCTATCTGTCGCCGGAGCTGCTCAAACTGACCGTGCAGCTATTCGACGTACAGGCCATGGCGGTGACCCGCGGTCCGCTGACCGGAATCTGGGGCAGCTGGGAAAATGCCAGCGCCGCCGATATTCGCCACTTCCTCGGTCGCTGGCAGAACAGCTCGCTGGATCTGCTGCGCATGGGCCACTCCTCGCTGCTGCAACTGGTGCAGATGGCCTGGTACTCGCGCGCCGAGTCCTGGGGCCATTGCGGCTACCCCGGCCCGCCGCCGTACGCCCTGTAAGCCAGCGCACGCCCTAATAAGAAGAGAATCGACATGCCCGTACCTGACATCTTCCGTGAAGGCCTGGCCAAGGGCTGGACCACCTACGACGGCTCACGCCTGGATAAAGACCTGTTCCTGGAAGCCGACGTAGCCATCGTCGGCAGCGGCGCGGGCGGCGGCACCACCGCCGAAATCCTCAGTGCCGCCGGGCTCAAGGTGCTGCTGATCGAGGAAGGCCCGCTGAAAACCAGCAGCGACTTCAAGATGCAGGAGGCCGACGCCTATCCGCAGCTGTACCAGGAAGGCATCGGCCGCATGAGCAAGGACGGCGCCATCACCATCATGCAGGGCCGCGCGGTGGGCGGCACCACCCTGGTCAACTGGACCTCCAGCTTCCGCACCCCGGAGCCAACCCTGCAGCACTGGGCCGAGGCGCACAACGTCAAGGGCCATAGCGCCGAAGAGATGGCACCCTGGTTCGCGCAGATGGAGCAGCGCCTGGGCGTCGCGCCCTGGGCCATGCCGCCGAATGCCAACAACGCGGTGATCAGCGCCGGTTGCGAAAAGCTCGGTTATGCCTGGAAGATCATCCCGCGCAATGTGCGCGGCTGCTGGAACCTCGGCTATTGCGGCATGGGCTGCCCGGTCAACGCCAAGCAGTCGATGCTGATCACCACCATTCCCGCCACCCTGGAGAAGGGCGGCAGCCTGCTGTACCTGGCCCGCGCCGAGCGCCTGCTGTTTGACGGCGAGCGTGTCGCCGGCCTGGAGTGTTTAGGGATGGACGCGCGCAGCGTGGCGCCCAACGGCCGCCGCATCATGGTCAAGGCGCGCCACTATGTACTGGCCGGCGGCGGCATCAACACCCCGGCCCTGCTGCTGCGCTCACAGGCACCGGACCCGCATGAGCGCGCGGGCAAGCGCACCTTCCTGCACGTGGTAAACTTCTCCGCGGCGCAGTTCGAACAGGTTATCAACCCCTTCTACGGTGCCCCGCAGTCGGTGTACTCCGACCATTTCCAGTGGACCGACGGCGCCACCGGGCAGATGTCCTACAAGCTCGAAGTACCGCCGCTGCAACCGGCGATTACCGCCACCATGCTCGGCCGCTTCGGTGTCGACAACGCCCTGCGCATGGAGCAGCTGCCGCACACCAACGTGATGCTGGCACTGATGCGCGACGGTTTTCACCCGGACAGCGCCGAAGGCACCGTGGAGCTGCGCGGCGACGGCACACCGGTGCTCGACTACCGCATGACCGACTACACCTGGGACGGCATTCGCCGGGCCTTCCACAGCATGGCCGAGATCCAGTTCGCCGCCGGCGCCAAGGCCGTGCTGCCGCTGCACGCCGACGCCGACTACGTGAATAGCCTGGACGAAGCCAAGGCCCTGATCGACCGCCTCGACCTGGCCCTGTTCCGCACCCGCCTGGGTAGCGCCCACGTCATGGGTGGCTGCGCCATGGGTGAAGACCCGCGCATGGCGGTCACCGACAGCCTCGGCCGGCATCACCAGCTGGAGAACCTGTCGATCCACGACGGCTCACTGTTCCCCACCAGCATCGGTGCCAACCCGCAGCTGTCGATCTACGGCCTCACCGCCAAGCTCGCCACGTTGCTGGCCGAGCGCCTCAAGGCTTGAGGGCGTGCCCATGAACAAGCTGCTTGCCGCCCAGCCGCTGACGATGTGCAGGGCGGCGAGCCGCCCAACAGCCCGCACGGTTTGACGCCGAATGAACCTAACCTGCAAATGCTGATGCGCTGTTCGACCTGCTCGGCGCCGTGTTGACGAACGCCGTGCACCACGCGCTGCTTGCCGACTGGATGGCTCTGGACAGCCTGTTGTCGGCATTCGCCCCGCATCTGTGGCAAGGCCGCCGCCTCCCCGGCTAATCCCGCTGGCTTGGCCCTGACGATTTGCTGCGCTACCATCCGCGACTCTTACCGCTCCGAACAGGACGTTGCGATGAATCGAGTGTTGTACCCGGGCACCTTCGACCCCATCACCAAGGGCCACGGCGATTTGGTCGAGCGTGCCGCACGCCTGTTCGACAGCGTGATCATCGCGGTAGCCGCCAGTCCGAAGAAAAACCCTCTATTCACCTTGGAGCAACGGGTCGAGTTGGCCCGCGAAGTCACCAGTCACCTGCCGAATGTCGAGGTAGTAGGGTTTTCCACCCTGCTCGCGCACTTCGCCAAGGAGCAGGGCGCCAATGTGTTCCTGCGAGGCCTGCGCGCCGTATCGGACTTCGAGTACGAGTTCCAGCTGGCCAACATGAACCGCCAGCTGGCGCCGGACGTGGAAAGCCTGTTCCTCACGCCCTCGGAAAAGTACTCCTTCATCTCCTCGACCCTGGTGCGGGAGATTGCTGCACTGGGTGGCGATATCAGCAAATTCGTCCATCCCGCCGTGGCCGCTGCACTGACTGAACGCTTCAAGCGCTAGAACCCACCACGCCATGCACGGCCACAGCCGTGCATGGCGCCTGCCCCGACAATCCGGCACAATTCGCTTCATATGCCTGTAAATGCCGCCAATAAAAGTCCGGCAGGAGTTGCGCCATGTCCCTGAAAATTACCGACGACTGCATCAACTGCGACGTCTGTGAACCCGAGTGCCCCAACGCGGCGATCTCCCAAGGTGAGGAGATCTACGTGATCGACCCCAACCTGTGTACCGAGTGCGTTGGTCACTACGATGAACCGCAATGCCAACAGGTCTGCCCGGTGGACTGCATCCCCCTCGACGAAGCGCATGTCGAAAGCAAGGATGAACTGATGCAGAAGTACCTGATCATCACGGGCAAAGCCTGATACCGGCTTGAGCGTCCATACTGAGTGACCTAGGGCCCGCGGGATGCGGGCAGATTGCAACCCCACTCAAGACTTCCCTGCCATGACTTTGCCGATCCGCCTGCTGGCTGGCCTGCTGCTGATCTGTGCACTAGGCACTCAAGCCGCCACTGCACCGCAACAGGCCGCCGTGGCCACTGCGCACCCGGCCGCTACGGTCGCCGGCCTGGAAACCCTGGCCCTCGGCGGTAATGCCTTCGATGCCGCCGTGGCTGTGAGTGCCGCGCTGGCAGTGGTCGAGCCCTATGGTTCGGGCCTTGGCGGTGGCGGATTCTTCCTCCTGCGCCAGGCCGGGGAGCAGCCGACCTATCGTTTCCTTGATGCCCGCGAACGCGCCCCATTGGCCGCCCACCCCGACCTCTACCGGCGCGACGGCCAGGTGCAGCGCGAACTGTCACTGAATGGCGCACTGGCTGCCGCCATTCCCGGTCTGCCAGCAGCATTGGTGGTACTGGCAGAGCGCTACGGCAAGTTGCCACTGCGTGACTCGCTGGCACCGGCCATCCGCCTGGCGCGCGACGGTGTCGGCATTGACCGGATCTATCGCGAACGCGCCGAGTGGCGCCTACCAGCCCTGCTGGCCGATGCAGAAAGTTCACGGATTTTCCTTGAGCAGGGACGCATCCCCGCCGAGTTCGGTCTGCTGCGCCAGGCGGATCTGGTACGCACTCTGGAACGTCTGGCCCGCGATGGTCACGCCGGCTTCTATGGGGGGGAAACTGCGCAGAAAATGGTTACTGCAGTCCGCGCGGCGGGCGGCATCTGGAGTGTTCGCGACCTGGCCAAGTACCGGGTCGTCGAACGCCAGCCACTGCGCTACCCGCTGGCTGACGGTCGCGAGCTAATCAGCGCACCGCCCCCCTCAGCCGGTGGCGTGGCCCTGGCGCAAAGCCTGGTCATGCTGCAGCAGCTGCCCTGGCGCAAGGCTGGCGAGATACAGCGCAGCCATTACGTGGTCGAGGTATTGCGCCGCGCCTATCGTGACCGCGGCCAGCTCGGCGATCCCGACTTCGTGTCCAACCCCCTGCCCCAGCTGCTGGCTCCCGCCTACCTGCATGGCCTGGCCAAGGGCATCGACCTGCGCAACGCCACGCCCAGTGCTAGCCTGCCAGCGGCACCGCGCTGGCGTGAAGGTGACCACACCACCCACTTCAACGTACTGGACCGCGATGGCAACGCAGTGGCCGCCACGCTCTCGATCAACCTGCCCTTCGGCGCGGCCTTTACCGTGCCCGGCACCGGCATCCTGCTCAACAACGAAATGGACGACTTTGCTGCCGATCCACAAGGTAGCAACACCTACGGTCTGAGCGGCAGCCAGGCCAATGCAGTGGCCGCCGGCAAGCGGCCACTGTCGAGCATGACGCCAACCTTTATCGAAAGCGCCGACGAGCTGGCGGCCTTTGGTACGCCAGGTGGCAGCCGTATTCCCAGCATGCTGTTGCTGGCCATCCTCGACTACCTCGACGGCAAACCAATCCAGCAATGGCCGAGTACGCCGCGCTACCACCACCAGTTCCAGCCGGATGTCATCGAGCACGAGCCGGATACCTTCAGCGCCAGCCAGATCCGCACCCTGGAAATGCGCGGCTATCAGCTGAAGAAGCTGGAGCGCCGCTACGGCAACCAGCAAGTGCTGCTCTGGCACAAGACTGACGGCAAGATCGAAGCGGCCAGCGACCCCCGTGGCATCGGCCAGGCACAGTTGTGGGAGTGATCGTGCAGACACAAAAAAGCCGGTCATTCGACCGGCTTTTTTCTGCAGCGAAGAAGGATCAGTCCTTCTTGTAGCCGCTCTCGGTGCAGCCCAGGCAACGTACGAAAGCGGCCATGCCCGGCTCAACCACCAGCGCTTTACCGGCTTCACCGATATTGCCACCCGCGGCGGTGAACGGCAGGCTGACCAGGAACAGACCGGCCCCGATCACGGTAGCGCCGATCAGCAGCGGACGAGCAACCAGCAGGTCACCGGCCATGGCGTAAGCAGGCGGTGCTTCGAGAGTGTAGGTCGGGTCGCCGCTGGTATTCTGCTGGACCACTTCCGCCTGGGCCGGCAGCGCCAGCAGGCCAGTGGTCAGAGCCAACAACGCGGCACAGGTGCGAAACAGAGTCATGATTGCGGTCCTTCATTATGTAGTTATGCAGAACGATGCTGGTAACTATAACAGCGCTTGCGCAAATGTCAGCGTGAACGCCGTCAATCGCCGTGGAATGCGTACTCCGGCTTTTTCGGCTCGTAGGGACGGAAAAACGCCAGCAAGGCCCTGATATCCGCTTCGGCATCGCCGGTCGGCTGAAACGGCGCGCCGATCACCACCCGCCGATTACGATAGTCCAGCGCACCGGGAACAATCGGCACGCCGGCTCCACAAGCGATATGGTAGAAGCCCATACGCCAGCGCTGCACTTTCTTGCGCGTGCCTTCGGGCGACAGCACCAGGATGAACTCGCGGTGGTCACGAAAGCCCTGAACGGCCTGCTCGACCACGTTCAGGCGCAGATGACGGAGGATCGGGATGCCACCCCAGGCTTTCAGCAGGCCAGTGAATGGCCAGATAAAGATGCTGTGCTTGCCGAACCAGCGCGCATTCAGGCGCAGGACGAATTTCACGGCGATGAAGATCACGAAATCCCAGTTCGAGGTGTGATGGGCACCGATGACCACGAACTTGTCCAGCGCCGGCATCTGCCCTTCGATACGCCAGCCCATCAGCTTCAACACGCTACGCCCCAGCCACTCCGCGAACGGATTGGCCGGCAGATAATTGCCGTCCATCATCTTTCCTACTGCTTGTTCTTATTTTGATTATGGCGCTGGCGCCAGGTGACGCAGGCGCGATCTAGCGCTGGCATTTCGGGCAATAGACACTGGCCCGCTGACCCAGCTTCACTTCGCGCAGGGTGCTACCGCACTGCTTGCAGAATTCGCCGCCGCGGCCGTAGACGAACAACTCCTGCTGGAAATAACCAGGCTGACCATCACCGCCAACAAAGTCGCGCAGGGTGGTGCCGCCACGTTCGATGGCGTGGGCGAGGATGCGTTTGATCTCCTCGGCCAGCGTCACGTAGCGCGCCCGGGAAATTGTTCCGGCCTCGCGCCGCGGGTCGATACCGGCAGCGAACAGCGCCTCGGAAGCGTAGATATTACCGACCCCCACCACGACCGCGTTATCCATGATGAATGGTTTGACTGCCATCGAACGGCCTCGCGACAGCTGGTACAGACGCTCGCCATCGAACAGCCCGGTCAGCGGTTCCGGCCCCAGCTTGCGTAGCAGTTCGTGGTTGAGCGGATCACTGCTCCAGAGCAGCGACCCGAAGCGCCGTGGATCGGTGTAGCGCAGCGCCAGGCCTGACTCCAGTTCGATGTCGACATGCTCGTGCTTGGCCGCTGGCGTGCCCACCGGCA
Source organism: uncultured Pseudomonas sp. (assembly GCA_964518735.1). GTDB lineage: Bacteria > Pseudomonadota > Gammaproteobacteria > Pseudomonadales > Pseudomonadaceae > Aquipseudomonas. The sequence continues at coordinate 230,325 of CAZFKQ010000007.1, forward strand.
CCAGACGCAGGCTACCGGACATGCCCAGGTGGCTGATCAAGGTACCGCTCTCGGCCTGGATCAGCAGGTACTTGGCGCGCCGCTCGACGCACTCGATACGCTGGCCGGACAGACGCACATCGAGGTCTTCGGGGATCGGCCAGCGCAGCCGTCGCTCGCGCACGACCACGCGGCTGACGCGCTGACCTTCAAGAAACGGCGCGATACCGCGGCGGGTGGTTTCGACTTCTGGCAGTTCAGGCATGACGAACGACGGATAGGGCAAAAAGAGGTGGCCACCTTAGCAGGAAGCCGCCGACGAACGAACCGACTCAGCCTGCGCCCAGGTCGTGAATGGTTTCCTTGAGGGTCTGGAAGTCGTATTCGGTCAGGCCGACATACTCCAGCACCTGCGACTGGATGCTGTTCCACTCATGATCTTCGCTCTGATTACCCAGCACCCGGTAGCTGGCGCAGATGTGTTCAGCCATTTTCAGGATGGCCATCAGCGTCTTCAGCTTGGCATCACGGCCCGTGTCGTCTTCGAAGAACGACAGCACATTGTGGTGGTTGGCAATCGCTTCGCACAGGTGCAGCGGCAGGTTCCACGACTTGGCGGTGAAATAACCAACCACTGCATGATTGGTATTGAGCAGACGGTTCTCGGTATCTACCACGCGCCGCTCGTTGCCGGCACTGAAGTACGCCTCTTCCAGCACCGTCATGTAATCCGGAAAACGCTTGAGCATCAACGGGATGCCGCAATTGTGGAACAGACCGAGAGTGTAGGCCTCGTCCGGCGCCTGGTAGCCGATGCGTTTGGCCAGAGTCAGGCAGGTCATGGCCACATCCTGGGCGGTGTCCCAGAAGCGGTTGAGGGTGACGATGGTTTCATCACTCATCTCGCCCTTGATCGATTGCGCGTTGATCAGGTTGATCACCGAGTTGCAGCCGAGCAGGTTGACCGCCTGCTGAATCGAAGCGATGCGATTGGCCAGGCCGAAGAAGGGTGAGTTGACGATTTTCAGCAACGAGCCGGACAAACCCGGATCCTGGCTGATCAGCTTGGCAATAGTGCGCAAATCCGGGTTGGGCATGACCTGCTCCATCTGCAGGTCGACCATGATTTGCGGTTGCGGCGGTACGCTGATGCCCTGTAGGACTTGCTGGATCTGTTCGGCTGAGAGGTCATGGGCCATGAGCGCGGCAACTGAGATGAGAAGGTCGCCACAGTTTAGCCAAAGCTATCCCGACTCGGCAGCCAACTTTTGTATGAGTTTTGCTGCCGCTCTGCAAACAGCTGACGCCAATGGCTTTTGCCCAGTCGGGCGCCGACCGGTGGTAGCTCGTCTGCACTTTTTCATGGTTGCAGCCGCCGAGAGTCCTCTGCGGCTATAATTCCGCTCTTTTTCGCGGAGTAGCCCCGATGTCCCTGCCCAGCCTGCGCCTCAAAGCCAATGCCGATCGCCGCCTGCGCGCCGGCCATCTGTGGGTCTACAGCAACGAAATCGACGTCGCCGCCACTCCGCTGACCGGCTTCCAGGCCGGTGATCAGGCCATCCTCGAAGCCGCCGGCGGCAAGGCCCTGGGCATCGTGGCGATGAGCCCGAACAACCTGATCTGCGCCCGCCTGCTGTCACGCGACGTCAAGCACATCCTCGACAAGTCGCTGCTGGTGCACCGCCTCAACGTCTGTCTGTCGCTGCGCGATCGCCTGTTCGACCAGCCCTTCTACCGCCTGGTGTACGGCGACTCCGACCTGCTGCCGGGCCTGGTGGTCGACCGTTTCGGTGACTACCTGGTGGTGCAGCTGGCTTCCGCCACCATGGAGCACCACAAGCATGACCTGATCGAAGCCCTGGTACAGGTCCTCAAGCCGCGCGGCATTCTGTTCAAGAACGACTCCAAAGCACGCGATGCCGAAGGCCTGCCGCGCTACGTCGACGCCGTGTTCGGCCAGGTGCCGGAGTGGGTTGCCCTGGAAGAGAATGGCGTGAAGTTCGAAGCCCCGGTGATCGCCGGGCAGAAGACCGGCTGGTTCTACGACCACCGCATGAACCGCGCGCGCCTGGCGCCCTACGTCAAGGGCAAGCGCGTGCTCGACCTGTTCAGCTACATCGGTGGCTGGGGCGTGCAGGCCGCGGCGTTCGGAGCCAGCGAGGTGTTCTGCGTGGACGCCTCGGCCTTTGCCCTCGATGGCGTCGAGCGCAATGCCGCGCTGAACGGCGTAGCCGATAAGCTCACCTGTGTTGAAGGTGATGTATTCGAGGCGCTCAAGGAACTGAAAGCCGCCGAAGAACGCTTCGACGTGGTGGTCTGCGACCCGCCGGCCTTCATCAAGCGCAAGAAGGACATCAAGAATGGCGAGGCCGCCTACCGCCGCCTCAACGAAACCGCCATGCGCCTGCTCGGCAAGGACGGCATCCTGGTCAGCGCCAGCTGCTCCATGCACCTGGAAGAGGACCATCTGCAGAACATCCTGCTGACCAGCGCCCGCCACCTGGATCGCAATATCCAGCTACTCGAACGCGGCAGCCAGGGCCCGGATCATCCGGTACACCCAGCCATCGCCGAGACCCGCTACATCAAGAGCCTGACCTGCCGCCTGCTGCCCAACAACTAAGCACCTGCCGGCGCCTCGCGAGGCGCCGGTCTGGCTCATTGCTCATCCGGCGACAGCGGCACGTAGAGCGCTCCGCCGATCTGCAGGCTCTGGTAGCGCGGTTTGACCAGCGTCACGCTGCCTTGGCGCGCCGCCTCGATCAGGTCTTCGCTGGAATAGGCCTGTGCGAAGCGACCTGCAACCCGCCACTCGTCATGTTCGTTGCGGGCGAAGAAAAACAGCTCGCTGCCATAGTGCTTGGTCGGTAGCAGCAACACCTCATTGCGCCCATCAGCATCCATGTCCACGGCCCACAGCAGGCAACCGGCATGGTCGCATTCATCCTTTAGCATCTGCGCATCCACCACCCGCTGCGCCTCATCCTCGGCCGGGCCGATCCAGTCCAGCGTACCTGCCGGCATGGCCTCTGGATCGTCAGCTACCAGGCCATAAGCGCCTGGCGCGACGAGTTCATCCATGCGAGCCAACAACGTCGTCCGCGCGGATGCCTCGAGCAACTCGCCAGCCTGCAGGCGCGCCTTCAGCTCCTCGAACTGTTGCACCCCAGGCCTCCCCAGCTCATGGCGCAAATAGGCCACGGCGAAATCGTGCGCACTCACCTTGCCTGCCAGCAGCCGCTGCACCTGGCTACGCGCACTGACCTCCAACGCATTCAGCCAGGGGCTGTGCGCCAGCACAAGCAACACGCAGACCAGCAGCGCCAGCGGTGGATTGCTACGGCGCAAGCTGCCCAGCCAGAAGCGCTGATGCGGCCGCAACGCCCACAGCAGGGCCAGTCCATGCAGCAACGCCACCAGCACCAGCAGAGCAGCGTAGAAGCGCTGCGGCGTAATACCGTACTGGGCGATGCGCAGGTAGGTCGAATACCCGGCCAGTACCGCCAGCACCACCATGCACAGCACACTGGCCTCCACCAGACGACGCAGGACACGCGGATAGCCGCGCGTCTCGCTGCCATCCTGGAACACCCCATTGATGAACAGCAGGTTGGTGAAAATCAGGCACAGCAGGATGGCCGTCGAATGCCCGGTCTCCCAGATCGCCTGCAAGCCGGTAAACGGCAGAGCCAGGGTAAACAGCACGCCGATCAGCGCACTCAGCGGTAACAGAAAGCGACACAGGCTCAGCAGGATGCCGCGCAGCAGGCCGATCACCCGCTCGCTTTCACAGCCCATGCGCACACCGACGGCAAACACCAGCAGCGAGCTAATGGTCATGAAGCCCGTGGAGGTAAACAGCTCACCGAACAGGTCGATGCCGAGCATGGCGAACAGGCCCGCCCAGAGAATCAGCAACAGGCAGAAGAGCCCGACTAGAAACTGCGCCAGGAGCAGGATGAACACATTGTTCCAGGCATGACGGAACAGATCTTCGTAGCGCAGGCGCCCCTGCTCGCGGGTCGGCCAGCTGAGAATGAAGGCGATGGCGATATAGCCCAACACCTGCGCACCAACACTCCAGCTGAGCAGTAACTGGTGGTCGCCGGAGCCCTTTTCCTCAAGTAGCCTGGCCTGCCAGTACAGCCAGCCACTGATAATCGCCATCAGCACGGACAAGCCGACCAGCAGGGCCACGGCGCGGTGATCCCGCCCCTGGCCACCGAGCAGCTGCAGGCCCAAGCCACCGACCAGCCCCAGGGTGATCAGCGCGCAGGCCAGGCTGGCAAGCCAGCGCGCCGAGTCAGCCAGGCTCAGGCCCCACCAGAGCAGCAGCCCCTGGCAAAGGCCGATGGCCAAGTAGAAGGAAAGGGAACGGGGGGTTGAAGCGCTCATGCCGGTCATCCTTGCAGGCGAGATGGTGCAGGCGCGCAGTCTAATCCAGGCGCCGCCAGCGTGTTGCGCACTGCCCCGGCAAATCGCCACCCGGACGACCATTCAGCCTGCGGCCTTTCGTGTTGTCCGCCGCAGAGATTAGAATCGGCATTCCCCTGCCACACCCTCAGGCGGGCCAGTGAGCCCCGGCCGGGCCCGCGGTGATCCCGCGGCGCCAACGCCATGTGCGCACGCAGCGGTGATTTACCGTTTGCCTGCAGCGCCTTCCGCGCTCACCCTATGACCATCACCTGAATAGCCTGCAGGAACGCCGCAATGCCCGATTACCGCTCGAAGACCTCCACCCACGGCCGCAACATGGCCGGCGCCCGCGCCCTGTGGCGCGCCACCGGGATGAAGGATGAAGACTTCAAAAAGCCAATCATCGCCGTCGCCAACTCCTTTACCCAGTTCGTGCCCGGCCACGTGCACCTCAAGGATATGGGCCAGTTGGTCGCCCGCGAGATCGAAAAGGCCGGCGGCGTGGCCAAGGAATTCAATACCATTGCGGTGGATGACGGCATCGCCATGGGTCATGACGGCATGCTCTATTCACTGCCGAGCCGCGAGATCATCGCCGACTCCGTGGAGTACATGGTCAACGCCCACTGCGCCGACGCCATTGTCTGCATCAGCAACTGCGACAAGATCACCCCCGGCATGCTGATGGCCGCCCTGCGCCTGAACATCCCGGTAATCTTCGTTTCCGGCGGGCCGATGGAAGCCGGCAAGACCAAGCTGGCCAGCCACGGCCTGGATCTGGTCGACGCCATGGTCATCGCCGCCGACAGCACCGCCTCGGATGAGAAGGTTGCCGAATACGAGCGCAGCGCTTGCCCGACCTGCGGCAGCTGCTCCGGCATGTTCACCGCCAACTCGATGAACTGCCTGACCGAGGCCCTGGGCCTGTCCCTGCCGGGCAACGGTTCGACCCTGGCCACCCACAGTGACCGCGAGCAGCTGTTCCTGCAGGCCGGCCGCACCATTGTCGAGCTGTGCAAACGCCACTACGGCGAAGGCGACGACTCGGTACTGCCGCGCAATATTGCCAACTTCAAGGCGTTCGAAAACGCCATGATGCTCGACATCGCCATGGGCGGCTCGACCAACACCATCCTCCACCTGCTGGCCGCCGCCCAGGAAGCCGAAATCGATTTCGACCTGCGCGACATCGATCGTCTTTCGCGCCAGGTACCTCAACTGTGCAAGGTCGCGCCGAATATCCAGAAGTACCACATGGAAGACGTGCACCGCGCCGGCGGCGTCATCAGCATCCTCGGTTCGCTGGCCCGTGGCGGCCTGCTGCACACCGACCTGCCGACCGTGCACAGCAAGACTATGGCCGAGGCCATCGCCAAATGGGACATCACCCAGACCGACGATGAAGCCGTACACACCTTCTTCCGCGCAGGCCCGGCCGGCATCCCGACCCAGACCGCGTTCAGCCAAAGCACCCGCTGGGATACGGTGGATGACGACCGTGAAAACGGCTGCATCCGCAGCGTCGAGCATGCTTACTCGAAAGAAGGCGGTCTGGCCGTGCTGTACGGCAACATCGCCCTCGACGGCTGCGTGGTAAAAACCGCCGGCGTGGATGAGTCCATCCATGTGTTCGAAGGCAGCGCGAAGATCTTCGAAAGCCAGGACAGCGCCGTGCGCGGCATCCTCAATGACGAAGTGAAGGAAGGCGATATCGTCATCATTCGTTACGAAGGCCCGAAAGGCGGTCCAGGCATGCAGGAAATGCTCTATCCGACCTCCTACCTGAAGTCCAAGGGCCTGGGCAAAGCCTGCGCCCTGCTCACCGACGGCCGCTTCTCCGGCGGTACCTCGGGCCTGTCCATCGGCCACGCCTCGCCGGAGGCCGCTGCCGGCGGCGCCATCGGCCTGGTGCGCGATGGCGACAAGGTGCTGATCGATATCCCCAACCGCAGCATCAACCTGCTGGTCAGCGACGAGGAAATTGCCCATCGCCGCCATGAGCAGGACAAAAAAGGCTGGAAGCCGGTGGAAAGCCGTCCGCGCAAGGTCACTACCGCACTGAAAGCCTACGCCCTGCTCGCCACCAGCGCCGACAAAGGCGCGGTACGCGACAAGGCCATGCTGGACAAACTGATGCCGTAAGCGGCATTCGGCAGCATGAAAAAGCCCGGCCCCAGCGCCGGGCTTTTTCTTTGCAGACCCCTGCAGGAACCAGCTTGCTGGCGATCATCAGCCACAACGACGCTCACGGATCGCCAGCAAGCTGGCTCCTACAAAAGCGTTCGGGGAGTGCATGAGCTGCGGGTTGCTCAGCTCACGCCCATATAACGATCAGCGCGGTGGTTGATCGCCAGCACCATGTTCAGCGCCACCGCACCGAGTACCGACAGAGCGACCTTGTCCGGCGCCACGACGAAGATCGAAGCCAGCACGATGGCCGCATCGACGCCCATCTGCACCGCACCGGCGCGCAGGCCGAAACGCTCCTGGAGGAACAGCGCAAGGATGTTTACCCCTCCCAGGCTGGCGCGGTGGCGGAACAGCATAAGCAGGCCCAGGCCCATGGCGAAACCGCCGAACACTGCCGCATAAAGCTGGTTCAGCTCGGCAAACATCACCCAGCGCGGGGTCAGCTCGGCGAGTAGCGACACCAGCGCCACGGCGCAGGCGGTGCGCAGGGTGAACTGCCAGCCCATGCGCCATAGCGCAAGTGCGTAGAACGGCAGGTTGAGCAGGAAGAACACCAGCCCGAACGGCCAGCCGGCGAGGTACTTGAGCAGAAAGGCCAGACCTACCGTGCCGCCAGTCAGCAGTCCGGCATGGCTGTAGAAGGCGATGCCAAGGGCAACCATGGCAGTGCCGAACAGCAGCGCCAGGGCATCCTCCCAGAGCGGGTGGCGGACGAAGAGTGCCGCCACGCTGTCCGCTCCCCCCGTCGGCTGTTGCGCATCACTCATGCTGGCTCTACCGGTGATTCGACAGGCAGGTGGCAGAGGAAGGCGCGAGAGGCCGCGCCATAGGCGAACCAAGTCTCTAACGTGATACCGGTGGCTTCACTAAACTCGCGCAGGGCACGGCGCTGGCCTTTCGTGTTGTCGGCCTGGAACAGGTCATAGTCGTCGCACAGCAGCACCGTGCCCTGAGCCAGGCGCGGGCGAATCAGGTTCAGCGCGTCTCGCGATGAAGCATAGAGATCGCAATCCAGGTGGACAATTGCAGCCGGGCGCTCACCGATGGCAGCTGCGTTGTCAGCGAACAACCCCTTGATCAGGCGCAGATCGGGCGCTTCGAGCCCCACGGCACGGCAACGCGCAGTCGCCAGTTCGATGGGGGCGAAGTAGGTACCGGCGGCGAGACTGTCCTGCCCCTCGCGGTTATCAGGCATGCCGGCGAAGGTGTCGAAGCCGTGAAAAACCGGGTGACTGGCCATGTAGTCGGCAACTCCGCCGACCTGCGCGAAGGGCAGGTCGGCACGCCCCGAGAGACGGCGAGAGTGACGAAAGGCCAGCCACGAGCTGGCAAGGCTGCTACCGCGATACACGCCAAATTCGTAATAGTCCCCGCCGAGCTGTGTGGCAGAGGTATACAGCCAGGCGCGCGCCAATGCCCCGTGCACATCATTGCGCTGCAGATGCCAGCGCACCCGCAGCTTCCAGTAGGCCAGCCGGATCTTTTCCAGAGTCGTCAACACGCAGGTGCTCCCCTCAGGCAATGGCGTTCAGCTGCGGCGCCAGGTTTCAAAGCGATAGGCAGGGGTATCTTCACCACCTGCATGCTCTTCACATTCGGCGCACAGCCATTCCCCCTCGGAGAAAGCCGGGAACCAGGCATCACCATCCGGCTGCAGCGCCACGCGGGTCAGGTACAGACACTCGGCCTGGGCCAAGCCCTGCTCGTAGAGCTGCGCACCGCCGATCAGCATCAGCTCGTCCACGCCCTGC
>CAZFKQ010000008.1:0-233139 GCA_964518735.1 uncultured Pseudomonas sp.
TGAGCACCGAGAAAACCAACCAGTCCTGGGGCGGCCGCTTCAGCGAGCCGGTCGATGCCTTCGTCGCCCGCTTCACCGCCTCCGTCGAGTTCGACAAGCGCCTGTATCGCCACGACATCATGGGCTCCATCGCCCACGCGACCATGCTGGCCAAGGTCGGCGTGCTGACAGACGCAGAGCGCGACGCCATCGAGGCCGGCCTCAAGCAGATCCAGGCCGAGATCGAAGCCGGCCAGTTCGACTGGCGCGTCGACCTGGAAGACGTGCACATGAATATCGAGGCGCGCCTGACCGACCGCATCGGCGTCACCGGCAAGAAGCTGCACACCGGCCGCTCGCGCAACGACCAAGTGGCCACCGACATCCGCCTGTGGCTGCGCGACGAGATCGACCTGATCCTCGCCGAGGTCACGCGCCTGCAGCAGGGTCTGCTCGGCCTGGCCGAAGCAGAAGCCGACACCATCATGCCCGGCTTCACCCACCTGCAAACCGCTCAGCCGGTGACCTTCGGCCATCATCTGCTGGCCTGGTTCGAGATGCTTAGCCGCGATTACGAGCGCCTGGTCGACTGCCGCAAGCGGGTCAACCGCATGCCGCTGGGCTCGGCCGCGCTGGCCGGCACCACCTACCCGATTGCCCGCGAGATCACCGCCGAACTGCTCGGTTTCGACGCCGTTGGCGGCAACTCGCTGGACGGCGTGTCGGACCGCGACTTCGCCATCGAATTCTGCGCCGCCGCATCCCTGGCGATGATGCACCTGTCGCGCTTCTCCGAAGAACTGGTGCTGTGGACGTCCGCGCAGTTCCAGTTCATCGACCTGCCCGACCGCTTCTGCACCGGCTCCTCGATCATGCCGCAGAAGAAGAACCCGGACGTGCCGGAGCTGGTACGCGGCAAGACCGGTCGGGTGTTCGGCGCTCTGACCGGCCTGCTGACCCTGATGAAAGGCCAGCCGCTGGCCTACAACAAGGACAACCAGGAGGACAAGGAACCGCTGTTCGACGCCGCCGACACCCTGCGCGACTCGCTGCGAGCCTTCGCCGACATGGTGCCGGCGATCAAGCCCAAGCGCGAAATCATGCGCGAAGCGGCCCGCCGCGGCTTCTCTACCGCCACCGACCTGGCCGACTACCTGGTGCGCAAGGGCCTGCCGTTCCGCGACTGCCACGAGATCGTCGGCCACGCGGTGAAGTACGGCGTCGACAGCGGCAAGGACCTGGCTGAAATGAGCCTGGCCGAACTGCGCCAGTTCAGCGAGCAGATCACCGACGACGTGTTCGCCGTGCTGACCCTGGAAGGCTCGGTCAACGCCCGCGACCATATCGGTGGTACCGCGCCGAACCAGGTGCGTGCGGCAGTGGTGCGTGGCAAGGCATTGCTGACGACGCGCTGATCGCCAGATGAGGGAAAGGGACTTCCCATGTTCGAACTGTTGCTACGCGGTCTGCTTTTCCTGGGCGAGGCCGTCATGGAGCTGATCTTCAGCTACCTCTTCTATAGCGCGGGCTGGCTGGCGCTGCGCCTGTTGACCCTGGGCCGCTATCCACGCCTACCGCTGCGCGTCTCCGACCCCATGAACTCGCGCAGCAGCTGGGTTGCCGCCTTTGGCTTCCTCTGCCTGGTCGGCATACCGCTGACCATCCTGGTCTTTCTCTACGGCTGAACACTTCGAGAGCATTCGCATGAGCCTGCATATCCGCCCCGCTACCATCGACGACGCCGCCCTGATCCTGCGTTTCATTACCGATCTGGCCATCTACGAGAAGGCCGAGCACGAAGTGAAGACCGACGTGGCCGGTATCCGCGACAGCCTCTTTGGCGAAGGCAGCACCACCCACGGCCTGATCTGCGAGCTGGATGGTGTGCCCGTCGGCTTCGCCGTGTACTTCTTCAGCTACTCGACCTGGCTGGGCAAGCACGGCATCTACCTGGAAGACCTGTATGTCAGTCCCGAGTACCGCAAGCACGGCGCCGGCAAGGCCCTGCTGCGGCACCTGGCCCAGCTGGCCGTGGCCAAGGGCTGCGGGCGCATGGAGTGGGCCGTGCTGGACTGGAACACCCCGGCCATGGAGTTCTACGAAGCCTTCGGCGCGCGCCCCAAGGATGACTGGATCAGCTACCGCCTGACCGGCCAGGCACTGCTGGACTTCGCCGCCGGCTGAGCCTGGCGCTCTACCGTCCGGCGCCCAGCACTTGGGCAGCGCGAGCCATTCGCTTATTTTCACCCCATATCAGCCAGGTAGTTCCCTCCATGCGCTTGCTGCTCGCCCTTGTCACGCTGCTGTCCAGCGCCACCCCCAGCCTGGCCGCACCACTGGCCATTCCGGCCAGCAGCAGCTGGCACCTGCAGCTCAATGGCACCCTGCAGACGCCCAATCGGCATGTCTACGACATCGACCTGTACGACACGTCCAAGCAGACCATCAGCAATCTCAAGGCCCAGGGGCGCATTGTCATTTGTTATTTCAGCGCTGGAACCTGGGAAGACTGGCGCCCGGATGCCAAGCTCTACCCCAAGGCCGCCTTGGGCAAACCGCTGCCGGACTGGCCCGGCGAGCGCTGGCTGGATTTTCGCCGCAGCGACGTCCGCGCGTTGCTAGCCAAGCGCCTGGATATGGCGCGCAACAAGGGTTGCAACGGTGTCGATCCGGACAACGTGGACGGCTACAGCAATGCCAACGGCCTCAAGCTGACCCAGACCCAGCAGATCGACTTCAATCGCTGGCTGGCCAAGGAGGCACACAAGCGCAACCTCAGCGTCGGCTTGAAGAATGCCGTCGACCTGCTGCCACAACTGGCTAGCCATTTCGATTTCGCGGTCAACGAGAGCTGCTACCAGTACAACGAGTGTGCCGGCTACTCCTTGCTACGCAGCCAGGGCAAACCCGTGTTCATTGCCGACTACCGCGCCTACAACAGCAAGCTGTGCAGCCAGGCCAAGGCTGCCGGCTATCGCCTGCAGTTCTTCAAACTCGACTTGAAGGGTGTCGGCAAACCCTGCCCCTGATCGACGCAAGCAAACCAGCCTCGGTCAGGCGGGCTGGCGCAGCAGCCGTAACGGAGCGCTGAATCCCCCAGACATGGCACACTGCGCGCCTGATACCGAGGAGCCGCCTATGAGCGAGCATGACGACAGCGAAGAAGAAACCTTCGCCGAAGAAACCCTGATCCAGGCCATCGAGAACCAGCTGGAGGCGGACAGCCCACCCGCGGCCAAAGCCACCCTCAACAAACTGACCCTGGTTGGCTACGAGCGTGCGGAAATTCTCCAACTCATGGCCCTGGTGCTGGCCCACGAGATTGGCGCCATGCTGCGCGACGACCGCGCCTTCGACATGGCGTGGTACGAACAAGCCCTACGCGCGCTGCCAGATCTGCCAAACGAAGACTGAGAGCCTGTTTGCCATCTCCCCCCTCTGCGTTAGCTGGCGTGGGGCAAGAACGATCCAACCCCACAGCCATGCAAAACAGAGCATAACCAGGGCCTGCGCGCCTAATCTTTGTTGACCCCGGTCTATTCCACCCCGCACGCACACTGCTATGGTGCAGCCATACTCTGGTCGGAATGCATATGTGTTGCATTGCTCACCTTATCGACTTCGCCATCGCCTACTGAGCGCCCTGCTCTGCCTGTGCATGCAAGGCATGACCATGGCGGACGAGGTACTGCGTATCGGCGCCGAAGACGACTGGTATCCCTACACCGCCCTGCGTGACGGCCAGGTGCAGGGCATGTCGGTCGATATTGTGCGCGCCGCCTTCGCGGCCACCAACACCCGCATTGAGCTGTTGCCTTACCCCTATGCACGGTGCATGGAACTGACCCGCACCGGACAGCTGGCTGCCTGTTTCAACACGGCCCCGGATGCACGTATTGCCTCAGAGTTCCGCCTGCCGCAGGAAGCCCTGTTCAGCGATGACATTCTGCTCTGGGCCAACCACGACGAAGCACAGCCAATCACCGACCTCAAACAGCTGGCCGGACGCCAAGTTGCCGTAACCATCGGCTACGAGTACGGCAGTACCTTCGATAACAATCGTGATCTGCTACGGGTGCCCGTGCGCCGCGACCGCAATGGTTTTTTCATGCTGCAGCACAGTCGCGTCGAGTTCACCGTCGCCTACCGCGGCACCGCCCAGGCTTTATTCCGCGAGGCACCGGAGCTGGTTGGCGAATTCACTCCGGTCGCCACCTTGCTGCATGCCACGCTCTATCTGAGCTTTTCCCGCCACCACCCTCAGGCTGAAGTCATGCAGCAGCGCTTCGACCACGGCATGCGTATCATCAAAAGCAATGGCCGCTACCAGCAGATACTTGCCCAGTGGCAGCATCAACAAGCAGCAGACTGAGTTGTACCCGCTACACTTGCGAATGGCCCCATAACAAGAACCCGGAGTCCCCATGGCCTACACCCCCGAACTGATCGCCGAGCTGGAAATCCTTGCGCTGTACAACCTGGACAATGTGCAGGAAGGCATCAAGGTGCATAACAACGCCACCAGCAAATGCCAGGCAGCAATCACCCGTCTGCATGAGAAAGGCCTGGTCACCCAGGCGGACGGAGGCTATCTGACCAGCCTCGGCCTGGATGCCGCCGAACACGCCCAGGCCCTGCTCACCATCCTTATCCCGCAACACGCCTGACCCGGCTCGCGCTGCGGGTCAGCCAAACCCGCTGCGCCAGGGTGCTTGCCCTACAGCCCAGCAACAGGTCTGCCGATACAACGGAAAGTCCCCTGCCACGTCGTCGCTACGACTGGTAGGCTTGCCGTAATCCCAGGCTTGAGCAGTACATGACGCGCACCCAGGAAATCCGCCCGGACATCAATGACGGCATCGACCGCAAGGTGCTGGCGCAGTTGCGCGCGCGCTTCCTCAAGGTCAACAGCGGTCGCCTGGCGCGGGCCATGCAAGCGTTGTCGACGCGCCAGCAACTGGTGCTCAAGCTGCTGCCGCTGCTGCTGCACGTGAACCATCCGCTGCTGCCCGGTTACGTTTCCGGTAGCGCCCCGGCCGGGTTGTGCGGCTTCGAGCCAAGTGATGAGCTGCTCGCCGAAGCCACCCGCCTGACCCGCTCCTTCACCTACAAGCCACGTCGCGGCAATCCACCGCTGCCGATTCATGGTCTGTTTCTGATGGGCAGTCTGGGCACCGTGGCCCAGGCCGAACAGAGCGACATGGACCTGTGGGTCTGCCACGCGCCGAGCCTGGATAGCCAGGCCCTGCACGAGCTGCGCAAGAAGTGCGACCTGCTTGAAGCCTGGGCCGCCACCCTGGGTGCCGAAGCACACTTCTTCCTGGTCGACCCGGCACGCTTCACCGCCGGCGACCGTGAGGATGCCCAGCTGACATCCGACGACTGCGGCACCACCCAGCACTACCTGTTGCTCGACGAGTTCTACCGCACCGCCATCTGGCTTGGCGGCCGCACGCCGCTATGGTGGCTGGTGCCGGTCTACGAGGAGGCCAACTACGCCGCCTACACCCATGCCCTGCTGAGCAAGCGCTTTATCCGCGCCGACGACGTGCTCGACCTCGGTCACCTGGCGCGCATTCCGCCGGGCGAGTTCATCGGCGCCGGTATGTGGCAGCTGTTCAAGGGTATCGAGTCGCCTTACAAATCGGTGCTCAAGCTGTTGCTCACCGAGGTCTATGCCAGTGAGCATCCGCGCGTCGAGTGCCTGAGTCTGCGTTACAAGCAGGCAGTGTTCGCCAATCAGCTCGACCTCGATGAGCTGGACCCCTATATCGTCGTGTACCGCCGTCTGGAGGAGTACCTCAGCGGTCGTGGCGAGCTGGAGCGCCTGGAGCTGATTCGCCGCTGCCTGTACCTCAAGGTCAACAAGAAACTCAGCAGCCCGCCGCGCAACCGCGCCAAGAGCTGGCAGCGCGTGCTTTTCGAGCGTCTCACCAATGAATGGCACTGGAGCCAGCGCGAGCTGGCGATGCTCGACAGTCGCAGCCAGTGGAAGGTGCGCCAGGTCAGCGCCGAACGGCGCGCGCTAGTCAACGAGCTGACCTACAGCTACCGCTTTCTCTCCCAGTTCGCCCGCAGCGAGCAGACCGGCAGCCAGCTCAACAGCCGCGACCTCGGCGTGCTCGGTCGCCGCTTGTATGCGGCCTTCGAACGCAAGGCCGGCAAGATCGAATTCATCAACCCGGGCATTGCCCCGGATCTGGCCGAAGACACCCTGACCCTGGTCCATTGCGCCAGCGCCGAAGCGGGCGGAGAAACCCAGTGGGCGCTTTACAACGGCAGCCTGAATGGCCAGGAATGGCCGGACTTCGCGCCACTGAAACGCGCCCGCGAGCTAATCGAGCTGCTCGCCTGGTGCCACCGCAACGGCGTGATAGACAGCAGTACGCGCCTGTCGCTGCACCCGGGCAGCAGCGACCTGAGCGAATTCGAACTGTCCAACCTGCTCAGCAGCCTGCAACAAACCCTGCCCCTGCCTCTGCCGCCGGTGGCCGAAGAAGCCCTGCTACATGGCGCTGAACCGGCTGAGGTGCTGCTGTTGGTCAACGTTGGCATCGACCCGCTGAAGGCCCACAGTCAGCTCAACGTGCACATGACCAGCGGCCGTACCGACTCGCTGGGCTATTCGGGGGTACGTGAGAATCTGGTGGTGACCCTCGACCAGGTCAGCCTGAATAGCTGGAACGAATTACTGGTCAAGCGCTATGACGGCCCGAATGCCCTGCTCGACTGCCTGCGCGACCACATCAACAGCCTGCCGGCTAACGGCCGCCATCCCCGGCTGCAAGTACGCTGCTTCTGCCGCAACCGCGCCGGCGCCATCGCCCTGCGTGTCGAAGAGTTGTTCCGCGATGTTCTGACCAGCCTCGGCAGCCACCGTCACAGCCGCTACCTGCTGCAGGTGCAGCAGCACTATCACGTCCTCGAACTGCAACCCGGCCAGGTCACTCACAGCGCCCTGGCCGACCTGCCGGCGCTGATCGAGCACCTCGGCGAAGAACAGGTGGATTACAGCCCGCTACAGGTCGATCGTTTCGCTCTGGAAGGCGAAGACCTGGCACTTATCCTGCCGCTCGGGCGGCCGGAATGCATTCAGGTGTTCTATCGACTGGACGATCAGCATGCCGAACTCAGCGTACTCGATGAACACAATGCGCTGTGGCGCCAGCGCCTGCCGTATCGCGATGAGCAAAGCCTGCTGACCCCGCTACAGCGCTTCCTGCAATCGGTACTGTACCGGCGCAATGCGCTGCTGCCACTGGACGTACCCATACCGCCGGCGGCCCTGGAAGTGTTGTATTACGAAGTGCTACCCGCGCCGCCGCAACGCGCACGCCACCTGGAGCGCCGCACACCACCCCAGGCGTCGGTGAGCCATCCGTTCTACGATGTGCAAGCCATTGTCGAGCCGGCCGACCAGGCCCACGTGCATGTCACCCTGTTCTGCAACCACCGTGAGTTTTCCGAACTGGAATATGGTGCGGACCTGTTCGCGGCAGTGGCCCGGCATATCCTTGCCCAGCGCCGCACCAGCGAGCGCTACCCTTGCTACATCACCGACCTGGACCTGTCGCGCATTCTCGGTGACGGCCAGGCGCAGACCATTCATTACCTGCGCTACAAGGCGGAGCTGGAAGCCGCTCTGAACAACGCCCTGCAAAACGCCTGAAACCCAGGTCGAACGCACAAGGATGCCGCGATGACTGTAATTACCACCCTGCTCGGCACCGCCGCCCTTGGCAGCAGTTACTGGTTGTGGCGCAAGGTGCGCCGCCAGCAACGAGAGCAGTTCATCGCCGGCTTTGCCTTTCCCGACCGCCTGCGTAGCAAGCTGCAGGAACGCTACCCGCACCTCACGCCAACCCAGGCCGGCGAAGTGCTGCGCGGCCTGCGCGAATACTTCCAGCTGTGCCACCTGGCCAACCGCCGCCTAGTCGCCATGCCCTCGCAGGCGGTGGATCTGGCCTGGCACGAGTTCATTCTCTATACCCGCCAGTACCGCGCCTTCTGCCGCAAGGGTCTGGGACGCTTCCTGCACCATGTACCGCACGATGTGATGCCCAGTCAGCGCAGCGCCAGCGAGGGCATCCGCCGTGCATGGCGCCTGGCCTGCCTGCGCGAGAACCTCGATCCGCGGTCCCCCACGCGCCTGCCACTGCTGTTCGCCCTGGATGCCCAGTTGGGGATCGCCGATGGCTTCCACTATCGCCTGGACTGCGGCGCCAACCCTGGCAGCTACCGCAGCGGCGATGCCTATTGCGCCAGCCATATCGGTTGCGGCTCGGGTTGTGCCAGCGGTTGCGGCGGCGACAGCGGCTCATCCTCCGGCGGTAGTGACGGCGGCGGCGATGGTGGAGGCTGTGGAGGCGGGGGCGGCGACTAAAACTCGCAGAACCTGTCCAATATCTCAGTCGCTCATCGGCGCCTGCGGATGCTGCAGGGCATACAGGTAACTGCCTTCCAGGCTGTGATTGGCTGCCACGCTGGCATAGCTGGCGGTAAAGCTCACTGCCAGCCCCAGGTGCTGGTAGAGGAAATCGCCGGTGATCGCCGGCGGCACCTCCGGCACCAGGTCGCTGTCATTGACCACCCGGTAGGTCGGGATACCCAGGCCGTTATAGGCGACGGCGAACTGCGGCGAGGCAAGGCGCGGGCTGGCGAAGTTGTAGTGCTGCAAAGGCTGGTCGGGCCAGCGTTCGTGCAGGTCGAGCACCGCCATGCTGCTCAGCGCACACCCCAGGCTATGCCCGCAGACCCAGATCGGCCCGCGTGGCTGCAGGCTGTCCAGGGCCGCCAGAGCCAGGTCGCGCAGCGAGGCATAGAGTTTGAGGAAACCATCGTGTACTGGGCCAGCGCCATCACCCCAGGGCCAGGCGCGCTGATCGGCATCCAGGTCATCCAGCCAGTCGTGCACGGACTCGGTGCCACGCAGCACCAGGTAGGTTTCGCCCTGATCATTGGCTGCAGCGAAGCCGAATGGCTCGGACTCGTTGAGGAAATGCAGCTCACTGAGAATGCTCCACACCGGCGCGGAAAAGCGCCAGCCCGGCATATCCGGCGGCGTCCAGTGGAAATCCTCGGGCCGGTGCGGCTGACGCTGAGCCAGCCACTGACGATATTGCCCGTAGGCCTGATCGACCAGGCGCGCACAAAGCAGGGCACGGTCGAGAGAGAAATCACTGGGAAAGTACAGGGGCAGGCTGGACATGCGGGGCCTCCTTGCCGGCGTGTGGCTTAGTCACTCTAGTTCACTGACTGAAAAACGCGGGCATCGTTCGATGCCGCGCAGCTAGCAATCAATTCTGCTGATAGTTACTACGCCAAACCCGCATTATTCAATCGAATAACCTTGAGCGACTCTAGCGCCACCCACCCATACGGCGCAGGAGACTCGACATGGCCAGATCAACTCCGCAACACCACGACAGCGGCAACCTGGCCGGCCTGGGGCTGTTCGGCATCACCTTTTGCGTACTACTGAGTCTAGGCGTCGGCCTTCTGCACGAGCTGCCTGGCAGCCATCGCGCCGAGCAAGCGGCGCTGCCGGAGATAGCCCGCAACCTGCTTTCCAATCTACGCATCGGCAGCTGAGATCATGCAAATCACCACTCGTCAGGCGCTGCTACTGGCAGCCTTCCTTACACTCAGCAACGGCCCGGCCTTGGCAGGCAATGGCAAGGTTGTGGGTGGCGGCATCGCCCGCACCATCGAATGCAACCAGACCCTGGCGCGCAACCTGGAACTCGACGTGCAACTCAAGCGCCTGTCCGGCAATCCTCCGGACAAGCAACGGAAGCCGTTCGCCAGCCCCTTCGACCCGAGAGTCTGATTACCAAGCGCCTGACTCAGCGACTGTATTCGCCTGCCGCCTCTGGCTGATACTCCACCGCCAACAGGGTCAGCTTGAGCAGCTTGCCACCAGGTGCCGGCCAGTCGATGTGCTGGCCGACCGACAGGCCGAGCAGCGCACAGCCCACCGGCGCAAGGATCGATACAGTGCAATCGGCCCCGGCATCCTGCGGATAGACCAGGGTCAGGTGGTAATCCTTGCCGCTACTCTCCTCGCGGCAATGCACCCGCGAGTTCATCGTCACCACCCCGGCAGGCACCTCCGCATGACCCACCACCTGGGCCCGCGCCAGCTCTGTTTCGAGAGCAGCCGCGGCCGGGCCGAAGTCCTCCAGCGTGTCGAGCAGGCGCTCCAGACGTTGCATATCGAGACGGGTGATGGTGATGGCTGGGGTGCTGCTCATGGCTGCGTTGATTCTCCTCAAGGCTAAAATGACAAAACCCCGCCCGAAGGCGGGGTTTTGATCGAAAAGTCAGGAATCAACCTAGCACAAGCCAGCCGACAAAAGCGACTCTGCGGTCATCCAGGCAGCGGCGGACGCAAGCGCTGTTGCGCCGCCATGCAGATTTCCCGGCGCCGCACACCATCGGCCTTGCCCCATTCGAGGATCTCGGCCAGGGTGCGCCCACAACCCAGGCACTCATCCTGATCATTCAGGCAGCACTGGCGGCGGCAGGGCGACTCAACCATTTCCGTGCGGCCCGCGTCAGGGCACGACAAATCAGAGTTCTTCGAATTCGAGCTGTTCACCGGACTGCTCCAGGGTCACCCGCGCCAGCAACTCGCCCAGCGGCTCTTCGCTGGTGTCACAGATCCACAGGCTCTGCTCTTCGTCATAGTCGAAGTGGAAACCACCGGAACGCGCCGCCACCCAGAGCTGACGGATCGGCTCCTGGCGACTGAGGATCAGCTGAGTGCCGTTCTCGAAGCGCACGGTCAGCACGCCGGCGGAGTTTTCCAGATCGATGTCCATGTCGCTGTCGTCGAAAATATCTTCCACGGCCTCTTGCACGGCATCGACCAGATCATGGAAACGGGCTTCGCTCAAACTCATTACAACTACCTCAGGGAAGGGATGCGGGGTCGGCCAGGTTCTGCCGATAGGCGCCAGGGCTCTGCCCGGTCCAGCGGCGGAAGGCACGAGCCAGGGAACCGGCCTCGCTGAAACCGACGAGGAAGGCGATTTCCGCCAGTTCCAGCGCCGGGTCGCGCAGATAATGCAGTACCAGTTGCTCGCGCGTCTCGTCGAGCAGCTGGCTAAAGGATAACCCGGCCTCGCGCAAACGCCGCTGCAAAGTACGCGGACTGAGCTGCAGGGTCTGCGCCAGCAGCTCCAGATCGGCGCCCTGCTCCGGCAGCTGCAGAGCCAGTTCGTGGCGCGCCCGGTCAAGCACACTGTGGCCTTGGCGGAGTTCACCGAGCAGGCGATCGGCATGCGCATCGAGCAGCTGACGCAATTGTGCATCGGCCTGGCCCAGTGGCGTGGCCAGCAGGCGCTTGGGGAATACCAGGGCATTGTCAGCCTGTTCGAACAGCACCGGGCAGCGGAAGATGCGCTGGTATTCCGAGGTGTCGGCCGGCGCCGGATACTGGAAGCGCACCTCGGTGGGCGGCACCGTCAGGCCGCTGATCCAGTGACCGAAGGTCACCCAGCCGGCCAGCGTTTCCTCGGCGTGCAGGCGCTGATGCTGCGGTAGCGACGGATGCCAGCTGTGTACCACCTGCGGTTCCAGGCCATCGCGCGGAGGTTCTTCGTCCAGTTCGACGCGGCCTAGATTACCTACCAGCGAGGCGTAGCGAGCCTGCCGGTGCAGGGCATCGGAAAGCGTTGCGCAACTCATGATCAGGTAGCCGAGCACGCCGTAGTAGCCGGGACGGATCGCCTCGCCCAGGTGCAGGCCGAGTTGCTCATCACCCGTCAGGCGTACGCCTTCGGCGAGCAACTCCAGGTAGGCACTGGCCGCTACCCGCTGATCACGCTGGCCGAGCAGGCTCGGGCTCAACTGCACCTTGGCCAGCAGATCGCTGCTGGCGAAGCCCTGACGATCCAGGTAATCGAGCAAACCTTGCAGGTACGCGACCGAGACTGAGCTGGCAAGGGGGGCAGTGCTTTCCATCGAGACTCCGTTTTTACCCCCATGCTAGCCGCAAACGGGCCCGGACAGGCAAGCCAAACGCGCCATTTACCGGGGTTTACAGAGCCCTGCCGGGGTAAGTTCCAGCGCATAGGCAAGCTGTCGGGCGGCCGGTATACTCCTGAGCAATCTCGCTTTCGCAAAGGAATTCACCATGAAGCGCCTGCTGCTGCCCTTCATCGCGCTCGTCGTCGTCACTGCTGCCCTCGCCGGTTGCGGCCAGAAAGGCCCGCTGTACCACCCGGATGATGAGAAAACCACGCAAGATCGCGATAAAGACGTTTTCCTCTAAGGGGGTTCCATGCAAGCCTTTACCAACCGCGACGGGCAACTGTTCGCGGAAGGCGTGGCCCTGTCCGCCATTGCCGAACGCTTCGGCACGCCAACCTACGTCTACTCGCGCGCCCACATCGAGGCCCAGTACCACGCTTATGCCGATGCCCTGGTGGGCATGCCGCATCTGGTCTGCTTTGCCGTCAAGGCCAACTCCAACCTCGGCGTGCTGAACGTCCTGGCCCGCCTCGGCGCCGGCTTCGACATCGTCTCCCGCGGTGAACTGGAGCGTGTGCTGGCCGCTGGTGGCGAACCGGCCAGGATCGTTTTTTCCGGCGTCGGCAAGAGCCGTGACGACATGCGCCGCGCCCTCGAAGTGGGCGTGCACTGCTTCAACGTCGAGTCGGTGGATGAGCTGGAGCGCCTGCAAGTGGTCGCTGCCGAGCTGGGCAAGACCGCAGCGATCTCGCTGCGAGTCAACCCGGACGTTGATGCCGGTACCCACCCGTACATCTCCACGGGCCTCAAGGAAAACAAGTTCGGTATCGATATCGAGCAGGCGCCGGCTGTTTACGCCCGTGCGGCCGCACTACCGAACCTGCAAGTGGTCGGCGTCGATTGCCACATCGGTTCGCAGTTGACCAGCCTGCCGCCCTTCCTCGATGCCCTGGAACGCCTGCTGGCGCTGATCGACCAGCTGGCTGCCCAGGGCATCCAGATCAAGCATCTGGACCTCGGTGGCGGCCTCGGCGTGCAGTACCGTGACGAGCAACCACCGCTGGCCGGCGACTACATCGCCGCCGTGCGCGAGCGCCTGCAAGGTCGCGACCTCGCACTGGTGTTCGAGCCGGGCCGCTCCATCGTGGCCAACGCCGGCGTGCTGCTGACCCGAGTGGAATACCTCAAGCACACCGAGCACAAGGACTTCGCCATCGTCGATGCGGCGATGAACGACCTGATCCGCCCGGCGCTGTACCAGGCCTGGATGGACGTTACGCCAGTACAACCGCGTGACGGCGCGGCGCGTAACTACGACCTGGTCGGGCCGATCTGCGAAACCGGCGACTTCCTGGCCAAGAGCCGCGAGCTGGTACTGGCCGAGGGCGACCTGCTGGCCGTACGTTCGGCTGGGGCCTATGGTTTCGTCATGAGTTCCAACTACAACACCCGCGGTCGCGCCGCCGAGGTGCTGGTGGATGGCGAGCAGGCCTTTGAAGTGCGCCGTCGGGAAACCCTGGCGGAACTCTACGCCGGCGAAAGCCTGCTGCCTCCGGCCCCCAGCGAGTAATTGTCATGCTGCTGCGCTTTACCAAGATGCACGGCCTCGGCAACGACTTCATGGTCCTCGACCTGATCAGCCAGCATGCGCATATTCAGCCCAAGCATGCCAAGGCCTGGGGTGATCGCCACACCGGCGTCGGCTTCGACCAGCTGCTGCTGGTCGAAGCGCCGAGCAATCCGGATGTCGACTTCCGCTATCGCATCTTCAACGCCGATGGCTCGGAAGTGGAGCAGTGCGGCAACGGCGCCCGCTGTTTCGCCCGCTTTGTCATCGACAAGCGGCTGACGGTGAAGAAGCAGATTCGTGTCGAGACCAAGGGCGGCATCATCGAGCTGAACCTGCGCCCGGATGGCCAGATCACCGTCGACATGGGCCCGCCGCGCCTCGACCCCAAGGTCATTCCGTTCCAGGCCGAGAGCGAAGCGCTGAGCTATTCGGTCGACGTCGACGGGCAGAGCGTCGAGCTGGCCGCCATCTCCATGGGCAACCCGCATGCCGTGCTGCGTGTCGACGACCTCGACAACGCACCGGTGCACAGCCTCGGCCCCAAGCTGGAACACCATCCGCGCTTCCCGCAGCGGGTCAATGTCGGCTTCCTCCAGGTAGTCAATCGCCAGCATGCGCGCCTGCGCGTGTGGGAACGCGGCGCTGGCGAGACCCAGGCCTGCGGCACCGGCGCCTGCGCCGCAGCCGTGGCGGCGATTCGCCAGGGCTGGATGGATTCACCGCTGCACCTTGATTTGCCCGGCGGCAAGCTGTGCATCGAGTGGGCAGGTCCGGGCCAGCCGGTTATGATGACCGGACCCGCCGTTCGCGTGTACGAAGGACAAGTCCGTCTATGAGTGACAGCCAGGATCAGCCCGTTCAGCTCGACTCGGAAGCAGTGGCCGCCTATCTGCGCCAGCATCCAGAGTTTTTTATCGACCACGACGAGTTGATTCCCGAGCTGCGTATTCCGCACCAGCGTGGCGATACCGTGTCGCTGGTCGAGCGTCAGGTAAAACTGCTGCGCGAGCGCAATATCGAGATGCGTCACCGCCTCTCACAACTGATGGACGTGGCCCGCGACAACGACCGCCTGTTCGACAAGACCCGTCGCCTGATCCTCGCCCTGCTCGATGCCAGTAGCCTGGACGAAGTGATCAGCGCCACGGAAGACAGCCTGCGTCATGAGTTCCAGGTACCCTTCGTCAGCCTCATCCTGTTCAGCGAAACGCCACTGGGTGTCGGTCGCGCAGTAACCAGCGCCGAGGCACACCAGGCCATCGGCAGTTTGCTGGCCGGCGGCAAGACCACCTGTGGCGTGCTGCGCCCTCACGAACTGCAATTTCTCTTCGGCGAAGCTGAGCAAGGCCAGGTTGGCTCGGCCGCCGTGGTCAGCCTCAGCCACCAGGGCCTGCATGGCGTGCTGGCCATCGGCAGCCCGGACCCGCAGCACTACAAGAGCAGCCTCGGCACCCTGTTCCTCGGCTACGTCGCCGAAGTCCTCGCCCGCGTACTACCGCGCTTCGCCGCGCCACTGCGCTCAGTCCGCTGAGCCGCCGGCACGAGCCGGCGTATACCGCAGCAACCCTTTCGCCCGCCCGGGGAGCCTCCATGCACGACCAACTGGACGCCTACCTCGAACACCTGCGCCGCGAACGCCAGGTGTCACCGCACACTCTCGACGGTTACCGCCGTGACCTGCTGAAAGTCCTTGCCCTCTGCGAGAAGCACACCCTGGCCCACTGGACCGATCTCGACGGCCGCAGCCTGCGCAGTTTTATTGCCCGTCTGCACGCCCAGGGCCAGTCCAGCCGCTCGCTGGCACGCCTGCTGTCAGCAGTGCGCGGCCTCTACCAGTACCTGAACCGCGAAGGCCTGTGCCGGCATGATCCGGCCACCGGCCTCAGTCCGCCCAAGGGCGAGCGACGCCTGCCACGCACCCTGGATGCCGACCGCACCCTGCAGCTGCTCGATGGCGCAGTAGAAGACGACTTCATCGCCCGCCGCGACCAGGCCATGCTCGAACTGTTCTACTCCTCAGGGCTGCGCCTGTCCGAGCTGGTCGGCCTCGACCTGAGCGGCCTGGATCTGCCGGGCGGCCTGGTACGCGTACTCGGCAAGGGCAACAAGACCCGCGAACTGCCAGTCGGCAGCAAGGCCCGCGAAGCACTGCAGGCCTGGCTGGAACTGCGCCTGCTGAGCAACCCGGCCGACGGCGCCGTATTCGTCAGCCAGCAGGGCCGCCGCCTCGGCGCCCGCGCCGTGCAACTGCGCGTGCGCCAGGCCGGCGTGCGCGAACTGGGGCAGAATCTGCACCCGCACATGCTGCGCCACAGTTTTGCCAGTCATATGCTGGAGTCATCCCAGGACCTGCGCGCAGTGCAGGAACTGCTCGGCCATGCCGATATCAGCACCACCCAGATATACACCCACCTGGATTTCCAGCATCTGGCGACGGTCTACGACCAGGCCCACCCACGGGCCAAACGCAGCAGCGCCAGTACCGAACAGGACACGGCCCTCGCGCCGGCAAACACCCATCGCAGCACAGGAAACGACGAATGAGCCTGCGCCTGATCACCTTCGACCTGGATGACACCCTGTGGGATGTCGCCCCGGTGATGCACGGCGCCGAAGCCAGCCTGCGCGACTGGCTGGCTGTTCAGGCACCCCGCCTGGGCCCGGTACCGGTCGAGCACCTGTGGGCAATTCGCAAACGCCTGCTGGGCGCCGAACCAATGCTCAAACATCGTCTCAGCGAACTGCGCCGCCGCATCCTGTTTCACGCCCTGACCGATGCCGGTTACGCCGAGGCCGAATCGCACGAACTGGCCGAACAGGGTTTCCAGGTGTTTCTTGCCGCGCGCCACCGGGTCGAACTGTTCCCCGAGGTGCATCCGACCCTGGAGCGTCTGGCCCTGCGCTTCAGCCTCGGGGTGATCACCAACGGTAATGCCGACGTACACCGTCTCGGCCTCGCCGACTACTTTCAGTTCGCCCTGTGCGCCGAGGAACTGGGCGTCGGCAAGCCCGACCCGCATCCGTTCCAGACTGCCCTGCAACGTGCCGGGGTGACGGCCGCGCAGGCCGTGCACATCGGCGATCACCCCAGCGACGATATTGCCGGGGCGCGTGCCGCCGGCATGCGCGCGATCTGGTTCAACCCGCAGGGCAAGGCCTGGGAGGGCGATGGACTACCAGATGCACAGGTCAGCAGTCTGGCCGAGTTGCCGACGCTGCTCGAACGCTGGTAACTACAAAGCATTCGCGGCTGAAGCCGCTCCAGACATGAAAAAGCCCGCCGATTGGCGGGCTTTTTCATCACGGCATCGACCTCAGATGGGACGGCTACCGTACTTGCTGTCCGGCTTCTTGGGCGGATCGGCGACGACGTTGGCCTCGACTTCCTGCACCTTGCCGCCACGCGAGAGAAACTCCTCCATGGCCTTGGCCAGGGCGTCGCGCTCCTTCTGCTTGGCTTCTACGCTCGGCAGTTCATCAACATCCACCGCCGCCTTGGCTTTCTTGCCAGGCTTGGCGCTGGGGACATCGGAGCCGCTGTCTTCGCTATCGTCCGCGACATCGTCGTCGGCCGCTTCCAGCTCCTCGCCGTCGTCCTCGTCGCCCGCTTCCAGTTCGTCTTGTTCCAGTTCTTCGTCGCTCATGTTCTACCTCATGACTTGCGCAAAGCAGGTTAGTTATAGCCCAGCTGCGTGCATTGCAAACGCCGCCAGAAAAAATTCATGGGCCGTCGCCCGCAACTCATCCGATCTCGCCCTGGAGAGTCGCCAGCACACGGCGGGCGCCACCCCGATCCCGGTGTTCACCGAGGTAAACCCCTTGCCAGGTGCCCAGCGCCAGCTGTCCCGAGGTTATCGGCAGACTCAGCTGACAGCCCAGCAGGCTGGACTTGAAATGTGCCGGCAGATCGTCCGGCCCTTCGTAGTCGTGCTCGTAGCCATCCACACCCTGGGGCACAAGACGATTGAAGAAGCGCTCGAAGTCACGTCGCACCGCACCATCGGCATTTTCGTTGATGCTCAGCGAGGCCGAAGTGTGCTGCAGGCACAGATGCAATAGACCAACCCGGTAACGGCGCAGCTCCGGCAGAGCCGCAAGGAGCTCATCTGTAATCAGATGAAAGCCACGTACCTTGGCATTCAAGGTAATCACTCGTTGCAGCCACATTGCCTACGTACCTGCATGGCCCATTGCGGGCGCATTTTAGGGCCTGTCCGCGTGTATTTCACCTAGGCGCAGCAGAACAAATGCAGTTATTTGCAACTTTAGTGACATAGCCCCTGCCGCTCGCGAGCAGGCAGAAAAGACAAAGGGCGCCGCAGCGCCCTTTGCAATCCAGCGTTGCTGCTTACTTGCCGGTGAACTCCGGGTAGGCTTCCATGCCGCATTCGACGATATCGACGCCTTCGTACTCGTCTTCCTCGCTGACACGCAACCCCATGACCAGCTTGATCAGCCCCCAGACCACCAGGCTGGCAACGAACACCCAGGCAAAGATGCAGGCCACGCCGAGCAGCTGCGCGGCAAAGCTGGCGCTGCTGTTGGTCAGCGGTACTGCCAATACACCCCAGATACCACTGACACCGTGCACCGAGATGGCGCCCACCGGGTCATCGATACGCAGCTTGTCCAGCAGCAGGATGCTGAACACCACCAGCACGCCACCAACGGCACCGATCAGCGCCGCCTGCACAGCGGTCGGCGTGGAGGGTTCGGCGGTGATCGCCACCAAGCCAGCCAGGGCACCGTTGAGGATCATCGTCAGGTCGGCCTTGCCGAACAGAATGCGTGCCACCACCAGTGCTGCCAGCAAGCCACCGGCCGCAGCCAGGTTGGTATTGACGAACACCGAGGCCACCGCGTTGGCATCGGCAATGGTGCTCATCTTCAGCTGCGAGCCGCCGTTGAAGCCGAACCAGCCAAACCACAGGATAAAGGTACCGAGGGTCGCCAGCGGCAGGTTGGCGCCAGGGATTGCGTTGATCTGCCCCTGACTGCCGTACTTGCCCTTGCGCGCACCAAGCAGGATCACCCCGGCCAGGGCCGCTGTGGCACCTGCCATGTGCACGATGCCGGAGCCGGCGAAGTCCTTGAAGCCGGCTTCCTTGAGGAAACCACCGCCCCAGGTCCAGTAGCCTTCTACCGGATAAATAACGCCGCACATGAATATGGCGAAGACCAGGAAGGCCCACAGCTTCATG
Organism: uncultured Pseudomonas sp.; assembly: GCA_964518735.1. Classification (GTDB taxonomy): domain Bacteria; phylum Pseudomonadota; class Gammaproteobacteria; order Pseudomonadales; family Pseudomonadaceae; genus Aquipseudomonas. The sequence goes on from CAZFKQ010000008.1 coordinate 18,727, forward strand.
CGCTCGGCCACCGCACCGGAAACGATCGACATGGCCGTGGCAACGAATACCACCTGGAAGAAGAAGTCAGCGTGCTTGGCGTAATAGGGCGCGCCGTCACCTCCGGCAGCGACGGTTTCGACCGCATGTTCATTGCCGATCAGGAAACCAAAGTTGGGCAGCACGCCACCGGCGGCACCGCTGTACATCAGGTAATAGCCAAGCAGCAGATACATCACGCACGCCAGGGCGTAGAGCACAATGTTCTTGGTAAGGATTTCCGTGGTGTTCTTCGCCCGTACCAGGCCGGATTCGAGCATGGCGAAACCTGCCGCCATCCACATCACCAGTGCACCACAGATCAGGAAATAGAAGGTATCCAGCGCATACTGCAGGGGAATCAGTGCCGTGCTTTCCATCGAGTACTCCGTTGTACCGTGAGCCATCGCGCCGCCGTTGGCGCGGACAGAAAAACGCCCGGCGAACCGGGCGTTTTGCACATCAGCAGGGCTTACAGGTTGTAGCCACGCTCGTTGTGCTCGGAGAGGTCGAGACCAACGGTCTCAGCTTCTTCGCTAACACGCAGGCCCATGACCATGTCCAGCACCTTGAGGATCACGTAGGTGACCACAGCGGTGTAGATCACAGTAACCAGCACGCCTTCGATCTGCACCAGTACCTGGGCACCGATATCCTCGACGCTGCCGAAACCACCCAGAGCCGGTGCGGCAAACACACCCGTGAGGATTGCACCGACAATACCGCCAATACCGTGTACGCCGAAGGCGTCCAGGGAGTCGTCGTAGCCCAGCTTGCGCTTCAGGCTGGTGGCGCAGAAGAAGCAGATCACGCCAGCGGACAGACCGATCACGATGGCGCCCATCGGGCCAGCAGTACCGGCAGCCGGAGTGATGGCAACCAGACCGGCAACCACACCGGAAGCGATGCCCAGGGCACTCGGCTTACCGTGGGTGATCCACTCGGCAAACATCCAGCCCAGGGCAGCAGCAGCGGTGGCAATCTGGGTCACCAGCATGGCCATACCTGCAGTGCCGTTGGCAGCGATGGCCGAGCCGGCGTTGAAGCCGAACCAGCCTACCCACAGCATCGCTGCGCCGACCAGAGTATAGCCCAGGTTGTGCGGAGCCATGGCGGTGGTCGGGAAGCCTTTGCGCTTGCCGAGCACGATGCACGCTACCAGGCCAGCGATACCGGCGTTGATGTGCACCACGGTGCCACCAGCGAAGTCCAGCACACCAGCGTCCCACAGGAAGGCGCCGTCACCGGACCAGACCATGTGGCACATCGGGGCGTAGACCAGGGTGAACCACACGCCCATGAAGATCAGCATCGCGGAGAACTTCATGCGCTCAGCGAAAGCACCAACGATCAAGGCCGGGGTAATGATGGCGAAGGTCATCTGGAAGACGATGAACACGCTCTCAGGGAACGCGCCGATCAGGCTATCCGGGGTCAGACCACTGAGGAACGCCTTGTTTAGACCGCCAACGAAGGAGTTGAAGTTAAGAACTCCCTTCTCCATGCCGGTGGTGTCGAAAGCCATGCTGTAGCCATAGATGACCCACAGAATGCTGATCAGACCAGTGATGGCAAAGCACTGCATCATCACCGAAAGGATGTTCTTCGAACGGACCATGCCGCCGTAGAACAGCGCCAGGCCAGGGATGGTCATGAGCAGTACCAGTACGGTAGCGGTCAGCATCCAGGCGGTGTCGCCAGAGTTGAGTACAACCTCGTCAGCCATGGCCAGGCCAGGGGTAACGAGGGACAAGAGGGCTCCTAGCCCTGCGGTTTTACGCAGAGTCATATTGTTTTCTCCTGGGGCGTGTGGGGTTCTGAGGCTTAAACTGCGTCGGTGCCGGTTTCGCCGGTACGGATGCGGATGGCCTGTTCCAGATTGACGACGAAGATCTTGCCGTCGCCGATCTTGCCGGTGTTGGCCGCCTTGGTGATCGCTTCGATGACACGATCCAACTGGTCATCAGCGATGGCCACGTCGATCTTCACCTTGGGCAGGAAATCAACCACGTATTCGGCGCCGCGATACAACTCGGTGTGACCCTTCTGCCGACCGAAACCTTTGACTTCGGTAACGGTGATGCCCTGCACGCCGATCTCCGACAGTGATTCGCGCACGTCGTCCAGCTTGAACGGCTTGATGATGGCAGTGACTAGCTTCATGAAACTCTCTCCCGTATTTGGTGGACTTGCCCCAGGAAGAACAAACCCGGCTCAAGTCTAAGCGCAGTGCCTGGCTTTTGAAACGCATCGGCCGCCATGACTCCGACCAGTCCGATCCAACCAACCGCATTTGGTGAGGCATTCCGCCGCCTCATCCTGTGCACCGGTACTGCATCGGTGCACACGTCATGAGTGACTAAGCAGAAAGCTTGCCAGCTATTACAAAAGCTACGTTTTCATGCAGTTAGCGCAATTTCTGGGCAAAACCAGCAAATCGACCAACCAGTCATTGCACAACAATAGTGCAGAGCAGCTGCCGGCAATGGTCAATTATCGTGCACTGTCGCACCGCGAAAACCGCGCCTACCTGCGTGCTACACTGCCGGCCATGTGTAATCGGAAAACTCGCCATGCTGCCGCCCAAAGCCTTACTCGACGCCCTGACCAGCAACGCCGCCCGCCTGTTCAATGGTGACAGTCCATTGCCGCGTAGCGAGTTCGAAGCACAGTTCAAGGTGCTGCTGCAGAGCGCGTTCAGCAAGCTGGACCTGGTCAGCCGTGACGAATTCGACAGCCAGATGACCGTACTGGCCCGCACCCGTGCACGCCTGGAAGCCCTGGAAGCCAAGGTGGCCGCCATGGAAGCGCAAGAAAAACCGCCCGCCGACTGATCCACGATCAGCGGCCGGCGACCTGATCAAGGAGTGATCATGTCCCTGGCCATAGTCCACAGCCGCGCGCAGGTTGGCGTCGAAGCACCTGCCGTCACTGTCGAAGCCCATCTGGCCAACGGCCTGCCGAGCATGGCGCTGGTCGGCCTGCCAGAAACGGCGGTCAAGGAAAGCAAGGACCGCGTGCGCAGCGCCATCCTCAACTCCGGCTTCGAATTCCCACCACGGCGCATCACCCTCAATCTGGCACCCGCCGACCTGCCAAAAGTCTAAGAAATTACGCTATTTGCGAATGGGTTTCGCTTTTGACACTATCTCTTCTTTTTTGAGAATGGAATGCGTGGATGGCTCGTCGCCTGACCTACCACAAACTGCTCCATCGGGACGGCCTCTGGCGCATTGTGAACCTCAAGTATTTAGTACAGAGGGAATCAAACACTAACTTCGATGCGGATCGAGTGGATGACTCCAGAGAGGATCTACGAATTCAGGTCGTCATCGGAAGAGTTGTGAAGGTCGGAGAACGGACAGAAACAGAAGATCTCGAAACCGTCCCGGTTCCGATTGGCGACCTCCCTCTACTGCGCCGGAATAGACTCGTCCGAGACGGATACCTGCTTCATGAACAGTACAAGCTGGGCGAAGAGGCGGATCTGCGCCTTACCCTCGACCTCTCGCCCGAGAATCTGAACTTCTTCAGGCGTTTCGCCACAGACAAATCAGGCCCCATACTCAATAGCACCAAGCACAGCTCAGAAGACGATAAAGAATCGCTGTTTGTAGGCATTGGCTACAACAGCGATCCCTTCGGAATAATTATCCCTTGCGTGGATATATTCTCTTTCTTCTATGCAAACTCCACTTTCTTGACACAGCTTGTTCTGAGCGAATCGATTTTAAAGCCAGAGACCGCAGTCTATGACAGTGAAAAATCAAAAATAAGCGGACGTTACCGTAAGATTTGGCTAAAGGAAGGCATCCCATCTAAAGATGCTCGCTTCCTAGCCATGCTGCTTTTCGATAAATATGCATTAGAGGCCGCCCAGAGCATCTATCTACATAGAGGCCCTGAAGGTCGTAACGCTAAAATCTGGTCTATCCGCGCCACCCCTCCTATTAAAGGTAAAACCAAATTAAAAGTTAAAGGCAGATACCAGGGAAGCCGCCTAATAGTTACTGAGATTCTCAAATGCGACTGGACACCCCCTTTCGACTATTTGGAATGGGAGCGCGACAATAGATCCAGCACATCCACAAGCGGGACTCTTAATCCAGGCCCCATAAGGAAACTGGTAGATATAGATTCACCAGAGAAAATCTCAGACGAACCTGGAGATCGCAGAACGGTTCCAAGTGAAGTGAAGCAAGACTATCTCGGCCATAGGTTCCCTCGCCTCAAAGCAGTTTCCGTAAAGCGCTCTCCGAAACCCAGCTCTAGTGATAAAAATAGTGCTCGATACGCTAGGGAAAATGTACCAACTAAAGAGGCCACAACTGCCCTAGGTGGATCCGGCCCAAGCAAGCGTAGAGCTGACATTAGAGAACCAGAAGAGCCCCCTCGCGAGACGACAACGCAGCGAGAACTCGAAAACGTTCAACCCCAGGCAGAAGACATTAGCGACCAGTGCGTCTCATCTGCATTAATGCTACTTGCTGCACACAACCATGATCTTGCCTGGGTCGACTTTATCAATCCGGGATTTGCAAAGACGACATTACTGAGTGACGAGGATCATATTCCTCTCTGCTTACTCCCCAGCACAATTGATAATAAAGAGAGCGCCTGGCTATTTAGTGACAAGTCTAAACTAAGGCAGCGTGTGGCACTCATAGCCAGGGTCGAATATCGAGGCGAGGTACGCTTCGTGATTGAACTACAAAAGAGAATGAACCAGAGCATTTCAACGACCCTTATATGGAGAAATCCAGATAGTGAAATTCAAAAATCCCTGCTAAATAAACTATTGTTGCTGATCGCTGGCCCAACCAAACCCACTGAGCGCACAAGATTCACAACAGCACATGATCTGCAGTGGGGGCGGTGCTGGCATAAAACGCTGAAGGGCACAGAATTCCAGCGTGCCGAAGAGTTTTTAAGTCGACTATTCGAAACCTCTCCCCTTCAAGAAGAGGACGAAGGCTACTAGCAACTCAATGCGGACTGTGCATCCTCATAAAGAGGAAAACGCTGCACTGGCCGAAGCAGCGCAAGCGACTTTTCATGTAAGAGAGGAACTGAATACAGGCCCCAGAGCCTCGAGGGGCATACTCTCAGCTTGCTCCTCGATTTTCCCGGCCAAGATGACGTCATCCCGCGTTGGATAATGACGCAGAAGAAATTTTGCATCGTGGCGCACCTTCTCTGGCAAGGCGTTATCTCGAGAAAGAGCGACGAGGAAGTCACGCGTTAGCACCACCGCTCGGGAGCGCTCGTTGGGCATCGTCATAGTCACCTCCCCAGAAGGCATAGAGCCACAACTCATGTCCTGACTCCTAGCTAAGCGTAGACCGGGCCAGCTACCAGACCACATCACGACTGATCGCCATAGCCATCCAGAACGGAAGTAAATGCCGGACAGAGCGCAGCTCCTGCCAATCCGCCGGGGATAGCAGCTTGCGCAGCTTTTCCATCGCATGACTTATATGCGCCTCACCTAACCAAGCGAGCGCCCGAATTACCGCCCCAGGGCGCGTCGCACCGAGCGAGAGCATCCACTTAGGAACGCGCCTGATCTCGACCTTCGACTTGCCCAACGTGAGCGTGCGCCCTCGCCCGCGGGTGAAGAACACAGACATAACAGGTACCTGGGTGGTCAGCCCCAGGCCGTTAGCTGCTCGCGCGCCACTGTCTGTAATCACGTCTTGGGTCTTTTGAGCCAGAGCCTGGACGACCTTCTCTAGCGCCGGAGCCCTCGTCCCAAACCTGCTCGTAACTGGCGCCACATACAGTCCACGCAACACGCGAATAAGCAGCCCAGCTTTGGCCAGTCTGGAAAATGCCTGGTCCACTGCAGCCCGACTTCCGAGATGAAGAAAATCCCTTGCGGCCAACATCCCCCCCTCGGGCAGCTGCCTGCTTTGCTCCAAGATGGTTTGAGGAAGAGTTTTCATCGCTTTCGAGCCGGTGTGTTCATTTGATGTCAGAAATCTATTCCACTTTCTGACATTGGTCAAACAGTAACCACGCCAACCTTCGAGCTCCCTCCGTGGCGGGACAAAGCCGGCAGACACTCCGAGCGTGGACTTTGGCTCAGCCTGACTGCAATCGGGCACTCACTTGGCGCCTGATGGGACATCTGCCGTGCTGCCTGCTCAGAAGAACCTGGTGATCAACTCACGCTATCCCGCCTGGCCTGGCATCAAGGTCATAGAGGAAGAGGACTGCCTCTATGACCCAAGAATGCTTCAGAAACAGTCTTAAACCGCAGCCAGAAGCGCCGGCTCAGCGACACCAACCAACTCCTTTCGGTCGTCATGAACCAGCAGCAGAAGCTCCGCAAGTGGTATCCTGAGCCCCTGCCCATGAGCTTCCTCTCCCGGCTATAGATACCGGTGACGAAACATGGTTTGAGGCGGCCTCTGAGGCCGCCTTTGTCATTTCTGGCTCAAGGATTTCTCTTCAGCCCCCACTGGCAGCCGTCAGCTCAACGCTGAAGAGGGGCGATGACGGTTTCCCACAGCAGCTCAGCGGCGCCTTCCTGGGACAGCTTCTGGTCCTGCCCCCTACGGAAGGTCATCCCCAAGCTGGTGAGATAGAGAGACTGGTCATCCGCTTGCACCGTAAGCATTTCGTTGTACGAGTTGCCACTGAACGAAGCGCCCTGGCTGTAGTAGATCCCCGCCCCCATCTGCCCCCCAACGAAGACTGTTGCTCTCGCAACGTCTTGGCCATCTTTGTAGATGGTCGCGGAGAACCTATTGGCGTCGACACGACGAAACACGCCCTCGAAGCCAGGGTTTCGTGCCTGGAGCTCCTGCAGAGAGTTTTCGAAATAGCGGGCGATGTATTCGAAGGTATCAATCTGGAATCGGTCTTTGTCCAGCTGAGTGAACGTCTTGGCCAGGCGAAGGTTGCTTGATCGCGGTCCGCTAGGCACTGCCTGTTGAGGGGTAATTAGTTCGACTCGAGCAGCTTGCGGGCTAGCTTTCGCATGAGTGCTGCGCAAATTTTCAGCCGCTTTACGGACCTCTTTCGCCACCTGCAGGAACGCCTCATCCCTGTCAGGCCACTGCGTTACCGGCTTTCCATCCTGAGGAGTGCCAAGCAGTTTGCCGAATGGCGCGTAGTGCCAATCGCATGCGCGCAGAATTACCGGGATGACGATCGCTTCCCCCGCATGATGGCGCTCCATAGCCCGATTCATCTCGATGTTGTAGCAATAGTCCGAAGCGATGAAGTCCGGGCTGACCAACAACAAGATGATCTCATCGCTGTTAATATGCTCATCAATGGCAGTATCGATTTCCTGGCCAGCATGGATCCTTCGATCATGCCAAGTCTCGATGACTCCTTGCCGTTTTAGCATGGCGAGCTGCTTCTCAAGCTGATCTCGCAGCGCCTCGTCAGCGTGACAGTATGAGAAAAACACATTCGGCAAGATGGCTACTCCAGCTGATCGGCGATGGGCCGATCTTACGGCCTGTTTTGCGCCTAATACAAAGCCTCCTGAATTGTGATTTCCTGGTAACTACAATCCCAAGTCAGCGTAACCGCAACTCGCCTGCCACAGACAAACAAAACGGAGCAAGCCATGGAGATCGTCACCCTTGTCCAAATCAGCTTAAATCGCATCGGGACAGCCAGTGGCGTCGGGAGCGGCTTTATGCCAACCAAATCGCGCATGGTGTACGCAGAAACTAAAGATGCGGAAATTCAGACTTTACGCGACGTGGTTATCAAGGCAGCCGAGGAAAACGGAGAGATGGGGGCTCTCGATAATCTCAGTCACCGGCCATCCTATGGATCAGCGGACATAGTCTTCGACATTCAGGGAGGCAACGTCTCATACAGCCAGGCTTATGCGAACTGCGAGGCGTTCCCGGCGCTCAAGTCTGGAGACCGCTACTTCCGCCTCGACGAAGTCAAAACAACGACCCGCCATTTGTGACACCAACTACTGGTAAGCACAGTGCAATGAGCCAGCCTGCACTGCCACTCGCTCCTGGATGTCCGTTCAGCCGTTAAGCGTTGACATCATCGTCATTTCTGACGATGCTGGGTGCATGAGATACCCGGGCGGAAAAGGCAAGTGCTACCAGCGCTTGATCAACCTGATGCCACCGCATCAGACATACATTGAGTCCCACCTTGGTGGTGGCGCCGTCATGCGCAACAAGAAAGCTGCGCAGCGGAACATCGGCTTGGACCTTGATGCCAAGGTCATCGAGCTCTGGGAGTCGAAGCTCCCCGGGACCTGCGAGCTTCACCAGGTCGACGCCGTGTCCTTCCTCAAAAGCTATGCGTTCGAAGGTGAGGAGCTGGTGTATGTGGATCCGCCCTACTTTCCCGAAACACGCCGGCGCGAGAAGGTCTACCGCTGCGACTACACCGAATCTGATCACATTCGGCTACTGCGCTGCTTGGTCGCCCTACCTTGCAATGTGATGCTGTCGGGCTATGACTGTGATCTCTACAACCGAGAGTTGGTCGGGTGGCGGAAAGTGAGTTTTCCAGCAAAAACCCATGTAGAGATGCGCGAGGAAGTGGTATGGATGAACTTCGCACCACCCAGCCGGTTGCACGACACCCGCTTCCTGGGCGAGACATTCCGCGATCGCCAGACCATTCAACGCCGCCAAACCAGGCTCCGCACTCGCATCGAGAGCCTGGACCCCATCGAGCGGCACGAATTACTGCAGTGGATGCAAGAGCTCTACGGCAACGACGAGGAGGCCGCCTAATGCAACTTGGCGCTATTTTCATGGACCAGGTGGTCTTCAATGTCGAGCTACCCCAGCCCGAGGCAGAGGTCCTTCCAGGCGTTCCATGGGGTGCTATGGAGGCGTTTCCTACTCCGGCCTATTGGGCGTATCAGGTTTATGCCCGCCGGCTCACCGGCAACCGAATCAACTACAAGCTCGGCGCCACTCTGAAAGAAGAAGTCGGCGCCTGCCTGTTGGGTGGCCATGGCATTCCTGCCAACGTCGGCATCGCTGCCTTCCATCACTTAAGAGAGCGCGGTGCTTTCGGTGAGAAGCCCCCAACAGAAGAAGTCCTGCTTGCGTGGCTGCAGGAACCGCTCGCGATCGACGGACGCCAGGTCCGGTACCGGTTCGCCAAGCAGAAGGCGCGCTATCTCAGCGCCGCGCTTCAGAAGCTTTCCGCTGAACGACCGCCTCTTTCCTCAGGAAAGGAACTTCGTGACTGGCTGCTGGATATCCCAGGCATCGGTTACAAGACCGCGTCGTGGGTTGCCCGAAACTGGCTGGACGCCGACGACGTAGCCATCCTGGATATCCACATCCTGCGAGCCGGCCTGCTGGGCAAGTTCTTCGAGGACAACCTGACGGTCGAGCGCAATTACCTGGAGCTCGAGGAACAGTTCATCCGTTTCAGCATTGGGCTCGGCGTCAGGGCTTCCGAGCTGGATGCGCTGATGTGGCTGGAAATGATGTCCTCCCCCTCCACGGTGCACAACATCATGGGGATCGGGCACCACAATCCTGACTCAGCTGCTCGCGGCCGCGCCAAGAAGCGCAAGACCAACCCCGGTCAGCTTGCCCTGATCGGCTAAACCACTGACCCAAGGCTCTCCAGTAATGCCGAGCGGGCAGAAGTTGAGTCCCTGGGCTGTAGCTGTCAAAGCCATCACTCCAAGCAATGCACCCGCATCGCGCCAGATAAGGCTGCACCCATCCTGGTACTTACCCAGGGTCTTCCCTGGCTCGGCCAGGAATAGGAAACGGATTGCCTGATCACCAGCCAGAACCTGCAGGCTTAGATCGAGCAAGCCTGCGAGCTTAGCAGGCGCATGCTTGATTTCAGCGAGCTGATGACTCCTGGGCACGTACAACCACCACCGGTCATCCTCAGGTCGTTTAACGACAACATGGATTGGATGAATCGCGCCTGCGGACGGCGCCGCTCGATGCTCCAGGTCGAAACCAAGTTCTGAAGCACCCACGCCTCGCGTCCTGCAAGCCAGCCAGAGAAATGCCCCGAGCTGCTGGTCATCAACAGAGCCGAACTCACGATGCGACGCGCGGGCGTCTATGACCTCGCTGAACGGCCGATCAGGCACACCCGAGGTGGATGGGAGCGAGCAAGTCTCACCCAGCTCCCACATAATCGGGGTGTAAGGCTCAGGAGCACTCCTGGGCAGGGGATCAGCCAGGTCGATCCAGGTCATAGCCGACCTCTAGGAAGACCTCCATGTATTTGTTGCAGCCGCGGCAGTTTCCACATGCCAAGTGGGATTTGTGGCAGCTGTGGGCCCAGGCCAAGAGCCCGGCAGGGATGCCCGACTGCCGCACGAGCTCAGCAGTAGAAAGCTCAATTGCAGGCGCCTCAACCACCATACCGCCCTCCTGCAGGGAGAGCAGATGGCTGATCGCGGCCATGAACTCTGGCGAACCATCTTTGTGGAAACCATCCGATTTCACCGTGCCGAGCCACAGGTGCGTCACGCCAAACGAAATCGCCTTCATCGCTGCCAGCGTGACCAGCATCTGGTTCCGGTATGGCCACCAGTCCGAGGCGGGAGCCAGGTTGTCGGCTTGTGTACCGGCCATATCCCCTGATCCCAGCTGGCGGCAGTCGATCTGGATCACATGGTGAGGAATGCTTAGCTCCTGGCAGATCGTGCGCGAAGCCTCGATCTCTGCCTGAGCCGCCAGTTGCCCGTAGTTCAGGGTGAAGGCGATGTCTGGCCGCTTCCACCAGGCGAGCGTCAAGGAGTCCATGCCACCGGACAACAGCAACCCTGTCTTCATAGCTCCACCGCTTCCCAGACCATCTGATAGACCGCACTGACGTAGTCATCAGCCATGGTGCAATCGGAGCCCTCCATCATCTTCTGATCTTGCTCGGACTCATTCTCCGCATAGAAAACGACAGGCTTGTTCAAAGCTCGAGCGTAACCAATCTCGAAAATCGTACCCGAGTCGAGACCATCGCCGATCGCGAAAAGCACATCGCAATCGCGCACGCCTTCGAGGTCTTTTTCCACAACGTCTTCCGCGGTGCCCAGGCCGACATCGTGGTAGGGAGAGAAGACATTCAGGCCCATGGCTTTCAGGTCCCGGCGAGCCTGCCCGACCATCCACAGCTCAGCGAGCGTGAAGAACGGACCAGCGAGGTAGACCTTGGGTATGTAACCATCGCGGTACCGCTGAGAGGGCTGCAAGGCCTTCGGCTTGAATGCAGCCAACAAGGCTTGGTCTGGGAAGCCCTGGCTCTCGCAATAGAAGGCAGTCGCGATGGACGCAAGCGAAGCTGCATCGTGAGCAGAAAGACCGTTGTCCAACCACCCCAGCGCAAAGTGGGCAGCGAAGGTGTCACCGGAACCGATCTTCCATACGCGCTCCGTGCGATAGGCAGGTACCGTGGAGATCTTGCCGTTGTCGTACACAAAGGCACCCAAGGGCCCCATTTTGATGACAACAACTTCCGCGTTTTCCTGTTTCGCCAAAGCAGCCGTGATGTCCTGAGGGGACAATCCGCGGGAGCCGGGCAACAGCAAGTTGGCTTCATGGCGATTCAGGACCAAGGCCAGATGCTTGGCGGTGGAGCCATTGGCGCTGAAGGATTCAGGCTCATCAGCGTTCTGGGGATCAAACACCGCGAAGTCTGCATTCACCACTGCGGTTCCATCGATCATGCCGAAGCGGAGGACCTTCTCTCCGCTCACCGCCAAAGTTGACCTGGCATGAGTACCACGTCGAATGTCGGGGTTGGCCAGACCATGGATGTACTCAAAGGTCACCCCTGCTTCAGCAGGTGCGCCATTGAACTTGAAGCCCTCAGCGGCTGCGCGCGCCTCTACAACGTCTTGGGTTCCGCTATCTACGCAGGCATACAGTTCAGCTTTACCGCCGAAACGGGCAATCGCCGTTGCCGCGCGTCCTGCCGATCCATAGATATCGTCCCAACCCGGACGCATACACCGCTCCCGGTAAACGCCTCCCACGATGGTGATCATGGAGCTCTCCTTGCTCACTATTAGACGTGATACACCCGAACTCGCACTTGCCCGCCACTGATGTTCAGTACACGAGCCTGGAACTGTTCGTTCTGGTTCATGCAGTTCCGCAGTTGGTTCAGGTGTGGATCGACAATCCCACCCGCCTCAACGCCATTCCACAGCGCAACAACAACCTGGTTACCACCTTGCCCAAAGGCAATGTCGAGTACATCGCCGACCTGCAGCCCTGCAATCACCTGAGCTTTCGGCGATGCAAGCTGAGTATCGAACCGAAGAGTTGCACAAGAATCGCTGGGGGTATCTGGACCCAGATAGCTACCGCCTGAACCGGACATATTGCATTTCCTTCTGCTAGTCGACTGGAGTCTTAGGGATATCACAGAGCGGAGGCAAAGTGCCATTGACCGCCGTCAATGATGCATAGACTGGCCGCGTAGGTGACGTGAACATCGTCTGTGGCTACCACATCTACCCATAGTTAAATTGGACAGTTTCATAGGGCAGCTAATGGCCGATTCTGTTGAAAAAGTAGCTGCCCACCCACGTTGCCGGCAGAATTTCTCTGTCAGCGAGCGCGGGGGCGAACAGCATGATGGGACAGCTACCGAGTGGAAGCAGCGCCTGGCCAAGCTTCTGCCTCACGGGCCGCCACTCACGGTATAGGTGTGTCTGCTGCGAGCAGAAATCCCCGAATTAACCCTTAGACCTGAGCAGGGAAGCTCAGTGAAACGCCGGAGGCGACTTTAAGTGGCTTGCAGCCACTTAACAGGCACACTGACCGGCAGGCTGCCGCTGAGACGATTTTTTCAACAGAATCGGCCGGTTTCTGCCGGTCGTGATAGAGCCTGTGCTGGTCAAGTCGAATGCAAAGGCTTGGTCAGCTGGAATGCAATTGACTGGTCAGTGGTTGTGCAAATTGTTGGTAAAATCACTGAAACTTCGCAGATGAAGCTGCAGAGGGGGCTCCGGATTATGATTCAGACGCATTGGCTCCTGGATTTCGGCTTGCATTCCCAACAGCTGTGAGAGAATTAGCCACTGTAGCTAGGAAGAACTAGCAGCCGTTATTCTGGCTACTAGTAACTGACAAAATCAGGTTCACCTGCCGCAAACAATCAATCCACAAAGGAGGAGAAGAAATGGCTTGCACTGTAGAAATCCACAAAGGATCCCAGGTAATCATCGTTGACGGTGTTTCTTTTAACGCCCCGTTCAATGAATCGAGCATCGAAAGCGGGCACCCGCACGGCCCTGTCTTCAGCAATGGCGCAGCCAAAGCTGTGATCAGCGAAGCGGATGCTGCGATGTTGATTGCTGCTGGCGTAATCGACCGTCGTTAAAGACCAACTGTCGCAAGTTTGGGGCGATCCATCATGGCCATCGCGCTGAGACTCCAGTGCATCAACCAGAACACCCCTCGACTGGTTAACAGCTGTACTTCGTCGGAAGCGAACACCCAGTGACGGATACTACGCTCCCATTTCTCGGCTAAGAGCATAGACCGACCTGCTGCAGATCCAGCTGGAGGCTGCTCGCAGGCAGTCTGCCGAGGCCGCTGCCCGCGCGCCCCACTGCCGGAGCTGTCTTAGCGCAATGCTGGAGGGCCAAGCGAGAGGCCCATTACGATGCCGAAGATCGAGTAGCAATAACTACCTGAACATGGAGCAATCCAATGCGCTCTCTCCTCACCATCCTCGCGGTTGCTGTGCTCGCCGGTTGCGGCGGCAGCGAGCCGTTTCCCCGAGTGGACTTCCCTATGCAGCCTGGAAATTATCTCCAGTTCTACACCCAGTCTGGCCACCCGGTGGTCGAGTTTGTCCAGGTTGATCAGCGCCGCGAGGCCCACTCCGTGCAGTCCGGCAGCTGGCATGGGAAGGTTCCTATTGCACAGCGTATGACGAACCAGACGGCCCTTCTGCAGGAGTGCGGGCTTGTCACGTTCAGGGAGGACGACAGCGAAAAGGTGCCTGTTTCCTACTCCCGCTACAACGCGACGGAAGAATGCCCGTTCAAGCCCTTCCCGGCACTTTGGACTCGCGTCGGTCGAGTGCCCGCTAACAACTAGCTCCCGTGGGATTCCGGCAGGCCGGCATAGAGTCATGGCTGTCCAAGCCATTTGGCGGAGCCGCCGCGATGCCAACCTGAGCACACCTCCAGACTAAAAATGAAAAGCCCCCCAGGCGCCAGTCTGAAACGCCCCGAGTTTCTTAGGTGCGCCTGAAGGTCCGCCTATGGCCGGTTAGCGACCCATGCCCTGGCTAATCATCCTTGTCCTCCCGTACGCGACGGACAAATCCATGAACACCATTGCTACCTAGCCCAGAAACAAAAAGGGCCGCAGTCGCGGCCCTATCGTGCAGCTTTAAGCTAACTGCAGCCAGCTCTCAACAGTCTCGGCGCCATACTGTTCTTTCCAAGCTTTCAGTACCTTGTGGTTGCCGCCTTTAGTTTCTACAACTTCACCGTTATTCGGGTTCTTGTAACGCTTCAGAGCACGCTCACGACGAGCACCTTTCACCGGCGCTGTGGCGGTCTTGGCAGCATTCGGATCGAGGAGGGCGATAACGTTGCGCAGGGAGTAACTGTAGTCGGCCAGCAGTGCGCGCAGTTTGGTTTCAAACTCGATTTCACGCTTGAGCTTCTCATCGCCTTTCAGGGCTTCGAGGCGCTTTTGCTGCTCGGCGATTTGGGCTTCCAGAGCTTTGTATTCGGCAATGATTGACATTGATATTTCCCTAGTTTTTTGGAGTGTATCGAAGAGATATTAAGTAGGTACAGGATATTAGAAACGGCAGGTCGAAATAAGCTTCTATTGTGCCTGAATCGAACGCACACGTACGATGAGCCACGCCGACTCTCCTAGACACTTGATGATAGTCTTTGGCCGCTAGCAGCCATTCTTGAAGCGAAGCAGTCAACCACAATCAGGCATTGTTTGGATTGCTATGACGAGGCGCCATCAGCTCGCTGCTTGAGTTTCAGGCAAATGTTTTCCTCTCCCGCCTCAACAGACAGCTCATCACCCAGACTCCACCCGAGCCGCTCGAGTAACTCGGATGGAAGCTCAATGATGACGTCTCCGCTGCCATCCCCGGGGTCTTGGCATACAACTCTCCAGCGTTCAGATGTAGTAGTCATAGATTCGCCCTCACGTAGTAGGCACAGTATGGCAGCATCGTCTCAGGCAGATCCGCTTCATACAGTGGGGCAGCATTGTGGCCGGGGGCGACCCTCCGACTCGCCCATTTCTTTAAGATGCTCTAGTGTTTAGATCGGCCAGGACGGCTGCCACCGGAACGGACTCTATATGCGCTACCTCAAACTGCCACTGATCGCACTTGTTTCGGCCCTATGCGCGACCTACATCGTGCTCTGGCTCACGAAGCCTGCCCCTCTCGAGAACACCACCATTCCTCCGCTTATGATCAAGGAAGAGCAGAACGAGCTCTTAGTTTGGGGCGGCTGGAGCACCATCGAGGGATACCAAAAACCAGGAACAAATGCAGTCGAAATTCGCTGCAACCGCACATCCAATACCTGTCATGAAGCATTCGCAACGATCCTGCATCACACCGAAGGCGAAGACCTTGAGGCGCAGGTGTTCAGCTACAAGGTCAGCAGCTGGGATAAGACCAAGCTTGAGGCCGTAGCGGAGCTCGCAATGGGGGAGTGCTTGGAGCGGCGCCTGGTCATCCACCTGCCTGATAAATCCGCTGCTCTAAGTTGGTCTCCACCCACCGGATGCGAGGGTGACAAAGGCCGGGCGGTTTTAGTTGGCGACCCTTTATAGGCCAAAATGAATAGCTCTCCCAAACTGCTGCGCAAAGTATCCCTCATCCTGTGCTTCGTGATCGGAGCAGCGCTCGGTATCCCGGCTCTGGAGGCTATTGCTGCCGATACACCCTGTTCTGGAAGGAAGGGTGGCATCGCTGGCGGTGATCTCGTCTTGTGCAAAGACGGCTCGATCAGCATGGGCAGCACATGCTTTGAGCGCGCAGAGAATGATGGGAGTATCTGAAGCCCCAGAGCTCCAAACGTCAATCACCCTCTATCTGGATAGGGAAAACCTTCAGCCGCTGAAGCACTTAAAAGTGATACGCTGAAGCCCTGCCCATGAGCTTCCTCTCCCGGCCATCAATACCGGTGACGAAACATGGTCCGAGGCGGTCCCCAAAGCCGCCTTTGTCATTTCTGGATCAAGGGTTCTGCTTTAGCGCCCAGATACCACCTGGCGATAACGGTTTCCCACAGCAGCTCAGCGACACCTTCTTGGGACAGCTTCCGCTCCCTGCCTCTATGGAGGGTGACACCCAAGCTCGTCAGATAGAGCGATTGGTCAGCAGATTGATCCGAAGCCACAAGCGGGCAGCGAGAATCTTGCGGCCAGAATGGGATTCTATAATCGCTCTATAATTCACTATAAAACCCCATAAAGCCCATCCTAGAGCACACCCAACTGCCTTTAGGTGCCTCATCGCAAAGCCTGTAAACGTCTCGGTTGAGCGACGGCGCCGATCGAAAGCAGCTCAAGAGCCCCGCGATCGATGGTTGCAGAGGCCTCGACAGCACTACTACGTGATCTGCCGCTTGCGTTGCTGCTTAACACGATACATCTCGCCGTCCGCCAACGTAACGGCCTCTTCCACTGTAGTTTTGTCGGGCATCACTGCAACCACTCCAACGCTCGCGCCTTTGTAATCGAGAGGCGCAAGGCCATCAGCCAGCGTATAGCTCCCGACTGTCACCTGGCTCAAACGCGCCTGCATGAGCGCTGCAGCAGCTCCTAGCTCTTTGTCCAGATCCGCACTCCGGGGTGACGCTCCTTGCGCGATTACGATGAACTCATCTCCCCCAACGCGACCAACGCTATCACTGCTCCGGAGACACTGCTTTAGTTGGCATGCCACACCCCGAAGGAACTGATCTCCTGCGTGATGGCCGTAGGCATCATTGATCAGCTTGAATCCATCAAGATCGATGACGCCGATCAGCACGTACTTGTTGTCACGCTGAGCTAGAGCAAATAGATGATCCAGATCCCGCAGGATGGCCCGCCGATTGGCAAGGCCAGTGAGCGAGTCGGTCAGGGCAAGCGTAGCCAGTTCAGCGTTAGCGGCTTGAAGCTGACCCACCAAAAGCTCGCGCTCAAGGGAGTATCCCAAAAGCCCCGACAACAACCCCAGCAATGGCTCGACACTGGGTGAACGTGCAACCTGCTCTGAGCTTGCCGCACAGACGGTACCCAGAACACGGCCATCCTGGGATCGAATTGGGGCGCTCAGATAGGTCTTGATACCGAGGGCTTTGGCAGCGTCAGAGTCTCCCCAGCACTCGGCGACGTTGTCGGAGAACATGCGATTTTCTTCCAGAGCCCGCTTACACAGGGTATCTGCCCAAGGCACAACAAGCCCTTCTGGTATGACCATCTCCCCCGTATTCCGGGAAAATTCAACCCGCTGAATACCTTCGTCAGTGTTAATAGTCGTCAGATAAGTCGACTCCATGCCCGTGATCTGGCTGAGCAGCGACAACAGAGGCCGAGCGAGCTGCTCCAGAGATCGAGCTTGAGGGATAGTCTCCGACAGGAGGGAAAGGATCTGATCCATTTGGGCATACCAACAACGAAGCCATAGAACCATTGTCGATCAGAAAGGAGCATGCTGAATAGGCTCCGTTTCCTTAGATACCGACGATTATCGCTGACAGTGGACTACACTATCGCCGTTCCCTTTGCTGGTATCGATTCAAGCATAGAAGGTCTTAACACTCGTACTGTTTTTTTCAGGAAACCGAGGGTTTCGAAGGGCTTCAGGCTAGAGAAGCCCATAGGGCGCCGCCAGCAGGCGCCGTACACGAAGAGATGTCGTCTATAAAAATCGGACTGATGCGTAGTGAGTCAGCCCAGACGACTGCCAAGGAAAAGTAGATTCATTCACTCAACTGTACGCCCCCTACAAACTGCAGCAATTTTATTTCCATCTAGATCCCGAATATATGCCACATAAAAGTCCCTCTGATACTGAGGGCGCAATCCAGGCGCTCCTTCACATATGCCCCCGAAAATTAGTGCCTGGCGATGAAACTCCCTTACTGCAGACCAGCTCTCGGCAGACAATGCCACCATAGTGCCATTACCGTTGCTGGCTGGCTCCCCGTTAAATGGCTTGCATATCCACAGCGCATGTTCCGCACCATTATCCTTGTCATAGAAGCCCCAGCCAGCCCACCCATCCCAACTCGGAGAGTTCTCAGTCTCACATCGCTTTAGCCCGAGCGGAGCCAAGATTGCATCATAAAAAGCTATAGATTCCTCCAGACTTGAGACGCCCAAACAAATGTAGCCAAAAATACAGCGAGTTTCATTATGCATTACAAAAAAATCCACCTCAGTAATTATTCATTTTTCTCTTCAGTTAAAGTTATACCTATCGCCGCAACAGTCACAGCAATGATCGCAATAGCCATTCGAGGGTATATTGGCTGAGCCAAAACAACGAAAGCCACTAAAGCAGAAGCAACTGGCTCCATTGACACAACAACACCAAAAGACCGAGCAGACATTGATCTTAAAGCAATGTACTCCAAGGACAGCGGGATAATTGTTGAAAATAAAGCCATCAGAAACTCACCAAACAAAATAGATAGGGTTATGTTCAGCAGCCCATTTTGCAGCCAAGCAAACGGAAAAATAATGACCGCGGCTATTGCCATACCAAGGGCGAGACCAGACTCCCCATGACAGTTCTCTGTCACTTTTGGACAGAGCAGAATAAACAAAGCCCAGAAAGCAGCTGATAGAACAGCATAAAACACACCGATAGCATCTAATTTTGAGCCGACAGATGGCATTAGAACCACAACACCGGCAATTGCTAAGAGTATGAATAAAAAATGAATTGGACGGCGCGCAAAGACAACTGACAACGCAAGTGGCCCCATGAATTCAATTGTCGACCCGATGGCCATCGGTATACGCTCAACAGCGTAGAAAAACGTCAAGAACATCCCTGCGATTGAAGCGCCAAAGCAGAGTAAATATGCCACACCATTAAGACTTAGCTGGATCTTTGCGTTCCGAGAGAATATTCCAAGGACAACGGCAGAAAAGAGGGCATTGTAGAATGCCGCCCCACTAGCTGGTACCGCATGAAATAGATATATAGCAATCGCCGTGCCGATTTGCACCGAAAAAATGGAGAACACAACCAAAATAATAGGAGAAACTCGGGCCACTCTCGTACTCAGCGAAGTGTGGTATTCCATATCTTCACCAGATCAATAATTTGAAACTTGAACCCAGTCTTGCGCACCATATCCATTAAATCTGGTTGCAAGCGATGGGGAATAAGCACCCAGCATGCCGAAGCCAATGTAATCTCCAACCTTAATCGAGGCTGGGAGGAGATATTCTTTCTTAAACATATCGGAGCTATCACAGGTTGGGCCCGCTATCTTCCAAGACCTTACCCCCCCCGTCAGTCGCTCCCCAGCGTCACTCCAGACTGCCACAGGGAAAGTGCAATTCAGGAAATTTATCTCAGACAACCCTCCGTATATACCATCATTAATATGCACAAGGCCGTTAGATCTGACCGCCAGCACCTTTGTGAGCACCATGACAGAACTTGCCGCTATAGCTCGCCCCGGCTCACATCGTAGATGAGATTTTTCTAAAACACTCCCACTCAAAGACTTCTTTATTACATCTTTATATAAATCAAAATCAGGCTCGTGCCCCTCGTATTTCGCAGGAAACCCCCCGCCAATATCTAAAGCTGAGATTGGAACCTGAGAAGCTTCGGCAATAGCGATAGCTTGGGCGATACTCTTAGAGTACTCCTCAGGAGCTAGGCATTGCGACCCAACATGAAAAGTAATCCCACACTTGAAACCGTGAGCATGTATGAATTTAATTAGACGTACCGCCTCGGAAAATTCAACACCGAACTTTCCAGCCATACTCGCGAGTGCTCCATGACCGGAAACCGCAAGTCGAACAGACAGAGTTATATCTGCAGCAGGGATCTCAAGCCGTATAAACTTACTTACTTCCTCCTCCTGATCAATAGCAAACTCTTTTATATTAAAATCAGAGTACGCCTCAAAAATATCGCTTGCCGACTTAATAGGATTCATAAAGTAACTAGGGAGGACTCTAGACAAACTATTTACAAGCCTAATTTCCTCAATCGAAGCAACATCCCAAGCTTGACCGCCACTGCGTATAATTTCTTCTAACACTAGGCGATGCGGATTGCACTTGACCGCATACGCAACCTCACCTGGAAACATGGAAACCAGACTCTCGGTACATCTTCTGATTTCATCTAGATTCAGACAAAAGTATGGAGCTGCCGGGCGAGACTCAGCAATAAAACTTTTAATGCACTTAAATTTCTCCACGCCGGCACTCCTCTGCAATGACTATATTAATTGGACGGAGCCAAATCCAACTTACGAGAATAGACCTCTATTGAAATATTCTCCCACCAAGAATTTAGTGCCGTACAGACAGAAACAAACCCTCTGACAAGGTCATTATTTTTCTCTACCGATATATATGACCCAATCGCGGATCTCATTCCGGCATAATGATCGTCTTCAGGATTTTCCCCTTCCGGAGAATCAGATACATGACCAAGAATATATTGGCCTGTCACTGAGTTCGCAGCAATCTCCCCACCATCCATTTTGTGTTTTAATGCACGAAGAATTTTCTCTACGCCCTTGAACTCAAACGTTGCGGTTGCTTCTAGAGCAAGCAAGGCGCCGCAGAGATATGCATTATTGGAGCTTCTGAATATTCTGCGCATTCTGGTCAACAATGCCTCTGTGCATGTGGAATACTCAACACCCTCAGTTTCAACACCTAATTCCTGCTTGTAGCCACGCCTCATGAGCTCAAGGTGCGGAACGTCATTAGTTAACGCCCCCATTTCTTCTGATAGATTGCGCTTAACCTCCTCTTTAACCCCGTCCCATTCAAGTCGAATTAATGCATCATGAAATAGATGAATTGAATCATTTGAGAACCCAGAGTACTCCTTCACCAAGAATCTAATGTCATCCTCCTGCCAGTGAGCAAGATTTGTTATGGCCGGATTTGTATCCGTACTCAAAGACCCGTACTTATCACCAATTAACTTCTCAAGCTCACGAGCCAAATCCTCGTACTTGAGATTAGCCCCCATAATATCCTTTACTGCTTCTTCAACCTGAAGATACTGAGTTTCTCTAATCATTATTCAATCTCCATTGCTCGCTATTGCCATGTTTTAGACATGAGACTCAGACCAAAACTTTCCGTATTCGAATGAATCCGAATAGAAAGAATAATCTAATATATTCGAGGTCTTCCCCATTGCCTCAGCTAACGCCGTAATACCAGATAGAAAAACCTCGTATATCTCATCCGGCCCTGCGTGATGTGTTTTATATACGGGGGCCAACTCTTCATGATAAAGCCTGAAATCCTTATGCAGTAATTCCATGCCAAATGACTCAGGAGAGGAAAATAATTCGCTACCAGGATATGGAACCAGGCCAAAAAGATAAGATGCTTGCAATAAGCCCCTATCGATTAAGCCACAGGCATAATCAGTAGAACGCTTCATATCATCAATGGTCTGATCGGGAAAACCATTCACAAGGAAAGAACAGGTAGCAAGGCCTGCATCCTGAACCCTAGAAAGGGTGTTCTCGAGCTCTTTTAGTTTAATTTTTTGCTTGTGAATATTTTGGCTATCTTGATTTACAGTCTCTATTCCAATTTCAACCCAACTGCATCCACTTTCCTTCAGCGCCTTCAGCACTTCGTCATCATTCAAGCAGTTGAGCCGCGTTTGAATATCATATCTTATACTTCCATTATTCTTAAGGGCGCTACAAATATCCAAGGTGCGATCTTTACTTACTGTAAATGTTTCATCGCCGAAATACACGTTATGATGCTCACCGTAGTAATCTCGATAGCTCGCTATCTCATCAATTACTCTATCGAGAGCAAAGTAATCCGCCTTCCTCCCGATAGTTTGTATGGTGCAGAATGAGCACTTGTACGGACATCCGAGAGCATAAACCTGACGCAAATAACGTATATCCTCACCAATTGATCTATCAAATAAATCAATCTTTGGCTTTGGAATATCATTGACAGGCAACCACGGATACTCGAAGTGAGATGTGTGGACCCGACCATCCGGAAGTCTAAAAGAAAGATTACCGAGAAATTCAGGGCCATCTTTCTGGTCAAGCGCTTTTATTAATGCAGGCAAAGCCAACTCGCCACGACCAAAAACCACATAATCCACACTTGGATGTGACGCGATAGTTTTGTGCAACGGCGTTGCCACAACCCCACCAAATATGACAATACTCCTTGGATGTATTATCTTAATTAGATCGGCAATCTGATAAGCAAAAGGTAAATTTGGTGTCATTGGGGATAGCAAGTACACATCAGCCGGGTATTCCTTAATGGTATTACCCATCTTGAATGTATCTATACCCGTCATAGTACACTCTGATGCGTATAGATCCATTGCTTGAAGGGATGTATAACCTGCATCGACTAGCACTCCCGCCAACCAAGTCATCCAATGAGGAAGTTCCCAAAGGACGTTTTTCATTGGCTTTAGGCCGGGATGTGTCGCATGGTACCGGATGTCAAAATTTCGCCAGAAAGCCTCCCGCTCTGGTAGGCTTACTGTTGCCATGGGAGTGTGAACGAATACAATGTGCACTATAACCTCCTGTATCCCTGTGCATTTGAAACTTAATGGCGGCAAAATCCTTTATACCGCCAGGCACCTATTCTCATCTTTTAATTCTGTAGCTTTTAAAGTAGCTCATGTTTTCTGAGTGTCAAGGACTGCCGCGCATTCCCCTTGGTAAGTTATCACTCACAGAAAAACAGCCACTGCTCTCAGTTATTAACAGCACTATGACACCCGCATTGCTATACATTCACGTTATTATTGTTGCTCTACAATAGCCACTCCAACTTGCGGCACTGATAGGAGTAAAAATGACTGCACCTTTTTATCTATCATCGAGCGAGGCCACCCATCAGGCTATGGCTGCTCAAGGGTTTGGATGCGTAACGCCCCCCCATCAACTTCAAATTATTCTTCAGCACCTTGGCGCATTACAGATTGACTCTGTATGCGCCCTGATTCGCTCACATTATCTACCTCTTTACTCTCGTATAGGTCATTATGAGCGCGCCGAACTTGACCGTTTGGCCTGGGGGAGCGGAAGGGAAAGAGCGCTTTTTGAATATTGGGGGCATGAAGCCTCATTGATGCCGCTGGCACTCTACCCCTTGTTACAATGGCGCATGCAGCGGGCCCGTATCGGGAGGGGGATTCATAAACAGATAATTAAATTTGGTCACGAACAGCAGCCACTTATCCAACAAGTATTAAAATCAATAGTGGATCGTGGCGCACTGACGGCTGGAGATCTAGCCAAGCGCGACAAACCTGGCGGTTCATGGTGGGACTGGAGTGCAGAGAAACTCGCGCTGGAGTGGTTGTTTGCTGTCGGTGAACTGACAGTATCTCGTGGGCGTGGATTCGAGCGCCGCTACGATCTACCCGAGCGAGTTATTCCTGAATCGATACTTAATCATCCTACAATTACTGAGGGCGAGGCGCATCGCCGATTGCTGATGCATGCAGCGAATGCACTAGGGGTAGCTACAGAACAAGACTTGCGCGACTACTTTCGCTTGGATGCTATAGATACTCGCTTGCGGCTTTCTGAGTTGGTCGAGGACGGTCAGCTTAGTGCAGTTTTGGTGGATGGCTGGATCAAACCTGCATGGATGACTAAGGGTCTTTCACAGTCTAAGTCACGCAAGCCAAGTGCGTTGCTTTCACCGTTCGACTCATTAATTTGGTCACGTGAACGCACTGAGAGACTATTTGACTTTCGTTACCGATTAGAATTCTACCAACCGCCCTCTAAACGAGTGTATGGTTACTACGTTATGCCTTTTCTTTTCCGAGGCCAATTGGTAGGCAGAGTTGATGTACGAGCTGAACGCGCACAGCGACGCCTGACAGTGCACGCAGTTCATGAGGAAAAGATCGGTTTAAGCGACGCAGCGTTGTCCGAGCTAGCTCTTCAGTTGCAGTCACTCGCAAAGTGGTTAGGGCTTGAGGCAGTTTTGCTGAACTGCAAGCGCCCGGTGGCACAGCGCTTACTGGCAACCGGACTCTTGGCTGGTTAGTGTTTCAGGTGACTCTTTACAGCACAAAGTGTTTTGACGCAGGGCAGTACGAAGAACAAGAGGCTTCTCTACATTCAACGGACCTGACCGGCGATTACGCTTCCGCCCTGCAGGAGAAGACATAAATGCTTTTATCATTAACTCGTTTCATCGGCAGCAGGTGTGGTTGAGCTGCCTGTCTAGAAAGTACGGCCATGGGATTATACTGCAGCTGTTGCCCAATACGGGATAAGTCACGCTCTAGCCTGTAATCGGCTTTATGGATACGCAGTTGATAGATAACCAGCTCGGTATTTAACACACTTAGGCGATGCACTCACCAAACTCGAATCGGCCACTAGGTCCGCCTGCTCAGCACAAGACTGGTTTCAGTCCATACGCTGAGCTTTTCATCTAGCCGGCACGAACACATCGCTATCCCTTCTGAAAGATATTCCATTCCCTATGCAGGACAAGTGGATCTCCAGCAAGCTCTTCGATATGAGTTGCTGTTACCAATTCCTGATCTACTGCCCATTCACAGCAATAATTTAGCATGGCTGAGGAGTCCTCTCGGGTAGACAGAAATGTCGCCTGCCCAGGCTTGCCAGTGGCAGCGACATAAGGATGTCTATCATCATCCTTCGTTATGGCATCGATCATCGGCCCATACAGTGCAGATAGCTGTAGTCTCGGGAGGCGCTTGGCAATTCGCTCAAAAATCTGCATCCCTGCGATGTCCAGGTCGCCCCAGAACGTGATGTTAGGATGCGAGAGCAATTCTCTCGCCGAGGGGGTTCTTGAACCCTCGCGCACCAATGTCACCGCTTGGGAGAAGCCTTCCTCGACCATACCCGCCAGTTGATTGCCAAAATCCTCCGAGACCTTGTTTAGCCCAAAGCCGAAGGTGGCGATAAATGCACAGCGATCAACTGCCGACGTTGTGGCCGCCAGTTCAAACGCCGTCGGATTTTCGACTAGCACTACCGCCTGGGGATCGGCTGCCCCGGCAGTGACGACATAAGGGGGGTGATCGGGAAACTGAGAAAGATCAATGCCGAATGCTTTAATTGCGCGAGCACCCAATTTGCCGAGCATCTTTGACGAGCCGCGCAAGTAACGTGCGCTAACGAGGAAGGCGGGGCTGCCAACGTGCCTAGACTGATTCTCACGTAGTCGAATTAGGCCATCTAAGATTTGTGGGAGCTCAGATGCACTCATATCGGACAGAATGGCTCCACACTCGAACAGCGCCATGCGATCAGCGTCGGAAAGCTGATCACAAGCCATCAGGGTGTGCCTCCACTGCTCGGCCCATGATGGTGGCGGCAGCGATGGCAAGTTTATCTTGACGCGCCCCACGGGGTTTCCAGTTCCCGACCATGAACTGGCCTCAACCCAACCACGCGTCCTCATATCCGTGAGGCAGCGCCGTATCGTCGCTGCATCCAATCCAGTTTCGCGTGCCAGCCGATCGATTAGCCCTCCTCCCTGCAAGACTGTGCTCTTGCGGGTCTGCCGTCTCAGTGCGCTGACAATCACATCCAATCTCTCAGTTACCATGATCGTCCTATTGCGTAAAATGCGAGCCGAAGACGCCAAGCGAGTCGGGGGCATTCTTCTGCCAGTCCACCGTAAGCCACGCATGTTTGCCGTTACTGGCACGATACGGCCGCCCAACGAAATATGAAGGGAATATCTTCGGATTGTTGATGTATCTGGGGTGATGGATCATCCCGATCAACTGAAAGTGCCCGGCTGAGAGGCGAAGTGACTCCATGGCAGAGTCAATCAGATCATCGTGACTGAGGTTAGAAAAGAGCCCATCCAGAATCATGAAGTATCGTTCTTTGCGTAATGCGGCGCGGTTCTGCCTCCTCATACCGCCCGTTTGATCGATCGCCTGGCGCAGGCGGAATTCAGCGAGTTTCGCAATCCACATCAGGCTGACCGCAGTCCTCATCCCTTCGCTCAAGCCCTTTGAGGTCAGTCGGTGTTGACCACCTCCCCAAATGGAAGGATGGCGAAACTCCACGCTTACATCTGCAAACAAGGAGCGGTAGACCTCTCCCCGGAGCTCGTCTAGAGCCCGCTTCCTCTGGCGTTTCTCGGTGATTTTCGAGCCTGAATCAGCTTGTCGCCGCATCTGCGCCTGGATGTCGCTGTAAAGACGATCTAGCAGATCACCGATCTTATCCGGTGCTATGACGTTGGCTCTGACATAGAAACGAGCAGTTGGTGTCGTTGCCATCGCCTCTTCCAGTATCGACACAGCCCGCTCCGCATCCTTTGCCAGAATCGTCAGCATCTCTGTGGTCTTGTCGCGAGCAAACTCAAGGCTTGTGGTGGCCTGTTGCAACAGGCCCCGATTGCTTTCGATGTTGGCCTCGATCTGAACCTTCATTTCTGTCGGCGCGTCAAACCGATCCTGACTTTGCAGCCACTCGGCATCCAGCACCGACAGCCCTTTCCGGGCACCGTTGATAATCTCAGTGCAAAAGCTCGCCTTGAGTTCTCGGTATTGGTAGACCAGCTTTTCGGCATCGCGCCTTGCGCGTGTTATGTCTTTGGACTGTCCAGCTAACCCTAGCTCTCCCGCCAGACGTCCGACCTTGCGGATGTCTTCTAGGAAGAAGGGATCGGTATCTGCACGTTCGAGCCGGCTTCTGACCGATTCGGCGTGCTGATAGAGATCCGTGTTCTCAAAGCGCGGCGCCCCCTTGCTCACCGCGTCGCGAATGTCGTCAAGGATTTTCGAAACCGCCCGAAACTCCCAGAGCAATCTGCAGGCCGCTTCATGAAGGGCATCCTGAAGGCTCTTCAGAGCAACGACCTTGCTGTTCTTATCCTCTACGGCCCGAGCGTCCTCTTCCTGCAAGCGCTTGGTTCCTTCAACTTTTGCCTCTAAGCCGGCCTTGCGGTTAAGCAGTTCCTGTTCACTCGTCTGGCTGTCCCTGGTTTCCTTGACATAACGTTGAGCGTGGGCGAATTGGCTCTCATAGCTCTTCCGTGCCTCTGCACGACTCTTTCTGACCTCCAGGGTAACGCGGCATTCTTCATGGTTTTCCATGAACGAAAGGTCTTCGCTCTCTGCGAAACTTGCTAGGTCTTCGAAGTGCTGCTTGTTCCGGTTGTATGCCTCTGCCGCGTTCGATTCGGCAGTGCGTGCTGTGGATAAACGGTCTTCATCCTCGGCAACGGCCTGGGTAGTCACAGTGACTTTTGCCGCCAGCGCGCTGAGTTCGGCGATACCGACATCAACTACACTCTGGAGCCGGGTTACTTCCGCATCGCCTCCAGCCTGCAAGTACCGGCACATTGCATTGACAGCAGCGTGGATGTCGTCGCGATCCCGCGCCTCGTACCACTCCCGCGAGCGCCTTAGATCGTCGGCTTCCTCGTCAATGCTGCTCAAGTCCGCCTCGACCTTTTGCTGCACGTCAGCTCCGTGCTCTGCCAATAAGGCCTGATACCGGCGCATGTCCATAATGACCTTGCGTACGAGATCAGAATTTCGCTCCTCGTACCAACAACGCGATTGCCGTAGAACTTGGACCTTTTCTTCGATCTGACGTAATTTCTCCGCGGTCCTCTCGAAAATACCCTCCCCGTGCTCCCTGAGGAGAGCTAGGTATTCCCGCATTTTCTGGATGCTACCAAGCGCTTCGGCAGTACATCGTGCCAAGACATCAGGCAACTGGTTGTACAGGCTCTCCAGCCGTTCGGAATTGGCAGCCAACTCCACCTCCACATTGGAGGCCTCTGCACTTTCCGCATCCCGGGCAAGCAGCACGGAATCCGATTTCTCCGACAGATCGTCTAGCTCCTCATGCTTTTGCGCGAGCCGTTCCCGTAGCTCATCGAGCCGTTGTTGAGCCAGAGATCGCTCCTCCTCCACTGCTGCCGGATTCAGGAGGCAATGCACCATGCGGGTCTTGATACCGGCAAGCCAGGTGTATGCACACTCCCCGTTCAGGGCTAGAGCCGGTGTCTCGCTCTCCATCATCGCCTTCAATCGATTTGCGATCAGTACCGGCATCATGGCCTGGCCTTCATGAAGCAACAGAGCCGCCTTGGCTGCATCGTCAAGGGTTTCCACAACCGGCGAGAAAAGCAACGCAGAGAAGTGCGTCAACCAGTGTTGTTTCACGCCAGGCGGGCAATACTCCTCGATAAAATTGTGGAGCAAGACGAATGGGACTGCCCCGTTGATGAGCGAGTGTGCTGAAGCCACATCTTCCGGCCTGGCTACCGGATCGGACATCAGCTCGTCGAGTTGGCGCTCGGCAGTGAGAGCCTGCTGGTTGTATTGAGCAATTTCTTGAGTGAGCGCCGACCGTCGTGCCTCCATTTCGGCAAGCCATAAGGCTGGAGTCTTGCCTGGGTAGGTGAACCGGAATAGGTTCAGCCTTGATACCTGGGTCTCCAGCGATTTCGCGGTCGTTTCGGCTAGGGTAATAGCACTCTGCAAGTCGGCTCGCTCTTGAGCAGGCTCTAGTATCGCCGGGTCTGTGTCACCGAAAATTCTGCGGAATCTCTCGACGAACGGCGCCAAATCCAAGAGGTGGGCATGGAGCCCACCGGTGATGGCAAGCTCCTTCTCGAGCGCCCGCTCCTCGACGGCGATTCTTTGTAGCGCGCCTGAGATGTCGATGCTCTTCGCGTCCGTATCGCCGAACAGATCACGAAAGCGTGGGACTGACGGCAAAAGACTCGAAATGGCATCGCGAAGCTTCTCGCGCTCCAGACGGCGCTGCTCCAAGGCTTTCTCTTCGCTGGCGATCTTCTTAAGGCTGCCGCGAATATCGATACTGTCGGGCAGGGTGTCGCCGAACCACTCAGCATAAGTGGGCCGATGCGACTGCAGCTCTAATAGCGCGCCAAGCTTTTGCTGGTCCTGTCTACTCTGAGTTTCTTGCTCCAATTTGAGCACATTGAGTTGGGCTAATTTGTCCCTTGAACGTTGCAGGCGTTGCTCGGCATCGCGTAGGGCCTCCTGAGCGTTGGCCGCCTTTACTGTCAATTCCTTCAGCCGGGAGCGCACGGAGACGCTTGGGTTGTTCTGGCAGAACGCCATGTAACTGGCGAAGGTCATTTCGAGGCGGCCGACGCGCTTGTCATGGGCCGTCAGGGCATCTTCCGCGGCGCGAAGCTCTCTTGCCACTTTGTCCAACAACAGTGCCGGGGCTTCGAGCTCTTCCTGGACGAATTTTCCGCTCTGCACCAAGTCCTCGTAAGCACCCTTTGCCTGATCGTACTTCGTGATCCGATCACCGAGTTCCCTAACCTCGGCCTCCCACTGGGCGATTTCGCGTTTCCGCTGATCAATGTTTCCCTGGTGCCGCCTGATGTCTGCCTCAAGCCGGCGAACTGTCTTCCGGTAACTGTTGGTGTCGGCAGTGGTTCCCGCCCAAGCGAATGCCCGCTGCAGCGTGTCGGGGGTACCGGCCAGTTTTGCTGTACCGAACTCACGTAGCAAAGGGATCAGTTGGAGCGCAGCGTCCAATGTGTAGCCTTTACGGGCGACTCTTGTGCCACCCCATCCGGGTTCGCCAAAAATCTTGAGGTCGCAAGCAAAATCAATCACTTGCGTCTGGTCAATTTCTACAGGAAACAAACTCTTTCGGCCTGCAGCTTCATTGATTCGCTTAGCCTCTACGCCGATGAGCTTCTCCAGCCCGGCATCCAAGATCATCGCTCCGTGAACTTTGTCGATCACGATGTACTGGACGATCTCACCCACCTGCCCAGAGGGTAGCTGGCGCGCATCCAGCAGCCCGGGAAACGGGTCGGTACGGACAAGGTGCTGGACCACTGCGCCATCCCGAGCGATTGTCGAAATCAGCCCTTGGTACTTGCCATACTTATCCTTGGCGTCCTCGCCGGCTGCCACCAACCCGCCTAGTTCGCGCACAACTCCTTCTTGTTCTTTGATGACTTGCTGCTCCTGCTCTGCCTTGATGGTTGCTGATGCCATCTTGCTGAAGTGTGCATAAAGCAGTTCCTCGAAGTTCTCCCGAGGGTCATCGAGGTTCCCTTCAAGCTCGCCGGTCGATGCGAGGAGTTCAGGCGCAATGACCGTGCGAAAAAACGCCTGGTCGAAGCTTTCATCTCCATCCTCTTCGATCTGATGGAGCTGAGCCGACTTGTCGCCGCCACCCGCAAGATGGAACTTGACCTGCTGGGTTAGCACGCGACTTGGGATGTGGCTGGTAATGAGGGAGCGCCACTCGTGCACAGATGAGATATTCCAGGCTCTCCCCCCGCCCAGAGCCTTGAGGGCCTGCTGGATGTCGGTCTCGTGGCGATACAGGTATCCGCTCTCAGTGCGATCGAACACTGGGCAGTCTTCTAGTACTCCCTGGTAGTAATAGAACCTTGGTTCGTCACCCTGATAGGCACATAGACCGAAGACATAATGATCTCCCTTGTTGGGCAGGTCTCTTGGATCCAACAGGCCTTCATCAAGCCCCAGATCTGTTTGCGTGAGATCATCTCTCAAATCCCAGAGCTGAACGCGGATATGAGAGGGTGCGCCACTTCGGCGGGGGGTGAACAAAGGCAGAACGTTTTCCTTGAGTTTGCTGTCTCGACTCAAGAGATAGAGCAGCGCGGAAATCATGTTGGTCTTGCCATGGCCATTCGGGATGTTGATCGCGGTCGAATACTTCAGCGGCGCGAACTCCACGACCCGAAGGGCTGGCTTCCGCTCCTTGCTGTCCGGGTGGCTGTAGGTCAGGAAGTTGACGTATTGAATCCGTGCAATCAGCGACATGTTGCCTGCTCCTCCATATCGATATCGATGGTGTTGTCGGTACCGGTCAGGATCGATGTTGCCAGCAGGTATTTCTTTGCACCGGCGTCCGTAACAAAGTGCTGCAAACCCCGTTCGTAATTTCTCTTGGTTTCGTATGCTGATAGCAGTGTTTGCTGGTACACATCCTTAGCGATGGTCGTGAGGAGACCGGCATCGAGCATAAGGTTGACGAAGCGCCTGCATCGTCGCTCCCCCTCTGCATGGCTTGCCTTTTCGAAGGTCTTAAACACGGCATCAGCAGGTACCTCATTGCGATCTAGGCCCTGTCGCAAATCCTCGAAATGCTCTCGGACTCGGGCAAGAAAGACATCGAAATCGAACATCCCCTTCGGATAGGTCTGCAACTCAGATGGCGAGCGCCCCTGGTTGGTATAGATGAGGTCGAGATGGATCAGCCAGAGATGCACGAACCATGCAGCCGCCTCCCTGGCAGACTCATTACCTTTCTCTCGCATGGTCTCAATCACAACCTCGGGGGAAAGGACGCTGGACGGCTCGCCTTTTCCAATATCGCGGGCCAGCAGGAAAACGCGCCCGCCTTTCGGTAATGCAGGGATGGCATCCCAGTCAAAATCGACGAACACGAGCCGCATACCGAGGAACATGCGGTCAAGCGAGCGGCGCTCATCTGGCGTCATCGACAACAGCAGTTTCGCTACTGCACGCTCTTCGTCGTTGCTGCGTCCGCTAGCCGGCCGCGTCTCGACGATGCGATGGCGAAGTAAGTACGCGACAACTTGCCCCATGTCTTCCATGTCCATTACGCATCCTCCATGACCATTATCAGTTCATCGAATGTCAGTCGCCCGATCCTGTCATCCTCAAAGACCTCGCGGCCATCACCGAGGCGGACGACAATATTTAAGTCAGCTCCGAGCATCGACGGGTCGCAGTAGGTTCCCACGAGAGCGCTAAGATCGTTGATGCCGCTCGTATCAAGCCGAATCCACTCGCGTTTTAGAGCTGTCTTGAGAGAAAGAGGGCCTTTACGTAATTCGGCGAGGATTGACGCGCCATGCTCTGCAATGATGCTGATTGCCCGGATGCCGGGGTCTTCCACCCCAGCGCTGTCCGTATCTTCTTCGCGGGTATCAGCAACCTGCCGAGGCTCGATGATCCCGAAGAAGTCAAAGGGGCACGGCATGGGGCGACTTAGCCGTGTTGGGCCGAAGGACCGGATCAACGCAAAATACAGGCCCTCTTGGAATGGTTTTGCGGCAAGGGTGGCAGACAGGTCGATGAAGGAAACGGACTGGAACACGTTGCTGTCTACCGCGAGGCTCTCTTCGACCAGTTGAGTGAATGCCTCCAGCAGTTTTAGCGTTTGCCCTGCAACGCGCCGTAAGTGCTCAATAGCGTAACCGTGGCCGAAGGACGGTTTGCCGGCCCGATCCATTGCGGCAACCCACACTTGGAATTCGTCCCGCGTCGATTGGAGAGAGAGAAATTCATTGGCCTCCACGAGAATCTGGGCTGCCTCTTCGATTTGCTCCTTGATTACTTCGCCGCGCTCTTTGAAAAACTCCTGAACATCATCCCGGCGTCCACCTTCTCGGCGAGTTTCAATTTCGAGCCTGAATGTCCGCAGGACATCGATGATGATTGTCGAGAGCTCGGTGATTTTCCAGAAGTCGCGAGCCTTGATTGCCGTAAGCAGATTCTTTGCGGAGCCCGCGATGTAAGCAATGTCGCGCACGTTTGCTGCTAACCCTGCCGCAGTCCGTCCAGCTGGTGCGAGGCGGTAGGCGTCTGCCGTTCGCGATCGCTCGACGAGATGGGTTTCCTTGGTCGAGTTGATCGGCCTGCTTCCGTCTCCCATACGCTCGACAAACCATATTTCCGCCGGTGTCGTGAGTGCCGATAAGACAAACCTCAGATCCTCCTCAGTTAGCCCGGCAATCCTTTTTTGTAGCGCCTCGCGGACTTCCGTACCCGAGATGAAGCCCCCTACGACCTCATTTTCACGCTCACGTAGGTATTCGATCACCGTCAATGCGACATCAAGCCATAACCCGTCGTGGTTTCCTCCACGTGTCTCGCGATAGAGGTCATATTGGCTTGCGGCATGACCAGCCGCACGATTGCTGTCATGCAAGTCGATCAAGCGTGCGGTCGATGCGATAAGTGGAATCCAATCCATTGCGCGCCTCTGGCTGAGAGCTGAGCAATCTCTATGCGAGCCGATAATATGTTGCTTAATGGAGAGCTGGAGCCTAGTGGATTAGGCCTGCGATGCCCTAGCCAAGCCCCTTTTTCGGCCAACTTTTCGATGCTGGCTGAACTCTCTTCACTTGAAACCGGGCAACGCCCGGCTTCGGAGCAAGTTACTGCACAGAGAGAGAAATATCGTTTTTCGCGACAATCACCATCAGAGCTGGCAACCCCTCCGCGCTCATCTTGCGATGCACCGTATTGAGTAGACTCTCATCCTCTTTACTAGGCTGTGCTGACACGCCATCTGGATGTGAATGCCACTCGCCTAAGTAGTCCACCACGCGTGCAGTTCTATCTAGCACCCTCTCAAGCTCCGTCTGTTGCCCTTCCTCACCTCTGATGAAATGGACAGGACTGGATTTACTGTCAGGAGGAGTGGGCAGCACGTCGACAATTACGAGTGTTCGGGCCTTTAAATCGGTCATCCCCACAATAGAGCCACCAATCTCATTGGGCAGCGCTGCGGAACGTGCTCGCTTAAGCTTGTCGAGGAACGCAGCGTCGTATTTGATGGTCCAGCCATTCGAGGTCACGGTGAAAACTTTGGCAACAGGGATTTCATGAGAGGCCACTGCCCCCGATTGCTCGTCATAACTCCAGATGCAGATACGTGCTTCGGGTTTCGCGACTGATTGCCTCAGCTGCCGTGAAAGAATGCCAGCGTGAAGATGAATGCACTCACTGGCTATACGCATTGAGATGTCTCGGCAGCCGCCCCCTACCCATCGATCTCCAAGGTGATTTACTAGGTGTTCACTACCCCAGTCATTGCTGAGGATTGCGCGGTAGTACTGACCCTCCAAACCATCAACACGCTGCTGTCGACCCTGATCCTCAAGAATCATCACGCTGGATAATCCCGAAGGTGTCAGGAATAGACTCGCTATGCGAGGGGCATTGGGCTCGCGAGCCAGCTGTCGGGGCGCTTCGAGAGTAGTCGTTACATCAACGACTAGCTGGGATTCTTTTAAGGCACTCTGCACATCTATGTCTTGGGACAGGATGCTCTTTGCGATAGCAGCAGGTAGCGGCTCCTCTGTGTAGATGCTCGCTGCATGATTTTTCATGACGTCGACTTTCGCATGACCAATGCCATTCTCGAACGCTACATGGCGACTGAGGTTATGTGGCATCAAGCGGTCAGGGTCTATGTACGTCCAGTTACCCCAGCCCTGGCGAATCCAGAGGTCTGCCAATGCACTACCAAGTGCGCCTACACCGGCTAAAACGGCATGGAACTGGGGCTCTTCAGTTGAGATAGCCGATAGGTCCCGTGCCGCCTTTGCTGTAAGTTCCCAGCGCACCTCTACAGGTACTAGCTCAAGAGATCGCCAAGCAGCTCCATGCCCCCCTCCAACCAATTGAATGCGCAAATAATGTCCTTCTGGCTCGCGGGGACCGAGCATGTCGAACGCTTGAGCAAGCTCGAATAGAGACGCCCGCATCATGTAACCCAATACATCCAACCGCTCAGAATCACCCTGCCTGGTACGGGGAACCCCCACAAGGACTAGGATGCCTTCCCCTATGCCCGTTGAGGGCGAAACTCCTTCTGAGATGGCTTCATAAACATATTCATACAGCTGCTGCTCAAGCTCGCTGCCCCAGGCTTTTAGCTGACTCTCAAGCTCACCCAGCGTCTCTGGCGCGCTAACCACCGAAGTAGAATCCACTGGTGGGACCAAGAAGGATACGACCCGCATGGCTTTGGATTGCGATTCCGCGCCATTGGACGGAAAGGCACGCAGCATCACGGACTCACCCACGCTGACTTTTCCAATCGAAAGCGTTTTCCCACCTGCGGTTGCGTATTCGGCGTAGTTCGACGGAAGGATCAGCTGGTAGGGGCTCATGTAGAAAAGCTGCTCCAGGGGCTGATCATCTCGGTGCAACTTCAGTTGCGCCGAATCTCTGAGCCACCAGAACATTCGCGCTATGAAGCGTTGAGCTGTCCAGCTCAGCTCAACCGCCGCCCAGCTCGCCTCATACAGACACAGGGTCCGCGGGCGACCAGGCACTCTCGCGTGCTGATGGGAGAGCGACGGAAAATCCTTCCGTAAGGTATGAACCAGCACCTTAACGCGGTACTGCGGATCGATACTTATCGCAAGGCGTTCCTGCCGGCGAATCCCAGCCGGGTTGTCGGCATCAACTGTGCCGTCACCCGCGTCAATGACAATGTATTCGGTTCGAGATGATTCAGTCGCCTCGTAGCGCAGTTCGCGAACCTCTGTGTAAGGGCACGCTCGGAAAGCATTCAGAAGCGCCACCGTCTCGGGATAAAGCTCCCCCTCCCGGGGGGCTTCAAGCAGTTCGCCAAGTACAAAGTACTCGATCATTTACTACTACCGGCTCGAGGTGCCGCAGCTGCTGCCACTGACGTGGTAGTGGTCCCGGCCAATGCAGCAGCCACAGCGGCCTTCTTGACTTTGCCTCCTGGCTCCACAGTGAACTCCATAACGGCCTCATCCTTGAGATCTCCGGTGCAACCAAACCATCCATCTACATCGCTCAGAATGGACTTGTACTCCCGCCTCGCACGGATGTTCGGCGGGTCGATCTCGTCATCGAGAATTTCTTTGCTACTCGCAACGATAGTGGCACCACTGCGAGCCTGGCCTAGAGCACTGCGCGCGCCCTCGTTCAGCTCGGCGTCCTCACCTTTCTCGGACCAGCTGTCATAAGACAGAGTACGCCAGGAGCAGTGGTGCGGCGCGAGTAGCAGGTCGTACTCAAGCACTTCAGGTGTGTTTTTGAAACGTTCCCACATACGCTCCCAGATGAGTACCGCCGCGTCGCCACCCACCAAAAACCGAGTTTTGGCGCTGGCGTATGCGGCAGAGGAAATCTCGATATTCATGATCACGCTGGATTCGTTTTTGCTGAGGCGCTCTTCAAGATCAGCGTCCTCGTCATGCGGTGTAGGCGCGAGCAGGTGTGCCCGGAAATATGCGGAATAGTCGCTTCCATTGATCGAACTGAATTTCTCGCCGGACTTAATCACGATGGGGCTTAGACCATCGGTCTTGCCGTCGACATCCTCTCCCATGATGACAATGCGGTTTCCATCTCCCGCGCTTCGATAGGTCTTCCAATACTCGACCCGCCGACGCGCCTCCTTGTCAAAAGCCTTCGCATCGTCACAAAGCGTGTGGTTTTTCGAGCAGCGCTTGAAGATCAGTGGAGACGACCATAGCTCTCGGATCAAGATGCGCTTTTCCGCCTGTGGAAGGTTGTCATCTGGGTAATCACCAGGTTTTCCAAGCCAGAAGTGTTTGGCCAGTCCACGGCAATGATCCTGATCAGGATGGCTCAGAAGGAACACATCCACATAAGGGCGCAAATTTGCATCTATCAGTAAGCGCTTTCGAAGCGCACTGGCGACGTCAGGGGTCTCATCGTCCGGATCATCAGCCGCGACGCGAATATTGCTGTCGATAAGGATGGACGTGACGCTTGTGTCGGCAAGCCTCACGAGGGTCATGTCACCATTGCCGACTTGGAAAAACGTGATCTTCGCCGCCATAAGTCCCTCCCCGGGTTGCCGTGCGAGCTTGAGAAAACCTTCACGTAGGTTAAGATACGTATAGTTAATCGACCCGTCTACATAATATGCGAATATTTTTTATGCCCATAAATCGCACGGCTTTACTTCCATGAGCACCCTAACCGCACGCACCGGCCGCTGGGGGCAGGATCGCCGCCTGGAATTCATTGACTTCAGGTTGTTCTGGGAGGGGCGTCTCAACCGGTCGGACCTGACGACATTCTTCCGGATATCGGTTCCCCAGGCATCGCTGGACCTGGCGGCATATCAAGATATGGCACCAGGCAATATGGTCTACGACCGCACGCAAAAAACTTATGTGGCAGCCCCCACCTTCCAGCCCGTACTGACAAGCTCGGACAGCAGCCACTACCTCAATGAGCTGTTATGGCGAGAGATTGGTACTGTTGCTGCCAGCGATAGCTTCATTGGATGGGCTCCGCCTATCGCAAGCCTGCCGTCACCTACCCGACAGGTTGACTCGAAAATTCTCATCAGCCTGATCAGGGCCCTTCAGAAGGGGGACGCGCTGACAATCGACTACCGCTCAATGACACATTTCGATGAGCCAACGCTGCGAACCATCTACCCGGCCTCTTTTGCTCATGATGGCTTCCGATGGCATATACGGGCGTTCTGCTTCAAAGCTCACATCTTCAAGGACTTCGTCCTGGGACGGATTGCATCAGTCCTTGACGCCCATGCGCCTCCCTCACCAGTGCCCGCGGATATTGAGTGGGAGACTTACGTTGACGTGGTCATCGGACCTAATCCGCATTATCCGCAAAACAAGCGTCGCGCGATCGAGCACGACTATCAGATGGTGAATGGAGAAACCAAGATTCGCGCGCGCAAGCCACAGCTCTATTACCTAAATAAGCGCCTTAACCTGAACGTTAATCCTGGTGATCCGGTCGACGAGAGCCAGCAGATCGTCATGCTTCGTATAGAAGAGCACTTGCCCGCAGGGAGCACACAGCCAGATGCCTGATAGCGACTTGCAAGAAAAAACAACGCCCACTCATAACGAGATGATTGTGATCATCATCGCCTACCTATCGGCATTGCTGGTCTTTGCTACGTACTCAATAGGGGCTATGGGCTTAGGCTGGCTGCCGGCGCCGTATGCACCGCTTCGTGTACCGCTCATGTGTGGCGCTATCGCGTATGTAGGTGGCGCGTTGTATTGCTTCCGCGCTATCTACCTGAACAAGTGCGTCTACAAGCGCTGGGATCCTGATTGGCATGTCTGGTATTTCATTCGCCCGCTCACCAGCACCATAGCCGGTGCAGTCAGCTATTTGTTTCTCAAGGCAGGCCTGCTCGTTCTGGAGTCGAGCTCAAATGCCGGAGCTAGTGAGGTCGGCTTCTTCGCGCTCGCATTTATCGCAGGCTTTAACGTCGACAAATTCGTGGCGAAGATTGAAGAGGTGGCTAAAGCTGTTTGGGGGATCGAGAAGTCGAGGAGTGCTCAGGTGCGGGCTGGCGAGCCGTCACGGCTCGTTGACACTGTCTCTCCGCCCTCAACGCCTGACACTGATCGCCCCTAAAGTGCAGGTTTTATGTTGAGCGGGAATCCTGAAGGCCGAGCCGCATCCGCAATCTGCTGAAATCAAGCGCACCATGTAGTTCTTTTACACACACTGCGCTTGATACCCCAACGGGAGGTTGGGGCTTCTCAGAGCGTATACTCAGTCTCCACCTCTAGCGAGCCTATGTACCCTGGGAATCGGTTCTTTCCAAGGTCCTCAAGATAGTCGCGTTCATAATTTTCACCTGTGACATATATATCTAACATGCCTCCCACGCAGTCCATTGTAATATGGCCAGCTCTATTCTGGGTAATAATGTTGTATCCAGTGTAGTAGTCAAGATGACGCGATGGAGCTTGACCGATTACGATAATTTGAGGATCTATTTTTTCTAGCCAAGAATCAGGAATCTTTCCAGACGTTCTACCATGGTGAGATGCAAAAACCACAGTTGTTTTTGTAAGCTCAATATCATCTACGATACTTTCCATAAACTCAGTCTCAAGATCGCCTAGCCACATGAAGCTCGCGCCACCATTGACCGAGTATCTCAAGACACACGAAACATTATTGAAGCTTTCGCCGGCATCGCATTTGCGGAGGGCATCCTTGAAATTTTCATTAGAGGTGTCCGGCCAAAGAATCTGAATTCCGGAAGAGCCTCGCTCTGCGCCGCCCTCGTTAAGCCATTTCCGCTTAACACCCTTTTCAAGGTAGAAAGCTTTACCGCCGTCTCTCAAGGCGCAATAGTGAAGGAATGAGTCTGTTAACTCATCCTTTTGCGCTTTATTTTTCACGCAGTAGAAATTTGCTATAGGCAGCTGAGCATCAAGTTTTTCTATGCCTTTGAAATGATCTTCATCAGGATGTGTGCAAATGAACCGACGCACTCCTTTTGTCTTCGATACGTCCTTCAATTCTGCAATGATATCATCAGAGTTTTCAGCAGTTAAATTGCAATCAATCATGGTGAAGCTGTCCCCTCCATGAAGGATGTAGAACATATCTCCATTACCAACGGACAAGCTTTTAATTGTAGGCATTGTGCCTCCCTGCAGAAGTTGTGATCCAAGGTGAGCTGGAACGAATTTACGACTGAGCCTCAGTCTTGACTGACACCTTTCTGGCCCTTGGGGTTGGTAATGTGCCAAGGCACTCGAATAGGCGCTCTGCATAGACAAAGCCCATTCGTTTCACTGCGTCCTTATCGAAGTAAAATAGCCAAGCCAACAGCAAAGAAGCCGAAATCAAGATTGTCAGCCCCGATGCAAGCCCAGGATTTACCAAGTACATAGGTTCAAAATAAGGCGGCTCGGCTCGAATGGCGCCCGCAATCAACCCTCCGTATCCTAATCCACACAGGCAGGACAAGATCCCGACATCTTTCATTGCAACCATGTTCCGATGAAAACCGTAGGCAATGTTTTCTTTCAGTAGCAAATTTTTATCATTTCGCGTTAACTCTCTAAGGCGCTTTGTAGCACCTATATAAAAATCATCGGCCTTGCCAGGATCAAGGCTTTCGTCCTGCTCACTAGGCATGTCAATTTGTAGTTTTATTGAAATTTCTCTGTGGTATCTCTGCTTGCTGACACTGTCTAAAAATTTATCCCGGTGACGCAAAGCTAAAGTCGTCGGCATGCCACCCCATTGCTTTAGCAATTTTTCCTCAAGCTTCTTTCCACGTCCCCGCGCCACGCTCGCTAGGGCGTAGATAGCTCCACATCCACCGAGGAGCCCAATTACACTCGTGAGGACGGGATGTTTTGCTCCATACACACACAGTAAAGGCACAAGCAACGGCAGTGAAACTAACAGCCCAGGAATAACCCTGGCTTTTCGCTCGTAGGGATCTTTCACCAACTCAAATATTGCAACCATATCCAATCCATTAACCAGGCATATAAATAGTAATTCTGATTCTTTGTTGAGAATAACTAGATCACGCACCGTCTAGTTATGTTATTCGTGACGACGGACCACATGTATTGCACCTTTGAAGCAGCGACATAGTGAGAACATACCCTTTATAAAGGCGTGTTGCTACCACGGCAAATCAACGGCCATTAAACATGACTATCGTCTTCTGCTCGGAGGAGGCCTCGCGCGGGGCAGCTATTTGCCGGTACGGTCACCCACGCGTCGACCATCAGCCATAGGCTGGCTGGGACTTGATGGCACATCTCAGCATCTTTAGCTATTCATAGATGGCCAGCATGGAGCTGGCTCAGGAGGCTAGTGATGACAGAGAGGGAAGCAGCTTTGGAGCAAGCTTTAGGTGCCGTAGTGGCAGTGGCCCGTCAGCTGGGGATCAGCATGACGCTACTGGCTAAAGCTAAAACTGAAATCCTTTTCCAAGCACCTGAGTCAGAGGCTGCAAAGCAACAGGCCCTAGAGGCTATCCGCGAGATAGAACTTTCGGCCCAGGGCTCAGGCAACGATCTCCCAATTGTGCCGACCATCGATGTAAAGAGGCAGGCATAGAAACTTCGTTTTCTTTGCGTTCAAGATGCCACAGATACTTGCGGCCGGACTTAAGCCACCTCTCGGTTAGATATCGCACCTTCATCACAATCTCCAGGGCGTGTGCGCAAGACTTTGCATACCCCTCGCGGAGTAACATCGCCGCTGCATGACTCTGCTTCGAAGGATCGATATGAGCGGCTACGTAGCAAACAACCGGGATGTGCGGTCTGCCCCCGAGATCCCCGTTTACAACGGCGCCTTCGATCAGCAGCCGCGCCGGCAAACGGTTAGACCTAGTCCGCTTATGCCGGAACCGCTTCCCGTACCACCGACACAATGTGTCTTCGCCAAGCCCAATTCATTACCCCTCGGCTCCCTGGACTATCCATCAGTGGTGCCTGCTGAATTGGCGAGTGCCTATGGTCAGACAGCCATCCTAGCTACAACCGATGTTCCAGCTGCTGGCGGCGGGCTGCTGCTCGCGCGAGCATATGGCCAACTGGTAGGAGGCGGCACATGGGCCATTCAGAGCGCAGCAGGTGCAGGTGGGACCGCCGCAGGTAGCGGTGCAACAGGAGCAGCAGGGAGCGGTATTCTCGCAACTGCTGCTACCACTGCTATCGGCTTCGTTGCTCTCCTTTGGCCCTCGCCCATGGGCAGTAGCGATTTGTACCCAAAGTCGGAGCTCGAAGTTCTCAGCACAGCCAAGACTAGGTTGCGCTTCCACGTCGAGCATGACTGGGTCAATGGCTCCATACGCACCTATGGCTTCCACACCAGTTCTCGTAGCGGTTTTGATTCCGTTCCGGTTGTTGCAGCTCGCGCTCAGGGCGAACAAGCCGTTGTTGATCTAGGTGATGGGGTCACTATCCTGTGGACGCCACAGGTAGATCCAGCTGTAGGAGCTCCACCGCCACCTGAGGATATTCAGGGGCTAACGGAGACTGTTTGGATCTATCCGGTCAGCCAGAATGCAGCTCAGGCGCTGGAAAATCCGATCTACCCTTCGGACTACAAAGACTTCATCATCACGTTCCCGGATCACCCCGGAGTGCAGCCAGTTTATGTGGTGCTGAGCACCCAGCTGGAGAAGAATAAGGTCCGGGGGCGTGAGTTTGAGGACGAGGTGTATGGCGATTACAGCTCGACTCGCTCCGAGACGGGACGAGAGGTGACCGTGAAGACAAAGAGCGGTACCCGCACTCGTATCGATATGGTTGGCCGAGAGCCTGACGGCACAATCTCGTGTGTCGAATGTAAGTCTTCTGACACCGCACCATTAACGCCTAATCAGAAGGTAGCGTTCCCGGAGATTGAGGAGAGCGGCGCGGTCGTGGTTGGCAAAGGAAAGCCTGGTTTTCCCGGGGGAACTGAGATACCTCCAACAAAAGTTGACGTTGTACGACCGAACTAAAACGGAGGTGACTGGATGTCTGTAGCAGAGGCCGGCGTAATCGACATGTGGGGTATCCCTGATTGGGATAGGAGCAAGATTGAGCTAGTCATCAGCGATCACCTCGGCTGGGAGCCAGAGGAGGAGATGGAGCACCTCCTAATGCTTCAGGAAAAGATCAACGCCTACATCTCCTTCATTGAGAGCGGAGAAATCAATACGGCAATCCCCTCAGCGGCAGGCAAGACCCCCATTATCAGGGTGGTTGGAAAGTACGCGCTTTCCAAGCAGGCCGAGGCCTTCATCGATCGCGTCACCGAGGTTCTGAGCGATGCCGATATTGAGTTCGAATTTGTACTCAGGCAGGGCTAGGGGCACCTAGGCTTCGGTGCTTAAGGCTGACAAAGAATGATCAATCAGAAATCCAGAGTCACCGACCACAGCGAGATGAGTTTCTTCGGCTGATCACAGAAATCTACAGCGGTGACGAGAATACCAGGCTTCCCAGCAGCCCTTATAACGGGCGCCGGCGGTTCCACGGAGGATGCTCAAGCTTCCAGGAATCGCTCGCCGTCCACATGCCAAGCAATCGCCTTATTGCACTCGCGCTCGCAGGAACACCATTACGAATCAGGTATTGCCTTGCCTCCTGCCGTTCCAGCGGCGAAGGTGAATAAGGCTTGTCGAACAACTGATCACGGATAGGCTGATAGATCCAATAGGGCAGGCCGTCCCTGTAGTTCACAAGATAGGAGCTCGAGACACGCGCGATACGACACGTATCCATGAAGCTGTCTGGCCAGCCCTCTAGCACCCGTCGAAGCAGTGACAGCATCAGCGCCCGATCTCCTACCCGGAGCGTTTCCAAGCAGAAATACGGGCCGTCCTGCAGTGGCAAATCTAGATGACCGCTCTCGAGAAACATCAGCTCTCGGACTCGCTTGAACCGGCCCTCTCCTCCTAGCAGCTGCAACAAGTGCTTGAGCCCTCGAAAGAGTAGTAAAGAGAAGCAGGCTCCTCCCGGTAGATGACCGGAGTGCCCCTGGGTCAATGCATCAAGGAGACATTGCTGAAAAACCAGGTTCTCGTCTGCCGCAACCAGATCGTCAGCTATTGGCTCTCGCAAATCCCAGCCGCACCGGTAGCACCTCGCCAATGGCGTTTCGAGGGGTAGCAGGCGCTGGCCACGATCACACACCGTTGGAACCACAGGGCTGTGGCATCGAGGACACTCATCGGCCAGGTATATGCCATGTGAAGGGCAGATAGCGCTTAGAGCTAGGCGCCAGATGCAACGGAAATGTGGTTCAACGTCCTCGGCCAAGCACCGCCGGCAGAACTGAAGCGAATAGCCTGCTCGCTGCCTTGGATTGCGTGCACCTCGGATGTGCATCAGCACCCAGTCACAGGGACCTTTCTGCAGAAGTTGCTCCCACAGAACGCCATCAAATACGGACAGCTTCGTCGCCAAAGCCGAAAACTTGGCAACACCGCAGCCAGCTCCAACCCTGATCACCACCGAGTCAGCAACGGTACGGTCAATGTCGCAGTTCAGGAACTGAGGGGGCAGAAGCAGGTGGTGGGTAACGAACGGAAGCAGCTTGGTACCGTTCCCCCAAGCAAGCCGACACAGCCATGAGCTGAATAATTCACCCTCGAAAGGGTGAGGTCCGATAAGGCCAGGGCACCATGCTCAAAGCTCCAGGTGGCGTGTGCGATCACTTGGCAGGACATAACCCAGGGCATGCAAGTTTTCCCAAGTCACCATGTCGCCAGTGATGCGCTCGGTACCACTACGCACAGCCCAACTGGCAAACAGCCGCAGTATCTCAACGGTCTCCCCCAGCAGTCCGCCACTGAACTGGAGCAGCCGCATGAGCGTAGCTCGCTGCATGATATCCATGCCCTCAGCTAGCTCTAGGCGAGGCCGAATACTCACGATAAATGTCGCGTACTCCTCAATGCGTTCCTCGTTCCACCTACGAACGAATACCGGCTTAAAACGGTTTGCGATGGATGAGTCGGCAGTCAGGATGTTCTGGGTCTCAGGCGTGCCCGAGATAACGATTGGAATGCTCAAATCCATGCTCAAGTTCCTCAAGGCGTTGAGGAATTTGCGCCGGCGAGCAATCGAGCC
Organism: uncultured Pseudomonas sp.; assembly: GCA_964518735.1. GTDB lineage: Bacteria > Pseudomonadota > Gammaproteobacteria > Pseudomonadales > Pseudomonadaceae > Aquipseudomonas. The sequence continues at coordinate 63,042 of CAZFKQ010000008.1, forward strand.
TGCGGCAATGTTGAAAAAGTCATCCAATATCAGCATCTGCACGTTCAAATGCTGAAACATGACCTTGATCCGCCTGAGCTTCGAATCCTCAGGTTCCCTTGACGCAACGTGCAGCCCCAAGCTTTCCAGGATCCTAGTGTATAAGCGCCCCTCATCAGGAGATGGAGGCGCCTGCACCATGATCACTGGCAGCTGCACTTTGGTGACATTGATATCGTAAGCAGGATTGGCACGATCCCGAACACTATTCAGGATCATCGACTTGCCATTGTTGCTCTCGCCAATCAGCACGAGATTCGGCATCCGGTGCGTCTTCGGGTGATCGAGCAGGCTTTCAATTTGCTCCCGGATCCGAACCGCACTGTCATAGCCAATCCAGCGTTCCTCCCGAAAGGCAGCCAGGCGGACCTTCATCTCTGGAGTCGGGCGCACCGCCAGGCAACTGACATCGAGCTTAGTCATCTACACCTACCGCTCTTCAAAGGGAGTCAGATGAGAGAAGTCGTCGATCATATCTTTTGCCGTGCTTGGTACCGATGACAAACCAGAAGGATCCACAGGCAAAGGAGCAACTCGGTCAGACGGAAGAGGAACTGGAGGCAAGACCTTATGCATGCGATTGCGCTCAGTGGTCATTCGCTTCTTTCGAGTTTCTACGGGTTGCTTGCCGGCACGTCTACTACGGGTATCCGATCTGGCTTGCTCCTCGATGCGCTGCATTTCCTTGCGAGCTAGGAATATCTGCTCCTCGTTCTCAAGCTTGAGGCCACGATCCTTCATGAAGGCCTTGATCGCCTTCAGCTCCCACAAGCTGATCCGCGGGTAAGCGGTATTGCGATAAGGAATCCTAAAGTACTGCCGAAGCTGGGGGTCCCAGAAAATCAGATGACTAATGTCCCTGGGGTCATACCTGAAGATGAACTCCCTAGCCTTACGCTTATTTCCCGGCTCAGGTGCGCCAATCCATTTATCGAGAACCGGGTCGTGGTAGTAGATAAAGTCCGAAACCACCCCATAGGTCTGAATAGTACGGCGCAGGACCGGCATGAAGTCGATCCTGAGCTTGTAGGGGTCTGATGCCATACGCATCATCCCCAGCCCTGGGAATTTGTCGCTACCGAACAGACCTTCTCGGTACCGCTCAATGGGCGGAACGCCGAGCGTCGAGTGCACGTCGTGGTGGTACTCCCCCAGAATCAAGTTCGCAAACCACCGCTCGAACTCGACAAGAGTCATGGTCGCGTTCTTCTCAGACTTATAGTCACCCTTCTCTACAGTGTTCGAGAAGGTGGTGCCATCCAGCTCATGGATGCGCTCGGCAAAGGTGCCGAACAATCTCTCGATATGCGCGCCGTAATTCGGTTTCTTAAGCTTGCGAAACTTCATGTCGAAACCGTGCTCTTGGCTGGCTTCCTGAAGCATCTCGCCATGAAACTCTCTGGCGTTATCAGCCTGGATAATCGCGGGCTTGCCCTGACAGACCCAAGGAAAATTAACGCCTAGCCGTCCAAGGATCTCGTCCTTAGGAAGAATGGCATTCGAGATACATAGCCCTGTTGCTAGCGCCCCTGGTGGATCGAAAGAGATGTACCAACCAACGACCATCCTTGAGAAAACATCAATCGCCATAGTTATCCATGGCTTACCAATAGCGATTCGGTCTATCTCGTCAACGAGCATTACGTCTGCAGGTGTATGATCAATCTGCCACACCGAGTAGAGGGTATCGACGCCTGGCATTGAGCCTTTTATGGCTCTATGAACGAGGGCTGCATTGCGCCCTTCACGCTTCCGCGCGCGCTCTTCGGGAAGGATGGCGTCAATCCGCGCTAAGACGGCAACTTTACTTGGGACAGGAAGCCCCTCGCTCCGGCAGCGAGTGCCTATGACGCGCGTTACAGCAGTCGGGCTCTTTTTCAGCTCCGTGAGGTAGTCCGAGAGAATTACCTCCTTGATGACCTGCTCAACCCTCGCATCCAGACGCCTCACTCCAGCATCAGATCGACGCTTACGGAGCAAACAGCTAACCGAGCCGGCTCGTTCAACACGATCCAACCACCTATAGACTGTCGCCACAGAGACCAGCAGCTCATCAGCTACAACTTTGACATGAGCGGCAGTTCGCGATGGCAGGCCCAACAACGGTGCAAGGGCCCTGTAACGCTCCATGGCATCCTGCCAATCGTCTTCAGGAATGGAGACCAGGTCTAAGCGCTCAGCTTCTTGGTCAGCGACCTCCCCAAAGCTCCTGGTGATATCGCTGAGCTTCAGCAATTGGTCTTCGCCGGCAGCCACATCTGTAGCCAAAACCTCTTCCGGAGAAATCAATTTCCTGACGCAAAAGGTTCGTCCGAAGTAGGAGATAACCGCTCCAGCATGAATAGTGACGGTTGCAGATGTCATCCCCAGTTCTCCGAAAACCATTTCGTATGACCGGTAGGCCAGATTGGGGAGGCCATGTTGAGAGGCTGACTCAAGTCGATACCAATCACTCGAATGGTTATCAGATGCCACAGGTATGGGATGTATTCTGCACGGCGGACTTCATCACCGCGGACCTCGTCCAAGAGAGCCTGCGGTGTGGTCGGGCCAAGCCGAACAAGTAGCTCGCAGATATGGGGGAGGCGCGCCTGGTAAAGGTCTTGATCCCCATACAGTTTTTTAAAGCCCAGCAAGAACCGAGCGTTGGCTAGATAGGGCGTACGGATCTCTTGCTCCGTTATCACCTTGAATCTGCAGCCGTAATCTTTGGCCCACGCGAAAGCCGCCTTCAGCCGAGGTTTCTCCTCAGCCCACCGAGCCTTCAAGTGTGCACGGTGCTTCACCTCAAAAATGGTTGTTCGCAGTGAAGGGTCTTGCTCAGTAGCCAGCGAGTGGTAGGCCACGGCTATGTCTGGCGTGAAGCGCCGGGGCCTGCCATTCCCATCTTTCCAATGAATCTTGAATGGCTGAGTCGCGTAGCGGAGGACGCGCCAGTCGTACTCCAGCAATGTTAGGAAATCCTGCTCCAGAGAGGACTCGGCGCGCTGGATCTTGGCCGCTTTCTCGGTGGAGACGTAGCCAGTGACGCTGTATGCACTCTTGCCGATTTTGCGAGCAGCCATCTCATGCCCCTCGAAAAGTCGATCGAGCCAGACACCGAAGTAGGCTGGTGAAACATCCTTGATAAAGGGCCGATAGCTTGTCATTCGCAAATACCATACTTGTCTTTCTCATATATCATAATATCTCAGAAAAAGATGGCGGACGTTTTGACCTGGCCATTGCCCTCGGCGTGCTGGCTGCCAGCGCACAGCTTCCCGCCACCAGCCTGGCCAATCTCGAATGCCTCGGCGAGCTGGCACTGTCCGGTGCCGTGCGCCCGGTTCAGGGCGTGCTACCCGCCGCACTGGCTGCTCGCGCCGCCGGGCGCACCTTGGTGGTGCCGAGCGCCAATGCCGAGGAAGCCTGCTTGGCTTCCGGACTCCAAGTGCTGGCAATTGACCACCTGCTGCAGATTGCCGCCCACCTCAATGGTCATACGCCGCTGGCGCCTTACCAGGCCGGTGGCCTGCTACGCACCTGCACACCCTACCCGGACTTGGCCGAAGTGCAGGGCCAGCTGGCCGCCAAGCGTGCCTTGCTAATTGCCGCCAGCGGCGGCCACAACCTGCTGTTCACCGGCCCGCCAGGCACCGGCAAGACCCTGTTGGCCAGTCGCCTGCCCGGCCTGCTACCGCCGCTGGATGAAGAAGAAGCCCTGCAGGTGGCGGCCATCCACTCGGTGGCCAGCCAGACACCGCTGACCAGTTGGCCACAGCGACCTTTTCGACAGCCCCATCACAGCGCCTCCGGGCCGGCGCTGGTCGGTGGTGGCAGTCGCCCGCAACCGGGCGAAATTACCTTGGCCCATCAGGGCGTGTTGTTCCTCGACGAACTACCGGAATTTGATCGCAAGGTGCTGGAGGTGCTGCGTGAGCCGCTGGAAAGCGGACAGATCGTGATTGCCAGGGCGCGCGACAAGGTGCGTTTCCCCGCCCGATTCCAGCTGGTGGCGGCGATGAACCCCTGCCCTTGCGGCTACCTGGGCGACCCCAGCGGACGCTGCCGTTGCTCGGCGGAACAGGTGCAGCGCTACCGCAGCAAGCTCTCCGGCCCGTTGCTCGACCGTATCGACCTGCACCTGACCGTGGCCCGGGAAAGCACCGCGCTGCATGCCGATCCCGATAGCGCTCAAAACAGCGCCAGCATCGCCGCCGAGGTCGCCAGTGCAAGGCAGCGACAGATGCGCCGCCAGGGCTGCGCCAATGCTTTTCTCGATCTGCCCGGTTTGCGCCAGCACTGCCCGCTACAGGCGGATGACCAGCGCTGGCTGGAAAGTGCCTGCGAACGCCTCAATCTGTCGTTACGCGCCGCCCACCGCCTGCTCAAGGTGGCGCGTACCCTGGCGGATCTACAGGAAGTCGATCAGATCAGCCGCGCGCACCTGGCCGAAGCGCTGCAGTATCGCCCGAGCCAGGAAGCCTGAAATACGGCGCCGCCTTGTACGAGAGAGCCTCTGTGGGGACACATTTATTGCCATTACGGAGAATGATCGCGGAAAAGTCGCTCTTATCGCCTTCTGAATAGTCAGGCGCCGATCCTTGAGACCTGCGGCAGCTGCATCGCCGCCACTTCGGCAACCAGAAAATCGCGCAACCGGCGCAGCCGCTCTTCACCACGCCGACCGCACGGCCACACCAGGTAGTAGCTGCAACCACTGGGCACCGCGCTGGGCCAGGGCAGGCCGAGGCGACCCTGGGCAACGTCCTCGGCAATCATCACCAGGTCGCCGATCGACACACCATAACCGCGAGCCGCAGCGACCATGCCCAGCTCAAGGGTATCGAACACCTGACCACCCTTGAGCGGCACCTGCTCGGCCAGTCCCATGGCCTGTAGCCACTGGCGCCAGTCACGGCGATCCGGGGTCGGGTGGAGCAGCTCGCTGGCCTGCAACCGCGCCAGGTCCCAGGGTTGCTCGGTCAGCGCATCCACCGCGCACACCGGAATCAGCCACTCGGCAAACAACTCGACCGCCTCCCACTCCGCCGGAAAGGCTGCACCGCTGTTGAGCAGCACCGCGCAGTCAAACGGTTCCTGATGGAAGTCGACCTTGTCCACGTCCATCCAGGCACTGGTCAGCTGTACTTCTATGTCCTGGTTGATCAGGCGAAAGCGTGACAAACGCGCCAGTAGCCAGCGCATGGTCAGGGTCGAAGGTGCCTTCAGACGCAGGGTTGCATCATCCGCACGCAGCGCGGTGCAGGCCCGCTCCAGGGCATCGAAACCGTCGCGTACACCGGGCAGCAGGGTGCGCCCCGTCTCACTGAGTTGCAGATGACGGCCCTTGCGCTCGAACAGACGACAGGCGAAGTGCTCCTCCAGAGTACGCACATGCCGACTCACTGCGCTCTGGGTGATCGCCAGCTCCTCGGCCGCGCGGGTAAAGGAGGCATGCCGCGCCGCTGCCTCGAAGGCGCGCAGGGCATAGAGCGGTGGCAGGCGCCGGCTCATCGGTCAAACCCATGAGTTTTAATCATGCTTAGCATCTGCTTTTTCATTTTGTGCCAACTCGCTTGGCTCAGGAGAATGGCGACATTCTCTGCCGTCCTGGATTTCCTCGGCAAGCCATCTACCTGAGTCAGAGTCATGTCTTCCGCTGCCCGTCTGGAACTTATCGCCCTCGTCCGCCTGGCCGGTCCGCTGATCGCCGCGCAGCTGGCGCATGTGCTGATGGTGTTCACCGACACCCTGATGATGGGCTGGCTCGGCCCGGCCGAACTGGCCGCCGGCGGCCTGGGTGCAGCCAGTTACTCGTTCGTTTCGATCTTCTGCGTCGGCGTACTGGCAGCAGTCGGCAACCTGGTCGCCATTCGTCATGGCGCCGAAGACAATCCTGGCGTCACCCGCCTGACCCAGACCGGTTTATGGCTGGCCTGGGGCCTGGCCCTGGGCGCTGGCCTGCTGTTGTGGAACCTCGGTCCGCTGTTGGCTCATTTCGGCCAGGAGCCGCACAACATCGCCGGCGCCCAGCAGTTCCTCTCGACCCTGGTGTTCGCCCTGCCCGGCTATCTCAGTTTCATGGCCCTGCGCGGCTTCACTGCGGCCATCGGCCGGCCAGGCCCGGTGATGGCCATCAGCATCGGCGGTGCCGTGGCCAACTTCGTCCTCAACTATGTACTGATCCACGGCTGGTTCGGTCTGCCGCCGTTGGGCCTGGCCGGCATCGGCCTGGTCACCGCGCTGGTCAGCAGCGCCATGGCTCTGCTACTGGCCTGGCACCTCACTCGGCATGCGGCCTATGCCGCCTACCCGCTGCGCCACGGTCTGCTCAAGCCACGCCTGACCGAGTTCAAGGAGCTGCTGCGCCTGGGCCTGCCGATCGGCGGCACCTACGCGGTGGAGTCCGGCCTGTTCGCCTTCGCCGCCCTGAGCATGGGCGCCATCGGCAGCCAGGCACTGGCCGCGCACCAGGTGGCGATCATGTCGGTATACGTGGCGTTCATGGTGCCGGTGGGGATTTCCTATGCCACCACCTTCCGCATCGGCCAGCACTTCGGCGCCGGCCGCCTGTGCGATGCCCGCCGCGCCGGGCGCCTGGGTATCGCCCTGGGTGCCTGCTGCATGCTCGGCTTTGCCCTGCTGTTCTGGCTGGCGCCGCAGTGGGTGGTGGGCATGTTCCTCGACCTCGACAATCCGGCCTTCGCCGAGATCGTCGCCCTGGCCGTCAGCCTGCTGGCGGTGGCGGCCTGGTTCGAGCTGTTCGACGGCATCCAGACCATTGCCATGGGTGCCATCCGCGGCCTCAAGGACGGCAAGACCACCTTCTGGGTCGGCCTCGGCTGCTACTGGGCAATTGGTGCGCCGCTGGCCTGGACGCTGGCCTTCCCCCTGGGCTGGGGTGCCGAAGGCGTGTGGTGGGGGCTGGCCGGAGGACTGGCCTGTGCAGCCATCGGCCTGACCCTGGGCTTCGAGTGGAAGACGGCGCGGCTGTTGCGACCGCAGCCGGCATCAGCAGCGGCCTGCCTGTCGTAGCCCGGATGCAATCCGGGGGGACAGAGCGGCCTGCTTTCCTGGATTGCATCCGGGCTACCTGTAGCGCGCGCGGCGCACCCTATGAGGTCAGGAGGGCAAGCCGGACAGCAGCGGCTGGCGCGCGCCAAACACCAGAAAGCGCGCCAGGTCGGCCAGCGGCAGGGCCTTGCTGATCAAATAGCCTTGCGCCTGATCGCAACCAAACTGGCGCAACAATGCCAGCTGCTCGGCGTTTTCCACCCCTTCAGCGACTACTTCCAAATGAAGGTTGTGCGCCAGATTGATCATCGCCCGTACCAACTGGCGATTTTCCGCGCGCTCGCCCATGCCCCCGACGAAACTCTTGTCGATCTTCAACAGAGTGATCGGCAGGTTGTTCAGGTGTACGAAGGAGGAAAAGCCGGTGCCGAAATCATCCAGGGAGAAGCGCACACCAAGCCGACCGAGAGCCTTCATGGTGTGCTGCACCTGGTCGCTGCGGCGCATCACAGCGGTCTCGGTCAGCTCGAACTCGAGCCACTGGGCATCCACCCCGCGCTCCTCGATCAGCCGCTGCAGGGTGGCCAGCAGCTGGCTGTCCTGGAACTGGCGAAATGACAGGTTGACCGCCATATGCAGCGCCGGCAGGCCGCGCCCACGCAGCCACTGCATATCGCGCAGGGCGCGGGCGATCACCCAGTAGCCGAGCGGCACGATCAGCCCGCTCTCCTCGGCCAACGGCACGAATTCGTCTGGTGCCAACAGCCCTCGCTCGGGGTGACGCCAGCGCACCAGCGCCTCCAGACCGAGGATGCGGCCGCTCTGCAGGCACAGGCGCGGCTGGTAATGCAGTTCCAGTTCGTCGCGACGCAAGGCGCGGCGCAACTCGCTTTCCAGGTCAGCCTGGCTGCGCGCACCACGATTGGTGCGCTCATCGTAGACGTGGAAGGTCCAGCCCTGGGCAGCCTTGGCCTGTTGCATGGCGATATGCGCGTGCCACATCAGCGGGTCGGGACCAGCCTCGGCACGCGCATGGGCGATGCCCAGGCTGCAGCCGATCAGCAGGCTCTCGCCGTCCACCCAGTAGGGTTCGGCCAAGGCCTCGGTGATGCGTTCGGCAAGCTTTTCCGCCCGTTGCGGATCGCGACGGGTGTCGATCAGCAGGGCGAATTCGTCGCTGCCCAGACGGGCCACGCGATCACCAACCTCCAGCTGACTCTTGAGCCGCGCCACGACCTGCAGGATCAGGCGGTCGCCGGCCTGGTGACCAAGGGTGTCGTTGGCATGACGGAAATTATCCAGATCGAGATGGCCAAGCGCCAAGCCACGACCGCGAAATTCGGCCAGGTGCGCCGCCAGTAAGGTGTGAAAGCCCAGGCGATTGGCAATGCCGGTCAGTGGGTCCTGCTCGGCCAGGCGCTGCAAGGTATTTTGCAACTGGCTGCGCTCACGGGCGTAGCGCAGGCAGCGGCGCAACATGTCGACACTCAGCTGGTCACGCACCAGCCAGTCATAAACATCTTCCGGCGCCTGCTCGGGCTCGTGGTCGAGCAACAGCACGACGGGCAGGTGACAATGTCCAGGCTCGGGTTGGCAGGCAGGCGTGGTCAACAACACCCCCATGCCGGCGTCATCAAACAGACTGCTGGCGGCTTCCCAGGTCGGCGAGGTAATCAGCGGGTAAGCGTTGCCCAACGCCTCCAGTCGAGTGCGCAGCAGGGCGGCCCATTCTGGCTGTTCAGCCAGCAGGACCAGGCGCAAAGGTTCGACAAGCGCGGACAAACGACCTCCCCGGGGTCAAAAGACAGACTTACTTCGTCTGCATGCGCCGTATTCGGCGTCTCGTGTGCGCGCATCCCTGTGCAGATTTCTGCGCATCCTGCGGCAAAGGCATAGCAGGGGCAACCGCCAGCAATCGGAACAAACGTACTTGATCTTAAAAAATAGAGACTTAACGCACACTATTGAAGCTTTTTGTTGCGAGTAAAGTCCAGTCAGACGGGCTATCGGCCAGCAACCCGCCGCCCGACCCGGACTGCTAGAATGCGCCCCTCGTTTTCCCCTTGTTGATACTTCGCCATGTCCCGACTCAATCCCCGGCAGCAAGAAGCCGTGAACTACGTCGGCGGTCCCCTTCTGGTGCTCGCCGGCGCCGGCTCCGGCAAGACCAGCGTGATCACCCGCAAGATCGCTTACCTGATCCAGCAGTGCGGCATCCAGGCCCGCCACATCGTCGCCATGACCTTCACCAACAAGGCCGCGCGGGAGATGAAGGAACGTGTCGGCACCCTGCTCAAGGGCGCCGAGGCGCGCGGCCTGACCGTGTCGACCTTCCACAACCTTGGCATGAACATCATCCGCAAGGAATACGCGGCGCTGGGCTACAAGCCGGGCTTCTCGATTTTCGACGACGGCGACATCAAGGCCCTGCTGACCGACATCATGCAGAAGGAGTACGCCGGCGATGATGGCGCCGACGAGATCAAGAACTACATCGACAGCTGGAAGAACGACCTGATCCTGCCCGAGGAGGCCCTGGCCAACTCGCGCGGGCCCAAGGAGCAGACCGCCGCCATCGTCTACCTGCACTACCAGCGCACGCTCAAGGCGTACAACGCGGTGGACTTCAACGACCTGATCCTGCTGCCGGTCAAGCTGTTCCAGGAGCACAAAGACATCCTGGAGAAGTGGCAGAACCGCATCCGCTACCTGCTGGTGGACGAGTACCAGGACACCAACTCCAGCCAGTACCTGCTGGTGAAGCTGCTGGTGGGCATGCGCAACCAGATCACCGTGGTCGGCGACGATGACCAGTCGATCTACGCCTGGCGCGGCGCGCGCCCGGAAAACCTGATGCTGCTGAAGGAGGATTACCCCTCGCTGAAGGTGGTGATGCTGGAGCAGAACTACCGCTCCACCAGCCGCATCCTCAAGTGCGCCAACACCCTGATCGCCAACAACCCGCACGCCTTCGAGAAACAGCTGTGGAGCGAGATGGGCATCGGCGACGAGATCCGCGTGATCCGCACCCGCAACGAAGACGCCGAGTGCGAGCGCGTGGCCCTGGAAATCCTCACCGAGCACCTGCGCACCGAGCGCCCCTACAGCGACTTCGCCATCCTCTACCGCGGCAACTACCAGGCCAAGCTGATGGAGCTGAAACTGCAGCACCACCAGATTCCCTATCGCCTGTCCGGCGGCACCAGCTTCTTCGCCCGCCAGGAAGTGAAGGACCTGATGAGTTACTTCCGCCTGCTGGTCAACCCGGACGACGACAACGCCTTCCTGCGGGTGATCAACGTGCCACGCCGCGAAATCGGCTCGACCACCCTGGAAAAGCTCGGCAACTACGCCACCGAGCGCAAGATCAGCATGTACGCCGCCAGCGACGAGATCGGCCTGGCCGAGCACCTCGACAGCCGCTACACCGAGCGCCTGGCGCGCTTCAAACGCTACATGGACAAGATCCGCGAGCTGTGTGCCGGCAACGACCCGATCGGCGCCATCCGCAGCATGGTGATGGACATCGACTACGAGAGCTGGCTACGCCAGAACGCCTCCAGCGACAAGGTTGCCGAGGCACGCATGGGCAACGTCTGGTTCCTCGTCGAGGCGCTGAAGAACACCCTGGACAGGGACGAAGACGGCGACATGACTGTCGAGGACGCCATTGGCAAGCTGGTGCTGCGCGACATGCTCGAGCGCCAGCAGGAAGAGGAAGAAGGCGCCGAAGGTGTGCAGATGATGACCATGCACGCCTCCAAGGGCCTGGAATTCCCCTCGGTGTACATCATTGGCTTCGAGGAGGAAATCCTCCCGCATCGCTCCAGCATCGAGTCCGACACCATCGAGGAAGAACGCCGCCTGGCCTATGTCGGCATCACCCGCGCCAAGCGCAACCTGACACTGACCTTCGCCGCCAAGCGCAAGCAGTACGGCGAGATCATCGACTGCTCGCCGAGCCGCTTCCTCGACGAACTGCCGCCCGAGGACCTGGTCTGGGAAGGTCAGGAAGACGCGCCAGTGGAGGTCAAGGCCGCGCGCGGCAACGACGCCCTGGCCAATATGCGCGCCATGCTCAAGCGCTGACGGAGCGCACAGCCGCACGGCGGCGACTTGGCTAGACTGCGCGCTTTCGCCGTATCGCAAGGAAGCGCGCCGTGTCCCACCGCATGTACCTGTACAACAAAGCCGAGATCGGCTGCAGCGACGACGCCTGCCTGCCGTTGATGGAATGGGGCTACGAGCTGCCGCTGCTGCTGCAGCCGTTGTTCGCCTGCCAGCCGCAGATCGCCGCCAACTGCTACAACGACCCGCACAGCGAGGAAGGCCTGTACGCCGAGGCGCCCGGCGGTATCGAGGCGCTGCGCGCCTTCTACGCCTTCGTCGAGCGCCACGCCGGCAGCCTGCTGGACGATATCGATGCCTTCCGCACGGCGCGCGACAGGATATTCCAGCTGCTCGACAGCCGCGCTCAGCATGCCTGGTTCCACCTGGACGCCTGGGACGTGTTCAACATGAGCGACGACGACCGTCGCGCCCAGGCCGAAGCGCTGCTGGAAGAAATCGCCCGCGCCAATGCTTGCATCCGCGAGGCTATCGAGTGCGACAACCCGCTGCTGCTGGACAACTGTCCGGGGGTCGATGCGCCCTGGGCCGGCAGCTTCCGCGCCGTACTCAATCTGGACAACTATGACCACGGCTGGGAACCGCTCGGTTCGCTGATACCGATCCAGGACGAAGACGAGCCGCAGATATTCTGTGAGAACGACCTCTATGGTCTACGCGCGGCAGACGGCCAGCTGCTGATCGCGCCGCACTACCAGGCCTTCTTCGATTTCGACTGGCACAGCGGGTTGGCCTGCGTGCAACACGACCAGCGATTCGGCTATGTCGACCGCCAGGGCCGCGAAGTGATTGCCTGCCAGTTCGAGGACGCCTTCGACTTCGTCGGCGAGCATGCGCTGATCGCCGAGGGTGGCCGCTACGGCCTGATCGACCGCCAGGGGCGGGTAACCGTGCCCTGCCAGTTCGACGGCGGTGAGGCGCTGGATTACACCGGCGCCTATTGGAGCGTGCAACAAGGCGAGCTATGGGGCGTGATCGACCCGAGTGGTCGCTGGATGCTGCCGGCCCAGTACCAGCAGATCCACGCCTACGAGGGCTACTACAGCGCGAAGCCGGTGAAGGGCCCGCAGCACCTGTTCACCACGCGCTTCCACGACCTTGGCGCCATCGGCCTGGACAATATCAGCAGCGTCAGCCTGGTCGGGGGTGGCGAGGCCTATCTGATCCGCCGCCGCGAGGGCAAGCAGTGGCTGTGGCGCGCCCTCGACGAGCAGGGCCAGGCCCTGCTGCCCGGCGAGTACCAGGCGCTCGACTACCTGCACGAGATGCAGGCCTGGCGGGTGCGCGACAACCGCCAGTACGGCCTCTATCGCCACCCGCAACAATCCTGGCTGCTGCCCAGCGCCTATACGCGGATCGAGCTGCAGCATGGCTGCCGGGACGCCGATGGCAGCTACTACTGCCTGGTGCGGGAAGGTAAGCGCTGGGGCCTGTACCGCGGCGGCGCGCAGCCAGGCTGGACGGTGGAACCCTGCTTAGAGCACCTGGAGAGCCTGCACGATAACTATTTCAACGCCTGCGTGGACGGCCACTGGGGCATTATCGACAGCCAGGGCCAATGGCTGCGCGAACCGCTCGACCAGGCTCCCGCCGACCGCCGCTTCGTGCAGGGCGATGCCTTGGCGCTGGTATTCCAGAGCGAACACACCTGGCTCCTGCAGGAAGACGGCAGCTGCCAGCCACTGGCCGCCGAGCGCGCCCTGCAGATAGTCGATCGCTACGCCCAGTACGGCCTCAGCGAGACGCAGCTGGCCTGCCTGCAGAACAGCGCCGGCAATCTCTGGCAAGCCCTGGACAGCCACCGCCGCGGCCTGGCCGCCCTGGACGCACAGGACTACGAGAAGGCCCGCCCACTATTGCTGCGTGCGGTCGAGCTGGGTAACGACGATGCGCTCAACGACCTCGGTTGCCTGCTGGACAAGGCCGACCAGGACTACGCCGGCGCCCTCGCCTATTTCCATCGCGCCAGCAACGCCGGCTCGGCCTTGGCCGCACGCAACCTGGGTGACTGCTACCGCCATGGCCGGGGTTGCGAGACCGACCTGATGCAGGCGCGTCACTACCTGCAACTGGCCACTACACGCGGTCATCGTGCTGCACACCTGGAGCTGGCCAGGCTGCTGTTCGACCAGGAACCACCTGTGGGCGACTCGGATCTGGCCCTGCAGCACTACCTGGAGGCCTGGCGCCTTGGCGAACGCAACGAGAGCGCCAATCAACTGGGCTGGCTCTACGAACAGTGCGAGGACTATGCCCAGGCCCAGCGCTATTACCTGCACGCCATCGGCCTCGGCGACAGCTACGCACACTGGCGGATGGGGCGCATGCACCTGTACGGTCTGGGCTGCCCAGCTAACCCGGACAAGGCCCGCGAACACCTGCAGATCGCCTGCGCGGCAAACTTTGAGAATGCCTACCTGACCCTAGCCGAGCTGTTGCTGGATGATGAACACAGCCAGGAAGAGGCGCTCGACTGGCTGCAGAAAGCTGTGACGGCCGAGGTACCAGACGCCCGCGAACTGGCCGAAGAACTGCTCCAGCAGCAGAAAAAACCCAGCCTGCTGAGCCGGCTATTCGGCAAACAGTAAGCGCCGGTCTTGGCTCCTCCGTAGGCTGCGCCATGCGCACTACAGGGCCCGCAGATGGCCCATGGGGCGTGCCGCGCCCCTAGATCAGGGCATCGACAACCTGCAGTACTTCGCCCGGCCGGCCAATCGCATGCATAAAAAAACCGCCCAGAGGGCGGTTTTTTCGGCGAAGCCGGCGCTGTTACAGGCCGGACATCGTCTTGATCGCAGCCAGTATCTCGTCATCCGAGCAGGTGGCGCAGGTACCTTTCGGCGGCATGGCATTGATACCGGAGATGGCGTGCTTGAGCAGGCCATCGAGTCCGCCGGCAGCACCGGCACGGGTCTTCCAGGCAGCGCCATCACCGATGGGGGGAGCGCCCATGGCCGCTGCAGCGGCACCATGGCAGGCGCCGCAGTGTGCCGCGATGACTTCATCGCCGCTGCGCGGGCCACTGCTGGCCGCTGCGCTGGCTACTGCGCCCACACCTTTGCATTCTTCGCCCTGGACGCAGACTTCACCTACCGGCTTCAGTCGCTCGGCGATTTCGTCATTGGTCGCAGCCTGAGCGCTCACAGCCCACAGGGCCAATACGGCAGCTTGTGCCGCCAGCATCTTCTTGATCAGGTTCACGGTACACCCTCATTGTGGCTAGTCACGCTCGCGGCCACGGTTTCGCGAGCGGTCGCCAGTATAACGGTTAGGCCTGCCGGCCGGAACAACCCAAGTTGTCGCAGGGGTATTGGACTTTCGGCTCAAGCCGAAAGTCCTGGCCAACTCAGAAGTTGGCCGGCGTAGTGGCACTGATCAACCGCGCCGGACGATCATACGGATTGCGGAAGCGGTGCGCCTTGGTGCTGTCGAAGTAGTAGCTGTCACCCGGTTCGAGGACGAACACCTCGGAGCCCACGGTCAGCTCCAGGCGCCCTTCGACCAGCATGCCGGCTTCTTCGCCGTCATGGTTGAGCATCTCGTCACCGGTATCGGAACCGGGCGGGTAGGTCTCGTCGAGGAAAGTGATGGCCCGGCTGGGATGCGACTTGCCGATCAGCTTCATGGTTACGGCGCCGCTGGAAAGATCGGTGAGTTCGTCGGCCCGGTACACCACCTGAGTGTGGTTATCCTGCTCCATATCGATGGAGAAGAATTCCACCAGCGACATGGGAATGCCACCGAGCACCTTTTTCAGCGAGCTGATCGAGGGGCTCACGCTGTTCTTCTCGATCATCGAAATGGTGCTGTTGGTGACGCCTGCCCGCTTGGCGAGTTCACGCTGGGAAAGGCCTTTGAGTTTGCGAATGGATTGCAGTCGAACACCGACGTCCAATGCTGGAGTCCTCCTTGAGGAGCAGATACGGAAAGTTGGCCGTATCATGGCAACAGTGTTCAGTATTTACAACACTCGATCCGCAAATCCCTTGCAGACCGCAGGCTAAGCCCCGGAATAGAGACGTGGTACACGCTTCAGGTTGCAGAACAACTGGTAGGGAATGCTGCCCGCGGCCTGCGCCACGTCACTGGCCAGCACATTCTGCCCCCACAGTTCGACCCGGCTGCCGAGCCCGGCCTGGGGCAGGTCGGTAAGGTCGACGGTGAGCATGTCCATCGATACGCGGCCAATCAGGCGGGTCAGTTGGCCATCGACCATAACTGGCGTGCCGGTCGGCGCATGCCGTGGATAACCGTCGGCATAGCCCATGGCGACCACACCGACGCGGGTCGGCCGCTCGCTGACGAAGCGCGCGCCATAACCGACCGGCTCGCCGGCCGGCAGTTCGCGCACGCTGATGATCTGCGACTCCAGGGTCATCACCGGCTGCAAACGCGCAGCGAATTCCTGGGCCTGTTCGAACGGGGTGGCGCCATACAGCATGATGCCGGGGCGCACCCAGTCACTGGGAACGCTTGGCCAGCCGAGAATGGCCGGCGAGTTGCGCAGGCTGACTTCGGCCTGCAAGCCGGCGCGGGCTTGCTCGAACTGCGCCAGTTGCTCGCTGCTGCGCGGGCAGTCCAGCTCGTCGGCACGGGCGAAGTGGCTCATCAGCACCACCTTCGCCACCTTGCCGCTGGCCAGCAGGCGCTGGTGCGCATCACGGTACTCGGCCGGATGCAGGCCGACCCGGTGCATGCCCGAATCGAGTTTGAGCCAGACGGTCAGCGGACGCTGCAGCGGTGTGCGCTCGATGGCTTCAAGCTGCCAGCTAGAATGCACCACGCACCACAGCTCATGCTGTTCGATCAGCGCCAGCTCGTCGGCCTCGAAGAAACCTTCCAGCAGCAGGATCGGCTGGCTGATACCCGCTGCGCGCAGCTCCAGCGCTTCCTCGATGCACGCCACGGCATAACCATCGACATCGCCGGCCAAAGCCTGGGCGCAGCGTACCGCGCCATGCCCATAGGCATCGGCCTTGACCACCGCCAGGGCTTTCGCGCCACTGGCTTGGCGGGCCAACTGGTAGTTGTTGCGCAGGGCTTGCAGGTCGATCAGGGCACGGGCGGGACGCATGGCTGGAACTTCTTCAGATTAAAAAAAGCCCGGCGGGGGGACGCCGGGCTAAAGGGATGTTCAGGATTGCGCGGCGATCACCATCATCTCGACCAGCACGCGCGGGTCGTACAGCTTGGCCTCGACGCAGGCGCGACCGGGCGCGGCACCTGCGGCGACCCAGGCGTCGTAGACCTCGTTCATGCCGGCATAGTCGGCCATGTCCTTGAGGTAGATGGTCACCGAGAGGATCTTGCTCTTGTCGCTACCTGCCTCGGCCAGGAAGCGATCGATATTGGCCAGGGTCTGACGGGTCTGCTCCTGGATATCGCCGGCATAGTCGTCAGCCAACTGGCCCGCCAGGTAGACGGTGCCATTGTGGATGACGATTTCGCTGTAGCGTTTTTCAGTGCGCAGGCGCTGGATGGGCATGCTTGTGGCTCTCCTTGGACTTGCCGTAACGGGAAATATCCAGGCCTTCGGTGCTGATCTGCGGGCGCTTGTTCGCCATCAGGTCGGCGAGGAAGCGACCGGAGCCGCAGGCCATGGTCCAGCCAAGGGTACCGTGTCCGGTGTTGAGGAACAGGTTGCGATAGGCGGTGGCGCCAACGATCGGCGTGCCATCCGGAGTAGCCGGGCGCAGACCGGTCCAGAACTCGGCGCGGCCGACATCGCCGCCCTGCGGGTAGAGATCGTTGGTGATCATTTCCAGGGTGGCACGACGAGCCGGATTGAGGCTCAGGTCGAAACCGGCGATCTCGGCCATGCCGCCGACGCGAATGCGCTTGTCGAAACGGGTGATGGCGACCTTGTAGGTCTCGTCGAGGATGGTCGAAGCCGGGGCCATGGCCGCATCAGTGATCGGCACGGTCAGCGAATAGCCCTTCAGCGGGTAAACCGGCGCACGCACGCCCAGCGGCTTGAGCAGCTGCGGGCTGTAACTGCCCAGGGCCAGCACATAGCGATCAGCCGTTAACAGCTTGCCGTCGACCCACACGCCGTTGATGCGGTCACCGGCATGATCGAGGCGTTCGATGGTGCAGCCGAAGCGGAACTGCACGCCCAGCGCCACGGCCATCTCGGCCAGTTTGCTGGTGAACATCTGGCAGTCGCCGGTCTGGTCATTGGGCAGGCGCAGAGCACCGGCCAGCTTGTGTTTGACCCCGGCCAGGGCCGGTTCGACGCGCGCAATACCGTCGCGATCGAGCAGTTCGTAGGGCACGCCGGAGGCTTCCAGCACGGCAATGTCCTTGGCCGCGCTGTCCAGTTGCGCCTGGGTGCGGAACAGCTGAGTGGTGCCCAGTTGGCGGCCTTCGTAGCCGATGCCGGTCTCGGCGCGCAGCTCGTCGAGGCAGTCGCGGCTGTACTCGGACAGGCGCACCATGCGCTCCTTGTTCACCGCGTAACGGCTGGCGGTGCAGTTGCGCAGCATCTGCGCCATCCACAGGTACTGGTCGATATCGGCAGTGGCTTTGATCGCCAACGGTGCGTGCTTCTGCAGCAGCCATTTGATGGCTTTCAACGGTACGCCCGGGGCAGCCCAGGGCGAGGCATAACCGGGGGAGACCTGGCCGGCGTTGGCGAAGCTGGTTTCCAGGGCCGGACCGTTCTGGCGGTCGACCACCACCACCTCGAAGCCGGCACGAGCCAGGTAATAGGCGCTGGCGGTACCGATCACACCGCTGCCAAGAACCAGAACACGCATGATTGTCTCCCTCGTCGCGAGCTTGCGCAGGCGTTTGTTTTACTGAGCACGATTGAGCGCAGTATAGGAAGACAGCAGCAGTGTTATTCACTATTTAAAAGGGCTTATTTGGCGATAATTTCCGGCAAATAAGCCTTTTACGGAGGGCCATGCAACCATCTAATGGGGCCTGGTGATAAAACTGCAGGTAAAACTCTTGCAACGGAATAATTGACGGCCGCCGCCAACCGCCAGCCACCGGTTACTTGCGCAGCCACTTGCCATTGAGCTGGATGTACTGCCCGGACGGGGTCTTCTCCAGCGCCTTCTGCCCGGCCAGGGCTTCCACATCGCCGAGCTGCAGGCCGTTTTCCTTGGCCAGACGCTGGTACTCGGCCTGGCGCGCCTGATTGATCAGACGGGCGACCTCTTCGGCCGAACCACCGGGACTGACCACGCCAAGGTAGCCGTTGGGTTGTTCGCCCAGTTGGCCGCTGCTCTTGGCCGCGCCCAGGGCGCTCATCGCCTCATTGAGGTTCATGGCCAGGGCCGGCAGGCTGAGACTCAGGGCCAGCAGGCCGCAGGCCAGGGTGCGTTGCAGTTTCATGAAGGGCTCCTTGCAGGGGCTCAGAACAGGCCGCTGTCTTCGTTGATGATCGAGTCCAGGGCCTTGTCGACCTTGATGTAGATCTCGTGCTCGATCTTCACGTTGAGGTTGATGTTGATCGGCTCGCTGGGCATCGCCAGCTGCACCGTGGGGGTGCAGGCGGCGCTCAGGCCGGCGAGCAGCGGGACGACCAGCAGGGCACACAGGCGCATGGTCAGTTCTCCTTCTGCGGGTCATTGCGTTGCCGCAGGCGCTGCTGCACGCGCTGGCGGATGGTTTCACTCACCCGGTCGGTGAGCTGCAGGCTGGTCAGCAAAGCCGGGATGTCTTCTTCAAGATTGACGTTGAGGTTGATCGGCCGGCCCTTCTCCAGATCCGGGTTGCGCCCTTGCAGACGCAGGGCCAGTTGCAACTTACCGTCGGCAGCATAGCTGACCGCACTGTCGAGCAGGTCAAAGTGGAAGTCGTCGAGGGCATCCACCACCAGTTGCATACCAGGATTGCTGCGGCCCAGGGCGCGGATCTTCTCCGAGCGGAACTGCAGGTAACCGGGCGCCTGGGCGGCCATCTGGCCCTGCTCGATGCGCAAGCCGGCAGCGTCCAGCAGCAGCGGTAGCTCGCCGCGCAAACTGCCGCGTCCGGCCAACCCCTCTGCCGGGTAGACCCGGAAAACCTCTTCCAGTTGCACGTCCTTGAACTGCACTTGCAGACGCTGGCTGGGCTGAGCCAGGTCCAGCTGCCCGACGGGTAACCAGACCTGGCCCTGGAGCAAGCCACTCTGCGCCGTCTGCCAGGACAACAAGCCCTGTAGCGGCCGGCCCAAACGGGCGATATAGCGCCCTTGCACCTGCAACGGACCGATCGGCAGACCGGGATTGAGTTGCTGCAGGTTCAGCTGCGGCAGCTCCAGGGTCAGCTGATCGCCCTGCAGGCCCAGGCTCAGCTGGCCATCCAGGCCGCTCAACTCGCTGCGGTCATAGATCCCGGCGAGGCCCTTGAACTGCAAGGCCAGATCCAGCACCAGTGGCTTGCCAACCGGCAGCTGCAGACTGGCCTGGCCGAGCAGACGGCCGTTACCGATCTGCAGCAGCGCCGGCCAAGCGCGAAAACTCTGGCTGAGCGGATTACCCGCGCGGAAGAACAACTCGGCCAGCGTGGCGGACAGCCGCAGCGCACCCTGAGCATCGCGTTCGGTGTCGACCTTCAGGCTGAGCCCGGCGGCATTGCTCAGGGCGCCCTGCAGGCGCTGCTGCTGGGCATTGGCCTGCAACTGGCCGTCGAACTGCCAGGCCTGCGGCAGCAGCTCGTCCTGCTCCAGCGTGCCCACACTCAGCTGCAGCGGGCCGTGCAGGCTCGGGTTGCCGCCCAGTTGCAGGGTCAACCCGGCCAACTTGGCCTGCAGCTGCTGCACGCGCAGACCAGCGCCGAGCTGCGCGCGCCTGGCCTGCAGGGCGGAGGCTGGCTGCACACTGATCTGCAACTGCTGTTCGGCAAGCGTCCCGGCCAACTTGAGATCGAGTGCCAGGTTCTCGGCACGCAGATTCTGGTACTGCAACAATGGACTTTGCAGCTGCAGCGCGGCACTGAAAGTACCGCTGCCGCCGCGCAAACGCTGCACATCCAGCAGGCTCGCGCCGGGCGCCAACGCCAGCTGCCAATTGGCCTGCAGACGCAGTGAAGCCTGGGTATCGAGCAGGTGCTGGTCGGTGCTCTGCCATTGCTGCAGCCAGACGAACAGACCGCGGCTATCGGCCAGCTGCACCAGCTCCAGCTCGCCCTTCCAATGACTGACCGCGGCCTCCTCGCGCAATGCGCTGCGCAGCGTCAGCAGCGGCTGGCGGTCGAGCTGGGCTGCAGCCTGCAACTGCCACTGTCCCTCGCGCTGTTCCAGGTGGGCCTGCAGCTCAAAACTGCGCGCGCCGGTCTGCAGCTGCAGGCGCAACTCGGCAGGCTGCTGCAGGGCGCCGCCATGCTGCAGTTGCAGGCTGCCAAGCAGCGCGCAGCGGCCCGTGGTACAGGGCAATTCCAGGCTCAGCTGGTCGACTGCCAGCTGCCGGGGCAGCCAGGCCAGGCTGTCGAGCAACGCCTGCGGATCGCTGTCTGCCGCGCTGGCGCCCTGCCCGGCCTGCCAGCTCAGCTGCAGCGCCTGGCTGCGCAGTTCGGGCAGATGCAGTCGTTGCTGCAAGCGTTGCGGCCAGGCCAGTTGCAGGGCGCTGGCGCTCACCTGCAGGCGACTACCGTCAGCGCCATCGCGCACCAGCAGCAGGCTGTCCACCTGCAGCCCGGCGCCCGACAACTGCAGGCCCTGCCAGTCCAGCTGGCTGATGCCCTGCGCCGCCAGCAACCAGCGCCAGGCCAGCCACAGCAGTGCCACCAGCAGCAACAACGCCAGCAGCAACCTACCCAGCAAGCGGCGTCCCGTGTGACGCGACGGCATGGTGCAAACCTCGACGAAATCCTTTGCACTCAGGGTGGCGGCCACCCTCGGCAAGATCAAGGCGTTTCACCCAGCCAGTGTTTTCCGCTGGGTTCGCCGCTATATTGACCGACGATTATTGCAACCTTTGCGGCTTTCACAGAGATATCCCCCATGAGAACCCAACACCAGAGCCGACGCGAGCTGGACAAGATCGACCGCAACATCCTGCGCATTTTGCAGGAGGATGGACGTATCAGCTTCACCGAGCTGGGCGAGCGGGTTGGCCTGTCCACCACGCCCTGCACCGAGCGGGTACGCCGCCTGGAGCGCGAAGGCATCATCATGGGCTACCACGCGCGGCTCAACCCCCAACAGCTCAAGGCCAGCCTGCTGGTGTTCGTCGAGATCAGCCTGGACTACAAGTCCGGCGACACCTTCGAGGACTTCCGCCGCGCCGTGCTCAAGCTGCCGCACGTGCTGGAATGCCACCTGGTCAGCGGCGACTTCGACTATCTGGTGAAGGCGCGGATCAACGAGATGGCCAGCTACCGCAAGCTGCTCGGCGACATCCTGCTCAAGCTGCCGCATGTGCGCGAGTCGAAGTCCTATATCGTCATGGAAGAAGTGAAGGAGAGTCTGAGCCTGCCGGTGCCGGAGTGAAGAGGCAGAGCGGTTAGCGATCTCACGCGCAGCACTGTGTGCGCAGGTCGGTGGATAAACAGAGCGTTATCCACCCTACAGAGCCTGCGAGTCCGCATAGTCCGGATGGCCACCCCGTGGAAATCCGCGCAGCGCTTTCCTCCGCAAATCATCACACCAGCCGCTGGCGGGTGCTGGCAATCAGCTGGTGCACCTGCCGCTCGACCGTCGGTTCGATCGGCGTTTCCGGGCCCTGGCCGCGCGGGCACGGCAGGCTCGGCGTTGTGCCGAACAGGCGACAGATCAGCGGGCGCTGGTCATACACCGTGCAGCCTTGCGGGCCCAGGTGCACGCAGTTGTACTCGGCCAGTGCGGCGTCGTGTTCAGCGTCGCTCTTCACCGGCAGGCGCGCCAGTTCCTCGGATGAGGCCGTCACCGGGCCGCAGCAGTCATGGCAGCCCGGCACGCAGGCGAAGCTGGGAATCTGCCGGCGCAGGTGATCGATCTTGCGGTTGGTACAACTCATCGGCAGCGCTCTGCAAAAGACCCGCGCATTTTAACCGCCAGTCCCCGCCCTGCACCGACAAACGACGACCGGCCACCGGGAAAAACAGTTTTTACCGCTACCCCTCTTGGCTAGCGGCAAGTCCCGCGCTTATCCTGCGTCAAATTTTAACAACACATCAAACAGGATTTCGCACATGAACGCCCGCGTTCACCAGCCGCAACAGCCCGCCGTGCACAGTGACCAGCACGCTTCCTCCTACTACGCCGCCACTGCCAACCAGCAGCTGGCCTATCCGCCGCTGGCGGGTGAGGAGCTGGCTGATGTGTGCATTGTCGGTGGTGGGTTTTCCGGCCTGAATACTGCCATCGAGCTGGCCCAGAAGGGCTTCTCGGTGGCGCTGGTCGAGGCCCACCAGATCGGCTGGGGTGCCAGCGGGCGCAATGGCGGGCAGCTGATCCGCGGTGTCGGCCACGGTGTCGAGCAGTTCGAATCGGTGATCGGCCAGGATGGCGTGCGCAACCTGAAGCTGATGGGCCTGGAGGCGGTGGAAATCGTCCGTCGCCGCGTCGAGCAGTACAACATCAACTGCGACCTGACCTGGGGCTACTGCGACCTGGCCAACAAGCCGGCGCACCTGGACGACTTCGCCGCAGACAAGGCCGAGCTGGAAAGCCTGGGCTACCGCCACGAACTGCGCCTGTTGCAGCCGGATCAGATGCATCAAGTCGTCGGTTCCGACCGTTACGCCGGCGGCATGATCGACATGGGCTCCGGCCATCTGCACCCGCTCAATCTGGCCCTGGGCGAAGCCGCTGCCGCCGCCTCGCTTGGCGTCAAGCTGTTCGAGCACTCGCCAGTCACCCGCATCGACTACGGCAGCGAAGTGCGCGTGCATACCGCCCAGGGCAGCGTACGCGCCAAGACCCTGGTGCTGGCCTGCAACGCTTACCTCAACGGCCTCAACGACAAGATCGGCGGCAAGGTGCTACCGGCCGGCAGCTACGTGATCGCCACCGAACCGCTGTCGCCGGCCCAGGCGCGCAACCTGATTCCGCAGAACATGGCGCTGTGCGACCAGCGCGTGACCGTGGATTACTTCCGCCTGTCTGCCGACAACCGCCTGCTGTTCGGCGGTGCCTGCCACTACTCGGGGCGCGATCCGGCGGATATCGCCGCCTACATGCGACCCAAAATGCTGCAGGTGTTCCCGCACCTCAAAGACGTGAAGATCGACTACCAGTGGGGCGGCATGATCGGCATCGGCGCCAACCGCCTGCCGCAGATCGGTCGACTCAAGGACCAGTCCAACGTGTTCTACGCCCAGGCCTACGCCGGCCACGGCGTGAACGCCACCCATCTGGCCGGCCAGCTGCTGGCCGAGGCCATCAGCGGCCAGCAGGGCGGCGGCTTCGAGCTGTTCAACCAGGTGCCGCACATGACCTTCCCCGGCGGCAAGCACCTGCGCTCGCCATTGCTGGCCATGGGCATGGCCTGGTATCGGTTGAAGGAAGCGGTCGGTTTGGTCTGACTTAAATTCCTGCGGTTGCACTCCGGTGGATAAGCACAGCCTTATCCACCCTACACATCATGCCAGTCCGCGTCGGGTGGAAAACTGCCAAGCATTTTCCACCGCAGAGCCAGCACCGATCCTCACTCCAGGACATTACCCGGGCTAGGTGATTGCCGCCCGCTCAGCAACAAACGGCGAGCTAACTAACGCAGCAACTGCCAGAACGGCCGGGTGGCTTCCTGGCGGGCCTGCTCGGCGGTCAGGCCGATATCGGCCAGCTGATGGGCATCCAGCCGCGATAACTGGCGGCGCGTATGCAGGCGTCGGCAGAACAGCTGCCAACGGCTAGCCACCTCGCGCAGCAGCAGTCGCCCGCTCCGCTCTTCGCGTTCCCGCACACCTTCATACAGATCGCTCAATTCGCCCATGACCCTGTCCTCCGCAGTCTGGTCCGCCCTTGGGAGACCATGATCGGCGTTCAGCTCATGGCAATACAGATTCAAAAAGACAGTTTTAAATACATACAGATAATCATCACGAGCAACTGAATGGTCTATTCTTGCCACATCTGTATTGCCTGACCTGCAACGCAGGAGCCCATCTGTCATGACGCTCTACATGAATCTGGCCGAACTGCTCGGCACCCGCATCGAACAGGGCCTGTATCGGCCCGGCGACCGCCTGCCCTCGGTGCGCGCCCTCAGCCAGGAGCACGGGGTGAGCCTGAGCACCGTGCAGCAGGCCTATCGCCAGCTGGAGGACGATGGCCTGGTGGAGCCGCGGCCGAAATCCGGTTACTTCGTGCCACAGGCCCGCCAGCGCCCGGCATTGCCGATGGTCAGTCGCGCCGCCCAGCGCCCGGTGGAGGTGTCGCAGTGGGACCAGGTGCTGGAGCTGATCAGTACCCCACCCGGCGGCGAACTGGTGCAACTCGGTCGCGGCATTCCGGATATCGCCGCGCCGACCCTCAAGCCGCTGCTGCGCTCGCTGTCGCGCCTGAGCCGGCGCCAGGGCATTCGCGAGCTGAGCTATGGCAGCGTGCTGGGCGACCCTGGGTTACGCGAGCAGGTGGCGCGCCTGGTGCTGGACTCCGGCTGCCAGATCCCGGCCGAGGACATCGTCATCACCACCGGCTGCCATGAGGCACTGTCCACGGCAATCCGCGCCGTCTGCGAGCCCGGTGACATCGTGGCGGTGGACTCACCGAGCTTCCACGGCGTGATGCAGGCGCTCAAGGGCTTCGGCATGAAGGCCCTGGAACTGCCCACCGACCCCGTCAGCGGAATCAGCCTGGAGGCGCTGGAACTGGCGCTGGAGCAATGGCCGATCAAGGCCATCCAGCTAACGCCGACCTGCAACAATCCACTCGGCTACATCATGCCGGACGCCAACAAACGCGCCCTGCTGACCCTGGCCCAACGCTACGACGTGGCGATCATCGAAGACGATATCTACGGCGATCTGGCTTACAAATACCCGCGCCCGCGCACCATCAAGTCCTGGGACGAGGACGGCCGTGTGCTGCTGTGCAGCTCCTTCTCCAAGACCCTGGCGCCAGGCCTGCGCATCGGCTGGATCGCCCCCGGCCGCTACCTGCAGCGAGTGCTGCACATGAAGTACATGAGCACCGGCATGAGTGCCCAGTTACCGCAGCTGGCCCTGGCCGAATTTATCGCTGGCGGCCACTACGAGCCCCATCTGCGGCGCATGCGCAGCCAGTACGCGCGCGGCCGCGAGCTGATGACCGGCTGGGTCAGCCAGCACTTCCCAGCGGGCACGCGGGCCAGTCAGCCGCAGGGTGGCTTCATGCTCTGGGTCGAGCTGGAGCAGGGTTTCGACAGCCAGCGCCTGAACCGTCTGCTGCTACCACACCAGGTGCAAATCGCTCCCGGCAGCATCTTTTCCGCCGCCGGCAAATACCGCAACTGCCTGCGCATGAACTTCTCGACCACCAGCACCGCGGTGATCGAGCAGGCCGTGCGCACGGTCGGTGAAACCGCCAGCGCCTTGCACGCCGAGCAGTCCGACAGCTAGTCGCCAGCCACCGCCTGCGGCGCGCGGAAGGCCCCGCGCTGCCAGGCAAGGTAGACGAAGAATGCGGCACCTGCCGCCATCAGCAATGGCAGCGCATGGCCGCTTAGCCACTGGCTGGCAGCCCCGGTGGACAGCGGCCCGAGCAGGCAGCCGACACCCCAGAGCAGAGCAATATGGGCATTGGCGCGAACCAGCGCGTCATCCCGGTAGAACTGTCCGACCAGGATCAGCGACAAGGTATAGAGGCCTCCGGCGGAAGCACCAAACAGCACCAGCAACGGCCAGATCAGCGGCGTATGCAGCAGTGGCGGAATGGCCAGACTGGACAACAACAGCACCACGCCGCAGATGCGGAACAGCAGCTCGCGCGACACCCGGTCGGCGAGCAAGCCGATGGGCAACTGCAGCAGGGCATCGCCGACCACCACCACGCTGGCCATCAACAGCGCGGTTTTCTGATCAAAGCCTTCACGCAGCAGATACACCGGCAGCAGGGTCAGCACCATGGCCTCGAAAGCGGCAAACAGCACCACGGCCCAGGCAATCGCCGGCAGCTTGCGGCAAAACACCAGCAAGCCTCGCCCGGCCGCGCTGTGGGCGTCTACCTTGGGCGCGCCACTGTGGCCAAACAGTACCGTGCAACCGGCCACCAGCAGGCCGGCAGACAGCCAGAAGCCCAGGTCGCCGTCACTGCCGATCAGGGTCAGCAGCAATGGACCAGACAGCTGACTGAGGGCGAAACCGGTGCCATACAGGGCCACCAGACGCCCGCGCAGACGTTCTTCGACCAGTTGGTTGATCCAGCTCTCACCGAGAACGAAGACCACGGTCAGGGAAACGCCAATCAGCAGGCGCAGCAGCAGCCACAGCGGATAGCTGGGCAACAGCGCCAGCAGGCCGACCGATACCGCACTGGCCAGCAGGCACAGGCGCAGGGTGCGCGGCGTACCCAGCCAGCCGGCCAGACGCCCGGTCAGGCGCGCGCCGAGCAGCACGCCAATGGCCGGCATGCCCGCCATCACACCGATGGCGAACGGCCCGTAGCCCCAGCTCTCCAGGCGCAACGAGACCAGCGGCAGGGTCACACCCAGCGCCAGGCCGACGATGATCACCGCCGAGCAGACGGCGAAATAGGTACCCCAACGCATAGCCAATTCCTTCCCTTTGCTGGCCGTGCCGCAATGCAAAACGGCCGGGTTTCCTAGGAAACCCGGCCGCAGGTGTGGCTCACAAGGAGCCGGCCCCGAGGGGCGGACCTTTCAAAAAACTACCCGGCCTTGCCTCGACCGAGGCCAACACCGACAAAGATCTTCTGGGCTAAGGCCAGACAAGGCGCCCCGCAGCTTTTAAGCGCAGCGTACTGCAGTACGTGAGCATTAAAAGCGAGGACGCAACGCCGGATGGCCGACGACCAGGAGATCGTCCTGCGTACTTAAAGCTTGATCCAGGTGGCTTTCAGTTCGGTGTACTTGTCGAAGGCATGCAGCGACTTGTCGCGGCCGTTGCCGGACTGCTTGTAGCCACCGAACGGCGCGGTCATGTCGCCGCCGTCGTACTGGTTGACCCACATGCTGCCAACGCGCAGCGCCTTGGCAGCCAGGTGGGCCTTGGACAGGTTGCTGGTCCAGATCGCTGCGGCCAGACCATAGATGCTGTCGTTGGCGATCTGGATGGCTTCCTCGGTGGTGTCGAAGGTGATCACCGAGAGTACCGGGCCAAAGATTTCTTCAGCGGCGATACGCATGCTGTTGGTGACGTTGTCGAAGATGGTCGGCTCGACATAAACGCCGCCGGTTTCCTCCAGCGTGCGCTTGCCACCACACAGTAGCTTGGCGTTTTCGGCATGGCCGGCTTCGATATAGGACAGAACGCTGTTGAGGTGACCGCTGTCGACCAAGGCGCCAACGTTGGTGGCCGGGTCGAGGGCGTGACCGGCTTTCCAGCCCTTCATGGCTTCCAGCAGCAGGGCCATGAACTCATCTTTCACCGAGCGCTCGATCAGCAGACGCGAGCCCGCGGTGCACATCTCACCCTGGTTGAAGCAGATCGCCGCAGCGGCAGCCTCGGCAGCGGCTTTCAGGCACGGCGCATCGGCGAAGACGATGTTGGCGCTCTTGCCGCCGGCCTCCAGCCACACGCGCTTCATGTTCGATTCGCCGGCGTAGATCATCAGTTGCTTGGCGATCTTGGTCGAGCCGGTGAACACCAGGGTGTCGACATCCATGTGCAGGGCCAGGGCCTTGCCCACGGTGTGACCGAAGCCTGGCAGCACGTTGAGTACGCCGGCCGGGATACCTGCTTCGAGGGCCAGCTGAGCCAGGCGAATGGCAGTCAGCGGCGACTTCTCGGACGGTTTGACGATCACCGAGTTACCGGTCGACAGGGCCGGGCCAAGCTTCCAGCAGGTCATGATCAGCGGGAAGTTCCACGGCACGATGGCCGCGACCACGCCCACCGGCTCACGGGTGATCAGGCCCAGTTCGTCGTGCGGAGTGGCCGCTACTTCGTCGTAGATCTTGTCGATCGCTTCACCGCTCCAGCGGATCGCCCGCGAGGCGCCCGGCACGTCGACGCTCAGGGCATCGCTGATCGGCTTGCCCATATCGAGGGTTTCCAGCAGGGCCAGCTCTTCGGCGTGGGCATCCATCAGATCGGCGAAGCGGATCATGATCTTCTTGCGCTCGGTCGGCTTGAGCCGCGACCACACGCCGGAGTCGAAGGTGGCGCGAGCGTCGGCCACAGCCAGTTCGGCATCCGCTGCATCGCAGCTGGCCACTAGGCCCAACAAGCGACCGTCCACCGGACTCACGCATTCAAAGGTGGCGGCGGAAACGGCTTCGCAGAGTTCGCCGTGGATCAGGGCGCGGCCCTCGATCTTCAGGTTCTTGGCGCGCTGTTCCCAGTCGGCACGGGTCAGGGTAGTCATGCGGGAGTCCTCGGTGAAAGCGTGTCGCAAATCGACAACACGCACTGTCAATTATTCTGCCAGGCCGATTGCCGGCCTTTGTGCCCGTAACACTAAACCAGAGCCCTGTACCTTTTCAATATTTTTGACAGAAAGCCATAAGCCGCCTTGCAATGTTCGTTTTATCAAACATAGACTGCCCAAAATCACTCCCTACAGCCAGCAAACCGGACAGGCCCATGAACATCGACCAGATCATTGATTTTGCCACCGCCACCAGCAGCCCCGAGCACTACCGCCCGGCAGCCGAGAAGATCCTCAAGGGCGACCCTGAGCAAAGTGTGCGCAATCACTATGGCAGCCCGTGCGGCCAGTTCAATGTGGGCATCTGGGAAGGCGCTGTCGGCCAGTGGACATTCAAGTACACCGAGCACGAATACTGCGAAATTCTCCAGGGCGTATCGGTGATTCGTGACGCCGAAGGCAATGCCAAAACCGTGCGCGCTGGCGATCGCTTCGTCATTCCGGCCGGACTGACTGGCACCTGGGAAGTCCTGGAACCTTGCCGCAAGGTCTACGTGATCTTCGAGCAGAAGGCCTGAGCCTGCGGGCGAGGCCGCTGCGGCTCGCCAGGCAAGCGTTTTTACCCTGTGCAATTTGCGCCCGCGTCCCGCGGGCTTTTTTTCGTCCGTGGTTTTCTTCGGACAAAAAAAACCCGCCGATAAGGGCGGGTTCTTTTCGCAGGAGCCGGATCAATTACTTGATCTTGGCTTCCTTGTACATCACGTGCTTACGGATGGTCGGATCGAATTTTTTCATTTCGATCTTGTCCGGGGTGGTGCGCTTGTTCTTGTCGGTGGTGTAGAAGTGGCCGGTACCGGCGCTGGACACCAAACGGATCAGTTCACGCATGATTTGCTCCTTAAACCTTTTCGCCGCGAGCGCGCAGCTCGGACAGAATTACATCAATGCCGCGCTTGTCGATGATACGCATGCCTTTGGCAGAAACGCGCAGACGCACGAAACGCTTTTCGGACTCGACCCAGAAGCGGTGATGCTGCAGGTTCGGCAGGAAACGACGACGGGTTTTGTTGTTTGCGTGGGAAATGTTGTTCCCGGTTACCGGACCCTTACCGGTAACTTGACAGACTCTCGACATGCCTCAGCCCTCTAAAACCACATGCCCAACCCGGCATGGGTTGGCCGCTTGAACTCAATAGTCATTTGGCGCTCAGCGCCACGTTTCTCGGGGGTCTTACCGCGCTTGTCTGCTTGCGCAGGAGGCGGGCCCCTAGAAAAGAGCGCTGCTTTATACCAGAACACCCTAGCAGTCGCAAGGCGAACTGTGCCTTGTTAGCTGCGCCGCAAAGGCGCAAACCCTCTACTTTGCAGGCCTGCGGCGATGGCAGCCGGGTTACCGCTCGTCGCAAGCTGCCGATTGTCCCGCGCCTAGCCTGCGAGAGTTTTCGCTGCACCACGGCTTGCGCCGAAACGGCAACAGCCCCTAGGGTTAGACTCATGCCGCCTGTCGCCATCCTGGAGAGTCACCATGCGCCTTGCCGCCCTGCCCCTGCTGTTCGTCCCGCTGCTGAGCCAGGCCGCCATGCTCAGCGTATGCACCGAGGCCAGCCCGGATGGTTTCGATGTGGTGCAATACAACGCCCTGACCACCACCAACGCCTCGGCCGACGTGCTGATGAACCGCCTGGTCGAGTTCGACGCCGCCAGCGGCCAGCTGCAGCCAAGCCTGGCGCAAAGCTGGTCGGTATCGGACGACGGCCTGGTGTGGGACTTCCAGCTACGCCCCGCAGTGAAATTCCAGCGCACCGAGTGGTTCAGCCCGAACCGCGAGCTGAATGCCGAGGACGTGCTGTTCAGCTTCCAACGCATGCTCGACCCCGCCCACCCCTGGCACAAGAGCGCACCCGGCGGCTATCCGCACGCCCAGTCAATGCAGTTGCCGACACTGATCAAAAGCATTGAAGCGGTGGGCACGCAGCAGGTGCGCTTCACCCTCAACCGCCCGGATGCGACCTTCCTCGCCACCCTGAGCATGGGCTTCGCCTCCATTTATTCGGCCGAGTACGCCGAACAACTGCTCAAGGCCGGCACCCCGGAGCAACTCAACAGTGCCCCGGTCGGCACCGGGCCATTCATTCTCAAGCGCTTCCAGAAGGATGCGGCCATCCGCTACACGGCCAACCCCGACTATTTCGCCGGCAAGCCAGCACTGGACGGCCTGATTTTCGCCATCACTCCGGATGCCAACGTGCGCCTGCAGAAACTGCGCCGCGGTGAATGCCAGATTGCCCTGTCGCCCAAGCCACTGGATGTGCAGGCGGCGCGCCAGGCTCCGACACTGCGGATCAGCGAGACACCGGCCTTCATGACCGCGTTCGTCGCCCTCAACAGCCAGCACCCGCCACTGGATAAACCTCAGGTGCGCCAGGCGATCAACCTGGCCTTCGACAAGGCCAGCTACTTGCAGGCGGTATTCGAGGGCAGCGCCACAGCTGCCAGCGGCCCCTACCCGCCGACCACCTGGAGCTACGCCAAGGAGCTGCCCGGTTACGCCTACGACCCAGCCAAAGCCAGGGCGCTGCTGGCCGAAGCGGGACTGGCGGAGGGTTTCAGCACGACGATATGGACCCGCCCCTCGGGCAGCCTGCTCAACCCCAACCCCAGTCTCGGCGCGCAACTGCTGCAGGCCGACCTGGCCAAGGTCGGCATCCGCGCCGAGATCCGCGTGATCGAATGGGGCGAGCTGATCAAGCGCGCCAAGGCCGGCGAGCATGACCTGCTGTTCATGGGCTGGGCCGGCGACAACGGCGACCCGGACAATTTCCTCACCCCGCAGTTTTCCTGCGCCTCGCTGCAGCCCGGACTGAACTTCGCCCGTTTCTGCGATCCGCAGCTGGACAAGCTGATCGCCGACGGCAAGCTCAGCGCCGAGCAGGCGGTGCGCAGCGGCCTGTACCAGCAAGCCCAGGCGATCATCCAGCAGCAGGCACTGTGGCTACCGCTGGCCCACCCGACCGCCTTCGCCCTGTTGCGCAGCACGGTGCAGGGGTATCAGGTCAATCCGTTCGGCCGTCAGGACTTCTCAAAAGTGCAACTGCAGCCCTGAACCGGCAATGCGTATCACGGTGGATGTGAAAAGCGACATCCACCCTATACCCAGCCGAACTCGGCCATGGACAGCGGCTCACCATCGCCAACAATGAAGTGGTCGAGCACGCGCACCTCGATCAACGCCAGCGCTTCCTTGAGGCGCTCGGTGAGCAGCCGATCCGCCTGGCTGGGCTCGGCAACCCCCGACGGGTGGTTATGCACCAGAATTGCCGCAGCGGCATTGTGCGCCAGGGCGCGCTTGACTACCTGTCGCGGGTAAACGCTGGCACCATCGATGCTTCCATGAAATAGCGCTTCGAACTCGATAACCCGGTGTTTGGCATCGAGAAACAGGCAGCCGAAGACCTCATGGGGCTCATGACGCAGGCGCGCCTTGAGGTAGTCGCGCACTGCCTGCGGGCTTTCCAAGGCGGAATCGCGCTTGAGTCGCTCGGCCAGATGGCGCCGGCCCATCTCCAGCACCGCCTGTAACTGGGCGAACTTGGCGGGCCCCAGGCCCAGGCGCTGGCTGAACGACGACAGATCAGCCTCAAGCAACGCGCGCAGGCTGCCGAAATCGCCCAACAGATGACGCGCCAGGTCGACCGCGCTCTGCCCGGCCACCCCAGTACGCAGGAAGATCGCCAGCAGCTCGGCGTCACTCAAGGCGCCCGCGCCCATTTCCAACAGCTTCTCCCGCGGGCGTTCCGCCGCAGGCCAATCGCGAATACTCATGACATCTCCCTGTCAGGCGGCCCGCTGTTCCGGCGCGGGCCCTGTGCTATCTTAGCCCGGCTTTTTTGGCGCGGTGACTGGCCTGGGGAGGTGTCGTCGCCGCGTTGCTATCCACACCACATTATTAAGGCAGGCCTATGCAGCGGCTGTATCGGAAACGCATCGTCCTGGGCGTAGGCGGCGGCATTGCCGCCTACAAGAGTGCCGAACTGGTTCGCCGGCTGCGCGACCAGGGCGCCGAAGTGCGGGTGGTGATGACCCGTGGTGGTCGCGAGTTCATCACCCCACTGACCCTGCAGGCGCTGTCCGGCCACCCCGTCCACCTCGACTTGCTCGACCCGGAAGCTGAAGCGGCCATGGGCCATATCGAGCTCGCCAAGTGGGCTGACCTGGTGCTGATTGCCCCGGCCACCGCCGACCTGATGGCACGCCTGGCCCAGGGCGTAGCCGATGACCTGCTGACCACCCTGGTACTGGCCACCGATGCCACCGTGGCCCTGGCCCCGGCAATGAACCAGGCTATGTGGCGCGACCCGGCTACCCAGGCCAATGCGCAATTGCTGGAAAGCCGTGGCCTGCGCCTGTTCGGCCCGGCAGCCGGCAGCCAGGCCTGCGGCGATGTCGGCCCCGGCCGCATGCTCGAAGCCGAGGAGCTGGCACAACGCGCCGCCGACTGCTTCCAGCGCCAGAGCCTGAGTGGCAAGCACGTACTGATCACCGCCGGGCCGACCCAGGAAAACATCGACCCGGTGCGCTACATCACCAACCACAGCTCCGGCAAAATGGGCTTTGCCCTGGCCGAAGCGGCGGTGGAAGCCGGCGCCAAGGTCACCCTGATCAGCGGCCCGGTGCACCTGCCCACTCCGGACCGGGTCAATCGTATCGACGTGGTCAGCGCCCGCGACATGCTTGCCGCCTGCGAAGCCGCCATGCCCTGCGATCTGTTGATCGCCGCTGCTGCCGTCGCCGACTACCGCCCGGAAGTGGTCGCCCAGCACAAGCTGAAGAAAGACCCCACCACCGGTGACGGCTTGCTCCTGCAGCTGGTACGCAACCCGGACGTGCTTGCCACCCTCACCAGTCGCAGTGACCGACCATTCAGCGTGGGCTTTGCCGCCGAAACCGAGAACCTACTCGGCTATGCGGCGCGCAAGCTGAAGGACAAGAACCTCGACCTGATCGTTGCCAATGACGTGGCCAACCCCACGATTGGCTTCAACAGCGAGGAAAATGCCATCACCATCATCGACCGCGAGTTGCAGGCCAGCAGTTTTGCCCAGACCAGCAAAGGCAAGATCGCCCGCCAGCTGATAGCCTTCATTGCCGAGCGCCTCAACCGCGCCTGACCCACTTTTGACCGTTCATAGGGCCTGACATGCACGCTTTGCAAGCCAAGATTCTCGACCCGCGCCTGGGCAGCGATTTTCCCCTGCCGCAGTACGCCACCCCTGGCTCGGCCGGGCTTGACCTGCGCGCCATGCTCAAGCAGGACACCGTACTGGAACCTGGGCAGACAGTGTTGATCCCTACCGGCCTGTCGATCTACATCGGCGATCCGGGCCTGGCGGCGCTGATTCTGCCGCGCTCGGGCCTGGGCCATAAGCACGGCATTGTGCTCGGCAATCTGGTCGGCCTGATCGACTCCGACTACCAGGGCGAACTGATGGTGTCCTGCTGGAACCGTGGCCAGACACCGTTCACCATCGCCGTTGGCGAGCGAATTGCACAGCTGATCCTGGTTCCCGTGGTGCAGGCGCACTTCGAACTGGTCGAAGAGTTTGATGAAAGCCAGCGCGGCGCCGGTGGCTTCGGCCATTCCGGCAGCCACTGAGCCGATTAATTTCAGGATGAATTGCCCAGGAGACGTTCGGTGAAACTCTTCAAGCGCACCGCCAAGGACAACGACAGCACCGTTCCGGTCAGTGTCGAGGTTACCGCCACCACCGCCCCGCGCGGCAATGAGCACAAAGCCCTGCTGCCAGGTGCACTTGCCGCCCTAGCGGGCTTGTTGGTTGCCGGCCTGCTGCTGTGGTTCAGCCTGAGTGGGCGCGATCAACTGCAACAGCAGCAGCTGGTTGATGCCTGGGGCAACAACCAGGCCAGCGCTGTGCAGCAGGCGCTGCAACAACTGCAGGCCGATACCCAGGCTGCTGCCGCCAACCCGGCGCTACTGGTAGCCCTGCAGACTGCCGACAAAAGCATCATTGGCGCCGCCGAGCGCAGCCAGCAGCACTGGCAGGGGGTGGTTGATGTCCATCTCAATGCCACCGGCCGTGCAACTCTGGACGTCGGCCGCAACGGGCCGATGAACTTCGCCGCGCTCGACCTGCTGCGGCGCCTGGAAAGTGGCCAGGCACCGGCACCAGAGGCCTACAAGGTCGGCGAGCGCTGGCTGGTCTATAGCGCGGCGAAATTGGCCGGCAACAATGGCGATCGACCACTGGGCACCTTGCTGCTGGTTGTCGACCTTGATCGTGTACTCAACACCTTGCCCGCCGTGCCGGCTGGGATTGGCCATGTTCAACTCAGCCAACAGTTTGAAAGGTCTGCCGAGCAGACCCTTAGCGAGCGCGGCGAGCCCGGATCAGGTGTAGCCAAGCTGTTCGATACCGGCAACCCGAACTGGAAGCTCAGCTTCACACCAGGCCCGAAGTTGCAGGCTCCGGCATTGTCACCTGTGCTGCTTGGTCTCGCGGCCCTGCTGGCGGCTGGCGGCGCGCTGCTCGGCCTGTTTCTGGTTCAGCATCAATTGCATGACCGCCTGCGCGGTGACGTACGGCAACTGGGCCAGATGATCCAGGAACTCTCCAGCGGCAAGTCGGTCAAGGCCTTTAGCCTCAGCCTGCCAGCACTCGACAGCCTGGCCCAGATCCTGGCGCGCATGCCGCGCCGCAAGCAGGAAAGCGCCTCTGCGGAGGCCGGCAGTGCCAGCACTGCCAAAGCAGAGACGGCAAGCAAGCCAGTGCCACTGGCAGACCCGCTGTTTCAAGACACCGATATTCTCGATATCGACATTCTCGACGAAGACCAGGATCTCCTGGGACTGGAGCAAACACCCGTGGCAAGCGCCCCGCAAACCCCACCGAAACTACCCGCCAGCATTTTCCGCGCCTATGACATCCGTGGCGTGGTTGGCGACACCCTGACCAACGAAGCAGCCTACTGGATCGGCCGCGCCATCGGCTCGGAAAGCCTGGCCAAGGGCGAACCTTGCGTCGCGGTCGGCCGTGACGGCCGTCTGTCCGGCCCGCAACTGGTCCAGCAATTGATCCAGGGGCTGCTCGACTGCGGCTGCCAGGTCACCGATATCGGCATGGTGCCGACGCCGGTGCTGTATTTCGCCACCAACGTGCTGGAAGGCAAGTCCGGGGTCATGCTCACCGGCAGCCACAACCCGCCGGACTACAACGGCTTCAAGATCGTCATCGCCGGCGATACCCAGGCCAACGAACAGATCCAGGCGCTGAAGGCCCGTATCGACAACAACGACCTGGCCAGCGGCGTCGGCAGCATCGAACAGCTCGACATTCTTGACCGCTACTTCAAGCAGATTCGCGACGACATCGCCCTGGCCAAGCCGATGAAGGTGGTGGTCGACTGCGGTAATGGCGTGGCCGGGGTCATCGCCCCGCAGCTGATCGAAGCGCTGGGCTGCACGGTGATTCCGCTGTTCTGCGAGGTCGACGGCAACTTCCCCAACCACCACCCGGATCCGGGCAAGCCGGAAAACCTGGTCGACCTGATCGCCCGAGTCAAGGCCGAAGGTGCCGACCTGGGCCTGGCCTTCGACGGCGACGGCGACCGCGTCGGCGTAGTGACCAACGCTGGCAACATGGTCTTCCCCGACCGCCTGATGATGCTGTTCTCCAAGGACGTGGTGTCACGCAACCCCGGCGCCGACATCATCTATGACGTCAAATGTACCCGCCGCCTAGGCGCGCTGATCAGCGGCTACGGCGGTCGCCCGGTGATGTGGAAAACCGGCCATTCGCTGATCAAGAAGAAGATGAAGGAGACTGGCGCCCTGCTGGCTGGCGAGATGAGCGGGCACATCTTCTTCAAGGAGCGCTGGTTCGGCTTCGACGACGGCATCTACAGTGCCGCGCGCCTGCTGGAAATCCTCAGCCAGGAAAAACGCAACTCCGAGCAGGTGTTCGCGGCCTTCCCTGCGGACATTTCCACCCCGGAGATCAACATCACCGTCACCGACGAGAACAAGTTCCGCCTGATCGACCGCCTGCAGCGTGATGGCGTGTGGGGCGATGCCAACCTGACCACCCTGGACGGCGTACGCGTCGATTACCAGAAGGGCTGGGGCCTGGTACGCGCCTCCAACACCACGCCGGTGCTGGTGTTGCGCTTTGAAGCGGAAACCGAGGAAGAGCTGGAACGGATCAAGGAAGTGTTCCGCGCCCAGCTCTACACCGTCGCCCCTGAACTCAACCTGCCCTTCTGACTCACCCCGGAGCCCCGTCTGCAATGACCCTCGAACGTGATGCCGCCACCAACGTCGCCAAGGTTCTGTCCGAAGCGTTGCCCTATATCCGTCGCTTCGTCGGCAAGACGCTGGTGATCAAGTACGGCGGCAACGCCATGGAAAGCGAAGAACTCAAGGAAGGCTTCGCCCGTGACATCGTGCTGATGAAGGCTGTGGGTATCAACCCGGTGGTGGTGCATGGCGGTGGCCCGCAGATCGGTGATCTGCTCAAGCGCCTGTCGATCGAAAGCCACTTCATCGACGGCATGCGCGTCACCGACACCGCCACCATGGACGTGGTGGAAATGGTCCTCGGCGGCCAGGTCAACAAAAGCATCGTCAACCTGATCAACCGTCACGGCGGCAGTGCCATAGGCCTGACCGGCAAGGACGCCGAGCTGATCCGCGCCAAGAAGCTGCAGGTCACCCGCAAAACTCCGGAAATGACTCAGCCGGAGATCATCGATATCGGCCATGTCGGCGAAGTAGTCGGGGTTAACACCGACCTGCTCAACATGCTGGTGAAAGGCGACTTCATCCCGGTGATCGCACCAATTGGCGTCGGCGCCGAAGGTGAGTCCTACAACATCAACGCCGATCTGGTCGCTGGCAAGGTGGCCGAGGCGCTAAAAGCCGAAAAGCTGATGCTGCTGACCAACATCGCCGGACTGATGGACAAGCAGGGCGAAGTACTCACCGGCCTGACCACCGAACAGGTCGACGGCCTGATCGCCGATGGCACCATCTACGGCGGCATGCTACCGAAGATCCGTTGCGCTCTGGAGGCCGTACAAGGCGGCGTGACCAGCGCGCACATCATCGATGGCCGCGTGCCTAACGCCGTACTGCTGGAGATCTTCACCGACAGTGGTGTCGGTACCCTGATCAGCAACCGCAAACACCACCGCTAGAATGCAAGCGGCCGGCAAATGCCGGCCGCCACTGCCGCAGACAGTCGAAACTTAACGCCCGCGCAACTCCAGCAAACGCGCGCGGTCGGCAGCAAATGCTGCTTCTTCGCTGACCCGGGTTTCCCGGTAGCGGACAATGTCCTTCTCCACACCCGCTTGCTCGGTTTTCAGGTTCTCGATCTGCACCAGCAGATGCTCGGGCACTTGGCGCCCTGCGCGCTCGAACTCGGCGGCTTTCGACTGCAGGCTGCCCTGTTGGGTCCGCAGCGACTGCAGATTGCTCTCTGCCACACGAATAGCACCATCCAGCTCGGCCAACTTGCGATCGCGGGCGCGATCGACATCGCCGACTTCGGAGTAGATACGCAACAATTGGGCATCGGAAGAAGCCTTGGCCTTCTCCTCAGCCAGACGCTGACGCTCTTCAGCACTCGGAGCCGGCGGCACGACCCTGATCACCCGCCCCTGCTCGTTGAGCACTTCGTAGCCTCGGGCCACATGCTCAGGCGGTACGCCCAGACGATCAATCACGGTCACCCCGCGCTCGTCGATATAACGATACATCTCCGTGGCCGCAAGCAACGACGACGACCAGAGAGCCGAGCAGAACGTCCAGCACAGCACCGCGGGTTTGAGCATGACAGACCCTTGTTGTAGTTGTTTTGAGGCTAAATTCCGTACTGCGCGCGATAGGCCTCTACGGCTGGCAGGTGCTTTTTCAGCTCGGCATCGCCCGCCAGATAATCCAGCACCTGCTCCAGCGAGACAATGCTGACCACCGGCATACCATAATCGCGCTCGACTTCCTGGATCGCCGACAATTCGCCCTGGCCACGCTCCTGGCGGTTCAGCGCGATCAGTACGCCGGCCGCCTGGGCGCCCTGAGCCTGGATAATCTGCATCACTTCGCGGATCGCCGTACCGGCCGTGATCACATCGTCAACAATCATCACCCGCCCATTGAGCGGTGCGCCGACCAGGGTGCCACCCTCGCCGTGATCCTTGGCTTCCTTGCGGTTGAAACACCAGGGCAAATCACGCTCGTGCTGTTCGGCCAGGGCCACGGCAGTCGCCGCTGCCAGCGGAATACCCTTGTAGGCCGGGCCGAACAGCACATCGAACTCGATGCCGCTGTCGACCAGCGCCGAGGCATAAAAACGCCCCAGCTTGGCCAGGGCCAGGCCACTGCTGAACAGGCCGGCGTTGAAGAAATACGGACTGGTACGCCCGGACTTGAGGGTGAACTCACCGAAACGCAGCACGCCGCGTTCGATGGCAAAACGGATGAATTCGCGCTGGTACGCCTGCATGAAAAGCCCCGGACGACACGGTTATAGCTATGAATTTGGCTAATTAGGAATGAGCTCAGGTATCATACACGCAGGTGTTTTTGGGGGCTATTTATGCGGATCATCAGTGTCAACGTGAATGGCATTCAGGGGGCGGTCGAGCGAGGTTTGCTCAGCTGGCTGCAAGCCCAGAATGCCGACGTGATCTGCCTGCAGGATACCCGCGCCTCCTCCGTCGAGCTGGACGACCCGGCTTTCCAGCTGGATGGCTACTTCCTTTACGCTGCCGATGGCGAAATTCCCGAGCAAGGCGGCGTCGCGCTGTATTCGCGCCTGCAACCGAAGGCGGTGATCCACGGCCTCGGCTTCGAGATGGCCGATCGTTACGGGCGCTACCTGCAGGCCGACTTCGACAAGGTCAGCATCGCCACTGTACTGCTGCCGTCTGGCCAGGGCGGCGACGAGAGCCTCAACCAGAAGTTCAAGTTCATCGACGACTTCACCAGCTATCTGGACAAACAGCGCCGCAAGCGCCGCGAGTACATCTACTGCGGCTCGCTGTATGTCGCGCACCAGAAGCTCGACGTGAAGAACTGGCGTGACTGCCAGCAACTGCCCGGCTTTCTGGCACCGGAGCGGGCCTGGCTGGACGAAGTGATCGGCACCATGGGCTATGTCGATGCGCTGCGCGAAGTCAGTCGCGAAGGCGAGCAGTACAGCTGGTGGCCGGACAGCGAACAGGCCGACATGCTCAACCTCGGCTGGCGCTTCGACTACCAGCTACTGACTCCCGGCATGCGCCGCTCCGTGCGCAACGCCAAGCTGCCACGCCAGCCTCGCTTCTCCCAGCATGCACCGCTGATCGTCGACTACGACTGGCTGCTCAGCGTCTAAGCAGCCAGCACGTAGTTCGCGCTAACCGGCGGCGCTGCCGCGCAGTGCCCCCCAGGCCTTGCCGGCCACACCGACCACACCCAGCACCAGGGCACCCACCACTACGCCGAACAGGGCATCCACCAGCGTCGGCGTCAGCACGGCCAGCACACCACCTGCGACCGGCAGCGTAGCGATGACGTCGACCCAATGGTGGATCAGTTCGTGGGCACCCGGTATGCCGTGGGTGAGAATGCCGCCGCCGACCATGAACATCGCCGCAGTACCGACCACCGACAGCAGCTTCATCAGCCACGGCGCCAGCCACAGGATGCCACGCCCCAGCGCCTGCAGTGCCGCACTGGCGCGCTGACTGAGGTACAGCCCGGCATCGTCCAGCTTGACGATCCCGGCGACCAGGCCATAGACGCCAATGGTCATCAGCAAGGCGATACCGGAGAGCACCGTGACCTGCTGCACAAAGGGCTGGCTAGCCACCACACCGAGGGTAATGGCGATAATTTCCGCCGAGAGGATGAAGTCGGTACGCACCGCCCCCTTGATCTTGCCCTTCTCGAAGGCCTGCATATCCACCGACGGATCGGCCAGAGCCTGCACATGTTCAGCGTGATGGCCGACATCCTCGGCCTGGCTATGCAGGAACTTGTGCGCCAGTTTCTCGAAACCCTCGAAACAGAGGAAGGCACCGCCCAGCATCAGCAATGGCGTTACCGCCCAAGGTGCGAAAGCACTGATCAGCAGCGCGGCAGGCACCAGGATCAGCTTGTTGATCAGCGAACCTTTGGCCACCGCCCAAACCACCGGCAACTCGCGATCGGCCTTGACCCCGGTAACCTGCTGGGCATTCAGCGCCAGGTCATCGCCGAGCACGCCAGCCGTTTTCTTTGCCGCCACTTTGGTCATTACCGACACATCGTCCAGCACACTGGCGATGTCATCGAGCAGGGTTAACAGATTGGCTCCGGCCACGTCAGGCTTCCTTACTTAACAGAGGGGATATAACGACCGGCCCCGAACGGAGCCGGCAAAATCGATATCACTTGATCAACCGCAAACACAGTGGATAACGGTAGGCCTGACCTTCGTTGGCCTTGATCCCGGCAATGATGGTCAGCACCAGAGCGGTTACGCCAACCAGCAGCATCAGTGGAAAACCGATCAGCACCCAGGCCAGCACACCACAGACCATCATGGCGATGCTGTAGGTGATCTGAAAGTTCAGCGCCTCACGCCCCTGTTGGTCGACGAAAGGATCAAGATCCTTCTTCAACTGCCAGACCACCAGAGGGCCAATGACATTACCGATCATCGGCGCGACGATCCAGAAAAAAGCCGCGTAGTGGCACAGCATCGCCCATTGGCGGGCCTCCG
Organism: uncultured Pseudomonas sp.; assembly: GCA_964518735.1. Taxonomy (GTDB): domain Bacteria; phylum Pseudomonadota; class Gammaproteobacteria; order Pseudomonadales; family Pseudomonadaceae; genus Aquipseudomonas. The sequence goes on from CAZFKQ010000008.1 coordinate 104,352, forward strand.
CACTCGGCGTTGGCACCAGATTCTGCTCATCCATACTCGCCCTCCGCGTCGTCGCGCCTGCCGACTCAGTCAGCCAGCGCCGCCAGTTGCAGCTCGAACAGCTCACGCATGCCCTGCTGGGCCAGGGCGAGCATGGCATTCAGTTCTTCTGGCTGGAAGGGGGCGCCTTCGGCAGTGCCCTGTACTTCGATGAAGCCACCAGCACTGGTCATCACTACGTTGAGATCGGTTTCGGCAGCGGAGTCTTCCAGATAGTCCAGGTCAAGCACCGGCTCGCCCTGATACATGCCCACCGACACCGCCGCAATCATCTGCTTGAGCGGCTCGCCCTTCAGCGCGCCGCGCTTCTTCAGCAGCTTCAGGGCATCAACCAGGGCGACCATGGCGCCGGTGATAGAGGCAGTACGGGTGCCACCGTCGGCCTGGATCACATCGCAGTCGATATAGATGGTGTTCTCGCCCAGCTTGCTCATGTCCAGAGCTGCGCGCAGCGAACGGCCGATCAGGCGCTGGATTTCCAGAGTGCGACCACCCTGCTTGCCGCGGCTGGCTTCACGCTGATTGCGGTCGCCAGTGGCGCGCGGCAGCATGCCGTACTCGGCAGTCAGCCAGCCCTGGCCCTGACCCTTGAGAAAACGCGGTACGCCGGATTCGACGCTGGCGGTGCAGATGACCTTGGTGTCGCCGAACTCGACCAATACCGAACCCTCGGCGTGCTTGGTGTAGTTGCGGGTGATGCGGACATTGCGCAACTGGGAAGGGGCACGGCCACTGGGACGTTTCATCTGCTAATACCTGATAAGGAGCGGGGATCTGCCGGCATTATAGGGCGACCGCCGGCCATGCGACATGCCCGATTGGGCCGGCGGTCGCTCTGCGTTACAATCCCGCACCCCAGTTTCCGATCCGAGAGGTATTCCCATGGTGCACAGCATGACCGCCTTCGCCCGCGTCGAAGGGGCCGGCGCCCACGGCACCCTGAGCTGGGAACTGCGCTCGGTCAACCACCGCTACCTGGAGCCGCACCTGCGCCTGCCGGATGCCTTTCGTGACCTCGAAGGCGCGGTACGTGAGGCCCTGCGCCAGGGCCTGTCGCGCGGCAAAGTAGAATGCACCCTACGTTTCGCCGAGGAAAATACCGGCAAGCGCCTGCAGGTCGACAGCCAGCGTGCCCAGCAACTGATCAGCGCCGCCGAGGAAGTGGCCGCTCTGATCCAGCAACCCGCACCGCTCAACCCCCTGGAAGTGCTTGCCTGGCCTGGCGTACTGGTAGCCGATGCGGCCGACCCGCAGGCCCTGAATGCTGCCGCCCTCGACCTGTTCAATCAGGCGCTGAGCGAACTGAAGAACGGCCGTGGCCGCGAAGGCACCGAGCTGGCCAAGCTGCTCAACGAGCGCCTGGACGCCATCAGCGCCGAAGTCGTCGCCCTGCGCGAGCTGGTGCCGCAAATGCTGGCCAACCAGCGGCAGAAGATCGAGTGCCGCTTTGCCGAAATGCAGGCCGAACTGGACCCCCAGCGCCTGGAGCAGGAGCTTGTTCTTCTTGCGCAGAAGAGCGATGTGGCCGAAGAGCTGGATCGTCTGACCACCCATGTCGGCGAGGTGCGCCGCGTGCTCAAGGCCGGTGGCGCTGCCGGCCGACGCCTGGACTTCCTCATGCAGGAACTCAACCGCGAAGCCAACACCCTCGGTTCCAAGGCTTTCGACCCACGCAGCACGCAGGCTGCGGTCAACCTCAAAGTGTTGATCGAACAGATGCGCGAGCAAGTACAGAACATCGAATAAGTCGCCTAGGCTTCGCATAAACGCTTTTCAGGATGCTTCCATGACCGTTACCACCGGCACCCTTTACATCATTTCGGCACCCTCCGGCGCCGGTAAGACCAGCCTGGTCAAGGCTCTGGTCGACAGCGAGGCGCAGATCCGCGTCTCCGTCTCGCACACCACCCGCGCCATGCGCCCAGGCGAGGTGGACGGGGTCAACTATCACTTTGTCAGCCGCGAGCAGTTCACCAGCATGCTCGAGCACAGTGACTTCCTCGAACATGCCCAGGTTTTCGATAACCTCTACGGCACCTCGCAGAAGTGGGTCGAGCAGACACTTGCCGACGGTTACGACCTGATCCTCGAGATCGACTGGCAGGGCGCCCAGCAGGTGCGCCGACTGATGCCCCAGTCGAAATCCATCTTCATCCTGCCGCCAACTCAGGAAGCCCTGCGTCACCGCCTGACCAACCGCGGCCAGGACAGCGGCGAGATCATCGAGCGACGCATGCACGAGGCGGTCAGCGAAATGAGCCACTATGTCGAGTACGACTACATCCTGATCAACGACGATTTCACCCACGCCCTGACCGACTTGAAGGCGATCTTCCGCGCCAACCAGCTGCTCCAGCACGTGCAGCAACAGCGTCACGCCGGCCTGCTCAGCGAACTGCTGGTCTGACTGCGGAAATCAATGCTTCCCTTAATGCTGGTGATTTTTTAGACTATTCAGTCCGCTCGCCCATCCGGGCCCAGCTCTTTATCTGCATTTGCTACGAGGAACACCATGGCCCGCGTTACCGTTGAAGATTGCCTGGACAACGTCGATAACCGCTTCGAGCTGGTCATGCTCGCCACCAAGCGCTCGCGTCAGCTGGCCACCGGCGGCAAAGAGCCGAAAGTGGCATGGGAAAACGACAAGCCGACTGTAGTCGCTCTGCGCGAAATCGCTGCCGGCCTGGTCGACTATGACGTGATCGCTCAAGATGATCTGGTCGAAGAAGAGCCGTTCTTCGCCGCCCTTGAGGACGAGGCCCACGAGCCTCTGTAAGAGCATGGGTCGAAGTCGCGCGACTCGCAGTCAGCCAGTGCGGCAGGGGGTGTTACCTTGCCGAGCATAGACTCACTCGCCGAACGCCTTTCGACCTACCTCGGCCCGGACCAGGTCAATCTGGTCCGCCGCGCCTACTTCTACGCCGAGCAAGCCCACGATGGTCAGCGCCGCCGCAGCGGTGAGGCCTACGTTACCCACCCGCTCGCCGTCGCCAATATCCTCGCCGACATGCACATGGACCATCAGAGCCTGATGGCCGCGATGCTGCATGACGTGATCGAGGACACCGGCATCGCCAAGGAAGCCCTCACCTCGCAGTTTGGCGAGACGGTTTCCGAGCTGGTTGACGGGGTCAGCAAGCTGACCCAGATGAATTTCGAGACCAAGGCCGAGGCCCAGGCCGAAAACTTCCAGAAGATGGCCATGGCCATGGCGCGCGATATCCGCGTGATCCTGGTCAAACTGGCCGACCGCCTGCACAACATGCGCACCCTGGAAGTGCTGTCCGGCGAAAAGCGCCGGCGCATCGCCAAGGAAACCCTGGAAATCTACGCGCCCATCGCCAACCGGCTGGGCATGCACAGCATGCGCGTGGAATTCGAGGACCTCGGCTTCAAGGCCATGCACCCGATGCGTTCCGAGCGCATCCGTGCCGCAGTCAAGCGTGCCCGCGGTAATCGCAAGGAAATCGTCAACAAGATCGAGGAATCGATCACCCACTGCCTCGAACGCGAAGGCATGCAGGGCGTGGTAATCGGCCGCGAGAAGCACCTCTACAGCATCTACCAGAAGATGCGTGGCAAGCGCCGGGCGTTCAACGAGATCATGGACGTCTACGCCTTCCGCATCATCGTCGACAAGGTGGACACCTGTTACCGCGTGCTCGGCGCCGTGCACAACCTGTACAAACCCCTGCCCGGCCGCTTCAAGGACTACATCGCGATCCCCAAGGCCAACGGCTACCAGTCGCTGCACACCACGCTGTTCGGCATGCACGGCGTACCGATCGAGATCCAGATCCGCACCCGCGAGATGGAAGAACTGGCCAACAACGGCATCGCCGCGCACTGGCTGTACAAATCCGCCGAGGACGAGCAGCCCAAGGGCAGCCACGCCCGCGCCCGGCAGTGGGTCAAGGGCATCCTCGAACTGCAGCAGCGCGCCGGCAACTCGCTGGAATTCATCGAGAGCGTGAAGATCGACCTGTTCCCGGACGAGGTCTACGTGTTCACGCCCAAGGGCCGCATCATGGAGCTGCCCAAAGGCTCTACCGCGGTCGACTTTGCCTATGCGGTGCACACCGATGTCGGCAACAGCTGCATCGCCTGCCGCATCAACCGCCGCCTGGCGCCGCTGTCGCAAGCCCTGGAAAGCGGTTCGACAGTGGAAATCGTCACCGCTCCCGGTGCCCGACCGAACCCGGCCTGGCTCAACTTCGTGGTCACCGGCAAAGCACGCACGCACATCCGCCATGCGCTCAAGCTGCAACGCCGCTCGGAGTCGATCAATCTCGGCGAGCGCCTGCTGAACAAGGTGCTCACCAGTTTCACCAGCCAGCTGGACAAGATACCGGCCGAGCGGGTGCAGGCGGTGCTCGGCGAGTACCGCCTGGAAGTCATCGAAGACCTGCTGGAAGACATCGGTCTGGGCAATCGCATGGCCTACGTGGTGGCCCGCCGCCTGCTCAGCGAAGGCGGCGACCAACTGCCGAGCGCCGAAGGCCCGCTGGCCATTCGCGGCACCGAAGGCCTGGTGCTGAGCTACGCCAAGTGCTGCACACCGATTCCGGGCGATCCGATCGTCGGCTACCTGTCGGCTGGCAAAGGCATGGTGGTGCACCTGGACAGCTGCAAGAACATCAGCGAGATCCGCCATAACCCGGAGAAGTGCATCCAGCTCAACTGGGCCAAGGATGTCACCGGCGAATTCAACGTCGAACTGCGCGTCGAGCTGGAACACCAGCGCGGCCTGATCGCCCTGCTGGCCAGCAGCGTCAACGCCGCCGACGGCAATATCGAGAAGATCAGCATGGACGAGCGCGATGGCCGCATCAGCGTGATCCAGCTGGTCGTCAGCGTGCACGACCGCGTGCACCTGGCACGCGTGATCAAGAAGCTGCGCGCGCTCACCGGCGTGATCCGCATCACCCGCATGCGCGCCTGATCCCTTTATGCGGCAGCAACCCTGCCGGGCATTCCCCCTCAATAACAAGGAGCTCACCATGAGCAAGAGCGTCATCAGCAGCGACAAGGCCCCGGCGGCCATCGGCACCTACTCCCAGGCGATCAAGGCCGGCAACACCGTCTACCTGTCCGGGCAGATCCCCCTGGACCCGCAGACCATGGAACTGGTGCAGGGCTTCGAAGAACAGACCGTGCAGGTGTTCGAGAACCTCAAGGCCGTGATTGAAGCTGCTGGCGGCTCGTTCCAGGACGTGGTCAAGCTGAACATCTTCCTCACCGACCTCAGCCACTTCGCCAAGGTCAACGAAGTCATGGGCCGTTATTTCCAGCAGCCCTATCCGGCCCGCGCCGCCATTGGTGTGGCCGCCCTGCCGCGCGGCGCGCTGGTGGAAATGGACGGCATCTTGGTCATCGACTGATCCCGCTGACCAAAGGACTCTCGCCATGCGTCGCCTGTTAGCTCTCACTTACTGCTTCAGCCTGCTCGCCGGTTGTGCCGGTCAGGCCGCCAGCCCGGACGGTATCTGGATCAACCAGCCGTTGATCGATGCCGCCCGCGAAGGCGGCCCCCTGCGCGAAGCGCTGCTGGCCTATGGGCCGAACCTGGAATGGCAAGTCGACAGCCAGCGTGGCATGGCCACCTACAGCAATGGTTTCGAGCTGGGCGAAGGCAAGTTGGTGGCGCTGGAGCCAGGCCACTGGCGGGTCGACTACCAGGGTGACTACCACGAGCTGCTCAGCCTGGAAGGCCAGCACATGGTCCAGCAGGCCAACAGCAATGGTCCGGAACAGCGCTTCAGTAAGCCGAAGACTGCCGCCGAAGTCGGCGCGCCGGTCGGCAGCAGCTTCGAGGCCGCGCTATACCAGGCCTACCTGGGCGGCACCTGGAAAATCCGTGAGGGTCTCGGCAAAGGTGGCCTGGTGCTATTCCACCCAGACGGCCGCATCGAAGGCCTGCCGGGCGCAGAACGTTATGCCCTGTGTCTGGCCGGCGACTGCGCCTCGATGAGCGGGGAAAATGACAGCCTGTGGCTGCAACTCGGCCAGCAGGGCAGCCCCTGGCTGTTCCAGCGTGACGGCGAGCAGCTGCGCATCCTCGAAGCGCTCAATCGCGCCCAGGTGGATGAAGTGCCGGACTATCACCCGGGGCAGCAGGTCTGGTTGCTCGAGCGCGACTGAGGGCACCCTGCTGTACTTGTAGGAGCCAGCTTGCTGGCGATCTTGGCAGGTCAAAAGCATCGCCAGCAAACTGGCTCCTACAAAGTTTGCTGCGCGGCAGCACTTAGTCGAAGGCGGCGGGCAATCTCCTCCCTCAGACGCGTAGCCTTACCCCTCCCTGAGCAATGCCGCATAGCCTTCGCGATAGCTGGGGTACTGCGGCACCCAGCCCAATGCCCGCGCCCGCGCATTGCTGCAACGCTTGCTGCCGGCACGGCGCACCGTGCTTTGCTCGGCCCAATGACTGACGCCGAGCTGCGCGCGCAACCAGCCGACCACATCATGCAGGGGCGCAGGCTCGTCATCGACACCGATGTAACAGTCTTCCAGCGCTACACCGCGAGCATCCGCCTGCAGCAGAAACGCCAGCAAGCCGGCGGCATCGTCGGCATGGATGCGATTGCCATACAGCGGTGGCTCACTGGCTACGCGATAGCCTTCGCGCGCCTGCCTGAGCAGCCAGTTGCGCCCGGGCCCGTAAATGCCGGTCAGGCGTACCAGGCTGGCCGGCACGCCACTGTTCAGGGCCAACTGCTCGGCCTCGCGCATGATCTGCGCCGAGAAGCCGCTCGCCTCGGCAGGCGCCGTCTCGTCGACCCATTCCCCCGCCTGCTGGCCATACACGCCACTGCTGGAAACGAACAGCACGCGCCGGGGGCTCTGCCCATGGGCTTGCAGCCAGCCCAACACATGGCGCAAGCCATCGACATAAGCGGCACGGTAACCGGCTTCGTCATGCTCGCTGGGCGTGGCGCAGTACACCAGGTAGTCCAGCGTGCCCTGTGGCCAGGCAGGCGGGCAGACCGGCAACGTCAGATCGCCAGCAACCGGAACTACCGTCAGCGGCAAGCGTGCGACATCACGGCGCAAACCAAAAACCGTCCAGTCAGCCACAATAAGCTGTTGAGCCAAACGGCTACCGACATCACCACAACCGGCAATCAGTACAGCGGGTGCAGCAGGCATGCGAAAACTCCGTCAGATGAGGCAACCGAGCCTAGCGCCAGAGCGCCTGGCGGCCAAGTGGCCTGGAATGCAAATGCGAACTAGTCTTTTGTTAACAAGAATTATTTGCAATAATGCCGGCACTTTTGCTCCACCGGCTCCTTGCGCCGGTGGCCGCCAACGCTCTTTCCTTTTTCAGGTCCGGCCAGCATGAACCCATTCAGCCAACCCGCCCACTCGATTACCGCCCAGCAACCTTTGCTGCGTCAGCTGGCCCTCGCCCTGTTCGGTCTGCTGTTACCGGTTGTCGGCTATGCCGAAGAGGTACCTGGTGCGCCAGCGCCCGCCGCCACTCAGCAAAGCGCTGCACTGGGCACTACTGACGCTAATCAGCCCAACCTGGCAGCCATAACCTCCGCAGCCAGCGAAGACCCGCGACTGAGCGCACTGCGCGCCACGATCGCCGCCCTCGGCGAACAGGCCAGCAGCGAGCAGATCAGCGCGGTGCAGCAGCAGTTCATGCAGGACAACGGTATCGCCGAGGCCGAGGCCAAGCAGCTTGTCAGCGCCCTGCAGACACTGGAAAGCCTGGACCAGGAGATAGCCGGCGAAGAAGAACTGCTGCATGACCTGTCACCCTGGGGCATGTACCAGAACGCCGATATCGTGGTGAAAAGCGTCATGATTGGCCTGATTCTGGCATCGATCCTGACCTGGACCATCTGGGTCGCCAAGAGCATTGAACTGGTCACCGCCCGCCGTCGCCTGCAGCGCGAACTGTTTGATCTCAAGGGCGCGCGCAACCTCAACCAGGCAGCTGAACAGGCTCGCGCCAAACACAGCTTCAGCGCCCTGCTGATCGATGATGCCCGCGAGGAGCTGAAACTCTCTGCCGGCAGCAAGGAAAAAGACGGCATCAAGGAGCGCGTCAGCTTCCGCCTGGAACGCCTGGTCGCCGCCTGCGGCCGCGATATGAGCAAAGGTACCGGCGTGCTCGCCACCATCGGCTCCACCGCGCCCTTTGTCGGCCTGTTCGGTACCGTGTGGGGCATCATGAACAGCTTTATCGGCATCGCCAAATCGCAAACCACCAACCTCGCCGTGGTCGCTCCCGGTATCGCCGAGGCCCTGCTGGCGACGGCCCTTGGCCTGGTTGCGGCAATTCCGGCAGTCATCATCTACAACGTGTTCGCCCGCTCCATCGCCAGTTACAGGGCGCAGGTCACTGATGCCTCGGCCCAGGTGCTGCTGCTGGTCAGCCGTGACCTCGACCTGCCACCCGCCAACAGCGAGCGCGTGGCGCAGCCGCACATGGTCAAGGCGGTCTGAGACATGGGTCTGCATCTGAAAGAAGGTGGCGATGATCTCCAGGAAAACCACGAGATCAACGTCACTCCCTTTATCGACGTGATGCTGGTGCTGCTGATCATCTTCATGGTCGCCGCGCCACTGGCCACCGTCGACGTGAAAATCGACCTGCCGGCCTCCAGTGCCAAACCGGCACCGCGTCCGGACAAGCCGATCTACCTGAGCATCAAGGAAGACAACCGCCTGTTCCTCGACAACGATGAAGTCGACGCCGCTCAACTCGGCAGCGCCCTGGACAAGCGGACCCAGGCCGACAAGGACAAGACCATCTTCGTCCGTGGCGACAAAGGGGTGGATTACGCCGAGCTGATGGCCGTGATGGATAACCTGCGCAGCGCCGGCTACCTGAAGATCGGCCTGGTCGGTCTGGAAACGGTCGGCGCACCATGAGTTCGACCGTCCGCAAGCTGCCGCTGTGGGGCGTCAGCCTGCTTATTGTGCTCGCCCTGCATCTCGGCCTGTTCCTCTGGGCCCTGTACTGGCGGCCGCAGGCCATGCCGCTGGAAGTACCGCCAGCCGCCATGCTGATCGAACTGGAGCCGCTGGCTGCCGCGCCCAAGCCGGCACCACCGCCCCCGCCGCAAATCCAGCAGGAAGAGCCCGAACCGCAGCCCAAGCTGGTCGAAGCGCCGCAGCCCAAACTGGCCATCGCCCCCCCCAAACCCAAGCCACGTCCGCCTCAACCGGTCGTGCCCAAACCGCAGGCCAAGCCAGCAGACAACCCGCCACAGGAAACCCCACCGGCGCCGATTGCCGCTGCCGACGACAAACCTGCCGCACCACAGCAGGCGGCCGTGAGCGCGCCCAGCAAAGCCAAGACCAGCTGGCAAAGCAAGCTGCTCAGCCACCTGAGTCGTTACAAGCGCTACCCGGAAGACGCCCGCCGCCGCGGTTTCGAAGGCACGGTGCGCCTGCGCTTTGTCCTCGACGGCCAGGGCAAGGTGCTCTCCTACTCCCTGGCCGGTCGCTCCGGCAGCGCCTCACTGGACCGCGCCACGCTGGAAATGATCCGCCGTGCCCAGCCGCTGCCGGCACCACCAGCCGAAATGCTGCAGAACGGCCAGCTGGAGATAGTCGCGCCCTTCGTCTATTCACTCGACCGCCGCTAAACCTGCTGGACTCTCCTGTAGGGTGGATCACGCCTCATCGATCCACCGAGCGGCGCCGTGGTGGATGAGAAACGCGTCATCCACCCTACGAACGACTCCTGCGATGGGAGCAGTTGGTTCCATTGAATACAGCGGCTATGCTTGGCCGCATATCAATGGACTCAGACTATGACCCTCACCGAACTGCGCTACATCGTCACCCTCGCCCAGGAACAGCATTTCGGCCGGGCCGCCGAGCGTTGCCATGTCAGCCAGCCGACCCTCTCGGTGGGGGTGAAGAAGCTCGAGGACGAGCTCGGCGTACTGATCTTCGAGCGCAGCAAGAGCGCGGTACGCCTGACCCCGGTCGGCGAAGGCATCGTCACCCAGGCGCAGAAAGTGCTGGAGCAGGCCCAGGGCATCCGTGAGCTGGCCCAGGCCGGCAAGAACCAGTTGACCGCGCCACTGAAGATCGGCGCCATCTACACCATCGGGCCTTACCTGTTCCCCCATCTGATTCCGCAGCTGCACCGGGTCGCCCCGGACATGCCGCTGTATATCGAAGAAAATTTCACCCACATTCTGCGCGACAAGCTGCGCACCGGCGAACTGGACGCGATCATCATCGCCCTGCCATTCCAGGAAGCCGATGTGCTGACCAAGGCGCTGTATGACGAGCCGTTCTATGTACTGATGCCGGCTGGCCACCCCTGGACCGCCAAGGAGCACATCGACGCCAGCCTGCTGAATGACAAGAGCCTGCTGCTGCTCGGCGAAGGCCACTGCTTCCGCGACCAGGTGCTGGAAGCCTGCCCGGCCACGCGCAAGACCGAAGAAAACAAGCACACCACCATCGAGTCCAGCTCGCTGGAAACCATCCGCCACATGGTCGCCTCGGGCCTGGGCATCTCGATCCTGCCGTTCACCGCGGTGGACAGCCACCACTATGCCCCCGGCATCATCGAAGTGCGCCCGCTGACCCCGCCGGTGCCCTATCGCACGGTGGCCATCGCCTGGCGCGCCAGCTTCCCGCGACCGAAGGCCATCGAAATTCTCGCAGACTCGATTCGTCTCTGCTCGGTAGGCGCCCGCCCGCAAGGTGAAGTGCTACCGGCATGAGCGAACTGGCTCAGGTTCCGGTCACCGCGCTCAAGGGGGTAGGCGCGGCCCTGGCGGAGAAGCTCGCCAAGGTTGGCCTGGAAACCCTGCAGGACGTGCTGTTTCACCTGCCGTTGCGTTACCAGGATCGCACTCGTGTAGTACCAATCGGCGCCCTGCGCCCCGGCCAGGATGCGGTAATCGAGGGCGTGGTAGCCGGCGCCGATATCGTCATGGGCAAACGCCGCAGCCTGCTGGTACGCCTGCAAGACGGCAGCGGCACCCTCAGCCTGCGCTTCTACCATTTCAGCCAGGCGCAGAAGGACGGTCTGAAGCGCGGTACCCATGTGCGCTGCTACGGCGAAGCGCGCCCCGGCGCCTCCGGTCTGGAGATCTACCACCCGGAGTACCGCGCCCTCGGCACCGATGAAGTGGCGCCGGTCGAGCAGACCCTGACGCCGATCTATCCGACCACCGAAGGTCTCACCCAGCAGCGTCTGCGCAGCCTCAGCCAGCTGGCCCTGGCCCGCCTCGGCCCGCACAGCCTGCCAGACTGGTTGCCGGCCGAACTGGCGCGCGACTACCACCTTGGCCCGCTGGACGAGGCAATCCGCTACCTGCACCGGCCGCCGCCGGATGCCGACCTAGAAGAGCTGGCCGAAGGTCGCCACTGGGCCCAGCATCGCCTGGCCTTCGAGGAGCTGCTGACCCACCAACTGTCGTTGCAACGCCTGCGCGAGCAGGTTCGCGCCCAGGCAGCGCCGGCTCTGCCGCTGGCCAAGCGCCTGCCGCAGCTGTTCCTGCAAAACCTCGGCTTCGCCCCCACCGGCGCGCAGCAGCGGGTCGGCGCCGAAATCGCCTATGACCTGGCCCAGGACGAGCCAATGCTGCGCCTGGTGCAGGGTGATGTCGGCGCCGGCAAGACCGTGGTCGCCGCCCTGGCCGCCCTGCAGGCGCTGGAAGCGAGTTACCAGGTGGCGCTGATGGCTCCTACCGAGATCCTCGCTGAGCAGCATTTTCTCAACTTCTCGCGCTGGCTGGCACCGCTGGGTATCGAAGTCGCCTGGCTGGCCGGCAAGCTCAAGGGCAAGGCGCGCGCCGCCGCCCTGGAGCAGATCGCCAGCGGCACACCGATGGTGGTCGGCACCCACGCCTTGTTCCAGGAAGAGGTGCAGTTCAAGCGCCTGGCACTGGCCATCATCGACGAGCAGCACCGCTTCGGCGTGCAGCAGCGCCTGGCACTACGGCAGAAGGGTGTCGACGGCCGCCTCTGTCCACACCAGCTGATCATGACCGCCACGCCGATCCCACGGACCCTGGCGATGAGCGCCTATGCCGACCTCGACACCTCGATCCTCGACGAGCTGCCACCGGGGCGCACCCCGGTTAACACCCTGGTGATCGCCGACAGCCGCCGCATCGAAGTGGTCGAGCGGGTCCGCATCGCCTGCCGCGAAGGACGCCAGGCCTACTGGGTTTGTACGCTGATCGAAGAATCCGAGGAGCTCACCTGCCAGGCGGCGGAAACCAGCTTCGAAGAGCTCTCCAGCGCGCTCGGCGAGCTGCGCGTCGGCCTGATCCACGGACGCATGAAGCCGGCCGAGAAGGCCGCGGTAATGGATGAGTTCAAGCAAGGCAACCTGCAGTTGCTGGTCGCCACCACGGTGATCGAGGTAGGTGTCGACGTGCCCAACGCCAGCCTGATGATCATCGAAAACCCCGAACGCCTCGGCCTGGCCCAGCTGCACCAGCTGCGCGGCCGGGTTGGCCGCGGCAGCGCGGCCAGCCACTGCGTGCTGCTCTACCACGCGCCGCTGTCGCAGATGGGCCGCGAGCGCCTGGCGATCATGCGCGAGACCTGCGACGGCTTCGTCATCGCCGAAAAGGACCTGGAACTCAGAGGCCCCGGCGAGATGCTCGGCACCCGCCAGACCGGCCTGCTGCAGTTCAAGGTGGCCGACCTGATGCGCGACGCCGACCTGCTGCCGGCTGTGCGCGACGCCGCGCAGAGCCTGTTGCAGCACTGGCCTCAGCATGTCAGCCCACTGCTCGAGCGCTGGCTGCGCCATGGCCAGCAATATGGCCAAGTGTGAGCCAATCGACAGCACACCACTGGTCACCTGTCAGGCGGCAGCGCCTTGTATGCGGGTGGCTGGTTATACTCCTTGCCAGTAGTTCCCTAGCCGGATGTAGACCATGACCGAAGTTGCTCTCGCCCCCGACTCTGCGCCGCGCCCGCCGGCGGTGATTCTCCAGCTTCTGGAAAAGCTCGGCGTGGCCTGCACGGTACGCCACGAACATGCTGCCCTGCCGGCCGAACGCCGAGTGCAAGCGGCGCTGCTCGACGACGCGGTCGGCGCCCTGCTGGTGCTGTTCCCCCAGGATCAACTGCTCGATCTCAATCGCCTGGCCGAACTGACCGGACGCAAACTGGCCGCCGTCAAACCGGAACGTCTGGAGCGCATGCTGGCCAAGCACAGCCTCAAACTGCTGCCCGGCCTGCCGCCGCTGACCAGTTCACCGTGCCTGTATGACGAGCATCTGCTGCACGTCGACAGCCTGCTGGTGGAGTCCGGTACGCCTGGGGTGCTGCTGGAAATCGCCAGCGACGCCTACAAGAGCATCCTGCTGAGCAAGGCCAGTGCCGCCCGTTTCGGTGAGCCGGTAGCCAGCATCAAGCTCAATCTGAATCGCCCCGACGACGACCGCGCGGAAATTACCCAGGCGGTGCAGGCCTTCACCGCCCGGCGCATCCAGCAGCGCCTGGAAGAAACCATCGAGATCCCGCCACTGCCGGAAACCGCGCAAAAGATCATCAAGCTGCGCGTCGACCCGGATGCCACGGTGGATGACATCACCGGCGTGGTCGAGACCGATCCGGCCCTGGCCGCGCAAGTAGTCAGCTGGGCGGCCTCGCCGTACTACGCAGCACCCGGCAAGATCCGCTCGGTGGAAGACGCCATCGTCCGCGTACTGGGCTTCGATCTGGTGATCAACCTGGCCCTAGGCCTGGCCCTCGGCAAAACCCTCAGCCTGCCCAAGGATCACCCGCAGCAGACCACGCCCTACTGGCAGCAGGCGATCTACAGTGCCGCCGTGATCGAAGGCCTGACCCGCGCCATGCCCCGCGCCCAGCGCCCGGAAGCCGGTCTGACCTACCTCGCCGGCCTTCTGCACAACTTCGGCTACCTGGTGCTGGCCCACGTCTTCCCGCCGCACTTCTCGCTGATTTGCCGGCATCTGGAGGTCAACCCGCATTTGTCGGCCGGCTATATCGAGCAGCACCTGCTGGGCATCAGCCGCGAACAGATCGGCGCCTGGCTGATGCGCTTCTGGGACATGCCGGAAGAACTGGCCACCGCCCTGCGCTTCCAGCACGACCCGGACTACGACGGCGCCCACAGCGCCTACCCGAATCTGGTTTGCCTGGCCGTCAGCCTGCTGCGCAACCGCGGCATTGGCAACGGCCCGCAGAGCGAAATCCCCGACAGCCTGTTCGAGCGGCTCGGTATCAGTCGCGAGAAGGCCGAAGATGCACTGAACAAGGTGCTGCAGGCCGAAGTGGCACTGCGCGAACTGGCCGCCCAGTTCAACCACCCGCACTGACTGCTCCCTCTCCCAAAGGGAGAGGGATGTCCTCACTTCAGCTGGGCTCGACGTGCAGCGAACAGCTTGGGCAGTTGGCGAGCACTGGCTTCGAGTACGGCACGCACCGCCGGCTGCTCATATAGCGCCACGTATTCAGCTAATTGAGTGCTGGGCGACTGGCGGTAGGCATACAGCATGAAAGCCTCGACACCACTGGCGCTGGAAGCGCGAATCGGCGCGAGCTGTGCCGCGGTCTGCTCGCCCAGCGCCTTCTCGTCCAGATTCTCGCCACGGGCACGCAAGGCCATCAGCGCCTGGGTCTTGCCCACTTCGTAGCGCAGCAGGGTAGCCATGGCACTGGTGTGTGCAGCCTGATCCAGGCGCTGCACCAGCTGCAGACGCTCGCCACGCGGCGGGCGCTCGGCCAGCTGGGTGCGGTAGGCGGCCAGACCACCATCAGAACCGACTGCGCGCTCAGCCTCGGTAAAGTGCTTGGCCAGTGGGCTGTCGAGCAGCGTTAGCGCCTCGCTCAGCTGTGCCTTGGGCACCTCGGCTGCCAGCTGCTTGGCCAGGTCGGCACACAGCTGCTCGGCGGCAAAGGCCTTGGCCAGGCGTTTCTGCTGCGGCGCCGGCATACCGCGCTGCAACAGCGCGGGCGTCTGCTCGCAGAGCAGCTGCACACCAGCCAGTTCCAGCACGCGTCGGACAGTCGGATCGACAGGAGCTGCCTGCACAGGCAGCCCCAGCGTAGCCAGGAGGGCAAAAAGGGTAAGCAGACGCATGACCAGAGTTTCCGTTAGCAGACGCACAAAGCAGCCCAGACTTCAGGCGGCTTTCTTGGCCGGAGCCTTGTTCTTCTTCGGCATGATGTACTTGAACAGACCCTGGAACCAGATCACCAGTGCCGGATTACCCTGGATCTGGATGTCCTTGTTCTGGATGCCCTGCATAAAGGCCAGCTGCTTGTTCTTCGCCTGCATGGTGGCAAAGCCGAAGGCAGCGTCCTTGAAACCGATGGCAAACGCCGGCTCGGCGGCTTTGCCGGCGCGGCTGCTGACACGCTGATTATGGATGACGAACTGACGGGAAACCTTGCCGTCCAGGGTGTGCAGCTGGAACACCAGCTCCTTGCCGGCCAGTTGCTGCTGGAACTCGGGATTGGTGCGACTGGCCTTGGCCATCAAACGGCCCAGCATCCAGAGAAGAAAGCGGAATTTCATGGCGCAGCCTCGAAGTGGGAAATCGGCGGCGCATTGTAGCGACTTGCGTGGCGGACTACATCCTGCGCGAAGCAGGCGAGTGCGCGGGTCACCCGGGGCCTGGCGACCCCGGATGCGGGGCGCTTAGTTGACAGCGTCTTTCAGCGACTTGCCCGGCTTGAAAGCCACAGTGTTGCTGGCTTTGATCTTTACCGGCTCACCGGTTTGCGGGTTTTTCCCGGTACGGGCACCACGATGGCGCTGCAGGAAGGTACCGAAACCAACCAGGGTCACACTGTCCTTGCGGTTCAGTGCGCTGGTGATTTCTTCGAGAACGGCGTTGAGTACACGATTGGCCTGGTCTTTGGTCAGGTCAGCCTTTTCGGCAATGGCCGCAGCGAGTTCGGGTTTACGCATAAATGCCTCTTTGACGGTTTGTTGTTTTTGTGTCCGTGCTGTCCGTCCGGAACAGCGCCCAAGGCGCCGCAACAGCTCTGCGCTGCGGCAGACCGAGGGAGAATGGCACGCCATCCGGCACCGCGCCAGTACTGGCCGGCGTTTTAGGCTACCAATAGCAAGGCGTTTTTGACAGAACGGCCGGCATTTACGCCAAATGACCGACGAATTCCCAGTTTCGCCTCACCGACCCAGCGCGCAGGTAGCGCCACAACGCGCGCCCCACAAACGCAAACGGCAGCCCTGAGGCCGCCGTTTGATTACAACACGGACGCGTTTGATCAGCCGATTTCGATCATCTCGAAGTCGGCCTTGCCGACGCCGCAATCCGGGCACAACCAGTCGGCCGGCACATCTTCCCAGCGCGTACCGGGGGCGATGTCATCGTCCGGCCAACCCAGGCTCTCGTCATAGATCAGGCCACAGACCACACATTGCCACTTCTTCATCAGCACACCTCATCATTCAGGCTGCAGGACCTGCCTCTACGGGCAGGACACCTGATCAAAAAAACAGCAGGCTTTGTACTGGCCCGCGCGCCGCGGCGCAAGCCCCTGCCGACGGTCTACGCCGTGGCAGGCTCATGCTAAGCTCGCGGCCTTTCCTCCTTGCCGAAGCCGTTGCCGTGCCCCCAGCCTCGCTTGCCCACCCGCCTCGCTGGCTCAATAACGCCCAGTTGCACCCGGCGCCTGGGCCGTTGCAACGGGACTGGTTGTTCGATCAGGGCTCGCTGACCCGCCGCCTGAGCCAGCTCAGCCAGCAACAATTCAGTGTACTGCCGCTGCAGCAAGGCTGGCAGGTGTTGCGCCGTGATGAATGCGCCGCGCTGCAGGTAGCAACCGGCAGCCAGGGCTGGGTGCGCGAGGTGTTCCTGCGCGGTGCCGGCGAGCCCTGGGTGTTCGCCCGCAGCGTGGCCGCGCGCAGTGCCCTGGAAGGCTCTGGTTTCGACCTCGGCAAGCTGGGCAGCCGCTCCCTCGGCGAGCTGCTGTTCAGTGACCACGCCTTCGCCCGGGGCGAGCTGCAGGTGTGCCGCTACCCTCAGGCCTGGCTACCGGAGAGCGTGCGCGAAGATCGCCTGTGGGGACGACGCTCGTGCTTCTGGCGTAACGGCCTAGGCGTACTGGTGGCCGAAGTGTTCCTGCCGCCCTTCTGGGCTCGCGCCGGCCAGTAACGGCATTCAACCTTCAGCCAAGCTGGCGCTGCGTCTGTTTCGTGAGCAGCGCTCGCTTCTACCGAGATAGCCGACCGTATAATCGGCGCACCTCGTCCGGAGAGCCGTCGATGTACACCACCCTGCTGCAATCGCTGAACCGCCTGCACCCACGCGCCTGGGACTTCATCCAGCTGATGCGCCTGGACAAGCCGATCGGCATCTACCTGCTGCTGTGGCCGACCCTGTGGGCCCTGTGGGTGGCGAGCGAGGGGCTGCCGGACTTCAAGCTGCTGTTCATCTTCGTGCTTGGCGTGCTGCTGATGCGCGCCGCCGGTTGCGTAATCAACGATTACGCCGACCGCCACTTCGACGGCCACGTCGCCCGCACCCAGGCCCGTCCGCTGGCCAGCGGCAAGATCAGCGTGCGCGAGGCGCTAACCCTGTTCGCCGTGCTGGTGGCCCTGAGCTTCATCCTGGTGCTGTTCACCAACCTGACCACCATCCTGCTGTCATTCGGCGGTCTGGCCCTGGCCGCCTGCTACCCGTTCATGAAGCGCTACACCTTCTACCCGCAAGTGGTACTCGGCGCGGCCTTCTCCTGGGGTATGCCGATGGCGTTCAGCGCGGTGACCGGTGAACTGCCACCGCCCGAGGCCTGGCTGTTGTACCTGGCCAACCTGCTGTGGACCGTGGCCTACGACACCTACTACGCGATGACCGACCGCGACGACGACCTGAAGATCGGCGTCAAATCCACCGCCATCCTGTTCGGCGAGGCCGACCGGGTGATCATCCTTACCCTGCAGGGCCTGGCCCTGCTGTGCCTGGCCATGGCCGGCGCGCGCTTCAGCCTGGGGCTGTGGTTCCTGTTCGGCCTGTGCGGCGCCGCCGCCTGTTTCGCCTGGGAGTTCTGGAGCACCCGCGAGCGCGACCCGCAGAAATGCTTCGCCGCCTTCCTGCACAACCACTGGGCCGGACTGGCGATTCTGCTGGGCATCGTGCTGGATTTCGCCCTGCGCAGCTAACGGGATGCCGCCACACTGTCACATCGCTGCAATAATTCCGTTATCTAATGCGGCGCAAGACAGATGAACCGAGGCAGGACCCCATGGTTGGCAAGAACATCCTGATCGTTGACGACGAAGCACCGATCCGCGAGATGATCGCAGTGGCGCTGGAAATGGCTGGCTACGACTGCATGGAAGCGGAAAACACCCAGCAGGCGCACGCGCTGATCGTCGACCGCAAACCCGACCTGATCCTGCTCGACTGGATGCTGCCCGGCACCAGCGGCATCGAGCTGGCCCGCCGCCTCAAGCGCGACGAGCTGACCGACGACATCCCGATCATCATGCTCACCGCCAAGGGCGAAGAGGACAACAAGATCCAGGGCCTGGAAGTCGGCGCCGATGACTACATCACCAAGCCGTTCTCGCCGCGCGAGCTGGTGGCACGCCTCAAGGCCGTGCTGCGCCGCGCCGGTTCGGGCGACAGCGAAGCACCGATCGAAGTAGGTGGTCTGCTACTCGATCCGATCAGTCACCGTGTCACCATCGATGGCAAACCAGCCGAGATGGGCCCCACCGAATACCGCCTGCTGCAATTCTTCATGACCCACCAGGAGCGCGCCTACACCCGTGGCCAGCTGCTCGACCAGGTCTGGGGCGGTAACGTCTATGTGGAAGAGCGCACCGTCGACGTGCATATCCGTCGCCTGCGCAAAGCGCTGGGCGAGGTCTACGAAAATCTCGTTCAAACGGTACGCGGCACCGGTTATCGTTTCTCCACCAAGAGCTGAGAACGCTTGAGGGTCTGCGGCGCGCTGCCCTGCGCTGGCACGATCCTGAACAGGTTCCAACACCGGCTTCGCTGTAGTCATTGAAAGGATGCGATAGGTGAACCAGAACTGGCGTGGTGCCGTCGTGCGCCACCTGCTATTGCTAGTGGTCTGCTGTGCCCTGCTCGGTTTGATCAGCGGCGAGTATGCCTGGGCCCTGGTGCTCGGCCTCGGCGTATACCTGGCCTGGCACATCAAGCAGCTGCTGCGCCTGCATCACTGGTTGCGCGAGCGCCAACCGGATGAAGCGCCGCCCGAGGGCTATGGCCTGTGGGGCGAGGTATTCGACAACATCTACCACCTGCAACGTCGTGACCAGCGCGTGCGCGGCCGCCTGCAAGCGGTGATCGACCGCGTGCAGGAATCCACCGCCGCCCTGCGCGACGCGGTCATCATGCTCGACCGCGACGGCAATTTGGAGTGGTGGAACCGCGCCGCAGAAACCCTGCTGGGCCTGAAGACGCCACAAGACAGTGGCCAGTCGATCAGCAACCTGCTGCGTCACCCGCGCTTCAAGGAGTACTTCGAGCAGGGCAATTACCAGGAGGCCCTGGAGCTGCCCTCGCCGATCAACGATCACCTGCGCCTGCAGCTGCAGATCACCCAGTACGGCAACCACGAACACCTGATGCTGGTACGCGACGTCACCCGTCTTTATCAGCTGGAACAGATGCGCAAGGATTTCGTCGCCAACGTCTCCCATGAACTGCGCACCCCGCTGACGGTGATCGCCGGGTACCTGGAGACCCTTCTGGACAATGTCGAGGAGGTGAATCCGCGCTGGCTACGTGCCCTGCAGCAGATGCAGCAGCAGGGTGCGCGCATGCAGAACCTGCTCAATGACCTGCTGTTGCTGGCCAAGCTGGAAGCCACCGACTACCCGTCGGATAACCAGCCGGTAGCCATCGACCTGCTCCTGCTGAGCATCAAGAACGACGCCCAGGCGCTCTCCGCAACCAAGCATCATCGGATCAGCCTGGAGGCCGACGCCCACCTCAAGCTCAAGGGCAGCGAGGCAGAATTGCGCAGCGCCTTCTCCAACCTGGTGTTCAATGCGGTGAAATACACCCCGGCCGAAGGCGAGATCCGCATCCGCTGGTGGGGCGATGAACAGGGCGGGCACTTCAGCGTGGCCGACAACGGCCCCGGTATCGAAGCCAAGCACCTGCCACGGCTGACCGAACGCTTCTACCGGGTCGACTCCAGCCGCGCCAGCAACACCGGCGGCACCGGCATCGGCCTGGCCATCGTCAAGCATGTGCTGCTACGCCATCGCGCCCGCCTGGATATCGCCAGCACACCTGGCAAGGGCAGCACCTTTACCTGCCACTTCCCCGCACCACAGCTGATTCGCCGCAGCTGAGCTGCCCCGGTACTGGCCGCCGACTTGCAATCGGCGGCAGCAGCCGCCACCCTTTAGCGGTCATTCGCCAACCAAAGCCCCCATGGACCCTTCCTCTAGTTACACCGCCACCAGCTATTTCGCCGATTTCGGCTTCATCCTGTTCGCCCTCTTCCTCGTTCTGCTCAATGGCTTCTTCGTCGCCGCCGAATTCGCCATGGTCAAGCTGCGCTCGACCAAGGTCGAAGCCCTGGCCGAACAGAACGGCTGGCGTGGGCATATCCTGCGCACCGTGCACAACCAGCTCGATGCCTACCTGTCGGCCTGCCAATTGGGCATCACCCTGGCCTCGCTGGGCCTCGGCTGGGTCGGCGAACCGGCCTTCGCCCACCTGCTCGAACCACTGCTGGCCTACTTCGGCATCGACTCGCCGAAACTGCTACACGGCATCGCCTTCTTCATCGCCTTCTTCATCATTTCCTACCTGCATATCGTGGTTGGCGAGCTGGCGCCGAAGTCCTGGGCCATCCGCAAGCCCGAGCTGTTGTCACTGTGGACGGCCGTACCGCTGTACCTGTTCTACTGGGCCATGTACCCGGCGATCTTCCTGCTCAATGCCAGTGCCAACGCCATCCTGCGTTTTGCCGGTCAGGGCGAGCCGGGGCCGCACCACGAGCATCATTACAGCCGTGACGAACTCAAGCTGATCCTCCACTCCAGTCGCGCCAGCGACCCCAGCGACCAGGACATGCGCGTGCTGGCCTCGGCCGTGGAAATGGGCGAGCTGGAAGTGGTCGACTGGGCCAACTCACGTGAAGACCTGGTGTTCCTCAACAGCGACGCCAAGCTGGATGAAGTGTTCAGCCTGTTCCGCCGCCACAAGTACAGCCGCTTCCCGGTGTACGACGAAGAAGCCGGCCACTTCATCGGCCTGCTGCACATCAAGGACCTGCTGCTGCAGCTGTCGCTGCTGGAAATGCTGCCGTCCAAGTTCAAGCTGACCGAGCTGCTGCATCCCCTGGAGCGGGTGACCAAGCACATGCCGCTGTCCAGCCTGCTGGAACAGTTCCGCCAGGGCGGTGCGCATTTCGCCCTGGTCGAGGAAGCGGACGGCAAGGTGGTCGGCTTCCTGACCATGGAGGACGTGCTGGAGGCCCTGGTCGGCGACATCCAGGACGAACACCACAAGGCCGAGCGCGGCATCCTCGCCTATCAGCCGGGCAAGCTGCTGGTACGCGGTGACACCCCGCTGTTCAAGATCGAGCGCCTGCTCGGCATCGACCTCGACCATATCGAGGCCGAGACCCTGGCCGGGCTGGTCTACGAGAGCCTCAACCGCGTGCCGACAGAAGAAGAAGTGCTGGAAAGTGAAGGCCTGCGCATCATCGTCAAGAAGATGAAGGGCCCGAAGATCGTGCTGGCCAAGGTGCTCAAGCTGGACTGATGCACTTGTCATGGGCCGGCTACACGTCGGCCCATGACAAGGAAATCGCTGCCCGGCCGCCACCAGCCAATCAATGCCGTACCACTGCTGGCGCATAAATACCCTTCGTCAGGTACGGTCACCCACCCTGTTCAGCTGTTTTATGGTGAACCTGACATCCACGCCGCGCACTCGGGCCCGCAGGCCTGGCGGCTCAGCAGGAGGTACGGCCATGACCACGCTGCACTGCACCCATCGCAACCACGCCATCCGCGCCGATGTTGTCGAGCATCCAGGGATTCCCACGCCCTGGGCTGCCGGCTGCCAGATCACCCTACCCGATGGGCAGACCACCCGGCGCCTGGCGTTACCGCTGAACCAGCGCTTTATCGCCGAGCTGGGCAATGCTCAACACGCAGCCCTGGCCCACGGCAAATGGCTGGTGGATCAGCACCTGGATCAAGGCCTGGCGCTGAACTAGGGGCTTGCCCATCGATGCACCGGACTGCTCAGGGCGCCAAGTAGAACACGCAGAGCTTGTTGCCCAGCGCGTCGCGGAAATAGCAGCCATAGAAACCACTGCCTTCGCCGCCGCGCTCACCCGGTGCACCTTCGTCAGTGGCGCCGTTGGCCAGCACCCAGGCGTAGATGTGATCAACCGTGGCCGGCGAGGTACACGGTAGGGCCACCATGCTGCCGTTGCCGGCACTGGCCGGCTGGCCGTTGTAGGGCTTGGTGATGGCAAACATCGGCTTGCCCGGCTGGCTGACGTAGAAGGTGCTGCGCTCGTTGCTCCAGTCGCCGGGCACAGCGCCGAGCATGGCCAGCAGTGGGTCGTAGAATTCGCGGGCCTTGGACAGATCGTCGACGCCCAGCATGACGTAACCAATCATCGCTGTTGCTCCTTGTTGAGGGGGTTACGGATGGTGATGAGTGAAGGTACGCACCGGTGGATAAGCAGAGCGTTATCCACCCTACCCGACTGGGAAAAACTGGCGCAGATCATCGCGAAGAAGCCGTATGTCACAACGTAGAGTGGAAAACCGCGCAGCGTTTACCACCGGTGTTGCCGTAACTCAGACCGACACCGTGCGGGTCAGCTGCTCCAGCAGTTCCAGGTCGGTGTTCATTCCCGAGGTCTCGCGGATACGCGCGAGAATCTCTTTCTTCAACGCCAGGAATTGCGCCGACAGTTTCATGTCCTGGTGGCGCTCGGCCGGAAGCGGCACCTCGTAGATGGTGTCGATGCGCCCCGGACGCGGCGCCATCAGCACCACGCGGCCGCCGAGGTAGATGGCCTCCTCGACGTCGTGGGTGACGAACAGGATGGTGCTCTTCTCCAGCCGGTGCACGTGGCGAATCAGGTCGTGCATCACCTCACGGGTCTGCGCATCGAGCGCGCCGAAGGGCTCGTCCATCAGCAGGATCTGCGGCTTGGGCATCAGCGCGCGGGCAATCGCCACACGTTGCTGCATACCGCCGGAGAGCTGGTTGGGGTAGGCCTTGGCGAACGCCGACAGGCCCATCAAATTGAGCAGCGCATCGGCGCGGCCGCTGGCCACCTCGACATCGGCATCACTGCGCACCGTGTCGGAGACCACCTTGAGCTGGCGGCAGAACTTGATGTTCTCCATCACCGTCAGCCAGGGGTACAGGCTGTAGTGCTGGAAGACCATGGCGCGGTCGATGCCGGGGCCGTGGATCGGCGCGCCGTCGACCTGGATCGAGCCGGCGCTGTGCTGCTCCAGGCCGCCGATTGAGCGCAGCAGGGTCGACTTGCCGCAGCCGGAGGCGCCGACGAAGGTGATGAATTCGTTGGCTCGGATATCCAGGCTGACATCCTGCAGTGCCTGCACCTCGCGGCCTTTGCTCTTGAACACTTTGTCGACGTGGCGGATCTGAATCTTGCTCTCGCTCATGGCACTTACCTCTTCAGCCAGGGGAAGGCCACGCGGCCGAGCCAGCGGAACGCCTGGTCGGTGAGCAGGCCGATGATGCCGATCAGGATGATGCCGGCGAAGATCTTGTCGGTGTGCATGTAGCGCTGCGCCTTGAGAATGGCGTAGCCGAGGCCGGAGTTGGCGGCCACCAGCTCGGCCACCACCAGGTAGGTCCAGGCCCAGCCGCAGGTGATGCGCAGGGTGTCGAGCAACGCCGGGCGCGATGACGGCAGGATCACCAGCTTGACGATCTCGCTGCGCGAGGCGCCCATGGTCTGCGCCGCCTCGATCTGCGCCATGGGCACGCGGCGCACGTCCTCGGCGACCATCAGCACCATCTGGAAGAAGGTGCCGATAAAGATGATCAATACCTTGGAGCCTTCGTCGATGCCGACCCAGAGCATGATCAGCGGGATAAAAGCCACCGCCGGCATGTAGCGGATGAAGTCGGTGAGCGGTTCGAGAAATGCCTGCACCGGGCGGTAGGTGCCGATGTACAGACCCAGCGGCAGGGCAAGCAGCGCCGAGGCGCCGAAACCGGCCATGACCCGGTACACACTGATGCCGATATCGGCGAGCAGGCCCTCTTCCGCCCACCAGCGGCCGACCCGCGCCAGCACCGCCTCCGGGCCGGGCATGAACAGCGGGTTGCTCAGGCCCAGGGCGCTGCACGCCCACCACAGCAGCAACGGCAGCAGCAGGCCCGCAGCGGCCAGGGCCCAGACCGCGCCACGCGGCAGCTCGCCGCGAATCACCCACCAGCTCGGGCGCGCGGGCGGCACGCCGGCATCCTGCGTGGGCACTGATTGATGGGCAGTCATGGGCGAACCTCCTCGGGAAATAGCGGTTGCTCACGCACCTGCCAGCCACCCAGCGGCGGCGTGGCACCCAGGTTGGCGAGCACGGCCGGGGTGAGCAACTGCTCGGGCTGATCGGGATCAAGGGTGGCCGGCAGCAAGGCCTGGCCGATACGCTCGGCCAGGGTCGACAACGCGATGACCCATGGCTGCCGGCCCTGCTGGTGGCGGCCGAATGACAGCTCGAAGTCGAGCAAGGGGGCGGCCGGCACACCTCGCTCCAGCCGCGCCAGCAGTGACTCGCCAGCTGCTAGGGGCTGCGGGCGCGAGGCGGCGAACAGGAAATAGTCACCCGCCAGCAACAGGCAGCCCTGCCGGCCATCCAGCGCCACCAGCCAGGTGCCCCAGTTACGCCCCAACGACTCGGGGAGGCGCTCCCAGACTTCGTGGTAGCTGCCGTCGAGGCCGTCTTCGAGCAGGTAGTCGGGACGTTCGAAGCGCATGCGGCCGATGTCATCACGCCCGCTCGGTGGCTGGAAGTCGATGGCACGATGCCACTGGCAACGCTCACCCTCGACCGCCGTGACACCGGCGAAACCGGCCTGCGCCGCGCGCTCTGCCGGACTGAACGGCAGCGGCGAGGGAATGCGTAGGTCAGCAAACAGGCTGGCGGTCTGCAACCAGTAGACCTGGGTGGCGGTGTCGTGCACGCCGTCCGTGGTGGTCAGCAGGGTGCGTTGCCACACGCCCAGGTAATGCGCGGGTACGGGGGTCATGAATGGAACTCCGGGAACTGCCGCAGGCCGCGGTAGAAGGCCATGTCGTGGTTGGGCCACAGCTCGCCGCCAGTTTCCGCGGCCAGCGCCTTGAGCTTGCGGATGCTGGCGATGGCCATGTCCTCGCGCTCTTCCCAGAGGGTACCGGGGGCGATTTCCTGCTCGAGGTTTTCCGTCAGGTCGGCGGCGTCGCCGGCAAGGATCACCGGCTTGCCCTGGGGCAGTTCGATCAACAGCGACATATGCCCGGCGGTGTGGCCGGGGGTGTTGATCGCGCGCACGCCCGGCACCAGCTCGTACTCGGCGGTCTGGATCTTCCAGCGATAGTCACCGGCAAAATCGTCAGCGAAGTAGGCGTCGTCAGCCTGGGCCTTGGCCGCTTCCAGTTCGGCGGCGTGCACGTGCACCTCGGCGCCGCACACTTCGCACAGGCCGCCGGCATGGTCGAAATGCAGGTGGCCGAGAAACACCAGGTCGATGTCAGCCGGGGTCAGGCCCAGCCGGGCGAAGTGCGCCGGCAGGCGTTGTTCCTCGCTCATCTGCGGCGCGCCCATGGAGAAGCCGCCGTACCAGCGTTCCCGCTGGGTCGGGTCGGCGATCTTCTGGTAGTCGCAACCGACGTCGTAGAGGATGCGCCCGTGCTTGGTCTCGATCAGGTAGGCAAGGATCGGCGCCTCGATCAGCTGGCCGTGGCCGCGCTGCCAGGTGGAGATCGACTTGTCATAGCGGTGGGTGGCGGTCAGCAGCGGCCAGAGTTTGGTGACCTGGGTCATGGCGCATCCTTCCATTCGGCGAGCAGGCGCTGACTGTCGCACACCCGGCCGAACAGGCCACCTTCCACATCGACCATGGCCAGCGCTGCAGCATGCAGCTCGGGGTAGGCCGAGGCGCAGGCGTCGCTGACCAGGGTGCAGGCGTAGCCAAGGTCGACCGCACTGCGCAGGGTCGAGTGCACGCAGACTTCGGTGGTCACGCCGGTGATGATCAGCTCGGTGATGCCACGATTGCGCAGCAACAGTTCCAGGTCGGTGGCGGCGAAGGCACTGTAGCCGGGCTTGTCGATTACCGGCTCGCCGGGCAGTGGCTGCAATTCGTCGATCAGGTCGTGGCCGTAATCGCCGCGCACCAGCAGGCGGCCGAGCGGGCCCTGGCTGCCGATCGGTGCGCCGGCATTCTGCGCACGCCGGCGCTTGGGCTCGGGCAGATCGGACAGATCGGCGCGATGGCCTTCGCGGGTGTGCAGCACCAGCACACCTCGGGCCCGCGCCGCAGCCAGTAAATCTTGAATGGCCGGAATCGGCGCACGCAGCAGGCTGATATCCAGCCCGGCCTGGTCGGCATAGCCACCCGGTGCGCAGAAGTCGCGCTGCATGTCGATGACGATCAGTGCAGCTGTCACAGGGCAAACTCCTTGCGCACGGCAGAGGCAATGCCGCCGACGATATCGGCCGCCATCAGCGCGCCCTTCTGCGCCGTCGAGCCCTTGGCCGAGGACAACACGCCGGACGGCGGCACCCACTCGGTGCGGCTCGGGTACATGTCGTAGGGCGGGAAGTCGGCCGGAGGCTCGTCGGGAATCAGGTCGATACGCACCAGCTGCGGCAGGTAATGCAGCATCAGCGAGGTCTCGATCACCGCCGCGTGCTCCAGGGCGAAACCGGGGAAGCCGTCGGGGAACACATCGGCCAGGGTCTGCTCGGTGCAGAAGTCCCAGTGCTCCAGGCGCATCACTTGCAGCCTGGCGCCCGGGCCCAGCTCGCGCATGGCCAACTCGATGCCTTCGGTGACGAACCACTGGTTCTCGTAGTGGCCGTCGACCAGCACCAGGCGGGTGACGCCATGCCGGGCGAACTCGCGCACGGCGTCGCGCACCAGGGCGATCAGGGTCTGCCCGTCGAGGCTGGTGGTGCCGCAGAAGTGATTGCCGCCGCCGCACTTGGGCTGCGACTTGTAGCCGTAGGACAGGGCCGGCGCGACCAGGCCGCCAACGCGCGCGGCAACGTCCTCGCACAGTGCGCTGGCCAGCAGCGCGTCGGTGCCCAGTGGCAGGTGCGGGCCGTGCTGCTCGGTGGCACCGCAGGGCAGGAATACCACGGGCGACTCCGTGCGCACGCGGCGCTCGTATTCCACCCAGCTGAGCTGATCCATGCGTACGCTCATGGTTTGGCCTCGCAGTAAGAAGAGGAAGATTCAACCGTTGGCCGGGCCGCCATCAGCGCAGCAGCAAGCACCAGCGCGCCACCCAGCCATTCCCGCAGGCCCAGCTCACGGTCGCCGAACCAGGCGGCGGTGAGCACCGCCACCAGTAATTCGATCACCACCAACACCGCGGCGCGGCCGGCTTCGACGTGGCTGAAGCCGTACTGCGCGGCACTCATGGCGATCAGCCAGAACACGCCAAACAGCGCCACCTGCCCCCAGAGCACCGGCGTCATGGCGGGTAAGCCAACGCCCTGAGACCCACAGAACAGCCCAGCCAGCATGGCGCTACCGATAAACGCCACCACGGACTTGCTCGCCAGCGGAATCTGCTCTGCGGCACGGGTCGCCAGGTTATTGAGGGCAAAGGCCAACCCGGCACTTAACGCCAGCCAGTCCGGCAAGGTGAAGGGGCGGAAGGTTTCGCGGCTGATACCCAGCGTCAGCACGATGCCCACCATCGCCAGCAGCAGCGCAGCGATGCGCAACCCAGTCAGCCGCTCGCCCAGCAACAACCAGCCGCCCAGCAACCCCCACACCGGAGCCAGGTAGAACAGCAGCATGGCGCGCACCACGTCGCCTTCGGACAGCGCGCCAACCAGCCCCGCCGTGGCCCAGCCGCCGAACAGGCAGATGGCCAACAGCGCGTAACGCTGCGGCCACCAGGCCGCGCGCTGCAGCCAGATCAGCGGCAGCGCCAGCAAACTGAGCAGCCCATAGGTGTACAAGACCACCGGCATGCCGGCGAGGCCCTGGCCGGCGAGAAACTCCAGCGGTATCCAGCCCAGCCCCCAGAAGCTGGCGCCAATTAGCAGAATCAGTTCGGGTTTCATCAGCCACCCATCCAGGCACCGCCATTGGCGCCAAGCATTTGCCCATGAAAAAAGCTGGCCGCCGGCGACACCAGGAACAGCACGGCGGCGGCGATTTCTTCGGGGTTACCGAGGCGGCCGGCGGGAATCGCCGTTTCGCGCTCGATCATCGCGGCACTCATGCACTCGGCAGACACCATCGGCGTATCCACCGGCCCCGGCGCCACGCCATTGATACGGATGGCCGGGGCAAACTCGCGGGCCAGGGATTTGGTTAAACCGATCACCCCAGCCTTGGCCGTGCAGTAGGCGGCGAAGTGCTCGCGGCCGAGCTGGCCCAACTCCGAGGCAATGTTGACCAGGCAGCCAGTGCCACGCGCGTGCATATGCGCCAGGGCATGCCGGCTGCAGCGGTAGACCGCCGTGAGGTCGACGCCGAGCACGGCGGCCCAGTCGTCCTCGTCGGTGTCGAGGAAGGGTTTCTCCAGAATGATGCCGGCGTTGTTGACCAGGATATGCAGGTCGCCCGCGGCCAGAACTCGGGCAAACATGGCTTCGACCTGCGCCACATCGGCCACGTTGGCCTGCACAGCATGCGCAGTGCCACCGGCGGCGGCGATCCGCTCCACCAGGGCGCTAGCCGCTGCGGGCTGGTCAAGGTGGTTGATCCACACCGTGGCGCCCGCCTCGGCCAAAGCCAGGACAATGGCCCGGCCGATGCCCTGGGTGGCGCCGGTGACCAGCGCGCTCTGCCCGGCCAGTGGCTGCTGTTGCGCGAGGGTCTTCAATGCATCACCTCGCCATGGCTGACCGACAGGGCCTGGCCGGTGATGGGCGCCGCCAATGGGCTGCCGAGAAACAGAAAGGTGCCGGCCAGATCGGCCGGGGTGAGCAACTCGGGTACGGCCTGGGCGGCAAGAATCAGCGCCAGTTCCTCGTCCTCGCTGCGGCCGCTGGCCTGGGCCATCACCTTGAGCGAACGCATCGCCGCCTCTGTGCCGATCCAGCCCGGGCATACCGCATTAACGCGAACCCGCTGCGGCCCGAGCTCCCAGGCCAGCGAACGGGTCAGGCCGATCACCGCATGCTTGCTGGCGACATAGGCGGAGAAACCCGGCACGCCTTTCAGGCCCCAGATCGAAGCCTGATTGATCACGCTGCTGCCGGCCTTGAGCTGGCCTTGCAGGGCGCGGGTCAGGCGCAGCATGGACGCCACGTTGTTATCCAGCAGGGCCTGCCAGTGCGCGTCGGCTTCGGCGCCACGCGCGCTCAGCGGGGTGGCGTACTCGACCCCGGCATTGTTGATCAGTACATCCAGCGACCGCTCGCCGCGCTGGGCGACGTAGTTGGCGATGGCAGCGCTGTCGGCCAGGTCGACGGCGACCGCACTGACCTCCGTCAGTGGCGCCAGTTCGTCGACAACGGCGGCCAGCGCCTCCGTGTTGCGGTCGAGCAACTCCAGGCAGGCGCCCTGCTCGGCGAAGGCCCGCGCCAGCCCGCGGCCGATGCCGCTGGCGGCACCGGTGAGCACGACCTGTTTGCCACGGTAATCAATCATCGTCATACCGCCGTCAGGAAGGACACGCCCACCGCACCGTAGAAGCCGTCGGCACGTCGTTCACCCGCAGCCTCAACCACCCCGTAGTCGTCGTCGATCAC
This sequence comes from uncultured Pseudomonas sp., assembly GCA_964518735.1. Lineage (GTDB taxonomy): Bacteria > Pseudomonadota > Gammaproteobacteria > Pseudomonadales > Pseudomonadaceae > Aquipseudomonas. The sequence continues at coordinate 134,251 of CAZFKQ010000008.1, forward strand.
CCGGCGCAGGCGGTGTTGATGGAAGCTCTTGAACAGCAGGTGCATGGGCAGCACCTGGGCATAGCCATCGCCATACAGCTCGGCATGCAGCTTGCGCAGGCGGTACCAGGGCGCCACGGGCTTTTCGTGATGCGCGTTGTGGTAAGCGAAGTTGAGCAGCAGCAAGTCGAGCACCGGCCAGCGCACCGAGACCACATTGCTGAAGGTATTCATCTGCTCGTAGGCACGGTCGCGCAGCTTGTCGTCAGGGATCTTGCCGCCGTCCTCAAGCACCGCGAAGGCGTCGTAGGTGTGCTGGTAGGCATCGGTGAACCGCAGCACGGTGAGCATGATCGACCAGGCCACGAAGTACAGCAGCAGCGCTTTCAGCGACACCGCCGCAACCAGGGCGAACAGCGCCGTGCGTACCAGCAGGGTGAGCGCGACCTTGCGCCGGTTGGCGCGGTGTTTCTCGTTGCTGGTGATGAACGGCAGGAGGATCACGTAGTAATGCATGATCAGCTCGACTGCCGGCACGTAGGCCCATTCGGCTGCCAGCACCAGCTTGCGGAACCAGCCTGGGCAACGGTTGAGGAAAGCCTTGGTGTCGAAAGTAATCACGTCGGCGCGGTCGACGTGGTGGCGCATGTGCTTCTTGCGCAAGTCCTGGAAGCCGGCGTAGCAGCTGCCACACAGCCAACTGCACAACTCGCCGGCGCGCTCATTGTTGAGCGGCTTGGCGAAGATGGTGCCGTGGGCGAATTCGTGAATCAGGTAAGCAGCAATGATCATCGCGTGGCCCAGCAGCAACGTGCCGGCCAGGTTGAGCAGCCAGCTGTCGGCAAACAGCAGGGCGAAGCCGGCAGCGTAGCCACCGAAGGCATAGGCCAGGGCCAGGCTGTTGGCCAACTTGCCGTCGGCATAGCGGTAGATCTGGGTGGACATGGGTTCCTCCGGATTCCGTGGACTCGTGCTTCGGCGCGCAGGGTGGTTGGCGCTTTATCCCTCCACCGTCTGCGTTGCCTGGCGGGTGAACGAACGCAGAGCGTCGTTCACCTACGGGCTGCGGGCGAGCGGCTTACTTGGCCATGGCCTCGACGAACTGCGCGTCGAACGTGTCGGCAAAATCAGGGATCATCGGAATCTGGCCGTTTTCCTTGAGCAACTGCGCAATCACTGCGCCGCTGCCGAAGAAGGATTTGGTCGATTCCGACTTCTCGAAGTTCGCGCCCATTTCGGCCAGCGGAATGTTGTACACGCCGCTCATCTGCTCCTTGGCTTCCTCGGCACTGACGCCCAGGACCTTGCCGATGATTTTGGCCGACTCGTCCGGGTGCGCCTGCATGTAGGCCAGGCCGTCGAGGTAGCCGGCCAGCATGGCCTTGATCGCTACCGGACGCTTGGCGATGACCTTCTCGTCAAAGACCAGCACGTCGGTGATCAGGCCGGGGGCGTCTTTGGAGGAATACACCACGTGGTACTTGTCACCCGGCATGCCGAGAATCTGCGACACATTAGGCTCGTAGGTCACGCCAATCGGCAGGCTGCCGGACGCCATCGCCCCGGGGATGCCTTCCGGGGTCATGTTGATCGGGCTGATGTCCTTGTCGCTCAGGCCATTGCTTTTCAGGGCGTAGGCCAGCAGGAAATCGGATGGCGACAGCGGATTGAAGCCGACCTTCTTGCCTTTGAAATCGGCCACCGAGGTGATCGACTTGTCGGCGACGATGGCGTCGCCGCCGTTGGAGAAATCGATCGGCATCACCACTTTGTGGCTGAGGCCCTTGGCCACGCTACCGACGACCTGGTCGTAGGTGAGCATGCCGCCGTCGAGGGCGCTGCCCAGCATGGCCGAAGGGATCAGCGCCGGATCATTGAAGAATTGCAACTCGACCTTGAGGCCATGGGCCTTGTACAGGTCGAGTTCGTCGGCCACGTAGAAAGGCGCATAACCGGCCCAGACCACGGTGCCGATCTTCATCTTCTCAATGGCCTGGGCGGTGAATGGCAGCACACCGGCAACGGTGGCCAGACTGGCGCAGAGCAGGGTCTTGCGCAGCGAACGCAGGGACAACAGGGTCATGGCATAGCTCCTACACGTTGGAAGTCGGCACGGGATGACATCACGTCTCCCGGGCTTTTCTCCCGCCGTGTAGCCCTGATCCTTAGGGCCGGAAAACTCTCGGACCAGCATCTACATGATGTAGACCGGAACCCTAGTTCGCCTCTGGTGCAACTCCAGTGTGCCAAGCGTCATGAGCGCGCCAGCCAACAAGCATGCCGGCGCGGGTGACTCATCCCGTTCAGTCAGAACATAGCAAGTCCGGTGCCAGGCCCGTACGCAGGCCCGAGCGCACGAGAAAAATCGCGGCGATTCAGTAACTTGGCAAAACAGACAGGATCTTGCGCGAGGAGTCGGCGACGCCGGCGCCGCAGGTGCACGCACCACAGCCAGGCAAGTCGCCTGCTTTTAGTGCCGGTCGGCCGTTGCCGTGGAGAAGTTGGGCAGGCTGTCCACCGGCTGGGCAAAGTTAAACGGTATCGACTCCAGCGCCAGGCCGACATTGCGCTGCACCACGAAGTGCAGGTGCGGGCCGGTGCTGTTGCCGGTATTGCCGGAGTTGGCCAGGTGGCTGCCGGTTTCAACGCGCTGGCCTTCCTGCACGCTCACCGAGCCGCGCAGCAGGTGCAGGTAGACGCCCATGGTGCCGTCGTCATGCAGGATGCGCACAAAGTTGCCGGACGGGTTGTTGCCGCGGCCGCTCTGCTGGTTTTCAGTCTTCACCACGATGCCGCCCCGGGCAGCGACGATCGGCGTGCCCTGGGGCATGGCGATATCCAGGGCATAGCGCCCACGCGGCGTGAAGTGGCTGTACTTGCCGTTGGCGCCCTGGGTCAGCTTGAACGGCCCGCCACGCCAGGGCAGTGGGTAGCGATAGAGCTGCGGCTGCAAGCGTGGATCACCCATGGCATAGCGCAGGCGCGGCTTGTAGCTCATCGGTTTGGCAGCATCGAGCGGGGCCAGGGTGGCCAGGCGAATCTTGCTGCGCGGCGGCAGTACCCAGCGGATCGGTTGCTCCGGCGCCCCTGTGGCATTTACCACCTTGCTCAGGCTCAGTTCGATTTCCACCGGGGCATAGAGGTCGTTGCGGATCAGCAGGGTTTCGCCGGCGTCGTGCTTCTTGGTTTCCAGCTTCACCAGGTTGTCCAGACGCTCGATCATGCGGTCGCGGAATACGAACACCTGGGCGCCGGCCACAGCCTTGTCGCTATAGGTGACCACGCCGTTGGCATCGACGTACTTGTAGATGGTCAGCGCGCTGGCCTGGGTAGCCGACAGCAGCACTGCGCAGAGAATGAATAGACGCCCTAGCATGGCCTTCACGGATCGAGTGGTTATTGGTATCCGGGGCTAGCAAGACTAGCAGCGCCGGCCAGCCCATGCGAGCCGCGAAAGGTGGCGCTGTGACCGGGCTCACCGCCGTCGGTCGCGGTGGCCCGTAGCCCGGATGCAATCCGGGAAGATTCGCACGGTGCTTGCCCCGGATTGCATCCGGGCTACTTCGCCTAGGCGCCGGGGCTGAAGTGCTTCTGCGCGCTGCCACGGGCGATCAGGCGCGACAGGTAGTCGAGCTTCTGTGGGTCGCGGTCGACGAACTTGAAGGTGACCTGCAACCACTCACTGTCCGGTTTCGGCTCCAGTGCCGCCACCGCATGCAGGTAACCGTTGAGACGGGCCGTTTCAGCCGCCTCGCCCTGCTCCAGATCGAGCACGGCACTTTCCAGCACCTGCGGCAGAACCTCGCCACGCCGCACCACCAGCAGCGCTTCCTTGAGGCTCAGGGCCTTGATCACGCAGTCCATGTTGCCGCCGGGCAGGCGCAGCTGACCCTGGCCACGACCGCCCGGCGCACTGCTGGCAGCCACCGGCTTGGCTGCGGCAGGCTTGGCGAAACCAGCGGCGGCAACCGGCGCAGCGGCTTTGGCTGCGGGCTTGATCACCGCAGCATTGCCGCCAGTCAGCGCAGCCAGGGAGTCGTTGGCGAAAGAACCACTGCTGAGCATCTTCGGCGGCGCGCTGGCCGTCAGAGCCTGCAGCTTGCCGGCACGGTGCAGGGCCTTCTTTACCTTGGTGATCAACTGCTCGTTGGAAAACGGCTTGCCAATGAAGTCGGAAACGCCGGCCTGGATCGCCTGCACCACGTTTTCCTTGTCGCCGCGGCTGGTGACCATGATGAACGGCACGATTTTCAGGCTGTCCTGCTCGCGACACCAGGTGAGCAGTTCGAGTCCCGACAGCTCAGGCATTTCCCAGTCGCAGAGGATCAGATCGACAGGTTGCCGACTGAGCATCTGCTGGGCCTTGCGGCCATTGATCGCTTCTTCGATCTGGATACCGGGGAAATGGTCGCGCAGCCCCTTCTTCACCAGATCGCGAATAAAGGTTGCGTCGTCCACCACCAGCACACTGACTTTGCTCATCGGCCACTCCTGCGACAATGCTCACAAGCATAGCCGTGGATGATGGCCCAAGGCCAACCGCGAACACTCAGGAATGGCCTGAGTGACGACCGGGCCGCACGCGGCCTGGTCTGCCGAGGCTTATTCGGCCGCTTTGCCCTGCACTTCTTCCTGCATGCGCGCCAGGCCCATGTGCCGTACGTCGGTGCCGCGTACCAGGTAGATCACCAGTTCGGCGATGTTGCGCGCGTGGTCGCCGATGCGCTCCAGCGAGCGCAGCACCCAGATCACGTTGAGTACGCGAGTGATCGAGCGTGGGTCTTCCATCATGTAGGTGACCAGTTCACGCAGCGCGGTCTTGTACTCACGGTCGATGGTCTTGTCGTATTGCGCCACCGACAGGGCCAGATCGGCATCAAAGCGGGCGAAGGCGTCCAGCGCCTCCTGCACCATTTTGCGCACCTGGTCGCCAATATGGCGGACTTCAACGTAGCCGCGTGGCGCCGAGCCTTCTTCGCACAACAGGATGGCGCGCTTGGCGATCTTCGACGACTCGTCGCCGATACGCTCCAGGTCGATCACCGACTTGCTGATGCTGATGATCAGGCGCAGGTCGGAGGCCGCCGGCTGGCGACGAGCGAGGATGCGGATGCACTCCTCATCGATGTTGCGCTCCATCTGGTTGATCTGGTCATCGATATCGCGCACCTGCTGGGCCAGACCGGAGTCGGCGTCGATCAGCGCGGTGACCGCATCGTTGACCTGTTTTTCGACCAGGCCACCCATTGCCAGCAGGTGGCTGCGCACCTCCTCCAGCTCGGCGTTGAACTGCTGGGAGATGTGCTGGGTAAGGTTGTCTTTATTGATCATGTAAGAGTCCTGAGCCGGGATTTGCGCCTCCCCTCTCCCATTGGCAGAGGGGCCGGGGGTAAGGAAGACCCAGGTGCCTGGCACTCCCTCACCCTAACCCTCTCCCGGAGGGAGAGGGGACTGTCCGTACTAGCCGTAACGACCGGTGATGTAGTCTTCGGTCTGCTTTTTGGCCGGGTTGGTGAACAGGGTGTCGGTGTCGCCGAATTCGATCAGTTTGCCCATGTACATGAACGCCGTGTAGTCGGAAACGCGCGCCGCCTGCTGCATGTTGTGGGTCACGATGACGATGGTGTACTTGCTCTTCAGCTCGTAGATCAGCTCTTCGACCTTGAGGGTGGAGATCGGGTCGAGGGCCGAGCAGGGCTCGTCGAGCAGCAGCACTTCCGGCTGCACGGCCACAGTACGGGCAATGATCAGACGCTGCTGCTGGCCACCGGACAGGCCGAGAGCCGAGTCATGCAGACGATCCTTGACCTCGTCCCACAGCGCCGCGCTCTTCAGTGCCCATTCCACGGCCTCGTCGAGCACGCGCTTCTGGTTGATGCCCTGGATGCGCAGGCCATAGACCACGTTCTCGTAGATGCTTTTGGGGAACGGGTTGGGCTTCTGGAACACCATGCCGACGCGACGACGCAGCTCGGCGACGTCCTCGCCCTTGCGGTAGATATTGCGCCCGTCGAGATTGATCGCGCCGTCCACGCGGCAGCCATCAACCAGGTCGTTCATCCGGTTGAAGGTGCGCAGCAGCGTCGACTTGCCACAACCGGACGGACCGATGAAGGCGGTCACGCGCTGCTTGGGGATGTTCAGCTGCACGTCGAACAAGGCCTGCTTGTCGCCGTAGTACAGGTTCAGGCCCGGCACCTCGATGGCGACGGTTTCCGCCGCCAGGTTGAGGCTCTGCTTGTCGCGACCCAGGGCCGAGATATCGATACCGTGGGTGTGTGCTTCGTGCTGCATGGGAGGCTCCCTACGCTTACAAATTCGTTGATCCGCCGCGGCCGGCTGGCCGCGGCGTACTGATTAGTGATCCAGCGCCTTGTACTTCTCGCGCAGGTGGTTGCGGATATAGACCGCCGCCATGTTCAGCACCACGATGACCAGCACCAGCAGCAACGCGGTGGCGTACACCAGCGGCCGCGCGGCCTCGACATTGGGGCTCTGGAAGCCGACGTCGTAGATGTGGAAGCCCAGGTGCATGATCTTCTGATCAAGGTGCAGGTACGGGTAGTTGCCATCCAGCGGCAGCGACGGGGCCAACTTAACCACGCCGACCAGCATCAGCGGCGCCACTTCACCGGCGGCGCGGGCCACGGCAAGGATCAGGCCGGTCATCATTGCCGGGCTGGCCATGGGCAGCACCACGCGCCAGAGGGTTTCCACCTTGGTCGCGCCGAGGGCCAGGGAGCCTTCGCGCACGGCCCGTGGAATCCGCGCCAGTCCTTCTTCGGTGGCGACGATCACCACCGGCAGGGTAAGGATCGCCAGCGTCAGCGAGGCCCAGAGCAGGCCCGGCGTACCGAAGGTCGGCGCCGGTGCCGCTTCCGGGAAGAACATGCGGTCGAGCGAGCCGCCCAGCACGTAGACGAAGAAGCCCAGGCCGAACACGCCATAGACAATCGCCGGGACACCCGCCAGGTTGTTCACCGCGATGCGGATCACCCGGGTCAGTGGGCCCTGCTTGGCGTACTCGCGCAGGTAGATGGCCGCGATCACGCCGAACGGGGTGACGATCACCGCCATGATCAGGGTCATCATCACGGTGCCGAAGATCGCCGGGAAGATGCCACCCTCGGTGTTGGCTTCACGCGGGTCGTCGCTGACGAACTCCCACAGTTTGGCGAAGTAGAAGCCAAGCTTTTCGGTAGTGCCCATGGCGTTGGGCTGGAAGGCCCGCACCACTTTGCCCAGGCTCAGGGTCACTTCACGGCCGTCAACGGTCTTGACCGTCACGCTGTCGCGGTTGAACGCCTGGTTCAGCGCGATCAGCTCGGTTTCCAGTACCTTGTACTCGGCATCCCACTGTGCGCGTTCGGCATCCAGTTCGGCCTGGGCGACTGCATCCAGCTTGCCTTGCAGCTCCAGCTTGCGGGTCTGCAGGCGGATACGCTCGAGGCCGGCGTTGATTCGGCCGATGTCCTTCTTCTCCAGACGCACCAGCTTCTGGTGCAGCTGCTCGACACGCTCGATGCGCTCCTGCAGCTCCGGCCAGCTGGCGTCACCTTCGGCCACCAACTGGCCGTTTTCCTTGACGTTGATCAGGTAGCCGTAGAAGTTGCCCCACTCGCGGCGTTCGAAGGCGGTGAGGTTTTCCGGGGTTCGCAGGTCGCTCAGCCACTCACCAACCACCCAGGTGAAGTCCGCACCGTAGATATCGCGGTTACCCACCTTGAACAGCTCGCGGGTCATGAACTCGCCGCCCTCGGCGGTCACCGGCAGGCCGGAAGCAGCCAGACGGGCACGCGGCACCTCTTCGATCTGGGTAACTTCACCGGCAATCACCCGTGCCGACTCGCCAGGCACCTGGTAGTTGGCCTCGACAATATCGGCCGGCCAGAAGTGGCCGAGGCCGCGCACGGCGATGACCATCAACAGGCCGAGGGTCATGATCACCGCGATCGACACCGCGCCGGCGTTCATCCAGATCCACGGCGTACCGCTCTTGAACCAGGATTTCAGGTTGTTCTGTTTCACGGACATATACCTTCCCAAGCCTTAGAGCGAGGCGTACTTGACGCGCAGACGCTGGCGCACCAGCTCTGCCAGGGTGTTCATGACAAAGGTGAAGCCGAGCAGCACCAGCGCCGAGAGGAACAGCACGCGGTAGTGGGTACCACCGACTTCCGACTCGGGCATTTCCACCGCCACGTTGGCAGCCAGGGTGCGCAGGCCCTCGAAGAGGTTCATGTCCATGATCGCGGTGTTGCCGGTGGCCATCAGCACGATCATGGTTTCGCCCACGGCGCGGCCCATGCCGATCATCACCGCCGAGAAAATGCCCGGGCTGGCGGTGAGGATCACCACGCGAGTCAGGGTCTGCCACGGCGTGGCGCCAAGGGCCAGGGAACCGAAGGTCAGGCTCTTGGGTACGCTGAACACGGCGTCTTCGGCGATCGAATAAATGTTCGGGATCACCGCGAAACCCATGGCCAGGCCGACCACCAGGGCGTTGCGCTGGTCGAACGGGATGCCCAGGTCGTTGCTCAGCCAGGCGCGCATGTTGCCGTCGAACAGCCAGTTCTCCACATGGCCGCTCATGGCAAGGGAGCCATAGGCCACCAGCAGGATTACCGGAATCAGCAGCGCCGACTCCCAGCCATCCGGCACGCTCAGGCGAATCGACTCCGGCAGGCGGCTCCACAGGTAACCGGCCAGCAGAATGCCAATGGGGGTGAAGATCAGCAGGCTGAAGATGCCAGGCAGGTGCCCTTCCACATAAGGGGCAAGGAACAGGCCGGCGAAGAAGCCGAGGATCACCGTCGGCAACGCTTCCATCAGCTCGATCACCGGCTTGACCTTGCGGCGCAACGCCGGGGCCATGAAGTAGGCGGTGTAAACCGCCGCCGCAATAGCCAGCGGGGCAGCCAGGAGCATGGCGTAGAACGCCGCTTTCAGGGTACCGAAGGCAAGCGGCGCAAGGCTCAGTTTGGGTTCGTTGTCGGTGCTGGCAGAGGTGGACTGCCAGACATAGCCAGGCGCGTCATAGTTCTCGTACCAGACCTTGCCCCACAGCGAGCTCCAGGAAATTTCCGGGTGCGGGTTGTCGATGATCAACTTCTGCAGCTGACCATCGCTCTCCACCAGCACGCGGTTGGCGCGCGGCGACAGGGCGGCCAGGGCCTGACCTTCGGCTACTTGCTCGACCAGCAGGGTGCGGTGCGCGGTGCTGTGGAAGATACCCAGGTTGCCTTTGGCATCCAGGGCGAAGAAGCCCTTGCGGCGCTCTTCCGGGAGAATCTGGATGATCGGGCTGTCGGCCAGCTGGAAGCTGCGGATCGACTTCAGCACGGCCTTGCCGTCGGCTTCGCGCACCATAAACCACTGGGCGATGCCGCCACTGCTATCGCCGACCATCAGCGAGATGCCGCCGAGCAGCGAGGTGGCGTTGCTGACTTCCAACTGGGCGTCGGCCAGCAGCTTGTAGCGACCATTCAGGCTCTTGCTGCGCATGTCGAAGACATCGGCGGTGGCACGACCGTTAACCACGTATAGCCACAGGTGACGCGGGTCGATGATCAGCGCCTTGATCGGCTCGGCGATCTGCGGCAGGGCGATGCGCTCTTCGCTGAGGGTCACCTCGCCAGTCATCATGTTTTCTTCGCGGCCCAGGCTCAGTACATGCAGTTCTATGCCAGTGGAGCCGGCGAGCATCAGGGTGCCGCTGTTCAGGCTGAGACCAATGTGATCCAGGGTGCGGCCCTGGCTATCGAGGGTGATGGGCGCCTCGCCAAACGGGTACTCGATGCTCGGCGCGATAGTCTTCACATCGTTGGGATAGGTGATCTTGTAGACATGCTGGAACACCAGCACCTGGCCATTGGACAGGCCCAGGGCCACGCGGTTGCTGCCCGGCTGGTCCTGGCCGACCGAGGCAATCTGCACATCCGCCGGAATCGGCAGCTGCACGCTGCTCAGCGGCTGCATCTTCTTCGCGTCGAAGAACTGCACCTTGCCGTTCTGATCCAGGCGCATGGCCATCTGGTTCTGCTCTTCCAGGGTCAGCAGCAACGGCGCAGCGGCTTCCTTGAGCCAGGCAGCCGCCACCGGCTTGCGGCTTTCCAGGCTGGCGCCCTGGAACATCGGCATGACCACATAGGCCAGGTAGAAAAAGATCAGGGTAATGGCAGCCAGCACCGCCATACCGCCGACGGATACCGCCCAACGGGCGAAACGGTCTTTCAACGCGCGGATTCGCCGCTTGCGCTGCAGGGCCGGGGTATTGAAGTCCAGGCCTAGGGATTTGGAGGGGGCGGTCATGGTTTCATTAGCCAAGTCATTCATAGGTAAGAGCGTCTCTGCGCAGCCATGAGCGCGCCATATGGAGTTCTGTCGCTATTCAAGGCGCTAACTCTAGCGACTCTGTATGACAGAAAAGTTACAGCGCTTTGACAAAGCAAAGCCCGCCTGTCGTAAACGAAGGCGGGCTTGCGACCTACTGGAGCGTCCCGGTCAGGACTGGCGCCTTACAGGCCCAGTTCCTTCATGGTCTTCTCGACTACCTTGCTCGGCAGCGGGATGTAGCCGTCTTTCACGACCACTTCCTGGCCTTGCTTGGACAGCACCAGCTTGACGAACTCGGCGTCCAGCGGACTCAGCGGCTTGTTCGGCGCCTTGTTGACGTAGACGTAGAAGAAGCGAGCCAGCGGGAACTTGCCAGCCAGGGCGTTGGCTTCGTTGGCGTCAAAGGCTTCGCCGCCTTTCTTCGACAGTGGCACGGTCTTCACGCTGGAAGTCTTGTAGCCGATGCCCGAGTAACCGATGGCGTTGATGGTGCTGGAGATCGACTGCACCACGGAAGCCGAACCTGGCTGCTCGTTGACGTTAGCCTTGTAGTCGCCTTTGCACAGCGCTTCTTCTTTGAAGTAACCGTAAGTGCCGGATACCGAGTTACGACCGAACAGCTGGATCGGCTTGGCCGCCCACTCGCCGGTCATGCCCAGGTCACCCCAGGTTTTGATATCGCTGGCGCCACCGCACAGGCGGGTGCTGGAGAAGATCGCGTCAACCTGAGCCATGTCCAGGGACTTGATCGGGTTGTCCTTGTGCACGAAGACCGCCAGGGCGTCGATGGCCACCGGTACGGCAGTCGGCTTGTAGCCGTATTTCTCTTCGAACGCCTGGATCTCGGCATCCTTCATCGCACGGCTCATCGGGCCCATGCTGGCGGTGCCTTCAGTCAAAGCGGGCGGCGCGGTGGAGGAACCGGCGGCCTGGATCTGGATGTTGACGTTCGGGTATTCCTTTTTGAACTCTTCGGCCCACAGGGTCATCAGGTTGGCCAGGGAGTCGGAACCGACGCTGGACAGGTTGCCCGATACGCCGGAGGTCTTGGTGTAGCTCGGCAGAGCCGGATCAACAGCGGCAACCGCAGTGGCAGTGGTTACGCCAGCGGCGACGAAAGTCATGGCCGCCATCAAACGCTTCAGTTTCATGCCTTGCTCCTGGAAAACTAGTGTTGGTTTGAACGGGGCCAAGTATCTGCAGGCCGCATGAACACTCTATGAAGGGATTGTGACAATTAGATTAAAGCGCGGAAAAAATGGAAAAGGCCTGCAAGCAGGCCTTTTCCTTTGATGACCCGCCCCGCTGTGCCGGGTGCGGGTGTCGCCAGCAGCGTTTAAGAACCTGTTTACGATCTTCTGAATTAGAGCCAGACAAGGCAAAAACGGCCGAGGAAGCGCAGTTTACGAGCTGTAAATGAGCATTCAGAGGCCGTTTTTAACGCCGTATGGCCGCGAGTCAGGAGATCGTAAACAGGTTCTAAGGGGTAGCCCGGATGTAATCCGGGAGCACCACGTTGAGGCCCGTTCCCGGACTGCATCCGAACTACGCCGCCGGAACCTCAGTCCGCTACAGGCACCTGGCGCCGCCACAACCAGCCGCCGATCAACATAAACAGCAGGCACAGAGCACCCACATAGTAGGCCGGGCCCAGCGGGCTCCACTTCAGCAGCAGGCTGACCAGGATCGGCGTCAGCCCACCGAAGATGGCGTAGGCCAGGTTGTAGGAGAACGACAGCCCGGAGAAGCGCACCAGCGCCGGAAAGGCGCTGACCATCACCAGCGGGATGGCACCGATCATGCCCACGCACAGGCCAGCCAGGGCATACAGCGGCAACAGCAGTTCGGGATGAGTGGCCAGACTGGTGTAGAAGGTCCAGGAGCTGAGCAGCAGCAACAGGCCGCCGCCGACGAACACCCGACCCGCGCCGATGCGATCGGCCGTCCAACCGGCGATCACACAACCCAGGCTCAGGCAGACGATGGCCAGGCTGTTGGCCTGCAGCGCCTCGGCCGGCTTGAAGCCATGCAGGGTCTGCAACAGGGTCGGGGTCATCAGGATCACCACGACGATACCGGCCGACAGTACCCAGGTCAGCAGCATGCACAGGATCACCGCCGGACGATGCTCGCGCACCACGGTTTTCAACGGCAGCTCGGCAGCCAGGGTCTGACGCAGCTGCATCTCGGCAAATACCGGAGTCTCGTGCAGCCAGCGGCGCAGGTACATGGCAATCAGACCGAAGAGGCCACCGACCAGGAACGGGATGCGCCAGGCATAGGCTGCCAGCTCCTCGGGGCTGAATACCCGATTGATCAGGCTGGCAGTCAGGGAACCGAGCAGGATGCCCACCGTCAGACCCGCGGTCAGGGTGCTGCAGGCGAAGCCAATGTGCCGCGGCGGTACGTGTTCAGCGACGAACACCCAGGCTCCCGGCACTTCGCCGCCGATTGCCGCACCCTGCACCACGCGCAGGGCCAGCAGCGCCAGCGGTGCCCAGATGCCGATCTGCGCATAGGTCGGCAGCAGGCCCATGAGCAGGGTTGGCACGGCCATCAGGAAGATGCTCAGGGTGAACATGCGCTTGCGCCCAAGCAGATCCCCGAAGTGCGCCAGGATGATGCCGCCCAGCGGCCGCGCCAGGTAACCGGCAGCGAAAATGCCGAAGGTCTGCAGCTGGCGCAGCCACTCGGGCATATCGGCGGGGAAGAACAGCTTGCTCAGTACGGCGGTGAAGAACACGAAGATGATGAAGTCGTAGAACTCCAGGGCGCCGCCGAGGGCGGACAGCGAGAGTGTCTTGTAATCGCTACGGTTCAACGGGCGCGCCGTGGGCGCAGCGCTGGAGGGCACGGAAGACATGGTCGACAGCTTCTTTTATAGGAGTAGGGATGGCTGGCGCTGATAGCAGCCGCCGCACGATAGCAAATTGCACCGCAGGCCGGCAGCTGGGCGAATCGACAAATGCAGAACCGGGCGGTCGTCGCCTGACGCGCCGCCCGATATACTGCGCGCTCGGCCCGCTGGGCCCCGGGAGATTGTGCCAAGACTTGGTCGCCGGCAAAGTCTTGGCAGAACCTCCCACACCACTCCAAACATAAGAAAAACGGCACCGGGGCCCCACCACCATGATCGAGCTCGAACAGGAAGATCCCATACCGCAAGGCGATCTGGCCCTGCAGCTAACCGCGCTACCGCGTGAGACCAACGGTTTCGGCGACATCTTCGGCGGCTGGCTGGTGTCGCAGATGGACCTGGCCGGTACTGCCATGGCCAGCAAGGTCGCCGGCGGCCGCGTGGCCACCGTGGCCATAGACCGCATGGCCTTCCTGGTACCGGTCGCCGTCGGCGCGCAGCTGTCCTTCTACACACAAACCGTGGAAGTGGGCCGCAGTTCGATCAAGATGCTGGTCGAGGTATGGAGCGACGACCCGCTGTCCAGCGAGTGGCGCAAGGTTACCGAGGCGCTGTTCGTGTTCGTCGCCATCGACGGCAGCGGCCGCACCCGCTCGGTGCCGCCGCGCCGCGGCTGACCCGCGCAGCCCGAGCCAGACATCGCCGACGCTCTGTCGGCGTTGCTTTTCCTGCTTGGCCTTTGCCAACGGCAGGAGTCAAATAACCCTTCGCCAAGGGGGGAGCAGGACCATGAGCCAAACACACATCGAACGCATCGAGCTGAGTGCGCTGACCTGCTGGCGCGTGCAGGTTGGCAATGCCGAACTGCTGGTAGCCCAGCAAGGTGCGCAGATCCTGCATTACCAACACGGCAGCCAGGCACCGATCATCTGGCTCAGCGAGCAGGCCAGCTACCAGCGTGGTCAATCGGTGCGTGGCGGCGCCCCCGTGTGCTGGCCCTGGTTCGGCGGCCTGACGCGCAATCCAGCGGCCGTGCAGGTTATGCACACCGATCCGGCCAACGCGCCGGCCCATGGCAACGTACGCGGCCTCGACTGGCAGCTGCTGGGCATCGACCAGCACGACGGCGCCGTAACCCTGCAATTTGCCTTCGACAGCCGCAAGCACCCACTCCCCGGCTGGCCACACGCGGCCGAGCTGCAGCTGGACATCCGCCTGGATCAACAACTGCACCTGGAACTGCGCAGCCGCAACCTGGGCGATCAGCCGCTGGTACTGAGCCAGGCGCTGCATACCTACTTCGCCGTCAGCGACATCCGCCAGGTCCGCGTGCACGGCCTGGACGGCTGCCGCTATATCGAAACCCTGGACGACTGGCAGGAGCGCCGGCAGCAGGGCGCGCTGGAGTTTGCTGGCGAGACAGACCGCATCTACCTGGATACGCCGACACGCCTGAGCATCGTCGATCCGGGCTGGCAACGACGCATCCACCTGGATGCCCAGGGCTCGCACTCGGCGGTGCTGTGGAATCCGTGGATCGACAAGGCCAAACGCCTGTCGCAGTTCGCCGAAGACGCCTGGCAGCGCATGCTGTGCATCGAAACCGCGAATATCTGGGATGACTGCGTAACGCTGGCACCGGGCGCCAGCCACAGCCTGCACCTGAGCCTGAGCAGCGAGCCCCTGCAGGGCGGGTGAAACCCGCAAAAAACCCTGGCGCGGGTTGCACCCGCCCTACCGTGTCCTGCCCCCAAGTGGCGTCACAGATCCGCTTCTTCCACCACCCGCACCGAACTGGCTTTGAGCGCATAGGCGGCGTCGGCCAGGTCATTGCTGACCGTCTCGATCTGCAGCGGCCCCTCGACCCACAGCGGGGCGTAGATGTCGTCGAGCAGAATGCCCTTGGGATAGCGCACCAGCACGATCTGGTTGGGCGGCGGCGGCGGCACATGGATGCAGGCGCCCGGGTATGGCACCAGGAAGAACAGCGTGCTGCGGCCTTCGGCATCGCTTTCCAGGGGCACCGGGTAACCGCCCAGACGCACCGTCTTGCCATTCAGATGAGCCACGGTCTTGCTCGAATACATCACCGCCGGCAAATCCTTGGCCTGCTGCTTGAGGCCACCCTGCTGGCCAAAGGTACCGGCCGACTCGGGCGTCTCGTGGCTGATTTCCGGCATGGCTTCGAGGGCCAGCTGATCTTCGCGCGGCATCAGTTCCAGCCAGTCGGTTTCCCGGGGTTCGGCGTGCGCCAGCAACGGCGCTAGCAGCAGGGCAAGCAGGATTCGGCGCATGGCAGCTCCCGGTACGACTGTGAGCGGTAGACGGCGTCGGGGCGGCGGAGTTTCCACCACCCCAGTAGCTTCAGGCGTTGATCAGCGCTTCGACTTCGGCGATACGCGCCTTGAGGGTCGCCATGTCGGCACAGCGCAGGGTGGCGTGGCCGACCTTGCGCCCGGCCTTGAAGGCCTTGCCGTAGTGGTGCAGGTGGCAATCGGCAATTGCCGTGACCTTCTCCACCGCCGGCACCTCACCGAGGAAGTTGAGCATGGCGCTCTCGCCGACCTTGGCCGTGGAACCCAGCGGCAGGCCGGTGACGGCGCGCAGGTGGTTCTCGAACTGGCTGCACTCGGCACCTTCGATAGTCCAGTGCCCGGAGTTGTGCACGCGCGGGGCGATCTCGTTGGCCTTGAGGCCACCGTCGACTTCGAAGAACTCGAAGGCCAGCACGCCGACGTAGTCGAGTTGCTTGAGTACGCGACCGACATAGTCCTCGGCCAGAGCCTGCAGCGGATGGTCGGTACTGGCGATGGACAGGGCCAGCACGCCGCTGTCGTGACGGTTATGCACCAGCGGGTAGAAGCGCGTCTCGCCATCGCGGCCGCGCACGGCCACCAGCGACACTTCGCCGGTGAACGGCACGAAGCCTTCGAGCAGGCACGGCACACTGCCCAGTTCGGCAAAGGCGCCAAGCACGTCTTCGGCCTTGCGCAGAACCTTCTGGCCCTTGCCATCGTAGCCCAGGGTGCGGGTTTTCAGCACCGCCGGCAGGCCAATGGCGGCCACAGCGGCGTCGAGATCGGCCTGCGACTGGATATCGGCGAAATCCGGGGTGGGAATGCCGAGGTCCTTGAACATCGACTTCTCGAACCAGCGGTCACGGGCGATGCGCAGCGCTTCGGCGCTCGGGTACACCGGCACGAACTGGGAAAGGAAAGCCACGGTCTCGGCCGGCACGCTTTCGAACTCGAAGGTCACCAGGTCGACATCATCGGCCAGGCGACGCAGGTGCTCGTGATCGTTGTAATCACCGCGCAGATGCTCGCCCAGGGCCTGGGAACAGGCGTCCGGCGCCGGGTCGAGAAACGCGAAACTCATCCCCAGCGGGGTGCCCGCCAGAGCCAGCATGCGGCCCAGCTGGCCGCCACCAATGACACCGATTTTCATAGCTTCTGAGCCCCTATCAGGAACGCGGATCCGGGTTTTCCAGCACGGCTTCAGTTTGTTCGGTACGGAACTTCTTCAGCGCCGCATGGAACTGCGGGTGCTGGTGACCGAGGATGCTGGCGGCCAGCAGTGCGGCGTTGATTGCCCCGGCCTTGCCGATGGCCAGGGTGGCGACCGGAATACCGGCCGGCATCTGCACGATCGACAGCAGCGAGTCGACGCCCGAGAGCACAGCCGACTGCACCGGCACGCCGAGCACAGGCAGATGAGTCTTGGCCGCGCACATGCCTGGCAGGTGGGCGGCGCCACCGGCACCGGCGATGATCACCTGGATGCCACGGCTATCGGCCTGCTCGGCGTACTGGAACAGCAGATCGGGGGTGCGATGGGCCGACACCACCTTCACTTCATAGGGGATGCCCAGCTTTTCCAGCATCTCTGCGGTGTGACTGAGGGTGCTCCAATCAGACTTGGAGCCCATGATCACGCCAACCAGTGCGCTCATCGTTTTGCCTCTAGCTCGGGCGCCTTACGGCGCGACAAAAACCAACAAGCCACGCATCGGGCGTGGCTTGTTATGTGAGGGCCAGGCCATATGGGGCCTGGAGGCGGCGCAGTATACCGGAAAGCCGCAGGAGTCGCGCCCCCGACATGACCGTTTGTCAGCAGGCGCCAGGCAGCGCCGCCAGTTGCGGCAAGACGCTAGTCAGTCGTTGCGGCGGCAAATGCACGAGGCCTCAGGCCGGTACTTCGCTCACTGGGGTATCGCCGCCATCCAGGTATTCGGTACGAATTGTCTCGATCTGCTCAAACAGGCCGATCATTACTTCGACCAACTGCGGGTCGAAGTGTTGACCCGCCTGCTCACGGATATGCTCCTGCGCGCGCTCGCTCGACCAGGCGGCCTTATACGGCCTGGGCGAGCGCAATGCATCGTAGACATCGCACAGCGCCACAATGCGTGCAGACAGGGGAATCTGTTCACCACGCAGCCCGCGCGGGTAGCCACTGCCATCCCAGCGCTCGTGATGGTTGAGAGCAACTTCCGCGGCCAGATCGGTCAATGACGAAGACACCTGATCATGCAGGATCTGGTAGCCGATCAACGGATGGCGATTCATCAATTCGCGCTCCTCGTCGGTCAGCCGCCCCGGCTTGCCGAGAATCTGGTCAGGAATGCCGATTTTGCCCACGTCATGCATCGGCGCAGCCAGGCGCAGCAGCTCAACCCAATGCCGCTCCTTGCCGATTGCGTGGGCAATCAATGCCGCCGACTCGCCAATACGCAGGATGTGATTGCCTGTTTCGTTGTCCTTATATTCGGCGGCCCGCGCCAGGCTACGAATTACCGCCTGATAGCTGGCATGCAACTGCTCGGTACGCTCGCGCACCCGCGCATCCAGCATGTTGCGCTCTTCTTGCAGGGTGCGACTGGCCAGACTCAGCTGCAGGTTGTTGCGCACCCGCAACAACAGCTCGGGCAGGTCCAGCGGCTTGCACAGGTAGTCGTTAGCGCCCAGTTCCAGGCCACGTCGCCGATCCTGAACATCACTCAACGCGGTAACGATGATTACCGGCGAGCAATTGCGATCCCGCCCTTTCAAGGCTTCGAGAATGGCAAACCCATTGGGCTCGGGCATATCCAGGTCCAACAGCAGCAGATCCCAGACATTCTCCTGCAACCATTGCAGGCCTTCGGCGGAGCTACTGAAAGACTTCACCTGGCTGAGGCCACAAGCACGCAGGCTGGACTCGATCAGGCGCAGGTTGGCCGCCACGTCGTCAATCAACACAACTCGGGAAAAGCGCAGGGATTCACTTAACATGTTCCACCTCCGGCCCCAGTAACGCCTCTACCAGGCCAAGCAGCTCATCAATATCCACAGGCTTGCCAAGCAAGCCCTGACAGTTCAGCAGCATCAGGTCGGCAGCCTGCCCCGGCGCGCACAACAGCACCACCAGCATGCCAGCCAGTCGCGGATCCTGGCGTATCTGGCGTAACAGTTCGCCCAGTTCGGCACCAGGCAGATACTGATCCAGTAACAGCAGATCGGCAGGCTCATGCTGCAGGAGCTGTAGCAGATCGGCAGCATCGACTGCAGCACGCCAGGAGACTAGCCCGTCCAGCGCCGCCTGAACGCGCTGCCGGCCCTGCATCTCGGCATCGGCATAAATAACCCGACGCGCGGACATACTGGATACGGAAGACTCCTGGGCAGCTGGGCGAGCCAGTTCGACCCAGAAACAACTGCCCACCCCCTGCTCGCTTTGCACGCCGATCTGCCCGCCCATGAGGCTGGCCAGATCACGGCTCAGCACCAAGCCGATGCCGGTGCCCTGGATGGCCGTGTTTTCCCAACCCAGGCGCTGGAAGGGTTCGAATAACATGGCCTGCTGAGCAGCATCCAGACCCAGCCCAGTATCCTCGACCAGCAGACGCAGGCGTTCGCCATGCTCCTGACAACTCAGGGTTATCCGCCCTCCGGCACGGTTGTACTTGATGGCGTTGGATAGCAGGTTGAGCAAAACCTGCCGCAAGCGCCGGGGCTCAGCCAACACGTACACATCGGCTGCCGGCAGCTCCAGGTGGACACTCAGCCCGAGGTTCTCGGCCTGGGCGCGAATCAGCTCGGCACAGTCGGTGAACAACTCCCGTACATTCAGCGCCTGCAGCTTGAAGCTGGGTTTCTCGGCCTGCAGGCTCGACCAGTCGAGCAGGTCACCGACCAACTGGTTGAGGTGATGGCTGGCCAGCAGGATTTCTTCGAGGTGGTCGCGCTGGCCGGCCACGGGCGGATGCTCCATGCGCAGCAACTGGGTGAAACCGAGGATGGCATTCAGGGGCGTGCGCAGCTCATGGGTGACGCTGGACATGAAGCGCGACTTGGCCTGGCTGGCCGCCTGCGCTTCCTGGCTGGCCAGGCGCAATTCGACCTGGACCCATTTGAGCGCTTCGATATCCACCAGGGTTCCGGCCATCAAATGCACAGCAGCAGTAGCGGGGTCGCGCTCCAGCACTCGTCCGCGCACCAGCAGCCAGCGATAGCGCCCCTGCGCATCGGCATAGCGGATTTCTGCCTCGTAGTAATCGCTGAGCCCATCCTGCACGCCCTGTAGCGCCGCCCGCAGCGCCGCCAGGTCATCGGCGTGCACGCGCGCGCTAAACTGGCTGAGCTCCAGCACCGTACCGGGCAACCCAAAGCGCTCGGCAAAGCGCCCACGCAACTCAATCGACTTGCGCTCCAGGTCGAGCTCCCATAGCCCCTCGGTGGCACTCTCAAGCACCAGCTCCAGACGGCGCTGGGCACGATCGCGCTGATCCTCGCTGGACTCCAGCTGCTTACCCATGGCCAGCGCATGGCCGCTCAGGCGGTCCAGCTCGACAATCGGTGATTTGACCGGCTGCGGCCGCCACAGCCCACGACCGATCTCATCCATCATCCGTGAAAGACCGGTAATCGGCCTCAGTAGCTGGCGGCTCAGCTCGCGGCTGCGCTGCCACATGAAGCCCAGGAAGACGACGTAGAACAGCACCAGACCGGCAATCAGCAGGTAACCGATCCTGGCATAACGCTGCGCCAGCTGGTCGGTCTGGGTAAAGATGTCCGCTTCATCGACCACAGTCAGCAAACGCCAGCCGGTACGCGCAATGGTGTCCCAGGCTACCAGGTGCGGACGCCCACCCAGCACCACGCGCAACTGACCTGACTGGCGCTCGCCGATGGCGCTCGCCAGTGTCTGGGTTTCTGCACGCTTGTTCAGACTGAAGTCAGCCGGCTTGAACAGCTCACGACTGATCGCCTCGTTGTAGGAGTGCTCCTTCAACTCACGCAGCCCGAAGTCATCTTCCCCGGCCTTGGGCAGCGCCATGATGCTGAGATCACCGCTCACCAGCATGGCATAGCCATTCCACGGCACCTGCAACTGGTCAATCTGCTCGACGATACCGCCGACCGTGATGTCCATGCCGCTGACCCCTTCGAGGAAATCACCGCGCCACACCGGCGCGATGGCGGACATCATCCAGCCGTGGCCAGCCGGATCGAGGTACACGTCGGTCCACACCACACCACGCCCGGGGTTGTGCTGCGCATCGGCCTGGTAATAGAAGTTGAAGGCCGGGATATCCATGTCATGGGGATACTGTTCCAGCGTATTGAACCAGGGATAGATATGGTTGAGGCTGTCCCAGCTGTTGAAGTAGAGGCTGGCGACGAGTGGGTTGGCGTCCTTGAGTTCCTTCATCAGCGGGTCAAGCCGACTCAGGCGAGCTGCTTTTTCGAGGTCGTGCCGCGCAGCGGGAATATGGTTGGAGTAGAACAGCGCCGCACCACCGTGGTCGGTACTGCTGTAGTGCACCCCATCGGGGCTCAGGGCAAGATCCAGTGGCGCTGCAGCAGGCTCGGCGAGTGCACGCCCGACCATATTGCGGTACAGCTCGGTGAGTTCGCTGACATCCGCCAGTTGCTCGTCGATGATATTGGCTTCAAGAGCTGCCGAGGCCTGCAGCTCTTCCCGGGCACTGTCGCGTAGGTAGCTGATCTGGGCATCACGGATCGCGCCGTTGCTGAACAGGTAGGTTGCAATCAGCACCGTCTCGACCAATAGCAGCGGAATCAGTGCGCTCTGCACGAAAGCTCGCAGAATCCATTTGCGCAGTCCGACAGTGGCAGTGGTGCCCATACGCAAGCCCTCCTGGCGTAGGCCTGGGGATTAGCGGTGGGCGAGACCGCCCGCCGATAGTGTCACTATGCTATCAGTCGCTTCCTTAAGACTCCCTTAGCCTTTGGTCGCGTGTAAGTCATCACTCACACTGATACTCCTTTTGTCGTAGCACCATCCTTGAGCTTGCGCCACAACAGACGCACCGCTGCCTTGCGCGACAACTCGCAGCGATACAGGCGGATTTCCAGGGGCACCTGCCAATGCTCGCCCCCGCAGACGGCCAGCTCGCCACGCGCCAGTTCGGCGGTGACCGACAGGCGCGGCACCCAGGCGACGCCCAGGCCCTGCATGGCCATGCTCTTCAGGCTGTCGGCCATCGCCGTTTCATACACCGTGGTCGAACGCAGGGCACGCTGGCGCAACAGCAGGTTGACCGAGCGGCCGAGGAAGGCCCCGGCGCTATAGGCGAGTAGCGGCACGCTCTGCCCGCTGTCGAGGTCGAACAACGGCACGCCGGCCTCGTCCACCGCGCACACCGGCAGCATCGAGGTGGAGCCCAGGTGCAGCGAGGGGAAGATGTCCGGCGCCAGTTGCAGCGCCGCGTCCGGATCGTAGTAGGCGAGGATCAGATCGCAGGCGCCTTCGCGCAGGGCGTGGATTGCCTCACCGACGTTGCTCGCCACCAACCGGGTGTGCAGCGGCAGGCCCTCGCGGCGCAGGCGGGCGATCCACTCGGGGAAGAAGCCCAGGGTCAGCGAGTGCGCCGCGGCGATCTGCAGCACTTCGCCCTGCTGGCCCTCGACGTTGTGCAGATGGCGCACCACCTCACCGAGCTGCTCGACCATGCTCCGCGCCGTGACCAGAAACAGCTGGCCGGACTCGGTCAGCTCCACCGGCGTGCGCGCACGGTTGACCAGGGTCAGCCCCAACGCCGCCTCCAGGCTGCGGATGCGCCGGCTGAACGCAGGCTGGGTGACGAAGCGCTTCTGCGCCGCCTGGGAAAAGCTGCGGGTGGCGGCCAGGGTGACGAAGTCTTCCAGCCACTTGGTTTCCAGGTTCATTGCTTGCCTAGTTCCTTATTGCTCGGTGCAGCGCTTCCGCCCCTCACCCCAGCCCTCTCCCGGAGGGAGAGGGGGTTATCCGTGCATCAGGTGACTCTCGCTCCCATCAGCCCACACCGAGCAGCCCCCTCTCCCTCCGGGAGAGGGCTGGGGTGAGGGAACAAGGGAATGATGCGCTGCAACAATCGTTCAAAATTATGCACGCGCGACATTCACCCCGAGTCACCGCGACATTATGCCGATTGTGCATACCATAGCGTTTAACAGCATTAGCCGACAAACGGACTCAAGCCTAGTCTATTGGGCATCGCGGCACTAGCCGTATCTACCAGAGATAAATCTCATCATGTCCGCTGCTGCATCCACCCGCGTCGAAAAAGACCTGCTCGGCAAACTGGAAGTCCCCGCTGAGGCCTATTACGGCATCCAGACCCTGCGTGCTGTGCAGAATTTTCGTCTTTCCGGTGTACCGCTGTCGCATTACCCGAAGCTGGTGATCGCCCTGGCCATGGTCAAGCAGGCCGCCGCCGACGCCAACCGCGAGCTGGGCCACCTGTCCGCCGCCAAGCACACCGCGATCAGCACCGCCTGTGCGCGCATCATCCAGGGCGAGTTCCACGAGCAGTTCGTGGTCGACATGATCCAGGGCGGCGCCGGCACCTCGACCAACATGAACGCCAACGAGGTGATCGCCAACATCGCCCTGGAAGCCATGGGCCACGAGAAGGGCGAGTACCAGTACCTGCACCCGAACAACGACGTGAACATGGCGCAGTCGACCAACGACGCCTACCCCACCGCCATCCGCGTCGGCCTGCTGCTCGGCCATGACTACCTGCTTACCGCGCTGGACAAGCTGATCCAGTCGTTCGCCGCCAAGGGCCTGGAGTTCGCCCATATCCTCAAGATGGGCCGCACCCAGCTGCAGGACGCCGTGCCGATGACCCTCGGCCAGGAATTCCGCGCCTTCGCCGTGACCCTCGGCGAAGACCTGCAACACCTGAAAATGCTCGCCCCGGCCCTGCTCACCGAAGTCAACCTGGGCGGCACCGCGATCGGCACCGGCATCAACGCCGACCCGGCCTACCAGCACCTGGCCGTGCAGCGCCTGGCCATCATCAGCGGCCACCCGGTCAAGCCGGCTGCCGACCTGATCGAAGCCACCTCGGACATGGGCGCCTTCGTGCTGTTCTCCGGCATGCTCAAGCGCACCGCGGTCAAGCTGTCGAAGATCTGCAACGACCTGCGCCTGCTGTCCAGCGGCCCGCGCACCGGGATCAACGAGATCAACTTGCCGGCGCGCCAGCCGGGCAGCTCGATCATGCCGGGCAAGGTCAACCCGGTGATTCCGGAAGCGGTCAACCAGGTGGCCTTCGAAGTGATCGGCAACGACCTGGCCCTGACCATCGCCGCCGAAGGTGGCCAGCTGCAGCTGAACGTGATGGAGCCGCTGATCGCCTACAAGATCCTCGACTCGATCCGCCTGCTGACCCGCTCCATGGATATGCTGCGCGAGCTGTGCATCGACGGCATCACCGCCAACGAAGCGCATTGCCGCCAGCTGATGGAGAACTCCATCGGCCTGGTCACTGCGCTCAATCCCTACATCGGCTACGAAAACGCCACCCGCATCGCCAAGGTCGCCCTGGATACCGGGCGCGGCGTGCTGGAGCTGGTGCGCGAGGAAAGGCTGCTGGACGACGCCACCCTGGCCGACATCCTCCGTCCGGAAAACATGATCGCCCCGCGCCTGGTACCTCTCAAAGCCTGAGCCAGCGCTGCGCCGTAGCGCACACAGAACATCGACCAAGAGGCGCCCCCCGCCTCTTACCTTCAGGGATGGCTCCGGCCATCCCTTTTTTTGCCTGGCGAACGCGCTCGGCAATCCGGGAGCGGAGCGGCCTGCTTTCCCCGGATTGCATCCGGGCTACGCGCTGCCATTCTATTTCCAGACAATTATTTATAATTAAATTTACCGAGGCTCTATCTTTGAAATAACATCGGTCATATCTGGAAGACTCGTATCGTGCCAAAACAACACAGATCCTTGAATTAGATACGACACGGCATATGTAGCCACACCTCCGCGCCCTGGCTGATAGTGATCATCTAGAGTACCAACACCCGTGATAAAGAATATATCGGCGGGCTTCTTGCTGCCTGATTTAGGCAGCCATATACCAGTAATATTAGCCTTTGTTTCCTCAGGATGAACTCTGGTTTTTTCGAACGTTTCCGCGTGATAACGCGTCGAGCCGGATCACTTTGCCACTTACCGGAACAAAATAATATCCATCCACATCTTCCGCTATAGCCTTATAAGTACCTTTAAGAATCCCGCGGACATACCTACCTTCGAATATTCCAGATCCGCTAGTATAAAAATTAAGAACATCCTGATCGATAGTAAATTCCACCGATTCTTCTGGCTGTTTTAAATCCCCCACACTCGTGCAGCCAGATAAAACTACAAGTAACGCCAATACCCATCCCTTCATACATATCCTTGCATTTTAATTTTTGAGAAATTTCCATGCTGTTTCTCTGCAGCATATCCGTTGCTATACAGGCTGCCACAACGCCCCAAAAGTGTCACAGGGAAGCAGAGCTATGCAGCCTTGGAGGGCGGGTTATTGACCTACGCTGATCGTGGCTCAATACCAATCCATGGTGCAGGCCAGCATGGCGGCAACCTGGCTTGGGCGGAAACCGCAGCATCGCACGGCGGATTAAGCCTTCGGCTAACCCGCCCTACATCTGCATCAATGGGGGTTATTCGATTTCGAACAAACCATTCTTCAGCGGCTCCACCGTCAGCCGTTGGCGGATGTCGGCATCGATGCGCGGGTCGTCCGGGCGGTAGAGCATGATCTGCCGGTAGGCGTTGACCCGGTTAATCTCGGGCCCGAGAAACTCCCAGACCACGCGAGTGCAGGCCGGGTTGCGCCCGTCGCCGCTGGACACACCGGTCTTCAGGCCGTTGAGGCGAGTGATGCGGCTCTTGTAGCTGGGGATGAGGATGGTCTGGCTCATCTCGTTGACGGTCAGTGACTCGTAGTCCAGCAGGAACAGGCGATCCTGCAGGGCGAAAGCGGCGCCCAGGTAACGGCAGCGCACCCAGTCCTCGGCCTCGCCGGCGCGCGTGCGTTCCTGGCGTTCCTGGCGCTCGAACAGGTAGGTGCCGCGCTCCTCGCGCAGGTGCACCAGCGACAACAGGATGAAACCCGGCACCGACATGCAGTTGGAGTATTCGAAGTAGTAGCCGCAGTAGCGGCTGAGGTTGCCGGCGTTGTCGCGCAGCGGTTGCAGCAGCTCCAGCAGCGGATCGCCTTCGCTGACCTTGCCCGGCGTGGTGCCGCGCGCGCCAATCAGGCGAGCGAACTGCTCCGGCGGCTGGCCCAGCTCGTATTCCTCGACGCCGAAGAAGTCGCAGATGCGCTTGAGGTTGTAAGGCGTCGGCCGGCTCTGGCCGCTGAGGTACTTGTTGAACTGGGCGCGATTGATCGTCAGCTTGCGGCAAACCTCGGCGATCGAGCGGTAATGGCTGCACAGCAGCTTGAGGTTTTCGCCGAAATGCTCAGCCATGGCGCCGTTCCTGATGATTAGAGTGCTGGTGGTGCGAGTGACGCGATTCTAGCATCAACTCGCATCAACTCGCCGCGACCTGCGAAATTGTCTCAACGCCGCCCCTGGCCAACCATTCGAGGGCCGCACGGTGGCGCGGCCTCGCCCATCCAGAACAACAAGAGAGACAACCTCATCATGCTCGATCTCCTCAACGACCTGCTCTGGAGCAAGGTCCTCATCGTCGCCCTGGTCGGTCTCGGCCTGTACTTCAGCATCGCCTCGCGCTTTGTCCAGTTTCGTTACTTCAGCAGCATGTTCAGCATCTTTGCCGAAGCCTTCCAGCGCCAGCCGGGCCAGCTCAGCTCGTTCCAGGCGTTGATGCTCTCCGTGGCCGGCCGTGTCGGCGCCGGCAACATCGCCGGTGTGGCCGTGGCGATCATGCTCGGCGGCCCCGGCGCGATCTTCTGGATGTGGATGGTGGCCCTGCTCGGCATGGCCACCAGTTACTTCGAGTGCTCCCTGGCCCAGCTGTACAAGCGCCGCGAAGCCGACGGTACCTACCGTGGCGGCCCGGCCTTCTACATCCTGCATGGCCTGGGTCAGCGCTGGCTGGCGGTGATTTTCTCGATCCTGCTGCTGGTGACCTTCGGCTTCGGCTTCAATGCCGTGCAGTCCTACACCGTGGCCACCTCGCTGCACGACACCTTCGGCGTGCCCACCTGGGCCAGCGGCCTGGCCCTGGTGGCAGTGATCGGCCTGATCATCTTCGGCGGCATCAAGCGCATCGCCAGCACCGCCGACGTGCTGGTGCCGATCATGGCGTTCTCCTACATCGGCATGGCGCTGGTGGTGATCGGCATGAACATCACTGAAGTGCCGGCGGTTCTGACCCTGATCGTGAAGAGCGCCTTCGGCCTGGAACCAGCCTTCGCCGGCGGTATCGGCGCGGCCATCATCATGGGCGTCAAGCGCGGCCTGTTCTCCAACGAAGCCGGCCTGGGCAGCGCACCGAACGTCGCGGCTGTGGCGGCGGTCAAGCACCCAGCCGCGCAGGGCATCGTGCAGTCGCTCAGCGTGTTCATCGACACCCTGCTGATCTGCACCAGCACCGCGCTGATCATCCTGCTCTCGGGCGTCTACGAGCCGGGCAGCAACGTGGCCGGCGTGATCCTGACCCAGACCGCTCTGGCCGCCGAAGTCGGCGAGTGGGGCCGCATCTTCGTCAGCACCGCCCTGCTGCTCTTCGTCTTCACCACCCTGGTGTACAACTACTACCTGGGCGAGAACGCGCTGAGCTTCTTCAGCGAGAAGCGCCCGCTGCTGATCGCCTACCGCGTGCTGGTCATCGCCCTGGTGCTCTGGGGTTCGATGCAGGACCTGTCCACCGTATTCGGCTTTGCCGACGTGACCATGGGCCTGCTGGCGCTGGTCAACCTGGCTGCCGTAGCCCTGCTGTTCAAGACCGGCCTGCGTCTGATGCGCGACTACGACCGGCAGATCAAGGCAGGCGTGAAATCACCGGTACTCGATCCCAAGGCCTATGCCGATCTGGATCTGGATCCGGCTGCCTGGCCGATCCCGACCCAGGGCGAAAGCGCCAACGCCCGTGCCGAGATGGCTCACACCGCGCACCAGCGCTGAGTCAGCGCACTCCAGAACGAGGGGGCTGCGGCCCCCTTTTTCTTGCCCAATCGCCGCCGTTTCGCCGTTACACTCGGGCGAAACTCGCGCAAGGAGCCGCCGATGTCTCTGCAAATCCGCCCCGTCACCGCCGCCGATCACGCTGCCTGGCTGCCCCTGTGGCAGGCTTATCAGCGCTTCTATCACAGCGATATTCCAGCTGAAGTCAGCGCCGTGACCTGGCAGCGTTTCCTCGACCCCAGCGAGCCGATGCATGCCGCGCTGGCCTGGCAGGACGGCGTGGCCATCGGCCTGGTGCACTGGATCTTCCACCGCTCCTGCTGGACGGTGGGCGACTACTGTTATCTGCAGGATCTGTTCGTCGCCGACAACGTGCGCGGCGGCGGCATCGGTCGCGCGCTGATCGAGCATGTCTATGCCGAGGCCCAGGCAGCCGGCGCCAGCCGCGTGCACTGGCTGACCCAGGAAGACAACGCCCAGGCGCGCCTGCTCTACGACCGGATCGCCACTCGCTCCGGCTTTATCCAATACCGTCAGTTGTTTGGTTGACCCCATGAATCCGACCCACAAGCTGCTGGTGCTGTACACCGGCGGCACCATCGGCATGCAGATGAGCGCATCCGGCCTGGCCCCGGCCTCCGGCTTCGAAGCGCGCCTGCGCGCCGAGCAGGCCGCCCATCCCGAACGTCCGGTTCCAGCCTGGCAGTTCGCCGAACTGCTGCCGCCGCTGGATAGCGCCAACATGACCCAGGCCAACTGGCTGGCCATGCGCGATGCCATTGTTCACGCCGTCGAAGCACAGGGCTGCGATGCCGTATTGCTGCTGCACGGCACCGACACCCTGGCCTACAGCGCGGCGGCGCTGAGCTTTCTGCTACTCGGCCTCGACGTGCCCGTGGTACTGACCGGCTCCATGCAACCGGCCGGTGCTCCCAGCAGTGATGCCTGGCCGAACCTGTTCGGCGCTCTGGCCCAGCTCGCCGAAGGCGTGGCGCCTGGCGTGCACCTGTATTTCAACGGCCAGCTGCTGCACGGCGCCCGCGCCAGCAAGCTGAAAAGCGAAGCTTTCGACGCCTTCCAGGACAGCGGCCGGCCGCGCCATGGCCAACACCTCGACGACCTGCCGGATGCCCTGCATTACCGCCAGCCGCGCCGAGAAGTGGCGCTGGCCGTGCAGCCGCTGTATCCCGGCCTGAGCGCCACGCAGCTGCGTGCGCTGCTGGCCAGCGGTGCCGAGGCGCTGCTGCTGGAGTGCTACGGCAGCGGCACCGGGCCGTCGGACAACCCCGAGATTCTCGCCGCCCTGCGCGAGGCCCATGCACGCGGCGTGGTGCTGGCGGCAATCAGCCAGTGCGCCCAGGGCCATGTCGAGTTTGGCGTGTATGCCGCCGGCAGCGCCCTGGCGCAGACCGGCCTGGTCAGCGGCGGCGGCATGAGCCGCGAAGCCGCGCTGGGCAAGCTGTTCAGTCTGCTCGGTGCGGGTTTGCCGCAGGCCGAGGTGGAACGCCTGTTCGCCCTCGACCTGTGCGGCGAGCTGGCGGACTGAGGGACGGCAGGGTCTTCAAAATTCCGTAATAAGTTATGGGCATAGTCGCTGGCCTTATTATTCCAACGACTGGTGCCCTGCATGAACCCGCTCTTGCGCCCCCTCCCCTTGGCCCTGGCCCTGCAAGCAATCATTGCCGGCCCGGCCTTGGCCGCCGGCTTCACCGTCACCAGCGGCAATACCGTGACCAGCGGGCAGAGCCTGACCGGTGCCGGCGTGGTGCAGCAGGGCGGCACTCTGAGCACCGCCGGCAGCACGGTGGCGGTCAACGTCGGCAGCGGCACCTCGACCCTGAGCAACGCCGGCACCATCCGCCAGACCGGCAGCGGCCGCACCATCGACGCCAACAGCGGCACGCCCGTGCTGACCATCAGCAACCAGGCCGGCGCGGTAATCGACGCCGCTGGCGGCGTAGCCATCCGCCTCAACCGCGCCGCCGGCCAATACATCATCGACAACCAGGGCAGCATCACCCAGAGCGGCCCGGCGGTGAACGGCGAGCGGGCGATCAAGGCCGACGCCGACTACAGCAGCACGGGCAACCAGATCATCAACGGCTCCGCCGACAACCATAACGCCACCATCAGCGCCACCGGCAATGACGCCGTGCGCCTGGGCAGCAACTTCACCCTGACCAACTACGGGCGCATCCTCTCCACCGGCGCGGTCAACACCAGCTGCCCGGACTACCTGACCTGCAGCAACGACTACTCCGCCGCCGACGGCGTGGCCATCGAGAACGGACGCGGCAATGTGGCCATCCTCAACCACGGCAGCATCGAAGGCCCGCGCCACGCCATCGACGGCGGCGACCCGCTTGCCGCTGACGCCGATGCCGACCTGCTTGGCGTGGAGCGCCTGATCATCACCAGCGCCGACGGCAACGGGGTGGTCTTCGCCAAAGTGGTCGACGGCGTCACCAGCAGCGGCGTGAGCATCGCCAACCCGGTGGTGATCAACTACGCCGACGGCAGCCTGATCGGCCACAACGGCTCCGGCGTGGGCCTAGACGGCCATGGCGTGGTGTTCAACTACGGCCTGATCAGCGGCCGCTACGCCGGCGCCGGCAACGTCTACGACCACGAGGGCCTCGGCCTGACCACCAGCAACGGCGATGGCGACGGTGTCGACATCGACGGTCTGGCCTACGTCGAGAACCACGGCCGCATCGAGGGCCTCGGCGCCGGCGGCTTCGACTCCGGCGGCAAGCCCAACGGCGCGGACGGCATCGCGGCCGGCGGCGGTACCTTCATCAACGTCGCCGGGGCGAGCATCTTCGGCCAGTCCAAGGGCATCCTCATCGACGACGGCGCCAACGGCAGCGTCGAAGCCAGCGGCCGTGGCACGGCAACCGCCCACGGCGGCGTGGCGCGCATCGACAACGCCGGCAGCATCATCGGCGCCGACGAGGCAGCCATCGGCCTGGTGGGCGACTACGCCGACCTGCTGATCAACCGCAGCGGCGGGGTGATCCGGGGTGGCGCCGACAGCAACCGCGTGGACCAGCTCGGCAGCACCACCGCCGCAGCCGCCGTGCAGATGGGCGCAGGCGCCGACATCCTCAGCAACGCCGGCCTGATCGAAGGCCAGAACGGCCTGGCGGTCGACCTCGGTGATGGCGACGACCAGCTGTTCGTGCTCGGCGGCAGCCAGTTCATCGGCAGCGTCAACGGCGGCGCCGGCAACGACCTGGCGGTGCTGGATGACGCCAGCGGTGGCAGCCTGGCCGACACGTTCGGCTTCGAGCAGCTGCAGGTCGCCCAAGGCAGCTGGAGCCTCGACAGTGACGACTTCAGCAGCGGCGTGCAGGTGCTTGGCGGCAGCCTGCGCAACCTCGGACGTATCCAGGGCGACGTGCAGGTAGCCAGCGGCGCCGGCTTCGGCGGCGGGCGGGTCGAGGGTGACCTGAGCCTGGCCAGCGGCGCGCAACTGCTGCTCGACGTGGCCGCCGATGGCAGCCACACGCCCACCTCGGTCGGCGGCAGCGCCAGCATTGCCGGCGCCACCCTGCAGATAGTCGCCGGCAGCGGCGATTACCCACGGCAGAGCCAGTACAGCGTGCTGCAGGCCGACGGCGGCATCAGCGGCCGCTTCGCCACGGTCAGCAGCAACCTGGCCTTCCTCACCCCTGAGCTGGGCTACGACGACGACAGCGTCGAGCTGCAGCTGCTGCGCAACGACCTGGCCTTCGCCGACCTGGCCAGCAGCGGCAACGGTCGCAACGTGGCCGACGCCATCCAGGGCAGCGGCGATGGCCTGCTCTACCAGACCCTGCTCGGCAGCGATGAAAGCAACGCCCGCAGCGGCCTGGAACAGCTGGCCGGCAGCAGCAACGCCAGCATCGCCAGCGCCACCCTGGCCGGCGGCGCGCAGGTCGGCGCCAGCATGCTCGCGGCCATGCAGCAGATGGGCGGCAGCGGCAACCTGCAAGCCTCCCTGCTACGCACGGATGGCCCGCAACTGGCCGCCAGCGGCGTGCCGCAGGACGCGCGCAACCTCAATGACCCACACGCTGCCGGTCGCCTGTGGCTGCAGGGCCTGGGCAGCCACGGCACGCTCGACAGCGACAGCGGCGATATCAGCCAGAACACTGCAGGCGCGGCGCTGGGTGCCGACTGGGCCCTGGACGGCGCCTGGCGCCTCGGTGTGCTGGGCGGCTACGGGCGCACCGATGTGGACGCCGACCACGACGCCGAGAACGCCATCGACAGCCTGCATCTGGGCCTCTACGCCCAGCGCCAGAGCGGCCCGCTGGCCCTGCGCCTGGGCGCCGCCTACAGCTGGCACAGCAATGATGCCGAGCGCCAGGTGGACTTCAGCGGCTTTAACGACCACCTGCGCGCCGACTACGACGCCGACAGCCAGCAGGCCTTCGCCGAGCTGGGCTACCAGCTGGCCGATGGTCGCCTGCTCGCCGAGCCCTTCGTCGCCATCGGCTACCAACGTTACAGCCACGAAAGCTACACCGAGAAAGGCGGCGTCGCTGCACTACGCGTGGAAGAAGAAGACCAGGACAACTTCAGCACTACCTTCGGCGTGCGCGTCGCCCATCTCGGCAGCCTGGACAACGGCATGAGTCTGACCCCGCGCGCCAGCCTGGGCTGGCGCCACACCTACGGCGACCTGCAGAGCAGCGCACGGCAGTCCTTCCTCACTGGCGGCAATGCCTTCAACGTCGAAGGCGCAGCACTGGACCGCAACAGCCTGCTGGTCGAGGCCGGCATCGACCTCGGCCTGAGCGCCGAGCAGAGCCTGGGCCTGGGCTACAGCGGCGAGCTGGGCAGCGATGCGCAGAACCACGCGCTGATCGTCCAGTGGCAGGCGCAGTTCTAAGGCTCCTCCGCTCCCCTCCCCATCCGGGAGAGAGGGCGGGGGTGAGGGCCTCCATGCAGAGCGGGTGAAACCCGCGTGCGCGATGCGCGGGTTGCACCCGCCCTACGGGTCAGCCCAAGGGCGCGAACACCGAACCGCCGATGCGCTCGCTGAGCAGCTCCAGCGCCGCCATGCCGGCTAGCGAGTTACCGGCCGGGTTCAGCTCCGGCGACCACACACAGACGCTGAAACGCCCCGGCACCACCGCGACGATGCCGCCACCTACGCCGCTTTTGCCCGGCAGACCGACGCGGTAGGCGAAGTTGCCGGCCTCGTCATACAGACCGCTGGTGGCCATGATCGCGTTGACCTGCTGGGTCTGCCGTGGCGTCAGCAGTTGTTCACCGCTGTGTGTGCACAACCCCTGATTGGCCAGAAAGCCGCAGGCACGGGCTAGGTCGACACAGTTCATGGCCAGCGCGCAGTGGTGGAAGTAGCTGCGCAGCACTGTCTCGACATCGTTATGGAAGTTGCCGAAGGCCTGCATCAGGTAGGCCGCCGCCGCGTTGCGCGCACGGTGCTGGTATTCCGACTCGGCCACCTTCATATCCGCCACCACATGGGCGTTGCCGGACAGACGGCGGGCGAAGTCGCGCATGGACAGCGCCGGGGCGGCGAAGCGCGACTCGTTGATATCGCAGATCACCAGGGCGCCGGCATTGATGAACGGATTGCGCGGCCGGCCGCGCTCGAACTCCAGCTGCACCAGCGAATTGAACGGCTGGCCGGAGGGCTCGTGGCCGAGGCGCTGCCAGATGTCCTCGCCGGAATGCTGGATCGCCTGGACCAGGCTGAACACCTTGGAAATGCTCTGGATGGAAAACGCTGTGGTCGCATCCCCGGCAGTGTGCAGGCTGCCATCGACGCCATACACGGCAATGCCCAGCTGGTTGGCCGGCACCTCGGCCAGCGCCGGAATGTAGTCGGCCACTTTGCCCTGGCCGAGCAGCGGTCGTACCTGATCCAGAATCTCGTTCAACAGCGCCTGCATGCTCGACCTCTTGCCTGTACGGGTGGCGAAATAGACGCCCGCCAGCCCCGCGCCATCACAGCCGCGCGTTGCTCGCGGCAAGGCCCTGGCGGTCAGGTCACGGCGCACAATGGCCGGAATTATCCCTTTGTTGGCCGGGCTTATCATTCTCTCGCCTCTGCTGCCGCGCCAACAATGCGCCCAGCCCGCCAGAGGAGAACAACAAGATGCTGACGTTCTACAGCGATGACCATCGCCTGCACCACGCCCAGGGCGAGATGGTCGGCGGCGAACTGCAACCCTGTTTTGAGATGCCCGCGCGGGCCGACCACGTGCTGGCCCGGGTCAAGGCGCAGCAGCTCGGCGCAGTGCATGCGCCAGAGGACTTCGGCCTGGCGCCGATCGCCCGTATCCACAGCGCCGACTATCTGGAGTTTCTGCAGAAGGCCTGGGCCGGTTGGGCCGCCCAGGGCAACAGCGCCGACTTCCTGCCCGGCGTGTTCCCGGCCCGGCATATGCGTGCCAAGCGCCCGGATGACCTCTACGGCCAGTACGGTTTCCACAGTTTCGACTGCTTCGCGCCAATCACCGCCGGCACCTGGCAGGCCGCCTATACCTCGGCCCAGGTGGCCCTCACCGCCCAGCGCGAAATCGCCGCCGGCGCACGCAGCGCCTTCGCCCTCTGTCGTCCGCCGGGCCACCACGCCAGCAGCGATGTGATGGGCGGCTACTGTTACCTGAACAACGTCGCCATCGCCGCCCAGGCCTTTCTCGACCAGGCCGCCGCACGGGTGGCCATCCTCGACGTCGACTACCACCACGGCAACGGCACCCAATCGATCTTCTATGAGCGTGCCGACGTGTTCGTCGCCAATATCCACGGCAGCCCGAGCTTCGAGTACCCGCACTTTCTCGGCTATGCCGACGAAACCGGTGAGGGGGCCGGCGCCGGCTGCAACCTCAACCTGCCACTGGCCGCCGGCAGCGCCTGGGATGCCTGGGGCGCAGCCCTGGAAACGGCCTGCCAGCGCATTGCCGACTACGCTCCGGACATCGTGCTGGTGTCGCTCGGCGTCGACACCTACAAGGACGATCCGATCTCCAGCTTCAAGCTCGACAGCCCGGATTACCTGCGCATGGGCCAACGCATCGCCGCTCTCGGCAAACCAACCCTGTTCGTCATGGAAGGGGGTTATGCGGTGGCAGAAATCGGTATCAACGCGGTCAACGTACTCGAAGGTTTTCAGGGCGCCTGAGGCGCCATCAATGAGGAGAACAAGATGAAAAAACTCCAGCAACTGATTGGTGCCACCCTCTGCGGCAGCGCTCTGCTGACCGGCGCGGTGCAGGCGCAAGCGGCAGAACAACGCGAACTGCGCGTGTACAACTGGGCCGACTACATGCTGCCGTCGGTGCCCAAGGACTTTCAGCAGAAGACCGGCATCCAGCTGACCTGGGATACCTACGAGTCCAACGAAGCCCTCGAAGCCAAGCTCCTGGCCGGCAACTCCGGCTATGACCTGGTGGTGCCGAGCAACACCTTCCTCGACACCCAGATCAAGGCCGGCGTCTACCAGAAACTGGACAAGACCAAGCTGCCCAACTGGCAGAACCTCGACCCCGGCCTGCTCAAGCTGATGAGCGCCAACGACCCCGGCAACCAGTACGCCGTGCCCTACATGTACGGCACCGTGCTGATCGGCTTCAACCCGGCCAAGGTCAAGGCCGTGCTTGGCGAGAACGCGCCAGTGGACAGCTGGGACCTGATCTTCAAGGAAGAGAACATCAGCAAGCTCAAGCAGTGCGGCGTGGCCATGCTCGACTCGCCCGGCGACATCCTGCCGATCGCCCTGCATTACCTGGGCCTGGACCCGAACAGCGCGCAGCCCGGCGACTATGACAAGGCCGCCGAGCTGATGCTGAAGATCCGTCCCTATGTCGCCTACTTCCACTCGGCCAAGTACATGACCGACATCGCCAACGGCGACATCTGCGTGGCCATCGGCTATTCCGGCAGCTTCTACCAGTTCGCCAACCGCGCCAAGGAAGCCGGCAACGGCGTGGTGGTCGACTGGCGCCTGCCCAAGGAAGGCGCGCCGCTGTGGTACGACTCCTTCGCCATCCCGAACAGCGCGAAGAACGTCGCCGAAGCCCACGAGTTCCTCAACAACCTGCTCGACCCGAAAGTGGTGGCGCCGATCAGCGACTTCCTCGGCTACCCGAACCCCAACCTGGCTGCCACGCCGCTGGTCGGCACCGAGATCCGCGACAACTCCAACCTGACGCCGACCGCCGAGGCACAGAAAACCCTTTACGTGCTGCAGCCGCTGCCACAAAAGATCGAACGCGTGCGCACCCGCACCTGGAGCAAGATCAAGACGGGTGAATGACGCCCGCCTCAACAGCTGAAAACCAACCGGCCCCAGGGCCGGTTGTGCCGTTATGCCGTTATGCCGTTCCGCGCAGCTTATCGGCAACTCCCGTCGACGTTGGACAAGCCCCATAGCGCCTGCTTAGGTGAACAGTCAGGAACGCCGCGTGCCGGCCATGGCCCTGGCGTCCTCTGCCGACGGCCACGCCAGGAACCTGTTAATGAGAACCCTGCTGATCACTTCCACCCTGCACAAATTCAGCGAGCAGTACCACGAGGCCAAAAGCGAAGACGTGACCATCTCCGTCAGCCTCACGGGCAGCGGCTCGCCCACGGTGTCCTACACCGGCAAGCAAGGAGCCAATGGCATGTGCGAGGAGACTGAAGAAGCCCCGCAGCAATAGCCCAGAGCGTTGGTGGCAAACGTTGCGCCGCCAGGTAAAAAAGACCGACATAGGAACTAATGCCAAGCCGTTAAGCGTGCTGCTCCCTGCTGTGGGAGAGGAAGCAAAACCTTATCTGATCAGCGTTAGCCATTGAGCCGGTCTGGCATAGCCCTATCAAGCTGAGGCTCTGTTCCTTACGTCTTGCTTGGCTCTAACTCAGAAGATCGTAAACAGATGCTCAGCAAGAACTGGGCTGCCTGTACGCTTGGTTATCAAGCAAACGCCTTCAGCCAATCGTGGCGGGCATCCAGCGAGGTGGGTTTGATATCGCCCGCCCTTTGCCCTGCCGCAGTCAATGTGCTCTGGAAAGTTTGCCAGGCGTGCATCACTGACTGTACTTGAATGGCACCCAGTTGCCCCAGGGCCCGGCAGGTCCGGTAATGGTGTCCGCTGGCCAGGTAGTTTTCGATCACCTGGGCGATTTGCTCGCGCTGTGCGGCGTCAGCGCTACTTTCCAAGAACAAGCGATAGTGGGGAGGCGCGCCATGCACCGGTGCCAGCAGGGCAAAGCGTATCTCGACGGCCAGTTTGTTCCGGACCAGTGCCAGAGCCTGTTCGACCTGATTGGCGTGGATCTTTTCGCCGCATAAATCACTGACACGGTCTAGCTTGCCGGCAAAGCGCACTCTCGGTGTACGCCCCGCCATGCCGACGCAGTGCACGACATCTTTGAGGTGATAGCGGTACAAACCACCGCCTGTACTGAGGATGGGGCTGTACACAGCACCGACCCGTAGCTCATGCGCCAGACAAGGCAGACGATCAGGATGCTCGAGGTCGATGAATTCAAGAAAGTGACTGGTGATCGCCAAGGGGCAGCCCGAACCGTCTTCGGGCAGCAAGGGCGCGGAAACTACGCCTTCGGTCGCCAACAAGCCTTTGCCTTGCAACGGTGTGCGCACAAACCACTGCTGCAACTCGGGCAAGAACTGGCTGGCAATGCTGTCTGTCCAGCAGGAGATCAGCTTGAGCCGTGGCCAGATGGCCTCGCCACAGAGACGGCCCTCACGCTCCAGGCCTTGCTGAATACGCTTGGCACGAGCGGTCGGCAGGTCAGCCAGCAAGGCATCCAGATTCTGGCTTATATGGCTCATCAGCAAGGACATGAACGTAGGGCTCCAGACCGAGATCAAGCCGAGATCTTCGGCTTGCAGCAGATGCCGTGCCGTCTGTTGGCGCCAGCTTTCCATGTCGGGGGCATTGGACACGGCATTGGGTACCGCCATCATTTTGTTCAGCGCCCAACGCATCAACGGGCTGAAGTATTGCGTATCGTCATCAAAACCAATCGGCACACCGCCCTCGGTGCGGCGCGTGCCCTGCTTAGCCAAGGAAATCGACCAATAGCTTTGCGTGCCTTTGAGCCCCGCGGTATGGCTGAACAGATCGTAAAGCCAGGGATTGGTCGCCTTGGCAAAGTCGGCCAACAGGTCATCGGTATAGGGAATGAACTTATTGGTCGAAGTGGAGCCACCAGAGGGCTCGAGCATGCGCACCGGTGCTTGCGTCAGCACGCCCTGCTCACCTGCAGCGATGCGCTCGATCCAGGGGCTCAACGCATCGTAGTCAACCACGGGAACGCGCTTTTGGTAGTCCTTGATCGTGTGAATGCCCGCAAACCCATGGGCTTTGCCATAAGCGCTGTTCTGGTTGGCTTCCAGCAAACGACTCCAGCGCGCTATTTGCGCCTGCTGCGGGTCTTGCAAGCTGTGTTGTAGTTGCCGGGCCTGAGTGCGCAAGCTAAGCGTGTGGCCACTTTGCAAGGCCCATAAAGCAACGCTCATAAGCTCTCCTTACGTTGCAGCAGCGGGCGCTTGAAGGCAGGCCATTGGCTCGAGAACACCAGACCGAAGCAGATCAGGGCGGCGATCAAGGTGTAGATGATCGGTGCAATGGTCATGTCGGGGTTGCCAATCATCTGCGCAATGACAATACCCAGGGCGCTGTTTTGCATGCCAACTTCAATGGCAATGGTCCGGCTTTGCGGCTTGTTCAAGCGACTGATTCTGCCGATGACAAAGCCCAGCAGCATGGTGCTGACAACCAGCAACAGGGTGATTTCCCCGGCGCGCTGGGCGTAGGCGAGCATCTTGCTGAAGTCTTTGAGCACCAAGCCGGTGATCAGAAGCGAGATTAAGACAAAGCCCCCTAGCTTGATGTAGGGCAGACATTTATCGCTCAGTGCAGGCCATTGGCGTTTAATCATCATGCCTAGCGCGATCGGCAGCAGGGTCAGAGTCAGCAACCGGGTAAAGGTGTCCCATACGGGCAATGTCTGGCTCAGTTGCTCGCCCATAAAGTGGACCAGCGAAGCGTTAACCAAGAACGGCAGGGTCAGCACGATCAGGCAGCTGCTGACGAAAGTCAGCGTGACGGAAAGGGCGGCGTCTCCCTTGGCCAGCAGCGAAAACATATTCGATCCGACACCGCCTGGGCAGAAGGTCAGGATCATCAAGCCGCAGGCGATGGCGGGGTCTTGCGGATAGACGTTGAGCAACAACCAACCCACTGCTGGCAGCATTACCATCTGGCATAGGGTGCCAAGCATTACCGCCCGCGGGTAAACCACTACGCGCCTGACGTCTGCCCACATCATGGACATGCCCATGCCAAGCATCATGATGAAAATCAATGCGCTGCCCAGGTGCTGCGCTGCCGAGTTCGCCTCCATATCAAGGTACCTGCTTGGGTACTAAGGGGCCGCGAACCTGATGATCTACAGGCCAGGCGCGCTCGACAGGCTGCGGCGGTTCCCAGAGCTTGAGATAGGTTTCCAGGTAGCCTTGTGTCGGTTCGCTCTGCACCAGTTTGGGCATGTGCAGCCACGGCACATTGGTTGCGCGATGATGGCTCAGGTGAAAGTTGAAGTGCAGATACAACCACTGCAGCGGCCACCAGAGCTTGAGGTCGTAGGCGCCCTCAATCAAATGGCGCGGCGTACGCACGTGGTAGACGTACTGCTGGCTGGACCATGAAAAGGCAAAGGCGGCGTAGCAAACGGCCACGGCTTGCCAGGTCAACCCCAGTGCCAGCCAGGCAACGAACCACAGCAGCAGACCCACACAGGTTTCTTGGCGAGCTTTACCGGCGCCACAATTTTGGATGAACGCGAGATAGCGAGATAACCAGTGATCTTCACCCTTGGCAAACGCTCGCGCGAGCAGAGTACTGGGCGTCAGGCAAATAAACAGGGTCATCAGGGGGGCCGCCAGCCAGATCAACCCCGTGATAAAGCTGTAGTACTGAACCGACTTTAACAACGCACTTTCGCCGGGTTTGATGTAATCCACCAACTCGGCATCTGAGCGATTGACTTTGTGGTGGTTCAAATGGGCAACCGTCATCAACTGATAGCTGCCAGGAAACAGGGTGGCGCAAATGAACCCCAGACCGTCGTTGATCCTCCTGTTGGAGTGTAACTTGCGGTGCTCGGCTTCATGCAATAACGAAAAACCGGTCTGCATAACAAACGAGAACAGCAGTGCGGCCAAGCCTAGCCAAAGAGTATGACCCGCGGTCCAAGCCCACGACGCCCCAGCCAGCAACGCCAGACTTGCAGCAACTTGGACTAGGGTAATGATCACGTTGAGCCCGTCTGGAATCGCATACTTTGCGGGACGCTTGTTACTGCTCACAGACCGTTACCAGTGCGATGACTGGGATAGACCTCCGGGTGGTTTTGCAAATACCACTGACGTAACTTTGGCAGGTTTTCCAGTGCCACTTGCGGGTGCAAGTGGTGCGCTATGTGAAAACCAATGTTGCGAGGAGCCAGAAATACTCGACCCAGCCAGCTCAGGTTGTGATCAACCGTGGTCTGCATGATGGTTTCCATACGGCGGTCTGTTACAGGGGTGTAATTGTGCTCGACCAACACCCGATGCCCGGCAAACAAGGCCGCCACCAACGCCGGGATAAAGTAATAAAACAACACCGTCTCTGCTTGGAAATAGGCAAAGGTGAACAGCCCCGTATGCACGATGACCTGGCCTAGTTCAGCTTTGCAGCAGTCGATCAGCTCACGCATGTGGGTCAAATCCTCGCCCGACTTATCCTGCAGGAATACCCGTGCGTAGCTGTTGCGCATGCCTGGAATCAAATAGGCCAGCAGGCCATAGGGGCCGCGAATCATCCATAACGGCACCAGCAAGATATGCCGTACCCAGATCAGCAAAAAAATCAGAGGGCGACCCGCCACCTTTGGTTTGAAGTAGGGGTCTGTCGGCATGCCGCTGTCGCGGTGATGACGAATATGGTGATAGCGCATGGCGTTGAGCGTCGAGGCCATGGGATAGCCCGCGAAGATTTCGACAATACGAATCTGCCAGCTTTTGCGCTTGATCGACTGGTGCGCCGCGTCATGCAGGATCACCCCGAAAGAGTGAATACGCCCTGCAATCAAGACTACCCACAAAGGATAGGTCCAGGCGGGTAAATAGGTCATCGCCACCCAGAAGACGGCGATCCATGCCCAATCAACCAGCGTGAACCATACCAGTCGAGTGTTATTGGCACGGCCAAGCAGTTCGGCAGGGACGTTCTTGCGATCAAGGTTATTACGCTCCGACCCTGCGGCTAACAGCGCAGTTTCCAGATCGTCTACCAAATGCTCATCCTGATTCGGAGGTAGTACTAGAAGTGCTGACATAACGTGCTCCTGCAGAGAGAGGAACTCAAAAAACTGCCGCCAAATTAATGGCAAATGAGTATTTGAGTAACAAAAATAAGTCCATTTGGCGCGAGTGTAGGGATTACATAAGAATTTGTGAATATTTGATACGTTTTATGTTGAGTTGCGCATCCAGCCGTTACATCATTGCCCCCTATTGGGCGCCATCACGATCATCAATTTTCGTGCCTTTTGTTAGCGTCGCGCGGCTGGAGTCTTGATTTTTAGAAGGGAGAATGTGCCATGCAGGGATTGGAGCAAGGTCAGGGCAAAGCGAGCGCGTTGACGGTAGAGAGCCTGCCTCTCGACAAAATGGGGTTGCGGGCAGCAAGCGGCAGGCTCGCCTCTCGACGGGTTGCTGTCGGCGACCTAGACAGCGACACGGTCGCGCAAATGTGGTCTGTGTTCAGCCGGTACTACGCCGACATCAGTCGCGAAAAGTTCCTTGCGGACCTGAATGAAAAACAGTTTGTGCTGATTTTGTTCGACAGCGGTGACCGCAGTGTCCAGGGCTTTTCAACTATCCAGGTGTTGCGCCGCCACTTCGCGAACAAGCCCTACATGGCCGTCTACTCAGGCGACACCATCATCAATGAAGCGTACTGGGGGCAGACTGCTTTGCAGGCTGGCTTCTATCGGTTTTTGATGGGCCTGAAAGCCAAAAATCCAATGACGCCGCTCTACTGGTTCCTGATTTCCAAAGGTTACAAGACCTATTTGCTGTTCAGCCGTGGCTGTCCTAACCATTGGCCACGCTATGACAGCCCCACGCCAAAGCGTGTACTGGGCATCATTGATCAGCTCTCCAGAGAGAAATTTGCCGACGATTGGAAGCCTGAGCTGGGCGTACTGCAGTTCGCCACACCAGCAGGCAAGCTCAAAGAAGGCGTTGCGCCCATCGATGAGGCGGCATTGGCATACCCAGATATCCGCTACTTCGTCGAACGCAATCCTAGCCACGCTGTAGGTGATGAGCTGTGCTGCCTGGGCGCTATCGATGCCAAGACGGCTACCTACTATGTGGGCAAGCTGGCACGCAAATGGGCTCGTCGCCAACTGAAAAAGTACACGTCCTGATATGACTATTATTCCGGCTGTCACCCTCGACCCCGTGAGCCCCTGCGGCTCTGCCAGCAGCGGACAAACCGGCGCTACCGGCATGCGCGAGCGCAGTGGCGACTTAAAAAACTATTGGTATGCGGCCGCCCAGTCCAGCGAGGTTTCAGCCAAGAAACCGCTCAGCGTGGTGATCATGGAGACACGCATCGTGCTCTGGCGTAACAGGCAGCAAGAGCCTGTTGCCCTGCGTGACCGCTGCCTGCACCGCAATACTTTTTTGAGCCCGGGCGACATCACCGAATTGGGCATTAAATGCCCCTATCACGGCTGGACATTCGACGATCAGGGCGTGTGCGTGAATGTGCCGTCCGAGGGCGAAAACGGCAAAAGCTTTCCCAATCGCAAGGTGCAAGCATTCCATGCGCAAGAGGCGTACGGCCTGGTTTGGATCTGGATGGGCGACGGTGAGCCAGACGCAAACCGCCCGCCCTTCCCGATGCCGCATTACCAGGAGCCGGGTTGGCGCACCTATTACATGAAGACCCACTTCAACAACGGTGTCACCTCGTTGGTGGAAAACTTCATGGATGTGCCGCACACCGTATTTGTACACAAAGGCTGGTTCCGCGATCGCAAAAAACTAAAGGTTGATTCCACCGTCGAACGCACGGCCGACAGCGTGTTGGTGACCTATCACGGCCAAGACTCGATCGGCTTTACCGAGCGGGTACTGAACCCCAAAGGGCTGCCGATGCAGCACACCGACAATTTCTACATGCCCAACAACACGCGTGTGGATTACACCTACGGCGACAACGAGCGCGGCTTCGTGATCAGCAGCACCTGCACACCGATCAATGAATTCCAAAGCACCGTATTTACCTTTATTTGCTACAAGTTCGGCGTGGCCAACGCGCTTTTTCGGCTCTTTATGCCCTGGTATACCCGCCAGGTGATTCAACAAGACGTTGAAATCATGGAGAACCAGGGCAAGAGCCTGCAAGAGCAAAGTGCCGACTTCAAAAGCACTCCCGCAGACACCCTGCATCTGTTTATTGAATCACTGCGCGAGCATGCGCAAAACGATGGCAAGAACGCAGAAGGGCAGACGGTACCTGCACCGCCAGCCATAACCCGATC
Organism: uncultured Pseudomonas sp.; assembly: GCA_964518735.1. Taxonomy (GTDB): domain Bacteria; phylum Pseudomonadota; class Gammaproteobacteria; order Pseudomonadales; family Pseudomonadaceae; genus Aquipseudomonas. The sequence continues at coordinate 177,376 of CAZFKQ010000008.1, forward strand.
AGTCGTATTTTGGATATGAGTAGCGCCTCTGGCATGCCTGAAATTCTCCATGAGGGGGATGGCTGGCGCATGCGTTTAGCCACGCCGGCGGACAACGCCCGCCTGTGCGGTTTGTTCCGGGACGTGGACATGTCTGCTGACCTTTGCCTGGCCGAGGAACGCGACCCCGATTTCTTTGCCCTGCACCGTGCGCAGAGCCCACAGGCTTACAGCGTTATGCTGGAGGACTCAACGCAAGCAGGGCGGCCGGCGTTTGGCTGTGCCAGCATCTTGGCCCGCGACGCATGGTATGGCGATGAAATTCGCCGCGTCGGCTATGCCTGCGATTTGCGTATTGAAAACGGCTTTCGTGGCGCGCGGGTATTCCCTGCGGTAATCGATAAGTTCATGTCCTTTATGCAGGAGCATGAAGGCATTGACCTGATGTACAGCGCCGTCTTGAGCAGCAATCAACGCGGTCGTAACGCATTGCTCAACCAAAACAGCAAGCGCGTGGGCCAGCCAGTAGGCCAGGTCATGACGCCCTACAACATGACCGCCATCCAGTTTGTTGGCGCGCGCATGCCCAATGACTCCAGAGTGCAACGGGCACAAGAGTCGGACCGTGCAGCATTGATCGCGTTTTTTGCCAAGCAACAACAACAACGCCTGTTCGGTTATGTCGTCGATGACGCTTGGTTTCAGTCTCGACTCGATCAATGGCCTGGCATGAGCCTGGCAGATTTTTTCATCCTCAAAGATGCCACTGGGCGTGTTTTGGCCTGTGCCGCCCCCTGGGATACTGAAGCGCACTTGCGCCGCTCTAGGGTCATCAAGTACCAGGGCAAAATGCAATGGCTACGCCTAGCCTACAACACCGAAGCCCGCCTGCGAGGCTTTGCCAAGTTACCCGCAGAGGGTGACTGCTTCCATTTCGTGTATCTCACGCACCTGGAAGTCGAAAACGACCAGCCCGCACTGCTGAATGCCCTGTTGTGTGGCATTTATAACGAGCTACGCGCTCAACCCTTGCACTTCATGAGCCTAATGGTTCCCATCGGCAGCCCCCTAGAAGCAGGTTTGAAAGGATTTCGCCTGCAACGCATGGCCATGGAACTGCTCGCTTTCAGCAATGCCCGATCCTCCTGGCACGGCCGCTCTTTGAGCACCCTGCGACCTGGCTTTGAGATGGCCCTTCACTGAGATCACGGACAAGATACGCCTATGACACCCCAACAATACCGTGCACTGCGGCAGAAGATGTCCAAAGACGGCCTGTTCACAGCCCGTGACGCAACAGGGCTAGCCATGGTCGTTGGCGAGGCCAGCCTTTTTTTGGGGGGCTTGTACGGGCTTAGTCTGCTGCAACCCTGGTCAATCGGCTTTATTGCTCTGCAGATAGTGCTTGGCACATCCGTTTTTCGCTTATTTGTCCTGATGCATGATTGCGGGCACCACAGCTTGTTCCGCACCCGCTGGCTCAACACCCTGTTCGGTCTATTGACCAGCATTCCTGGGCTCATGCCGCTGGAAGGGTGGCGTGAGAACCACTACAAGCATCATCGCTGGGTCGGTATTCGCGACAAGGATCCTTCCGCTTCTGGTCTGGTCAGTTTTGAGCAGAAGAAACAATACTCGCGTCTTTACGTAACGCTTTTACGGGTGGTTTGGGTGCTGCGACTGCCGGTGCCGGCGCTGGCGTTTATGGTCAATAGTCTGTGGTTCTGTGCGTTTCGACTCGCGCGGGAAGCTCAATACAAGCAGGCAGCCAGGGTCGCCTTCTCATGCTTGGTGGCAGGAGCACCGCATGCGGTGGCTGTGGCATGGTTTGGCTGGTCGAATTACCTGACCTACTTCGGCCCGATCTTTCTGGCCTGGTTGCTGTGGTACGAAGTGATCAACCTGACCCACCACTCCGGCCTGTACCCACTCGACTCTAAACAGCACCCCGACCCCTTGGCGCTGCACGAGCAACAAACAGTCAGTCGCTCGACCTATATACCTACCTGGCTATCTGCAGTGCTGTGCTACCACTTCACGCTGCATGCCGAGCATCACCTGTTTCCGACCATCCCCTGGCACCACCTACCGACGGTTCGCAAAGCGTTGGCAGAGATTCAGGTGCACGATTATCTAGATGTTCCCTTTATAAAGTTCAACATTGCCCTGCGTAAGGAAGACCCGGTCAAGGTCTTGTTGAATCAGCTGTCACCAGCCATTGAACGCTTGCAAAAGCCCTTGTTGCGCCCATAAGGCTGCCACGGTTAGAGCGCACTGCACTCGCTGCCAGGGGTTCAGCCCGCACAAGATTTGCCTGAATTTTTCGGCATATACGGTCCACAGAACCTCAGTCTGCTGAGACTCTTTAATTACCCTGCGGCGTGCCGACTGGCGTGCTCAACAACTCCCAAGGTGAGTCGCATGAATAGCAGCCAACGAAGCATTCTCGTCACCGGCGCTGCCGGCTATCTGGCCTCGTGGGTGGTCGAACACTTGCTGCGCCAAGGGCATCAGGTGCACGGCAGCGTGCGCAGCCTGGACGATCAAGGCAAAGTTGCCCACCTGCAACAGTTAGCGGCCTCCCTGCCCGGCACGCTGCGCCTGTTTGAAGCCGACTTGCTGGTTGAAGGCAGCTTTGACCAGGCCATGCAGGGCTGTGAGGCGGTTATTCATTGTGCCTCCCCCTACTTTTTAGAAGACTGCCCGGATCCCGAGGCGCAACTGGTACAGCCCGCCGTACTGGGCACTCGCAATGTGTTAAATGCGGTCAATCGTTGCCCATCGATCCGCCGCGTGGTGCTCACCAGCAGTGTGCTGGCGCTGTTTAACGACGCCAAAGACCTCATATCGCGGCCGACGCCAACGGTCCAAGAAAGCGATATAAATCCCATTACCGCGCTTCGCCATAACCCCTATGCCTATTCCAAAACCATGGCCGAACAGACTGCCTGGAATATGCAAAAGGCGCAGACGCGCTGGGACATGGTAAGCATTCACCCGGGCGCTATCTTTGGCCCGTCGCTGTCTTCTCGCGCCGATGCCACCAGTGTTGGCATGCTCACCCAGTTTCTCAATGGCTCATTCCGCCAGGGTGTGCCGCGACTCTGGATGGGCCTGGCAGATGTACGTGATGTGGCCCAGGCGCACGTCACTGCAGCCCTCCAAGAAAGTGCAAACGGCCGTTATATTGTGGTTGCCGAGACCGCCCGACTGCTCGAGATGGCCGCCCTGATGGACGTAGCTGCGGTGGGTATCAGTGATCGACTGCCCAGGGGCGAAGCACCGAAAAGCTTACTCTGGTTGATTGCGCCACTGATCGGTCTGCGCCGCAATTACATTGCCCGCAACGTTGGCTATCCATTGGCCTTCAACAACAGCCGCAGCCAGCTCGAGCTGGGGATTGTCTACCGCAGCCTGCGCAGCACACTCAACGAGCATATTCAGCAAATTGCCAGTGATGGCTTGCTGAAGTAAACACGGGCGCGCGCGCAGCTTATCGGCAGCTCCCGCCGGCATTGGACAAGCCCCATAGCGCCTGCTTAGGTGAACAGTCAGGAACGCCGCGTGCCGGCCATGGCCCTGGCGTCCTCTGCCGACTGCCACGCCAGGAGCACCCTGATGAAAAACTTGCTGATCGCTACCGCCCTGCTCGTCACCAGTACGGCGGCCACTGCCGCCAACCTGCCGAAGTTCGACGTCACCTGCCCGACCGATGTCCACGTGCGCGCCGAAGCCGGTGGCCCGGTGTATATCAACGACCAGCAGGCCACCCTGCACAAGTTCAGCGAGCAGTACTTCGAGGCCAAGGGCGAAGGCATGACCGTCTCCGTCAGCCTCAATGCCAGTGGCGCGCCGACGGTGTCCTACACCGGCAAGCAGGGCGCCAACGGCATCTGCACGGAAACCGAGGAAGAGGCCGCGGAAGAAGCCGTGCCGGTCGAGCAGCAATAGCCTGCCCATTGACGACAGAGCCCTGATCGCCTTTATCACCGCGCTGGGCGGCGGCACCGTGCGTGACATGCTGCTCGGTAACTTCCCGGTGACCTGGACCCAGCACCCGACCTACATCTACCTGACCATCTGCGCCGGCCTGTTCACCATGCTCGTGGCGCGCTTCATGCACCACCTGCACCGCCTGTTCCTGTTGCTCGACGCCATGGGCCTGATCGCCTTCACGGTGATCGGCTGCAACGTCGCCCTGCACCTGGGTTATTCGCTGCCGGTGGTGGTCATGGCTGGTATCACCACGGGGATTTTCGGCGGCATCCTGCGCGACATCCTGTGCAACCGCACGCCGCTGGTGCTCTGCGAGGAGCTGTATGCCAGCGTCTCGCTGCTGGTCGCCCTGCTCTACCTGGGTCTTCGCCACCTGGGTGTGAACGATGACCTCAACCTGTTGGCGTCCTTCGCCGCCGGCCTTAGCCTGCGCCTGGCAGCACTACGCTGGTCGTGGTCACTGCCGGTGTTTTCCTATGAGCCGGGGCGCTGGAATAACTAAATGCAACAGGTTGTCCCAGCGCCGCTGTGCTCAATCCAGTAGTTGGGCAAAGCCCTTGTCGGCCTCCAGCATCTCGGGCAGCTTGTCGAACAGCGTATCCAGATCAATGCCCTCGCACAGCGGACTGTCCAGTTCGGCGCGGGTCTTGTCGAGATCGCCATTGTGTTGATGCAGCGCTTCGCTGATCAGCACCGCCTGAGCCACCAGACGCGGCAATGGCATGTCGAGAGGCGCCTTATGCGGACAAGCCTGCAGAGCAATCGCCTGCTGAATAACGGTGGGCAGCTGCCAGCGCCGCGCCAGCTCGGCACCCACTTCGGGGAAGCCGAAGCCCAGCTGCAGCGTTTCCAGTGCCACGCGCCCAGCTGCGTTGGACTTGCCATTGCGGTTAAGCCGCGCTGCCAGCTCAGGGGCTCCGGTCTGGATCAGTAGTTCGCCGATGTTATGCATCATGCCGCAGGTGAATGCCGTTTCGACCGCCACGCCACGGTCCTTGGCCAGCAGCCGACAGAGGCTGGCGACCTGAAAGCTCTGTAGCCAGAAGCCCTTGAGGTCGAAGCCAGAATCGGCCTTGAACGCTCCGGTCACGGCAGACGCCAGAACCAGCGTACGCAGCGTGTTGAAGCCCAGGCGGGACGCCGCATCCTCGACACTCGAGGCCTCGCGGGCGCCGCGAAAACGCGCAGAGTTGGCCAGACGCAAAACCTTGGCGGCAATTACCGGGTCGAGGTTGATGTTACGCGCCACGCTGTCGAGGCTGGTGTTGGGGTTGTCGAACTGCTGGATCAGGTCCTGGGCGACCTTGGGAATACTGGGCAAACTGTGCAACTGCTCAAACAGACTGTTGATATCCATGAAGGCACCGACGTGCGGAAAGTGGAAGGGGGACTAAAAACATAGTCAGCCCCGTTCGACTCCACCCTGCCTTTCGTCGGTCTCAGGCCATGGCCCGGCGAATATCCGTCGCCAGTTCGCGCACCCGCGCCTCTTCGGTATCCCAGGAACACATAAAGCGCGCACCACCGGCACCAATAAAGGTGTAGAAACGCCAGCCCCAGCCTTGCAGGCGTTCGATGGCCGCCTCGCTGAGCTGCAGAAACACGCCGTTGGCCTGCACCGAGAACATCAGACTGACGCCCGGCACATCGCTAACCAGCTCGGCGAGCAGACGGGCGCAGCGATTGGCGTGGTGTGCATAGCGCAACCAGGCGTCGTCCTGCAGCAGGCCGACCCAGGGCGCCGAGAGGTAGCGCATCTTCGAGGCCAGTTGGCCGGCCTGTTTGCAGCGGTAATCGAAGTCCTCAGCCAGGGCCTTGTTGAAGAACAGGATGGCCTCGCCCACCGCCATACCGTTCTTGGTGCCGCCGAAGCACAGCACATCGACGCCGGCCTGCCAGGTCAGCTCGGCCGGGCTGCAGCCAAGGAAGGCGCAGGCGTTGGAGAAGCGCGCGCCATCCATGTGCAGGTTGAGGCCGAGCTCCTTGCACACCTGGCTGATGGCCCGCACTTCATCCGGACTGTAGACAGTGCCGACCTCGGTGGCCTGGGTCAGGGTTACCACCCGTGGTTTCGGGTAGTGGATGTCTTGGCGCTTGAGCGCCACTTCGCGGATCGACTCCGGGGTCAGCTTGCCCTGTTCGGTGCGCGCGGTGAGCAGCTTGGAGCCGTTGGAAAAGAACTCCGGCGCGCCGCACTCGTCGGTCTCGACATGGGCGGTCTCCGAGCAAATCACGCTGTGGTAGCTCTGGCACAGGCTGGACAGGGCCAGGGAATTGGCCGCCGTGCCGTTGAAGGCGAAGAACACTTCGCAATCGGTCTCGAACAGCTGGCGGAAGCGGTCGGCGGCGCGCGCCGTCCACTGGTCTTCGCCATAGGCGCGCTGGTGGCCCTGGTTGGCCTCGGCCATGGCGGCCCAGGCTTCCGGGCAGATACCGGAATAGTTGTCGCTGGCAAATTGCTGGGTCGGGTCAGACATGACGATTTCCTTGCTGAACAGTCGGGCACAAGCATGGAACAAGACGCGGCGTTACGCCGAGGCGCCACACCCGTGCCCGGGTAAAAACAGAGCGTCAGCCGGCAATAACAGATCGGTTGAATGCTGAGCAGCAGAAAAACTGTACCTGCATGAATCTATCGCTCTGCTCAGCATGGACAGATAAAAGTGCGGCATAAATGCAGCACTCCAGACTTTTCACTGATGACCAGTACAGTTGTGTGCATAGAACCGGAACAGTTACCAAGCCGACTAACGAATAGCCCTGCAATTTAATCCAGCTGTGCCTACAAAATCGACCACTTAGTCAGGAAAATACTTACCAGACGAACACACTCTCACCCCGCCACAAGCGGAAGGAAGCACCACCATGGAACGTACCCTCAGTTCCGACTCGCTCTTTCAAGACAGCTCTTCGAACGTACGCGGTAACCTGCCGCTGCAAGTCATTGCCACCCTGCTGCTGTGGAAACGCCGCATCATCAGTCGCCATCAACTGGCTCGACTGGATGAGCGCCTGCTGGCCGATGCCGGCATCAGCCTCTATCAGCGCCAGGCCGAAATCAGCAAGCCGTTCTGGCGCTGAGTCCGAGCAATACGAACAAAGTCGGTATTGGCTCTATTGCTGTTCACTTAAGAAAAACGCCGCTTTCCTCTTCTTGGAAAGCAGCGTTTTTCTTGCGGCACATGCAGCAGCCTTGCAACGGAATTATGACTTTCCGGCAACACGGACAGTCCCCTCTCCCACTTGTGGGAGAGGGTTAGGGAGAGGGGCGCACTTGACCACTATATATGACCTGACCAACCCTCTCCCCCGGCCCCTCTCCCGTAAACGGGAGAGGGGAGCAAAGCGCTTAAGTGACCAGCATCAGAGTATTGGCTCGCCTTTTTCTTGCTGGCGCGAGACGCCCTGTTAGAACTTCTCCGGGCGCAGCACCTGCACTTCGGACAGATAGCAGACCATGGCGTAGTTGGCGTAGTAGCGCTGCTGCAGGTGTTCGGCGATGCGTTCAGCCAGCTCGCGGGCGCAGATCACTTCCAGGCGGATGTTGCCTTCGGTGTCCCAACCGGCACTGCGCACACCGCGGCCGCCGCGACCACGCGCATCGGACACGGTCCAGCCAGGGGCACCAAGCGCTTCCAGGTCGGCCAGCAGTTTCTTTTCCAGCGCCGCTTCACCAATCACGGTGAGCAAGGTGCGAGTATGTACGTTCATCTCAAAGTCCCCAGGCGATCAGCTGTTCGGCCAGCGCCAGATAAAGCGGTATGCCAACCAGGATGTTGAACGGGAAAGTAATGCCCAGCGAGGCCGTTAGCGACAGCGACGGGTTGGCCTCGGGCAACGCCAGACGCAGGGCTGCCGGTACGGCGATGTAGGACGCCGAGGCCGCCAGGGTGGCGAGCATTGCCGTGCCGCCCAGACTCAGGTCCATGCCCCGCGCCAGCAAGGCGCCAATCAGCGCGCCGAGCAGTGGCATCAGCAGGGCAAACGTCAGCAGGCGCAGGCCGAACTGCTTCAGCGCGCCGAGCTGGCCGGAAGCAATCAGGCCCATTTCCAGCAGGAAGAACGCCAGCACCGGCTTGAACATGCTGGTGTACAGCGGCTCCAGCGGCTTGATCGCTTCCTTGCCGGCGATGGCGCCAATCACCAGGCCGCCGAGCAGCAGCATGATGCTCTTGCCGAGGAAAATCTCGCGGCCCAGCTCGCGCCATTGGGTATTACGGCTGATGCCCTTGGCCAGAACGATACCGACCAGGATCGCCGGGACTTCCAGAATCGCCACAAACAGCGGCATGTAGCTCTCGAAATGGATATCACGCGACACCAGGTAAGCGACCACCACGGCAAAAGTACCGGCACTGACCGAACCATAGTGCGCCGCCACCGCTGCCGCATTGACGCGGTCAAAGCGCAGCCCGCGCAGCAGGGTGAAGGCCAGCAATGGCAGGCCTATGCCCAGCAGCAGTACCAGACCCGCCTGGCCGAGCAACTGCAGGCTGGCCTGCTCGGCCAGCTCCACACCACCGTGCAGGCCGATCGCCAGCAGCAGCATGATCGACAGCGTCTCGTACAGCGCCGCCGGCAACTTCAGCTCACTCTTGAGCAATCCGGCGACCAGACCGAAGACGAAGAACAACACCACCGGATCCACCGAACACCTCCTTTCTGCAGACAAAAAAAGGGGCGCTTGCGCGCCCCAGGGACTTAACCTTCGATTTCGACGAGGACGTCGCCGGGGTTGACCCGGTCACCCTTGGCCACGTGAATAACCTTGACCGTGCCGGCAATCGGCGCCTGCACCTCGGTCTCCATCTTCATCGCCTCGGTGATCAGCACGGCCTGGCCGGCTTTTACCTGATCGCCCTCCTTGACCAGCACATCGACGATATTGCCCGGCATGGTGGTGGACACATCGCCTGGCGCGCTGGCCTGCTTGCGTTTGCCGCCGCTGCCGGCGACGAAGTCGTTGAGCGGCTCGAACACCACTTCTTCCGGCATGCCGTCGATGGACAGGTAGAAGTGGCGCTTGCCGTCGCTCTTCACGCCGACACCGGTGATATCGACGCGGTAGCTTTCGCCATGCACATCCACCACGAACTCGGTCGGCACGCCTTCACCACCCACCGGGGCTACGCCGCCGGCTTCTGGAATTGGCAACAGCACTTCCGGGGTCAGGGTGCCGGCGGCGCGCTCTTCAAGGAACTTGCGCCCGATATCCGGAAACATGGCGTAGGTCAGCACGTCTTCTTCGCTCTTGGCCAAGGTGCCGATTTCTTCGCGCAGCTTGGCCATTTCCGGCTTGAGCAGATCGGCCGGACGCACTTCGATGACTTCTTCACTGCCGATCGCCTGCTTGCGCAGCTGCTCGTTGACCTTGGCCGGGGCCAGGCCGTAACGGCCCTGCAGGTACAGCTTCACCTCGTTGGTGATGGTCTTGTAGCGCTCGCCGGCCAGCACGTTGAACACCGCCTGGGTGCCAACGATCTGCGAGGTCGGCGTCACCAGCGGCGGGAAGCCGAGGTCTTCGCGCACCCGCGGAATTTCGGCGAATACCTCGTTGATGCGGTTCAGCGCGCCCTGTTCCTTCAGCTGGTTGGCCAGGTTGGACATCATCCCGCCCGGCACCTGGTTGACCTGCACGCGGGTATCCACTGCGGTGAATTCGCTCTCGAACTGGTGGTACTTCTTGCGCACGGCGTGGAAGTACATGCCGATCTCCTGGATCAGCTCCAGGTCCAGGCCGGTGTCGAACTCGCTGCCACGCAGGGCGGCGACCATCGACTCGGTCCCCGGATGGCTGGTGCCCCAGGCGAAGCTGGAGATGGCAGTGTCGATATGGTCGGCGCCTGCTTCGATGGCCTTGAGCTGGCACATCGACCCCATGCCGGCGGTGTCATGGCTGTGCACGAACACCGGCAGATCGACCTCGGCCTTGAGCGCCTTGACCAGCTCGAAGGTCGAGTAAGGGGTCAGCAGCCCGGCCATGTCCTTGATGGCGATGGAATCGATGCCCATGGCCTGCATGGCCTTGGCCTGCTCGACGAAGGCGGCTACGGTGTGCACCGGGCTGGTGGTGTAGGCGATGGTGCCCTGAGCGTGCTTGCCGGCGGCCTTCACCGCCTCGATGGCCACGCGCAGGTTACGCACGTCGTTCATCGCGTCGAAGATGCGGAACACGTCGATGCCGTTGACCGCCGCCTTGGCGACGAAGGCGCGCACCACGTCGTCGCTGTAGTGGCGGTAGCCGAGCAGGTTCTGCCCGCGCAGGAGCATCTGCAGGCGGGTGTTGGGCAGCGCCGCCTTGAGCTGGCGCAGGCGCTCCCACGGGTCTTCCTTGAGGAAGCGCACGCAGGCGTCGAAGGTGGCGCCACCCCAGACTTCCAGGGACCAGTAGCCGACCTGATCAAGCTTGCCGCAGATCGGCAACATGTCTTCGGTGCGCATGCGGGTGGCGATGATCGACTGGTGGGCGTCGCGCAGGATGGTGTCGGTGACGGTGATTTTCTTGGTCTTGCTCATGATCTGAATCCTTCCCCTACAGGCCGGCGTGGGCGGCAATGGCGGTGGCGATGGCGATGGCCAGGTGCGACGGGTTGCGCTTGATCGAGTACTGGGTCAGTTCCGGATGGGCCTCGACGAAGCTGGTGTTGAACTGACCGCTGCGGAACTCGGGGTTGCGCAGGATTTCCTGGTAATAGGCTGCGGTGGTCTTCACCCCCTGCACGCGCATGTCATCCAGCGCGCGCAGGCCGCGATCCATGGCCTCCTCCCAGGTCAGCGCCCAGACGACCAGCTTGAGGCACATGGAGTCGTAGTACGGCGGGATGGTGTAGCCGGTGTAGATCGCCGTGTCCGTACGCACACCGGGGCCGCCGGGCGCGTAGTAGCGGGTGATCTTGCCGAAGGACGGCAGGAAGTTGTTCTTCGGGTCTTCGGCGTTGATCCGGAACTGCAGGGCAAAGCCGCGGTACTGGATGTCTTCCTGCTTGATCGACAGCTCCAGGCCCGAGGCGATGCGAATCTGCTCGCGAACGATATCGATGCCGGTAATTTCCTCGGTGATGGTGTGCTCCACCTGCACCCGGGTGTTCATCTCCATGAAGTACACCTCGCCCTCGGCGAGCAGGAACTCCACGGTGCCGGCGTTCTCGTAACCCACCGCCTTGGCCGCGCGCACCGACAAGTCGCCGATATAAGCGCGCTGCTCGGGGGTCAGCTGCGGGCTGGGGGCGATCTCGATCAGCTTCTGGTTACGCCGCTGGATCGAGCAGTCGCGCTCGTACAGGTGCACGGTGTTGCCGAAGCTGTCGGCGAGGATCTGCGCTTCGATGTGCTTCGGGTTGACGATGCACTTTTCCAGGAACACTTCGGCACGACCGAAGGCCTTGGTCGCCTCGGAGATCACCCGTGGGTAAGCCTGTTCCAGCTCCTCGCGGCTGTTGCAGCGGCGGATGCCACGCCCACCGCCGCCGTTGGTGGCCTTGAGCATCACCGGGTAGCCGATGCGATCACCTTCGCGCAGGGCTTCGGCGATATCCGCCACGTTGCCCTCGGTGCCGGGGGTGCAGGGCACGCCGGCGGCGATCATGCTACGCCGCGCCTCGGTCTTGTCGCCCATGCGGCGGATCACTTCGGCCGACGGACCAATGAACTTGATTCCGCGCTCGGCGCAGATATCGGCCAGCTCGGCGTTTTCGGACAGAAAGCCATAACCCGGATGCAGCGCGTCACAGCCGGTTTCCACCGCCAGATTGACCAGCTTGCGCGGGTTCAGGTAACCGGCCAGCGGGTCGTCACCGATGCTATGGGCCTCGTCGGCGCGCTTGACGTGCAGCGCGTGGCGGTCTGCTTCGGAATAGACCGCCACCGAGCGAATGCCCATCTCGGCGCAGGCACGCACGATACGCACGGCAATCTCGCCCCGGTTGGCAATGAGGATTTTCTTGATCACGAGCCTGGTTCCTCGATCACGTGAACAAACGGCCGCTATAGAGCGGTCGACGGGTGACCGTACGCCGTGTAGCGGTCTGTCATTTACCCTACGCCGCTGCGGAAATTAACCAAAATCAATATTTGTTGGGCTAGCCATTAGCAAAGACTTATAGTTGAGCGAATCAGTCTTATTGGCGGGCCCTAATTATGCGTAAGTCATTGATGCGCATTACATTTCGGCAACTGCAGATTTTCCGCGCCGTCTGTGAAAGCCGCTCCTACAGTCGCGCCGCGGAAGAAATGGCCCTCACCCAACCGGCCGTGAGCCTGCAGATTCGTCAGTTGGAAGAGCTGATCGATCAGCCGCTGTTCGACTACGTAGCCAAGAAGCTCTACCTGACTCCAGCCGCCGAGGCGCTGCTGAAAGCCAGCGAAGACGTATTCGGTCGCCTGGAGAGCCTCGACATGCAGCTCTCCGACCTGCAGGGCTCGCTGCAAGGCCAGCTCAACCTGGCCGTTGAGTCCAGTGCCAAGTACCTGGTGCCGCACCTGTTCGCTGCGTTCCGCGCGCAACACCCGGAAGTCAGCCTGCAACTGGTGGTGGTCAACCACGCGCAGGCCGTCAAACGCCTGTCGGCGAGCCGCGACGACCTGCTGATCATGTCGCAGGTACCCAGCGAGCTGGCGCTGGATTTCTTCCCGTTCTTCAACAACCCGATAGTCGCCGTGGCGCCGCCGACGCATCCTCTGTGTGCAGTGGAGCGCCTGCGCCTGAGCGATCTGAGCGGCTTCCACCTGCTGGTACGCGAGCCCGGTTCAGGTACACGCAAGGCCTGCGAAGAGTACTGCCACCAGAAGCGCGCGCACTTCGCCCAGACCATTGAGATCGGTTCGACGGAATCGCAAGTGGAGGCGGTGATCGCCGGCCTCGGCCTGGCCTTGCTGCCGCGTCATGCCGTGCGCCTGGAACTGGCTGCCGGCCTACTGCGCGAACTGCCGGTCGAGGAACTGCCGCTGCTACGCAGCTGGTGCGTGGTGCATAACCGTGGCAAACGCCTGTCGCCGGTAGCGCAGGCGTTTCTCGACTTCATTCGGGCAGAGCGAGCGCAGATCAGCGCGCTGGGCGAGCGCTTCGCGGCTGCGCAGACTGCCGTGTAGTCAGGTAGTTGGCGGCGATCAGCTCGGGGAAATCGGCGACCTCCTGAGTCAGCCGGCGCTGCTCCGAATAATCTTCGATCGCCCGGCGAAACTGCATGCGACGAAGGTCTTCCTGCTGGCGGCGGGTGCGGCTGGCGGAATGTTGCTGGTCAGCGTGATGGCGGGACATGGCACGACTCCAGTGCGGATGCGGGGAACATCAGCATGCGGGGGAGCCATGACGGTTTGCCGACAGGATGGTGAAGATCGGGTGACGCCTGGCGCCTGAGGCCTGATCCTGTAGGAGCCAGCTTGCTGGCGATTGGCAGACAGCGTCCCGCTGATCGCTAGCAAGCTGGCTCCTACAAAGGGTTGTGCTTAATAACAGGATCTGTAAATGCTCGAAGCCCACGTAGGGTGGATGGCCACCCCGTGGAAAACCGCGCAGCGTTTTCCACCAAGTGCGCCTCAGTCCTCGGCGCTGCGCACCGACTTGGGTGACAAGCGCAGGCTGCGCAAGCTGCGTTTGACGCTCTTCAGGTGGTTGACCAGATCCGGGCCGCGAGCCATGGCCACGCCCATGGCCAACACGTCGATCACCACCAGATGGGCGATGCGCGAGGTCAGCGGGGTGTAGATTTCGGTGTCTTCCTGCACGTCGATGGCCAGGTTGACGTCGGCCAGGTCGGCCAGCGGCGTTTGCCCAGGGCACAAGGTGATCAGCGTGGCGCCGGACTCGCGCACCAGATTGGCGGTGATCAGCAGGTCCTTGGAGCGCCCGGACTGGGAAATGCAGATGGCCACATCGGTGGGCTTGAGGGTTACCGCGCTCATCGCCTGCATGTGCGGGTCTGAGTAGGCGGCAGCCGTCAGCAGCAGGCGGAAGAACTTGTGCTGGGCATCTGCCGCCACCGCACCGGAAGCACCAAAACCGTAGAACTCGATGCGCTTGGCATTGGCGATGGCGTTGATCGCTTTCTGCAGGGCCTGGGTGTCGAGGCGCTCGCGTACTTCCATCAGAGTGTGCAGGGTGGTGTCGAAAATCTTCAGGCTGAACTCGCTGACCGAGTCGTCTTCCTGAATCGCGAACTGGCCGAAGCTGGCCCCCGCCGCCAGGCTCTGCGCCAGGCGCAACTTGAGGTCCTGGTAACCGGTGCAACCAATGGCGCGACAGAAGCGCACGATGGTCGGCTCGCTGATGCCCACTTCGTGAGCCAGGTCGGCCATGGAGCTGTGCATCACCGCCGAAGGGTCCTGCAGGACGTAGTCGGCGACCTTGAGTTCGGACTTGCGAAGCAGATGGCGGGACTGGGCGATATGCTGCAACAGATTCACGGGCGGGACTCGGTTATGATCAGGCTGTAGTGGCCTTGTAGTTATACTACATGAACGCTTGCACCGCACAGGCAAACCCGGAGTCATCCTGTTGAACACCCCCTGCGACATGCTGGTTTTTGGCGGCACTGGCGACCTGGCCCTGCACAAGCTGCTGCCGGCGCTCTACCACCTGCACCGCGACGGCCGCCTGGCAGCCGACATGCGCATCCTCGCCGTAGCGCGCAATGTGCTCACGCGCAGCGCCTACCAGGCCTTGGCCGAGCGCCGCTGCCGTGCCCAGGTGGCGCGTCATGACTTCGACAATGACACCTGGGCCAGCTTCGCCGCACGCCTCGACTACTTCGCCATGGACGCATCGCAGAGCGCCGAATATGGCCGTCTGAGCAAATTCCTCGGCGAGAGTGGCTGCCAGCGCGGGCGCATCTACTATCTGGCCACTGCACCGAACCTGTTCGAACCGATTGCCGAGAACCTGGCTATCGCGCGCCTGGCCGCCGACAACACGCGCATCGTCCTGGAAAAGCCGATCGGCCATTCGCTGGAATCGGCCCAGGAGATCAACGCGGCTATCGGTGCGGTGTTCAGCGAAGCGCAGGTGTTTCGCATCGACCACTACCTGGGCAAGGAGACGGTGCAGAACCTTATGGCGCTGCGCTTCGCCAATGCCCTGTTCGAGCCGATCTGGCGGGCCGGGCACATCGACCACGTGCAGATCAGCGTCAACGAAACCCTCGGCGTGGAAAACCGCGGCGCCTACTACGACCAGGCCGGCGCCATGCGCGACATGGTGCAGAACCACCTGCTGCAACTGCTCTGCCTGGTGGCCATGGAAGCACCGGTGCGCTTCGATGCCGAGGCGGTGCGCAACGAGAAGGTGAAGATCCTCGAAGCGCTGAAACCCATCAGCGGCCTCGACGTGCAGGACAAGACCGTGCGTGGCACCTATGCCGCCGGCAAGATCGGCGGGCAGGAAGTGCCGGCCTACTATTTCGAGAAACAGGTCGACAACGACAGCGATACCGAGACCTTCGTCGCCGTACAGGCGGAGATCGACAACTGGCGCTGGGCCGGCGTGCCGTTCTATCTGCGCACCGGCAAGCGCATGGCCAGGAAGTGCTCGGAAATCGTCATCCAGTTCAAGCCGGTACCACACCGGCTGTTCGAGGTCAGCCAGGCCAATCGCCTGGTCATCCGCCTGCAGCCGGAGGAGCGCATCAGCCTGCAGCTGATGGGCAAGAACCCAGGCAAAGGCATGCGCCTGACGCCCATGGAGCTGGATCTCAACCTGGCTCAGGTGTTCCCGCAGAAACGCCGTTGGGACGCCTACGAGCGCCTGCTGCTGGACGTGATCGAAGGCGACTCGACGCTGTTCATGCGCCGTGACGAAGTCGAAGCGGCCTGGGCCTGGGTCGACCCGATCCTCAAGGGCTGGCTGGAGTACTACCAGAATCCACGCCCCTACCCGGCCGGCAGCGACGGCCCGGAACAGGCGCAGAGCCTGCTGGAACTGCAAGGGCGTTCCTGGCAGGACTGACTGCGCCAGTTTCTGCACAGACGTAGCGCACCCGACACCCGCTCACTGCGCTACAGCGCCTGCCCCGCCTGGCTCTGCGCCTGCTGCGCCGTTTTCTGCACAGAGCTGTGCAAACTGTTGCGCAGCTTTTTGTGCGGTGTTTGGCAAGCCCGCTTTCCAGTCTTTCGATGAAAATATTAACTCATTGTTTTATATAGATATTTAAATACTGGCACAGCTCTTGATCGTTTCTCGGCTCCCGGACCAGATACGGTCCATGACCCAGGCAAGGAGCGCACTCATGCCAACACCCGCGTATATGACCCTCGAAGGCACCAAACAAGGTCTGATCACCGCTGGCACCTTCACCGAGGACTCGGTCGGCAACATTTTCCAGGAAGGTCATGAAGACCAGGTGCTGGTACAGGCCTTCAACCACCAGGTGATCATCCCGCGTGACCCGCAGTCCGGCCAACCGACCGGCCAGCGCGTGCACAAGCCGCTGATGATCACCAAGGTGTTCGACAAGTCCTCGCCGCTGATCTTCAACTCGCTGACTTCCGGCGAGCGCCTGAACAAGTGCCGCATCGAGTGGTACCGCACCTCCTCCACCGGCACCCAGGAGCACTACTACACCATCGAACTGGAAGACGCGGTGATCGTCGACGTACAGTCGCGCATGCCGAACTGCCAGGACCCGGGCATGGCCCACTTCACCCACCTGGAAGACGTCTACTTCACCTACCGCAAGATCGTCTGGACCCACGAAGTGTCCGGCACTTCCGGCTCGGACGACTGGCGTTCGCCGATCTCCGCCTAAGGCCGTGTCAGCTCGGGCTGTAGCTCGAGCCCCCTCCCCCATTGATGGGGGAGGACTGGGCAGAGGGGCATTTTTGCCCCCCGCGTCACGGCACGCCCGTGACGCATCCCGGATAATGCCCGGGCCTGCAGGAACGCAGACCGCAATACCCGCATCGGCCAGGCTTCCTGGCCGATGCCATTTCGGCAGAAGGAACAACGGATGTTCGCCCCAGCCAATCAGACCCATTTCAGCCTGACTATCGACGGCGTCGCGCACGATTTGCAGGTGCTCGAATTCAAAGGCTTCGAGGCCCTCAGCCAGCCCTTCGTCTTCACCCTGGAACTGGTCAGCGAACAGCCCGACCTCGATCTTCAGGGCCTGCTGCACCAGCGCGCCTTTCTCGCCTTGTCCAGCCAGGGCAATGGCATCCACGCCTACATCCACCAGGCCGGCCGTGGCGAATCCGGCAAGCGCCTGACCCGCTACCAGCTGATCCTGCGCCCGCAGCTGGCCTACCTGGCGCACCGTACCAACCAGCGCATCTTCCAGCAGCTCAGCGTGGCCGAGATCATCGCCAGCATCCTGCAGGAGCACGGCATCATGCAGGGCGCCTACAAATTCCAGCTCGACGCCAGCCACCCCAAGCGCGACTACTGCGTGCAGTACGACGAAAGCGACCTGCACTTCGTCCAGCGCCTGTGCGAGGAAGAAGGCATCCACTACCACTTCCAGCACAGCCAGAACGGCCATGTACTGGTGTTCGCCGATGACCAGACCGCCTTTCCGCGCCTGGCCCCGGTGGCCTACCAGCAAGACTCCGGCCTGGTCGCCGATGACCCGGTGGTCAAGCGCTTCGGCCTGCGCCTGGCCACACGCACCAGCCGCGTCACCCGCCGCGACTACGACTTCGAGAAGCCGCGCCTGCAACTGGAGGCCAGCCATAAAGGCGAGACCAAGCCGGACCTGGAAGACTACGACTACCCCGGCCGTTTCACCGACCGTACGCGCGGCAAGCACCTGTCGCAACGCGCCCTGGAGCGCCACCGCGCCGACTACCAACTGGCCGAAGGCCAGAGTGATCAGCCCATGCTGCTCAGCGGCCACTTCCTCGAACTGACCGCCCACCCGCGCGCCGACTGGAACCAGCTGTGGCTGCTCAACGAAATCCACCACGAAGGCAAGCAACCACAGGTATTGGAAGAATCGGTAACCAGCTTCCTCGGTGGCTCGCTCCCCTCTCCCCCCGGGAGAGGGGCCGGGGGTGAGGGTCTCCCAGGCATCTCCGAAAGCTCCGACAACTTCCACCAAGGCTACCGCAACCACTTCAACGCCACCCCCTGGGACATCCCCTACCGCCCGCCGCTGAACCACCCCAAGCCGCGCATACTCGGCAGCCAGAGCGCCGTGGTCACCGGCCCCAAGGGTGAAGAAATCCACTGCGACCAGTACGGTCGGGTGAAAGTACAGTTCCATTGGGATCGCGAAGGCCAGGCGGACGACAAAACCAGCTGCTGGCTGCGCGTCTCCAGCAGCTGGGCCGGCGACCGCTACGGCGGCATCGCCATCCCACGAGTCGGTATGGAAGTGCTGATCACCTTCCTCGAAGGCGACCCCGACCAACCGCTGCTCACCGGCTGCCTGTACCACGCCGAACACGTGGTGCCCTACGACCTGCCAGCGAACAAGACCCGCACGGCATTCAAAACCCTCAGCTCGCCCGGCGGCGGTGGCTACAACGAGCTGCGCATCGAAGACCGCAAAGGCCAGGAACAGATCTACCTGCACGCGCAGAAAGACTGGGACGAAAACGTCGAAAACGACCAGAAGATCCGCATCGGCCACGAACGCCACGACACCGTCGAAGCCAACAGCTACACCGAGCTGAAAGCCGAAGAGCACCGCACCACCCACGCCGACCGCAAGGTGGAGATCCGCGCCAACGACCACCTCACCGTAACCAACAACCAGCACGTGAAGATCGGCACCGGCCAGTTCATCGAAGCCGGCAACGAAATCCACCTGTCCAGCGGCCTGAAAGTAGTCCTTGAAGCCGGCGCCGAACTTACCTTCAAGGCCGCCGGCAGCTTCGTCAAACTCGACGCCAGCGGCATCACCCTGGCCGGCCCGGTAGTCAAGATCAACTCCGGCGGCGGGCCGGGCAGTAGTTCGGGTATCAATATCCTGAAGCCCAAAATCCCCTGGGCAGCGGATTCGGATAACGCCGGCATGATTGCTCAGCCGGCCCTCCCGAACCTATTCAAGCGTGTCAGCCGTGCCGGTGAACCTCTGGCAAAACTGTGCGGCAAACAAGCCAATGGCGCGTGTACCAGGGAGGTATGCCCATGCATGAATGGCTGAGAAAAATGCTTCAGCAGCCTACGGTTGGCGTCGAGGGCATGGGGGGGACAACCGGTCAGCCGTTGTGCTTCTTGATTGATCAGATTCGGCAGCCCGATGTCCTGACAAGACTTTATAGCCTCAGTGAAATACCCAAGATAGAGCTGCTCCTCCAGGGAACCGAGTTCTCATCCCTGCAAGACCATGGCCCGATCTGGATTGTCACCTACGCGCGCAGCGCAGCTGCCAGTCTCGCAGCCCGAATATGCAGCGACAGACGCAGCGGCATAGCGCTGGAAACAATGAATACAGATGCGGCTCTGCAACAAGCCCGCCATTTACTCAAAGTGGCTGACCCTGAACGAGGCTTCAGTTTGGCTCGTTACTACGACCCTGCCTTTTGGGCCGCATGGGCCCTGACCTGGCCGGATGCGGCACTCTATGGGCCATGGTCGCGTGTCTACACGCCGCCTGCGACTGCTGCAGCAGGCTCCTGGCGCGTCTGGCCTGCGCCCAACGAGATCCCAGGCGCCACAGCCCAAACGCCAAAAGTAACCAGCGAAACATTGGAAGCCTTCAAACTCGCAAGGTGGTGGTACTGGATCAATAGCCAAACGCAAGGCTCGCCAATCTCCGATACGGCGCTGCCCTTAGTGATCGATAACCTGCAGTTGCTCACCAAACACGGCATCGAGGAAGGTCGACATTTGCAGCGCCTACTACCAATGCTCGGCAACGCCCGTTGGAACGAGAGTAGCGAAGTCATGGAGTTGCTACGCGCCAACATGCCCCCCTACAAGAAAGTGCAAATTCTGGAAGCATGAGATGACAGGAACGTCAGCCCCCCAAAGCAAGGAAGCACTAGCACCGGTAGCGCTGCCCGCGGAGCCCGACTCGCCATTTATAGATGGCGAAGACTTCTGGTCGGACCAGAAGCCCGTATGCAGCCCTCTCTATGACGACATCCTGTACGTCACGGGGCAACGTCGCTTCTGGTTCATACCCAAGCGCCTGAAAGAAAAACTCGACGAGGCCTCCACAACCCTGCGAGAGAAAGTCGCCATCAAGGCCGACAGAGCCGAGCGCATGAGCGGCATCGCCGATGCAGGCCTGCTCGACTACTTCCTCACACCAGGCCCCGAGTCATTCCTCGATGCTAGCGACGATGCGCCTGGCGGACGTCGTCGTTATCTGGAAACCAAAGAGGCGCTAACGCAGGAAAGGGAAGCCCAGGAGAAAGCTCGCGAGGCCTGGAAAGAAGCACGCAGCAAAGGGGATTTCGATACCGCAGCCCGCAAGGAGCGCGAACTGTTCCATAGCAAACAGCGCAGCGTAGAGCTTGAGCAGCACATTGCAGAGCTGGAGACCATCGCCTATCGCAGGGCCGAGGAGCTGGGCTATATCCGCGAAAACGGGACTTTCTATACACCTCGGGCTTTGCAGGCCCGCGATGCGGTCGATCGCTACATCAGCGAGCGCAACAAGGCACTCGCCCACGGCTTCGAGATGTTCGACCCGGGCAACCGCAAGGTAGCCACGGCCTGGGAACACCTGCGCGACTACAAGACCCTGCATCAAACCCTGACCCAGCGCGGCGAGGTGGACGCCAGGGCACTGCTCGGCGTACGCCGGAACATACTCGAACTCGAAGGCCTGATGGCCCCCTACATCAACGCCATCGTCGAGCTTGCCGAATGCGGCATTGCCGTCGCAGAGTTCGCCCTCAGCCCGGATGATCAATATCAGGGGACAGAGGACTTCCAGGCCTACATCAAACACCTCAAAAAACGTGCGTCGCTCGAAACCAAGATCGAAGATCGCTACCACGAGTGGACATCTGCCACCGCCGAGAATGCGGCCCCGCCAGGCATGCTGTTCAGTGACCTGCAAGCACAGTGGTACAACCTCAATGATGAGGCCAACGAAATACGCAGCAAGGCGGAACTCCGTGTTCGGAGCCTTTTACCGCCGCGCATGTTGCTCTGGGAGCCGGAGCGCTATCAGCCCAAGCCGCTCGAGCGCCTGGCCAAGACCAATATTCCGCTACGCGAGTTCAGCCTCTCCTCGGTGTCCAGCGCGCTGACCCACATCAGCCTGAAGGATCTGGCCAGGCAGGGCGCTGGCTTGCTCAGCGAAGCACTGACAGACCTTAAGGCGCTGCCCAAACCCATCGCCAAACAGGCCGATACCGACGCCGCATTCAGCGACTGGCTCGCCCTAGAAGGCGCCATGCCCTTGAGCGAGAATGGCCCATGGTTCGACGAAGTCGGGCTTTTTCAGCCGGAGCCTTTCTTCGAGGCCCTCGATGCCCGAGGCATTCGGGTCAAGAGCCTGCAGGACGGCAGCATCAAGCAGCGCTGGGGCAAGACGCTGCAAGCCATGATCTTCGAGGACAGCCAGCTACGCAGCCTGATGCTGTTCGACAACAGTTCCCAGGCACAGATGCTCCGCTGCCTGCTGCCGGAAGGTGCCAAACTGCACCAGTCAGCCACGCTGGAAGGCCCGCAATGGAACGGCGGGCCGCAGCTGGCCTCCGTCGAAACCAGCCTCGAAGTGGCCGCCTGGCGTGGGGAAGTCACCCTCTTCGATCTGCAACTGCCTATACGCGAAACAGCACAGCCCATACGCCTGGATTACCAAACCCATGACGGCAGCCTACGCACCTTCGAGTTCGGCAAACTGTCCGCCAACCTGGTAGCCAAGGCCTGGGGCTTTGCCGGTGCCAGCCTGGTGCTCGCCCGCGAGCTGTCGCTGGACCAAAAGACCGGCTACAGCAGTCTGTCTGGTGTCGATACCGCTAAAGGCAGCGCGGAGCTGGCCAAATTCGACCTTTTCGTCGGCGCCCAGGCCGGCTGCAAACTCAGTGGCGAGTTGCAATGGTGCCCGCCCCCCAGCGTACTGCCGCCGCCGCCCGTGCCGGGGCGAGCCAACCCGCAGGGCTGGCGCACCTTGGCCAAACTGGATCTGGAAGCCGCCGTGGCGGCAGGCTTACAGGGCAAGGGCAAGTTCAATCTGTCCGCCAAAAACGGGCGCTTCATTCTCACGCTGGAGGCCAGCCTAGTCTGGGGCGCCGGCGCCAAAGGCTCTGCCTCTCTGGAAATCGGCTACGAAAGCGTCATCGCCCTGCTAGACCTGCTGCACCGCGAACGCGCCGCCAACGGCTACCGCGATCTGGAGTGGGTAGAGGGCGACGCCATGCACCTGATTCGCCAGCTCAGCCTGTTCGGCGCCCTGGGCATGGATGTGGCCATGCTTTACCTGACCAATACCATTCGCGGCTATGGGCTGCTCAAAGGGCTTTATCAGTCGCTGACCAGCGGCGGGCGTGGCGGACAAATCGCCTACACCCTGGTGATGGATAAGAATCAGGAAGTCCTAAGCCAATGGGTATGCAATCTGGCACCAGACGCTTTGGGGCCATTGTTATTGACCTTGATTGACACACCTAAATCTTTTAAACCCGAACGTGCTGACAGTAGTTTCAGTGCAACCCAGGTTCACCTGTGGCAACAACAAGCCGTGGAGCGCTGCCTAGGATGGGTTCGCGGTAAGGCAAATGCCAGACAGACCTTTGAGGAGACCCTGATGCGAATGAATCGTGATGGGGCCCGCTCAATAGATGCAGGCAAAGCCTATTGTCTGGCGCACTATGAGCTAAATCGATTTATGTCTGAGCCTGTAAAGGCCGACGTCATAATTAATAATGAAGTGCGAGCCAATTACAAGAAGCACGTAGAGCACTTGGGCGCCAGGCTAAACAATTATTGCCATCATGAAACAGAACACAAAGCACTCATAGCCATTGGATCAGTAACTATCGCACCCATGCCTAAAATAATATACAGAGGCCCCAGCCTTGATTAGGAAAATAAGTATAAAAATTTTATTAATCTGCTTATCGCTTAGTAGCTATGCCTGGGCTGATTTGACACCTGAGCAAAAGAAATCTCGGGATCAAGGCATAGTACTATATCAACAGAGCGATTGGTACGATTCACAGACGTTTCTAAAAATTGCTGCAATAGCCGGCGACCAAGACTCCCAGTATTATCTTGGGGAAGCTCTACGCTTAAGCAACCGCTTTATGACGCCAGAAGCAGCAAAGTGGTACATCGCAGCAGCCAATCAAGGCAATCTCTACGCCATGCTGCGCCTCAGCAACACTCAGGACCTATGCACTTTTTTAACCGATTGCGCACATGATGCCACTGATTGGAGGGAGAAAGTTATTGAGCAAGGCCGTCAGCGAGCCGAGCAGGGCGACGCCGCCGCCATGATTGCGCTGTATATGGCTGACCAAGGATTTGCCTGGTTAGAAAAGGCGGCAAACTCAAATGACCATTACGCCCAGTATCTGCTAGCTGAGCTATACAGCGACGGCAATGGATGGTTTCTGATTCCTGGAAAACGTGAAGAAACTATCAAGGCGCTACTCAAGGCCTCCGCGGAGGGAGGCTATCCACCTAGCATGCTTTCATATATTAGATATTTTTCAGAGGCAGGCAACCATGCAGAAGTTCGCAAGTGGATTATTAAAGCGGCCCAAAGCGGACACATTGATGCCGTCTACTCTTATGCGGCACACTCCGCCCAGACTCCAAAGTCCTTCGGATTTGAGAAGGACTATGTAAAGGGCTACGGCCTATTCTATTTATTATCTAAACTTAATGGCGGTGGCATAGCACCTGAATATGCACAAAAAAAGATAGCTGAACTCAATTCAACCGTACCACCTGATCAAATCAAAAAAGCCATAGAATTCGCTAACACCTGGGAGTCAACGTATCCTCCTCTCTCCTACTTCGTACCTGTGTATGGATTTTAGATCTGAGGAAAAAGGGGACAGATTTATTTTCTGACTATGTATATGGTCGACTAAGCTGAAGTCTTCCATGGATGGAGGAAAAGACATGCCAAGGATGGGGCGTATTGTGTTGCCTAACTATCCGCATCATGTAGTTCAGCGTGGGCACAATCGGCAGGTGGTATTTGCGGCGGAAGAAGACTACCAGCGCTATCTGGGTGATCTTCGTGAGCTCAAGGATGTATTCGGCGTAAAGGTCTATGCCTACTGCCTGATGACCAATCATGTTCACCTGCTGCTGGCTCCGGGTGACTTAGTGGCCGGGCTTGGGCAGTTGATGAAGGCCCTGGCAGCAAGGGCCACACGCTATCGCAACCGTCTGGAGGGGCGCAACGGGACTCTTTGGGAAAGCCGCTACAAGTCCAGTGTCGTGCAAACCGACATTTACCTACTCGCCTGCTCCCGCTATATCGAACTCAACCCGGTGCGTGCCCGCATGACTGCAGAGGCGGGGGACTATCCATGGTCTAGTTACCGCGAACGTTTGGGCATGGGTTGCAGCCGTGATTGGCTGGATGCAGATCCCTGCTTTATGGCGTTGGGCCGTGATCAGGTGGAGCGGCGCGAGCGTTACGAATCCTATGTCAAGCAGGCTGTGTCTTTAGAGGAAGCCGGTCTGATTCGAGAGGCACTACAGCGCGGGCAATTAACGGGCAGCAGCCGATTTATTGATGAGATCGAACGGATTACAGGGCTGCGAATTGAGCAGAGAGGTCAGGGGAGGCCGAAGGTAGATGTTGGAAAATAGGAAAATAAATCTGTCCCCTTTTTCCTCCATTACATATCGAGGGCCGAGTCTTGATTAAAACAGCCATCAAGCAATTCTTAGTAATATATTTGACACTCAGCAGCCTCACATGGGCAAATGCAACATTAGAGAAAGAGAAAGCTCTCGAGAAAGGATTAGTTCTGTACCAGCAGAGTGATTGGTACGACTCACAACCATTTTTCAAAATTGCTGCCGCAGCTGGAAACCAAGAAGCCCAATATTACCTTGGTGAAACTCTACGTCTAAGCAATCGCTACATGACACCAGAGGCTGCAAAGTGGTACACCGCAGCGGCTAATCAGGGCAATCTCTACGCCATGCTGCGCCTTAGCAAAGCCCAGGACCTCTGCACTTTTTTAACCAATTGCGCGCATGACGCCGCGGAGTGGAAAGAGAAAGTCCTTGAGCAAGGCCGACAACGAGCTGAGCAGGGCGACACTACCGCCATGATTGCCCTATATATGGCTGGCCAAGGACTTGAATGGTTGGAAAAAGCCGCAGACTCGGGCGACCATTACGCCCAATTTACACTGGCAGGCTTTTACGGTGATGGAGCAGGATGGTTCATCGTTCCAGGAAAACGTGAGGAGACTATCAAACAGCTCCTCAAGTCAGCCGCCGAGAGCGGCTTCCCCCTGGCCATGATGCACTACTTAGAGTATCTCTCAGAAGAGAAAGACTCAGAAGAAATACGCACTTGGATTACCCGCTCAGCGGAAGGAGGTTATATCAATGGGGTATACGGCCTCGCAGCCCACTCAGCCCATATGCCACCCCGATTTGGCTTTCCGAAAGACCGTATAAAAGCATATGGCTTGTTTTATTTATTATCAAAACTAAAAGGCGGCGGAGGTGCAGCACAAGACGCTCAATATGCGCTGGACGCGGTGCACCCACTCATGAAGGAACACGAAATCGCTCAAGCCATACAATTCGCCAAAGAATGGGAAGCCACTCACCCCCCTCTTTCCTACTTCATACCTGTATATGGATTTTAGATTTTTAATACTACTGGCAGGATCTTTCCTATCTTCGCCTGTCTGGGCAGACTTAACGCCCGAGCAAGCTCGCAACATTGGTTTAATACTCTACAACCAACACATGGGTATCTCTGCAGTTAAACCATTGCGAATTGCCGCTAAAGCTGGCGATGCTAGCGCGCAATATTACCTTGGTGAAACATTACGTCTAAAAGAAAACGGAGGAAAAAGGGGACAGATTTATTTTCTGACTATGTATATGGTCGACTAAGCTGAAGTCTTCCATGGATGGAGGAAAAGACATGCCAAGGATGGGGCGTATTGTGTTGCCTAACTATCCGCATCATGTAGTTCAGCGTGGGCACAATCGGCAGGTGGTATTTGCGGCGGAAGAAGACTACCAGCGCTATCTGGGTGATCTTCGTGAGCTCAAGGATGTATTCGGCGTAAAGGTCTATGCCTACTGCCTGATGACCAATCATGTTCACCTGCTGCTGGCTCCGGGTGACTTAGTGGCCGGGCTTGGGCAGTTGATGAAGGCCCTGGCAGCAAGGGCCACACGCTATCGCAACCGTCTGGAGGGGCGCAACGGGACTCTTTGGGAAAGCCGCTACAAGTCCAGTGTCGTGCAAACCGACATTTACCTACTCGCCTGCTCCCGCTATATCGAACTCAACCCGGTGCGTGCCCGCATGACTGCAGAGGCGGGGGACTATCCATGGTCTAGTTACCGCGAACGTTTGGGCATGGGTTGCAGCCGTGATTGGCTGGATGCAGATCCCTGCTTTATGGCGTTGGGCCGTGATCAGGTGGAGCGGCGCGAGCGTTACGAATCCTATGTCAAGCAGGCTGTGTCTTTAGAGGAAGCCGGTCTGATTCGAGAGGCACTACAGCGCGGGCAATTAACGGGCAGCAGCCGATTTATTGATGAGATCGAACGGATTACAGGGCTGCGAATTGAGCAGAGAGGTCAGGGGAGGCCGAAGGTAGATGTTGGAAAATAAATCTGTCCCCTTTTTCATAAGCGAACATAAGTGCCTGGCCAGTGATCTCGAAGGTTATAGAGAGCTGGTTCTCCCACAGCCAGCGCCACGCAGCTGGAAGCCCTACGCTCCCGGCCCTATACCGCAATCGCATCAGACAGAGGATGACGTTCTCTACTGGCGCATCGAACAAAGTGATTTCCAGAACTCATGAACAGCCAGACGCAGCCCGACCTCGATCACTACTACGACTCCGCCGCCTATCGCAGCGAAAATCTACCGGAGCTACCACCGACCAATCGCTCTGGTGCCCTGGTCGGCCGACTGCGCACGCCATTGCGCTGGGGGCACTACGCCAAACTGGATGCGTGGCAGGATACCGACGCCTACCTGAAGCCGGGCGCCGAACTCTACCGCGACAGTTTTGAGCGCACTGGCAAAACCGATCTATTCATCAATCACCAGCGCTGGAACTTCGAGAACTTCGGCGCCTTCTTGATTCTGGTGCCATTTCTAAAAGTAACCTGCATTGTGTTTTGGCCATGGCTTTTTTGGATGTTCGCCATAACAGGTGCGCTGGACGACACCATCAGATGGGTCGATCAGTCAATCAGTCCGAACTTAGGAATGGCAATTGATCTTGCCATTGTCTTTTCCATATTCGTCTTGGCCGGATTTAGCGGTTGGTTTGCCTTAGGCCCAAAAGACCGCCGCAAACACTACTTCATCCTGATGGGCTCGGGATTCGCGATAGCCCTGATAGGCTCGCTGCTGACATTCCAGACTTCCCAATATGGTCTGGGTCTATTCGTGCAATGCGGCATCATGGCCCTGCTAGTTTTTATGGGCTGGATCGGTTGGGATTTCCTGCTGGATCTCTACTTGCGCCTGTTCGCGCATGACGGCAGCGCCTTCAATCGCCAGACCGGCATGCTCAGTTTTGCCAGACGCTTTCGCAAACCCTTCGTCGCGCCCTTTTACGAATTCGACCCGGTCATGGAGTACCGCCCCGATCGCTATGGCGGTGGTGGCTATGCGCTCTGGCTGTTCCATCGCTATACCGACAACAAGGTCTTCCTCGGCGCCCGCGTACAGTCCCTGAGCATGCGCATGAAGGACTGCTTGGCCTTTTGGGACACCCTGCAGCGCTATATGGATGTCAGCCAGCCACTGCCGGACCTGCCCATCCTCGAACAGTTCCGCCAGCTCGACCCCACCACCGCCGAGCATGATCGCAAGAGTGGCCGCGAACCCCGTTACTGGCGTGACATGAGTTATGAGGTCTGGGAGAAAAGAGGCGTCGGCGAGCGCATGAAACGCATCGATACCTATCCCTGGCAAAGCAAGCCCTGCATCGTCGAGGCGAAGGTCAATCCCAGCCTTAACATCGAAACCTATTACCGCCGCCAGGAAGCCAAGGGCATCCAGGCAACACCCAAAGGCGACGACTACGGCAATATCCACCGAGGCTGAGCCCATTTCTGAAAATGAGGAGTGGGACAGAAAAGGGCGATAGAAAAGAGAGCACCTGTATTTATTGGTGATAATTAATACCGTACTCAGCTCAGATATAAATCTGCCCCTTTCCGCCGCCTCCCCACGTAACAACCTCCAAGGAATGGAAACCATGAAAAGCCCCCTCCTCATCGGCGCATTCGTCGTGCTTGCACTCTCGATCTTTTGCTTCCTGCTCGGTGGTGCAGGTGTGGCGGGGGCCGTTACCGGCGGCGGGCAGGTCAATGGGGCAGTGGAGGGTATTTTCTTTATTGCCAAGGCGCTCCTGGTCTTGTCGCTGATCCTGGGAGCACTCTGGCTGATCAAGTCGCCCTCGCGGCAGTGAGCAGCAGCATCACTGATGATTTCTCATGCCATGCCCAGCGGCAAAAAAATCATCCCTTTGCCAGTTACCCCATAGATCGAAATTCATCCGATGAAAGTAGACATAGAAAAATCCAAGAAGCTGGTAAAGCTCAGCATCCTTGCGCTCTTGTTAACTTATGCAGCTTTCTTCTGTTACGGCACGATCATGGCATTCGACTTCTGCAACGGGCCAATGGGGCCGGCCGATCCGAGCGAACGATCTGCCTGCTTTCAACTGAACCATACGGCCTATCAACGCCTGCCGCTGCTTATTGATCACCCAGCCTTTGCAGACTGTTCTTTTTTACGCCTGAAGCGTGGCAATTACTGGACCATTCTAAATTGCTTGAAGGACAACCAAGAGAGCGGGCTGTTCAGCCCAATGGACGATGTAGAGTCCGACTGCACTGTCTTCAAGAATCAAAGCGACACAGAAATTCTTGGCTGCATAACTCGCGATCGCAAGGCCAAGGAGTGGGTATTGGATAACCAATCAAATCCCTACTATGCCGCGTGTACCGAGGACTGGACTCAGTACTCGAATATTGAAATGTGCATGGAAAGCCCAGCCTGGCGAAAATAATCAAGCGCCCGCATGAAAAGGCATTCTTTATAGAAAAAGCCCCGCTGGATACACGGCCTGTATAACGACAGCAATCTGGTTATTTCCAGGAACCCCACTACGCCTCACGGATGAATCGACATGAGTGAAGACACCAGCAGCACCTCTACCCGAGCCACCTGCCCCTATTGCCAGCACACCGGCCCGCTCGATGCGTTCCAGCTGCGCCAGGTGCTCGGCAGCATCCCGATTCATTGCGAGCAATGCGCTGGCCCGATGATCCTGGCCTGCGACGATCAACTGAAGCGCTTCGAGCGGCTCGGCAGTACAGGCATGGCGTTCATGCTGGTGATCACGCTCAGCGCCGTCACCGTGGTAGTGGCCATTGCGCTGAAGTGGCTGGGGATCATTCGCGGCGATACGCAGTTCATGACGTCGATTATTGCCACTGCCGTCGGTGCCACCACCCTGCTACTGACCAAAGCAACCAACGAATTCACCTTCGAATTGCAGGCGCCTGCAGCGGGTAACCCCGAACAGCCAGCCAACGAAGACGCCAGCATCCAGGCCCAGCCATAGACCCATATCAATACTCCGCGCCTGACTGCTCCCTAGAATCGGCGGCCGTTCAAACTGCCGCCGATTACCGCCATGTCCACACTTGCCAAACCCGAACTGCTCTGCCCCGCCGGCACCCTCAAGGCTATGCGTTATGCCTTCGCCTACGGCGCCGATGCGGTGTATGCCGGGCAGCCGCGCTACAGCCTGCGGGTGCGCAACAATGAGTTCGACCACGCCAACCTGGCCATCGGCATCAACGAGGCCCATGCCCAGGGCAAGCAGTTCTACGTGGTGGTCAATATCGCGCCGCACAATGCCAAGCTGAAGACTTTCCTCAAGGACCTGGAGCCGGTGGTGGCGATGGGCCCGGATGCACTGATCATGTCCGATCCGGGGCTGATCATGCTGGTGCGCGAGCACTTCCCACAGATGCCGATCCACCTGTCGGTGCAGGCCAATGCGGTGAACTGGGCCAGCGTCGAGTTCTGGCGGCGCCAGGGGCTGAGCCGGGTGATCCTGTCACGCGAGCTGTCGCTGGAGGAGATCGGCGAAATCCGTCAGCAGGTGCCCGGCATGGAGCTGGAGGTGTTCGTCCATGGCGCGCTGTGCATGGCCTACTCCGGGCGCTGCCTGCTGTCCGGCTATATCAACAAGCGCGACCCCAACCAGGGCAGCTGTACCAATGCCTGCCGCTGGCAGTACCAGGCCCATGAGGGCGAGCAGAACGAGCTCGGCGAGATCGTGCGCTGCGGCAGCGCCCAGGCGGCGCCGACCCTCGGTACCGGGCCGAGCACTGAACAAGTATTCCTGCTGGAAGACAGCAGCCGCCCCGGCGAGCTGATGGAGGCGTTCGAAGACGAGCACGGCACCTACATCATGAACTCCAAGGACCTGCGCGCCGTACAGCACGTCGAGCGCCTGGTGCAACTGGGCGTGCATTCACTGAAGATCGAGGGTCGCACCAAGAGCCACTACTACGTGGCGCGCACCGCCCAGGTGTATCGCCAGGCGATCGACGACGCGGTAGCCGGGCGGCCGTTCGACCGCGGCCTGATGGATGATCTGGAGTCGCTGGCCAACCGTGGTTACACCGAGGGTTTCCTGCGCCGCCATGTGCATGACGAGTACCAGAACTACCAGCGCGGCAACTCCTACTCCGAACGTCAGCAGTTCGTTGGCGAGCTGACCGGTGAACGCCGCGACGCACTGGCCGAGGTCAAGGTGAAGAATCGCTTTAGCGTCGGCGACCGACTGGAACTGATGACGCCGCAGGGCAACCACAGCTTCACCCTGCAGGCACTGTTCAAGGGCACTGGCGAGGCCACCGACGTGGCGCCGGGCGATGGCCACATCGTCTACCTGCCACTAGCGGCGGATATCGACCTGGATCACGCCCTGCTGATGCGCTATCTGGACTAATCAGCCCATCAACGCATGCTCGCGCAGCAACTGCGCGAACTGCTCGGCCGGCAACGGCGGGCTGATCAGGAAGCCCTGCAGCTCATCGCAGCGCTGAGCCCTGAGGAAGTCCATCTGCGCCTGGGTTTCCACGCCCTCGGCCACTACCTTGAGGTCCAGACTGTGGGCCATGGCGATGATCGCGCGGGTGATTGCCGCATCCTCGCCACCCACCGACAAGTCGCGGACGAAGGTCTGGTCGATCTTCACGTAGTCCACCGGGAAGCGTTTCAGGTAGCTGAGCGAGGAGTAACCGGTACCGAAATCATCGATCGCCAGCTTTACGCCCAGGTCACGCAGTTGCTGGAAGGTAGAAATGACGTTCTCGACGTTGTCCAGCAGGTGACTCTCGGTCAGTTCCAGCTCAAGCAACTCGGGCGCCAAATCGGTTTCATCCAGCACCTGGCGCACCAGGCTGACCAGGTTACCCTGGCGTAGCTGGTGTACCGACAGGTTGACCGACACCCGTAGCTCGACCACCCCCTGCAGCTGCCACTCGCGCGCCTGACGGCAGGCCTGACGCAGAACGAATTCACCGAGCGGGGCAATCAGCCCGGTTTCCTCGGCCAGCGGGATGAAGTCACCCGGCGGCACCAGGCCCAGCTCCGGGTGACGCCAGCGCACCAGCGCCTCGGCGGCATTCAGGCTGTCATCGGCCAGGCACAGCTTGGGTTGGTAGAACACTTCCAGCTGGCCTTCCTGGATGCCTTTGCGCAGCTGGTTCTCCAGCTGCAGACGCTCCAGGGTGCAGGCCTGCAGGTTGTCGGTGTAGAACTGGAAGGTGTTGCCGCCCAGGTGTTTGGCGTGCTGCATGGCCATGTTGGCCTGGCTGATCAGCGCAGAGATTTCCCGCGCGTTGTCCGGCAGCAGGCTGATGCCGATGGAGGCACTGACCACCAGTTCGTGGCCGCCGACATCCATCGGTGTGCGCAGCTTGCCGAGCAGGCGACTGGCGGTGCGCGCCAGGGCGGAGAGGCTGCCGTAGTCGTCGAGCAGGATGGCGAATTCGTCGCCGGACAGCCGCGCAATGGTGTTGGCCTCGGAGGCGGCCTGGGCCAGGCGCCGCGCCATCTGCCGCAGCAACTGGTCGGCCACTTCATGGCCGAGGCTGTCGTTGAGCAGCTTGAAGCGGTCCAGGTCGATATGCAGCAGGGCCAAGCCGCGGCCATGCTGGCGCGAGGCTTCGCCAGCCTCATGCAGACGCTCGCGGAACAGCGTGCGATTGGCCAGGCCGGTCAGCTCGTCGTAGTGCGAGAGGTAGCGCAGGCGCTCCTCGGTCTGCCGCCGTGACGACAGGTCGGAGAAGAAGCCGACGATATGGCTGACCTGGCCGCGTGCATCGCGCACCACGTTGAGTTGCAGCCACTGCGGGTACAGTTCGCCGTTCTTGCGCGTTTCCACCAGTTCGCCGCGCCAGCTGCCATGCTGCTCCAGGTCCTGACGGATCAGGTGGTAATGGCGGCGGGTCTCGCGACTGCTGATCAAGGTCGCCACGCTGCGCCCGAGCACTTCTTCCTTGCGATAACCGGTGACCTGGCTGAAGG
Organism: uncultured Pseudomonas sp.; assembly: GCA_964518735.1. GTDB lineage: Bacteria > Pseudomonadota > Gammaproteobacteria > Pseudomonadales > Pseudomonadaceae > Aquipseudomonas. The sequence goes on from CAZFKQ010000008.1 coordinate 209,988, forward strand.
CCTCGTTGACCGACAGCAGCATATAGTCGGCATCGAGAATCACGATGCCTTCGCTGGCCGCCTCAAATACCGTTGCCGCCAGCCGTTGCTGCTCTTCGCGCTGCTTGCGCCCGGTGATGTCGCGGCGGGTACCGAGCATGCGCAACACCTGGCCCTGCGCATCGCGCTCCACAGCCCGGCCACGGTCTTCGACCCAGCGCCAGCGGCCATCGGCATGGCGCACGCGGTATTCCACGGTATAGCCGTCGGTGCGACCCTTGAGGTGCTCGACCAGAGCCCGGCGTAGCAGCGGTAGATCGTCCGGGTGCAGACGCGGCTTGAGGTGACTGAGCACCCCTTTCACATCGTCCTGGCTGATGCCGAAGATGCTTTCCAGATGGCTGTGATGCACCTCGTCGGTCTGCAGGTTCCAGTCCCACAAGCCCAGTTCGCTGGCCTCCAGGGCCAGGCCCAGGCGCGCCTCGCTCTTGCCCAGGGCATGGCTGGCATCGTCCAGCTCCAGGGTGCGCTGGGCCACGCGGATTTCCAGTTCGTCGTGGGCCTGGCGCAGTTCGCGCTCGGCACGGCGGCGCTGCTCTACTTCGCGCGCCAGCTCCTGATTGAGCCCCTCGGCGCTTTCCCGCGCATGCTCCAGGCCACTGATCAACGTCTGGTTCTGAAAGCGCTGCAGCAGGCTGCGCTGCACCAGACGATTGACCTGCCAGGCCACCACACAAAGGCTCAGCAGCAGAATCAGGCCGAGCATGCCCCAGCCTTGCTGGCGCGCGTTGTCGCTGAGCAGCAGAAAGATAATGGGTGGCACCAGACACGGCAGGGCAAATACCAGAAATGCCGCGCGGCTGACGGCATAGGCAACGCTGGCGGAGAGAATGGCAGCGGCGATCAGGCCATAGACCAGCGCCTGCAGCACGAAGCGATCAGCCGGTACCAGACAGATCGCGGCAAAGGCCAGGGTCAGCCCGGAAAGCCCCGCCCCGACCAGAAACATACGCCGCCACTGCGGGCTGGCCTGGCGTGACGGCAAGGCAGCGTTGAAGGCCGCCATCTGGATCAGGCGCAACACGGCCAACAGCACCAGCCAGAACAACCAGCCGCCGAGCAGCAAGGTCTGCTCCCCGCTCCACAGCAAACCGGCACAGGCCAGACCGTTGAGCAGCATGAACAGGGTCGGAACCTGGGAGCCTTGATAGAGCAAACGGGTTTGCTCGGCCGCTATATCGGTGGCGAACTGCTGACGGATGGCGCGCGAATCAAGCGACGGCGCAGGGGCCGCCGCAGATGTTACGGGGGTGGTCATAGGCGATTTTCTTGTAATGGTTTGCCCGACTTTTCCCGAGCATACCCGAGCTAGAGCGCCCGCCCAAGCCTGATAGTGGCTTTTTAACAATCATTATCGATAAAAAAGCGCACAGATGTTCACTGACTATGAGACCCGATCCGGTCACGGTTTGCCGCTCCCTGCACCGGCCCGTAGAATGCCGCGATGCAAAATGATCCCGCCCGTTTCGACCCCGAACTCCTCCTCGCTTCCCTCAACGACGCGCAGTGCCAGGCCGTGGCCGCCCCGCTCGGGCGCCAGCTGGTGCTGGCCGGCGCCGGCTCGGGCAAGACCCGCGTGCTGGTGCACCGCATCGCCTGGCTGATCCAGATCGTCAACGCCTCGCCCTACAGCATTCTCTCGGTGACCTTCACCAACAAGGCGGCGGCGGAAATGCGTCACCGTATCGAACAGATGCTTGGGCTGAATCCCAACGGCATGTGGGTCGGCACCTTCCACGGCCTGGCTCATCGCATCCTCCGTGCGCACTGGCAGGAAGCCGGCCTGGCCGAGAACTTCCAGATCCTCGATTCCGACGACCAGCAACGTCTGGTCAAGCGAGTAATCCGCGAACTGGGCCTGGATGAACAGCGCTGGCCGGCCAAGCAGGCCCAGTGGTTCATCAACGGGCAGAAGGATGAAGGCCTGCGGCCGAAGAACATCCAGGCCGGCGGCGACCTGTTCCTCGCCACTATGCTGAAGATCTACGAGGCCTATGAAGCGGCCTGCGCGCGCACCGGGGTGATCGACTTCGCCGAGCTGCTGCTGCGCGCCCTCGACCTGTGGCGCGACAATCCGGGCCTGCTGGCGCACTACCAGCAGCGCTTCAAGCACATCCTGGTCGACGAGTTCCAGGACACCAACGCCGTGCAGTACGCCTGGCTGCGCTTTCTCGCCAAGGGCGGCGAGAGCCTGATGGTGGTGGGCGACGACGACCAGTCGATCTATGGCTGGCGCGGCGCCAAGATCGAGAACATCCAGCAGTACAGCAGCGACTTCCCCGACGCGCAGATGATCCGCCTGGAGCAGAACTACCGCTCCACTGCCGGCATCCTCAAGGCCGCCAACGCCCTGATCGCCAACAACAACGGGCGCCTGGGCAAGGAACTGTGGACCGACGGCGGCGACGGCGAGCCGCTGTGCCTGTATGCCGCGTTCAACGAGCACGACGAAGCACGCTACGTGGTCGAGAGCATCGAGCGGGCACTGAAGACCGGCCTGTCGCGCAGCGAAATCGCCATCCTCTACCGTTCCAACGCCCAGTCGCGGGTGCTCGAAGAAGCCCTGCTGCGCGAGAAGATCCCCTACCGCATCTACGGCGGCCAGCGCTTCTTCGAGCGCGCCGAAATCAAGAACGCGGTGGCCTACCTGCGTCTGCTCGACGGCCGGCATAACGACGCCGCGCTGGAGCGGGTGATCAACGTGCCGACCCGTGGCGTCGGCGAGAAGACCATCGAGGCGATCCGCGAGCACGCGCGCCACAGCGAGCTGTCGATGTGGGCGGCGATGCAACAGCTGATCGCCAACAAGGCCCTGCCCGGCCGCGCCGCCGGCGCCCTGGCCGCCTTCGTCGAGCTGATCGAGAATCTGGCCGCGAAGGTGCTGGATATGCCGCTGCACCTGATGGCGCAGACGGTCATCGAGCAGAGCGGGCTGATCGCCTGGCACAAGGCCGAGAAAGGCGAGAAAGCCCAGGCGCGGGTGGAAAACCTCGAGGAACTGGTCAGCGCCGCACGCAACTTTGAGAACAACGAGGAAGAGGAGATGACCCCGCTGGCGGCCTTCCTCACCCACGCATCCTTGGAAGCCGGCGACACCCAGGCCGACGAGCACGAAGAAAGCATCCAGCTGATGACCCTGCACAGCGCCAAGGGCCTGGAATTCCCCATGGTGTTCCTGGTCGGCATGGAAGAAGGCCTGTTCCCGCACAAGATGAGCCTGGAAGAGCCCGGCCGCCTGGAAGAAGAACGGCGCCTGGCCTATGTCGGCGTGACCCGCGCCATGCAGCACCTGGTGCTGACCTACGCCGAGACGCGCCGTCTGTACGGCAGCGAGACCTACAACAAGGTCTCGCGCTTCGTCCGCGAGATTCCGCCGGCGCTGATCCAGGAAGTGCGCCTCTCCAACAGCGTCAGCCGTCCCTACGGCAGCGGCAGTTCGAGTAGCGGCAGCACCAGCAACATGAGCATGTTCGCCAACGCCGAAGTGCCAGACACGGGCTTTCGCCTCGGCCAGCACGTGCGCCATGCGCTGTTCGGCGACGGGGTGATCCTCAACTTCGAAGGCAGCGGCGCCCAGGCACGGGTGCAGGTCAACTTCGAGGCCGAGGGCAGCAAGTGGCTGATGCTCGGTTACGCCAAGCTGGAGGCGCTGTAAGCCCCACCCATTTCCCACACAAGGACTGATTCAGATGAACGCATGGAAGCTGTTGACCGGGCTGTCGCTCGGTCTGGTCTGCCACACCGCCCTGGCTGGCGAGCCAATTGCCGATCTCGACAAGTTCGAGGCGAGCTATATCGCCTGCATTGAGGACGAGAAGGCATTTGCCGACAGGTGCCTGACGGGGCTTTTCAAGCCGCATGCCTTGCCCTGGCAGAAGCCTGCTGACCTGCAGCAAGTAGAAGACTTGCTAGTCAAGTGGAGCGGCCAAAAGGGCGTTTATAAAGTTCATCCCATTACCCGCAAGGACTCAGCCGGCCTGTATCAGAGGCGCTGGTATCTGATTGAGAATGAAGCTGGCGGCCTGATGCAACTGACGATGCGCTTTCGCACTGTCAAGGGTGATTGGTACTACATCGACATGAATCTCACTAATGACAAGAAGGCCCTGGAACCCATCACTCTGGAGTCGGTTGAGCCCTGATTGAGCAGAGGCCGCCCGTCAGGCTATGTCGAGCGGCCGTCCAGGCTGGCCATACTGTTGAGCGGAGGTAATCCCCATGCCCCGCTCGAATCCTTCCGCCGACAAAATCCTCGATTGCGCCCTGCACCTGGCTGACCGCTGCGGCTGGGAGCGCCTGCACCTGCATGAGGTCGCCACCGAGCTGGACAGCGACCTGGCGGCAATTGCCCGTCATTACCGGCAGAAAGACGATCTGGTCGAAGCCTGGTTCGACCGCGCCGACCAGGCCCTGCTGACCCGCGCCCCAGCTGCCGACCTGCCCGGCCTGAGCGCGGAAAAACGCCTGGAGGAACTGCTGGTGGCCTGGCTGGCCAGCCTCGCTGCGCACCGTGCGGTAACAGGGCAGATGCTGCTGTACAAGCTGGAGCCGGGACATATTCACCTGCAACTCGGCGGCTTGCTGCGCATCAGCCGTACCGTGCAGTGGTGGCGCGAGGCCGCGCGACGACAGAACCTGCACCTGGCCCGTATCGCCGAAGAAAGCCTGCTGACCGCTGTTTACCTGCGCACCTTCGTGCACTGGCTGCGCCACCCCGAGGAGGGTGAAGCCGAAGTGCGCGCCCTGCTGCGCCAGCAGTTACGCCGCGGCCCTCTGCGCTGGCTGCTCAGGTAGGCACCCCGCTCCTACAAGAGAATCACCCCATGCTTCTGCTCGGAAGCGAACTAGGGCAAGCGCTGCATGCACTCGGCCAGGCGTCGCTCGCCTTCCCGCGGTGACGCGGCCAATCCATCGCGCACCCCGGCAAAGTTCGCGGCATCCTTGTTCTGGCTGAGTTTGAACGAGCCTTCGATACGGCTGATCGGCAAGGCGAAGCCGACGATAGCGCGCAGCATGCTATCGATGTACTCGCTCGGCGCATCACTCACCGCCCACGGTCGTTCGCGGCGCTGTTCGTGCTTGTCGCTCAACGCGCTGACCAGCGCCAGCAGGCGCTCGTGCTCGTCGAATACCTCGGCGCGACCATGGGCATGCACTGCCTGGTAGTTCCAGGTCGGCACCACCTTGCCGTGCTCGGCCTTGGCCGGGTAGAAGCTGGGGCTTATATAGGCCTCGACGCCCTGAAACACCACCAGCACCTCGGCGCCGGCCGCCAGGGCACGCCACTGCGGGTTGGCGCGGGCGAAGTGGCCGTAGAGGGTGCCGAATTCGCCTTCGCCCGGCGCCAGCAGCAGCGGCAGATGACTGGCCTGCAGGCCCTGCTCGCCCTGGCAGACCAGCGTGGCCACGCCACTGTGCTCGATCAAACCGTGCAGTTCGGCCAGCTCGCTGACGGCAAACGCCTTGGGGATATACATGCAGAGACCTCGGGCAAACGCGCAAAGCACAGATGTACCGCACCGCCGACAGAGCGAACAGACACAGTTGTATATAAATCCGGAAACACTCTGCACTGGCCTTTGCCACCCGGACTGGGCAGGATGGCGCGCGTACTACCTCATTAACCGGGATACCTTCATGCAGCGCTTTCTCAGCATCGCCCTGGCCCTGTGCCTGGGTCTGACCCTCAGCCTCGACGCCAGCGCCAAGCGCATGGGCGGTGGCAAGACCTTCGGCTCCGCGCCGACCCACCAGACCCGCCAGGCCGACGCACCCAGCGCCAGCCAGCCGGCTGCTGCCAGCGGCGCTGCCGCCACTGCCGGGCGTGCTGCCCCAGCCGCCAGCGGTGCGTCGCGCTGGCTCGGCCCGCTGGCCGGCATCGCCGCCGGCGGCCTGCTCGCCTCGATGTTCATGGGTGATGGCTTCGAAGGTATCCAGTTCCTCGACATCCTCCTGCTCGGCCTGGTCGCCTTCGTCATCTACCGTCTGATCGCCTCGCGCCGTCAGGCCCAGGGCCAGCCGGCCATGGCTGGTGGCATGCAGCGGCAGATGCCACAGCAGGCGCCGATCTTCGGCGGCAGCGCAGCCGCTGCCCGCCCGGTGATCAGCGCCCCGGCCTGGTTCGATGAGCAGCGTTTCATCGCCGCCGGTCGCGAGCACTTCCTGTCCCTGCAGCAACACTGGGACGCCGGCGAGATGGACAAGATCGCCGAATTCGTCACCCCGCAGATGCTCAGCTTCCTCAGCGAAGAGCGCGCCAGCCTGGGCGATGGCTTCCAGTCGACCTACATCGACGACCTCGACGCCCAGCTCGACGGTATCGACGAACTGGCCGACAAGACCGTCGCCACCCTGACTTTCCGTGGCGTGGCCAAGACCTCGCGCTTCGACCAGGGCGAAGCGTTCAGCGAAAGCTGGCGCATGGAGCGGGTCAATGGCGAGAACCAGCCCTGGCTGGTGGCCGGTATCCGCCAGAACGGCTGATCGAGTCGCACACACGAAAAACCCGGGCTGGTCCCGGGTTTTTTATTACCCGCTAACCCCACGGCCTGCACCACTGGTGCCGACTAAAGTCGCGGCTGCCCGACCACGTTCGGCCTTGTACTTGCGCACACTTGCGCTAGATTCTGCGCACCACCCCACGAGGACATCGTCATGATCGGATACTCAATGATCGGCACCGCCGACCTGGATAAAGCCAAAGCCTTCTACAGCGAACTACTCGCCGAGCTGGGCGCCAAGCTGGTGATGGATGTCGGCCGCGCCGCTTTCTACGGCATAGCCAAGGGCCAGCCGATGCTCGGCGTGTGCCTGCCATACGACAAGCAGCCCGCCAGTGTCGGTAATGGCAGCATGATCGCCCTGGCGGCCGGCTCGCGGGAGAACGTCGACAAACTCTACGCCAAGGCCATCAGCCTCGGCGGCAGTGACGAAGGCGCTCCCGGCGAACGTATGCCTGGCTTCTACGCCGGTTACTTCCGTGATCTGGACGGCCACAAGCTGGCCTTCTTCCACATGGGCTGATGCCCGGCGCACATGCACACCCTTTATCTGGATACCGAATTCACCAGCCTGACCGCCGACTACCGGCTGATCAGCCTGGCGTTGGTCGACCCGCACGGCGCCGAGTTCTATGTCGAACTCAGCGACGGCTGGGCAGCGGCCGACTGCTCCGAATTCGTCCAGAAAGTCGTCCTGCCTCAGCTCGACCTGGCCCGCCATGGCCATAGTCGGCGCGAGGCCAGCGCCGCCCTGCAGCAATTCCTGCAGGGCTACAGCGCGGTGGAAGTCGTCAGCGACGCCCTGGCCTGGGATTGGCCCCTGCTGCTCGACCTACTTGGCCGCAACGGCTTGCCCACCCAGGTCAGCTGCCGCGAGGACGTCAGCCTGCTCAGCGACCTCGACGAAGCCGCCATTCCCCACCACGCCCTGCTCGATGCGCGCCTGATGAGTCGCGCGGCCAAGCGCTAGGCTGTCGGCGTCCGTACAACGGACCCGGCGAAAACTTCAGCATTGCAGCCACGCCTTCTGACCAGCCCCACAACCGACACCAACCCGCCATACAAGCGTCACGCTCCCGTCGCCTTACCCCGCTAGCGTCATGTCTCCGTCGAACCCTCAACAGAAGGAAGCGAACCGTGAGCCGTGATGATCAAAACGACGTGCTGTTTGGCAATGGCGATGAACGCCCCAGCAACCACTCCAACAACCCGCACCTGAGCGACCTGATCGACCAGCTGCGGCGGCAGATCATCGCTGGCGGTGCTGCAGTCGGCGCCCTGGGCTTTCTCGGCGTGCTGCCACAGGCGGTGGAAGCGGCCGAGCAGGCCAGCAAGTCCGTGGTGCCGTTGAAAAAGCGCAACCGCCTGCCCTTCGACGCCGTGGCCATCAACCGCGCCGATGCCATCACGGTGCCCGCCGGCTATCGCGCCAGCGTGTTCGTGCCCTGGGGCACACCGATCAGCGGGCGCTACCCGGCGTTCCTCGAAGACGCCAGCAACAGCGCCCAGGATCAGGCCGAACAGGTCGGCATGCACCATGACGGCATGCACTTCTTCCCGGCCGACGCCCAGCGCGGCGGCGGCAAGCGTTCCAACCACGGCCTGCTGGTGTTCAACAACGAATACGTCGACGCCCCGTTGCTGCACCCCAACGGTCCGACCACGGTCAATGGCCTGCGTACCAGCGCCGAGGAAGTGCGCAAAGAGATCAACGCCCACGGCGTCACCATCATCGAAGTGCGCCGTGGCCAGGGCGGCGAATGGCAGGTGGTGCCCGGCTACCTCAACCGCCGCATCACCGCCGCCACGCCGATGCAGATGGCCGGCCCGGCGCGCGGCCATGCCCTGCTCAAGACCCTGCACAGCCCGGACGGCACCGCCAGCCGCGGCACGCAGAACAACTGCTCGCATGGCGTCACACCCTGGGGCACCTACCTGACCTGCGAAGAAAACTGGGCCGGCTACTTCGCCACCCGCGATGCCGAGCTGCCGCGCGAGCTCAAGCGCTACGGCCTGCGCACCACCAGCCGCTTCGGCTGGGACACCCTGCCCGGCGACGAATTTCAGCGCTTCGATGCCACCCGCAAAGCTGCCAGCGCCGAAGGCGACTACCGCAACGAACCCAACCATTTCGGCTGGATCGTCGAAATCGACCCCTTCGACCCAGAGTCGCAGCCGGTCAAGCACAGCGCCCTCGGCCGCTTCGCCCACGAAGGCCTGATCTTCGCACCGGTGCAGGCCGGCAAGCCGCTGGTGTGCTACTCCGGCGACGACTCGCAGAACGAGTACATCTACAAATATGTCAGCCGCGGCAAATACCTGCCCTGGTTGCGCAAGCCGGGCCGCCTGCTCGACGAAGGTACCCTGTACGTGGCGCGCTTCAATGCCGACGGCAGCGGCAACTGGCTGGCCTTGGATCTTGCCGACCCGGCCTTCCAGGCCGCCTGCAGCGCTGCCGGGGTAAGCTTCGCCGACCAGGGTGAAGTGCTGATCAACACCCGCCTGGCCGCCGACATCGTCGGTGCCACCAAGATGGATCGCCCGGAATGGGGCGCGGTCAATCCGGACAACGGCGAGGTGTACTTCACCCTCACCAACAACAGCTCGCGCACCAGCGCCGATGCCGCCAACCCACGCGCGGCCAACCCCTACGGGCACATCATTCGCTGGCGCGAAAACCGCCGCGACCATGCCGGCAAGGGTTTCAACTGGGACATCTTCCTGCTCGCCGGCCCGCAGGCCGACAGCCAGGGGCCCAACGGCATGGCGCTGGATGACCGCAACATTCTGGCCAGCCCGGACGGCCTGTGGTTCGACCCGGATGGCCGCCTGTGGATCCAGACCGATATGAGCGGCAGCCAGCTGGCCAGTGGCCCATTCGGCAACAACCAGATGCTGGTGGCCGACCCGCGCACGGGTGAGATGAAGCGCTTCCTGGTCGGTCCGATCGGCGCCGAAGTTACCGGCATCAGCGCCACGCCGGACTTTCGCACCTTGTTCGTCAACATCCAGCACCCCGGCGAAGGCTCGACGCCGGACAACCTGCTCAGCACCTGGCCCGACGGCCCCGGCCGCCGCCCCCGCTCGGCCACCGTGGTAATCAGCCGCGAAGATGGCAAACGGCTGATGTAGGACACACGCCTGCTCGATGCCGCTTCCTCCCCTCTCCCATTTATGGGAGAGGGGCCGGGGGAGAGGGTAGCCACCCGCACGATTCCAAAATGTGTCCACAGATTGGTGGTATTCGTAGCCCGGATGCAATCCGGAAAACTGCCCCCTGCACCCCCGGATTGCATCCAGGCTACTTCCGTTCAGCGCTGCAACAGGGTAAAACGCGCGTCCGGTCGGCTACCCTCTAGCCGACCGTCGCACTGCCTGGAGAAGCCCCGTGGAAGAAGTCATCGAACAACTGCGCGAACTCAACGAGCCAGTTCCGGTACCCCTGGAGCTGCCGGAAGAGGAAACCCTGGTGGAAATCCAGGAACAGATCCTCATCCACCTGCCCTTCGAGCTACGCGAATTCCTGCTCAAAGTCAGCGACGTGGTCTACGGCCGCCTGGAGCCGGTTACCGCCGCCGATCCGAACTCACATACCTATCTGCCGGAAGTCGCCTCGGTAGCCTGGGACCTCGGCCTGCCGCGTGACCTAGTGCCGCTGTGCCAGGACGGCCGCGACTACTACGCCGTGGATGTGGAAGGCCAGGTCGTGCTGTGGGACGGTGACGAAGGCGAACTGACCGACGAAAGCTGGGACTCGGTCTGGCACTGGGCCCGCGACGTCTGGCTGGAAAGCTAAGAGCCTGTTCACGGCTGGCTGGCAGCTGGCGAGGACATGGGCTTAACTGGCGACCTGCACCCTCAGGAACATACTGCCATGGCTCAGTCCCCCTTCCGCCTGACGCTGATCGCTCTCGGCACCCTGGCCATCGGTGGCGGCCTGTGGTTCGTCACGCACAGTTCCAGCAGCGAGCCAGCCGCCAGTACGCCGACAGCCGGGCTACAAACGGCGCCGCCGAATGTCCCCGGCACGGCAACAGTGCCACCGCCAACCGTTGACCGCGCCGCCGCGCAGGCTGTGCTGAACAGCCCCGCCGCACAGGCGTACCAGACGCGTCTGCAATTCGCGGCCGATTACCGCCGTTTCATCCAGGATGCCGCGCGCCTCAGCGACGAGGAGCGCCAGCGCCAGGCCGAGGCGCTGGCCAAGGAGGTCGAACGACGCGAAGCGGCCACCGAGCTGGCCCTGAGCGAGGCCCTGCTGCTGCAACTGGGGCTGGCACAGGCGCTGGGTGGCGACGAAGCAGAACAGAAAGCCCGCGCCGAGCAACTGCTGGCTCGCTACCAGGCACTCAGCCGGCAACGCGAGACCCTGGCCAAGGCGCCCGACGCCCGCTTCAGCCAGTACAAGTCCGAGGAAAAACGCATAGTCGACGAAGTGCTGACCCTGCAAACCATCCCCGACGGCCTGAGCCGCGACCAATACCTGCGCCAGCGCCTGCAGGAGGCCCGCGAGCAGGCCTATCGCTGAAGCCTGGCAGATCACAAGCGGCTCTCAGAACCGGTTCACGGTTTTATTCTGGCTCACTGCCTGCCGCCTCAATGATGGATAAGCAAAGCGTTATCCACCCTACAAGACTGCATGGGTGCATGAGTTAGAGCGCCGCAGAAAGGCAAAACCGAGGGTTAGGGAGAGGCCGTGCTGACCAGCTCCCTCTCCCCCAGCCCCTCTCCCACAAGTGGGAGAGGGGAGTTCCCGAGGTCATAAACTGGCTCTCAGAGCAGTTGATCGAGGATGTAATAGAGCAGATTGAACGGCTTGGCCCGGTCGGCAGCATCGCTGCTCTCCGAGGCGGACAGCACCGTGCCGCTGCCGTTGAGCAGGTTGTTGACGAAGTCGTCGAGCTGCAGGTTCTGCTCCTGAATGTCGGAGTTGGCGAACTCGATGATGCTGGTGCAGTGGCTCTCGTTGACCGCGCGGTACTGCGGGAAGTAGCCGCCGAAGTTGTCCAGGTTGGCCAGCTGGTCGCGCAGACGGCCGGTGTCCACATCCCACTTGGCGTGGATCAGCGCCTCCTTGGTGGCGGCATCCGGCGCATTGATTATTTCCGGGTAGAAGCGCTCATAGGAATAGGCCGAGTAGTTGAGGTCCTTCCAAAAGTGCGTGTGACCCATGCGGTCACCCGGCAAGTTGCTCGCCAGCGCCGGGTACAGGCTGCCCAGGTCGCTGGCATTGAGCCCCGGCAGACGGCTCTGCAGGTAGGGCACCGGGCCATCGTTGAGGCCCCAGGCCAGGCGAATATGATCCTGCAGCAAGCGCGAGGGGTACTGCGCGCTGTCGCTACCCAACGGGGCGCTGAAGACCGGACCGGAATCGTTGAGCAGAAAACCGCGGCTCGGCGCCATATCCTGGCGAATGCCCACATAGTTGGTCAGGCTGCCGGCGCCGCCCGCGCTGCAACCGGTGGTGAGCAGCTGCGCTGGGCGCTGCAGGTTGTTCTTCAGCCAGGCCACCACTGCCCGCGTGTTGCGCAGGCCGTTATGGTGCCAGACCAGTGGCGGTTGCGCGGCCTGCGGGTTGTCGTACACCGCCACCTTGTCGCCGGAGTAGATATCGCCGGTGCAGTAAGGCACGTAGACCATGTTCCAGTTTTGCGTCTTGGTCCGCGTCCAGGGGTGCAGGCGCACGACCAGCGGGCTGACCAGGCTGGCGCCGGGATTGAGCAGGCTCATGTAGTCGTCGGGGATGCCGTCGGGGTTGCGCGCCCCGCGGATGCCGGTCTGCCCGGTGCAGCTGGCGTAGTCCCAGCAGGCGCCGCCACCCTCCAGGTAGATGATGGTGTTGCTGGTGTTGGGTACGCGGTTGACGAAGAACTTGTAGGGCGAGCCATTGCCGCACACCGCGCCGGTTTGCGGCGCCAGCTGCACGGTCTGCCAGCCGTAGTAGTTGCGCGGATTGAAGCCGGAATTGAAGCCACCGGGGTTGTTCAGCAGCGGGTAGGGCCCCAGCCCCTGTTCGGCGCTGACCGGGTTGTCCGCGGCGGGCGGCAGGGTCAGGTTGAGCAGGGTTTTCCAGGCACTGTAGTCACCCAGTTCGGCGTGAGCCGGGGCGGCCAGGGCAAGCGACACAACAGCAATCCAGCCAGCCAGGAAGTACGGCTTCATGGGCATGTCCTCGTCTTTTTCTTGTTGTACGAGCACGGGCAACTGCCGGATGCGTCCATGCTTCGCGATGATCCACTGAGCCAGATCGGCAATCAGGGACAGAAGGCACAAGAGCCACGCTAGTACATGGGGCCAGGAAGACCAAACCGGCCTTATATTGATTGGTGATGCTTTTCTGGAAAGTGGCTATTTTTCGCGATATTGCCGCTATCGCAGGCCATATGTCGGCATCTTGAAGACTTGCCGGCGACAGCCTTAGAGCCTGTTTACGATCTTTTGCTGACTCTTACACGGTGCTTTTGCCCCATCTCTCACTCACGAGAGACGACTGCATGGAGACACGAGGTAAAGCGACGCAGGAGGCCAAAGCCAAGGATTCGGGAGAGGGTGAGTGGGCCAATTCCCTCTCCCCCGGCCCCTCTCCCACAAGTGGGAGAGAGGAGTTTCCGAGAGCGGAAACAGGTTCTAAGGCAGGTAGATACGAAACTCGCCACCACCCAGCGGGCCGCCGTTGCTGATCTGGATATGCCCGCGCACGCCATTGCGCTCGTGCAGCTCGGCGATGCGCCCGGCGAAGTACAGACCCAGACCGGTGCTGCCCGTGCTGTGGTTGAGGCTGAGCACGTAGTTGGACTGCTCGGCGAGCATCGCCGGCGGGTAACCCTGGCCATCGTCGCAGATCGACAGCACCAGCCATTCGGCCTCCTGCCAGGCGCGCACCAGCAGGGCACTGCGTGCATAGCGGATGGAGTTGGTGATGATGTTGGCGACCACCGAACCGAGCAGCTCCTGGTCAAAGAAACCCATCAGCTGGAAGTCCTCGACTTCACAGCGCGCGGCGATCTGGCGGCTTTCCAACACTTCGTGGTGACGCGCCAGCTGCGCCTCGATGAAGTCTTCCAGCTCATGGTAGGCCGGGCGCAATGGCAGCTGGTTGACCCCCAGCTTGTACAGGCCAAGCAGCTGCACCAGCATGCCGTTGAGGCGGGCGAACTCGTATTCAATTACTCCCTGGGCGCCGCTTTGGGCCAGCTCCGCCGGCAACTGCGCCTGCCACTGGCCGTGGGCCTGGACCAGCATGGCCAGGGAGTTCTTCATGTCGTGCACGGTGGAGGCGATCACCGTGGAGAAGTCCAGACCTTCGCGAGCGTCGCTCATTGCTCGAACGCCCGCCGCCGCAGCTGTTGGTAGCGCTCGTAACGCGAGTCGCTGGAAGGAATCATGCTCACCGCATCCAGGCAACGCCGACACTCATCAAGTAGCGCCGCCTCGGGGTTTTCGCCACCCAGACGCAGCAGGGACTGCGCCGTGTTGAGGGCGATGCTGATGTTCTTCGGCTGCAACGCCAGGCCGCGGCGGAACAGCTCCAGGGCATCGGCGAAACGGCCCAGTTGGTAGACACGGATACCCTGGCGGTTGAAGTCGACCGCTTCCTGGCCACCGGCGAGGATTTGCGGATCGTCGGTCTGCTTGGCGACATTTTGCATGACCGCCGGATCGTCGCCGTAGATCTCCACGCAGTTCTTCAGCAGCGTCTCGCTGGCCGCCGCCTGGCCCAGCTCGCGCAGCTGGCTGGCCACCAGCAGCGCCGCATCCGCCGAGAAGAACTGCGGCAGCTCAGCCATGCGCGCTACCGCTTCTTCAGCCAGCTTGGCCGCGCGTACCGGGTCGCCGGACTTGGTCAGGGTCTTGGCCTGCATCAGGGTGGCGCGCACCTGCAGCGCCTTGTCCTCAGCGTAATGCTTGTCCAGCTCGCCCATGGCCAGGGCGATATCGGCCTGGGCACGCTTGTCGAGGTTGTCCTCGCCCACTTCGGCAATCAGTGCCTGGGCCATGCCCAGGTAGCTTTCCGGAGTCTTGAAACGCGAGTTACGACCCTGTTCCATGGCCTGTCGGTAGGCTTTGGAAGCATTGCCGAAATCCTCGTTATCCAGCGCCAGCTTGCCCAGTTGCATCTGCCGGCGAATGGCCAGCGGCGAGAGCTTTACCGCGTCCTCAAGAATGCTCTGGGCGCGCTTGCTGTCCCCGCGTGCCGCCAGAACCGCAGCCAAGCCATCGTACAGCGCAGGGAGCATGGGGAAGGTCTGCAGCGCCTGTTCATACAACTCCTGGGCGCGGGCCAGTTCGTTGCGTGTCTGCAGCAGGCTGCCAAGCGCGATATACGCCCAGGGCAAGGCACGGTCGGCCAATACGCCAGTGAGTAATTTCTCCAGTTCGGCATGCCGGCCCAGTTCACGCAGGGCGCCGGCCTGGTAACGCTGGCACAACGGCACCAGGCGTTTGTCCTGCCGGCTGAGGGTCTCGCAGGCGGCCAGCACGGCAGCCGGTTCCTGCTTGTCGAGCGCCTGCAGGATTGGCTTGAGCAGGGTCTTGCGCTCGACCAGTTTGTCCAGGCGCTGGGCCAGGCTGGCGCGGTTGAACGGTTTGGTCAGGTAGGCATCCGGCTCATGTTCCAGAGCACTGAGCACCATGGCCTGGCTACTCTCGGCGGTGACCATGACGAAGATGCACTGGTGGCTGATCAGCTTGCCGGCGATCAGCTCTTCGAGCACCTGCTGGCCGTTCTTGCCGGCGCCCAGGTTGTAGTCGTGCAGGATGATGTCATAGCGCTTCTGCCGGCACATGGCCAGGGCTTCCTCGCCACGGTCGGCGGTGTCGACGTCACGGGCGCCGATATCACGCAGCATGGCTTTGACCGAGCTGCGGAAATCGGAAAAGTCATCGACGATAAGGAAGCGCGTATTGCTGTAGTCCGCCATCGGGCAATCCTTGGGGCCGGAGAATCGATTGACTGAGTGTAAGACAGGAATCAGCCCCCCTGGGTATCGGCAGATCTACCTAGTCGAGATCCTTCAGGATTGCACGCCGCGCGCCTGTCCTGCCTCCAGTTCGAGCAGGTTGAGCAGGAAACGGGCGAAGTAGATCAGGTCCTGCTCCATCAACTGGCGTGCTGCCTTGGCGTCGCCGGCCTCGATGGCGGCGAAGGCTTCCTCGTGAAAATCATTGAGCCGCAGCGACAGGTCGGCACCGGTGAACAGGCGGTTGAAGAACGGGCCAATCTGCAGCCACAGTGACTCGATACTGCGCAACAAAACCGGATTGCCACAGGCGCCATACAGGGACAGGTGGAACTGACTGTTGGCATCCAGATAAGCCTGCACCTGGCGCTGCTCGATGGCTTGATCCATGCGCGCCACGCAGTCGCGCAACACGTTCAGGTCGGCCGCTGTCAGGCGCGGCGCAGCCAGCTCCACGGCCAGGCCTTCGAGCCCCAGGCGCACCTGGAAGATGTTCTGGTAGCGCTCGCGGGTCATCGGCGGCACGCGCACCGAACGCTGCGGCTCGCCTTCCAGCGCGCCTTCGGCCACCAGGCGCTGCAAGGCGGCACGCACCGGCATCGGGCTGGTGCCCCACTCGGCGGCCAGGTCGCGGATTTTCAGCCGCTCACCGGGTTGGAAGCGCCCGGCCAGCAGACCTTCACGAATTCGTTGGTAAAGCTGATCCTGCAGATTGTCGGCCATGATCATTCACCCTTGGCCGGTGGCGCAGGCAGTTGAGCAAGGGTCAGCGAGCAGTTGCGCATGGGGGAGTCCTTTGCTGAAGAAGGCCGCTGTAGAGCGGCTCGGGCATTCTACTTGCTCACGGAGCCTTATTCTCGATCAGGCAGTTGCCGCCATCCACAACGAGTACCTCGCCAGTGATATAGCTGGCCTCGCGCGACGCCAGAAAGGCCACCGCCGCCGCCACTTCCTGCGGGCGCCCGGCGCGCCCGATCGGCGTGTACTCGGCGGCATGCCGCTCTTCCTCGGTGCTGGAACCGGTGGCAATCCAGCCCGGCGCCACGCTGTTGACCGTGACGCCCTGCTTGGCCACTTCCAGCGCCAGCCCCATGGACAGACCGAGCATGCCGGCCTTGGCCGCACTGTAAGCGGACTCGCCGGGGTTGCTGCCACGGGTGCCGGTGGTCGAGCTGATATTGACGATGCGCCCGTAGCCCCGCGCGCGCATGCCCGGCAGCACGCCACGGGTGAGCAGGAAGGTGGTGGTCAGGTTGCGGTTGAGCGACAGGTTCCAGGTCGCCAGGTCCATCTCGGCCAGCTCGGCGAATGGCTCCGGGCTGCCCTGCATGGCCATGCCGGCGTTGTTCACCAGAATGTCGATCTGTCCCCACTGCGCCTGGGCCCAGGCCACCAGCTCGGCCACCTGCTGCTCATCGGTCAGGTCGGCGGCGCGAGCACGTGCTTCAATACCTTCAGCGCACAATTCGGCGGCACGCTGGTCGACGCGGGCGCTGCTGGCGGTGAGCAGCACGCGCACGCCCTGCTGGCCCAGACGGCGGGCGATGGCCATGCCGATACCGCTGTCGCTACCGGCCCCACTGACCAGGGCTACCTGCTGCAGATTGTCCATTTCAACCGTACCTGTGATCACAAATTAAGGGGAATCTACCTCAACACCGCTTATAAGACATCTATTGACTTATTTGTGATCACAAATGAGCATGTGCAGATATTCGAACGAGGTGTTCAACATGACTGCCAGTGGTATCCGCCCATCCGCCGTAGCAACCTTCGCCCAGCGTGAGCGTGAGCATTTTATCGCGCGCAACCCGAAATCTGTGGCCCTGGCCGAGCGCGCGCGCAACTCGCTGTATGGTGGCGTACCGATGCACTGGATGGCCGACTGGTCGACCCCGGTGCCGCTGTTCGTCGAACGGGCCAAGGGTGCGCGCTTCTATGACGTCGACGGCCACGAGTACATCGACTTCTGCCTGGGCGACACCGGCACCATGTTCGGCCACTCGCCAGACCCGATCGCCAAGGCCATCGCCGAGCAGGGCAACAACGGCCTGACCACCATGCTGCCGGGCGAAGACGCCGTGGTCTGCGGCGAGCTGCTGGCCGCGCGCTTCGGCCTGCCCTTCTGGCAGGTCACCGCCACCGCCACCGACTCCAACCGCTATGTGCTGCGCTGGGCGCGGGCGATTACCCAGCGCAAGACCCTGCTGGTGTTCGACGGCTGCTACCACGGCACCGTGGATGACGTGATGGTGCGCTGCATCGACGGCGAAACCGTGCCGCGCTCCGGCCTGGTCGGCCAGGCCTATGACCTGACCGAGTACAGCCGCTCGATCCCGTTCAACGATGTGGCCGCCCTGGAAGCCGCCCTGGCCAAGGGCGATGTCTGCGCCCTGCTTTGCGAACCGGCGATGACCAACATCGGCATGGTCCTGCCCGAGCCGGGCTTTATGCAGAAGTGCCGGGAACTCACACGTAAATACGGCGCGCTGCTGATCATCGACGAGACCCACACCATCTCCACCGATATGGGTGGTTGCACGAAACTGTGGAACCTCGAGCCGGACTTCTTCGTGGTCGGCAAACCGATTGCCGGCGGCGTACCGTGCGGCATCTTCGGCTGCAGCGCGGCAATGGCCGAAGCCATGACCGCCGCGCGCAAACGCGCCAGCGAAGGCAGCCACGGCCATGGTCACAGCGGCATGGGCACCACGCTGTCGGCCAACGCCCTGGCCATGCACTGCATGCGCGCCAACCTGGAACAGGTGATGACGCAGGCCGCCTACGACCACATGCTGCAGCTGGCCAAGCGCCTGGCCGACGGCTTCCGCAGTCTGATCGGCAAGCACGACCTCAAGTGGTCGGTCACCGAGCTGGGCGCGCGCAGCGAGTTCCAGTTCTGCCCGGTGTCGCCGAAGACCGGCGCCGAGGCCGAGGCGGCGTTCCACGACGAACTGCAGATGGCCCTGCACCTGTACCTGATCAACCGCGGCATCCTGATCACCCCGTTCCACAACATGACCCTGTGCTGCCCGAGCACCACGGCGGAGGATGTGGACAAGCTGATCGGTATGCTCGACCAGGCCCTCACCGAGCTGCTGGCCATCCCCGGCGCGCGGCTATAAGCCCCTCGGGCCGCTCTTGCCCCCTCTCCCTCCGGGAGAGGGCTGGGGTGAGGGAGACTCGAATCCGCACCGCCTGAACTACCCTCACCCCTAGCCCCTCTCCCGGAGGGAGAGGGGAATGAAAAGCAAGGACACCACCATGCAATTTGCCAATCCCCAGGAAGCCCGTGACTTCCTCGCCGCCCACCCTGACGTGCGCCTGATCGAGCTGATGCTGATCGACGCCAACGGCATCCCGCGTGGCAAGCTGCTGCACCGCGACGAGCTGCTGGCGATCTACGAGAACGGCCGTCCGCTGCCCAGCTCGATCCTCTCGCTGACCATCCAGGGTGAAGACGTCGAGGCCAGCGGCCTGGTCTGGGAAGTTGCCGATGCCGACTGCTGGACCTACCCGCTGCCCGGCAGCCTGACCCTGCAACCCTGGCGCGCCACGCCCACCGGCCAGGTGCAGGTGAGCATGCACCCGAGCCAGGGCCTGCCCGCCGCGCCCGGCGATCCGCGCCACGTGCTGGCCCGCGCCATCGACCGGCTCAAGGCCGACGGCTACCACCCGGTGATGGCAGTGGAGCTGGAGTTCTACCTGCTGGACAAGCAGCGCGACGCCAACGGCCGTCCGCAGCCGGCGCTGCAGGCCAACGGCGCGCGCCCACAGGCGCCACAGGTGTATGGCGTGCTGGAGCTGGAGCAGCAGCAGGCTTTCCTCGACGACCTCTACAGCGCCTGCGAGGCCCAGGGCCTGCCGGTACGCACGGCGATTTCCGAGTACGCCCCCGGCCAGCTGGAGCTGACCCTGGAACACCGCTTCGACGCCCTGCAGGCGGTCGATGAAGGCATCCGCTACAAGCGCCTGGTCAAGGGCGTGGCCAACAAGCACGGGCTGATCGCCTGCTTTATGGCCAAGCCATTTGGCGACCTGGCCGGCAGCGGCCTGCATATGCACGTGTCGCTGGCCGATGAACAGGGCAATAACCTGATGGCCAGCGAAGACCCGCACGGCACGCCGCTGCTCAAGCACGCCATCGGCGGCATGATGGCCACGCTCAACGACGCGCTGGCGATCTTCTGCCCGAATGCCAACTCCTACCGCCGCTTCCAGGCCAACAGCTACGCGCCGCTGGCCAAGAGCTGGGGGGTGAACAACCGCACCGTGTCGTTCCGCGTGCCTGGCGGCCCGGCCAAGAGTCGGCATGTCGAGCACCGCATCTGCGGCGCCGATGCCAACCCCTACCTGGCGGCGGCGGCGATCCTCGCCGGCATCCACCACGGCATCAAAAACCAGATCGATCCGGGCGAAGAAATCATCGGCAATGGCTACGAACAGTCGCGCGAAACCCTGCCGACCGACTGGCTGACCGCCCTGCGTACCCTGGAGCAGTCGGCCTGGGCCAAGGAAGCGCTGGGCGAAGACTTCCTGAAGATCTTCCTGGCGATCAAGTGGGAAGAGTTCCGCCAGTTCGTTGGCGAGGTCGGCGAGCAGGATTGGCGCTGGTATTTGACCCACGCCTGAGCAGCTACTGCGCTCGGACTGGCGTTGTTGGTGACGCTGCTCCTCTGCCAATAGCCCGTAAGGCAGATACGTCGCGCATCGGCGTATCCACCAGGTGCTTTCCACAACCGGTTAAAGGAGCCTGCCATGCAACCTGTCGTATTGATCACCGGCGCCGCCGGCGGCCTCGGCCGGGCCCTGGCCCAGCGCTTTCACCAGGGCAACTGGCGCGTGGTGGTAACCGACCAGAACGGCGCCGGCCTGGCCCAGCTCGGCCATGAGCTGCCACTGGCCGGCTCGATCACCGCCGACCTGCGCACCGCCGAGGCCTGTCGCGAGGTGGTCAGCCGTGTGCTCGGCCGTTGCGGGCGCCTGGACGCCCTGGTGAATGCCGCCGGGGTCTGGCGCGAAGGGCCAGTGGACGAGTTCAGCGAGGAGGATTTCGACCTGCTTATGGCAGTCAACCTCAAGGCGCCGTTCTTCATGTGTGCGGCGGCCATTCCCCATCTCAAGGACAGCCGTGGGGCCATCGTCAATATCTCCAGCGATGCCGGGCGCCAGGGCAACCAGAACGCCGCAGCCTACTGCGCCAGCAAGGGCGGCCTGACCCTGCTCAGCAAGACCCTGGCACTGGACCTGGCGCCCTTCGGCGTGCGCTGCAACACGGTGTCGCCGGGGGATATCGACACGCCAATGCTGGAATTCCAGGCCGAGCGCTACGGCGATGGCGATCCCCAGGGCTACTACCGCAGCCTGCTGGCCAAATACCCCCAGGGGAAGACCGCGCGCTTCGTGCAGCCCGGCGAGGTGGCCGAGCTGGTGTACTTCCTCTGCCAACCGGGCGCCAGCGCCATCACCGGTGCCGACTTGGCCATCGATCTGGGCCTGTCGGCCGGCAAGTAAGCCAGTGACTAGAACTGCGCCACGCGGCTGGTCTTGTAGTAGCGCCCGGCAACGCTGATACCGGCACCGCCATAGGCCTGGCATTCCTCGCCAAAGGCTTCGAGCACGCGCATGTCGGCGCCATTCCACAGCAGCTCCACGGCGCAGCCCGCCGCCAGTTCGGCTTCATTCAGACTGAAGTGCGGGCCTGCGCCGCTGATGCTGCCGCTCAGCTCGCCGATGGCCGCCGGGCCGTATTCCTCGACCTGGGCACCGACCCGCAACGGACTGAAGAACACCCGGTAACCATTGCCCTGGCGCTGGATATCCAGGCTGCTCCACAGCCCCTGACCGGCATAGCGCAGGTAATGTCCCTCGACCGTCGCGGCCAGCGCCGGGTAGTCCACAGCCGCCGCGACCTTGGCCAGATTGTGCCGCGTCGCCGGCCCCTGCAGGCCATTGTCCAGCGCCACTTCCAGCCAGGCGCGGGCCATGCCGGGGTCGCCAGCTTTGAGATTGGCCAGCAGCAGATTGTTCAGTGCCAGTTCCTGTTGTGCCGCATCGCCCTCCTCGGAGCGTCGCAATTGCCGCTCGAATGCCACGATGGCCTCGGCATAGCGCCCGGCCTGATAGGCAGCACTGCCGGCCTGGTTGCATTGAGCAGGGCTGTCACACGTCTGCTCCGCCGCAGTGCACAGAGCGCCGAAAGGGAGCAGCATCAGCAACACATAACGCCGCAGGTTGAACATGGGGAAATCTCCTGACGGGGGCAAAGGCCCAGCTTAGCGGGTGGCACGCAGCCCAGACAGGCAGCCACCCCGGCGGCCACAAACTTGCATGCCAGGGCGCGCTGGCACAGCGAAGATCAATAGCAGCACCTATAACAACAAGCAGACCCGCAGGACTGCAAGCGCCAGCACATACCTTATCTGCCAATGAGAAACACATGGAACTTGGAAATAACAAACTGTCGATGACCGTGCTGATGACCCCGGACATGGCCAACTTTTCCGGCAATGTCCACGGCGGCACCCTGCTCAAGTACCTCGATGAAGTGGCTTATGCCTGTGCCAGCCGCTATGCCGGCAGCTACGTGGTAACCCTGTCGGTGGATCAGGTGATCTTCCGCGAACCGATCCACGTCGGTGAGCTGGTGACCTTCCTCGCCGCAGTCAACTACACCGGACGCACTTCGATGGAAATCGGCATCAAGGTGGTCACCGAAAACATTCGCGAACGCTCGGTACGCCACACCAACAGCTGCTTCTTCACCATGGTCGCGGTTGACGACAACGGCCAGTCGCAGCCGGTGCCAGCTCTGCAGCCGGCGACCGCGGACGAGCAGCGGCGCTTCGCCCAGGCTCAGCAACGCCGGGCCATCCGCGAGGAACTGGAACAGCGCTATCGGTTGCTCAACGCCGAAGGTTAAAGCTATGTCCTGTTACGTGTTACGAGGTAGTTAACGGCCAGCATGCGCAACCTGTAGGAGCGAGCTTGCTCGCGATACTTTTGCCGTTAGCGATAACCATCAGACAGCCCTAGAAGCCGGCCGCTTGATGAGGCATTCGCGCAACATGGATCGCCAGCAAGCTGGCTCCTGCAAAGGGCTTTGCGTATCTGCAACACGTAACAGCTACATAGCCAAGATTAGGCACTGCAGGCCCCTCTCTCACTCGCGGAAGAGGGGCTGGGAGAGGCTACCGCCCCGGCGCAATGCCGGGGCGACCAGCCCTCAACCTGGCACTGCCTCGGCCTGACGACGCAGCGACCACAGCCACTCCAGCGCCCAGATCAGCAGCAGCGAAGCCCCCACCAGCGGGAACAGCACACCGAGCAACAGCATGATCGCCACGCCACCTTTCCACACTGGCAGATCGTGCCGCAGTGGCGGAACACCGAAACGCCCCTGCGGGCGACGCTTCCACCACATCAGCAAGCCACTGAGCGAACCCAGCAGAATCAGCAGGCAGACACCAAGCATGACCAGCTGGTTGGCCAGGCCGAACATTTTGCCTTCGTGCAGCATCGCCCCGCTCTCCACTGTGCGCGCCACCAAACCGTAGTCAGCCCAGCGGATATCGGCCAACACCTGGCCGCTGTACTGGTCCAGGTGCAGGGTGGCGTCATGCCGCGGGTCGTCGGCAAACAGGGCGACGGTAA
>CAZFKQ010000009.1:0-224590 GCA_964518735.1 uncultured Pseudomonas sp.
GCGCGGTGGAGCGTGCGTTGAAGAAGCGTCGGCACAAGCCGATCTTCATGGTCGATATCGCCGTACCGCGCGATATCGAGCCGGAAGTTGGCGAGCTGGATGACGTCTATCTATATACCGTCGACGACCTGCACGAGGTCATCGAAGAAAACCTCAAGAGCCGCCAGGATGCCGCCCAGGCCGCCGAACAGCTGGTAAGCGCCGGCGCCGACGACTTCATGCAGCGCCTGCGTGCACTGGCTGCAGTGGATGTGCTGAAGACCTACCGTCAGCAAGCCGAGCGCCTGCGTGACGAGGAGCTGAGCAAGGCCCAGCGCCTGCTGGCCAACGGCACCCCGGCAGAAGATGTACTGGCCCAGCTGGCACGCGGCCTGACCAACAAGCTGTTGCATGCGCCCAGCGTACAACTGAAGAAAATCTCCGCTGACGGCCGCCTCGATGCGCTGGCCGTGGCCCAGGAACTTTTTGCCCTCGACGAGGGCGAGCCGAAACCATGAAAGCGTCACTGTTGAACAAGCTGGACATCCTCCAGGATCGCTACGAGGAACTCACCGCGCTGCTTGGCGATGGCGAAGTGATCAGCAATCAGAGCCAGTTTCGCGCCTATTCCAAGGAATACGCCGAAGTCGAGCCGGTGATCCTCGCCTACCGCGACTTCTGCAAGGTGCAGGGCGACCTCGAAGGCGCCCAGGCGCTGCTCAAGGACAGCGATCCGGATCTGCGCGAGATGGCTGAAGAGGAAGTCGCCAGTGCCCGCGTGCAGCTGGAGGAGCTGGAAGGCCGCCTGCAACGCATGCTACTGCCGAAAGATCCGAAGGATGGGCGCAACGTGTTCCTCGAAATCCGTGCCGGCACCGGCGGCGACGAGGCGGCGATCTTTTCCGGCGACCTGTTCCGCATGTATTCGCGCTATGCCGAGCGCCAGGGTTGGCGAGTCGAGATCCTCTCGGAAAACCCCGGCGAGCACGGCGGCTTCAAGGAAGTGATTGCCCGCGTCGAGGGCGACAATGTCTACGCCAAGCTCAAGTTCGAGTCCGGCGCCCACCGCGTGCAGCGTGTGCCGGAAACCGAGTCCCAGGGCCGCATTCACACCTCGGCCTGCACCGTGGCCATGTTGCCCGAGCCGGACGAGCAGGCGGCCATCGAGATCAACCCGGCCGACTTGCGCGTCGACACCTACCGCGCCTCCGGTGCTGGCGGCCAGCACATCAACAAGACCGACTCGGCCGTGCGCATCACCCACCTGCCGACCGGCATGGTGGTCGAGTGCCAGGAAGAGCGCTCGCAGCACAAGAACCGCGCCCGCGCCCTGGCCTGGCTGGCGGCCAAGCTGCAGGACCAACAGGACGCTGCCGCGCACAAGGAAATCTCCGAGACGCGCAAGCTGCTGGTTGGCTCCGGCGACCGCTCCGAGCGCATCCGCACCTACAACTTCCCGCAAGGGCGGGTGACCGATCACCGCATCAACCTGACCCTGTACTGCCTGGACGACGTGCTGTCGGGTGGTGTGGAAGCGGTGATCGAGCCACTGCTGCAGGAGTTCCAGGCCGACCAACTGGCCGCCCTGGGCGATTGATCTACACCCCTCTCCCAGCGGGAGAGGGAGTAAAGCGTGTAGGGTGGATGACGCTCTGTCCATCCACCAGAAGTCTGCACGGTGGATCGGTAAAGCGTGATCCACCCTACGAGAGAGCCATGGCTACGATCCAATCCCTGCTCGATAGCGCCGACCTGGCGGATTCGCCCAGCGCCAGTCTGGACGCCGAGCTGCTGCTGGCTGCCGCCCTGGGCAAGTCGCGCAGCTACCTGCGCACCTGGCCAGAGCGCGAGCCGAGTGCCGAGCAGCAGACTGCCTTCGCCGGCATGCTCGAACGCCGCCGTGCGGGTGAACCGGTGGCCTATATCCTCGGTCAGCAGGGCTTCTGGAGCCTCGACCTGGAAGTGGCGCCACACACCCTGATTCCCCGTCCCGACACCGAACTACTGGTGGAGACCGCCCTCGAACTGCTGCCGGCCACGCCGCTGCGGGTCCTTGATCTGGGCGCCGGCACCGGCGCCATCGCCCTGGCCCTGGCCAGCGAACGTGGCGGCTGGCGCGTCACCGGGGTGGACCGAGTGGATGAGGCCGTGGCCCTGGCCGAGCGCAATCGCCAGCGTCTCCAGCTCAGCAATGCCGAATTTCGCCTGAGCCAGTGGTTCAGCGCTCTGGCCGGCGAGCGCTACGGGCTGATCGTCAGCAACCCGCCCTATATTGCTGCCGATGATCGTCATCTTGGCGAAGGTGATGTGCGTTTCGAACCGGCCAGTGCCCTGGTATCCGGGGTCGATGGCCTGGACGATATTCGCCAGATCATTGCGCAGGCGCCGCAGCATCTCGAACCGGGTGGCTGGTTGTTGCTGGAGCACGGCTATGATCAGGCCGAGGCCGTGCGCGCGCTGCTGGCCGGCGGCGGTTTCGTTGCGGTAGAAAGCCGCCGCGATCTGGGTGGTCATCAACGAATTTCCCTGGGGCAATGGTCAGCATGAGCCTGCAACTGAGTGACGAGGAACTGCTGCGCTACAGCCGGCAGATTCTCCTGCCGCAAATCGATATCGCCGGGCAGCTGAAGCTCAAAAGCAGTCGCGCGCTGATTGTCGGTCTCGGTGGTCTCGGCTCGCCGGTCGCCCTGTATCTGGCAGCGGCCGGGGTGGGTGAATTACACCTGGCCGATTTCGATACGGTCGACCTGACCAACCTGCAGCGGCAAATCATCCATGACGGCAGTCAGATCGGCGTGAGCAAGGTCGATTCGGCGATCGGTCGGCTGGCCGCCCTCAATCCGCAGATCAAACTGCTGGCCCATCGCGCAGCCCTGGATGAAGACTCCCTGGCCGCCGCTGTGGCTGCCGTCGATCTGGTGCTGGACTGCTCGGATAACTTCACCACCCGCGAGGCGGTGAATGCCGCCTGCGTGGCCGCCGGCAAGCCGCTGGTCAGTGGCGCGGCGATCCGCCTGCAAGGCCAGCTCGCGGTATTCGACCCGTGCAAGAAAGAGAGCCCCTGCTACCACTGCCTGTTCGGCCACGGCGACGAAAGCGCCCTGACCTGCAGCGAGGCCGGCGTGGTCGGCCCGCTGGTTGGCCTGGTTGGCAGCCTGCAGGCACTGGAGGCGCTCAAACTGCTGGCCGGTTTCGGCGAACCGCTGGTGGGCCGCCTGCTGCTGATCGATGCCCTCGACTCGCGCTTTCGCGAGCTGCGTATCAAACGCGATTCGGCCTGCAGCGTGTGTGGCACGCGGCCATGAGCAGTAACGCGCCGGTCGGCGTCTTCGATTCCGGAGTCGGCGGCCTGTCGGTGCTGCACGAGATCCGCGCCCGCCTGCCGGATGAGTCACTGCTGTATGTCGCCGACAGCGGCCATGTGCCCTATGGCGAGAAAAGCCCCGAGTTCATCCGTGAAAGAAGCCAGGCGATTGCCACGTTTCTGCTGGCGCAGGGCGCCAAGGCGCTGGTGCTGGCCTGCAACACCGCCACGGCGGCGGCGGTGGCCGAGTTGCGCGAGCGTTATCCCGAGCTGCCTATCGTCGGTATGGAGCCGGCGGTGAAGCCGGCCGCAGCCGCGACCCGCAGCGGCGTTGTCGGAGTGCTGGCTACCACCGGCACGCTGAAAAGCGCCAAGTTCGCTGCCTTGCTCGATCGCTTCGCCAATGATGTACGGGTGGTCACCCAGCCCTGTCCGGGACTGGTCGAGCAGATCGAGGCTGGCGAGCTGAGCAGTCCGCACACCCGCGAGCTGCTGCGCGGCTGGGTCGAGCCTTTGCTGGCCGAAGGCTGCGACACCCTCATTCTCGGCTGTACGCACTATCCTTTTATCAAGCCGCTGCTGCGTGAGCTGGTGCCGGAGGGTGTCAGCCTGGTGGACACTGGCGCGGCGGTGGCGCGGCGTCTGCAGCAATTGCTCGACCAGCGCGAGCTGCGTGCCGAGCCGGGCAGCGCGCAGCCGACCTGTCTCTGGTCGAGTGGCGAACTGACGCAACTGCAACAGGTCTTGCCGGTGCTGTGGGACGAAGCACTCACCGCGCAGGCATTGCCAGTGGCCGGCAAAAACTGATTAAGCTGCCTTCCACTAATAGCAGTTTTTTCTATACTCAAGACTGAGTATGACGTGGCCCAATCATCCTTCGGTTACAGGACGTGAGCATGAAGAAGATCCTTTCCCTGGCTGCCGCCGCAGCCCTTGGCCTGAGCAGCCTTTCGGCCCAGGCAGTCGATTTCACCGCTGCACTCGGTCAAAGCGGCGACTCCGAGATGGTTTACCGCCTGGGTGCCCAGTGGAACTGGGACAAGAGCTGGATGCAGAGCGATGTCGGGCGCCTGACCGGTTACTGGGATGCCGGTTATACCTACTGGGACGGCGACGAGACCTCAAGCAACCACAGCCTGTCTTTTACTCCGGTGTTCGTCTACGAGTTCGCCGGTGAAACGGTGAAACCCTATATCGAAGCCGGTATTGGCGTGGCCTTTTTCGAGAACACCGAGCTGGAAGACAATGACTTGGGTTCTTCCTTCCAGTTCGAGGACCGCCTTGGTGTGGGCCTGCGCTTCTCCGGTCAGGAAGTCGGCATTCGCGCGGTGCACTACTCCAACGCTGGCATCGAGCAGCCGAACGATGGGGTAGAGGCTTATACCCTGCATTATCGGCTGAGCATGTGATCGCAGGCGAATAGATAAAAAACCGGGCTCATGGCCCGGTTTTTTTATTGTGGTCGACAGATGCTAGCGGTAAATCGTGTCCATTCCGCGGCGCTCGTCGACACACTCGGGCGAGCCGGTTTCGAACTCGCGGCAGATCAGCGGGCGCAGTTCGTAGATGGTGCAGCGCATGCTGTCGCGATCCAGCGCCGCGCACCAGCCGTCGTCCAGGCGGCGCATGACTTCGCCGCCCCAGTCGTCGGTATCGATGAAGCGCTGCGGCACGCCGGTATCGGTGATCAGCATGACCTCCAGCTGGCAGCAGCAGGCGGCGCAGTTGGAGCAGCTGACGGCGGGTTCGGCGGGAAGTTGGGTAAGGGGGATCTGACTCATGCCGCGCAGTTTACGGCAGGCCGGGATGGATGGCTCGCCTGGCCGACCGACGCGGTGCTCGGATACGCGGGAACTGCATTCTGGGGTGTGTGATCTGTGCTGGTGTCTCTGTGCCGAGATCATTGCTGAGTTGCCTGATGATTCTGGTTTTGCCCTCCCGGGCGAGTCACTTTTGCCAAACGCGGCAAAAGTAACCAAAAACGCTTGCCCCCTGCATCCGGGTCTCGCTGCGCTCGACTGATTCGCTTTGCTCACCCTTCGGGCCAGCCTGCGGCTGTTACTCCGCTGCGCTCCGTTTCCCTCACTCCATCATCGCTCCAGGGGCCCGCCGCGAAGGGCCATCCCTGGCCCATCGCGGCTCTCGCGACATCCATGTCGCTCAACCCCTTACGCAATGATTCCGTTCGGCCTCCTGAAAGGGGGCGCCGGGAGTTGGCTGAAGGCTCGTATCAAACCAGGGGAGAGCGTGAGCAAAGCCGACAACGCGCATCTTCTCGTAACTCGAACGCTTCATGCGCGCAGACTCCCCGTCAGGAGGCCGAGCGTAGGTGTTGCGTAGGGGGACGAGCCGCATGGATGCGGCGAGAGGCTTAAAGGGCCAGGGATGGCCCTTGTAAGCCGGCCTCCGGAGCGGCACCGGAGGGAGGGAAGTTTCGCGTAGCGAAACCCGGATGTCGGGGTGTGTTTCTTTGCTTACTTTCTTTGCACAAGCAAAGAAAGTGAGGCGCCCGAGAGGGCGAAATAGAGCCGTCATCTAGCGAATAGGTCACTCGCCAGTTGCTATGTGCTTCTTACGGATATTTCGTGTGAGTCGTCCTTCCTTCATCAGAAGACCGATGATGCTGTAACTGAGGTAGTCCTTTGAGCCGCCCCCGTAATCCGATTGGAGGCCGAGGTACTTGGCTGCATCTGAGTTGGATATGCCATCAGGGTTCGCCTTGGCTAGCTCCATAGTGGCCGACTTGAGTAGTTCAAGTGCCATTTGCGCTTTCTCATAACAGCCATCAGGAATGTTGAGTTTGACCTTTTTGTTAATGGTTTCTGGATTTGGCTTGACCCTGTTCGTAAGTAAGCCGCCTTGGGATCGGATGCCGAATGCTGAGATTAATTCGGCCTCGATCTTCAAGGCTTGGTGTTCGGTTAGATTGTCGGAAATGATGGTGTGGATGACAGAAAGGCCAGCAGTTTTGATTGCTTGAATGACGCCTCCCTTCTCGGAATCATCGATCTTTAGCTGGTGCTCCCAGGCACGGTTGCCTGTGCCTTTCCCGATGTAGAAGGGTTTGGCTGGGTTAGAGCGGGGGTCTTTAAGTGCATAAACGTAGAACGGGTTTTGAGCCATACAGTGCTATCCCTACTGCTGTAAGGGCTATCAAGGAATAGCTAACTTATTTCTCGGCGCTTGGCTTTGTCCAGGGCCATGTTCAGATCGGACGCTGAGCCCGATACATCCCCGCAAACCCATTCACCACCACCATCACCACCGCCCAGATCCCCGCTAGCAGCAGCAGGGTTGGCCACAGCCCCAGCGGCATGCCCACGCCTGCCAGTTTGGCGCCACCGAGATAGGACAACGGCCCGCTGACCGCGCCGAGCAGGCTGCCCAGCCACCAGGGCCGCGCCGTCCAGGCCAGGCTGTGATTCAACGTGGTAGCAAACAGCGCCCACAGCAGCGCCAGCCAGGCGGGCAACAGCAGGCTGTCACCGGCAAAGTCGAAGACCCCGAGGTTGAGCAGGAAGCTGTCCAGCGCTGCGCCGAACAGCATCACACTGGCCACCAGCCGGCCTTCCTGGCGCCAGCTGCCGACCCAAAGAAAATGTCCTGCCAGGCACGCCAGGGCGCCCAGCAACAGCCAGGGACGTTGCGCACCGAACACGCAGGCGAACCAGCCGAGCTGGAACAGCACGGCATTCAGCACGAGCGAGCGGGTGGGTGACAGGGGCATGGGGACGATCCTTGGATGGCGGTATCGGGCTTTCTTCTCCCCTCTCCCATGAATGGGAGGGGGCTAGGTCTGTAGGGTGGATCGCGCCTCATCGATCCACCGTGCGGCCATGCGGTGGATGAGGAAAGCGTCATCCACCCTACGATGCTGGCTCAGGCGTTGAAGCGGCCCAGCAGCGGCGCCGGCACGGCTTTCTGCTTGGCCAGCAGCAGTTGCGCGGTGCCGATGGTGCGTTCGAGGAAACCGCCCTCGCAATAGCACAGGTAGAACTCCCACAGACGATAGAAGTAATCGTCGTAGCCCAGCTCCTCCAGGGCGTGGCGGGCATGGCGCAGGTTCTCGTGCCACAGGCGCAGGGTCTTGGCGTAGTGCAGGCCGAAGTCCTCCATGTGGTGCAGGTTCATGTCGGTCTCGCGGTTAACGATTTCCAGCATCTTGTGCACCGAGGGCAGGGCGCCGCCGGGGAAGATGTAGCGCTGGATGAAGTCCACCGACCGCTTGGCCTGCTCGTAGCGCTGGTCGCGGATGGTGATGGCCTGCAGCAGCATCAGCCCATCGTCCTTGAGCAGGCGTGCGCACTGCTTGAAGTAGGTGGGCAGGAAGCGATGGCCGACCGCCTCGATCATCTCGATCGACACCAGCTTGTCGTACTGACCGGTGAGGTCGCGGTAGTCTTCCAGCAGCAGGGTGACGCGCTCCTGCAGGCCCTGCTCCTCGATGCGCCGCTGGGTGTAGGCGAACTGCTCCTTCGACAGGGTCGTGGTGGTGACCTTGCAGCCATAGTGGCTGGCCGCATAGATGGCCATGCTGCCCCAGCCGGTACCGATCTCCAGCAGGTGATCGCTCGATTTGAGCTGCAGCTTCTGGCAGATGCGCTCCAGTTTGTGCAGCTGCGCCTGTTCCAGGCTGTCGTCTTCGTGCTCGAACATGGCTGCCGAGTACATCATGGTCGGGTCAAGGAACTGTTCGAACAGCTCGTTGCCGAGGTCGTAGTGGGCGGCGATGTTCTTCTGCGAGCCCTTGCGGGTGTTGCGGTTGAGCCAGTGCAGGCCCTGGATCAGCGGGCGGCCGAGGCGGGCCAGGCCGCCTTCCATGGCATCCAGCACGTCGAGGTTGCTGACGAACACACGGATCACCGCGGTCAGATCCGGAGTGGTCCAGTAGCCGTGGATGTAGGCCTCGCCGGAACCGATCGAGCCGTTGCCGGCCACCAGGCCCCACACCGCAGGATCGTGCACATGGATTTCCGCGTGCAGCGATGAGCCGGCCTCGCCGAACAGCAGGCGTTCGCCGTTTTCGAAGACGGCCAGTTGGCCGTGGCGTAACTGGCCGAGCTGGCGTAGCACGGCGCTGCGCAGCAGGCTGGCGCCCAGGCCGCTGCCGGCGCGTACGCTGGATTTTGCAGAGGTCAGGCTAGGGGTTTTCATGGCGAGGCTCCTGATCAGAGGGGCTGGCTACGCGGTATTCACCTTGCGCGGCTTGATGGGAAAAAATCGGTATACGTTTGAGCAGCAGGCGCAGGGCCTGCCAGTAGATGCCGAGCACGGTCTTGCCGGTCATCCAGGGGAAACTCAGCAGGTGGCGATGCAGGCTGGCGCGGCTGAGGGCCTGGCGCTGCAGGCCGAGGCTGGCGACGAACAGACGCTCCTCGCCCTGCCAGTCTTCCATCTGGATGCTCAGGCGCTCGTCCGGCTGATTGAAGCGCATGCGATATTCCAGCTCGCGCGGCAGGAACGGCGAAACGTGGAAGGCCTTGGCCACGGCGAAGTGTTGAACCCCTTCGCCGCCGGCCGGCAGCACGTAGTGGTAGCGCTCGCGCCAGGGCGTGTTGCTGACCTCGCAGAGGATCGCCGCCAGGCGTCCGTCGGCCTCAAAGCAGTAGTAGAAACTTGCTGGGTTGAATGCCAGGCCCCAGCTGCGCGGCTGGGTCAGCAGGCACACGCGCCCACCCGGTACTCGGCCGAGGGCTTCGCCGATGCGCTGGCGCACGGCGTCGATCAGGCGCATGCCCTGGCGGGTGAACTGCGGCAGGTAGTCGGTTTCGCGAAAGGCGAACGGCGCAAAACGCCCCCGCCCGGCCAGCGGCGACAGGGCCAGTACGGCATCCTGTTCGTCGAGGTCGAGCAACAGCATGCCCATGCGGTAGCGGAAGTCGTGACCGCGCGGCAGGAAGCGCCGGTGGCCGACCCAGCCGCTGTACAGGGCGCTGTTCACAGGTATTCCCCGAAGGCTTCGGCAACGCGCAGGGCACTGACCACACCGTCTTCATGGAAGCCGCTGGCCCAGTAGGCGCCGCAGAAGTGACTGTGTTGCTGGCCGCTAATCTCGTTCCAGCGTACCTGTGCGGCAATACCGGCCAGGCTGTACTGCGGATGGGCGTAGGTGTAGCGACCGAGGATCTTCGCGGGGTCGATGGCGGCGCTCTGGTTGAGGCTGACGCAGAAGGTCTGCGGCGCCTGGATGCCCTGCAAAATGTTCATGTTGTAGGTGACTGCTGCCGGCTGTTCGCTCGGACCACCCAGGCGGTAGTTCCAGCTGGCCCAGGTCAAAGGCCGGTCAGGCAGCAGGCGGGTGTCGGTGTGCAGCACCACGTCGTTGTCGGCGTAGCGCAGGTCGCCAAGGATCTCCCGTTCGGCCTGGCTCGGCTCAGCCAGCAGGGCCAGTGCCTGGTCGCTGTGGCAGGCGAACACCACCTGGTCGAATCGCTCGGCGCCAGCGGCGCTGTGCACGGTAACGCCCTCGGCATCGCGCTCGACGCGTTGTACCGGGCAGTTCAGGCGGATCTTCTCGGCAAAGCCGGCGCTCAGTGGCGCCACGTAGCTGCGCGAGCCACCGCTGACCACGTGCCACTGCGGACGGTTGCTGACCGAGAGCAGGCCGTGATTCTTGAAGAAGCGCACGAAGAACTGCAGCGGAAAACCGAGCATGTCAGCCAGTGACATCGACCAGATCGCCGCGCCCATCGGCACGATGTAATGGTCGATGAAGCGCTGGCCGTAGCCGCGCTGCTGCAGGTAGGCACCGAGGGTGGTATCGGCGGCGATACGCTGTTCGGCGAGGTCGTCGAGGGCTTCCTTATTGAAGCGCAGGATGTCGCGCAGCATGCCCCAGAAACGTGGCGACAACAGATTGCTGCGCTGGGCGAACAGGCTATTGAGGGTGTTGCCGTTGTATTCGCTGCCGGTGGCCGGATCATGCACCGAGAAGCTCATTTCGGTGGGCTGTGAGGCCACGCCGAGCTGGCCGAGCAGCTTGATGAAGTTGGGGTAGGTCCAGTCGTTGAACACGATGAAACCGGTGTCGATGGCGTAGTCGCGCCCGCCGACCTGGACGTCGACGGTGTGGGTGTGGCCGCCGACCCAGTCACTGGCCTCGAACACACATATGTCGTGCTGGCGATTGAGCAGGTAGGCACTGGTCAGACCGGCAATACCGCTGCCGATGATGGCGATTTTCATGCGTTGGATTCCGCGTTGGAGGTTCATGCCATGCGTTTGCCAATGGCCAGTTGCAGGCCTTTGGGCAGATGAGCGAGGAGCAGCAGGGTGGCGATAAATGGGCCGGGAAAGGCGATCTCGTAGGGCCGCTTGTCCAGGCGCTCGGCGATGTGCCGTGCGGCTTTCTCCACCGGCCAGCGCATGGGCATGGGGAAGTCGTTTTTCTGCGTCAGCGGGGTGTCGACGAAGCCCGGGCTGACCAGGGTGACGGCAATACCCTCGGCGGCCAGGTCGATGCGCAGCGTCTCGAACAGGTAGCGCATGGCCGCCTTGGACGCGCCGTAGGCTTCGGCACGCGGCAACGGCAGGTAGGTCACCGAACTGCCGACGCCGACCAGGTGCGGCTGGCTACTCTGTCTGAGCAGCGGCAGCGCGGCCTCGATGCAGTAACTGGCGGAAAACAGGTTGGCGCGCATCACCCGCTCGATCATCGCCGCTTCGAAGTGCTGGGTATCAACGTATTCGCAGGTGCCGGCATTGAGGATCACCGTATCGAGCACGCCCCAGTGTTCCGTGATGCGCTCGCCGATGGCCTTGACCTGCTCGGCATCACTGAGATCGCCGGGTGCCAGCAGCACCTGCTGCGGGAAGCGTTCGGCGAGGGCGTGCAGGGCCGTGGCATTGCGTGCGCTGACGGCCAGGTGATGGCCCTGGTGCAGGAGGATTTCCGCTAGAGCGGCGCCAATGCCGCTGCTGGCGCCGGTGAGCCAGATACGTTTCATGCCAGTCTCCCTTTCAGCCACGCAATTACCCGACCAAGGATCGGCAGGTGTTCATAGAGCAGGGCACCGGCATCGAAATAATCACGGTGCTGGTAGACCTTGTCGCGCCAGCGCAGGTGCGAACAGCCTTCGACGCGGATCAGTTCGCCGCCACGCAGGCGTGGGTGGCGGTAACTCATGGTCCAGCGCAGGTAGCCTTCGCCCTCGGCGCTCTGGTCGAAGCCATAGAAATCGAAACGTAGCTCGCTGATGTTGGCGTACAGCTCACCGAAGTAGCCACGCACTGCCGGCAGACCACGTACCTCATGCAATGGGTCGCGAAACAGAATGTCGTCGCTGTACAGCTCGCGCAGGCGGTCGAGGTTGCTGGCATCCAGGCCGGCGAAGCGTTCGGCGAAGTGCCGCAGAAAGTCAGCCATGGGCGGCCTCCAGATGTGGCAGGTTCTTGAAGGCGGCCAGGGCGCGGTCGCGCGAGCGGGCCAGGTCGACAATCGGCCGTGGGTAGTCCGCCAGGCCGAACAACCCACCCATGGCGGCAGGGTTGTGGATGTCACGCTTGTTCAGGCCGACCAGCTCGGGCACCCAGTGGCGTATGAAGCGCCCATCCGGGTCGAATTTCTGTGACTGGCTGAGCGGGTTGAAAATGCGGAAGTAGGGCACCGAGTCGGTGCCGGTGGACGAGCTCCACTGCCAGCCACCGTTGTTGGCAGCCAGGTCGCCGTCGATCAGGTGACGCATGAAGAAGCGTTCGCCCTCGCGCCAGTCGATCAGCAGGTTCTTGGTCAGGAACATCGCCACCACCATGCGCAGGCGGTTGTGCATCCAACCGGTGGCGAGCAGTTGGCGCATGGCGGCATCAATGATCGGAATGCCGGTACGACCTTCCTGCCAGGCTGCCAGCTCGTCCGGGGCGTGGCGCCAGGGCAGGGCCTCGGTTTCCGGGCGGAAGGCGCGATGGCGGCTAACACGCGGGTAGCCGACCAGGATGTGCTTGTAGAACTCGCGCCAGAGCAGCTCGTTGATCCAGGTGATGACGCCCTGGCTGCCACTGTCGAACTCGCCCTGGTTATGGCGCAGCGCGGTATGCAGGCACTGGCGCGGCGACAGCACGCCGGCGGCCAGGTAGGCGGCCAGCTGGCTGGTGCCGGGCAGGGCCGGGAAGTCACGCTGGTTCTGGTACGCGTCAAGCTGCTCGGCGGCAAAGCATGCCAGGCGCTCGCTGGCGGCTGCTTCGCCGGCCGGCCAGAGCTGGCGCAGGCTGTCGCTGGGGCTGGCAAAGCCGTCCACTGCGCTCGGCACCTCGTCACTGCTCATGCCCAGCGGCGCTTGTGCCGGCGGCGTGGCAACCAGGGCCGGCAGAGCGGTGTGCAGGCGCTGGTAGCAGACCTTGCGGAACTGGCTGTAGACCTGAAAGTAGCCACCGGACTTGGTCAATATGCTGCCGGGCTGGAACAGCAGCTGGTCCAGGTGGCGGCGAAACTGCAGACCCTGCTGCTGCAGGAGCGCGGCCACGGCCTGGTCGCGCTGGCTTTCGTGGATGCCGTATTCCTCGTTCACCTGCACACAGTCGATCTGCTGTTCGCGGCACAGCTCGGCAATGACCGCAGGCGCGTCGCGCCAGTGCTCGGCGCGACGGATCAGCAGCGGTACATTGAGCGCCGCCAGCGCAGCAGACAACTCGCGCAGGTTGCGCAGCCAGAAGTCGACCTTGCACGGCGCATCATCGTGCTCCAGCCACTGCTGCGGGCTGATCAGGTACAGGGCGAGGGTCGGCCCGGCAGCCATTGCCGCTGCCAGTGCGCTGTTGTCCTGTACGCGCAGATCACTGCGCAGCCAGATGAGTTGACGCATGGACATTCCTTATTGAGAACCGAGCAGGCCCAGCAGCTGCAAGCTGTGCTGGGCGGCAAGGGGATCATTGACCAGATGCAGGCCGAACTGGTCGTGCAAGTCTTCAGCATGGATCTGCGCAGCGGGTCCGGCCAGCAGCAGTGGCACGCCACAGGCACTGTTCAGGCGTGGCAGTTCGCGGCGCACCTGCTGGCTGTCCAGTGCCTGGCTGGAGTACAGCAACAGCCCGCGCGGTGCGATGGCTTCCACGGCCAGGGCCAGTTCGGCAGTCGGCAGGGGCCAGTCGAACACTTCCACCGGGCAGTCGGCGCTGCTGGCCAGCCAGGCACACAGCCACAGGCCGGGTTCCATAGGCAGTGCCGACAGGTTGATCAGCAGTAGTGGCGCACCGCTTTGCTGGCGATTGTTGTGATAGATGCGGGCGCCCAGCTTGCTGCGCAGCCAGGAGTGGAAGAACACCCGCTCCAGCTGATGACCGAGCGCCGCGTGCTGCCAGCGCTGGTCGAGATCGGCTAGCAACGGCAGGATCAGCAGTTCGCACAGGGTCTGGGGCGGATAGAGCGACAGCGCCTGGTTGAATTGTTCATCAAGCTGGCGTTCGGCCTGGCGACTGATGGCCTGCAGCAGCGCCTGGCGCTGGCGATCCCAGTCGCTGCTGGCGTTGCCCGCTGGCGCGCTGCGGTTGTCGAGCAGCTCCTTGACCTGACTGACCGCCACACCGCGACCCAGCCAGGTGAGGATGGCCTGGATGCGCGCCACGTGCTCGGGGGAATACAGGCGGTGGCCCTTGGGTGTGCGGTAGGGCACGACCAGGCCGTAGCGCCGCTCCCAGGCGCGCAGGGTGACCGGGTTGACCCCGGTGCTGCGCGTCACCTCGCGGATCGGCAAGTAGCCGCGATCGATAGCTTCCAGATAAGCGTCGAAACCATCGTTCATCAGATGGCGTTCCGCAGGCTGAGGTTTTCCGGGTGCGGCTGCAGATAGGCCTGGCGCGCGATGTAGTGATGCGGATGACGGCGGAAGTGATGCTTGAGCAGAGTCAGCGGCACTACCAGGGGAATGATGCCGCTGCGGTACTGGGTGATCAGGTGCTGCATCTCGTCGCGCTCCTCGCGGCTCAGCGCCTGCTTGAGGTAACCGGACAGGTGCTGCAGCACGTTGCTGTGGGTGCCGCGGGTGGCGCACTTCTGCAGCGCTGCCATCAGCTGGCTGAAATAGCGCGGGCCGATTTCAGCCGGGTCATGGGCGCCGAGATTGCCCAACAGTTGGCCGAGGGCCTTGTATTGCAGCGGGTTGCTGGCCATCAGCTGGTATTTGTAGCGGGCGTGGAAGTCGATGATCGCCTTGCGCGTCAGACCGGCAGCCAGCAGGCGGCGCCATTCGGCGTAGGCGAACACGCGGGTGAGGAAGTTCTCGCGCAGTACCGGGTCGTTGAGTCGACCGTCTTCCTCCACCGGCAGATCCGGGTGACGGGCGCAGAATGCGGCGGCGAACAGACCACGACCGCCGCCTTTTTGCGGAAGGCCCTTGGCGTCATAGACCTTGACCCGCTCCAGGCCACAGGACGGCGACTTCTGCATGAAGATGTAGCCGCACAGGTCATCGTGCTGGTCGGCCATACGCTGGCCATAGTCACTCAGGGCATCCGTGACATCCAGCCCGGCACGCAGGCTGCCAACGGCGCGCGGAGCCTGCGGGTCGCCCACCAGGCGAATCGGCTGGCGTGGAATGCCGAGGCCGATGGCCACTTCGGGGCACAGCGGGACGAATTCGAAGTGCTCGGCCAGAACCTGGCTGCACAGCTGCGATTCTTTGTGTCCGCCGTTGAAGCGCACTTCGCTGCCAAGCAGGCAGGCGCTGATGCCGATTCTGGGTTTCTGGCCGCTGTTATACATATCAGGCCCCGTGATGAATTAATTGTACAAGTCGGTTTATTTGTACAGCTGTGGTTCATCATAGGTTTTGCATTGTACAAGTCAAACTATTTGTACAGCTTTGCGTGGGGAAGTTGTGCGAGTTTGTTGCGGGCACACGACAACCAGGAGCTTCCGGGTTGATGCCAGGGGCAGCTAGCAGGTTGTCGGCGTGAGAGGAGGGCAGAACGGCAGGCCTCAGCCGTGTCTGGCTGAGGCCGTTTGGTGGTTCAGGGGTAACCGAGCAGGGCCTTGATCTGGGGCACATGGCTGGCCACCCAGTGCGCGTCGATCGGGCCCCAAGCGTTGATGGTGTAGTGCCCGGCATTATTGCGCTCGCCGTCGGTCTGGACGAACTGGCAGATGATATCCAGCTCGGCCAGCGCCGCCAGGGTGTCCTGGGCGGTGCGCCGTGGCATGCCGGTAGCGGCCATCAGCGCCGGCACTGTGGTGGCCGTGCCGCTGTCGATCAGCCAGGCCACGTACAGGCGGCGGTAGAAGCT
This sequence comes from uncultured Pseudomonas sp., assembly GCA_964518735.1. GTDB lineage: Bacteria > Pseudomonadota > Gammaproteobacteria > Pseudomonadales > Pseudomonadaceae > Aquipseudomonas. The sequence continues at coordinate 15,497 of CAZFKQ010000009.1, forward strand.
GGTGCGGGTCTTGCTCGCTTCCACGGCTGCGTTGCTCACAGGCTGGCCAGGCCGATATAGGTGGCGGCGCCGGCCAGGTAGCCGATCAGGGCCAGCCCGCTGATCTTCTTCAGGTACCAGATGAAGTTGATCCGTTCCATGCCCATGGCCGCCACACCAGCTGCCGAGCCGATGATCAGGCAGCTGCCGCCCGTGCCGGCGCAGTAGGCCAGCAGTTCCCAGAAGCGGCCGTTGACCACGAAGTTGCCCAGCCAGCTGGCTTCGCTGCCCGCTGCGGCGAGTGCTTCGGGGCTGACCAGCGGGTACATTTTCATAGCGCCGGCTACCAGCGGCACGTTATCGACCACCGAGGACAGCAGGCCGATGGCGATGTTGATGGCGTAGACGTTGCCCAGACTGTCCTTCAGAGCGCTGGCGACCTGGGTCAGGTGGCCGGCGGTGGCCAGACTGGACACGGCGAGGAGGATGCCGAGGAAGAACAGCACGCTGGTGGTGTCGATCTTGCGCAGCACGCCGACCACCGAGAGTGGGTGCTTGTCTTCATCGTTCTTGCCGCGGTGGAGAATTTCGGTGACCACCCACAGCACGCCGAGGCCGAACAGGATGCCCATGTACGGCGGCAGGTGGGTCACGGTCTTGAACACCGGGACGAACAACAGGGCGCCGATGCCGAGGGTAAACACCAGGTTGCGCTCGAACGGGGTGGTTGGGTCGCGGCGTTCTTCTTCGGTTTCCAGCACGTCGGGGCGTTCGAACTCGCCTTTCATGCTCATGCTGAGCACCAGCAGTGGCACCAGCAGGCAGATCAGGCTGGGCACGAACAGTTCGGCGATGATGCCGCTGGCGGTGATCTGGTTGCCGATCCACAGCATGGTGGTGGTCACGTCGCCAATCGGCGACCAGGCACCGCCGGCGTTGGCGGCGATAACCACGATGCCGGCGTAGAACCAGCGCTCGTGCTGGTCCTTGATCAGCTTGCGCAGCAGGGAAACCATGACGATGGTGGTGGTCAGGTTGTCCAGCACCGAAGAGAGGAAGAAAGTGATGAAGCCGATCATCCACAGCAGCTGTACGCGCTTGCTGGTGCGGATGCGGTCGGTGATGACCTTGAAACCTTCATGGGCATCGATCAGCTCGACGATGGTCATGGCGCCCATCAGGAAGAACAGAATCTCCGAAACTTCGCCCAGGTGATGGCGCAGCTCGCTGCTGATGCCGTGGCCGCCAGCGCTGTCCAGGGCCGGCAGGATGCTCTCGGCACCCAGTACCAGTACGGTCCAGCAGATCACGGCGGTGAGGATGGCCGAGGCGGCCTTGTCGATCTTGAGCGGATGTTCCAAGGCTATGCAGAGGTAGCCGATAACGAAAATGATGGCCATCAAGGCGTACATAGGGCGATTCCATCGAAGTTGTTATTAGTTATGTCCCAGCGGCAGGATGCCTGAGTTGTCTGCTCTGGGGGAAGTGTCGCGGGTGTCGCATGCGCGACCTTGATGCTGATCAAGTTCCGGGCGACTGATAGGACAAGCCCCGGCTGGGCCGGGGCTTGTTGGTATTACAGCGTCGCCATCAGCCGACGAAGTTGAGCAGCACGCCCGCTGCCACTGCCGAGCCGATCACGCCGGCCACGTTGGGCCCCATGGCGTGCATCAGCAGGAAGTTCTGCGGATTGGTTTCCAGGCCGACCTTGTTCGACACCCGGGCCGCCATCGGCACCGCCGAGACGCCAGCAGAGCCGATCAGCGGGTTGATCTTGTTGCTGCTGAATGCGTTCATCAGCTTGGCCATCAGCACGCCGGCGGCCGTACCGGCGCAGAAGGCGAGCATGCCCAGCAGTAGAATCCCCAGGGTCTTCATCTGCAGGAAGCTGTCGGCCGAGAGTTTGGAGCCGACGGTCAGGCCGAGGAAGATGGTGACGATGTTGATCAGTGAATTGCGCGAGGTGTCGGCCAGTCGCTCGACCACGCCGGCCTCACGCAGCAGGTTGCCCATGGCGAACATGCCGATCAGCGGCGCGGCATCCGGTAGCAACAGACCGACCAGCACGCACAGCACCAGCGGGAAGATGATTTTCTCGGTCTGGCTGACATGCCGCAGTTGCTGCATGACGATGCCGCGTTCTTCCTTGGTGGTCAGGGCACGCATGATTGGTGGCTGGATCAGCGGCACCAGTGCCATGTAGGCGTAAGCCGCCACGGCGATCGGGCCGAGCAGATGCGGCGCCAGTTTGGAGGTCACGAAGATCGAGGTCGGGCCGTCCGCACCGCCGATGATGGCGATGGAGGCAGCTTCCTTCATGGTGAATTCCAGGCCGGGGATGCCCAGCGCGCCAATCGCCAGGGCGCCGAGCAGGGTGCCGAAAATGCCGAATTGCGCAGCGGCGCCGAGTAGCAGGGTCTTCGGGTTGGCCAGCATCGGACCGAAATCGGTCATGGCGCCGACGCCGAGGAAGATCAACAGCGGAAAGATGCTGGTTGGCAGGCCCACTTCATAGATCAGGTGCAGGAAGCCCGCACCTTCGGCCATGTTGGCCACCGGGATGTTGGCCATCAGGCCGCCGAAGCCGATCGGGATCAGCAGCAGCGGCTCAAAGCCTTTCTTGATGCCGAGGTAGATCAGCAGCAGACAGGTCGCCATCATCAGCGCCTGACCCGGCTCCAGGTGGTAGAGGCCGGTGCTTTGCCAGAGTTGCAGAAGCTTGTCCATGCGCTGCCCCTTAGCCGATGGTCAGCAGGCTGTCGCCCACTGCCACGGTGTCGCCCATCTTGACGTTGACACTGCCGATGGTGCCGGCCTTGAACGCGCGAATTTCGGTTTCCATCTTCATCGCTTCCAGGACGATGATCAGCTCGTCTTTAGCCACCTGCTGACCCGCCTGAACCAGAACCTTGAAGATGTTGCCGGCCAGCGGTGCCAGCTGCGGCTCGCCACCGCCGACCGGCAGCGCGGCTGCGGGGCTGCTGGTAGCGGCCGCGCCGCCCAGCGGTTTGATACCGGTGAGGTCGCCGCCTTCGTTGACCTGCACGACATAGGACTGACCGTTGACGGCCACGGTGTAGGTCTCGGCCTGGCCAGCGCTGCGCACAGGTTGCTCGGTGCCGGTCGGGGCGGGTTCGAAGGCAGCCGGATTGCCGCGGTTCTGCAGGAACTTGAGGCCGATCTGCGGGAACAGGGCATAGGTGAGCACGTCATCGATGGCATTTTCTGCCAGGGCAAAGCCCTGGGTGCGCGCCAGTTCGTCGAGTTCTTCGCTGAGCTTGTCGATCTCCGGCTCGAGCAGGTCGGCCGGGCGGCAGGTGATGGCTTCCTTGCCCTCCAGCACGCGATCCTGCAGCGCCAGGTTGAACGGCGCAGGCGCTGCGCCGTACTCGCCCTTGAGGATGCCGGCGGTTTCCTTGGTGATCGATTTGTAGCGCTCGCCGGTGAGGATGTTGATCACCGCCTGGGTGCCAACGATCTGCGAGGTGGGGGTGACCAGCGGGATAAAGCCGAGGTCTTCACGCACCCGCGGGATTTCCGCCAGCACTTCGTCGAACCTGTCCTGGGCGCCTTGCTCCTTGAGCTGGCTTTCCATGTTGGTGAGCATGCCGCCGGGCACCTGGGCGACCAGAATGCGCGAGTCGACGCCCTTGAGGTTGCCTTCGAACTTGGCGTACTTCTTCCGCACTTCGCGGAAGTAGGCGGCGATTTCTTCCAGCAGCAGCAGGTCGAGGCCGGTGTCGCGCTCGGTGCCCTGGAACATGGCGACCACCGATTCGGTCGGCGAGTGGCCGTAGGTCATCGACAGCGAGGAGATCGCCGTGTCGACGTTGTCGATTCCGGCTTCCACGGCCTTGAGGATGGCGGCGCTGGAAAGGCCAGCAGTGGCATGGCACTGCATGTGGATCGGGATCGACAGGCTTTCCTTCAGGCGCGTGACCAGCTCGAAGGCCTTGTAGGGGGTGAGGATGCCGGCCATGTCCTTGATCGCCAGGGAGTCGGCGCCCATGTCCTCGATCTTCTTGGCCAGGTCCAGCCACATCTCCAGGGTATGCACCGGGCTGGTGGTATAGGAGATGGTGCCCTGGGCGTGCTTGTCCTGGCGCTTGACCGCCTGCAGGGCGGTTTCCATGTTGCGCGGGTCGTTCATCGCGTCGAACACGCGGAACACGTCGACGCCGTTGATCGCCGCGCGCTCGACGAACTTGTCCACCACGTCATCGGCATAGTGGCGGTAGCCGAGCAGGTTCTGCCCGCGCAGCAGCATTTGCTGACGGGTGTTGGGCATGGCGGCCTTGAGCTGGCGGATACGCTCCCAGGGGTCTTCGCCCAGGTAGCGGATGCAGGCGTCGAAGGTGGCGCCGCCCCAGGATTCCACCGACCAGAAACCGACCTGGTCGAGCTTGGGGGCGATGGGCAGCATGTCTTCCAGGCGCACGCGGGTGGCGAGGATCGACTGGTGGGCATCGCGCAGGACGACGTCGGTGATACCAAGACGGGACTTGATCATCTTTTGGGCTCTCTACTGAAAGGGCTACTCAGCCGCGCTTGTTGCGGTGCTGGTGAATGGCGGCCTGGATGGCGGCGATAAGATCGGGGCTGACATCGGCGCTGGCCGTCGTCTGCGGCCGTGGGCTTGGCACGCTGGCCACAGGGGCTGTGGGCTCCGGGGCGAAGCGGGCGATCAGTACGGACATGCCGCGAATCGCATAGACCAGTAGGGTGAGAAACAAATAGACGCTACCTAGGCCGATCAGCATAAGTTCAACGCCTTCCATCAGAAGATCGTTCGGGGTCATGTGAGGCTCCGAGGGTGCCGCCGTAGGTTCGGCGATTATTTATAGTTATGGTGGCCGTGCTTGTGGCGGCGGCACTGCGGAACCTTACGTGGATGCAGCCGTTGTCGCAAATATCATGCCGCGATTAGAGACATTTTTTGTTGTAATGCCGACCTGACGGCTCTGGCGCGGGCTTATTGTGGGGCGGTGCGCGTTGGGGTTTCTGGCTGCTTCGATGATTCGGCCGCACAGAAAAAAGGCCCGCGGTCTGACGACGGCGGGCCTTTTTCATGACGCAGCTTCTTACAGGTTGGCGATCTTCTCGCGCTGCTCGACCAGTTTGGTCAGCGCCTGTTCGGCTTCGGCCAGCTTGGCGCGCTCCTTGTCGAGTACCTCGACCGGGGCCTTGGCGACGAAGCCTTCGTTGGCCAGCTTGCCGCCGACGCGCTGCACTTCGCCTTGCAGGCGCTGGATTTCCTTGTCCAGGCGCGCCAGTTCGGCGTCCTTGTCGATCAGCCCGGCCATCGGCACCAGTACCTGCATCTCGCCGACCAGGGCGGTGGCGGACATCGGTGCTTCTTCGCCGGCAGCCAGCACGCGCACCGATTCCAGCTTGGCCAGCTTGCTCAGCAGCGGCTCGAAGTCGGCCAGGCGGCGCAGGTCATCGGCACTGGCGTTGGCGACGATGATGTCGATGCGCTTGGCCATGGAGATTTTCATCTCGCCACGGATCTGCCGCACGCCGAGCATCAGCTGCTTGACCCACTCGATGTCGCCTTCGGCAGCGGCGTCGATACGGCTCTCGTTCGCCACTGGCCAGGCCTGCAGCATGATGGTGTCGCCGCTGACGCCCGCCTGGGCCTTGATCCGTTGCCAGATTTCTTCGGTGATGAAGGGCATGAATGGGTGTGCCAGGCGCAGGATCACTTCCAGTACGCGCACCAGGGTGCGGCGGGTGCCGCGCTGGCGCTCGATCGGCGCGTTCTCGTCCCATAGCACCGGCTTGACCAGCTCCAGGTACCAGGCGCAGTACTCGTCCCAGATGAACTCGTACAGGGCTTGGGCGGCCAGGTCGAAGCGGAAGGCGTCGAGGTGGCGGGTCACGTCCTGCTCGCAGCGCTGCAGGGCGGAGATGATCCAGCGATCCACCGGCGACAGCTCGACGGCCTCGCCGTTGACGCCGGTGTCTTTGTCGTCGGTGTTTTCGAGGACGAAGTTGGCGGCGTTCCACAGCTTGTTGCAGAAGTTGCGGTAGCCCTCGACGCGGCCCATGTCGAACTTGATGTCGCGGCCGGTGGAGGCCAGCGCCAGGTTGGTGAAGCGCAGGGCGTCGGTGCCGTAGGCGGCGATGCCCTCGGGGAACTCGGCGCGGGTCTGCTTGGCGATCTTCTCGGCCAGCTTTGGCTGCATCATGCCGCTGGTGCGTTTTTCCAGCAGCTCATCGAGGGTGATGCCGTCGACGATATCCAATGGGTCGAGCACGTTGCCCTTGGATTTGGACATCTTCTGGCCCTGACCGTCGCGCACCAGACCGTGCACGTACACGGTCTTGAACGGGATCTGTCCGGTCAGGTGGGTGGACAGCATGATCATCCGGGCGACCCAGAAGAAGATGATGTCGAAGCCGGTGACCAGCACGTCAGTGGGGTGGAAGGTCTTGAGGAAGTCGGTCTGCTGCGGCCAGCCGAGGGTGGAGAAGGTCCACAGGCCGGAGCTGAACCAGGTGTCCAGCACGTCTTCGTCCTGGCGCAGGTTGGCGTCGCCGAGGTTGTGCGTGGCGCGTACTTCCGACTCGTCACGGCCGACGTAGACGTTGCCGGCCTCGTCGTACCAGGCCGGGATGCGGTGGCCCCACCAGAGCTGACGGCTGATGCACCAGTCCTGGATGTCGCGCATCCAGCTGAAGTACATGTTCTCGTACTGTTTGGGCACGAACTGGATCTCGCCGCTCTCGACCACGGCGATGGCTTTTTCCGCCAGCGGCTTGGTGGAGACGTACCACTGGTCGGTCAGCCACGGCTCGATGATGGTGCCGGAGCGGTCGCCTTTCGGCACTTTCAGGGCGTGGTCGTCGATGCTGATCAGCAGGCCGGCGGCGTCGAAGGCGGCGACGATCTGCTTGCGCGCCTCGAAACGGTCGAGGCCGGAGTATTCGGCCGGTAGGCTGCCGTCGATCTCGCTGTTGACGCTGCCATCGATGTTGAACACCTGGGCCTTGGCCAGCACGGCGGCATTCTTGTCGAAGATGTTGAGCAGCGGCAGGTTGTGGCGCTTGCCGACCTCGTAGTCGTTGAAGTCGTGGGCCGGGGTGATTTTCACGCAGCCGGTGCCGAATTCGGGGTCGCAGTAGTCGTCGGCGATGATCGGGATACGCCGGCCCACCAGCGGCAGGTCGATATAGGTGCCGATCAGGGCTTTATAACGCTCGTCTTCCGGATGCACGGCCACGGCGCTGTCGCCGAGCATGGTTTCCGGGCGAGTGGTGGCAACGATCAGGTAATCCTTGCCGTCGGCGGTTTTGTTGCCGTCGGCCAGCGGGTAGCGCAGGTTCCACAGGTGGCCTTTCTCGTCGTGGTTTTCCACTTCGAGGTCGGAGATCGCGGTGTGGAACTTGGTGTCCCAGTTGACCAGGCGCTTGCCGCGGTAGATCAGGCCGTCCTGGTGCAGGCGCACAAAGGCTTCCTTGACCGACTCGGACAGGCCGTCGTCCATGGTGAAGCGCTCGCGCGACCAGTCCACCGAGCTGCCCAGGCGGCGGATCTGCCGGGTGATGGTGCCGCCGGACTGTTCCTTCCACTCCCAGACCTTCTCCAGGAATTTCTCGCGGCCCAGGTCGTGACGACCGATGCCGTCAGCGGCCAACTGACGCTCGACCACCATCTGCGTGGCGATACCGGCGTGGTCGGTGCCCGGCTGCCACAGGGTGTTGCGGCCCTGCATGCGGCGGAAGCGGATTAGCGCATCCATGATCGAGTTGTTGAAGCCATGGCCCATGTGCAGGCTGCCGGTGACGTTCGGCGGCGGGATCATGATGGTGTAGGGCTCGCCGGAACCTTGCGGGGCGAAGTAGTTGTTCGCTTCCCAGTTCTGGTACAGGGCGGTTTCGATGGCGTGGGGCTGGTAGGTCTTGTCCATGGGTGCGGCGGGACCGTATTGGCAACTGATCGGGAAAGCCGGCAAGTATAACGGCAAAGGCCAGGCGGCCAAAGGCCGGCGCTACGGGAGGCGGCCGGCGGGCGTTTGTCCGGCCATTTCCGGGCGCGATTAGGGCTGCTGGCTGGCAAGAGGCGAGCAGGCGGCATCGCCTAGGTTGCGGCGTGCGCACCAGGGGCAGGTGCGGGCTGCAGAAATAGTAGGGTGGATGACGCTTTGTTCATGCACCAGAGGCACCGCCCGGTGGATCAATGAAGCGCGATCCACCCTACGCAACCAGGGGTCAGGGCTTGCGCGGGGGAAGCAGGCGCGGCAGGCGCGCCTCCAGGCGACGTTTTAGTTCGGCCTCGATCTGCGGCACGAAATCGTCGATGACGTCTTGCAACAGCAGTTGCGCAGCGGCGCGCAGTTCGTCGTCGAGGCGGTCCAGTTCGGTGAGCCCCTGGGCGCTGACGCTGCGCTGGATGGCGCTGCTGATGGTCGAGGTGGATGTGGCAGCGGGTTTGGCCGGCGCTATCGGGGCGGCTGTCGCCATGCGTGGGGGGGCAGCCGGGGTGGTTCGCTGCGCTGGGGTATGTGGTGACGCTGGTGCGCTGTTCGCACTGGCAGGTTGCCCGGTAGTGATGCTTGACGGCTGGGAGGACAGTTTCACGGCGGGGCCGGGCTCGATGATGTCGGACAGCAGGGGAATCTGCAGGTCGTCGTCGAGGCTGTCGGTGAGCAGCGGCGGCTCGAGTTGTTGCTCTTCCAGCAGCTTGCGGATGGACTCTAGGTCATCCAGCAGGTGGTCGGGCTTGGGCGGTTTCGGGGTGTCCATGGTGCAATTAGAGCCTGTTCATGAGCTCGCGAGCTAGAGCCAGGCAAGGCGAAGACAGGCGAGGAAGCGCAGTTTACGAGTGGTAAATGAGCATTTCGAGCCTGTTTTCAACGCCGCATGGCCGACGCGCAGCAGATCATGGGCAGGTTTTCAGAGCTCTACACGCTGCGGATCATAGCCTTTCTGTCGGTACAGGCGGAAATTCTCGCGGCACAGGGCCAGCAGTTGCGGCTCCTGGTTGACGATTTCGATGACTCGGCCGAATTGCTGCAGATGCGGCGAAAGCGCCGGATTGAGGTTGATCAGTAGGCCTTGGCTGGTCGCTGGTGGCTCGTCCAGGCCGAGTACCACCGGTGCCTGCGGGTTTTGCTGGTGCAGGTCGTGGGGCACGAAGCTGTCGTTCTTGAAGCGCCACAACAGTTCGTCCAGCTCCTCGCACTGGGTCTGGTCGGCGCCGCGCACGAACACCGGCATGCCGGCACGCCAGGCTTTCAGAGCCAGCTGGCAGGCCGCGCGCAGGCGGCCTTCCGGGGTGGCGGTGGAGAGAACGTAGAACTCGACGCGCATGACAGTACTCGTGGCAGAGAATCGGTAGCCCGGATGCAATCCGGGACGCGGTGTCCCCGGATTGCATCCGGGCTACGTTCAGGTCAGACCTTGCAGCGGTCCAGCAGGTATTGGGTCAGCAGCGGTACCGGACGGCCGGTGGCGCCCTTGTCCTTGCCGCCGCTGATCCAGGCGGTGCCGGCGATGTCCAGGTGGGCCCAGTGCACGTCCTTGGTGAAGCGCGAGAGGAAGCAGGCGGCGGTGATGGTGCCGGCCTTGGGCCCGCCGATGTTGGCGATGTCGGCAAACGGGCTGTCCAGCTGTTCCTGGTATTCGTCGAACAGCGGCAGCTGCCAGGCGCGGTCGTCGGCGTGCTCGCCCGCCTTGAGCAGTTGCTTGATCAGCGTGTCGTTGTTGCCGAGCAGGCCGGAGGTGTGGGCGCCGAGGGCCACCACGCAGGCGCCGGTGAGGGTGGCGATGTCGATCACTGCCTGCGGCTTGAAGCGCTGGGCGTAGGTCAGGGTATCGCACAGCACCAGGCGGCCTTCGGCGTCGGTGTTGAGGATTTCCACGGTCTGCCCGCTCATGGTGGTGACGATGTCGCCGGGGCGGGTGGCGCTGCCGCTTGGCATGTTTTCGGCGCAGGCCAGCAGGCACACCAGGTTGATCGGCAGTTGCAGTTCGAGCACGGTCTTGAGGGTGCCGAACACGCTGGCGGCGCCGCACATGTCGTACTTCATCTCGTCCATGCCGGCAGCCGGCTTGATGCTGATGCCGCCGGTGTCGAAGGTCACGCCCTTGCCAACCAGGGCATAGGGTTGCTCATCCTTCTGCCCGCCCTGGTAGTACATGACGATCATGCGTGGCGGTTGGGCGCTGCCCTGGCCGACCGCAATGAAGGCGCCGGCACCGAGTTCCTTGAGCTTCTTCTCGTCGAGGATCTCGACCTTGAGGTTCTTGTGCGCCTTGCCCAGGGCCTTGGCTTCTTCAGCCAGGTAGCTCGGATGGCAGAGGTTCGGTGGCAGGTTGCCCAGGTCTTTGGTGAAGCTCATGCCACTGGCGATGGCCTGGGCGTGCAGGCTGCCGCGCTCGACGTCGGCCAGTTCGGCCTTGTCGGCGATCAGGGTGATCTTCTTCAGCGCTTTGGGTTCGGCCTTCTTGCTCTTGAACTGGTCGTACAGGTATTCGCCGTCGGCCAGGGTTTCCACCAGCAGGCGCGCCTTGCCGTAGGCGTCGCGCCCTTTCACCTTGAGTTCGCCGAGGGCCAGCACGGCATCCGTACCGCCCAGACCTTTCAGTGCCCCCTGGGCGGCTGCAACCAATTTGCGGTACTGGCGGTCGGATAGCTCGCCCTTGCCACTGCCCAGCAGCAGCACGCGCTCGGCCTTGAGGCCCGGCAGGCTGTGCAGGAGCAGGGTCTGGCCGGGTTTGCCGGCGATGTCGCCACGCTTGAGCAGGGTGCTGATGGCGCCACCGCTGGCCTCATCGACGGCCTTGGCCGCCGCGCCGAGCTTGCGCCCTTCGCCGAGGGTGACCACCAGGGTGGCGGTCTTCAGGGTTTCCGGACGGGTGCTTTTGACGAGGAATTCCATGGTGAGCTGTCCCCAAGACAAAGAGTCGGGTTTGGCGGATAATGCCCGCTATTTTTTCGAGGGCCTGCACCTGCTGCAGGCCGGCAAAGGTGCAGCTAGTTTGAGCGTAGCCACCGGAGCCTGACAACCCTGGAGTGTCTGGTTTGATCGTCTTCCGCTATCTGTCTCGCGAAGTGTTGCTCACCCTCAGTGCGGTCAGTGCCGTGCTGCTGGTGATCATCATGAGCGGGCGCTTCATCAAGTACCTGGCCCAGGCGGCGCAAGGTCTGCTCGACCCGAGCGTGCTGTTTATGATCATGGGTTTTCGTCTGCCCGGATTCCTCCAGCTGATTTTGCCGCTGGGGCTGTTTCTCGGCATCCTGCTGGCCTACGGGCGCCTGTACCTGGACAGCGAGATGACGGTGTTGTCTGCCACCGGCATGAGCAACAAGCGTCTGCTGACCTACACCATGGCGCCTGCCGCGCTGGTTGCCGTGCTGGCCGGTTGGCTGAGCCTGGGCCTGGCGCCGCAGGGGGTGACCGAAGTCACCCGGATCCTGAACGAGCAGGATGCCCTGACTGAGTTCGATACCCTGGTGCCCGGCCGTTTCCAGGCGATGAAGGATGGTTCGCGCGTTACCTATACGGAAAGCCTGTCAGCTGATCGGGCACAGCTATCCGGTGTGTTCATTTCCGAGAAGCGTTTCAGTCGCGATCAGGCCGAGAAGAATAAAGAGCGTGGCATCACCGTGCTGGTCGCCGAGAAAGGTCGTCAGGTGATCCAGGCCGATGGCAGCCGCTATCTGATTCTGGAGAACGGTTACCGTTACGACGGCAACCCAGGCCAGGCCGACTATCGGTCGATCCAATACGAAACCTATGGCGTGCTGCTGCCCAAACCGTCGGTGAACACCGAAATCAGCGAGCGCGAAGCCATCCCCACCCGTGAGCTGCTCGGCAGCGATAACCCACGCTATCAGGCCGAGCTGCAATGGCGCCTGTCGATACCCCTGCTGGTATTCGTCGTCGCGTTGCTGGCGGTACCTCTGGCGCGAGTTAATCCACGCCAGGGCCGTTTCCTCAAGCTGCTGCCGGCGATTCTTTTGTACATGGCCTACCTGGCGCTGCTGATCGGTGCCCGCGGCCAGCTGGACAAGGGCAAGATTCCCCAGGAGCTGGGGCTGTGGTGGGTGCACGGCCTGTTCCTGTCGATTGGTGTGGGGCTGTTCTGCTGGACGCCCCTGCAACTCAAGCTGGCCAGCCGCCGCGCAGTGAAGGAGATGGCCCATGGTCAGGCTTGATCGTTACATCGGAACCAGCGTTTTCTACGCCATCCTGGCTGTGCTGGGGATCATCGTCGGCTTGGCGCTGTTGTTCGCCTTTGTCGATGAGCTGGGTGACGTGGGTGAGGCCTATGGCACCTTCGAGGCCTTGGTTTATGTGTTGCTGACGTTGCCACGGCGTATCTACGAGATGCTGCCAATGGCCGCGCTGATCGGCTGTCTGATCGGCTTGGGCAGCCTGGCCAGCAATAGCGAACTGACCATCATGCGCGCGGCAGGGGTATCGGTCAGTCGAATCGTCTGGGCAGTGATGAAGCCCATGCTGGTGCTGATGCTGGTGGGCGTGCTGATCGGTGAATACCTGGCGCCCTGGAGTGAGAACCTGGCCCAGGCCCATCGCTCCATGGCTCAGGGCGGCGGCGAGGCGCAAAGCTCCAAGCGTGGCCTGTGGCATCGCCAGGGTCAGGAATATGTACACATCAACGCCGTGCAGCCGAATGGCCGCCTGTATGGCGTGACCCGCTACCAGTTCGATGACCAGCGTCACCTGCTCTCGTCCAGCTTTGCCCGCCGTGCCTTGTACCAGGGCGATCACTGGCAGCTGGAAGACGTTAAGACCACGCATTTCCGCGAGCGCAGCACCGAGGTGATCGAGGCGCCGATCGAACGCTGGGATGTCGAGCTCAACCCGCAGTTGCTCGGCACCGTGGTGATGGAGCCGGACTCCCTGTCAATCAGTGGCCTGTGGCGCTATATCCGCTACCTCGGCGAGCAGGGCCTGAACAATGGCAGCTACTGGCTGGCGTTCTGGACCAAGATTCTGCAGCCGCTGGTGACGGCAGCCCTGGTGTTGATGGCGATTTCCTTCATCTTCGGTCCACTGCGTTCGGTGACCCTGGGCCAGCGTGTGTTTACCGGCGTGCTGGTGGGTTTCGTGTTCCGTATCGCCCAGGATCTGCTCGGCCCATCGAGCCTGGTGTTCGGTTTCTCGCCGCTGCTGGCGGTGCTGGTGCCGGCGCTGATCTGTGCCGGTGCGGGCTTCGTGCTGCTGCGCCGCGCTGCCTGATCCCAAGCGGGGTGTGCAGAGGTCGGGCTTGGCCCTGATGCTGTTCACTTAAGAAAAACGCCGCGACTTCCCAACGGAGTCGCGGCGTTTTTTTGCTGCGGGAAACCTGTAGGGGCGATTCAATTTGGCTGGCTGGCTGGGGTGGATGGTTGGGCAGGCCGCTTCGCCTCTCTCCCTAGCCCTCTGCCACAAGTGAGCGAGGGAACTGTACGTGCTGTTGGAAACTCAACGTCCCGTTGCTTGGCTGCTGCATGTGCTGCAAGAAAAAACGCCGCTTCCCAGGAGGAGAGCGGCGTTTTTCTCATTTAGCCCTGACTGCATCCGGGCTACGACTAATTCCAGCGGGATGTGCAAAGGCCGGGCTAAGCCCGGCCTTTCTGCACTACCGAAAGCTACAGCGTGGCAGGGTTGCTGGCCGTATTCATGCGTCGGGCCTGCTTCAGGTACAGGGTTACTTCACGGGCTGGCAGTGGTTTGCTGTACAGGTAGCCCTGCCCCTCGTTGCAGCCATTGGCGATGATGTAGGCCTCCTGCTCGGCGGTTTCAACACCCTCGGCGATAACCTGCATGCCCAGGCTCTTGCCGAGCTGGATGATGGCGCGCACGATGGTGGCGTCGTCTTCGTCTTCCAGCACGTCCTGGACGAAGCTGCGGTCGATCTTGATCTTGTCCAGCGGCAGGCTCTTCAAGTAGCTCAGTGAGGAGTAGCCGGTACCGAAGTCGTCAATGGCGATCAGCGCACCGGCACGGCGCAGGCTGAGCAGGTGCTGGGCAGCGGTGGTGATGTCTTCCATCAGGCCGGTTTCGGTGACTTCCAGCTCCAGGCTGCGTGCCGGCAGGCGATAGACCTGCAGCAGGTTGTTGACCATGCGCGGCAGCTCGGCGTGGTGCAGCTGCACGGTGGACAGGTTGACCGCCATACGCAGGTTGGTGAAGCCTTGGTCGTGCCATTCACGCAGCTGACGGCAGGACTGATCCAGTACCCATTCGCCAATGGCAATGATGGTGCCGTTCTGTTCGGCGAGCGGGATGAACAGGTCTGGTGGAACGAAACCGTGTTGTGGGTGCTGCCAGCGCAGCAAGGCCTCGACGCCGACTACCTGGTGATCGCGATAGTCGATCTGTGGCTGATACACCACATGCAGCTCGTTGCGGCCGAGGGCTTCGCGCAGATCCTTCTCCAGCTCGCGGCGGCGGCGCATTTCGCTGTCGACGCTGGCGATGTAGAACTGATAGCGGTTGCGTGAGCGGCTCTTGGCCAGCGTCATGGTCTGTTCGGCTTTCTGCAGCAGCTTCTCGGTACTGTCGCCGTCTTCCGGGAACAGGGTGATGCCGATAGTGGCGCGCAGGCGAACTTCCTGTTGTTCCAGGGAGAAGGCGGTATCCAGGCTGTCGAGAATGCTTTGCGCCAGCTCGGCCGCTTCATAGGGCTGTTCGATATCGGCCTGCACCAGAGCGAACTGGTCGCCGCCCAGGCGGGCCAGGGCACCGAGCTTGCCGCTGTGGCTGCGCAGGCGGTCGGAAAGGGCCAGCAGCAGCTGGTCGCCGGTCTGATAGCTGAACTGTTCGTTGATGCCCTTGAAGTCATCCAGGCCTACGCACAGAACAGCGACTCGGCGCTGCAGGCGACCTGCGTCTTGGAGAATCTGATCAAGCTGTTGTTGCAGTTGCTGGCGATTGGGCAGGCCGGTGAGGAAGTCGTACTGCGACATGCGCAGCAGGCTGTTCTCTGCCTCGCGGCGCAGGTGACTATTGCGCTCGATGGATTCGAGCAGCTGGTTGGCCGTGTTGATCCACAGTCCCAGTTCGTTCTTCTCGTTGCCACGCAGCATTGGCAGCTTGTGTTCGCTGGGCCGGTCCGGGTTGATGTTGGTCAGGTGCTCGATGATTTTCGACAGGGGTTTGGTCAGCAGCCAGTGATAGACCAGATACAGCACCAGGCCCATGGCCAGGGCGCGCAACACGCCGGAGATAAAGATGATGACCGAGGACGTGAGGAAATTCTCGCCATAGCTGGCAGTGTCCAGGGTGATGTTGAGATCACCGTAGTACTCGCTGTAGGGGCCTTTGCCAACCAGCTGGGTGCTGAAGACCTGTTCCTTGCCAAGAATGGGGTCAGTCAACCAGCGGCTGTTCGAGTCGATCAGCTCGCGCGAGCGTTCTGCCAGCATCGGCTCGTTGGGATGGCCGATGGCGGCGTAGCGTACGGCTTCGTGCTGGAACAGGCCTTCAATGACCTGCATGCCCATCTCGCGATCGAGGCTGTAGACGGCCTGGGTCGATGGATCGCGGAACATGCCGAGGATGCGCTGGGCATCGTTGGCCACTGCCTGGCGCGTCTTGTAGACGTCGAAGACGATCTGCGCACAGCTCAGCACCACGCCAACGATCAGCGCCGAAAGCAGAACGACACGGAGCAGTTTGAGTGACAGGCTATTTTTCAAATCCAGCTTCAAATGCGTATTCCTTGTTATCTGCCGGAGCCTACTGACCGTTGTGAGTATTGGCAAATGCGCGGGAGCCGTCAAAGGGCCATTACGTCATCCGCCGGTTTTTTTCATTGTTCTGCTCTGGCGCATGCATGAGTGCGGGCGCTGGTGAAGCGCTCTGCCTTGGTGCGAGCAGTCTATGCATTGCCTCGTGTCAGGCATTTGCGGCTGCTGCTGCCGTGGCCATAGACGAAACGGCAACAGGTCCCGGGTGCTGGCGCAAGAGTTGCTAAGGCTTGTCCATCACTGTGTCGGGGGACTTGCCATGAAGATCTACCTGTTGTCGCTGTGTACCTTGTTATTTCCGTCGCTGGCTCATGCCGCCACGGATGCAGACCTGAACAGTGCCTGGGTGGTGCTGGCCAGTGCTCTGGTGTTCTTCATGCAGGCCGGCTTTGCCCTGGTGGAAAGCGGCATGTCGCGGGCGAAGAACGCCGTCAATGTGATGATGAAAAACTACATGGATGGCTGCGTCGGCGGCATCACCTTCTGGCTGGTTGGTTTTGGCCTGATGTTCGGTGCCAATGCCACCGGCTGGTACGGCATGAGCCACTTCGCCCCGCATCAAGGCGAACCGTGGGACTTCACCTTCCTGCTGTTCCAGATGATGTTCGCCGCCACGGCTGCGACCATCGCCAGCGGCGCGATGGCCGAACGCACTCGCTACGGCGCCTATCTGGTGGGGGCGGTGGTGATCAGTGGCTTCATTTATCCGATCTTCGGTAGCTGGGTCTGGAGTGGTATTTACGGTGGTCAGGGTTGGCTGGCGAAACTGGGCTTCATCGACTTTGCCGGTTCCACCGTGGTTCACAGCATCGGTGCTTGGTGCGCGCTGGCCGGGATCATGGTGCTTGGTCCGCGCTTGGGGCGCTTTGCCAGTGACGGCACGCCGCGGGTGATTCCCGGGCACAACCTGGCGCTGGTGACCCTGGGTGGTTTCATCCTCTGGCTTGGCTGGTTTGGTTTCAACGCCGGTAGCACGCTGGCGATCAACCAGAGCATCGGCCTGATCGCCCTGAATACTCACCTGGCGGCCGCCTGTGGTGCGGTTGGGGCGATGCTGGCGTTGCGCAGTACGTCCAGTCCGGTGTTGCTGAGCACCACGGTGAATGGCTCGCTCGGCGGGCTGGTCGGCATCACCGCCGGTTGCGCGACCATGCTGCCAGGGTTCGCCATGCTCACCGGTCTGGTGGCCGGCGTGGTGGTGGTATTGGGTATGCGTCTGCTTGATCGCCTGCGGCTCGACGATGTGGTGGGCGCTGTTCCGGTACATGGTTTGGCGGGCGTCTGGGGGACGGTCGCCGCCGGTCTGTTCTTTACCGGCGACCTGTTCAGCTGGGCGCGAGTTAGCGTGCAGTTGCTGGGTGCCGGCATGGCTTTTGTCTGGGCCTTCCCCTTGGCGCTGGCACTGTATTTCATCCTGGCCAAGACCATCGGTCTGCGCACCAGTACCCAGGACGAGCAGCGCGGCCTGGACTATGCCGAACATGCCGAAATCGGCTACCCGGAGTTCAATCAGTCGGTGACCTTCGATGGCGCCGAATTGACGCGGAGGGCCTGAAATGAGCCTGACTACTCGCCGGCGTGCAATATATACCGGGCTGGCCGGGCATTTTGGCGAAGACGAAATCTTGCCGTTGCTGTCGTTGTGGGAAGCCAAGTACGCCGACAAGCCACCTTTTGCCCTCAACGAGTTCCTCGGCGAAGTGGCGCAGCGCAGCGGGCGCAAACTGGAGCGTGCGCGCCTGTATCGGGAGCTGGTGGGCGCGCTGACCGGGCCAGCCAGTAACCTGCTGCCCGACCCGGCGCCACGGGTACATGCCTGGCGTCAGGGCGAAGGACTGGAAGCGGAGGAGGTGTCCGGGCCGGACGCGCTTGCCCGGCAGACCTTCGAGGCCCTGAGCCAGGCCCTGTTCGGCCTGCTCGATCCGGATATGGTGCCGCGCTTGCGCCGTTTCGCGGCGGGCAACCTGAATGGCATGCAGCTGGAGACCGAGTTACGCCTGCGGCTGCGTGGCTGGCTGGAACAGGGAGGCTCACTCGGCCTGACTTCGCTCAGCCTGGAACACCTGCGGGTGCTGCTCAATCTGCTTTATATAGGGTTGTGCGAGTATCTGGGGCCGGTAACCGCGGATCAGGTACTGACCCGTGCGGTACAGAAGACCGAGCGGCTGAGTCTGCAGTTGCCACCACAGAAGCTATTGTAAGAACCAGCCTGCTCGCTGCTGCGCGCCAGCCATGTCGCGTTGCAGTGGGCTCTAAAGCGGGATGTAGAAAGCAAAAAACCCGGCCTTAGCCGGGTTTTTTGTGGACGCTGGTTGCGACTCAGGCAGCGAAGTTCTTCGCTACGAAGTCCCAGTTGACCAGGTTCCAGAACGCCTCGACGTACTTCGGACGCAGGTTGCGGTAGTCGATGTAGTAGGCGTGTTCCCATACGTCGCAGGTCAGCAGCGGAGTGTCGCCGCTGGTCAGCGGGCAGCCCGCGCCGATGGTGCTGGCCAGGGCCAGGGAACCGTCAGCCTTCTTCACCAGCCAGCCCCAGCCGGAGCCGAAGGTGCCGATGGAGGTCTTGCTGAACTCTTCCTTGAACTTGTCGAAGGAACCGAAGGCTGCGTTGATTGCATCAGCCAGGGCGCCAGTCGGCTGACCACCACCGTTCGGGCTCAGGCAGTTCCAGTAGAAAGTGTGGTTCCAGATTTGTGCGGCGTTGTTGAACACGCCACCCGAGGAAGTCTTGATGATTTCTTCCAGGCTCTTGCCTTCGAACTCGGTGCCCGGCACCAGGTTGTTCAGGTTCACCACATAAGTGTTGTGGTGTTTGCCGTGGTGGAATTCCAGGGTCTCGGCGGACAGGTGCGGCTCGAGGGCGTTTTTCTCGTACGGCAGCGGCGGCAATTCGAAAGCCATGGTCTATCTCCTACTCAGGTCTGGGGTGCGCGGTGCGCACATGGGCCGTTCACGGGCGGCCGGACTGGCGGCGGAGAGTTTGTCCTCTTTGCGCCGCGAGCCCGGGATCATAGCACCCGAGCCGGGCCTTAACCACGCAGCAACTGTGTGGAAAAGCCGGTGCCAGGGCCTTTGCCCAAGTGCTGTAGGCATTGTGCGGGTGAGCGAAAGGGCAACAGACTCTAAATGGAGCGCAGCAGCTGGTAAGCCATGGCAAACATCATCAGCGCCACGCCCAGGTCAAGTATGCGCCAGGTCGTTGGTCGCGCCAGCCAGGGGGCCAGCCATGCCGCTCCCAGTGCCAGGCTGAAGAACCACAACAATGAGGCGCTTGCCGCCCCCAGGGTGTAGGCCCCTGGATCCGGCTGCTGGGCGCCGAGCGAGCCGATCAGCAGTACGGTATCCAGGTACACATGCGGATTGAGCAGGGTCACTGCCAGTGCCGCCAGCAACACGGCACGGCGTGAGCGTGGTCCGCTGTCATCGCCCTGCTGCAGAGCCTGCGGGCGTGCGGCGCGCAGTAAAGCCTGGCTGCCGTACCAGAGCAGGAAGGCGGTGCCGCCCCAGCGTGCAATGCCGAGCAGCAGCGGATTCTGTGCCAGCAGTGCGGCCAGGCCGAAGACACCGGCGGCGACCAACAGGGCGTCGCACAGTACGCACAGCGCCGCGACCGGCAGGTGATGTTCACGGCGCAGGCTCTGCGCCAGGACGAAGACGTTCTGTGCGCCGATGGCGATGATCAGGCCGGCAGCCACCAGCAGGCCGTTGAGATAGCTCTGCCACATGGCGATCACGCCTCAACCTGGCTGGCGGCGAGCTGGCGTAGCACGGCCATGGCAGGCTCGGCATCGGCGGCGGTGACGAACAGGTGGTCGTGGTAGTAGCCAGCCACCACGTTGCAGCTGATGTGGGCGGCGGCCAGGGCTGTGGCGAAGGCGGCGGTGAGGCCGACGGCGGCGAGATCCGAGTGCACAGTCAGGCTGATCCAGGCGGCAACGTAGTCGTAACTCAGGCCCAGGCGGTCGGCGTCTTCCTGCGTGAGGATCAGGCTCAGGCCTTCCGCTTCGCGGATGCTGCCGATGATCAGCCGGCTGTCGAGCGAAGTCTCTGCCGCCACGCTGCAGAACACATAGGAACCGGGATTGAGCTGGGGTGACAGGCTGCCGAGCAGCTTGTCGAGGTTGGTTTCACCGGCCATGGAGGTTTCCTTGAGGTTCGCTGTTGTTTGCTGGTGGGCAGTTTCCGTTGTGCTCATGTATAAGAAAAACAAATCATGCTGATCTCCCATTAGGAAAATTGATTTGTTCGACTACAAACTCCTATCAGCCTTGGCGGCAGTGGTGGAACAGGGTGGTTTCGAGCGGGCCGCCCAGTTGCTTGGCTTGTCGCAGTCGGCGGTATCGCAGCGGATCAAGCTGCTCGAGGCGCGGGTCGGCCAGCCGGTGCTGGTGCGCGCCATGCCGCCGGCACCGACCGAAATCGGCCGGCGTTTGCTCAACCATGTGCAGCAGGTGCGCCTGCTTGAACGTGATCTGCAGGGCCAGGTGCCAGCGCTGGACGATGGTGGCCTGCCCGAACGACTGCGCATCGCTCTGAATGCCGACAGCCTGGCGACCTGGTGGGCACGGGCGCTGGGCGACTTCTGCGCCGAGCACCGCTTGCTGCTGGATCTGGTGGTGGAGGACCAGGATGTCGGCCTCAAGCGCATGCGTGCCGGCGAGGTGGCCGCCTGCGTGTGTGCAGCCGAACGTCCGGTGGCGGGCGCCCGTTCCTTGCCGCTGGGGGCTATGCGTTACCGTGCCCTGGCCAGCCCGGCCTTTATAAAACGGCACTTTCCTCAGGGCATGCAGCCAGCTCGCCTGGCGCGAGTTCCGGCCATCGTTTTCGGGCCAGACGACCTGCTGCAGCACCGCTATCTGGCGCAGTTGGGCGTGGAGGGCGGCTTCGCTCATCACCTGTGCCCTTCCTCGGAAGGCTTCGTGCGCCTGACCGAAGCCGGTTTCGGCTGGGGCCTGGTGCCTGAACTACAGGTACAGCGCGAGTTGGCCAGCGGTGCGTTGGTCGAGATCATCCCCGACCTGCCGCTGGATGTGCCGCTGTACTGGCATCACTGGCGCAACGGCGGTGAGCTGCTGACCGCGCTCACCGAACACCTGCATCGCGGCGTGACCGGCTGGCTGGTGTAAGGACGCGGCTGGCCTACGCCCTCTCCCTTCGGGAGAGGGTTGGGGTGAGGGTGCTATGGGCGGCGCGGAGCAGCCTGGGATTCCCTCACCCCCCCGGCCCCTCTCCCGGAGGGAGAGGGGAGCTACAGGTCTAGAGCTGGAAGTACGCCACCAATTGCTCCTAGTTGCCAGCCACCTTGTGCAGGTGCTCGCCGCAGTTGCGGGTGCGCGGGCTACCAGGCTTGAAGCGCGGCTTGGGCGAGTGGCGGTGTAAGTATGCGGATGGCCTGCTCTCTCTCCCTCTGGGAGAGGGTTGGGGTGAGGGTGCTATGGGCGGCGCGGAGCAGTCTGGGATTCCCTCACCCCCGGCCCCTCTCCCAGGGGGAGAGGTGAGCTATAGGTCTAGAGTTGGAAATGCGCGATTAACTGCTCCTGGCTGCCGGCCACCTTGCGCAAGTGCTCGCCGCAGTCTCGGGTGTGCGCCGCGGTCTGGCGGTTTTCCCCGGTCATTTCGTGCAGACGATGCATGTGCTGGTTGACCTCCTGGGTGGTGGCCGCCTGCTGCTCGGCGGCCGCAGCGATTTGGAAGGCTAGGGCATGCACGCCTTCCAGTGACTGGCTGAGATGATCCAGCGAGCCAAGCACGGCCTGGGTTTCGTCTTCCAGAGCACGGGCCTGCTCGGTGGAGCCCTGCATGCGCTGCTGTGCTTCGTCGGAGGAGTCGCCGAGGGCGCCGATGATCTGCACGATTTCTTCGGTGGCCGTGCGGGTGCGCAGAGCCAGGTTGCGTACTTCGTCGGCCACCACGGCAAAGCCGCGGCCCTGCTCGCCGGCCCGTGCCGCCTCGATGGCGGCGTTGAGCGCCAGCAGGTTGGTCTGCTCGGCAATGGCGCCGATTACGCTCAGTACCGATGCGATCTGCTGGCTGTCACCGGCCAGGGTTTGCACCACCCGATCCGCCTGGCGCAGGCCGTCGAGCAGCTGATCCTGACGGCCGATCATGCGTTGCAAGGTGTTTTGCATGGTGGTGAAGGCTTCCCGCGCGGCGGCACTGCCATCGGCACTCTGGCTGGCGTTGCTGGCGATTTCCTGGACGGTGGCGGCCATCTGGTCGACCGCGCTGACCACCATTTCCAACGCTTCCTGCTGTTGGTCGAGGCGGTTGCTGGTCTGTCCGGCAGCGCCGAGGATGTCATTGCTGGCATCACCCACCGCACTGCTGGCTTGCCTTAGGCGCTCGATCACTTCACGCCAGGCAGAGGCCATTTCATGCAAAGCCTGCATCAGCCCACTGTGGTGGTTGTCCTGGCTGGCCAGGCGCAATTCGCCAGCGGCCAGGTGCCGGGCCAGGTCGGCCATGCTGCTGGGCTCGCCGCCCAGTGGGCGCATGACGCTGCGGCTCACCAGCCAGGTGGCCAGGGCCACGGCGGCGATGGTCAGCAGGCCGAGGAGGAGCACCTGCCACATCAGTTCGCGCACCGGAGCAAAGGCCTGGTCCTGATCCATCTCGGCAATCAGGGCCCAACGTTGGCCATCGAATTCCAGTGGCACAAAGGCCTTGAGCGCCGGCTTGCCGTCCAGGCCAGGTTCGGCCAGACGTCCTTGCTGCCCCTGCAAGGCCAGGCTGAGGGCTTGCCCGGCAAGGGGCGTGCCTTGGGCGTCGCCACGGCTGACCTGTAACTGGTCGAAACGTACCGAGTCGGAGCGCAGCAGGCCATCGCTGCCAACCAGGTAGGTTTCGCCTGCCTCACCCAGGCCCTGGCGGGTCTGCATCACGCTATTCAGTGGGTCGATCGGCAACTCCAGCATCAGCATGGCTTGCAGTTCGCCGTCACTGCTGACCGGGGCAATCAGAAACTGACTGGGCTCTCCGGTTTGCGGGTTGTTGGCCAGGTCGCTGATCAGCGTTTGTTGGCCGTCCAGGCTGGCGCGCGCCAGGCGACCCATGGGCGTGTCGCGCCAGGCCGGATCGTTGAGGTTTTGCTGGTAGTCATTGCCACGCAGCACGCTGAACAGCACCTTGCCTTCGCTGGAGATCAGCTTCAGCTCGCGGTAACCGAAGGTCTTGATGAAGTTTTCGAAGATCGGCCGGTCATAGTTGGCGGTGCTGATCAGGGCGACTGCATCCAGGCCGGCGTAGCTGGTGCCGAGGTTGCTGGCCAGAGTGCTGAGCTGGTTGTGCCGTGACTGCCAGTTATCCTGCAATTGGCGTTGTTTGATATTAGCAACGGCTTCCAGGGCATTCAGGGTCTGCTCCTGCAGTGCCTGGCTGGCCTGGTGGTAGACCGTGAACGCCATGGCCATGACCGGAATAAGGCCGATCATCAAGTAACTAAGGGCTAACTTCAGGCGTAACGGCATTTCCTGTGGCTCCGCGGGTAGAAGGGTTACAGAGGGAGGTGGTGTTGGATATTCTGCAAGAAGCGTGCGAATTGCTTAACGCTTGTCAAAAATAATGTTCGTTAGTCGTTTGCAGGGTCGGTTTTCTGGCCTGCCATGTCACAGCCGGGCAGGGGCGAGGCTGCTAGAGTCGCTGCTACAACAAGAACCGCAGGGGAGAGGCACATGAAGATTCTGGTGACGGGGGCGAGCGGTTTTATCGGCGGGCGCTTTGCCCGGTTTGCCCTGGAGCAGGGATTGAGTGTGCGGGTCAATGGTCGACGCCCCGAAGGCGTGCAGCACCTGGTCAAACGTGGTGCGGAATTCGTTCAGGGTGATCTGGCTGATGCCGACCTGGCCCACCAGCTGTGTCGTGATGTCGAGGCCGTGGTGCATTGCGCCGGCGCTGTGGGGGTGTGGGGCAGTCGCGAGCATTTTCACAAGGGCAATGTGCTGCTGACCCAGAATGTCATCGAGGGTTGTCTGGGGCAGAAGGTGCGGCGTCTGGTGCACCTGTCATCGCCGTCGGTGTATTTCGATGGCCGCTCGCACATCGGCCTGCGCGAAGAGCAGGTGCCAAAGACCTTTGTCGACCATTACGGGGCGACCAAGTACCTGGCCGAGCAGAAGGTCTTCGAGGCGCAGGAGTTTGGCCTGGAGGTGATCGCCCTGCGTCCGCGCTTCGTCACCGGTGCTGGCGACACCAGCATTTTTCCGCGGCTGATCAACATGCAGCGCAAGGGCCGTCTGGCAATCATCGGCAACGGCCTGAACAAGGTCGACTTCACCAGCATGCAGAACCTCAACGATGCCTTGCTGAGCAGCCTGCTGGCGGCCGGTCCGGCGCTGGGCAAGGTGTACAACATCAGCAATGGCGCGCCGGTGCCGCTGTGGGATGTGGTCAATTTCGTCCTGCGCCAGTTCGATCTGCCGCCGGTTAGCAAGCACATGCCCTATGGTCTGGCCTATGCCGCGGCGACCCTCAACGAAATGGTCTGCAAGGTGCTGCCGGGGCGCCCGGAACCGAGTCTTTTTCGCCTCGGCGTGGCGGTGATGGCGCGCGACTTCTCCCTGGATATCAGCCGCGCCCGGCAGTATCTGGACTACGACCCGCAGGTGCCGATCTGGACTGCGCTGGAGGAGTTCTGTCAGTGGTGGAAAGTGCAGGGGCGTTGAGCGTCGGTGGAGGCGCTGCGTAAGGCGCGCCGCGCGCACCAGAGCAGGCTACGGGATCGTAGGATGGATGATGCTCTATTCATCCACCACAGGCTCCGCTCGTGGATCGATGAAGCGCGATCCACCCTGCGGGACTCAGCCTGTAAGCTCGATCCTTAAAGCCGGGTCGTGACTCTGGTTATCAGGGCTGGGTGGCTTATACCCAGTCAACCCAGCCGCAGGTAGCGCCCGACCTATACTGGCCTGTAAAGCCAGCAAGGAAATCCGCATGTTTGCCATGATGGAAAACGCCCGGCTCGAAGCCCTGCACCTGGCGCAAGACCCTGTTACCGGCCTCAAGGCCATCATTGCCATCCATAACACCCGCCTCGGTCCTGCCCTCGGTGGCTGCCGCTATCTGCCTTACCCCGACAGCGAAAGCGCGGTGCGTGACGCCATCCGTCTGGCCCAAGGCATGAGCTACAAGGCGGCCTTGGCCGGCCTGGAGCAGGGCGGTGGCAAGGCGGTGATCATCCGTCCGGCCCATGTGGATAACCGGGGCGCGCTGTTCGAGGCTTTCGGCCGCATGATCGAGTCGCTCAAGGGCGCCTACATCACCGCCATGGACAGCGGCACCTCCAGCGCCGACATGGACTGCATCGCCCAGTACACCCAGCATGTGACCAGCACCACGACGGCAGGCGATCCATCGCCGCATACCGCCATGGGGGTCTACGCCGGCATTCGCGCCACCGCTCAGGCGCGCCTGGGTAGCAGTGATCTGGAAGGCCTGCGCATCGCCGTGCAGGGCCTCGGTAACGTCGGCTTTGCCCTGGCCGAACAGCTTGCAGCCGCCGGCGTGGAGCTGTTCGTCAGCGATCTCGACCCCGGCCGGGTGCAGCTGGCAGTGGAGCAGCTGGGCGCTCATGCGGTGAGCAGTGAGGCATTGTTGTCGACACCCTGTGAGATCCTCGCCCCCTGTGGCCTGGGCGGCGTGCTCAACGCACAGACGGTCGGCACCCTGCACTGCGCCGCCGTAGCCGGTGCCGCCAACAATCAGCTGGCCAGTGGCGAGATCGCCGACGAACTGGAGGCGCGCGGCATCCTTTATGCGCCGGATTATGTGATCAATTCGGGTGGGCTGATCTACGTCTCGTTGCAGCATCGCGGCTTTGAGCTGCCGGCGATCACCGCGCACCTGGCGCAGATCGGCATGCGCCTGACCGATATCTACGCCCATGCCCAGGCCGACAAGCATTCACCGGCGCGGGTTGCCGACCGACTGGCCGAGCGCTTGCTGTACGGCTAGTACCGTTCTGTTCCTGAAAACAAAAAAGCCCAAGGCACTGCTGCCTTGGGCTTTTTTTTGTCTGGCCCTTACTGCCAGGTGCCCGCAGGCAACTTACTCGGCGGCCTCTGCACCCAGTTCGGCGAGGGCTTCGGGCTGGTTCTTGAAGGCCTTGGCGAAGGTGTCGCGGTTCTTCGCCATGAAGATGCCGAGCTCTTCAACCTGCTGCTCGCTGAGCGAGGGTACGGCCTTCTGCAGCGCCTCGGACAGCGCTTCGGCCAGTTCCAGCATCTTGTCGTAACGATCGGCTTCGGCCTTATCCATGAACAAGCGCTCCAGGTCGCGGCTGCTGCGGTACACCACTTCGACGGCCATTCATCACCTCATTCCTGTATCTGTTGGGAAGAAAAATACTGTATTTGTATACAGTATAAAGAGATAGCTCATTGCTGCAAGGCCTGCGCCAAAGTCTCTGTCGGCAGCCTGGTTGTTGTCCCCGCAGCAAATGCCTGGGCGTCACCCTGGCCTCCATTCTGCATAAGCGTCATCAGAAGGCGCTAGGCCAATCAATGTTAGTCAGGAGTAACAGCGTGAAATCGAAACAGATCGAGGCCGTGCGCGAGGGCATGCATGACTTTGCGCAGTCCGTCGGCAACCTGATGGTGGAGTCCTTCCACTACCTGGCGTTGTTCGGCATTGGCGGGATTACCGCCTGGGCCTCGGTGGTGGCCTTTCTCGGCATGCTGGAGAAGGGCCATATTACCGTTGATGACATTCTCCTGTTGTTCATCTATCTGGAGCTGGGTGCCATGGTTGGCATCTACTTCAAAACCAATCACATGCCGGTGCGCTTCCTGATCTATGTAGCGATCACCGCGCTGACCCGTCTGCTGATCTCCGACGTATCGCACCATCATCGCCCGGACATGGGCGTGGTCTATGTGTCTGGTGCCATCCTGCTGCTCGGCCTGGCGATTCTGGTGGTGCGTTATGCCTCTTCGCGCTTCCCTTCGGTGCAGGCGCCATCGCCCATTGGCCGAGAACGTGAGCGCGAGGCCGGCGAAGTCTGAACCGACTCCTGGCCGCTCAAGGCGGCTTGCCGGGGTGCTGGATGCCATGTGATTGAACCTGTCTCCGGCAGGCTTGTAACGCTAATCGCTTTCCAGTGCGACTGTTTCTCAATACTATATGGCTCTGATTCGTATTTGCTGGCCGATTGCTGTGTGCTTGGCTGGCAAGTTTTCACCGCAAATAGCGAGCCTATCGTGAGCAAGAACCTTCCCCTGTCGCGCTGGAGCATTGCCTCACGGGTGCTGGCTGCCCTGTTCGGCGGCTACGCCCTGGCCTATGGCTTTACCGCGTTCTTTTCCGTTTACCTGCCGCTGGCCAAGGCCGACCGTGTGGTGTTCTCCAGCCTGGCCTGCTTTGCCGTGTGGACGGCGGCGGTGATCTATGTGTTTGCCGCACGCAGCGCGATTCGCGTCTGGCTGTGGCTGATGGGGCTAACCCTGGTGATGTGCCTGGGCGCTTTCCTGCCCACAGAGTTGGGGGTGCGGCCATGAGCCTGCGTCAATCCATGGCTGGTCTGCACACCTGGGGCGGCCTGCTGCCGAGCTGGCTGCTCTACGTGATTATCTTTGCCGGCACCCTGGCCTGTTTCGACAAGGAGCTGGAGCGCTGGATGCGTCCGGCGCTGCACCAGGGCGTGGCGTCGAGCATGACGGCCGATCAGGTGCGCGGCTGGCTGCAGGCAAATGTCAGCGACGAGCTGCATGCCTTGTGGATGCATGGGCCGACCAGCCGTGAGCCGTTCTGGCGCCTGGGCTGGGAAGTGGACAAGACCGAAGAGATCCATAGCGTCGCCTTCGACCCGGCCGGCCAGCAGCCGATGCCGGACACCCTCGGCGGTGGCTTCTTCTTCGAACTGCACTACAACCTGCACGGCGGCACGCTAGGCATGTACATCGTCGGCCTGGCCGGTATGTTCATGCTGGTGGCGCTGGTTTCCGGGGTGATCATCCACCGGCGCATCTTCAAGGATTTCTTCACCCTGCGGCCCAACGCCAATGGTCCGCGCGCCTGGCTGGATGCGCACAACCTGTTCGGCGTGGTTGGCTTCCCCTTCCACCTGATAATGGCCTACACCGGCGTAGCGATCTTCGTGGCCACCTATATGCCGGCCGGTGCCCAGGTCGCCTACCAGAGCAATGTCGAGCACTTCTTCACTGATGTAATGGGTGTCTACAGCCGCGAGGGTGTGCACAAACCCGCGGCGCAACAGGCTTCGCTGGACGCGCTGATCGAACGTTCGCGCCAGCACTGGGGCGGCGGTGAGCCTGGTTGGATCAGCGTGCACCATCCGGGCGATGAAGCTGGCGTGGTGGATATCCGCCGCTTCGATAGCTCGCGTATCGCCCCGCCGCTGGAGACCCTGAGCTACGACGACGCCAGTGGCACCCTGCTCAACGTGCAGAACGCCCCCGCGGGCTACCAGGCCTACACCTGGCTGACCGGGCTGCACATGGCGCAGTTCGGCGGCAACCTGGTGCGGCTGCTCTATTTGCTGCTCGGTTTTGCTGGCTGCGCCATGCTGGTCGGCGGTTTGCAGGTCTGGTTGCACAAACGCGAGGCCCGTGGCGATGCCGCGATTGGCCTGGTGCGCGCGCTCAATGGCGGCGTGTTCGTCGGCCTGCCGCTAGCCAGTCTGGCGCTGCTGTGGGGTAATCGCCTGATCCCGGCGGGTCTGGCCGAACGGGCTACGGCCGAAGGCTGGGTGTTTGTCGGTAGCTGGCTGCTGGTGCTGCTGTGGTCGAGTCTGCAGCGCAACCAGCCGCGGCGCCTGCTCTGCCAGCAGCTGGCTCTGGGCGCCGTTCTGGCCCTCGGCCTGCCGCTGCTGAATGCGCTGACCACCAGCCATGGTGGCTTGCAGTCCAGCTTGCTGCGTGGCGACTGGGCCCTGGCTGGGATCGATCTGTTCCTGCTGCTGTGCGGCCTGCTCTGTGCCCTGTTTGCCTGGCGTCTGCGCCAGGCGCAACAAGTGGCCAAGGCACCGCGCGCCCGCCGTGTGCTGGTCGAGGAGATCGTTTGATGCTGCTGCTCGCCTTTGCCCTCAGCTATCTGGCCATGGCCGCCCTGAGCCTGGCCATGAGTCGCCAGCACAAGCTGCTGTTTTCCTCCGTCCTCAGCCCGGCACGCCAGCGTCTGCTGCGCGTGCTGGCGCTGCCCGCCCTGGCCGGTGGCCTGGCTCTATGCTGGGCGGCCGCTGGTGGCGAGATCGGTGCAGTGTTCTGGTTGTGCCAGCTGATGCTCGCCGGCCTGCTGCTGGTGGCCCTGCTGGCCTGGCGCGCGCGCTGGGTACTGCCGCTGGCCGCGCTGTTGCCGGCTGCTGGCGGGCTTAGCCTGCTGGTCTGAGAGCCTGCGCACGAACTCGTCTGCCCGCGCTAACGCGAGCTGGCTGTTGGAAAATGCTTCGCAGTTTTCCACCCTACATGGGCCTATGAGTTCTGTAGGGTGGATAACGCTTTGCTTATCCACCCGCCTTTCGCCATCAGTGCGGTGGCGCAAATATCGCAAACCGGCTTCGATCAGTCCGCGCGGGCCGCGCGCAGCAGGCCTGGCGCGGCGCCGAAGGCAGCGCGGAAGCGGTTGCTGAAGTGGCTGGCGCTGGCAAAGCCACAGGCCAGGGCGATTTCGCCCAGTGGCAGGCGGCTGTGCTGCAGCAGCTGACGGGCGCGCAGCAGGCGTCTTTGCAGCACATAGCGGTGCGGCGGCAGGCCGAAGCTTGTGCGAAACATGCGCACGAAGTGGTATTCCGACAGCGCTGCCAGCTGCGCCAGTTCACCCAGGCAGAGCGGCTGATCGAGATGCTGCTCGATGTATTCTGCCAGCCGCCGGCGCAGGTGCGGCGCCAGGCCGCCCTTGACCTTCAGACCTTGGCGCAGGCCGACCTGGGTCAGCAGCACATGGTTGATCATCTCGTGGGCCAGGCTGCTGCCAAGCAGGCGTTCGCCGGGCTCGGTCCAGTCCAGCTGCACCAGTTGGCGAAACTGCCCGGCCAGCTGCGGATCATCGAGGAAGGTGCTTTCGCGCAGGTGCAGCTCGCGCGGTTCGCGGTCGAGCAGGGTGACCGCGCTGGCGGCGAAACGCTCGGGGCTCACGTAAAGGTGGGCCAGGCAGATTTCGCCATTGATCACCCAGGATGATTCATGACCGGCCGGCAGGATGCACAGCTTGTCCGGCGCGCCTTTGCTGCCGGGCTTCTCGCGGCGGAAGGTGCCGGTGCCGCCGGCCAGGTAGCAGGACAGCGTGTGCTGGCTCGGCCCCTGGTAGTCGCGGGCATCGTGGTGGTTGGTCCACAGCGCCGCGGCCAGCTCGTCGCCCAGCTCGGCGCCATGCAGCAGGCGCGCATGCGGCGAGCTGCTGAGGGACTGGAAAACCTGGTTGTGGGCGAGGCTGGTCATCGGGGTTCAAGTGCCGGGTTGGACAGTGGCCATCCTACTCCCGACATGCGCCGCTGCCACCGGCCTGGCGCAGATAAGCGCAATTTTGTGCAAGCGCAGGCGGCCTGGCGGGTCGAGACTGAAGGCCTGTCTCGCGGAGCCTGGCCATGAACCTGTCGCTGTACCTGTTGACCGTGCTGATCTGGGGCACCACCTGGATCGCCCTCAAGCTGCAACTGGGTGAGGTGGCCATCCCGGTGTCCATTGCGTACCGCTTCGCCCTGGCGGCTCTGGTGCTGTTCGCCATTCTGCTACTCAGCCGCCGCCTGCAGCCGATGAACCGCCGTGGCCAGCTGATCTGCCTGGCGCAGGGCTTGTGCCTGTTCTGCATCAATTTCATGTGCTTCTACACCGCCAGTCAGTGGATTCCCAGTGGCCTGGTGGCGGTGATCTTCTCCACCGCGACCCTGTGGAACGCGCTGAATGCGCGGATCTTCATGGGCCGACGGATCGCGCTCAATGTGCTGGCCGGTGGCGCGCTGGGCATGTTTGGCCTGGGCCTGCTGTTCTGGCCGCAGCTGGCGGGGCATGAGGCCAGCCGCGAGACCCTGCTCGGCCTGGGTCTGGCGTTGATCGGCACGCTGTGTTTCTCAGCCGGCAATTTGCTGTCCAGCCTGCAGCAGCAGGCCGGCCTCAAGCCGCTGACCACCAATGCCTGGGGCATGCTCTATGGCGCGTTGCTGCTGGTTGGCTACTGCCTGGTCAGTGATATCCCGTTCACCTTCGAGTACAGCACGCGCTATGTCGGCACCCTGCTGTACCTGGCCATCCCCGGCTCGGTGATCGGCTTCACCGCCTACCTGACCCTGGTCGGGCGCCTCGGCCCGGAGCGCGCGGCTTATTGCACCGTGCTATTCCCAGTGGTGGCACTGAATATTTCGGTGTTCGTCGAGGGCTACCAGTGGACGGCGCCAGCGCTGTTCGGCCTGCTGCTGGTGATGCTGGGCAATGTGCTGGTGTTTCGCCAGCCGCGCGTGGTCGCGAGTCCGCAGGCAGATCGGGCCTAATCCGGCCAGTGCCAGGCAGGCTCGTTGAGCAGGCTCTGGCCCTGGATGGCGGTCTGCCCGAAGCTTTTGTCGAGGACGATGGAGTTGCATTCCGGGTGTTGTTCCAGTGCAGCAATCAGCCGGCTGGCGTGGGATACCACCCACACCTGGGTATGCCGCGAGGCCTCGATTATCAGCCGCCCGAGCGCCGGCAGCAGATCCGGGTGCAGGCTGGTTTCCGGCTCGTTGAGTACCATCAGCGCTGGCGGTCTGGGGGTGAGCAGGGCAGCCACCAGCAGCAGGTAGCGCAGAGTGCCATCGGATAGTTCTGCTGCCGATAGGGGGCGCAGCAGGCCCTTCTGGTGCAGGGCGACGTTGAAGCGCCCACCGGGTTGGCAATCGATGCTCAATTCGGAACCGGGGAAAGCGTCGGCGATAGCCTGTTCCAGGGCTGGGCGGTCGCCAATTTCGCGGATAGTCTGCAGTGCGGCCGCCAGGTCGCGCCCGTCGTGATGCAGCACAGGCGTGCGGGTGCCCAGTTGCGGCTGGCGGGCTGGAGCCTCGGCGTCGGTACGAAAGTGATCGTAGAAGCGCCAGCGGCGGATGGTCTCGCGCAGTTGGAATACTTCCGGGCAACCTGGGTCGTTGCCAATCTGATCGAACAGGCTGTCGTAACTGGGCAGGTGTTGGGCCAGCACCTGCCAGTCGCGGTTCTCACGTTGGCGCACCATCGGTCCCTCGCGATCCACCAGCAGGGCGGCCGGGCGATAGCAGGGGCCGGCCCAGATGCATTCGCGCTTGATCTCCGGGTCGAGGGCGAAGGCCGAACGCGAGGGCTCGGGTAGGCCCAGGGAGATGGCGTAAGCGAAGCTCTCTTCGGCGAAGCCCAAGCGCAGACGTACCACTTCGCTGCGCGGGCCACCCTGGATCGGTACTTCGCCGTTGCGCATGCGTCGGCTGATCGTCTCCGGCCCGGCCCAGATGGTCGACTCCAATCCGCCGTCACGAGCCAATGCATTGACTACACCGCCTTGCGCCGTTTCGGCCAGCAGGCGTAGGGCGCGGTAGAGGTTGGATTTGCCACTGCCATTGGTGCCGGTGATTAGATTGAGCCGGCCCAGTGGCATCACCAGGTTGTTGATGGAGCGATAGTTGCCGACGGCGAGGGTATGGAGCATGGCGAGTCGTCCTGACAATAGAACTGCCCTAGGCGATGGCTAGGGGCACGCTGCTATCGTAGCGCAGCGGACCGAACAGCTGATCGGCCTGGTAGGTGCAGTAATGCAGTTCGTTGACCCTGAAACTGAGTGGCTGCAGGCGACTTAGCGCGGCGGTGCGTTCACGCCATTCCTGGGCGCTGACGGTTTGACGGTAGAGGCCGAGGGTCAGATGGGCCAGGTAGGGGCTTTGGCGGATTTCCACGGTGCTTTCTGCGAGGCAGTCACGCAGTGGCTGCAGGCGCTGCTGCGGGTCGCGAACCTGAAGAAAGGCGGCGCTGGCAAAGCTGTCCAGGTTGCCAATCTGCAGCTCGAAAGGTGCCAGTGGCAAGCGCTGCAAATCCTCGCGCTGGAGCTGTAGCTGGTCGCTGCAGAAGTCGTCGTCATAGCGCGGCTGGTGCGCCTCGAAACCACAGACGAACAGGGTGATATGCGCCTGGCGCAGGTAGTCAGGGTGCAACCAGTCACCCAGCAGCTCACGCGCCGTCTGCATGCGTGCCAGCACGGCCGGGCAGTCGATCGGGATGGCCCAGAGGCCATAACGCTGGCGACCGCGATGCCATTCCGGGTAGTCGCGCAGCTCGCTGATCTGGGTCTGCGCAGGGCTTTTATGTGGGGTGGAAAACAGCATGCTAGGCCGGGCGGCGGCCCAGGTGCAGGGCAAAGGCCAGGGCCACCGGGTAACTCAGGTAGTGCAGGACGAAGATCAACTGGCCCATGCGCCCGGGTTCATCCTTCAACCACATCAGCCCCCACAGCCCCAGGTAAAGCAGACCAAGCACGGCGCCGTAGAGCAGGTTGAGGCCCCAGACTTCGCTGTGACGAGGCAGGTGGCCTTCGATGCGGGCGAACAGCCAGCGCAAGCCCAGCGCGACGAAAATGGCCACCAGCAGGGTGGCGGGCAGGCCGCCGATTTTGAGCAGGCCGCGCACCAGCAGGTTGAGCACGAACACCGCTGCAGCGGCGCCGAGCGCGTATTGGTAGAGGGCAAAGCGGCGCGGGTTGGACATGGTCTTAGATCAGCTTCTGATTGAGGCCGAAGCGTTTCTTCAGCACGGCCTGCAGCAGTGTGCGCGGCAGCAGTAAGGCGAGCAAGGGCAGGCTGTGGCAGCCGTTACCCAGGCGCAGCAGGGCCGGGCGTTTGCGGCGTTGCACTGCGGCCAGCAGGTCGGAGGCGAATTCGCTGGCCGGGGTCGGCTTGTCCTGGGAGGCATTGGCGCGGGCGCGGATGCCATCACGCAGCGGCCACCAGGGCGAACGTTCATTGAGCAGCTGTTCGGCAGCCTGGCTGGCGTTGTTGCCGAAGCTGGAGGCGATGGCGCCTGGCTGCACTTCCATGACGTCGATGGAGAAGGGCGCCAACTCCATGCGCAGGGCATCGGACAGCGCGTGCACGGCGGCCTTGGAGGCGCAGTAGGTGCCGGCGAACGGGGTCACCAGCACGCTGGAGATGCTGCCAATATTCACCACCAGACCACTGCTGGTGCGCAGCAGCGGGAAGCAAGCGCGGGTCAGTTCGACCAGGCTGAACACGTTGGTTTCGAACTGCTGGCGCATGCCCTCGGCACCGCCATCGAGCAGCGGGCCCATGGCGCCGTAGCCGGCATTGTTGATCAGCACATCGAGGCGCCCGGCTTCGGCCCGTATACGCTCGCTGGCGCGGGCGATGTCCGCGGCGTCGTTGACGTCCAGTTTGACTGCGGTGAAGTCGGCTGCGGCCAGTCTCTCCAGGTCCGCACCCTTGCGTGCGGCGGCGAACACCCGGTAACCGGCGCCCTTGAAGGCGTCGGCCAGGGCGCGGCCGATGCCGCTGGAGCATCCGGTGATCAGTACCACGGGCTGGCTCATGCGGGCTCCTTGTTGTTGTTGCGCGACTGTTATGGGTTGCTCGCATCCTACACAACGGCGCTGATGCCTGTACTTGCCTTGCCGGCCAGAGTGGCTGGCCTGGCGTGCCAGGGATCGTTTAAGCGTGGGTGGCCAAACCCCGTAGGGTGGATGACGCTTTATTTATCCACCGTGGCGCCGCGCGGTGGATCGGTGAAGCGCGATCCACCCTACAGATTGGTTCTGGCGTGGCCGGAATCGCCGAGGCGTACGCGGGCACCCCGTAGGGTGGATGACGCTTTCTTCATCCACCGAGGCGCCGCGCGGTGGATCGATGGAGCGCGATCCACCCTACAGATTGATCCTGGCGTGGCTGGGATCGTTGAGGCGTGCCGGGCACACCCCATAGGGTGGATGACGCTTTATTCATCCATCGTGGCGCAGCGCGGTGGATCGATGGATCGCGATCCACCCTACGACTGGTCCTGGCAGGGGTCGCCGAGGCGTGCCGGTCACACCCCACCCACTGGCGTGCTGCCGACTACTCCTCCGCTGGCTGGTCGCGCAGAAACACCAGGCTGTCCGGCTTGGACTGCTCGGCGCTGTAGCGGTAGCCGGCGTAGCTGAAGTCCTTGAGCCCAGCCGGGTCGCGCAGGCGTTCCTTGATCACGTAGCGGGCCATCAGGCCGCGGGCCTTCTTGGCGTAGAAGCTGATGATCTTGTACTGGCCGTTCTTCAGGTCCTTGAATTCGGTGTCGATGATCCGCGCATTCAGGGCCTTGCGCTTGACTGCGCCGAAGTACTCGTTGGACGCCAGGTTGAGCAGCACCTCGTCGCCCTGTTCGGCCAGGGCCTCATTGAGCCAGCCGCTGATGCGCTCGCCCCAGAAGTCATAGAGGTTGTTGCCGCGCGGGTTGGCCAGTTTGGTGCCCATCTCCAGGCGGTAGGGCTGCATCAGGTCAAGCGGGCGCAGCACGCCATACAGGCCGGAGAGCATGCGCAGGTGGCTCTGGGCGAAGTCGAAATCAGCCTCGACGAAGTCTTCGGCATTCAGTCCGGTATAGACATCACCCTTGAAGGCGAGCAGGGCCTGCTTGGCGTTGGACGGGTTGAACGGCCGCTGCCAGCTGCCGAAACGGGCGACATTGAGGGCGGCGAGCTTGTCCGACAGGTGCATCAGTTCGCCGACCTGCTGCGGGCTCAGCTCGCGCAGCTGAGCAATCAGCTCCTGGGCGTGGTCCAGGTGCTCGGGCTGGGTAAAGCGGCCGATCACCGGCGGCGTTTCGTAGTCCAGGGTCTTGGCGGGGGAAATCACCATCAGCATCGGATTGTCTCCATAGAACGTGGCAGCGATTCTATGGGCTGAGCCCGACGGGCACCACCTATGGGTGCGATTGGCGATGGGTCACAGACTGTTCACCAGGCAACGGTTATAGTGCCCGGCACGCGGCTGCTGCTCGGCCGCACTTTCCATTCATCGCTCTGACAAGGAGGTCGCAGTGAGTTCTCTCTCTCGCGCCATCGCATCCCTGCTGTTCGCATCCACCGCTGCTCTGGCCCAGGCCGAGCAACTGCCCATCGAAGTACTCAGCGCCGTGGTCAAGGACCAGCGCATCGCCGATGCCGAGGTGTTGGTGCAAAAGAATGGCGCGCAGACCGTGGTCGGCAAGACCAATGCCC
This sequence comes from uncultured Pseudomonas sp., assembly GCA_964518735.1. Classification (GTDB taxonomy): domain Bacteria; phylum Pseudomonadota; class Gammaproteobacteria; order Pseudomonadales; family Pseudomonadaceae; genus Aquipseudomonas. Next base: position 51,321 of record CAZFKQ010000009.1, read on the forward strand.
AGGGCCAGGTCAGCCTGACCACCGCCTTTCCTGATGACGCCGCCAGCCTGCTGATCATCAAGAAAGCCGGCTACTCCAACCTGGTTGCCAAGTGCCCGTGCAAGGGCATGACCTACGCCATCAGTCCGGTGATGCAGAGCCTCGACGGCATGCGTGTGGTGCTTAGCTGGGGCCAGCACCCGGCCGATCTCGATTCGCATATCGCCTACCCGGGCAATCACATCTTCTTCATGGAGAAGCAAGGTGATGAGGCCAACCTGGATGTCGACGACACCGACAGCTATGGCCCGGAAACCATTACCCTGCAGAAGAAGCGTTTCGGCGAGACCTACGTGTATGCCGTGCATGACTTCATCAACAGCGGCAACCCGTCGGCCAATGCCCTGAGTGCCAGCCAGGCCAAGGTATTCGTCTATGTCGGTCAGTCGCTGGTACGCACCTACTACGTGCCGCAGGGCCAGCGTGGCAACCTGTGGACGGTGTTCCGCGTCACCGGTAACGGTGACTTCCAGGATATCAATCAAGTGCAGGGTATCAGCAGCGAAAGCGCGACCATCGGTGGCATCCTCCAGCCGCTGCAGAACGAAGGCCAGAGTGTTGCCAGCCTGAGCGCCACGCAAGCTGCCCAGGGTGATGCCAAGGCGCTCAACCGCCAGGGCGAGACTGCCTACCATGCCGGCCAGTTGGACCAGGCTATCGACTTCTACCGTGAAGCCATCGAGCTGGACGCCAACTACGGCCAGGCTTACGGCAACCTCGGCCTGGCCTACCAGAAGGCCGGGCGCACCGCCGAGGCGATCTGGGCCAACCGCAAGGCCATTGCCCTGGCTAGCGGCGCCAGCGCGGCCACCGTGCGCGCCGGCTCCTACTACAACATTGCGCGCATCTACGAGGCGGCCGAGCAGTACGACGACGCTCTGCGCCACTACCACCTGGCCAAGGAACAGAAGGCCAATCCGGTATACGACAAGGCCATCCTGCGTGTGCAGGATCGTCACTGATCGGTTGCCGGCTTAATCAGCGCGCTCCTTCGGGGGCGCGTTTTTATTCAAGGAGAGAATTCATGCTGATCCGAAATCTGTTACTTGGCCTCGGTCTGCTGGCCGGCAGCGTCCAGGCTGCCGGTCCGGCGGCCTTCGCCACCCTCGATCGCGGCAGTTGGCCCGAGCCGCTGCACAGCCAGGTTGCTTTCGATACCGCCTCACGCGCGGAAATCCTCATGTTTGCCCAGGCCCTGCAGGCCAGCGAAGGGCTCGATGAAGCCGCCTGGAAGCAGCGCCTGGGGTTGAAGTCGGCCAACCTGCAGTCGATTGGTCAGGTGCGTGAGCGCTTCTGGCAACGGCTATTGGAAAACTATCGCCTGGCTCGACAGAGCTGCGTGCCGGTCAGCGATTTCTGTGCGCCAGCGGAAGACGTTGCCAGTCTGGCTGAACAGGCCCGGCAACTGGTGCTTGCCCCGGACTCGCGGTATTTCGCCTGGGCCGAAGCCAGTCAGCGTTTCCACCTCGGTTACCTCAATGAGCAGATGCGCCTGGCCGCGCTGTTCCCGCGGGTCAGCAGCGAGATCGCGCTGTTCTCCGCGCAGGAACGCAACGGCGACGAACTGGCCGATATGCAGTTTCTACTGACCTTCGACGATGGCCCCACGGCGCTCGGTGGCCACACGGACAAACTGGCCGCCTGGCTGCGCCAGCAGGGTCTCAATGGCACCTTCTATGTGCTTGGCAGCAACCTGCAGCAGCGTTTGCAGAAGACCTCGGCCACGGCCCTGAATCAGCTGTATGAAGGGCAGTGCGTGGCCTCCCATGGCTGGGAGCACAAGTCGCACGCCAGCTGGGCCGACTGGCAGGGTTCGGTGACTCGCACCCGTGAACTGCTGCAGCGCGAACTGCCGGCGCTTTACGTGCCGTTGTTCCGCCCGCCCTATGGCCAGCGCCAGGCCGACAGTCAGGCCTTCTTCGCCGCGCAGGGCCAGCAGGTGGCGTTGTGGCAGATCGACTCGCAGGACTGGAGCAGCAAGGTCAGCGCCGAGGCCGCCGGCCAGCGCGTGCTGACTCTGATGCTGCTGTGGCGCCGAGGCGTGCTGCTGTTCCACGACATCCACAACAAAGCCCAAGGCGCCTTGCCCTGGATGCTGCAGGCCAGCCAAGGCGTGCCGCTGCAGTGGCTGAACTGCCGTGACTATCGCTGAGTGGCGTGCTGCAAAACCGGTATGTTTGATGGGCGCGGAGGGGTATTGGTGACGGGCTCAAGAGGGCTCGTCGAGGGGCATGACTTCCGACTTTAACGGTGTCGCTCGGGTACGCCAAGGGTTATTCGTCGAGCCGATAAAAAAGTCTGTCAGTGATGAAAAAGTTCTTTTTTCTGTCATCCCGAATGGAGTATTAACGAAGACAGACCGCCGAACCCTGCAGCACAGGTGGCGGCCATCGGCCATCACTTTTGCTAGCACTTCCCGACTTCGCTCGGGTGGTCGGCGGCCCTTCGACGGAGCGCTTTGCAGGCTCCGCATGGCCTCCAGATAAGGTGACCGAGTATGGATGATCACGGACACAATCGTTCCACCCTACCTACCCTCTATGTCCTCGACACCAACGTCCTTATCCACGATCCCAACGCGCTGCTGAACTTCCAGGAACACCACGTCACCATCCCCATGACCGTGCTCGAAGAGCTGGATAAGCTCAAGGCCGGCAAGCACTCGGTCGCCGCCGAATGTCGCCAGGCCATCCGCCTGATCGACCAGGTGCTGGGCGAGGCCACTCCGGAGGAAGTGGAGAAGGGCGTACCGATTCAGCGCGGCAAGAGCGGGCCTTGCGGCAGTCTGTCGATCCTCATGAGCAAGCGCGCCGAGCCGCTGACCTGGCTACCCGAAGACCTCAACGACAACAAGATCATCAACCAGCTGGTCGACCTGCGCAGCCGCAACCCGGGCGTGCGCGTGGTGCTGGTGACCAAAGACATCAACATGCGCCTGAAGGCGCGCGCCTGCGGCATTTCCTCCGAGGACTACCACACCGACCAGCTGGTCGACGACGTCAACCTGCTGTCGCGTGGTTACCACACCATGACGGGCTCGTTCTGGGACCGGGTGAACAAGGTCGAGACCCGTCAGGGCCACGGTCGTACCTGGCACCAGGTGCAGCTCACCGACAACCTGCCGGCGGTGCACGTCAACGAGTTCATCATCGACGAGCAGGGCTTCGTTGGCTGGGTCAAGGGCATCGACGGGCGCACCCTGACCATCCTCGACCTGCACCAGGAACCGCTGCTGCACCAGGAAGCCTGGGGCCTCAAGCCGCGCGACATCTACCAGTCGCTGGCGCTGTTCGCCCTGCTCGATCCGGATATCCACCTGGTCAACCTGTCCGGCGCCGCCGGTTCGGGCAAGACCATCCTGGCGCTGGCCGCGGCCATCGAGCAGACCATGGTCAGCAAGCGCTACCGGCGGATCATCGCCACCCGCAGCGTGCAGGGCCTGGACGAGGACATCGGCTTTTTGCCCGGCACCGAAGCCGAGAAGATGGAGCCCTGGCTGGGGGCTATCACCGACAACCTGGAAGCGCTGCACATGGACGACGAGAGCACCCACGGCAGCGTCGACTACATCCTGCAGAAGGTGCCCCTGCAGTTCAAATCGCTCAACTACATCCGCGGGCGCAGCTTCCAGCACAGCCTGATCCTGATCGACGAGTGCCAGAACCTCACCCCGCACCAGATGAAAACCATCATCACCCGCGCCGGTACCGGCTCCAAGGTGATCTGCCTGGGCAACCTGGCGCAGATCGACACGCCTTACCTGTCCGCCACCAGCTCTGGTCTCACCTACCTAACTGAGCGCTTCAAGGACTTCGAGCACGGCGTACACATTACCCTGCAGGGTGTGCCGCGTTCGCTGCTGGCCGAGTACGCAGAAACCCACATGTAAATCACGCGGTATTCCCCTCTCCCATTCGGGGGAGGGGATGCGCGCTTCGGCTGCGAGCGGCGTTACAATGGCCGCATCTCTTCCGGAGCAAGACCGTGCTGACCCATCTCGATTCCCAAGGCCGCGCCAACATGGTGGACGTCACCGACAAGGCGGTGACCTCCCGCGAGGCCGTGGCCGAAGCCCGCGTGCGCATGCTGCCCGCCACCCTGCAGATGATCGCCAGTGGTGGCCACCCCAAAGGCGACGTGTTTGCCGTGGCGCGCATCGCCGGCATCCAGGCGGCGAAGAAGACCTCCGACCTGATTCCCCTGTGCCACCCGTTGATGCTGACCAGCGTCAAAGTCGAACTGCAGGCCGAGGGCGACGACTGCGTGCGCATCCAGGCGCGCTGCAAGCTGGCCGGGCAGACCGGCGTGGAAATGGAAGCGCTGACTGCTGCCAGCGTCGCCGCGCTGACTATTTATGATATGTGCAAGGCGGTGGACCGCGGCATGGTCATCGAATCGGTGCGCCTGCTGGAGAAACTGGGCGGCAAGAGCGGCCACTTCGTAGCGGAGCAGCAAGCATGATTCGCGTGCAGTATTTCGCCCGCTACCGCGAGGTGCTCGGCATTGATGGCGAGCAGCTACAGCTCGCTGCACTGAGCAGCCTGGACGACCTGCGCGAGCACCTGCTGGGGCGTGGCGGTGTCTGGCAGGTGCTGGCCGAGCAGAACCTGATGTGCGCGCGCAACCAGGAACTGTGCAGCCTGGACAGCGAACTGGCCGATGGCGATGAAGTGGCTTTTTTCCCCACGGTCACGGGTGGGTAGTGCCATGAGTGTGCGCGTCGAATCCGCTGCCTTCGACCCCGGCGCCGAGCTGAACGCCCTGCACGCGGCGCAGCTGGGCATCGGTGCGGTGGTCGGCTTCGTCGGCTACGTGCGCGACTTCAATGACGGCCAGGACGTGCGCGGGATGTTTCTCGAACACTACCCGGGCATGACCGAGAAGGCCCTGCAGAAGATCGTCGAGGAGGCCGAGCAGCGCTGGCCGCTGCTGCGAGTGGAAGTCGTCCACCGCGTCGGCCAGTTGCCGCCGGGTGAGCCGATCGTCTTCGTCGGCACCGCCAGCGCTCACCGCCAGGCGGCCTTCGATGCCTGCAACTTCATCATGGACTACCTCAAGACCCGCGCGCCGTTCTGGAAGAAGGAAGACACGCCAGACGGTGCGCGCTGGGTAGAAGGGCGCAGCAGTGATCAGGCGGCGCAGCAGCGCTGGTCCAAGTCCTGCCTGCCGAGCTGAGGCATTCGCGAACAGGGTCAGATCAATCCGCCGGTGTCTAGCCACGATGTAGGGTGGATGACGCTCTGCTCATCCACCACTGGCTCCGCTCGGTGCATCGCCCTCCGGTGGATCGGTGAGGCGTGATCCACCCTACGTGTTTGACCGTCCTACGAACTGTCTGCGGCTCAGATCGCGCCGCCAGCCTTCAGTGCGCTGATCTGCTCGGTGCTGTAACCGAGGCGGCCGAGCACCGCTGCATTGTGCTCGCCCAGTTCTGGCCCGGTCCATTCAACGCCGCCTGGTGTGTCGCTCAGCTTGGGCACGATGCCGGGCATCTTGAACGGCTTGCCGTCTGGCAGCTTGGCTGAAAGGAACATCTCGCGAGCGAGGAATTGCGGGTCCTTGAACATGTCTTCAGCCGAATAAATGCGGCTGGCCGGCACCTCGGCGCTTATCAATGTCGCCTCCACTTCGCTCAGTGGCCGGCTGGCGGTCCAACGGTCGATCACCCCGTAGAGTTCATCGCGGCGGGCATCGCGGCCGGCGTTGTCGGCCAGGCTCGGGTCGTCTGCCAGGTCATCGCGGCCGATGGCGCGCATAAAGCGCTGGAAGATCGCATCACCATTGGCGCCGATCTGAATGTGCTTGCCGTCGGCGCAGGTGTGAATGGAGGAAGGCGTGATGCCGGGCATGATATTGCCGGTGCGCTCGCGGATGAAACCGAACACGTCGAACTCCGGCACCATGCTTTCCATCATGGCGAAGATCGCCTCGTACAGCGCTACGTCGACCACCTGGCCCTGGCCGCCGTTGACCTCGCGATGGCGCAGCGCCATCAGCGCGCCGATCACTCCCCACAGTGCGGCAATCGAATCACCGATGCTGATGCCGGTGCGTACCGGCGGGCGATCCTCGAAACCGGTGATATAGCGCAGCCCGCCCATGGACTCGCCCACCGCGCCGAAGCCCGGCTGGTCGTGCATCGGCCCGGTCTGGCCGAAGCCGGACAGGCGCACCATCACCAGTTTCGGATTGAGTGCATGCAACACGTCCCAGCCGAGACCGAGTTTCTCCAGCACGCCGGGACGGAAGTTCTCGATCAGGATGTCGGCCTCGCTCAGCAGCTTCTTCAGCACCTCGCGGCCGGCCTCGTGCTTGAGGTTGAGGGTGATCGACTGCTTGTTGCGCGCCTGCACGAACCACCACAGCGAAGTGCCTTCGTACAGCTTGCGCCACTTGCGCAGCGGATCACCGCCATCCGGCGATTCGACCTTGACCACCTCGGCACCGAACTCGGCGCAGATGCGCGAGGCGAACGGCCCGGCGATCAGGGTGCCGAGTTCGACCACTTTCAGGCCGGCGAGGGGTTTGCTGGGAATCATGGCGGCTCCGGGGCAGAAGGGGAGCGCATAAGCCTATGCGATTGTGGGGCTGCTTGGGGAAATCCACTTCGCCGGGGCGGTGTTTTTGCGGTTAAATCCACCCTGCGAAAGGATGCGTACTTTTTATTTGGCCGGGATGGCTTCCCTCCTGCTGTTCATCCCTCCTTCTCAATGCATTCCACGTCGGCGCTGGCCGCTGTGCGGGCAGCTATTTGTCTGTCGAACGATTGTTTTAAATTCATCACATGTGAGCTATTGATTCATTACATGTGATTAATTAGGCTGTATCCATGGAAAGCAAATCATCAGCCCATTACCAGCGTCTTTTTCGTCAGCGCCTGCGCGAGCAGGGTCTGGTGAAGAAGGAGGTCTGGATATTGCCCGAGCACGCCCATGTGCTCGCGGCGCTTGAGCGGAAACTGCGTCAGCCTCAGTCGGGGCTGGCCTCTATGGAGAAGGAGGGGGATATGAGCATGTCTCAGGTCTGGACTGCGCAAGCCTTGTTTGATGCGCTGTCGGCAACGGAGCTGTTCACTGATGGGCGGGCGCTGGTCGAGTTGATCGACGGTGCCGACGCCAGCCTGCATGTAACCATGCGCGAGTATGGCGACCTGCCGTTGTTCATTGCCGTATTCGGCGAGCAGATCATCGTCGAGGCGCTGCTCTGGCCGTTGGCCGATGTGCGCGATGCGGCTGCCTTCAATGAAGAAGTGTTGCGCAGCCACAAGCTGTTTCCGCTGTCCTGCATTGGCTTGGAAACACTCCCGGACGGGCAGGCTTGCTACACCATGTTCGGCGCGTTGAGCGCCAGTTCGATCCTGGCCAACGTAGTGCAGGAAATCGAGTTGCTGGCGGACAACGTGATCAAGGCCACCGAAGCCTACGAAGGCTTCCTCAAGGCCAGTGCCTAGAACCACTCTGAAGGAGAGATGCTGATGAACGTCTGGAGCAAATTGCTGACGGCGCTGCGCGGCGGTGCCAACGAAGTGGGTGAGGCGGTGGTCGATGGTCAGGCCCTGCGTATCCTCGATCAGGAAATCCGCGATGCCGACCTGGAGCTGCGCAAGTCCAAGGAGGCCCTGGCCGAGATCATGGCCAAGCAGAAGCTGGCTGCTGATCGTGCCGAGAAAAGCGCCGCCAAGGTTGCCGAGTATGAGCAGTACGCGCTGAAGGCTCTGGAAGCCGGTAACGAGGCTTTGGCCAAGGAAGTGGCTGGCAAGATCGCTAACCTTGAGGTCGAACTGGCCGGCGAGCGCGAGCAGGCCGATGGTTATGCGGCCAGCGTGGCGCAGCTACGTAAGGCGGTCAGCCAGGCCGAAGCCAATATCAAGCGTCTGAAACAACAGGTGGATACGGTCAAGGCCACCGAGAGTGTGCAGAAAGCCCAGATGGCCGTGGCTCAGCGTTACGGCGGCTCGCAGGCCAAGTTGCATACTGCGGTCGAGTCGCTGGAGCGGATCAAGCTGAAGCAGGCCGAGCGCGCTGCGGTGATGGAAGCAACGGCCGAGTTGGCCGAGGCCGTCAGCCTGGACGACTCGTTGGAGGCCAAGCTGCGTGCCGCCGGTATTGTCGCCGACAGTGGCAGCGCCGACAGCGTGCTGGCGCGTCTGAAGGACAAGGCCAAGACCTGATTCACGGCTAATCGCACGCCGGCAGTGCAAGCTTCCGGCGTGTCGACAACAGGGATAGGAAAAACATGGAAATCTTCCTGCAGTGCGCCTTGTCGTTCCCCACCGCGCTGTTCAGTTTTCTGCTGTGCGTGGCGATCCTCTACTGGTGCGTCGCAGCGCTGGGCATTCTCGAAGTCGACCTGCTCGATATCGAGGCTGACTCCGCGCTGGACAACCATGCACTGCAGCCGGAGGGCTTTGCCGGGCTGTTGCTGAAACTGGGCTTGAACGGCGTGCCGGTGACGCTGGTGCTGACCCTGCTGTTCTTCTTCGCCTGGATCGTCAGCTACTTCGTCGAACTGCTACTCCTGCGCTATCTGCCACTGGGCTTGTTGCGTTATCCGCTTGGCCTGGTTGTGGCGTTCGCTGCGCTGCTGCTGGCGGTTCCGGTTAGTGCTGCGTTGTGTCGGCCACTGCGGCCGCTATTTCGCAAGCTGGAAGCCACCAGCAGCACCTCGGTGCTCGGTCAGACGGCCGTGGTCCGTAGTGGTCGGGTCACTCTGAGTCACGGTGAGGCAGTACTGGAAAACGGTGGTGCAGGTTTGATCCTGCGCGTGCGTGCCGATGAGGCGCGAGGTTTCAAACGCGGCGACCGCGTCGTGTTGCTGGAGTACCTGGAGGCCGAGCATGCCTACCGGGTCATAACCGAGGACGAGTTCAAGGGCTTCTGAGAAGCTGTCCAGAATCTGCTGTGCGTCGACCATACGGCGTTAGAAATGCCCTCGGCCATTTCTGCCTTGTCTGGCCCTAGCTCGCGAGATTTTGCACAGGCTCTACACCCGGAACTCAACCCTGAATCAAAGGAGATTGATTGCAATGAGCCTCGAGCTGCTGATGCCCTTCCTGACCGGTGTGGGTCTGTTCTTCCTGCTGATTTTCGGCTTTTTCGTCCTGTTCAAGGCCTTCTACATCAAGGTCCCGCAGGGAACGGCGCTGATCGTCAACGACATGTCGTCGACCCCCAAGGTGCACTTTACCGGCGCCCTGGTCTACCCGGTGATCTACCTCAAGGAGTTCATGCGCATCTCGCTGATCACCTTGGAAGTGGATCGGCGCGCCAAGGACGGATTGATCTGCAAGGACAACATGCGTGCAGACATTACCGTGGCCTTCTACCTGCGCGTCAACGAGACCCAGGAAGACGTGCTCAAGGTGGCCAAGGCCATTGGTGTGGATCGTGCGTCCGACCGCAGTGCGGTGAACGAGCTGTTCAACGCCAAATTTTCCGAGGCACTGAAGACCGTCGGCAAGCAGTTCGACTTCGTCCAGTTGTTCGAGAATCGCCAGGACTTTCGCGACCGTATCATTGAGGTGATCGGCAACGACCTCAATGGTTATGTGCTGGAGGACGTGGCCATCGACTACCTGGAGCAGACCGCCAAGAGCTCCCTGGATCCGAGCAATATTCTCGACGCTGCCGGTATCCGCAAGATCACCGAACTGACCGCTGCGCAGAACGTCATCACCAATGACCTGGAGCGCAACGAAGAGCTGGCGATCAAGAAGAAGAACGTGGAAACCCGCGAGGCGACCCTGGCGCTCGAGCGCCAGCAGGCCGATGCCGAGGCGCGGCAGAAGCGCGAGATCGAAACCATCCGCGCCCGCGAAGAAGCCGAGACCCTCAAGGTCAAGGAAGAAGAGCGCTTGAAAGCCGAGCAGGCGCGCATCACCACACAGCAGGAGCTGGATATTCGTGCCGAGAACCATCAGCGCGAAGTCGAGGTGGCGCAGCAGAACCGCCAGCGCGCGGTGGTGATCGAGGTGGAGAAAGTCACTCGCGCCAAGGACCTGGAAATTGTCTCCCGCGAGCGCGAAGTCGAGCTGCAGCGCATCGAGAAAGAAAAGGCCCTGGAAGTCGAGCGCAAGAATATCGCCGGGGTGATCCGTGAGCGCGTGGCGGTCGAGAAGACCGTGGCTCAGGAAGAAGAGCGCATCAAGGAAGTGCGTGAGGTCTCCGAAGCGGACCGGGCCAAACAGGTCATGGTGCTCAACGCCCAGGCCGAAGCCGAGCAGGAGCTGGTGCGCCAGGTCAAACAGGCCGAAGCCGACGAGACCCGCTCCCAGCACAAGGCCGTGGAAATCAACAACCTCGCTCAGGCCGAGTTGGAAGCCGCGGCCAAGCAGGCCGAAGCCAAGAAGAAAATGGCCGAAGGTATCGAGGCCGAGCGGGCCGCGCCTGGTCTGGCCGATGCGCGGGTACGTGAAGTCACCGCCGCCGCCAAGGAGAAGGAAGGCTTGGCCGAAGCCCGAGTGCAGGCTGAGCAACTGATTGCCGAAGCTAAGGGCGAGCAGGAGAAAGGCCTGGCCGAGGCACGGGTAACCGAAGCCAAAGCTGCCGCCAAGGAAAAAGATGGCCTGGCCGATGCCAAGGTGCTGGAAGAGAAACTCGGTGCCCAGGCGCGTGGCGAAGAACAGCTCGGCGCAGCCAAGGCCAAAGCCACCCAGGATCTGGGTATGGCCGAAGCCCATGTGCTGCTGGAGCGTCTGAATGCCGAGGCCGAAGGTCTGGGCAAGAAGTTCGGTGCGCTCGATGCGCTCAGCGACAACGCCCGCCAGCACGAAGAGTTCCGCATGCAGCTGGAGGCGAACTTCGACGAGGCCATGGCCGCCATCGCTGCCAACAAGGAGATCGCCAAGGAGCAGGCCGAGGTGCTGTCCACCGCGCTGGCCAAGGCGAAGATCGAAATCGTCGGCGGCGAAGGCGACTTCTTCAACTCCTTCGCCAAGTCGCTGTCGGTGGGCAAGGCCATCGAAGGCGTGGTGGGTAAGAGCCCGGTGGTGCAAGACGTGTTGGCCCGTCTGCTGAACGGCCGTGTTGGCGAAAGCAAAACGCCGGCGGCGGTAGACAGTACAAGTGCCTGACGGACCTCGCACCCAGCTGCTGCATGCTGCTGGGTGCGAAAGGAAAGTTTGGGAATGCTTCTAGAAACTAATGTGCGCTGGTTAGGCTCGGCGATTCCCTTGGGTCGTCAACCAGCAAGCTGCCGTTGTGCTTTCAAGTGACGCTATGTCCACTTCGATAAATAAGGAAATTACATGCACTGTCCGAAATGCCAGGCCGCTATGGAAAAAGTACCGACGCAGGATGGCGTGATCGATCGCTGCACCGCCTGCCAAGGGTTGTGGTTCGACATGCTCGAACACGAAGACCTCAAACCCTATGCCAAGCAGTTGGATGTAGGCAGCGCCGAATCGGGTCGCCTGCACAACACGAATGATCGTATCAATTGCCCAGCATGTGCCAATAGTCCGATGACGCGCATGGTCGACCCTGGTCAGCCGCATATCTGGTTCGAACGTTGCCCAACCTGCTTTGGCAGTTTCTTTGACGCGGGCGAGTTCCGCGATTTGGCCTCGACTGGCTTGAGCGACTTCTTCAAGCGCTTCTCGTTAACGGCGCGTCACTAGAGAGCGCTTTTTGCCGACGCTGGTGCAAACCAGCGTTACAGACTTGTACTCCCCCATTAGGAAACCTTATGTCAGAACCACGTGATTATCTGGAAATGTCGTTTCGCTCGATTCAGTGCTTCGCCAATGACGGCCGCCTGGATGTGCAGGAGCTGGGTGCGCTGCTGGCTGTTGCCGAGCGCGATGGGGTGATTGATGACAATGAAGTTCGTGTGCTGAAGAAGATCATTGCCCAGATCAAGCCCGAAGAGCTCGATCAGGCGATGCGCGCCAAACTTGCCGAAATTGCCCAGAAGATTGGTGCATAAAAAAGGTAAAGCCACGTGCTTCGCCTTCGGGGCTGGCTGAAGTCGGCCCCTAGCCTCGTCCCACCTTGCTTGCAGACAGCGCAGATTCAGGATGACCACGATGTCGGATGCCCCAGCCGTAGCCCAACCACAGGATGTATTGGACAAGGCCGTCGCCGAAGGCGGTGCCTACGAGGTGCTGCACAAACGCCTGCAGGAGCAGGGCCTGCGCTTGCGCCAGACTACCGAGGCGCTGAACGCCCAGCGTTTGCAGGAGTTCGGCAGCAGCCAGATGGAAGTGGTCGGACGGGTACGCATCCGCACTGAGAACAACTGCACTGCACGCGATATCGTCCAGGTTGGCGAGAACCTGCTGTTCGGCTACAACGTTTTCCTCGGCCTGAAAAAGGAAACCCGCGTCGAGGATGTGTTCTCCCTGTATCGCCTGAGCGAACAGGACGAAGGTTATGAAGCCGAGAGCCTGGCGCTGGCCGACAGCTTTCTCGGCCAGAGCAGCTTCGTTAACGACTTCAACGAGCTCTACACCTATTACAAGAACACCCGCCTGCTGCAACTGCTGGTACGCGACGGCAAGCTACTGGCGAGCTTCCAGATCGGTGAGCGGATCAGCGATATCCGGGTGTTCCGCTGGTCGATCGCCGACGGCGGTAAAGAAGTTCGCTATATCGACAACCGCGGTGAGCGCGATATAGCGCTGCCGGCACCGTTCGATTTCGAATGGCAGAAGACTTCCCGCGAGATGGTGGTCAATGGCCGCCATCCGCACATGAATATCCTCGACACCATCTTTGTCGAGACCATCGGCGGCGATCTTACGGTCAAGGTCGAGAACAACACCGAAGATGGCCTGGGCATCTACCGCGAAGCGGTGCTGGACAAGACCCAGTCGCTGGACGACGCGCAGATCGAATACGCCAGGCTCGGCAGCCTGATCCTGCTGAAAGTCCTGCCGTACCGCGAAGAGCAGTGGCGCTACCTGGTGTTCAACAGCCTGACGCGCAAGGTCGAGCGTATCGACGCCATCGGCCTGGCCTGCGTGCAGCTGCCGGAAGACCACGGCATCATCTTCCCCGGCGGCTATTACCTGCAGAACGGCGAGTCCAAGGCGTTCGAGCAGCCCATGGCCGGCATGCGTTTCAAGCGCGCGGTGCGTTCGCCCAATGGCGAGGACGTGCAGTACATCTTCTACCACCCGGAAGAAGGTCGCTCGGCGCTGTTCACCTACAACATGATCAACCGCCAGCTGCATAACCCGATTTTCGGCCACGGCTATGCGCGCCTGGAAGACGGGCGCATGGTGATCTTCGCCGCCGAAGGCACAGAACCGACCCGTATCCACCCGATGCAGATCTGGCAGACGCCGTTCTGCAGCGACGATTTCGCCGCTCGCCAACCGGTGCGCAGCGGCTTTTTCGGGCGTATCGGCAATGCCGAGCTGGTGCGTGGTGTCTCCGACCTGCTGGGCCTGAGTCGCGAGATCGAAACCCCGGAAGTCTCGGTGCAGCGCTACACCCAGCTGTGCCAGAACACCCGCCGCCTGTTCGACGTCTATCACTGGCTGGGCGATGCCCAGTGCCAGGGCATGGCGCCGCTGCTGCGTGAAATCGCCGCCACCGGCGAGTTGGTGCTCGACGAGTTCGAGAAGGTCGAGAGCATTCGCCAGCAATCGGCGCGCGCCATGGCCGAAGCAGAAACCCGCCAGCAGGCCCTGTTGTCCAGCCTGCTGATCGATAGCTGGGATGAGGTGCAGCACTTCGTCGACGCGCTCAATGGCATCAACGCCCAGCGCGGCCAACTGCTGACCATCCGCGATTACCGCTATATCGACGTGGCGCGCATCGACGCCATGGAAACCGAACTGCTGACGGCCCAGGCGCAGGTCGCGGCCGCCACCTCGGGGTTTCTCGCCAGCAAGGCGGCGCTGCAGCCCTATGTGCTGCAGCTGGCCCAGCTCGACGCCCAGGCGCAGAAGGCCGAGAGCGTCAGCCAACTCAACGAACCGCTGGTGGCGTTGCAGGCCATGGCCGGCAATCTGGATATGTTGTCCAGCCTGATGGCCTCGCTGCCGATCGACGACGCCACCCAGCGCACCGCTATCGTCGAGTCGATTTCCGAAGTCTACGCCCGCCTGAACCAGGCCAAGGCCCGCGCCGAGCAGCGCCGCAAGGGCCTGGGTTCGGCGGAGACCGTGGCGCAGTTTGGCGCCCAGTTCAAACTGTTCAGCCAGGGTATTACCAATGCCCTGGCCATGGCCCAGGACCCGGAGCGCTGTGACGAACAGCTGTCGCGTCTGCTGGTACAGCTGGAAGAACTGGAGAGCCAGTTCGGCGATCAGGAACAGTTCCTCGGCGACATTCTGACCAAGCGCGAAGAACTGCTGGAAACCTTCGAAGCGCACAAACAGGCGCTGCTTGATGAGCGTCAGCGCAAGGCCCAGGGCCTGCTCGACGCCGCGCGGCGGATTCTGGAAAGCCTCGGTCGGCGCACCGCACGCTTGACCCAGTCGGATGAGCTGAACGCCTTCTTCGCTTCTGACCCGTTGATTCTCAAGCTGCGCGAACTGGCCGAGCGCCTGCGCGAGCTGAAGGACAGCGTCAAGGCCGAGGATGTCGAGTCGCGCCTCAAGGCCGCTCGCGATCAGGCGGTGCGCAGCCTGCGCGACAAGAGCGAGCTGTTCGAGGAAGGCGGCAACGTCATCAAGCTCGGTCCGCGCCACCGCTTCAGCGTCAACACCCAGGAGCTGGACCTGACCCTGATGCCGCGTGGCGATCAGCTCTACCTGCACCTGACCGGCACCGAATTCCTTGAGCCGCTACAGAACACCGAGCTGGAAGCGCTGCGCGACTACTGGCAGGTGTCCCTGGAGTCTGAATCCGCCACGCTGTACCGCGGCGAATACCTTGCCGGCGAAGTGCTGGCGGCCGCCGATGCCGGGCGCGATGGGCTTAGCCTGGATCTGCTCAAGCAACAGCTTGCGCAGCCTGAGGCACTGATCAAGAGCATTCGCGACTTTGCCGCGCCGCGCTACAAGGAAGGCTACGAGAAGGGCATCCACGACCATGATGCGGCGTTGATCCTCACCCAGCTGTTGCCGCTGCGCGACAGCGCCGGGCTGCTCAGCTACGGCGCCTTGCCCCGTGCTTTTGCAAGCTTTTTCTGGGGCCAGGCACAGCGTCGCGACGAGGCCAAACAATGGCCACAACGCGCCCGCAGCGCCCGGCATATCCAGCAGTTGTTCGGTCAACGCGACAGCCTGTTGCAGCTGCAGGCGGAAATTGCCGAGGCTATGGCCGGCTATAGCGCCCAGCAGGGTATGAACCTGAGCCAGGCGACGCTGGCCGAGGCGGCAGAATACCTGGTACAGGAGCTGGCTGCGGAGCGCATTGAATTCGTCTTCAGCAAATACGCCCGCGAGCTGCTGGCCGGATTGCAGGCGCGTTTGCAAACGGCGCATATGTGGGATGTCTATCAGCAAACCCTGGCGCAACTGCACGACCGCCCAGCTGCGCAGTGGGTTCTGGTGGAAAACTGGCTGCGCGGCCTCTGCGCGGCAGAGGAATTCGCCGCGCTCAGTGCCTACGTGCCCGAAGCCGTGGCCCTGACGCTGCTCGCCGAGAATCTGCCCAAGCGCATCACCGAGGTGGACCTGCGTTTTACCGCCAAGGATTTGATGGGCGAGCATCCTCGGATCAGCGAACGACAACTGGTGCTGGCGGTGGACGATTTCTTCGCCCGCCTGCGCGTGCATCGCGAGCAGTTTTTGCCCGGCTTGCAGCGCTACCAGGCGCTACGTCAGGAAGTGGTAGCGCGCGAGCGCGAGGCGCTACGCCTCAATGAGTTCAAACCCAAGCCGCTCAGCTCCTTTGTGCGTAACAAGCTGATCAACGATGTCTATCTCGGGGTGATCGGCGATAACCTGGCCAAGCAGATGGGCACCGCCGGGGAGAACCGTCGTTCGGACTTGTCCGGCTTGTTGATGCTGATTTCGCCACCCGGCTACGGCAAAACCACCCTGATGGAGTACGTCGCCCACCGCCTCGGGCTGATCTTTATGAAGATCAACGGTCCGGCCTTGGGCCACGAGGTGCGCTCCCTGGACCCGGCCCAGGCACCGGACGCCACTTCACGCCAGGAGCTGGAAAAGCTCAACCTGGCGCTGGAAATGGGCAACAACGTGATGCTCTATCTCGACGATATCCAGCACACCCACCCTGAGTTCCTGCAGAAATTCATCTCGCTGTGCGACGGCACCCGGCGTATTGAAGGCGTGTGGAAGGGCCGCACGCGCACCTACGATATGCGTGGGCGCAAGTTCTGCGTGATCATGTCGGGCAACCCCTATACCGAGTCCGGCGACGTATTCAAGATCCCGGACATGCTGGCTAACCGCGCCGACATCTATAACCTCGGCGACACTCTGGGCGGCATGCAGGAAGCCTTCGCGCTGTCCTACATCGAAAACGGCCTGACCTCCAACCCGGTGCTGGCGCCGCTGGCCACTCGCGATATGGCCGATGTCTATCGCTTCGTCGCCAAGGCCGAGGGCAAGCCGTTCTCCAGCAATGAATTGAGCCACAGCTACAGCGCCGCCGAGGTCAACGAGATCGTCACCACTTTGCAGCGTCTGATGCAGGTGCGCGATGTGGTCGGCCGGGTCAATCAGCAGTACATCGCCAGCGCTGCCCAGGCCGATCAGTACCGCACCGAGCCGCCGTTCAAGCTGCAGGGCAGCTACCGCAACATGAACAAGATGACGGAGAAGATCAGTGCGGTGATGAACGATGCCGAGGTGCTGCAACTGATCGCCGATCACTACCAGGGCGAATCCCAGTTGCTCACCACCGGCGCCGAGGAGAACCTGCTCAAGCTCGCCGAGTTGCGCGGCAATATGACCGACGTACAAGCCGAGCGTTGGGCGCAGATCAAACGCGACTTTATGCGCAACAAGGCCATGGGCGGCAGTGATACGGACGTCGGTGGCCGGGTGGTGGCGCAGCTCAATGACTTGGTCGAAGGCATCCGTGGCATGGCTGCCAACCTGCAGCGTGAACCGACCCCGCAGCAGGATATTCCCTGGAACGAGCTGCTCGCCGGCTTGGAGCAGCTGGGCAAGCTGCGCCCGCAGGTCGAGGTTGCCGTGCAGGCGGTGCCGCAGCCGGGTGTGCAGGTACTTCTGGAAAGCCTGGCCGCCACCCTGCAGAACAGCTTTCTGCCGCTGATGAATGCGATGGACAAGAAGATCGACATCGACCTGCGCACGCACAACCGCATGGGTGAAATGAACAACCGTCTGCGTGAGCTGGGACAGCTCCTCGGTCAGCCTCCCACTGCGGGCGAGACGGAATCTGTCGAGTGATGAAAGCCTGGATAGTCCCACGCCTGCAGCTACTGTTCGGCATCGCCGTCGTGATGCTGGCGCTGCAGCTGGTCAACAGCCTCAGCGGCAATGCCCTGAATGTCTGGGGCGTACTGCCGCGTTATCCGGCCAGCTTGCCTGGCATTCTCGCCGCGCCCTGGCTGCATGCCGGCTGGCTGCATCTGCTCAACAACCTGCCGGGGCTGCTGGTGCTCGGTTGGTTGGTCAGCCTGGGTTCGCTGCAGCGTTTTATCGCCGCCAGCGCCTTCATCATTGTTGGCAGCGGTTTACTGGTCTGGTTGTTTGCTCGCCCTGGTATGCACCTGGGCGCCAGCGGCTGGCTGTTCGGTCTGTGGGGGTTGTTGCTGGCCCAGGCCTGGTTCCAGCGCAGCCTGAGCAATCTGCTGGTCGCCGTGCTGGTGCTGTTCTATTACGGCGGCTGGTGGTTCGGGCTGCTGCCGAGCCAGGGTGTGTCCTTCGAGTACCACCTGTTCGGTGCGTTGTGCGGGGTGCTCTATGCCGCGCTTACTCGCACATCAAGGAGCGACTGAATGGATTTCACCCGCCTGGACCAGCAGCTGCGCGACAGCCTGGTCGATCTCAAGCTGAGCAACGAGGAGCGCGACGAGCTGCGCCAGCTGGGCAGTGACCTGGGCCCGGACCAGGTGCGCTACCTGCGCAACCGCGCCTTCGACCTGGTGCGCGAGCTGACTCTGAGCGACGCGGCTAACGCCCTGCCGGCGCTGAAATGGCTGGAGCAGGTGATCAAGACCCTCGACATCGCCAGCGCGCCGCCGCGTGCGGCCGTGGCCAGCGCCCACTTCAGTCCTGGCGAGGACTGCCTGCGCAAGATTCGTGAGTTGTGCCGCCAGGCTCGCGAGTCGGTGGATATCTGCGTCTACACCATCTCCGACGACCGCCTCAGCGAGGAGATAGTTGCCTGCCACCGGCGTGGCGTGGCGGTGCGGGTGATCAGCGACAATGAGAAACAGCACGACGAGGGCAGCGATATCCAGCACCTGATTGCCCAGGGCGTGCCGCTGCGCATCGACGAAAGTCCCTATCACATGCACCACAAGTTCGCTCTGTTCGACCGCCGCCTGCTGCTCAACGGCAGCTTCAACTGGACCCGCAGCGCCAGCACCAGCAACGAGGAAAACCTGTTGGTGACTGATCACGCGCTGCTGGTCGCCAGTTACCGCAGCGAGTTCGACAAGCTCTGGGAACGCTTCGCCCGCTGAGCGGTCGGGTTCGTGGCGGGGCGGCCTTTCGGGTAGACTTGCCGCCTTTCTCGCCAGTCAAGAAGCCCGCCCATGGCCCTGCAAGCCACGCCTTACAAAGTCGACCTGAACCTCACCGATATCGACCGCAGCGTCTACGAGAGCCTGCGTTTCACCGTGGCCAAGCACCCCTCGGAAACCGAGGAACGCCTGTGCGTGCGGCTGATCGCCTATGCGCTGTGGTACCACGAGCAGCTGGCTTTCGGTCGCGGCCTGTCGGATATCGACGAGCCGGCGCTGTGGGAGAAGAGCCTGGACGACCGCGTGCTGCACTGGATCGAAGTTGGTCAGCCGGATGCCGAGCGCATCACCTGGTGCTCGCGGCGCACCGAGAAGTTCAGCCTGGTGGCTTATGGCAACCTGCGTGTGTGGCAGAGCAAGGTGCTCGACAGCGTGCGTAGCCTGAAGAACATCAATGTGGTTGGGGTGAATCAGGAAGCCCTGGAAAACCTGGCCCGCGACCTGCCGCGCACGGTGAGCTGGAGCGTGATGATCAGCGACGGCGAGCTGTTCGTTACCGATGAGCGCGGCCAGCACGAGATTCCACTGGAGTGGCTGGCCGGCGAACGCTGATTGTTGCCCCTCTCCCCCTGGGAGAGGGGCCAGGGATGAGGGGGCTATCGGCTACTCGGTGCTTTTTCCCTCACCCCAACCCTCTCCCGGAGGGGGAGGGAGCCAAACGTGCCCACCTCAGCCTGCCTAGAAAAACAACCGGAATACCCATGCGCATCGATCCACGCCCGCTTCCCGCCAACCTGCCCGACCTTGGCGACCTGCCACCGCTGCTGACCCGCCTGTATGCGGCGCGTGGCGTGCAGTCCGTCGCCGAGCTGGACAAGGGCCTGGCGCGCTTGATCCCCTATCAGCAGCTCAAGGGCATCGATGCGGCGGTGCAGTTGCTGGTGCAGGCGCTGGAGCAGCGCCAGCGCATCCTTATCGTCGGTGACTTCGATGCTGACGGCGCCACCGCCAGCTCGGTCGGCGTGCTCGGTCTGCGCATGCTCGGTGCGGCGCATGTCGATTATCTGGTGCCCAATCGTTTCGAATACGGCTACGGCCTGACCCCGGAAATTGTCGCCGTGGCGCTGACACGCACCCCCGACCTGTTGCTGACCGTGGACAACGGCATCTCCAGCGTCGAGGGCGTGGCCGCGGCCAAGGCTGCCGGGTTGACCGTGCTGGTCACCGACCACCACTTGCCCGGCCCGGAATTGCCGGCGGCGGATGCCATCGTTAACCCCAACCAGCCGGGCTGCGAGTTTCCGAGCAAGGCGCTGGCCGGGGTCGGCGTGATGTTTTATGTGCTGCTGGCCCTGCGCGCCAAGCTGCGTGAATTGGGCTGGTTTGCCAAAGCCGATCTACCTGAGCCGAATCTCGGCGAGCTGCTTGACCTGGTCGCCCTGGGCAGCGTGGCTGACGTGGTGCCGCTGGATGCCAACAACCGCATCCTGGTGCATCAGGGCTTGGCGCGCATCCGTGCCGGCCGCGCTCGACCGGGCTTGCGTGCGGTGCTGGAAGTGGCGGGGCGCCAGCACGGGCGGATTACCTCCACCGACCTCGGTTTTATCCTCGGGCCACGGCTGAATGCGGCCGGGCGTTTGGACGACATGAGCCTGGGCATCGAATGCCTGCTGTGCGAGGACGAGGGACTGGCCCGCGACATGGCCCAGCAGCTCGACGAGTTGAACAAGGATCGCAAGTCCATCGAACAAGGCATGCAGCGCGAAGCCCTGGCCCAACTCAAGGACCTGCCGCTGGCGGACATGCCGTTCGGCCTGTGCCTGTTCGAACCGGATTGGCACCAGGGGGTGATCGGCATCCTCGCCTCGCGCCTGAAGGAGCGTTACCACCGGCCGGCGATTGCCTTTGCCGATGCCGGCGATGGCCTGCTCAAAGGTTCGGCGCGTTCGGTGCCGGGCTTGCATATCCGCGATGCGCTGGATGCGGTGGCAGCCAAGCATCCGGGGCTGATCAGCAAATTCGGCGGGCATGCCATGGCTGCCGGCCTGTCGCTGCCGCAGGAAAACTATGGAGCGTTCGCCGCCGCCTTCGATGCCGAAGTGCGCCGCCAGTTGAGCGAGGACGACCTCACCGGCCGTCTGCTGTCCGACGGCCAGCTTGGCGTCGAGGAGTTCCACCTGGAGCTGGCCAAGGCCTTGCGCCATGCCGGGCCCTGGGGCCAGCATTTCCCCGAACCGCTGTTCCACGGCGTGTTCCAGATCGTCCAGCAGCGCCTGGTTGGTGAGAAACACCTGAAACTGGTGCTGAAGACCGAATGTGGCGGGCAGACCCTGGATGGCATCGCCTTCAACATCGATCGCGAGGTCTGGCCCAACCCCAACGTGCGCTGGGTCGAGTTGGCCTACAAGCTGGACGTCAATGAATATCAGGGCCGCGAAAGCGTGCAGTTGATGGTGGCGCATATCGCGCCGCGTTAAACATCAGTTTGCGATTGCAGCGCACTGCATGGCGGCAGAGTAGGTGCGGAGCTCTTGTGCTCCCTCTGCCGTGCACGCGAGGCAACTGCGGGAATGCAGGAGGTAGAGCACGTACATTCCCGGCCGGCTTGCGGCATGCACCACATCCCTGTGGGTCGCGATGCTGGAAGCCAAAGCAGAGTGAGGAGGGGCGAGCGGCTCAATACCCTCTCCCTCCAGCCCCTCTCCCACAAGTGGGAGAGGGGAGCTTCCGTGATCCGGGTCAGGTCCTCAAGCGCTCTTAACGCAGCACCAGCATGGCGGCCTTCTGCATGAACATGGCGCTGTCGGCTTTGGACATCAGCTCATCCAGCTCTTCGCCATCCTGCGGGTACAAGGCCACGCCCAGGCTGGCGCTGACTTGCAGCTGCAGATTGCTCCAGCACAGGGGCAGGGCAATGGCTCGACAGATCTGCGCGGTCAGATGCTGAATGTCGGCATCGTTGTGCACGCCATCGAGCAAAATCACGAATTCGTCGCCGCCCATGCGTGCTGCCATATCGGCCTCGCGGATATGCGCGCTGATGGCATTGGCCGTGTGCATAAGGATGGCGTCACCGGCCTGGTGGCCGTGGGCATCGTTGATCTGTTTGAAACGATTGAGGTCGATGTAGCACAGCGCCAGGCGCTCGCCATTACGTTTGGCACTCAGCAGTTTCTGCTTGGCGTAGGGGATGAAGCTGTTGCGGTTGGGCAGCCCGGTGAGGCTGTCGTGGAAAGCCAGGTTGCGTACTTCTTCTTCGGCCACCTGGCGCCGCTGGATCTCGCGGCGCAAGCGGCGCTCACTGGCCAATAGCAGCAGGGCCACCAGCAGGGTCAGGACAGCGCCGATGCTGATCAGGACGATGATTTTCTGCAGGCGCGCGACCTGGGCAAGTGGGTTGGGATCGTAAACAAAGCCTTCCAGTGCGTGGATGTCGCTGACCATGCCCAGCTCATCAAAGGCTTCCGCCATGCGTAGCCAGCGTCCTGGGTTCATATGGCCGATTTCGATCAGGTCGGGAAGGATCAGGCCACGCATGGCATTGGCTTCGAACTGCAGGTGGGCCCTGGATTTCTTCACCTGATACTGCTTGAGCAGCAGGTCGATGATCTCCTCGGGGTTGTCCATGGCGTAACGCCAGCCGCGCAGGGTGGCGCGGCGGAAGGCTTCGACGCGATCGGGGTTGTCGCGCAGCTCTGCCTCGCTGGTGAACAGGATGTCGCTATAGAAATCGATACCGTAGGTGTTGGGTGAGATGACCCGGTAGTCGATGCCCTGTTGCTGCATATAGAAGGGTTCGTTGGTCAGGTAGGAGTTGAAAGCGTCCACCTTGCCGGAAACCAGGTCATCGATGTTGTAGCTGCTGGGCTGCAGCTGGATCAATGCCGGGTCGATGCCTTCGCGGCGGAACATGGCCTGGAAGTCGGCATCGGTTTGCGCGTTCATCAGCATCACCTTCTTGCCGATCAGATCGTGAACGGTTTCGATATCGGCATCGCTGCGGGCCAGCAACACCGAAGGCGAGTGCTGGAAGATTACCGCCAGGGCCACCAGTGGTTTGCCCTTGAGACGCTCGTAGAGCAGCTCACTGTTGGATTCGGCATATTGGGCGCGCCCGGCCAGCACTTCATTCACTGGCGTCTTGCCTGGTGCCCCTTCATGCAGGCGCACCTCGAGACCTTCCTCGCGGTAATAGCCTTGGGCAATAGCGGCGTAGTAGCCGGCGAACTGGAACTGATGCTTCCAGCGCAGCTGAAAGTCGATGACCTGCAGGGCTGAATCGCCTTTACGGCTGGGAGGGTGGGTGCTGGAGGCGAATCCGGGCAGACAGAAGGCGAATAGAAGCAGCCCGCAGATGAGGGTTGAGCCTAGCGAGTGACGCGTAGCATAACGCGTGCAGAAAGCGCTCATGTGCATCATCCGTGAAGGTCAGAGGCAGCCCGTGTGGCAGCCATCGTACATAAACCCCGCACTGATCATGCCTGTCGCCCTGCTTGGGCGCAATTGCCTGGCGCGCGCCTCCGACAGAGTGTGCATGGCTCACCCCAAACCAGCTGTGTACCGGGGTCAGCCCTGCGGAGCGTGTACTGGCGATCCTTCGGCCAGGGTCCGTGTGCTGACATCCTGCCAGCGTGACAACAGCTGCGGTGACTGTTTCGATTGGCGCTGCGGTGCGCTGCCGAGAAAGATCCCATGGTTGTTGAAGGCATACACCGGCAACAGGTCGCGGCGTTGGCTGGCCGGGCTGATCTGCTGTTGCAGGTTGTCGAGGATCAGCGGCTCGGCGCTCGGGTTGGCGTAATAGGCCAGCACCATATGCGCCTGCTGGCGCTGCAGGGCCTTGACGAAGGTCAGGCGCAGCTTGGCGCTGGGCACGCCCATGCGCACCAGGCTGAAGTACTTGGCAATGGCAAAGTCTTCGCAATCGCCGCGGCCGCGACTGAGGGTTTCCAGGGGCGTGGCCCAGTAGTCGGTCTCGCCCCAGACCTCACGGTCTTCAGCATGTACGACGCTGCGATTGATAAAGCGATTGACCTTTTCCAGGGTCGCCAGCTCATTCGGGTTGCCTGGCTGTTGCAGCAGGTTCTGCCAACTGCTTAGACGAGTATCGCGCAACGCTTCGCTGAGGGCTGTCGGGGCGCTATCGGCCGTGCTCAGGTTGCCGCCCAGGCAGAGCAACAGGCTGCTGGCGCAGAGCAAGGTAGGGCGCAGCGCAGGAGCACGGCGGAAGGGCTGTTCGGGCATGGTTGCGGGGCTTCTGGCTTCTTGGCTGGCCGGGATGGCTGCCGTTTATTGTTATGTCGCCATCCTAGGGGCGGCGAATTGCCAGCGCCTAGGGTCGTGCTGTGACGTTGCCCACTTTTTGCACAACTTTTCCGCGGCCAATCTGCGTAAGTGCTGCATAACGCACAACCCCGGCACATGGCCGGGGCTGTCTGCTGCTAACGAGGCTTACCAGCCGAGCTGCTTGTTTAAGCCCAGGGCGTCGTAGTAGTCGCCTTGATAGGCAATCTTGCCGTCTTTGATGCGGACGAAGCTGACACCTTCGAACGACACCAGCTTGCCGGTAGCTGGCGTTTCCGCGCTCCAGGCACCGGCGTTGGTGCCGCTGAACTGCCACTGGAAGGCAATGCCATCGGCGCTGACGATTGGCGCACCGGTCATGACCCATTTCAGGTCAGGAATGGCCGTGACAAACACCTTGATCACATTGTCACGGGCGGCAGCGCGGCCTTTCTGTGCGCTGCCGACCGTCACGTCGTAATACTCGGCATCTTCGGCGAGAAATTCGCCGGCCTTATCCGCGTCATGGGCATTCCAGGCTGCCATGTAGCCATCGACAATGGCCTTGGCATCATCCGCTGCCTGTGCCAGGCCGGCGCAGGCGAACAGGGCGAGGAAACTGAGCGTACGGAGTGCATTGTTCATTGTTATTGCTCCAGCTGATTTTTCGGGGTGGTAGAAACATTGGAGCGATTTGGGCGTAGCGAGCGACTGCCGGGCTAGGCGGCCAGAGCCGAGAAAGCGCAATGTACTGGAGTACATGAGCATTTCGAGGTTCTGGCCAACAACGCCCGGCTGAGCGCAGTAGCCCAAATCAGTGCTTGAACATGACGTGGCGGATGGCGGTGTAGTCCTCCAGGCCGTACATGGACATGTCCTTGCCGTAGCCGGACAGCTTCACCCCGCCATGGGGCATTTCGCTGACCAGCATGAAGTGCGTGTTGACCCAGGTGCAGCCGTACTGCAGGCGAGCGGACAGGCGATGGGCGCGGCCCACGTCACGGGTCCACAGCGAGGAGGCCAGGCCGTAGTCGGAGTCGTTGGCCCAGGCCAGTACCTGCGCTTCGTCGTCGAACGGGGTGACCGAGACCACCGGGCCGAACACTTCGCAGCGGACGATTTCGTCGTCCTGGCGGGCGCCAGCGAGCACGGTCGGCTCGAAGAAGAAACCGGGGCCGTCGACCGCCTTGCCGCCGGTCACCACCTGGATATGCGGCAGGGCCTTGGCCCGGTCGACCATGCCCACGACTTTCTGGCGGTGCTGTTCGGTGATCAGCGGGCCAAGCTCGGTGCCTTCGTCATCCTGCAGGCCGTATTTGATGCTGCCCACAGCCGCGCCGAGCTTGGCCACGAACTGTTCGTAGATGCCTTTTTGCGCGTAGATGCGGCAGGCGGCGGTGCAGTCCTGGCCGGCGTTGTAGAAGCCGAAAGTGCGGATGCCTTCGACGGCCGCGTCGATGTCGGCGTCGTCGAAGATGATCACCGGGGCCTTGCCGCCCAGCTCCATGTGCATGCGCTTAACGGTGTCGGCGGTGCTGCTGATGATGGCCGAGCCGGTGGGGATCGAGCCGGTCAGCGAAACCATGCGTACTTTCGGGTGACTGGTCAGCGGCGCGCCGACGCTCGGGCCACGGCCGAAGACGATGTTGACCACGCCGGCTGGGAATATTTCGGCCAGCAGCTCGGCCAGTTTCAGCGCAGTCAGCGGGGTCTGCTCGGACGGCTTGAGCACCACAGTGTTGCCGGCGGCCAGGGCCGGGCCGAGTTTCCAGGCGGCCATCATCAGCGGGTAGTTCCACGGTGCGATGGAAGCAATTACGCCAATCGGGTCGCGGCGGATCATCGAGGTGTGGCCCGGCAGGTATTCACCGGCCGCCGAGCCGCTCATCACTCGGCTGGCCCCGGCGAAGAAGCGGAACACGTCGGCGATGGCCGGTAGTTCATCGTTCAGTGCGGCGCTGTAAGGCTTGCCGCAGTTGTTGGACTCCAGGCGGGCGAGTTCCTCGGCGTGGACGTCGATCTTGTCGGCCAGCTGCAGCAACAGGGTGGCGCGATCCTTGGGCGTGGTCTGCGACCAGCTGTCGAAGGCCGCATCGGCGGCGCGCACGGCAGCGTCGACCTGCTCCGGCGTGGCTTCGCGGATTTCCACCAGGGTGGTGCCGAGGGACGGGTTTAGCACGGCCTGCGCGGCGCCTTCGCCAGCGACCAGCTGGCCATTGATCAGCAGTTTGGTTTGCATCGCATTTCCCTCGTATGGAGTTGCATGAAGGTTGTCGTAGGGTGGATGTCGCTTTTCACATCCGCCCTGGGTATCTCTGTGGGCAGTGGTGGATCAATGGAGCGCGATCCACCCTACGTTTGCCTATCTATTTGCCGCTGCCGGCCACGCCTTCGCCGCCCTTGGTCAGGTAGTAGGCGCCGAGGATCGGCAGCATGGTCACGATCATCACCAGCATCGCCACTACGTTGGTCACCGGGACATCACGTGGGCGTGACAGCTGGTTGAGCAGCCACAGTGGCAAGGTGCGCTCGTGGCCGGCGGTGAAGGTGGTGACGATGATCTCGTCGAACGACAGGGCGAAGGCCAGCATGCCGCCGGCCAGCAGGGCCGAGCCGAGGTTGGGCAGGACGATGTAGCGGAAGGTCTGCCAGCCGTCGGCGCCCAGGTCCATGCTCGCCTCGATCAGGCTGTGGCTGGTGCGGCGAAAGCGCGCGATGACGTTGTTGTAGACGATCACCACGCAGAACGTGGCATGGCCTATGACGATGGTCAGGAAGCCCGGTTCGATGCCAAAGCTCTTGAACGCCGCCAGCAGCGCCAGGCCGGTGATGATGCCGGGCAGGGCAATCGGCAGGATCAGCAGCATGGAGATGCTTTCCTTGCCGAAGAAGTCGCGCCGGTACAGTGCGGCCGCGGCCAGGGTGCCGAGGCTCATCGCCACTACTGTGGCCAAGGCAGCAATCTGCGCCGACAGTTTGATCGCTTCCAGTACATCCGGACGCGCCAGGGCCACGCTGAACCAGTGCAGGGTGAAGCCCTGCGGCGGAAAGCTGAAGCCCGCGCTCTCGGTGTTGAAGGCGTACATAAAGATGATCAGGATCGGGAAGTGGAGGAACACCAACCCGCCCCAGGCGGCCAGTTTCAGGCCCCAGGATGCTTTTTCAGAGTGCATCGAAGGCCCCCAGGCGTTTGACGATGGACAGGTACACGGCGATCAGCACGATCGGCACTAGGGTGAAAGCGGCGGCCATCGGCATGTTGCCGATCGAGCCCTGCTGCGAATACACCATGTTGCCGATGAAGAAGCCGGGCGGTCCCACCAGCTGCGGTACGATGAAATCACCGAGGGTCAGGCTGAAGGTGAAGATCGAGCCGGCGGCGATGCCCGGGATCGACAGCGGCAGGATCACCTGCATAAAGGTCTGCCGGGGCTTGGCGCCGAGGTCGGCGGAGGCCTGCAGCAAGGACGGCGGCAGGCGCTCCAGGGACGCCTGGATCGGCAGAATCATGAACGGCAGCCAGATATAGACGAATACCAGGAAACGGCCCAGGTGCGAGGTCGACAGGGTGTTGCCGCCGACACCGGGGATGCCGAGGATCAGCTCCAGCAATGGCTGCAGGTGCAGTGCCTGGATAAACCACATGGCCACGCCGCCCTTGGCCAGCAACAGGGTCCAGGCGTAGGCCTTGACGATGTAGCTGGCCCACATCGGCAGCATCACCGCGATGTAGAAGAAAGCCTTGGTCTTGCCCGTGGTGTAGCGCGCCATGTAGTAGGCGATGGGGAAGGCCACCAGGGCGCTGGCGATCGATACGGCCACCGCCATGCCCACGGTGCGGCGGATGATGTCGAAGTTGGCCGCCTGGAACAGCGCCGCGAAGTTGGCCAGCGTGAGGTCCGGAGTGACCGTCATGCTGAAGTCATCGAAGGTGTAGAAGCCTTGCCACAGCAAGGTCAGCAACGAACCCAGGTACACCGCGCCGAACCACAGCAACGGCGGAATCAGCAGCATCGACAGGTACAGCGTGGGCTTGCGATAGAGCAGGTCGGACAGTCGGCGCATCAGGCTGCCGCTGTGCTCGAGGGTGAGGGTCTGGCTCATCTCACACGTCCTCGCGCAGGCCGACCATGGCGCCGCGTGCCCAGCGCGCGCTGACCCGCTGGCCCGGCTGCACTGGCGCATCGCCCAGTTGCCATTGGTTGTTGGCCTGGCTGACGCAGAAGTTCTGACCGTTCTCCAGCTGGATCTCGAAGCGGGTCGAGGCGCCCTGGTACTGGATGTCGTGCAGCAGGCCGCTGATTTCCACTTCGTCGCTGCCCAGTGCCTCGCCGTTGCCCAGGCGCGTGTGCTCCGGGCGGATCGAAATCGGCTGTGGCGAGCCATTGATCCGCGTGGCCAGCTCGCCCTTGAGCACGTTGCTGGTGCCGACGAATTCGGCGACGAAGGATGTGGCCGGCTTCATGTACAGATTGCGCGGGGTGTCGACCTGCTCAATGCGGCCCTTGTTGAACACCGCCACGCGGTCGGACATGGACAGCGCTTCGCCCTGATCATGGGTGACGAAGATGAAGGTGATGCCGAGCTGGCGCTGCAGCTTCTTCAGTTCGCTTTGCATCTGCTCGCGCAACTTCAGATCGAGGGCACCGAGTGGTTCATCGAGCAGCAATACCCGTGGCCGGTTGACCAGGGCGCGGGCCAGGGCCACGCGCTGGCGCTGGCCGCCGGACAACTGCGCCGGTTTGCGTGCGCCGTAGCCGCCGAGGGCAACCAGGGCCAGTGACTCTTCGGCACGGGCCAGGCGCTCGGCTTTGCCCACGCCCTTGACCTTCAGTCCGTAGGCCACGTTGTTGAGGACGTCCATATGCGGGAACAGGGCGTAGTCCTGGAACACCGTGTTGACGTCGCGACGGTAGGGGGCCAGGCCTACGGCCTCCACGCCATGAATACGAATGGAGCCAGCGCTGGGCTGCTCGAAGCCGGCGATCAGGCGCAGGCAGGTGGTTTTGCCCGAGCCGGAAGGGCCGAGCATGGAGAAGAATTCGCCATCCTGGATGTCGATGGACACCCGGTCGACGGCTTTGACGTCGCCGAACGCGCGGGACACATCGGTAAATTGCACTGCAAGGGTCATTTCACAAGCTCCAGGATAAAAGCCATCCACCACCGCCTCGCCCGGGTTGGGTTTGCCGACACAAAACGGGAGAGTCGGTGGTGGATGTACAACGGTTAACCACCGTGGCGCAGATGCCACGGTGTAGGGTGGATGGCGCTCTATCCATCCACCGGCGGTGCCGGGTGGTGGGCGAAAAAGGCGTCGTCCACCCTACGAGGGTCGCGGGTTTGCGTAGGGCGGGTGAAACCCGCGATTACCATCACGCGGGTTGCACCCGCCCTACACGGTACCCGCCACTACGGTGCTGTTAACGGCCACCCATGATGGCGATGTAGTCCTGGGTCCAGCGGCTGTAGGGCACGTACTTGCCACCCTCGGCCTGCGGTGTTTTCCAGAAGGCGATCTTGTCGAAGTTTTCGAAGCCATTGGTCTTGCAGCCTTCGGCACCGAGCAGGGCATTGCCTTCGCACGCTGCTGGTACGGCGGGCACCGAGCCGAACCACGACGCCAGGTCGCCCTGTACCTTGGGTTGCAGCGACCAGTCCATCCACTTGTAGGCACAGACCGGGTGCTTGGCCTCGGCGTGCAGCATGGTGGTGTCGGCCCAGCCAGTGGCGCCTTCGGCCGGCACGGTGGAGGCGATCGGCTGTTTCTCCAGTTGCAGAGCGTTGACCTGATACGGCCAGGCGCCGGAGGCCACCACGCCTTCGTTCTTGAAGTCGTTCATTTGCACGGTCACGTCGTGCCAGTAACGATGGATCAGCGGCTGCTGGGCGCGCAGCACCTCCAGCACGGCGGCGTACTGGGTTTCGTCGAGCAGGTAGGGATCGGTAATGCCCAGTTCCGGTTTGGTGGCTTTCAGGTAGAGCGCGGCGTCGGCGATGTAGATCGGACCGTCGTAGGCCTGCACGCGGCCCTTGTTGCTCTTGCCGTCGGCCAGGGTCTGCTCTTCAAACACCACTTTCCAGCTGGTCGGCGCTTCCTTGAACAGCGTGGTGCTGTACATCAGCACGTTCGGCCCCCACTGATAGGGGGTGCCGTAGTGCTGGCCGTCGACCACATGCCAGGGCGAGTTTTGCAGGCGGCTGTCGACGTTCTTCCAGCTGGGGATCAGGTCGATGTTGACCGGTTGCACGCGTTTGCCCGCAATCAGGCGCAAGGAGGCATCACCGGAGGCGGTGACCAGATCATAGCCGCCCTTGGCCATCAGGCTGACCATCTCGTCCGAGGTGGCGGCGGTCTTGACGTTGACCTTGCAGCCGCTGTCTTTTTCGAACTGGGTCACCCAGTCGTAGTTCTTGTCGGTTTCGCCGCGCTCGACGTAGCCGGGCCAGGCAATGATGTCGAGCTGGCCTTCGGCGGCGCCGAGGGTTTTCAGCGGTTCGGCGGCCTGGGCGGCGCCTGCGGCGAGCAGAGCGGTGGCCAGTGCGCTGAGCGCAGCTATTTTGGGCGCGTTGAGCGCTGCGGTGGTATGCGCGGACATTGTGATTCCCTCTTCTTGTGGGCTGTTATGGGGGCAGTGAAATGTCGTTCGGCCTACCGCAGCCGAGCGGGTTAAGTCAGTCTAGTTGTTGTCCGTGGCGCGCCATGATGTGGCGCACCACGCTGTAATCCTGCAATGAGTCGCTGGACAGGTCTTTGCCGTAGCCGGAGCGCTTGAGGCCGCCGTGGGGCATCTCGCTGGCCAGCATGAAATGGGTGTTAATCCAGGTGCAGCCATACTGCAGGCGGCCGGCGACCTGCATGGCCTTGTCCAGGTTCTGCGTCCATACCGAGCTGGCCAGGCCATATTCGGAGTCGTTGGCCCAGTCCACGGCCTGGCTCAGTTGGTCGAAACGGGTGACGGTGACCACCGGGCCGAACACTTCGCGCTGGACGATCTCGTCACTCTGCTTGCAGCCGGCCAGCAGGGTTGGCTGGTAATAGAAGCCGGCCCCGGAATGCACCGCGGCGCCGGTGACCCGCTCGATGTGCGGCTGACCCAGGGCGCGCTCGACGAAGCTGGCCACGCGGTCGCGCTGGCGAGCGCTGATCAGCGGGCCGATCTCGTTGTCGGCGTCCTTCTTGCGCGCAAAGCGGATGCTGGAAACTGCATCGCCCAGTTCGCGCACCAGGCGGTCATGGATGCCGGCCTGGGCGTAGATACGGCAGGCAGCGGTGCAGTCCTGGCCGGCGTTGTAGTAGCCGTGGGTGCGTACGCCCTGCACCACGGCATCGATGTCAGCGTCGTTGCAGACGATAACCGGTGCCTTGCCGCCCAGCTCAAGGTGGGTACGTTTCAGCGTGCGCGCGGCGCTCTGCAGGATTTTCTGCCCGGTAACGATATCGCCGGTCAGCGACACCATGCGCACCCGCGGGTGACCGACCAGACTGCTGCCGACGCCTTCGCCGCCGCCACAGACGATGTTCAGCACCCCCGGCGGGAGGATCTGCGCCAGCGCCGGGGCCAGGGCCAGGATCGACAGCGGGGTGTGTTCCGAGGGCTTGAACACCAGCGTATTACCGGCGGCCAGTGCCGGGGCGATCTTCCACGCGGCCATCATCAGCGGGTAGTTCCACGGCGCAATCGAGGCGACCACGCCCACCGGGTCGCGGCGCACCATGCTGGTATGGCCGGGCACGTATTCGCCGGCCAGCTGACCCTGTTGGCAGCGCACGGCGCCGGCAAAGAAGCGGAATACATCGGCGGTGGCGGGGATGTCGTCCTGGCGCGCCAGGTGCAGCGGCTTGCCACAGTTCAGCGATTCCAGGCGCGCCAGTTGGTCGGCGTTCTGTTCGATGGCGTCGGCAATGGCCAGTAGCGCCGTGGCGCGTTGTGCCGGGGTGGTGCGGGACCAGCCAGCGAAGGCGCGGTGAGCCGCCTGCACGGCGGCTTCCACCTGCTCCAGCGACGCTTCGGCAATGCGGGTCAGCACTTCGCCGCTGGCCGGATTGAGGATGGCTTCGGCCAAACCTTCCCCGGCGACCAGGTGGCCGTCGATCAGCAGTGCGCTGTACAGGGTGGGTTCGGACATCTTCGGGCTTCTTCTTTTATTTTCTGCCTGCATGACGGCTCCAGTGCGGCGTGGAACCTCTGCGTTTATAGGGCCCTGAGACTAGGGACTCACACAGAGGTCGACAAATTCTTAAAAATGAAAGCTGCGTTCGATTAAATCGATACCTTGCGATGGTGCGGCTGTTCGCGCGCCACGCTGAGGAAGGGATCGACCAGTGCCGGTCGCGCCGTGCCGCGGCGCCAGGCCAGGCCGACATCCAGTGGCTCGCTCAGATCGGCCAGTGGCAGCGCCTCGATGATGTCGCCTTCCAGTGACCAGGGGCGGTAGGTCATGTCTGGCTGGATCGACAGGCCGAGCCCCGCCGCCACCAGGCTGCGCACCGCTTCCACCGAGGCCGTGCGCAGGGTGACATGCGGAGTCAGGCCGGTGCGGGTCCAGATGCGCTGGGTATGTAGGCCCATTTCGTCGGCGTTGAGCTGGATCAGCGGCTCGCCGGCCACATCGGCCAGGCTGATGCTGTCGCGCTCCAGCAGCGGATGCCGCGCCGGCAGCCACAGGCGGTGCGGCGAGTGGGTGAGTACCTCGGTTTGCAGGGCGTGGCGGTCTTCCAGGTTGGAGAGAATCAGCACGCCGACATCGATCTCGCCGCTGACCAGCAGGTGCTCGATATACGGTCGCTCATCCTCGACCACGCGGGTCTGCACGTTGGGGTAGGCGCGTTGGAAGCGGGTGATCAGGTCGGCCAGGTAGTAACCGGCGACCAGGCTGGTCACGCCAATGGTCAGGCTGCCGGCCACCTGGTCGGTGCTCTGCTGCAGGCTGCGCTTGGCGTTGTCCACGGTGGCCAGGATCAAGTGCGCTTGGCGCAGAAACTGGTGGCCCTGGTGGGTCAGGCTCATGCCCTTGGCGTGGCGGTTGAACAGGCTGACGCCGATTTCCTCCTCCAGCTGCTGGATGGCCAGAGTCAGGGTCGACTGGGAAATGAACACCGCCTGGGCGGCGGCGGAGATCGAGCCGGTCTCGGCGACGGCGATGAAATGGCGGATCTGGCGCAGGGTCATCATGGTGGGGCATCCGGTGCGGGCGCGGGTCAGTCAGCATTATGGTTTGTCGATAATGGTTGAATGCTTTCTTTTTTATCGAAATTGCAGCGCTTTTCCCTGTGCCCCGTAAGGCCGGCAATATCTCGAAGCATTCTGCAGGCCGCCGCCTGGCAACCCGTGCGACTAGAATCGGTCGCATCAGGGAATGACTGTCCTCAGAGGAGATACTTATGAATACCCGTGGTTTGCTCGATCAGCTGTTGAAGTCCGGCCAGGATCTGCTGCAGCAGAAGTCTGCCGGAGGTTCTACCGGTGGCGCGGCAGGTGGCCTGGGTGGTGCGTTGGGCGGTCTGCTGGGCGCTGGTAAAAGCGGGCAGGGCGGCGGCGATCTTGGCACTCTGCTCAAGGGCGCCGGTGGCGGCGCCCTGGCGGCCGGCGCACTGGGCCTGCTGCTGGGTAACAAGAGTGCACGCAAGCTCGGCGGCAAGGCGCTGACCTATGGTGGTCTGGCCGCTCTCGGGGTGATCGCCTACAAGGCCTATGGCAATTGGCAGACCCAGCAACAGCAAGGTGGCGCCGCGCAGCCGGTGCATGAGCCGCAGACCGTGGATCGCCTGCCAGCACCCCAGGCCGAGGTGCACAGCCAGGCCATCCTCAAGGCGCTGGTGGCGGCGGCCAAGGCCGATGGCCATGTCGATGCCAAGGAGCGCCAGCTGATCGAGGAGCAGATCGGTCAGTTGTCCGGTGACCCGCAGCTGATGCGCTGGCTGGATGCGGAGCTGAACAAGCCGCTCGACCCAGCCGAAGTGGCGCGTGCTGCCAGCACCCCGGAAATGGCTGCCGAGATGTATATCGCCAGCGTGCTGATGGTCGACGAGGAACACTTCATGGAACGCGCCTACCTGGAGGAACTGGCTCGTCAGCTCAAGCTCGATCCCGTGCTCAAGGTCGAGCTGGAAGCCCAGGTGCGCCAGACCGTAGCGGTCAACTGACACCTGTTCACGATCTTCTGTCCGGTAGCCATGCCGCGTTGCGGTGCGGCAACAGTCGCAGGCTGTAACTGGCGTGGTGCCGTGACGGGTTCTGGTCCAGGGTGTTTGCCCAAGACATGACCTGGCGAAGCCAGCCCTGAAACAGGTGTGACGCTTTCCTGGGGCGCTTCAGGTTGTCGGTATTTCCGGGGTCTGGAATTGTGCGCGGTTCCTGCCGGCATTTTTGGCCCGAAACAGCGCCTGGTCGGCCAGCTCCAGGGCTGCGCCCAGGTCGTCATGATCCAGCGGCCATAGTGCGCCACCAATGCTGCAACCGATCTGCACCGACTGGCCGTCCAGGTTGGCTGGTTCGGCAAGCTTCTGCAGGGCTCGTTCGGCGATGCCCCGGGCCTGTTGCATGGCATCGTGCTGTGGCACCTGAAGGATCATCAGGAATTCGTCGCCGCCCAGGCGCGCAACCAGGTCACCGTCGCGCAGGCAGGCGCGCAGGCGACTGGCGACTTCCTGAAGCAACAGGTCACCCGCCGCGTGGCCGAACTGGTCATTGACCGGCTTGAAACCGTCCAGGTCGAGGTAAAGCAGGGCCAGGCAGCCATGGTTAGCCTGGCTGTACTGTTGCGCGCTGGGCAGAAAACGCTCCAGTGCGGCACGATTCGGCAGGCCGGTCAGCGGATCACTATGGGCTTTGTCTTCCATCAGGTTGAGGGCGGTCTGCTGATGGGTCAGGCTTTCCACCAAATGGCGAATCGACTGGCTGAGCATGGCGATTTCGCTGGGGCTGTGCAGGTTGGGGATTGTCGTGATCTGGCCAGCGCTGAGGCGGTCGGCGGCATGGGCGATTTCGCGCAGCGGGCGGGTAAAATAGCCGGTCAGCAGCCAGCCGATGGCGGCGAACAGCAGAGCCAGGCCGCTCCCCCAGAGTATGGTGCCGTGCATCAGCTCGCGAGCCGGTGCATAGGCTTCGTCGACTGACTGACGTGCCACCACGATCCAGCCGAGGCCAGCGTAATCGCCATAGCCCTTGCTGGCGGCAATTCCGGTCAGGTAGGACTGGCCATCCGGCCATTGCTGAATGGCCCAGGTGCCATCCTGCTGGCTGGATCGTTGCAATACCGGCAATTCAAGCTTCTGGCCGATCATCGCCTTGGGGCCGAGCAGCACGGTGAGGTCATGGCTGAGCACAAGGAATTCGACGTTGCGTCGTTTCTGGATGGGCTCTAGCAGTGAGCGACGTACCTCGTCAGCCCATTCCCACGACAGGTGGCTGGCCAGCACACCTGCCAGCTGGCCGTCTGGGCCCTGAACCGGCAGGCTGATGTCGACAAACTTCATCGCTTCGCCGGTTGGATTGGGCAGCAGATTGGCCAGCAGAACGGCCTCGTGTACGTCACCGATGAACAAGCCCTTGAGGCCTTCCAGATAGACTGGTCGCTGGATCAGGCTGGCACCTTCGAGAATGCCGTTGTTGGAGGCCAAGACCTTGCCCTGCGGGTCAGTGAAGCCAATCCAGGCGATGCTGGGAATCTCTTGTTGCAGGCGATCGAGCAGGGCGCGAATCTCTGCGTTATCCCGCGGTTGGCGCAGAACGCGTAGGCTGCCGAGCACCTGCAGGTAGCTGGCGCGGCTGGCCATGTCACGGTCCAGGCGGTCAATCATCTGCAGTGACACTTCGACCAGGTCTCGGCCGACTTCTTCGCGAATGCGCTGGCTGGAGTTCTCGCTGATCAGCGAACCGAGCAGCCAGCTGAGCAAGGTGACCAGCAGCACGATCAGAATGGCAAAGCGACTGCGCAGGCTGTGCGGGAATGACATGGCACGACGACTCCTGGAACTAACAGCGATGACTGGTACGCCGGCGAATACAGTCCGAAGTGCTGGCGCGGGTTGCGCCAGCTATTCCTCATAATAGTCCGGGTACCTGCAATCTCTTGGGCTGTGCGGGTTTAGAATCAGCCATGGTAAAGGGAGACTGTCGATATGCACGGAATATCAACCGCTGCTGGGCTCATCGTTTGGCTGGCTTGTGGCAGCACGGCTCTGCAGGCGGCTGAGTTACCCCTCAGTCAGCGCAGTCTTTTGCTGGACGACAGTCGCCTGCCGCGCGAGGCGGCGCTGGATCGCATGCAGCAGATTCGCTTTGCCTTTCGCGAGCGCCCGGCACCGGCTGGCAAGCTGCAAGGCTGGTCGCGCGGCTATGGAGGCTATGGCTCCTGGGATGGCGGCAGTGATTCGCCGCGTCTGGAGCGGCACAGTACAGGTCTGTTGGTCGGCGTCGACCGGCCATTGACGGGCATGTGGATGGCGGGTGCGCTGGCTGGCGTCAGTCGCAGCGAGTTGCAGGCGCAGGGCGACAACAGTGATGTCGACAGCTATCACCTGGCCGCTTACGCGACGACCCGTTATTACCAGTTGGGTTTCAAACTTGGCGCCGCCTACAGCTGGCACGAACTGGACAGTCAGCGCCGCGATTCCGGGCAGGTTCTGCGTGGCGACAGTCAGGCCGGCAGCGCTCAGCTGTTCGGCGAAGCCAGTTATCCCCTGGATTTTCGCGACTTCACCCTGGAGCCCTTCGCCGGCCTGGCCTACGTCCATCTGGATGCCGACAGCCTGCACGAGACCGGCGGTACCGAGGCCCTGCGCTTGAGCGGCGAGCAGCAGGATGGCGCTTATCTGACTCTTGGTTGGCGCCTGGCCAGTGCCTGGCAAGTGCATGAGCGGCGCCTGATCGGGCGTGCCAGTCTGGCTGCGCGCCATGGTTTCCTCGATGACCGAACCGAGGCTCGGGCCTGGCAGTCGGTGACCGGGCAGTCCTTCGAGCTGAGTGGGCGTGAGTTCGAGCGCGATCAGTTGCGTCTGGATCTGAGCCTGGATTACCAGGTGGCCGAACAGCTTTACCTGGGCCTGATCTATGCCGGTCAGTACGCTGAAGATGCCCGCGACAACCAGCTGGGTGGGCGCATCAGTCTGCAGTTCTGAGCTGTTCCGCCGGTCAGGCCGCGGCTCGCCAGCGCCCGTGGCGGGCTGCCCGCGCGGCAAGGACTCGGGTATACTCGCCGGCTTTTCTGAAACTTCGGGGTCACGGCCTGTTGCCGTGCCTGGTCAGCGGCCGTTCAGGCTGGCTTACCGGGCCGCACAGGGCTGCTGCGTTCCCCTTTCGCCTGCGAGTGCTGATCACCATGGAAATCAACCCGATCCTTAACAGCATCAAGGACTTGTCCGAGCGCACCCAGACCATTCGGGGGTATCTTTGACTACGATCAAAAGCATGATCGTCTGGTCGAAGTAAATCGCGAACTCGAAGACGCAAGCGTCTGGAACAATCCCGAATACGCCCAGAACCTGGGGCGTGAGCGCGCCATGCTGGCGCAGATCGTGGAAACCATCGACGACCTCACCGGCAGCCTGGCCGATTCGCGCGACCTGCTCGACATGGCCGTCGAGGAGAACGATGAAGGCGCGGTAGGCGACATCGTCAGCGAAATCGAGCGCCTGCGCGATATTCTCGAGAAGCTCGAATTCCGCCGCATGTTCAGCGGTGAGATGGATCAGAACAACGCCTACCTGGACATCCAGGCCGGCTCCGGCGGCACCGAAGCCCAGGACTGGGCCAACATCCTGCTGCGCATGTACCTGCGCTGGGCCGACAAGCGTGGCTTCTCCGCCGAGATCGTCGAACTGTCCGCCGGCGAAGTCGCCGGGATCAAGGGCGCCACCGTACATATTAAGGGCGAGTACGCCTTCGGCTGGCTGCGTACCGAGATCGGCGTGCACCGCCTGGTGCGCAAGAGCCCGTTCGACTCCGGCAACCGTCGCCACACCTCGTTCTCCGCGGTGTTCGTCTCGCCGGAAATCGATGACAACATCGAGATTGAGATCAACCCGGCTGACCTGCGCATCGACACCTATCGCTCCTCGGGCGCCGGTG
Source organism: uncultured Pseudomonas sp. (assembly GCA_964518735.1). Classification (GTDB taxonomy): domain Bacteria; phylum Pseudomonadota; class Gammaproteobacteria; order Pseudomonadales; family Pseudomonadaceae; genus Aquipseudomonas. The sequence goes on from CAZFKQ010000009.1 coordinate 89,237, forward strand.
GTCAGCACGTCAACACCACCGACTCGGCCGTACGTATCACTCACGTACCGACCAACACCGTGGTGGCCTGCCAGAACGAGCGTTCCCAGCACGCCAACAAAGACACCGCGATGAAAATGCTCCGTGCGCGTCTGTACGAGCAGGAAGTACAGAAGCGCAACGCCGCCTCGCAAGCGCTGGAAGAGACCAAGTCGGACATCGGCTGGGGTCACCAGATCCGTTCCTACGTGCTGGATGCCTCGCGGATCAAGGATCTGCGCACCAACATCGAACGTAGCGATTGCGACAAGGTGCTGGACGGCGATATTGACGAATACCTCGAAGCCAGCCTGAAACAGGGGCTGTAAGAGCACGCTGCTGTGGCTCCCTCTCCCTCGGGAGAGGGCTGGGGTGAGGGGCTGACGCCCACCCCTCACTCTTCGCGGGCTGCCCTGACTCTTCCGGCGGCCTAGCAATGAATCAACGACGGAAACCGATGACCATGAGCGACCAACAACTCGACCCGCAAGCCCTGTCCCACGAAGAGCGGCAGCATGAAGAAAACAAGCTGATTGCCCTGCGCAAAGAGAAGCTTGCTGCCATCCGGGAGCAGGGCAACGCCTTCCCCAACGACTTCCGCCGCGACAACTACTGCGCTGACCTGCAGAAACAGTACGTCGACAAGAGCAAGGAAGAGCTGGAAGCCGCGGCTATTCCGGTCAAGGTGGCGGGCCGCATCATGCTCAACCGCGGCTCGTTCATGGTGATCCAGGACATGACCGGGCGTATCCAGGTCTACGTCAACCGCAAGACCCTGCCGGAAGAAAAGCTCGCCGAGGTCAAGCACTGGGACATGGGCGACATCATTTCCGCCGTCGGCACCCTGGCCCGTTCCGGCAAGGGCGACCTGTACGTGGAAATGACCGACGTGCGCCTGCTGACCAAGTCCCTGCGCCCGCTGCCGGACAAGCACCATGGCCTCAGTGACACCGAGCAGCGCTACCGTCAGCGCTACGTTGACCTAATCGTTAACGAAGACGTGCGCGAGACCTTCCGCGTGCGTTCGCAGGTCATCGCCCACATCCGCAGCTTCCTGATGAAGCGCGACTTCCTCGAAGTGGAAACGCCGATGCTGCAGACCATCCCCGGTGGCGCCGCGGCCAAGCCGTTCGAGACCCACCACAACGCCCTGGATATGCAGATGTTCCTGCGTATCGCTCCGGAGCTGTACCTCAAGCGTCTGGTGGTGGGTGGCTTCGAGAAGGTCTTCGAGATCAACCGCAACTTCCGTAACGAAGGCGTCTCGACCCGGCACAACCCCGAGTTCACCATGCTCGAGTTCTACCAGGCTTACGCCGACTACGAAGACAACATGGACCTGACTGAGGAACTGTTCCGCGAGCTGGCCCAGCTGGTTCTGGGGACTACTGACGTGCCTTACGGCGACAAGGTTTTCCACTTCGGCGAGCCGTTCGTGCGTCTGTCGGTGTTCGACTCGATCCTCAAGTACAACCCTGAGCTGACCGCTGCCGACCTGACCGACATCGACAAGGCCCGTGCCATCGCCAAGAAGGCCGGCGCCAAGGTGCTCGGCTTCGAAGGCCTGGGCAAATTGCAGGTGATGATTTTCGAGGAACTGGTCGAACACAAGCTGGAGCAGCCACACTTCATCACCCGCTACCCGTTTGAAGTTTCGCCGCTGGCCCGTCGCAGCGACGATGATCCGAGCGTTACCGACCGCTTCGAGCTGTTTATCGGTGGTCGCGAGATCGCCAACGCCTACTCCGAGCTGAACGACGCGGAAGACCAGGCCGCGCGCTTTATGCAGCAGGTGGCTGACAAGGACGCCGGCGACGATGAAGCCATGCACTTCGACGCCGACTTCGTCCGTGCCCTGGAATACGGCATGCCGCCAACTGCCGGTGAAGGTATCGGGATCGACCGCCTGGTCATGCTGCTGACCAACTCGCCATCGATTCGCGATGTGATCCTGTTCCCGCATATGCGTCCGCAAGCTTGATTGCAGTGCCTGTTGCGGGCACTGTGCGGACGGTTCGGCATGGCAGATTGCCATCTTCAGGATGCCGACACTAAAAGGAGGGTCTGCCTAACCAGCAGGCCCTGTTTTTTGTCTGCGATTTGTAGAGGTATCAGCAGTAGTGACTCTCAGTTCAGCCGTTGCGTGTCCAGCCAAGTTGGCCGGCGATCTCGCCGACAGCGTCCAGTACCAGGGTCGCAAGGCCAGTCGTCAGGGTAGCGAGCTGCGTCGCTTGAGTATTCTCGACGCGACCCTGCGCATCATTGTGCGCGACGGCCTGCGTGGCGTGCGCCATCGCGCCGTGGCCGCCGAGGCCGGTGTGCCGTTGTCGGCCACGACCTACTATTTCAAGGACATCCAGGACCTGATCAGCGACAGCTTCGTGCTGTTCGTCGAGCGCAGCTCAGCGAGCCTGGCGTTGCTCTGGGCCGATATCGCCCGCGATTTCCAGCGCATGGCCGAGGCGGTTGCGCAGACCCCGCAAGTGCGCCAGCAGATGGCCGAACAGGTGATTGCGCTGACGGTGGCGCATGTCGAGGCCAAGGCCAAGGAGGGCAATGCCGAACTGCTCGCAGAGCTGGCCTTCCGTCAGGAAGCCCTGACCAACCCGACCTTGAAGCCGCTGGCCCTGGCCCATCAGCAATTGCGCTATCAGTTTGCCGAGTTGGCCTTGCGCGCCCTGGGCTCCAAGGCGCCCATCGAGGATGCGCAGGTGTTGACTACGCTTATTTTGCGGATGGAATATCATGCCCTGGTCGATGGGGCGGAAAACCTCGATATGCCGGGCCAGCGCGCAGTGCTCAAGCGTTTTCTGGATCTGGTCATAGGGCTGTAGGGTCAGGTTCTGGGCAAGCCCCGCAGCTGCGGGGCTTGCTGTTTTGCCAGCAGGAAGCCCCGCAAAGCCGCATCAACGGAATCTCACAAGGAGTGCGTAATGAATGCCTGGCGTGTAGCGGTAGCTGCCTTAACCTGCCTGTTGTTGAGTGGCTGCCTGGTCACCTTCAAAGATCCGATTCCGGCCAACGAGCCGGCGCCGATGCCGCTGCTTGGCGACTGGGAGCGGCAGGACGAGTGGGGCGAGCGCCAGTACCTGACGATCAGCCGCGCCGGCTCCAATGTGTACAAGGCGCGGGCCTGGCTGGATGGTCAGGACGACCTGGTTGACGCCGACGAATATGGTTTCACCGTGGCTCATCATGGCCGTCGCTGGTATGTATCGGCCGGTATGCCCAAGCGTTTGGGGGCGAATTTCGCGATTGCCGGTTTTGAGCTGACGGCCAACAACGAACTGGTGATCTACAACCTGGACGTGGAACGCATTCTGCAGGAAATGCAGGGCGGCACTCTCCAGGGACAACCGGTGGAAACCAGCGAAGGCGAGGCCGTGCTGGTCACCAGCCCGCTGGATCAGGTCTTCGGTTATCTGGATGACCAGGCCAACGCGGATGTCTTCGTCGAGGTGGCGCGTTATCAACGCAGCAGTCAGTGACGGAGCGGGGCAATGACTAAACGCAAGGCGCTGGACGATTATCAAAGCACCATCCGTGCGCTCTCGGATCGCCTCGTCGAGGCGCAGACGCCGATCCGCGTGCTCGACGCGATCAAGTGGGATGACAGCATTCGCCAGGGTTTTATCAAGGCCAAGGGCAAGCAGATGCCGGTGGTCGACCGCAGCTATTACGACAGCCGTCCACTGAGTTTCGACTCGACGGCGAAGAAGCTGGAATTCCAGAACATCGAGCGCGACATCACCCGTCAGCTTGGCCAGTTCAACCCGGTCGGGCAGATCATGCGGCGCATGTGCAAGGAATACCGCATGGTCATCCGCATGCTCGAGGCGCGTGGTACGGCGGATTTCGGTCTGATCTCCCAGGAACTCTACGGCGCGGCTTCCGACGCCTTCCATGCTGGCGACCCGACCCTGGCCGACCTCGGCCTGATGCTCTCTGGTTACCTGAACAACATTGCCGCCCGCGGTGATCTGGAGGACGAGGCCAAGAACCTCACTGCCAAAGACGCCGTGGCCATCCTCCAGGAGCGCCTGGCGGCGGTATTCGGTGACGACACCATCCGCGTGTTCGAGTCCGACGGTATCGTTGCCGACGCCGCCGCAGGCGCCGACTACATCAAGGTGCGCGCCGATGCGCTGTTCAACCACCGTGATGTACGCGCCCTGGAGGTGCACGAGGGCATGGTGCATGTCGGCACCACGCTGAACGGCCTCAGTCAGCCGATCTGCACCTTCCTGGCCAAGGGGCCACCCTCGTCCACTGTGACCCAGGAAGGCCTGGCGATCCTGATGGAAGTGATCGCCTTCGCCTCCTACCCGACCCGCCTGCGCAAGCTGACCAATCGCACCCGGGCCATCCACATGGCCGAGGAGGGCGCGGATTTTCTGCAGGTTTACGAGTTCTATCGCGAGCAGGGCTTTAGCCTGGAAGACAGCTACGGCAACGCCAGCCGCGCTTTCCGTGGATCGACGCCGACCGGCCTGCCGTTCACCAAGGATCTGTCCTATCTGAAGGGCTTTATCCTGATCTACAACTACATCCAGCTGGCCGTGCGCAAGGGCAAGCTGGAGCAGATTCCGCTGCTGTTCTGCGGCAAGACCACCCTGGAAGACATGCGCACCTTGCGCCAACTGGTCGACGAAGGCCTGGTTGCACCGCCCAAGTACCTGCCGCCGCAATTTCGCGACCTCAATGCGTTGGCGGCCTGGATGTGCTTCTCCAACTTCCTCAATCACCTGAGCCTGGATCGCATCGAAGCGGACTACGCCAATATCCTTTGACGCACTCGCTGCGTCACCCGTAGGAGCCAGCTTGCTGGCGATCATCTGGCATTCGGGTGAACTGACCGCCAGCAAGCGGGCTCCTACAGTATTCCTTCGTCTTTCATGGAGCCTGCCATGCCCAGCCACAAACTCGACTACGAAATCCTCGGCGCTTCGGCGCAAACCGTGGAAATCATCCTCGATCCAGGCGAGACAGTGATCGCCGAAGCCGGGGTGATGAATTACATGACCGAAGGCATCCGCTTCGAGACGCGCATGGGCGACGGTTCGGCCAGCGGTGTGCTGGGCAAGTTGTGGGGTGCCGGCAAGCGCCTGCTCACCGGCGAGTCGCTGTTCATGACCCACTTCAGCAATCAAGGCAAAGGCCCACAGCGGGTCGGCTTTGCCGCGCCTTATCCGGGCAGCGTGGTGCCCATCGAGTTGAGCCAGGTCGGCGGCAAGCTGATCTGCCAGAAGGATGCCTTTCTCTGCGCCGCCCATGGCACCGAGATCGGCATCAGTTTCAACAAGCGCATCGGCGCCGGCTTTTTCGGTGGCGAGGGCTTCATCTTGCAGAAGCTGGAAGGCGACGGCCTGGCTTTTGTGCATGCTGGCGGCACGGTGATCCGCAAGGAGCTGAACAATGAGACTCTGCGCCTGGATACCGGCTGCCTGGTGGCTTTCACCAGCGGCATCGACTACGACATCGCCCTGGCCGGTGGTTTGAAAAGCATGCTGTTTGGCGGCGAGGGCATCCTTCTGGCCACCCTCAAGGGCACGGGGACGGTATGGATCCAGAGCCTGCCGTTCTCGCGCCTGGCCGAGCGTATCTATGACGCGACCTTCCGCGCCCGCGAGGAAGTGCGCGCCGGTGGCAAGTCTTAGTTAGTGCTGGGTGGCGCGGCAATCCGTCGCGCGCTCTTGCCAAGGTCGCGCGGCTGTATCAGGCTGCGCCGCCAGTGGCTCCCGGCAGCCCAATCCTATTCAGTCAGTTTGCACGGTGAACAACGTCATGAGTGAAGAACGCAACGCCATCCCCCTGATTCTGACCGGCATTGCCAGCGTCATCGGCACCATCGGGGTGCTCTGGATGTATGGCTATCTGCATTTTGCCAAGGAGGAAGATGCCCTCCTGCTGGCCGAGTTCACCATGCTCAAGACCATTCCCGGCGAGGAGTACAAACTCCCGGTGAAGCCGGCCAACCAGGTCGCGCACTGCATTGATGGCGTGCTGGTGCTGTTCGATACGGCGCAGAAAGGCCTGACTGGCGTGCTGGTGGACGACAAGAAGCAGGCCGTGCGCTGCATGGGCCAGGAAACCCCGCAGGCGCCAGTCGCCGAGTAAGAGTCTGTTGCGGGGGTTGGATGCTCCCGTGAGCGAGAGAGGGCGTGCTGGCCAATAACCTCTCGCCCAGCCCTCTCCCACAAGTGCGAGAGGGGCGTTTTCGAGATCGGAAACAGACTCTAAGTGCCTGTTGCTCAGTGCTTGGCGCCTTCCTGCTTGGCACTCAGGGTCTGCAGGTAACGGCGCGACAGGGCGAGAAAGCGCGGCGTCGGGCCGATATCTTCATACAGTGGATCACCCTGCTCATCGGTGGCCACCACTTTGCTGCCCTTTACATAAGGCAGGCTGGCTTCCAGCTCTTCCAGGGCTGCGCCAATCAACTCGCCGAGCAGCTCCTCGCTGCTGCGTTTCGGGTACATCTCGGAGAGCGCGGCCAGGCGGGCTGCGGATTCCAGATCCAGGTGAATCTGATAATGGCTGGGGGTCAGGCGACCCTTGGCGTTCTGTTCCCAATGGCGGACAAGTTCGCGGATCTTCATAAACACCTCTGAATGTGCAGTCCGGAAATCACTGCAATCCGGACGACGGGTGTTTTGCCACCCGTTACGTTCAGCCTAGCTCGCGCTCCGCCGTTGTCCGGCCATTCGTCGTGCCCTTGTAAGAAAGCGTCGCGCTGGGCAAGCTGGGGCTCTACCTCAGGTGGAGAGCGTGGCCATGGCGGAAATCGATGCGCGTTTGCGCGAAGAAGTTCACCTGCTGGGCGAATTGCTCGGCGATACCATCCGCAACCAACGTGGCGAGGGCTTTGTCGACAAGATCGAGCTGATTCGCCAGGGCGCCAAGGCGGCGCGCAAGGGCTCGGCGGCCGGCGAGCAGCAACTGCGGGCGACCCTCGATGGCCTCAGCGACGAAGAGCTGCTGCCGGTGGCGCGGGCTTTCAACCAGTTTCTCAACCTGGCCAATATCGCCGAGCAGTACCACCGCATTCGCCGTCGCCGCCCAGATGAGGCGCAGCCCTTCGAGAATCGTGTGCTGGACGAGTTGCTGCAGCGCCTCAAAGCCGGCGGGCACAAACCGGAACAACTGGCCCGCCAACTGGGGCGGCTGGACATCGAGCTGGTGCTCACCGCTCACCCAACCGAGGTGGCGCGCCGGACCCTGATTCAGAAATACGATGCCATTGCCGCTCAGTTGGCGGCGCTGGATCACAGCGACTTGTCTGTCGAGGAGCGCGGGCAGATCCAGCTGCAGCTGCGGCAGTTGATTGCCGAGGCGTGGCACACCGAGGAAATTCGTCGCACCCGGCCCAGTCCGGTGGATGAGGCCAAGTGGGGTTTTGCGGTGATCGAGCACTCGCTGTGGCGTGCCGTGCCGAACTTCCTGCGTCGTGCCGACCAGGCCCTGCAGGCCAGCACCGGCCTGCGCCTGCCACTGGAAGCGGCGCCGATCCGTTTCGCTTCCTGGATGGGCGGTGATCGCGACGGTAACCCCAATGTCACGGCTCAGGTGTCGCGCGAAGTGCTGTTGCTGGCGCGCTGGATGGCGGCCGACCTGTACCTGCGTGATATCGATCAGCTGGCTGCCGAGTTGTCCATGCAGCAGGCCAGTGATGAACTGCGCCGGGTTGTCGGTGTGCATCCGGAGCCTTACCGGGCGCTACTCAAGCAGTTACGCGAGCGCCTGCGCGCCACCCGTGCCTGGAGCGAAGCAGCGCTGGATGGCGAGGTGATCGCGGGTCCCGAGGTGCTGCACGACAACCGCGAGCTGCTCGAACCGCTGGAACTTTGTTACCACTCGTTGCACGCCTGTGGCATGGGTGTGATCGCCGAGGGCGCGCTGCTCGATTGTCTACGCCGGGCGGTGACCTTCGGATTGTTCCTGGTGCGCCTGGATATTCGCCAGGATGCCGCGCGGCATGCCGCAGCCTTGAGCGAGATCACCGATTACCTGGGCCTTGGGCGTTATGCCGAGTGGGACGAGGACACGCGCATCGCCTTCCTGCTGCGTGAGCTGGACAATCGTCGCCCGCTGCTGCCGCCGCAGCACCGACCTTCGGCAGAGACTGCCGAGGTGCTGGCGACCTGCAAGGTGGCGGCAGGAGCGCCGGCGGCGGCGCTGGGCTCCTATGTCATCTCCATGGCGGGAGCGCCTTCCGATGTGCTGGCCGTACAGCTGCTACTCAAGGAGGCCGGTCTGCAGCGGCCGATCCGCGTGGTGCCGCTGTTCGAGACCCTCGCCGACCTGGACAACGCCGGCCCGGCTATCGACCGCCTGTTGGGCCTGCATGGTTATCGCGCACGCCTGCACGGCCCGCAGGAAGTGATGATCGGTTATTCCGATTCGGCCAAGGATGCTGGCACCCTGGCGGCCGCCTGGGCGCAGTACCGTGCCCAGGAAACCCTGGTCGACATCTGTCGCAAGCATGAGGTTGAACTGCTGCTGTTTCATGGTCGCGGTGGCACGGTTGGGCGTGGTGGTGGTCCGGCCCATGCGGCGATCCTCTCGCAGCCGCCGGGCTCGGTGGTCGGGCGTTTCCGTACCACCGAGCAGGGCGAGATGATCCGTTTCAAGTTCGGCTTGCCCGATCTGGCCGAGCAGAACCTCAACCTGTACCTGGCGGCGGTGCTGGAAGCTACCCTGCAACCACCGCCAGCGCCCGAGCCAGCCTGGCGCGCGGCCATGGACCGGCTGGCCGCCGATGGCGTTGCAGCCTACCGCGCGGTCGTGCGCGAGCATCCGCAGTTCGTCGAGTATTTCAGCCAGGCTACCCCGGAACAGGAACTGGGCCGTCTGCCCCTGGGTAGCCGCCCGGCCAAGCGGCGTGCCGGTGGGGTAGAGAGCCTGCGGGCAATTCCGTGGATCTTCGCCTGGACCCAGACCCGCCTGATGTTGCCGGCCTGGCTGGGCTGGGAGACCGCGCTGCAGAACGCTCTGCAGCGTGGCGAACAGGTACTGTTGGCGCAGATGCGCGAGCAGTGGCCGTTCTTCCGTACTCGCATCGATATGCTCGAAATGGTGTTGGCCAAGGCCGACCGGAGCATCGCCACCTTATACGATGAGCGTCTGGTCAGCCCTGAACTGCAACCGCTGGGTGCGCAATTACGCGACCTATTGTCGCAGTCGTGTGCCATCGTGCTCGGTCTGACCGGACAGTCAGAGCTGCTTGCCCATAGCCCTGAGACCCGCGAGGCGATCACTGTGCGCAACATCTACCTGGACCCGCTGCACCTGCTGCAGGCGGAGCTCCTGGCCCGTTCCAGGCAGCGTCAGAGCCCGGTGGACAGCCCTTTGGAACAGGCTTTACTGGTCAGTGTCGCGGGGATTGCCGCAGGCCTGCGCAACACAGGTTGAGGGCCTTTGGCCTCAGACTTTCGGCGGCTTGTGTGCAGGGGGGCTGCTGTGTATCTTGGTCACCCTTTTGGCCGCTCAGTGACGCCGAAACCCGAATAGCGAGATTGGCCCCATGAGGCGAATCCGACGATTTCTGTCATTTCTTGAGGAGCACATCGATGCGCGTGATTCTGCTGGGGGCGCCCGGTGCCGGCAAAGGTACCCAGGCTGGTTTTATTACCCAAAAGTTCGGTATTCCGCAGATTTCCACTGGCGACATGCTGCGTGCTGCGGTCAAGGCCGGCACTGAGTTGGGTCTGAAAGCCAAGAGCATCATGGAAAGCGGCGGTCTGGTCTCCGACGACCTGATCATTAACCTGGTCAAGGAACGTATTGCCCAGGCCGATTGCGCCAAAGGTTTCCTGTTCGACGGTTTCCCGCGCACCATCCCCCAGGCTGAAGCCCTGAAGGAAGCGGGCGTGACTATCGACAACGTGGTTGAAATCGCCGTCGACGACGAAGAAATCGTCCAGCGTATCGCCGGTCGCCGTGTGCATGAGGCCAGCGGCCGTGTCTACCATGTCGTCTACAACCCGCCGAAAGTGGCCGGCAAGGATGATGTGACCGGTGACGAGCTAGTACAGCGCAAGGACGACACCGAAGAAACCGTGCGTCATCGCCTGTCGGTCTACCATTCGCAGACCAAGCCGCTGGTGGACTTCTACCAGAAGCTCGCGGCTGCCGAAGGCACGCCGAAGTACAGCGCCATTGCCGGTGTTGGCTCGGTGGACGAAATCACTGCCAAGGTGTTCGCAGCGTTGAGCTGAGTACCTTTGCAGTTGCACCAACGGCCCGCGCATGCGGGCCGTTGGCGTTTATAATGCGCGACTTTTCTGCCTGACCTGACCGGATTAGCCAATGACCACCCTGCTGGCCCTGGATACCGCCACCGAAGCCTGCTCCGTTGCCCTGCTGCATGACGGCAAGGTGCTCAGCCACTATGAAGTGATCCCGCGCCTGCATGCCCAGCGCCTGCTGCCGATGATCCAGGCCCTGCTGGGCGAGGCGGGTGTCGAGTTGGCGGCGCTGGATGCCATTGCTTTCGGCCGTGGCCCGGGGGCATTCACCGGTATCCGCATTGCCATCGGCGTGGTTCAGGGGCTGGCGTTTGCCCTGGATCGTCCGGTGTTGCCGGTGTCCAACCTGGCAGTGCTGGCCCAGCGCGCGTTACGCGAGCATGGCGCGCAGCAAGTCGCAGCGGCCATCGATGCGCGCATGGATGAGGTGTACTGGGGTTGCTACCGCGCCGAGCAGGGTGAAATGCGCCTGCAAGGCGTCGAAGCTGTGCTGGCGCCGGAGCAGGCCAGCCTGCCGCGTGGTGCCACGGGTGACTGGTTCGGTGCAGGCACCGGTTGGGGCACCTACGGTGCGCGTATCGCTCTGCAACCCAGCGCTCTGGATGGCGGCATGCTGCCGCACGCCGAAGACCTGCTGCAGCTGGCGCGTGGCGCCTGGGCGCGTGGCGAGGGTCTGCCGGCTGATCAGGCGCAGCCGGTTTACTTGCGCGACAAGGTGGCTACGCCCAAGGCTGCGCCTTAACCTTCTGTCCGCTTGCTGCACGCAGAATTGCCAAGGGCCCGCAGCACCGCTAAATTGCCAGCACGTACATCGAGCAGTAACTGATGCGTATCGACGGCTTTACCTCCTCTTATTCGCTGGATCGCACACCCCGTCCGGGTAGTGCGGTTACGCCCTTGCGCGAAAGTCAGCGCGAGGTCGAGGAACGTCGTGAACAATCGGTCATCCCCAGCCCGGCCAGTAGTCAGGGTTTCGAGCAGACGCCGCAGCCGCGCCGGGTACAGCCGGGCACTGCCAGCAGCGACAGCCTGCCGGCGCGCAGCCAGGATGTGCTGAGCCAGCAACGCCCACTGAATGCCAAAGCCAACCAGGCGTTGGCCGCTTATGGCAGCACCGCCAGCTTTACCAGCCAGATCGACGCGACGGAAGTTCTCGGCCTCGATCTGTACGCCTGACCGCGTGTTGCCTTACTTTCTCGGCTGCCCGTCCTGGAGCGAGCCGGCCTGGCGCGGTGCCCTCTATCCCGATAGCACTCGCAGTGCCGATTTCCTGCCGCTGTATGCCAGCCTGTTCAATGCCGTGGAAGGCAATACCACCTTTTATGCCCGACCTTCGCCGCAGACTGTGGCGCGCTGGGCCGAGTTGATGCCGGCGGACTTCCGCTTCTGCGCCAAGCTGCCGCGTGATATCAGTCACACGGTCGACCTGCGTGAGCATCTGTCAGCCGCTGAGGACTTTGTACGCCTGCTGGCGCCACTGGGTGAACGCTTTGCACCGCTGTGGTTGCAGCTGCCTGCTAGCTTCGGGCCGGAGCGCCTGGGCGAGCTGCAGTATTTCGTCGCAGAGTTGGGGCGCGGCATAGCAGTAGAAGTGCGCCATCCGGCGTTCTTCGCCAAGGGCGAGGAGGAGCGGGCGCTTAACCGGTTGCTGCGCGATCTGCAGGTGGAGCGTATCTGCCTGGATTCGCGGGCGCTGTTCAGTTGCCAGTCCGGCGATCCGGCCGTGCTGCATGCGCAGGCGAAGAAGCCGCGCCTGCCGCCCCGGCCGACGGCGTTCACCCAGCATCCACAGTTGCGCTTTATCGGTCATCCCGATTTGGTGGCCAACGATGCCTTCATGGCGCCCTGGCTGGACAAGGTGGCCGGCTGGATCGAGCAGGGCTTGCAGCCTTATGTGTTTCTGCATACCCCGGACAACCTGCGGGCGCCACAGCTGGCGCTGCGTTTTCACCAGCAACTGGGCGAGCGCCTGCCGGGGCTGCCGGCATTGGCGTTACCTGACCTACAGGCGCAGGAGTTGCAGCTGGGCTTGCTCTAAGAACCTGCTCTTAGAGTCTCGGGCTTTAGCGCCGTGCCAGCAGCAGGTCGGCAGCCTGGCCCCGGCGGCCATCGCTGAAGTCGAAACTGCCGAGCTGGGCGATTGCATCGTATTGGCCTAAGGCCTGTTTGACATCGCGGGCCTGCAACTGGATGGCGCTGACCCCGGCGTCCTCCAGGCTCATTTGCTGCTGGCGGCCCTGCGCGTCGAAGCGCAGCAGGCTAAGGCGCTCGAAGATCGCGTCCTGGGCGTCGATGCGGCCGTCGCGGTTGTCGTCGTACTTGGCCAGTTCGGCAAAGCCGTTGGCCGCACCGTTCTGGTCGCCAAACAGCTCGCGACCATCGTCGATGCGCCCGTTGCCATTGCGATCCACCGCGAGCAGGGCGTCGTCGCCACTGGGGGCGCTGATGCGGTCGATACGCCCGTCGGCATCCAGGTCGAAGCGCACGGCATCATCCAGGCCGCGGGTGGTGAATCCGTTGCTGGCCAGGTCGAGCACCAATGGGTCGGTTTGTTGCGGCTGAGGATTGGCGTTGACGTTGAGTTGCAGCTCGCGCTGCTCCAGCACCTGCTGGAAGCTGGCGGCCTGGACGCTGGTATCGGCCACGGCGTCGCTGGCGCCACTGTCTGGGCGGCGTGCGGCATTGATTTCGGCAGCAGCGGCTTCGGGCGCAGCTGCTTCGCTCTTTGGCATCAGGGTGCGGCGCAGAATCTGGTAATCCAGCGAATCGCGCAGGCCTGCGTCAAGGTTGTCTTCCAGGTCGCTGCTGCGCGAAGGCTGTGCGGCGGCACTGCGTGGAGCGGAAAGGGTGTCAAACATGATCAACTCGATGCGGCCGGCGGCTACCGCGTCTGGCAAAATGTGGCGTCATGTAGGTATCGGCCGCAAACGGGCTTAATTGAACATTTTTTGAGCATATTTTCTGATGAGTGACGAGCGGCATATAGCCAGAATTCGAGTCGAGGCCCTGCTGCCAGGCTGCCAGGCTGCCAGCGTGGAGTGGGCACAGCGCCTCGATTTGCCCCTGCAGGGCGAGGCCGAATTCGCCTTGCAGCTGGGCGCCGAGGGCTTGCAGCTGGTCGAGCTGGGGCCGCAGGCACCGGGCCCGGTGCGGGTCGATTTCGTTGAGGGTGCAGTGGCGCATCGGCGTCTGTTCGGCGGCGGCAGCGGACAGATGATTGCCAAGGCAGTCGGCGTGCAGTCCGGGGTGCGTCCGGTAGTACTGGATGCCACGGCAGGGCTGGGGCGTGATGCTTTCGTGCTGGCCAGTCTGGGGTGCAACATGACCCTGATCGAGCGCCAGCCGATCATTGCCGCCCTGCTTGAGGATGGCCTGGCGCGTGCTCTGCAGGACGCCGAGGTAGCACTAATTGCCAGGCAGATGCGCCTGCTCTGCGGCAATGCCATCGAGCTGATGAGCCAATGGCAGGGTGAGCCGCCGCAGGTGATCTACCTCGATCCGATGTTTCCCCATCGCGACAAGAGCGCGCTGGTGAAGAAGGAGATGCGCCTGTTCCGCCCGCTGGTCGGCGACGACATGGACTCTCCGGCACTGCTCGAGGCCGCACTGGCCCTTGCCAGTCACCGGGTCGTGGTCAAGCGCCCGCGCAAGGCGCCGATCATCGAGGGCTGCAAGCCGAGCTATGCCCTGGAAGGCAAGTCCAGCCGCTATGACATCTATCCGAAGAAGGCGCTGAAAACCTGATTTTCAGGGCCGATAGGCACGAACAAACAACTTCACCACTTCCTGCACATGCTCGTCGGCCGCAAGGCCGCTGGGCGGTTCGCAGCAGCCAATCAGGCGGCGGAAGTGACAGCCGCCTTTCATCAGGCTGAAGAAGTGTTCGGCGGCCCGCTGTGGATGCTCCACACGCAACTGGCCGTTGCTATCGGCCTGCTCCAGCAGATGTTCCATGGCCAGCAACATGCGTTGCGGGCCGGCGTCGTAAAACAGTTGGGCCAGTTGCGGGTTCTGCACGGCCTGGGTCATTACCAGGCGCATCATGGCGACGGACTCTTCACTGTTGATCAGGCTGTTGAAGCCGCGACCGATGGCCAGTAGCACCGTATCGATAACGGTGTCGCTGTGCAGTTCGAAATAGGGCGTTGGCAGCTGCTCTTCGCACTTGGACTGCACGGCACAGGCGAACAGCGTCTCCTTGTCGGTGAAGTGGCTGTACACCGTAAGCTTGGATACGCCGGCCTCGGCGGCGATGGCATCCATGCTGCTACCTTCATAGCCGTTGTCCATGAACAGGCGTTTGGCGGCCTCGAGGATGGCCAGTCGCTTGGCTGGATCCTTGGGGCGACCGGGGCCGCTGGAGGGTGGTAACAGTTTGTTGGACATTTTGCGTTTTAATACTGGACTGGTGAGTTTGCTATTTTTACTATACTCGGCAGTATAAGTATTCCAAAGCTTCTTTGCGAAAGGTCACTCATCATGTTTCGCCATGCCTTGTCCGTCGCTGCACCCCTGAGTCTGGTCTGCCTGCTGGTTGCCTGTGGCAACGGCGAAACCGTTGAGCCGCCGGTGCGTCCGGCCATGGTGGTGCAGCCGCTGCCGGCGGGCGATGCCATGGAAACCTACCCTGGCGAGGTGCGCGCGCGCTTCGAGCCGGAACTGGCGTTCCGCATTGGCGGCAAGATCAGCAAGCGCTTGGTGGATGCCGGGGCGCGGGTGAAAAAGGATCAGCCGCTGGCCGAACTGGATCCTGAGGACGTCAAGCTGCAGCTGGAGGCCGCGCGGGCCCAGGTTGCCGCCGCAGAAGCCAATCTCAAGCTGGTACGCACCGAACGCGATCGCTACAAGACTCTGCTGGCGCGTGAGCTGATCAGTCAGTCGCAATACGACAACGTGGAAAACCAGTACCGCGCTGGCGAAGCAAGGGTCAAACAGATCAAGGCCGAGTTCAATGTGGCTAACAACCAGGCCGGCTACTCGGTGCTGCGCGCCTCCCAGGATGGCGTGATTGCCCGGCGACTGGCTGAGGTTGGACAGGTCGTTGCCGCCGGGCAGACGGTGTTCACCCTGGCGGCCGATGGTGAGCGTGAAGTACTGATCAGCGTGCCCGAGCAGGCGTTCGAGCGTTTTCGCATTGGTCAGGAAGTTAGCGTCGAGTTGTGGTCGCAGCCGGACAAGCAGTTCCCGGGGCGTATTCGCGAGTTGTCGCCTGCCGCAGATGCCCAGTCGCGTACGTTTGCCGCGCGGGTCGCCTTTGCTGGCGGGGCGATGAAGGCCGAGCTGGGGCAGAGCGCCCGCGTAGCAATCAAGTCCGCTGGCGAGGTTCCTTTGTCGGTGCCGATGTCGGCGTTGACCGCCGAGAAGGATATGCCGTACGTCTGGGTGGTCGACTCCAAGGAGTCCAAGGTGATTCGTACCCCGGTGCGCATTGGCAGCTACGGCCAGGAGCGCGTCTCCGTGCTGGAAGGCCTGAGCGAGGGCGACTGGGTGGTTGCCGCTGGTGTGCAGATGCTGCGTGACGGGCAGAAGATCAAGCCGGTGGATCGCGACAATCGCACCGTCAAGCTGATCGCCGGGGAGTAAGCGCATGTCTTTCAACCTGTCCGAATGGGCGCTGCGCAACCGTGCCGTCGTCTTTTATTTCATGCTGGTGATCGCCGTGGTTGGCGCGCTGTCCTACACCAAGTTGGGGCAGAGCGAGGATCCACCGTTCACCTTCAAGGCCATGGTTATCCGTACCGATTGGCCCGGCGCCACTGCCGAACAGGTCTCGCGCCAGGTCACCGAGCGCATCGAGAAAAAGGTCATGGAGACCGGCGACTACCAGATGGTCATGTCCTACTCGCGCCCCGGTGAGTCGGTGGTGACCTTCATGGCCCGCGACAACATTGTGTCGAAGAACATTCCCGAGCTCTGGTATCAGATCCGCAAGAAGGTCGGCGATATTCGCTACACCTTGCCGCCGGATATCCGTGGGCCATTCTTCAACGACGAGTTCGGTACCACCTTCGGCAACATTTATGCACTGACCGGCGAAGGCTTCGATTACGCCGTGCTCAAGGACTACGCCGACCGTCTACAACTGCAATTGCAGCGGGTCAAGGACGTGGGCAAGGTCGAGTTGATCGGCCTGCAGGACGAGAAGATCTGGATCGAACTGTCCAACGTCAAGCTGGCGACCCTCGGCCTGCCGCTGGCGGCTGTGCAGCAGGCGCTGGAAGAGCAGAACGCAGTGGCTTCCTCGGGCTTCTTCGAAGCCGCTACCGACCGTGTGCAGCTGCGCGTCTCCGGCAGCTTCGAGACGGTCGACGAGATCCGCAATTTCCCCATGCGCATTGGTGACCGCACCTTCCGTATCGGTGACGTGGCCGAGGTGCATCGTGGCTTCAATGATCCGCCCGCACCGCGCATGCGTTTCATGGACGAGAGCGCCATCGGCCTGGCCGTATCGATGAAGACTGGCGGCGATATTCTGGTACTCGGTGAAGCGCTGGAGCAGGAGTTCGCCCGCCTGCAGCAGACCCTGCCGGTCGGCATGGAACTGCGCAAAGTCTCCGATCAGCCGGCTGCAGTGAAAACCGGGGTGGGTGAGTTCGTCCGGGTGCTGGCCGAAGCGCTGATCATTGTGTTGCTGGTGAGCTTCTTCTCCCTGGGCATGCGTACCGGCCTGGTGGTCGCCCTGTCGATTCCGCTGGTGCTGGCGATGACCTTCGCGGCCATGTACTACTTCGGCATCGGCCTGCACAAAATCTCTCTCGGTGCCCTGGTGCTGGCGCTTGGCCTGCTGGTGGACGACGCGATCATTGCCGTGGAAATGATGGCGATCAAGATGGAGCAGGGTTACGACCGGCTCAAGGCGGCCAGTTTCGCCTGGACCAGCACGGCCTTTCCGATGCTTACCGGTACCCTGATCACCGCCGCCGGCTTCCTGCCGATTGCCACTGCGCAATCCGGCACCGGCGAGTACACCCGCTCGATCTTCCAGGTGGTGACTATCGCCTTGCTGGTGTCCTGGGTTGCTGCCGTGGTGTTCGTGCCCTACCTGGGCGACCGGCTGTTGCCGGATCTGGCCAAACTGCATGCAAAGAAGCATGGCGGCAGTGCGGGTGGGCATGATCCCTACTCGACCACCTTCTACCAGACGGTGCGCGAAGTGGTGGAGTGGTGCGTGCGTCGTCGGCGCATGGTGATCCTGATCACTATTGGCCTGTTCGTTGCCTCGGTCCTGCTGTTCCGCTTTATTCCCCAGCAGTTTTTCCCGGCGTCCGGACGCCTGGAACTGATGGTCGACCTCAAACTCACCGAAGGCTCTTCGCTCAAGGCCACCGAGGAGCAGGTCAAACGCCTGGAGGCCAAGCTCAAAGGGCAGAAAGGCGTCGAAAACTATGTGGCCTATGTTGGCACCGGTTCACCGCGTTTCTACCTGCCGCTGGATCAGCAACTGCCAGCCACCCGCTTTGCCCAGGTGGTGGTGCTGGCCAAGTCGATTGAGGACCGCGAACAGCTGCGTACCTGGCTGATCGAGGTGCTCAACGACGAGTTCCCCACGGTGCGCAGCCGGGTTTCGCGTCTGGAGAATGGCCCGCCGGTAGGCTTCCCGATCCAGTTCCGCGTGTCCGGTGAGCATATCGATGAGGTCCGTGCGATTGCCCGCCAGGTGGCTGACAAGGTGCGCGAGAACAGTCATGTGTCCAACGTGCACCTGAACTGGGAAGAGCCGAGCAAGGTGGTCTACCTGAACATCGACCAGGAGCGTGCCCGTGCTCTGGGCGTGAGTACTGCCGATGTCTCGCGCTTCCTGCAGAGTTCGCTGTCTGGTTCCAGCGTCAGCCAGTTCCGTGAGGGCAACGAGCTGATCGAGATCCTCCTGCGTGGCACCGTGCGTGAGCGTCAGCAGCTGGAGCTGTTGCCGAGCCTGGCGGTACCGATCAGCAACGGCAAGAGCGTGGCGTTGTCGCAGATTGCCACCCTGGAGTACGGCTTCGAGGAAGGCGTGATCTGGCACCGCGACCGCCTGCCAACCGTTACCGTGCTCGGCGACATCTATGGTGGCGAGCAGCCGGCCGGCCTGGTCAAGCAGATCATGCCGACCTTGCAGCCGATCCGCGATGCGCTGCCTAGCGGTTACCTGCTGGAAGTCGGTGGTACGGTCGAGGACTCGGCGCGTGGCCAGCAGTCGGTGAATGCCGGTATTCCGCTGTTTATCCTGGTGGTGATGACCCTGCTGGTGCTGCAACTGAAGAGCATCTCGCGCTCGGTGATGGTGTTCCTGACCGCCCCGCTGGGCCTGATCGGCGTGACCCTGTTCCTGCTGGTGTTCCAGCAGCCGTTCGGTTTCGTCGCCATGCTCGGCACCATCGCCTTGTCGGGGATGATCATGCGCAACTCGGTGATCCTCATCGACCAGATCGAGCAGGATATCGCTGCCGGTCAGGATCGCTGGCACGCGATCATCGAGGCCACCGTACGGCGTTTCCGGCCCATCGTGCTGACCGCCCTGGCGGCGGTGCTGGCGATGATCCCGCTGTCACGCAGCGTGTTCTTTGGGCCGATGGCGGTGGCCATCATGGGTGGCCTGATCGTCGCCACGGCGCTGACCCTGTTGTTCCTGCCGGCGCTGTATGCCGCCTGGTTCAAGGTCAAGGAAGTCGAGGCGTAGTTAGCGTCACGCAGATAAAAAAGCCCGGCTAATTGCCGGGCTTTTTGTTGGAGGCTTATACGATCAGAGTGCGCCAAACACCTTCTTGGCCAGGCTGGTAGCGGCCGCGGCCGGGTTTTCGCGGATGCCGGCTTCCTGCTCGGCGATCATCTTGAACAGACCGTCCAGCGCCTGCTCGGTGACGTAATTTTCCACGTTGGCGCTTTTTGCATCGACCACACCAAAGGCGGCTGCCTGGCCAGCGAAGGCGTTGTATTGCTGGGCTACGCCCACCTTATCGGTGGCCTGCTTGACGATAGGCAGGAACTTGGCGCGGATCTGCTCGCGGCTGGTCTTGTTCAGGTACTGCGTAGCGGCGTCATTCGGGCCGGACAGGATGCTCTTGGCGTCGGTCACGGTCATCTTCTTCACCGCATCCACCAGCAGCGCCTGAGCCTGCGGTACAGCGGCCTCGGCGGCCTTGTTCATGCTGGCTTCCAGTTCATCAACCTGAGCACCCATACCCATCATCTTCATGGTTTGGGCGGCTTTGCCCAGTTTGCCGGGCAGTTCGATGCGCACGTCTTCGTTGTTGCTGAATCCACCGGGTTTACCCAACTGTTTGACAGCAATCTGCGCGCCCTGGGTCAGGGCATCCTTGAGGCCGCTGCTGGCATCGGTCTGGCTGAGGTCGGCGAGGGACAGGGCGAAAGCGTTGGTGCAGAGCAGCAGGCCGGCGGCCAGGGCGGAGAGGCGCAGCATGGGGATGTCCTTTCAGGCAGTGGGAATGCTTTGAGCTTAACGGAGTGCCCGCGCGAGCCAAAGCAGTATCCGCGTCGCAAGCCCGTCAGGCTCGGTGGGGCGCACTTCTGCTTAGCTCGCCTCTTCGCCGTCCTCGCCACGCTCCAGCGCCACCTGGCGGATCGACAGACGAATCTCCGCCGGCAGCACACGCTTGGCCGCGCCCTCGGCCAGTTCGGCCAGTTGCGGGTGGTGGCTGAGCTTGCCGGCGCTGTCCTGGCGCAGCACGCCCTCGTCGAGCAGGGTCTGGATGAAGTGGCGGAACAGGCTCTTGTCGAAGAACTCCGGGGCATTCAGGCCATGCAGGATCGACAGGCGCTGGGCCATGACCACGCACAGGTTCTCCAGCTCTTCGGCGGACAACACGTTCTGCCCGGCGTTGCTCAGCAGGGCGGTGGCCATGTAGAAGCGCTGCAGGGTCTGCACGATGGCGCGAGCCAGCAAGGTGAGCAGGACGAACTGGCGCGAGCTGGGGGCCGGGCGGATGTATACGTCGTCTTCCTGGCGCAGCAGGCCCTGTTCGACGAACGCCGCCAGCCACTGGTCCACCACGCCTTCCAGCTCCTCGCGTGACCAGCGGATGAACAGCTCGGACTGCAGGTACGGATACAGCGCCGTGGTGTAGCGCAGGATCTGTTCGCGGCTCATTCGCGAGCTGCTCTGGAAGAAGCTCGCCAGCAGCGCCGGCAGGGCGAAGATGTGCAGCACGTTGTTGCGGTAGTAGGTCATCAGGACGGCGTTCTGCTCGTCCAGATAGAGGATCTTGCCCAGCGCGTCCTTCTGCTCGGCCAGCAGGTCCATGCTCTGCACGTAGCGGATCAGCGCCGCGCCATCGCCTTCCGGCAAGGTCGCGTGGGGTGAGTAGGGCACCTGGCGCAGCAACGCCAGGTAGAGGTCGAGCACCCGTACCAGGCTCTTCTCGTCCAGCGCCAGTTTGGCTGTCGAGAGCAGGGCCAGGCCGACCAGGTTGACCGGGTTGACCGCCGCCGCCTCGTTGAGGTGCTGGGCCACGCGCTCGCCGAGGCGGTTGGTGGTGCTGTTCAGCCAGTCCGGGCGGAACTGCGTGCCGTAGTCCTGGCTGCGCCAGTCCGGCTGCTCCTGGTCGAGGAACTCGGCCAGCTTGATCGGCTCGCCAAAGTTGACCCAGACGCTGCCGAAGCGCTGCTTGCGGATAGCGCTGATGACCTTGAAGATGTCGAAGATCGACTCTTTCTTCTTCGCCGCGCCACGCAGCTCGCCCAGGTAGGTGCGGCCTTCCAGTACGCGCTCATAGCCGATATACACCGGCACGAACACCACCGGCAGGCGGCTGGAGCGCAGGAAGCTGCGCAGGGTGATGGCCAGCATGCCGGTCTTCGGCTGCAGCATGCGCCCGGTGCGCGAGCGCCCACCCTCGACGAAGTACTCGACCGGGAAGCCCTTGCTGAACAGGGTATGCAGGTATTCGTTGAACACCGCGGTGTACAGCGGGTTGCCCTTGAAGGTGCGGCGCATGAAGAAGGCGCCACCGCGGCGCAGCAGGCCGCCGATCACCGGCATATTGAGGTTGATCCCGGCGGCGATATGCGGCGGGGTCAGACCGTTGCGGAACAGCAGGTAGGACAACAGCAGGTAGTCGATGTGGCTGCGGTGGCAGGGTACATAGATTACCTCGTGGCCGTGGGCCACTTCGCGCACGGCGTCGATATGGTTGACCTGGATGCCTTCATACAGCTTGTTCCAGAACCAGCTCAGCACCAGTTCGAGGAAGCGGATGGCGGTGTAGGTGTAGTCCGATGCGATCTCATTGCCGTAGCGCAGGGCCTGGCTCTCGGCCTTCTCCACGCTGATCTTCTCGCGTTCGACTTCATCGAGGATCGCCTGGCGTACCTGTGGGCCGTGGATCAGGCCCTTGACCAGGTTGCGCCGGTGCGACACGTCCGGGCCGATCACTGCGGCCTTCTGGTTGCGGAAGTGCACGCGCAGGATACGTTGAACCATGCGCTGGGTGCGCTGCAGGCCCTTGTCCTGGTCCAACAGCTCGCGCAGGTGGATAGGTGCGGAGAACTGCACGCGGGTCTTGCGGCCGAGAATCAGGATGCTGACCAGCTTGCGCAGGCGCCCGGTGACGGCCCAGCTATCGGCGAACAGCAGTTTCCACGGGCTGGTCTCGCGATCCGGTGACTGGCCCCAGAACACGCTGACTGGAATGATCTGCGCGTCGTCCAGCGTTTTGCCATCAAGCGCTGCCAGGGTGCGCACCAGTGCGGGAGGCGCGCCACGCTTGTCATGGCCGCCGAACCAGCCCGGCTCCGGGGTCAGGTAGAAAAATGCGGCGGGTTCAATCTGTTCACCGATCGTCACCGGCAGCACCGGGCGTGGCAGGCCGGCCTTGCTGCACTCAGTGTCGACCACCGCCAGGTCGCTCGCCGAGGGCTGTTGCAGCACGTAGAACACCGGCTTGCTGCGGTCGAGTTTGAGGGTGAAGGCAGACTGGTTGATGGTTTCCGAGCGCACCCAGAGGTACAGCACACGGCGCAGGGCACCAAAAACAAGACGACGGAAAGGCGAGCGGGTCATACGGACTCTGCGGGCAATCAAGCGAGCATTTGCTCGGGGGCGTTAGTTTGCCGCATCACCCGCTCCGCAGCAAAACCGATGTGGCGCCGGGCAGCGGGAAAAAACCGGCAACTTTTCCGCCAAAATGCGGTCTTGCATTGCCGATGACCGACTCCTTATAGTCCGGCCGGCATTTATCGGGCCCGTTTCACGCGCGGCGTGGCGCGGCGGGCCTTTATCGCGATGGTGAGAGGCCATGATCGAAATAAGAAACCTGACCAAGCGTTTTGCGGGACAAACGGCCGTCGACGGCCTGTCATTCAACGTCCAGCAGGGGGAAGTGCTGGGCTTTCTCGGCCCTAACGGTGCCGGTAAATCCACCACCATGAAGATGTTGACCGGGTTCCTCGCGCCGACTTCCGGCACGGCGAGCATTCTCGGCTGCGACATCCAGCGCCAGACCCTCAAGGCCCAGCAGCAGATCGGTTATCTGCCGGAAGGCGCGCCTTGCTACGGCGACATGACGGTGCGTGGCTTCCTCGAATTCATCGCTGAAGTACGCGGCTTCCGTGGCGCCGAAAAGCGCGAGCGGGTCAGCCGGGCGGTCGGCCAGGTGGAGCTGGACAAGGTCCTCGGCCAGTCCATCGACACCCTGTCCAAGGGCTTCAAGCGCCGCGTCGGCCTGGCTCAGGCGATTCTGCATGATCCCAAGGTGCTGATCCTCGACGAGCCCACCGACGGCCTCGACCCGAACCAGAAACATCAGGTGCGCGGGCTGATCCAGAGCCTGGCCCACGACAAGATCGTCATCATTTCCACCCACATCCTCGAAGAAGTCAGCGCCGTGTGCACCCGCGCCGTGGTGATCGCCTCCGGCAAGCTGGTTGCCGATGGCACGCCGCTGGAGCTGGAAAGCCGCTCGCGTTACCACCAGGCAGTCACCCTGGTCAGCAGCAGCGAGCTGGATCAGGCCGCGCTGTCGGCCCTGCCGGGCGTGGCCGGGGTCGAGGAAAATCGCAGCGAACGCAGCCTCACCGTGCTGGCCCAGCCGGGCCAGGTGATCTTCCCGCAGGTCAACGCGTTGATTCACCAGCGCGGCTGGCTGGTCGAGGAACTGGACGTGGAGCGCGGCCGCCTCGATGAAGTGTTCCGTACCCTGACGCGCGGAGAAGCGGCATGAAACAGCTACCGGTAGTCTTCAAGCGCGAGCTGGCCAGCTACTTCGCTACCCCTCTTGCGTACGTGTTTATCCTGATCTTCCTGGTGCTGTCCGGGGTCTTCACCTTCTACATGGGTGGGTTCTACGAGGGCGGCCAGGCCGATCTCAAGGCCTTCTTCAGCTTCCACCCGTGGCTTTACCTGTTCCTGGTGCCGGCATTGGCTATGCGCCTGTGGGCCGAGGAGCGCAAGTCTGGCTCCATCGAGCTGCTGATGACCCTGCCGATTACCCGTTTCGACGCGGTTACCGGCAAGTTCCTCGCCGCCTGGGTGTTCGCCGGTATTGCCCTGCTGCTGACCTTCCCGATGATCATCACGGTCAACTACCTGGGTGAGCCGGACAACGGCGCCATCATCACCGCCTATCTGGGTAGCTGGTTGCTGGCCGGCTCCTACCTGGCCATTGGCTCGTGCATGTCGGCCCTGGCCAAGAACCAGGTGATCGCCTTCATTCTCGCGGTCAGTGCCTGCTTCCTGTTCATCGTCAGCGGTTTCCCCATGGTGCTGGATGCCTTCACCAGCTGGGCACCGCAGTGGCTGCTGGATGCGGTCGCCTCGCTGAGCTTCCTGACCCGTTTCGAGGCGATCAGCAAGGGCGTGATCGACCTGCGCGACCTGCTCTATTTCATCACCCTGATGGCTGCCTGGCTTGCTGCCACCGCCATCGTGGTCGATTTGAAGAAGGCTGACTGAAGATGAAAAAACTGATGTATTCCGGCGCCGGCCTGCTGCTGATCGCCGCCGCCTTCCTGGCATTCAACGTGCTCTCCGGGTTGACCCTGGGCAATGCCCGGCTCGACCTCACCGAGCAGAAGCTCTACACCATCAGTGATGGCACCAAGCAGATTCTTGGCGAGATCGAAGAACCGATCGATCTGTACTTCTTCTACTCCGACAAGTCGGCCCGCGAGCTGGCCGTGCTGCGCAACTACGCCACGCGGGTGGAAGAGCTGCTCAAGGCTTACGAGCGTGCGGCCAATGGCAAGATCAAGCTGCATGTGATCGACCCCGAGCCGTTCTCCGAAGACGAGGACAAGGCTGCCGGCTTCGGTCTGCAGGCTGTGCCGGCGAACCAGAGTGGCGAGCAGATCTACTTCGGTCTGGCCGGTACCAATGGCCAGGATGACAAGCAGATCATTCCGTTCTTCCCGCTGGACAAAGAAGAGTTCCTCGAATACCAGGTCAGTCAGCTGGTGCAAAGCCTTGCCAAGCCTGAGCTTCCGGTGGTCGGGCTGATGTCCGGGCTGCAGATCAACGGCGGTTTCGATATGGCCAGCCGCCAGCCGACTGCGCCGTGGATGTTCATGGAGCAGGCGCGCCAGCTGTTCAAGATCGCCAGCCTGAAGATCGGTATCGACCAGATCCCGGACGATATTTCAGTGCTGCTGCTGGTACACCCCAAGCAATTGCCTGAGGCAACCCTGTACGCCATCGACCAGTTCGTTCTGCGTGGCGGCAAGTTGCTGGTATTTGTCGACCCGTTCAGCGAGGCCGATACCGGCATGCAGATGCTGCCGGGTGATGGTGCCGACAAGGCTTCCGACCTGGAACCGCTGTTCAAGGCCTGGGGCCTGCGCCTGATGCCGGACAAGGTGCTCGGCGACGGTTCTTACGCCATGGCCGTGGGCATGGGGCAAAGCCAGCGTCCGGTGCGTCATGCCGGCTGGCTGGGCCTGCCGCCGCGCGCGTTGAACCAGGAGGACGTGAGTACCGCCGGCCTGGAAAGCATCAACGTCGCCACCAGTGGCATTCTCGAACCCGTCGAAGGCGCCAAGACCCAGTTCCTGCCGCTGCTGCAGAGCTCGGAATACGCCATGCCCTTCGAGGCGGCGCGTTTCGCCATGCTCAACAACCCGGAAGAACTGCTGCGTGACCTGCAACCGACCGGCGAGCGTTATGCCATCGCCGCACGCATCAGCGGCCCGGCGCAATCGGCCTACCCGAACGGTATCGAAGGGCAGAAGGACGGCCTCAAGGCGGCGGACAACATCAACGTTATCGCCGTGGCCGACACGGATCTGCTCAGCGACCGTATGTGGGTACAGGTGCAGGACTTCTTCGGTCAGCGCATGCCGCAGCCCTTTGCCGATAACGCCGGTTTTGCGATCAACGCCCTGGATAATCTGTCCGGTTCGGATGCACTGATCAGCGTGCGTTCGCGCGGTCGTTTCAGCCGTCCGTTCGAGGTGGTCGAGGCGCTGCAGCGCGAGGCCGAGGCGCAATTCCGGGTCAAGGAAGAAGACCTGCAGAAGCGCCTGGGCGAGACCGAGCAAAAGCTCGCCGCCCTGCAGCAGAACCAGGACCCGAGCAAGCCGATGGAGCTCACTGCGGAGCAGCAAGCCACCGTGCAGCAGTTCCTCGCCGAGAAGGTGCGTATCCGCAAGGAACTGCGTGAAGTGCGCTTCCAGCTCAACTCGAAGATCGAGGAGCTGGGTGGCGTGCTCAAGTTCGTCAACATCGCCCTGGTGCCGCTGCTGCTGACCCTTGGCGTGCTGGCGCTGTGGCTGTGGCGTCGGCGCAAAGCCGCTCAATAAAGCGTCCATCTTGCATGAGCCAGGCGCCTGCCTGGCTCATGCGCCGTTTGCCCCTAGCGCAGACGTTGATGCTGGGTAGGGTGGATAACGCTGCGCTTATCCACCACGGCTGACTCGGCAGTGCTCTGCCGAGCAACGGCTGATCCCTTACGGTTGTTGGCGAAAAAAGCTGACCGATCCGCTAGCTGAAGAATCTTTGAAAAGCACTGTAGGCCATATGCTGCGTGCCCTGCAGGCTGTCCTGAATTATCTCTTGGCAGATAAAACACTTGTTTTATACTCGGCTGGCTGTTGCTTCAGGAGCACTTTCAGCATCCCGTCCATGCCGGTCTGGTGTGTGGACGAAGCGCGGGGGCGCAAGTGGCAGCGGCGAAGCCCATCCGGGCAATAACAATAATGTGAGTCGAGGAAGTGGCAATGGCTGAGCGTGAGACTGGAACCGTCAAATGGTTCAATGATTCCAAGGGCTATGGCTTTATCCAGCGTGGCAGCGGCCCGGACGTATTCGTCCACTACCGCGCCATCCGTGGCGAGGGCCATCGCTCGCTGGTCGAAGGCCAGCAGGTCGAGTTTGCCGTGATCCAGGGCCAGAAGGGCCTACAGGCGGAAGACGTTTCCCAGCTCTGATCCAGGCAGCTCGCCGCATGCAAAAGGCCCGTCAGTGACGGGCCTTTTGTTTTTCCGGGGCAGCCTGATCGTTCCTACGCTCCGCGTGGGAACGCTTTGCTCCACGGGAGAGGGGGCTGTCCGTGTTGCCAGATAGTCATCCGGGGCAGCGCTTCAGTCGGTGCGCCAGATGATCTCTTCTTCGCCGTCGCTGCTGATGCGTATCCAGCGGTCAGCCGTCTCGACGCTTTCCTCTTCGTCCCAACCGCCTGGTGCGCAGCGCACTTCCATGTTCAGTGCGGCGAAGGCGGCGCGAGCGCAGGCCAGGTCGTCGTCCCAGGGCGTGTTGTCGCTTTCCAGGTACAGGCTGTGCCATTTGCCCACGGCCTTTGGCAGCCAGGTGACGGGCACGTCACCGGCGCGGCACTTGTAAGTCTGGCCCTGCTGGCGCCACTCGCTGACCGGGCCGATGGCCTGGCCCAGCCAGGCGGCAATGGCCTTGTGGTCGGCGTCCTTGAGGTAGATCTCGATATCGGGTTGGCGCATGAGTATGTCCCTAGAGTTTCTCGATCCAATCGTAGCGAATCGAGACGGTAACTTCGAAGTCTTCGGCGATCACCGCGGCGCGGCGTTCGGCGCTGGCCCGCCAGCCATGCGGGGTCATCGCCAGCAGGTCTGCGCGGGCTTCACTGCTCTGCAGGTGCAGGCTAAAGGTCAGGGTTTCGCTGTGGGCCAGGCGCATGCCCGGCGGAATCAGTTCCAGATGCTTCTGATCATCATAGTCGCGCACCTCGTCGTACAGCTTCTGCCGCAGCTGCATCAGGTGGTCGCTGGTCGGGCCCATGCGCAGCAGACCGCCACCGGGAGCGAGCAGGCGCAGCGCCTCTTGCCAGTCGAGCGGGCTGAACACGCTGGCCAGCAGATTGCAGCTGGCATCGGCCAGCGGCACGCGAGCCATGCTCGCCACCAGCCAGGTCAGCTGCGGCGCGCGTTTGCAGGCCCGTTTGACCGCCTCGCGGGAGATGTCTAGGGCATAACCGTCGGCATCCGCCAGCAATTCGGCGATCTGTGCGGTGTAGTAACCCTCGCCGCAACCGATATCCAGCCAGCGTTGCGGGCTGCGTTCGGCAGCCAGTTCGGCCAGGCGCCGGGCCAGCGGCGCATAGTGGCCGCCGTCGAGAAAACGCCGGCGCGCCTCGACCATAGCGGCATTGTCGCCAGGATCGCGGCTGTTCTTGTGCTGCACCGGCAGCAGGTTCAGGTAACCCTGGCGCGCGCGGTCGAAGCGGTGGTTGGCCGGGCAGGCCACGCCGTTGTCGACGACGCTCAGTGGCTGCTGGCAGAGCGGGCAGGTCAACATGCGAAAAATCCATTAACAGGCCGTCGCGAGCGCCCCGAGAGCAAGGCGGACGGAACGCAGCGACGAGACATATCAAATAGATAGGCGAGGAGCGAGTACCGCCTCACAGCCGCTTGCGGCTGAACCGCCGCAGGCGGGCCCGAAGGGCGAGCATCGCGAGTCACGCAGCTATCGGGGTGCGCAGCAGGCATGTTCATGGACTTTCATGCCAGCAGGTTGACCAGGGTTTGATAGTAGATTTCGGTCAGCACATCCAGGTCGCTGGCCAGCACGCGCTCGTCGATCTGGTGGATGGTGGCGTTGACCGGGCCCAGTTCGACTACCTGGGTGCCGAGGGTGGCGATAAAGCGTCCGTCCGAGGTGCCGCCGGAGGTCGATGGCATGGTCTCGCGTCCGGTGACGCTCTTGATACTGGCCGCCACTGCGTCGAGCAGGTCACCCGGCTGGGTGAGGAACGGCAGGCCGGATAGCGCCCAGTCCAGTTCATAGTCCAGGCCATGTTTGTCGAGGATGGCGCGTACGCGCTGCTGCAGGCCTTCGACCGTGGACTCGGTGGAGAAACGGAAGTTGAACACCGCTTTCAGTTCGCCGGGAATGACGTTGGTCGCGCCAGTACCGGCATTCAGGTTGGAGACCTGGAAGCTGGTCGGCGGGAAGTAGGCGTTGCCGTTGTCCCAGTGTTCGGCGGCCAGTTCGGCCAGGGCCGGAGCGGCCAGATGAATGGGGTTGCGGGCCAGGTGCGGGTAGGCCACGTGGCCCTGTTTGCCGCGCACGGTCAGGGTGCAGCCAAGGGAGCCGCGCCGGCCGTTCTTGACCACGTCACCGACCAGGGTGGTGCTCGACGGTTCGCCGACGATGCACCAGTCCAGACGCTCGCCGCGTTCGCGCAGGCGCTCGACCACGGCCTTGGTGCCATGCTGGGCCGGACCTTCCTCGTCGCTGGTGATGAGGAAAGTAATCGCGCCCTTGTGGTTTGGGTGATCGGCGACGAAGCGCTCGACGGCGATGATCATCGACGCCAGGCTGCCCTTCATGTCTGCCGCGCCACGACCGCAGAGCATGCCGTCTTCGTCGATCAGCGCATTGAACGGCTGGTGCTGCCAGGACTGCAGCGGGCCGGTGGGCACCACGTCGGTATGCCCGGCGAAGCACAGTACCGGACCTTCTCCACCACGATGGGCCCAGAAGTTATCCACTTCCTCGATTCGCATCGGCTCCAGCGCAAAACCGGCGGCAGCCAGGCGGCGCATCATCAGTTCCTGGCAACCTTCGTCAACCGGGGTCACGGACGGGCGGCGGATCAGGTCGCAGGCCAGTTCAAGGGTGGGCGTAAGGGCGGGGGAGAGGGCGGTCATTGCGGCTCCGGGGCAGCGGAATTCTGAAAAGGTCGCCATCTTAAAGCAAAACGGCGGCCCAAGGCCGCCGTTTCGATGGGGTGACACCTAGGGTGGATCGCGCTGCATCGATCCGCCGAGCGTGGCCATGGTGGATGTACAGAGCGACATCCACCCTAGGATCAGGCGGGCTGCACCACTTCGTCTTCCGCCGGTTTGGGCAGGGACGACAGCAGGGCCATGATCAGCGCTGCCAGGTAGGGCAGTGACTGCACCAGCAGCATGGCCACCCAGAACTTCACATCGGCGCTGGGGAAGCCCTGGACGATACCAATACCCACGGCCGCGCCCCACAGCAGGAGCATGATGAAGACTTCCTCGCGGGCTTCGACCAGGGCCACCAGGATGCCGTGGTTGCTGGCCATCTTCGGCGTGCGGAAGAACGGGATGGTCTTGGTAAAGGTGCCGTAGAGCACTGCCTTGGCAATCGTGTGCGACAGCGCCAGGCCGGCTAGCGCTGCCTGGAACGAACGCACCAGGTCGACGCCCATGGCCTGACGGTAGAGGAACAGGATCTTGCCCAGCTTGAAGAAGAACAGCGCCAGCGGCGGGATGGCAAAGATCATCAGTGGCGGATCGACCCGCTGCGGCACGATGATCATGGCGGCCGACCAGAGCAGGGCGCCGACGGTGAAGAATATATTCAGGCCATCGGCGATCCACGGCAGCCAGCCGGCAACAAAGTGGTAGCGCTGGCCGGGTTTCAGTTCGGAGCCTTTGCCGAGGAACAGGCTGCGCGCGTGGCCTTTCATGATCTGGATGGCGCCGTAAGCCCAGCGGAAACGCTGCTTCTTGTAGTCGATAAAGGTGTCCGGCATCAGCCCCCGGCCGAAACTCTCGTGGGCATAGGCGGCGCTATAGCCTTTTTCGAAGACGCGCAGGCCGAGCTCGGCGTCTTCGCAGATGGTCCAGTCGGCCCAGCGCAGTTCGTCCATCACCGTGCGGCGGATCATGGTCATGGTGCCGTGCTGAATGATCGCGTCGCGGTCGTTGCGGGTCACCATGCCGATATGGAAGAAGCCCTTGTACTCGGCGTAACAGAGTTTCTTGAAGGTGCTTTCGTTGCCGTCGCGGTAGTCCTGCGGCGACTGCACCACGGCGATCTTCGGGTCACTGAAGTGCGGCACCATGTGCTTGAGCCAGTTCTTGTCGACGCAGTAGTCGGAGTCGATGACTGCCACCACTTCGGCGTCTGGCGCGGTATGCGGCAGGATGTAGTTCAGCGCGCCGCCCTTGAAGCCGTGCAGCGGCGCCACATGGAAGAAGCGGAAGCGTGGGCCAAGCTGCTCGCAGTAGGCCTGCACCGGCTCCCACACAGCCGGGTCCTTGGTGTTGTTGTCGATGATCAGGACTTCGTAGTCCGGATAATCCAGCGCAGCGAGGGCGTCGAGGGTCTGTTTGACCATCTCCGGCGGCTCGTTGTAGCAGGGCACATGGATCGACACCTTGGGTCGGTAGGCGGTGTCGGTCAGTACCGGCAGGAACGGTCGGCGGCGGGTGCGGGTCCAGGCGGTCTCGGCCAGTTCATGGGCCTCGGTGAGCAGCACGATGAATACACCAAAGGCGCCAATACCAAGCAGCAGGCCGACGATGGTGCTGAACCAGGTGCTGTATTGCTGACTGAAGTCATAGCCGATCCACACCAGTACCGAGCCACCGGCGAAGGCGACGAAGGTCAGGAAGGTGCGTCCACGCTGACGCAGGGCACTGCCGTCGATCAGCATCAGGGCCAGGGTCAGCAGCGCCAGTACCACTGAAGCGATGGCCAGCAGGCGCCATTGCGGAATGGCCACCACCGGACCTTCGAAGGCGAACTTGGGCTGGCGATCGAGGTTGTAGACGCCCCAGTAGGCGCCGACCGAGCCTTCGTCGCTGGCTTTCCACGGCTGGTCAAAGGCTTCGATGACGAAGTAGTTATAGCCCTTGGCGTTCAGTGCGTTGACCAGGGTGCGCAGGTAGATGGCCTGGTCGGCTTGGGAGGCATCGGCGCCGCCGCGCATGCGGCCGTTGCTCGGCCAGCCGACTTCGGAGAGCAGCAGCGGTTTTTTCGGGAAGAGTTTTCTCAGGTCCTTGGCACGCTCGAGGACGAACTCGGTGGAGTCCTCCATCGGCACGAACTCCCAGTAGGGCAGCACGTGGGCGGCGATCAGGTCGACGTGCTTGGCCAGTTCGGGGTGTTCCTGCCAGATGTGCCACTGCTCGGAGGTGGTCACCGGCACCTTGACCGCCGCGCGCACGCGGTCGATGTAGGCAATCAGGTTTTCCGGAGTCACCTCGGTGCGGAACAGGGCTTCGTTGCCGACCACCACGCGGACGACGCTGCGCGAGTTGTTGGCGATTTCGATGGCTTTGGCGATCTCGCGCTCGTTGCGCTCCAGGTCCGGACTGATCCAGATACCCAGGGTCACGCGCAGGCCAAACTCTTCAGCCAACTCGGGGATATTGGCCAGCATGCCGTCGACCGAATAGGTGCGGATGTTGTCGGTGTGACGGGTCAGCAATTCCAGGTCGGCGCGGATCTGCGCAGCGCTCGGGTAGGTATTTTGCTGCGGGTTTTGTCCGGCACGGAAAGGCGAGTAGGAAAAGCCGGAAATCTGTTCCGGCCAGTCCGGGGCGCTGACTGGGCGGTTATAGAGTGCCCAGATGCCAGTGAACAGGGCGGCGACCGCCACGAAGACTGCCAGGTTGAGTCCGAATTTGCGCGTAGGCATGGCTGTTTTTCAGGTTCCGCAGGGTAGAGCAGGGGGACGATCAGGCGAACGCCAGTCGGCGCGCATGCTACTCCCCTGTCCGCAGGCTGTACAGGTCGCCAGCCCCGGCGCACGGGGCCTGCCGCAGGGTAGACGATTTAGCGTGGTGCCGGTTTCCGATGGCTGCAGGGTGAGTCCTGCGCCACAGGCCCCTATAATGCCGGCCGGTTTGCGAGGGTGGCGGTATGGCGACAGATGATCAGCGGTTTGGTGGCATTGCCCGGCTCTATGGCGTAGAGGGCCTGCAGCGCCTGCAGGCGGCTCATGTGGCAGTGGTCGGTATTGGCGGTGTGGGCTCCTGGGCGGCCGAGGCACTGGCCCGTTCGGGCGTCGGCGAAATTTCCCTGTTCGACCTGGACGATGTCTGCATCACCAATACCAATCGCCAGGTGCATGCCCTCAGTGGCGCGGTGGGCAAGGCCAAGGTCGAGGTCATGGCCGAGCGCATTCGCGCCATCAATCCGGCCTGCGTGGTGCATGCGGTGGCTGACTTCGTTACCCGCGAAACCATGGCCGAGTACATCACCGAGGAACTGGATGCGGTAATCGATTGCATCGACAGTGTGGCGGCCAAGGCGGCGCTGATCTCCTGGTGCAAGCGGCGCAAGATCCAGATCGTTGCCACCGGCGGCGCTGGTGGTCAGATCGATCCGACCAAGATCGAAATTGCCGACCTCAACAAGACCGTCAACGACCCACTGATCGCCAAGGTGCGCTCGCTGCTGCGCCGCGATTACAGCTTTTCGCGCACGCCGGGGCGCACTTACAGCATCACCTGCGTCTATTCGCGTGAACAGCTGCGCTACCCGTTGCCCGATGGCAGCGTGTGCCTGAGCAAGGTCATGCCCGGCGACGGCACCCGCCTGGACTGCGCCGGAGGCTTCGGCTCGGCGATGATGGTGACCGCCAGTTTCGGCATGGTTGCGGCGGCGAAAATCATCGACAAGCTGGTGGCTGGTGCCAGGCGACCGGCGGAGCGCCTGCGCTCGGACTAATAGGTGTACTCGGCTACGCTGAACTGACAAGCAGGGACGGGGATCAGCCGCCAGGACGCAGTCGTGGTTTGTGCCTGAGGTGACATCAATTGCGCTGCATGAGTGTGAAGTTCTGCCTGTCGCTGATCTGCCTGCTGCTTGCCGGTGCGGTGCAGGCACAACAGAGCGTACGCATCGGTACTGGCGACTGGGCGCCTTATGTCGATCAGCAGCGTGCGGATGGCGGCGCCCTTGGCCGACTGGTCAGCGCGGTGTTCGCCGAGGCGGGTTACCGGGTCGAGTACCTGTTTTATCCGTGGGATCGCAATGTCCTGATGCTCCAGCATGGCGAGCTGGAGGCCATCATGCCCTACAGCTGTACGCCCAAGCGCCTGCAGTATGGGGTGTGCAGCGCGCCGCTGGTGCGTGGCGAAATCGTCCTGTTTCACCGCAAGGACCTGGCGTTCGATTGGCGTGGCAGCGACGACCTGCGGCCTTATCGCATCGGTACCACGCTGGGCTATTCCTATGGGCCGATGTTTGATGCCGCTCTGCAAGGAGGTGGCTTCAAGGTGCTGCAGAACAGCAAGGAAGGTATCGCTTTCCGCCTTCTGGTCCTGGGGCGCATCGACCTGCATCCACAGGATCGGGCGGTGGGCTACAGCCTGCTGCGTCAGCATTTCTCTGCCGTTGAACTGGCCAGCATTACCCATCACCCACGCCAGTTGAGCACCGAGCCGTTGCGCCTGCTGTTTCGCAAGGATGATCCGGCGTCCCTGGAGGTGCTGCGGTTGTTCAACGAAAGTCTTAGCCGTTTCGCCGAGCGCGACGAGTTGCAGGAACTGCAGCGGGCGTTGTACCGCGGTGAGCCGGATAGCTGGGCGCCGCGCAAGTGAGAGAGAACGGCTTTTGCTTTTATCTGACTTGCTGGTGGCCCGCTGCCCGTATAATCGCGCCTTTCCCGCGTTTGCCGGGCCTTATGAGATGTACCGATGATCAACAACGATGTGCTGCGCAGCCTGCGCTACCTGCTGGATGTCAGTGATGCCAAACTGGTCGAGATATGCCAGCTGGCCGACTACTCGCTGAGCGAAGCCGATGTCGCCGCCTATCTGCTCAAGGAAGACGAAGAAGGCTTCGTACCCTGCCGCGACGAGATGCTGGCGCATTTCCTCGATGGCCTGGTGTTCTTCAAGCGTGGCAAGGACGACAGCCGCCCGGTCATGCCGGTGGAGAAACGCCTGACCAACAACACCATCCTGAAGAAGCTGCGTGTGGCCTTCGAACTGAAGGATGACGACATGCACGCCATCCTCCAGGCCGCCGACCTGCCGATGACCAAGGCCGAGCTGAGTGCGCTGTTCCGCAAGCCGGGGCACAAGAACTTCCGCCTGTGTGGCGACCAGGTGTTGCGCAACTTTCTGCGTGGCCTGACTCAGCGTCAGCGCGGCTGAGGGCGGCCCGCTAGGCTGGTTGCGCCTGCTGTCTGCGGAGCCTGCGCGGCACCAGCAGGCAACCCAGGGTTAACCCCAGCAGGCTGCTGCTGTAATCCCCGGCGATGCTCAGCATGCTGCTCACACGCTCATCAGGCAGGACGCACTTGTAGCTGACCGTCGTCGCGGCGGGCTCGATGGGGATGGGCTCGTGTGGCGTCTGGCCGAGGTTGTAGCTGGGCATGTTCGCCAGCGCGGTCTCGATCCGCTGAATTTCAGCCGCGCTGCACAGGCTCAAGCCGAATGTCACCAGGATGATGCCGGCGAGGCTGGCGGCGAACATGCCGATCCCCGCAAGCCGCTGCCGTGATGCCAGCATGGCCAGACAGATACCCGCCAGCAGGGCAGACAGCCAGAGATTGAGAGCAAAGGGCTCTACCGGAATTACCGCATAAAACTGCTGCGGCAGCAGGGCCAGTGCCCGCGGCAGTAACAGTTGCAGGCTCAGGTAGAACGTGGCGAGGGACGCTAGGGCGGCCAGGCCAGGGCGAACGAATGTGCGCATGACTCATTCCTTGAGTTGAGGGGCGCGCAGCATAGCTGATCGCGGCGTGGCGAAAGCGGCATCAGTGCCGATTCGACGCCGTTACCAGTTCGCGCATGCGCTGTAGCACGGCATTCAGGCCATTGCTGCGCGAGGGGGATAACTGGCGGGCCAGCCCCAGCTGATTGAACCAGTCGGGCAGATCAAGGACCGCCAGTTCGCTTGCCGAGAGCCCGTCGATGCGCGCCAGCAACACCGCCAGCAGGCCGCGAATCAGTCGCGCATCGCTGGTTGCGCGAAACTGCCAACGCCCCTCTTGCACGTCAGCGACCAGCCAGACCTGACTTTCGCAGCCCGACACGCGGTTGGCTTGCTGTTTTTCCGCCTCGCTCAGCGGCGCCAGGCGTTCGCCCCACTGCATCAGCAGGCGTGCGCGCTGCTCCCAGCCGGGGCAGTCGTCGAAGGCAGCTAGGGCTTCGCGGGCGCTGTCCGGCAGGTTCATCGCAGCAGCTCCAGGGCCTTGTCCAGAGCGACGAAGAAGCGCGCCAGATCATCGCCATCGTTGTACAAACCGAGCGACACGCGGATCGCCCCCGGCAGTCCCAGATTCTTTAGCAGTGGCATGGCGCAGTGATGGCCGGCGCGCACGGCGATGCCTTGCTCGGTGAGCAGATGGGCCAGGTCGGCGCTGTGTACATGGTTCACGGTGAAGCTGGCCAAGGCTACCTGCGGCGCGCCGAGCAGCTGGATGCCTTCGCGAGCGCGCAAACCGGCCAGCAGTCTGGCGTGCAGGGCAGTCTCATGGCCGATCACTGCCGCCTGATCCAGCCCGGCCAGGTAATCCAGGCTGGCGCCGAGAGCGATCACGCTGGAAATCGCCGGGGTCCCGGCCTCGAAGCCCAGCGGCGCGGGGCGAAAGCGTGCGTGCTGGTAGTCGGCTTCCAGCACCATTTCGCCGCCGAACTGCCAGTGGCGCAGCTGTGCCAGGGCCGTGCCACGGCCGTAGAGCAGGCCGACGCCGTCCGGGCCATACAGCTTGTGACTGGAGCAGACGTAGAAGTCGCAATCAAGGGTCTGCACATCATGTCGGCCGTGCACCACGCCCTGGGCGCCGTCGACCACGCTCAGGGCGCCTTGTGCTTTGGCCAGGGCCAGCAGTTTATCCAGCGGCTGCCAGCGCCCGAGCACGTTGGAGAGTTGTGACACGGCCAGCAGGCGCATGCGCGGGCCGATCAGCGTGGCGGCCTCGGTTAGGTCGATCTGCCCCCGATCGTCCAGCGGCAGCACCACCAGTTTGAGCCCTCGGCGCTGTGCCAGTTGCTGCCAAGGCAGCAGGTTGGCGTGGTGTTCCAGGGCGCTGATGACGATCTCGTCGCCACTGCTGAACAGATGTTCCAGACCATAGGCCAGCAGGTTGAGGGATTCGGTGGTGCCGCGAGTGAAGATGATTTCCTCGGCGCTGGCTGCATTCAACCACTGCGCCACCTTGCTCCGGCTGGCCTCGAAGGCACGAGTGGCCCGCTCGCCCGGCAGGTGCTGGGCGCGGTGCACATTGGCCGCACCACCGGCGTAGTAGCTGAGCAGGCTGTCGAGCATGGCCTGTGGCTTCTGCGCGGTGGCGGCGCTGTCCAGATAGGTCTGGCCTTCGCTGTCTAGGGCCAGGATGCCGGGGAAGTCGGCGCGCCAGGGGGAGGTCAGGGGCATGGGCTGCGGCACTACTGGGAGATGTGCTGAGTATAAATAGACAGGCCGGGCATGGGCCCGGCCTGTTCATCATCACGCGGCCGAAAATCGGAGCTGAAGCGTCGCGAGCGACGGCCAGGCAAGGCGAAATCAGGCGAGGGCGCGGAGTTTACTGAGTGTAAATGAGCAGCCTGAGCCTGATTTCAACGCCGCATGGCCTAGCGCAGCAGCTTCAGACCGATTTTCAGTTGTGCGCGTGCAGG
This sequence comes from uncultured Pseudomonas sp., assembly GCA_964518735.1. Classification (GTDB taxonomy): domain Bacteria; phylum Pseudomonadota; class Gammaproteobacteria; order Pseudomonadales; family Pseudomonadaceae; genus Aquipseudomonas. The sequence continues at coordinate 126,235 of CAZFKQ010000009.1, forward strand.
GCCTCGTTCAGCTCAATGGCCGTTTTATTGGTCTTGCACTCCACCGCGCCGGTCTGCGAGTTGCGGCGGAACAGCAGGTCAGCCTGGCCGGCCAGTTCGCGGGCCTTGACCACCTTGACCAGGTTGTTCTGCTCATCGAGCAGGGCGACCTTGGTGCCGGCGGTGATGTACAGGCCGGATTCCACGGTGCTGCGGTCGCCCAGCGGGATGCCGATGCCGGCGTTGGCGCCGATCAGGCAGCCTTCGCCGACGCTGATGATGATATTGCCACCACCGGACAGGGTGCCCATGGTCGAGCAGCCGCCGCCCAGGTCCGAGCCTTTGCCGACGAACACGCCAGCGGAGACACGGCCTTCGATCATGCCCGGCCCGGCGGTGCCGGCGTTGAAGTTGACGAAGCCTTCGTGCATCACCGTGGTGCCTTCACCGATGTAGGCGCCCAGGCGCACACGGGCGCTGTCGGCGATGCGCACACCGGCCGGCACCACGTAGTCGGTCATCTTGGGGAACTTGTCCACCGAGAATACTTCCAGCAGCTCGCCCTTCAGGCGTGCTTCCAGTTGGCGCTCTGCCAGCTCGGCCAGGTCGACGGCACCCTGGCTGGTCCAGGCCACGTTCGGCAGCAGCGGGAAGATGCCGGTCAGGTTCAGGCCGTGCGGCTTGGCCAGGCGATGCGACAGCAGGTGCAGTTTGAGGTAGGCCTCGGGAGTGCTGGTCAGGGCTGTATCGCTATCGAGGAAGGTGGCGACCAGCGGCTTGTGGCTTTCGGCCAGGCGGGTGAGCAGGGCGGCCTGGGCAGCGTCGATGCCTTTGAGGCTTTCTGCCAGCTCGGCGGCCTGCTGGGTGGTAAAGGCAATGGCCTGGTTGCCGCCGGTGTAGCCAAGCTTCTGTGCAGCCTTGTCAGACAGCGCGGCGAGCGGGTGCAGCAGCGGTTGGGCGTAGAAAACTTCCAGCCAGCTGCCCTGGCGGTTCTGGGTGCCGACACCGAAGGCGATGCTGAACAGTTGGGTAGACATGGCAATTCCTCTTGCTGAATTAGGTTGGATCGGGCCGGCGCGCAGCCAGGCGAAGTCGTGGATGGGTCAGTTCAGCGCAGCGGCGTACAGCTCGGGCTTGAACCCCACCAGGGTTTTATTGCCCAAGTCGAGAACCGGGCGTTTGATCATCGAGGGCTGAGCCAGCATCAATTCAATGGCGCGGGCTTCGTCGAGATCGCTTTTCTGGGCGTCGTCGAGTTTGCGGAAGGTAGTTCCAGCACGATTGAGCACGGTTTGCCAGCCGTGCTCGGCGCACCACTTCTGCAGGCGATCGCGGTCGATGCCGGCAACCTTGTAGTCATGGAAGGCATAGGTGGCGCCCTGTTCGTCGAGCCAGGTGCGGGCCTTCTTCATCGTGTCACAGGCCTTGATGCCGTAAAGGCATAGGCTTTCGCTGGTTTTGCTCACTCTGCGTGCTCTCCGCAAGCAATTGAACGGTCGGTGCAATCAGCCGGTAATTATGCCATGCCCGGTTGCTTTCGACCGGTTTCGCAGTGTTTCCAGTGGTGTGCCGAATAAATGGCGTCAGACGAACGGCGATTCAATATGAGACCTGGTCGAAAATTAATCAGTTTCTAACTGTCTACCCTGCGCGAGGTGCGAAGTAGAGAGGTGCACGCCATGATTGATCTTAGCCATTGGGATCTGTCGATCCCGGAAGGAAACCCCGTTATCGTCATTGAAAGCCCGCAGCTGGTGGCAGGTTACAACGACCAGTATTTCAAGCCTGCGGGCAGCTCCATCCAGTTCTGGGCCCCGGTCAGTGGCACCAGTACCAACCTCAGCGACTACCCGCGCACCGAGTTGCGCGAAGCGTATGCCGATGGGAGTCCGCGCAACTGGAAGTACACCGAGGGTACAGCCACCCTCAGTGCGCGGCTGGAGGTCAATCAGTTGCCGTCAGCGGGTGGGGTGATCGTCGGGCAGATACATGCCAAGGATAATCCGTACCCTTTCCTCAAGCTCAGCTATCGCCTGGTTCAGGGTGTCGGTTACCTGGATGTCACCTTGCGCAAGAAGCCGACAGACAGTGCCAGTCCGGTGGTGCTGACTTACAAGAGCATGCCGCTCAATACGGCTTTCGATTATTCCTTCAAGGTCTCGCCGAGCGGTCGACTGGATGTGAATGTGGCGGGCATGCAATACAGCACCACGGTCAATAGTGCCTGGGCGAAGAAGGCGTTCTACTTCAAGACCGGCAACTACATCCCGGATAACCAGGGTCCGGCCACCGAGGGTGGGCGGGTGACCTTCCATGCCATCCAGGTCGGTCACCAGGCCAAGTAGCGAGTGGCCTGTTTGGCTAATTCAAATACTCAATTTTGGCGCCAAACTTCGCCATACGGCGTTGCCGCTCCTCACCGTAGCCCTGCTACGACTCGTCGCGGCGCCTTGTCTGGCAAACCCTGGCACTCGAACTTTGATGCATGGATTAGCCGCACAGGCCACTAACCGCGCAGAAACTGGCGAATGCGCTCGGCGGCTTCCACGCACTCAGCCAGCGGTGCGACCAGGGCCATGCGCACGCGGCCGGCGCCCGGGTTGTCGCCGTTCACTTCGCGTGACAGGTAGGAGCCGGGTACCACGGTGACGTGCTGCTGGGCGAACAGTTCGCGGGTGAACTGGCTGTCGTCGCCCGGCGTCTTGGCCCACAGGTAGAAGCCGCCGTCGGGGCGCTGCACGTCCATGACCGGGCCGAGGATGTCGAGCATGGCGGCGAACTTCTCGCGGTACAGGTCGCGGTTGGCGCGCACGTGGGCTTCGTCGTTCCAGGCGGCAACGCTGGCCAGCTGGGTCTGCACCGGCATGGCGCAGCCGTGGTAGGTACGGTACAGCAGGAATGATTTCAGAATGTCGGCATCGCCGGCCACGAAGCCGGAGCGCAGGCCCGGCAGGTTGGAGCGTTTGGACAGGCTGTGGAACACCACGCAGCGCTTGAAGTCGCTGCGGCCCAGCTCGGCACAGGCGCTGAGCAGGCCCGGTGGCGGGTTGTCTTCGTCGAAATACAGCTCGCTGTAGCACTCGTCGGCGGCGATGACGAAGTCGTGCTCATCGGCCAGAGCAATCAGTTTCTTCAGCTGTTCCAGCGGCACCAGGGCGCCGGTGGGGTTGCCGGGCGAGCAAAGGAAGAGGATCTGGCAGCGTTGCCAGACATCTGCCGGTACGGCGTCGAAGTCCGGATTGAAGTCGTTGGCTTCCAGGCAGGGCAGGTAATGCGGGGTGGCGCCAGCGAGCAGGGCTGCGCCCTCGTAGATCTGGTAGAACGGGTTGGGGCTGACCACCAGGCCCTGGCTCTCTCGATTCACTACGGTCTGAGTGAAGGCGAACAACGCCTCGCGGGTGCCATTGACCGGCAGCACGTGGCGCGCGGCATCCAGCCAGCCGGCCGGCAGCTTGAAGCGTCGCTCGCACCAGGCGGCGATGGCTTCACGCAGGGCCGGGATGCCCAGGGTGGTCGGATAGACGGCCAGCTGATCGAGATTGGCGCTCAGTGCTTCGGCCACAAAGGCCGGCGACTTGTGCTTGGGTTCGCCGATAGACAGGGCGATCGGGCGTTTGTCTGCTGGCGGCTGCGCGCCGGCAAGCAGGGTGCGCAGTTTCTCGAAGGGGTAGGGCTGCAGCTGGGTCAGGGCGTGGTTCATAACGTCTCTTTCTTGCGCGGTGCGGGCCTGGCGGCCCGGGTCAGATGCTGATGGTGCCAGTGCTCTGGCTTTCGCCGTGGGCTTGCGACAGCTGCTGGACGATGGCGTCCTGTAGCTGGGCGCACAGTTCGGGGTCAGACAGTGGCTGGTTGTGCGTATCGGTGATGAAGAAAATGTCTTCCACGCGCTCACCCAGGGTGGCGATCTTGGCGTTCTGCAGTGACAGGTCAAAGTCCAGGAAGATCTTGCCGATCCGCGCCAGCAGGCCGGGGCGATCCGGGGCGGTCAATTCGATCACGGTCACCGGGCGTTGGGCATCGTTATGGATGCTCACTTGTGGCGCAAAGGCGAAGTGCTTGAGTTGGCGCGGCACGCGGCGCTGGATGATGTTCGGATAGTCGTCCGGATTCTTCAGGGCGTTGATCAGGCCTTCGCGGATCTGCTTGATGCGTGCCGGATTGTCGCCGATGCGTCCGCCTTCGGTATCCAGAACGATATAGGTGTCGAGGGTGAACTGGCTGGTGGAGGTGATCACGCGGGCGTCATGGATGTTCAGGTTGAGCTGGTCCATGGCTGCCACGGTCACGGCGAAGAAGTCGTGCTGGTCCGGCGCGTAGATGAAGATCTGCGTGGCGCCCTCGAACTCGCGCTGGGCGGTTTCCTTGATCAGCACCAGCGGGTCGTTGCCGGCCGGGTGCTGGAGGATGGCTTCGGTGTGCCAGGCCACGTCGGCAGCGGTGTGGCGCAGGAAGTAGTCATCGCCGAGCTGGCTCCACAGCTGCTCGGCGTCGTCCTGATCGATGCCGCCACGCACCAGTATGTCGATTGCCGAGTTCTGTGTCTGGCGGATCTGTTCTTCGCGATCCAGCGGGTTTTCCAGGCCACGGCGCAGGGCGCGCTTGGTTTCGGTGTACAGCTGGCGCAGCAGGCTGGCGCGCCAGGAGTTCCACAGGCTGGGGTTGGTGGCGTTGATGTCGGCCACAGTCAGTACGTACAGGTAATCCAGGCGGGTCTGGTCGCCGACTTGTTGGGCGAAGTCGAAGATCACCTGTGGGTCGGAGAGGTCCTTGCGCTGGGCGGTGGTCGACATCACCAGGTGGTTCTGCACCAACCAGGTGATCAGGCGGGTATCCCAGGTTGGCAGCTGGTGGCGTACGCAGAAGGCTTCGGCGTCCACCGCGCCCAGTTCCGAATGGTCGCCGCCGCGGCCCTTGCCGATGTCGTGATAGAGGCCGGCGAGGTAGATCAGTTCGGGTTTGGGCAGCTTGTCGATCAGTTTGCTGGCCAGCGGGAATTTCTCCGCCAGCTCCGGCCACTTGAGTTTGCGCAGGTGCTTGATCAGGTTCAGCGTGTGCGCATCGACCGTATAGATGTGGAACAGGTCGTGTTGCATCTGTCCGACGATCAGGCCGAATTCTGGCAGGTAGCGGCCAAGGATGCCGTAGCGGTTCATCCGGCGCAGGTTGCGGTGGATGCCCTGGGGGGATTTGAACAGCTCGATGAATAGGCTGGTATTGCGAATATCTCGGCGGAAATCGTCATCGATCAGGTGGCGACTGTCGCGCAGCAGGCGGATGGTGTCGGCGCGCACACCCTTTATTTCGGGGTGCTGGGCCATCAGGGCGAAGACTTCGAGGATGGCGAACGGAGTGCGCTTGAATACGCCCGGGCTGGTCACTTCGATATAGCCGTCACGCAGCTGGAAACGGCTGTTCAGCGGTTGTGCCTGGCCGCATTCGCCAGCCCGCAGGATGACTTCCTCGAAGTGCTGGTTGATCAGTTCACTCAGCTCGGCGACGCCCATGACCACACGGTAATACTTCTGCATGAAGCGCTCGACGGCCATGCGTCCGTCGCCGTCTTCGAAGCCTAGGAGGGCGGCGATCTTGCGCTGATGGTCGAACAGTAGGCGGTCTTCGGCGCGGCCGGCGAGCATGTGCAGGGCGTAGCGCACCTTCCACAGAAACTCCTGGCTGGCAGCAAGCATGCTGTATTCGCTGTCGACCAGAAAACCTTCCTGGACCAGCGAATGCAGGTTGAGAGTGGCGAGTTGGCGGCGGGCCACCCAGAGGATGGTCTGGATGTCACGCAGGCCGCCGGGCGACCCTTTTACATTGGGTTCGAGGTTGTACTCGGTGTCGTTGTACTTGCGGTGGCGAGCTTGTTGCTCTTTGCGCTTGGCCAGGAAGAAATCCTTGCTTGGCCACATGCGCTCGCTGCTGGTGACTTCTTGCATGCGCAGGCGCAGGCGCTCTGGGCCGGCGATGGTGCGGCTTTCCATCAGGTTGGTGATTACCGTCAGGTCGGCGCGGGCTTCTTCGGCGCACTCATCCACCGAGCGCACGCTCTGGCCGACTTCCAGGCCGATGTCCCAGAGCAGGGTAAGGAAGCCCTCAATTGGGGTGCGGAAGACTTCATGGTCGGCGCTGTCTAGCAGGATCAGCAGGTCGATATCGGACTTGGGGTGCAGCTCGCCACGGCCATAGCCGCCGACTGCCAGCAGGGCGATGTCGGCGTCCTCGCTCCAGTCGAAGCGCTTCCAGGCTTCCTGCAGGATCTGGTCGACGAACCAGGCGCGATCTTCGATCAGGCGGCGGATGTCGCGGCCCTCGCGAAAGCGCCCGTCGAGCACTTCGCGGGCCTGCTTGAGGGCTTTCTTGAAGGCGGCGATGGGGCTGGACTTGAGCGCCAGTTCTGCCTGGAACTGGCCGCGATCAAACAACTCCGGGTCCATCTGCGGCATGCGTGCCTACCTTCTATCTATATGTGTGGGCTCAGGCTGAGGTGCGCGGCAGGGTGTCATCGCTGCGCAGGGTGAGGATCTCGTAGCCGTCTGCGGTAACCAGTACGGTGTGCTCCCATTGGGCGGAGAGCTTGCGATCCTTGGTGATGGCGGTCCAGCCATCACCGAGCAGGCGGGTTTCCGGGCGGCCCTGGTTGATCATTGGCTCGATGGTGAAGGTCATGCCTTCCTTGAGCTCCATGCCGGTGCCGGCGCGGCCGTAATGCAGTACTTGCGGTTCTTCGTGGAATACCGCGCCAATGCCGTGTCCGCAGTATTCGCGGACCACGCTGAAGCCGTGCTTCTCTGCATGCTTCTGGATTACTTCGCCGATGTCGCCCAGGCGTGCGCCCGGCTTGACCAGCTGGATGCCCTTGTACATCGATTCCTGGGTCACCTGGGCCAGCTTGATCGCCCACTCCGGCACCTTGCCGACCATGAACATCTTGCTGGTGTCGCCGTGGTAGCCGTCCTTGATCACGGTGACGTCGATGTTCAGCACGTCGCCGTCTTTCAGCGGCTTCTCGTTGGGGATGCCGTGGCAGACCACATGGTTGAGCGAGGTGCAGATCGACTTGGGGAAACCTGGGCGGCCCGGTGCAGCGCCATAGTTGAGCGGTGCCGGGATGGCCTTTTGCACGTTGACAATATAGTCGTGGCAGATGCGGTCGATTTCTTCGGTGGTGACGCCGGGTTTGACGTGCTCGCCGATCATCTCCAGCACTTCGGCGGCCAGGCGGCCGGCGACGCGCATTTTTTCGATTTCTGCGGGAGTCTTGATGGTGACGGTCATGCAGTCTCTCTCGGCGCCGGCGGCGCAAGGCAAAAACAGGGAAGGCCGCGATTCTAGCAGAAAGCAACCGGCCGGCGGCAGCGCGTGCAGGTGCCGGGTGGGCTTGTTGTGGTGAGTGGCTGTCAGTGCTTTGCGCTAGCTTGGTGCGGCTTTCTATGGTATAAAACGCGCCGCTTTACGGGCTGTGGGCTCGTGAGGCTTTAATCCGCACACGTATCGACACGTTATCCTGGGTGCCTGCAAAGGTTGGATAGCGGGATGCGTGGAGGCCTAACCCGACTTATCAAGGAACTATCATGTCCCAAGTCAATATGCGCGATATGCTGAAGGCCGGTGTGCACTTCGGCCACCAGACCCGTTACTGGAACCCGAAAATGGGCAAGTACATTTTCGGTGCGCGCAACAAGATCCACATCATCAACCTCGAAAAAACCCTGCCGATGTTCAACGAAGCTCTGTCTTTCGTTGAGAAGCTGGCCAACGGCAAGAACAAGATTCTCTTCGTGGGTACCAAGCGCTCCGCTGGCAAGATCGTGGCTGACGAAGCTGCACGCTGCGGCTCGCCGTACGTCGACCATCGCTGGTTGGGCGGCATGCTCACCAACTACAAAACCATCCGTGCTTCGATCAAGCGCCTGCGCGAACTGGAAGTCCAATCCCAGGACGGTACCTTCGCCAAGCTGACCAAGAAAGAAGCCCTGATGCGTACCCGTGATCTGGAAAAACTGGATCGCAGCCTGGGTGGTATCAAGGACATGGGCGGTCTGCCGGACGCTCTGTTCGTGATCGACGTTGACCACGAGCGCATTGCCATCACCGAAGCCAACAAACTGGGTATCCCGGTTATCGGCGTTGTTGATACCAACAGCAGCCCGGAAGGCGTTGACTACATCATCCCGGGTAACGACGACGCCATCCGCGCCATCCAGCTGTACATGGGTGCCATGGCCGACGCCGTAATCCGTGGTCGTAACCACGCTGCCGGCGGCGCTGACGAGTTCATCGAAGAAGCGTCCTCCGAGGCCAGCGAAGGCTGATAGCGGGCGACCAACGTCACCCGTTGCGCAAGAAGGGGGCTAGGCCCCCTTTTTGCCACTTACGAATTTGTACCCGGTATCCGGGTTGATTGGTTGACTACCGATTCAAGAGGATCAAGAACATGGCAGAAATTACTGCAGCCCTGGTTAAAGAACTGCGCGAGCGCACCGGCGAAGGCATGATGGATTGCAAAAAGGCCTTGACCAAGGCTGGCGGCGACATCGAAAAAGCCATCGACGACATGCGTGCCTCGGGCGCCATCAAGGCCGCCAAGAAAGCGGGCAACATCGCTGCTGAAGGCGCCATCGCCATCAAGGACGACGGTAAAGCCGCTGTTCTGCTGGAAGTTAACTCGCAGACCGACTTCCTGGCTCTGCAAGACGACTTCAAAGCCTTCGTTGCTGCCAGCGTTGATCAGGCTTTCGCTGACAAGCTGACCACTGTAGAGCCGCTGATCGAAGCCCGTGAAGCTGATCGTCTGGTACTGGTTGGCAAGACCGGCGAAAACGTCAACATCCGTCGTCTGGCGCGTGTTGAAGGCGACGTACTGGGCTCCTACCTGCACGGCAACAAGATTGGCGTGGTCGTTGCTCTGAAAGGCGGCTCTGTTGAGCTGGCCAAAGACATCGCCATGCACGTTGCTGCCAGCAACCCGGAATTCCTGCTGCCGAGCCAGGTTTCTGCTGAAGCCATCGAGCGCGAAAAGAACGTGTTCCTGTCGCTGAACGAAGACAAGATGAAGGGCAAGCCGGCTGAAATCGTCGAGAAGATGATTTCCGGTCGTATCACCAAGTTCCTGGCCGAAGCCAGCCTGGTTGAGCAAGCCTTCGTCAAGAACCCGGAAATCACTGTTGGTGCTCTGGCCAAGCAGGGCGGCGCTGAAATCGTTTCCTTCACCCGCTTTGCGGTCGGTGAAGGCATCGAGAAGCCGGTTGACAACTTCGCTGACGAAGTTGCTGCTCAAGTGGCTGCCGCCAGCAAGCAGTAAGACGGTTTTACACTGTCGTACCGAAGAGGCTGCCCGCTTATGCGTGCAGCCTCTTTTGCAAAGCGCGGCATAATCGTATGTCGCGCCGCACCAATTCACCGGGCAGTGGTCTGACTGCCGGGTAAAAATATGAAGCTCACAAGGCTTCGCTAGAAAACAACGCCGCAGGAGAGATACGCATGGCTCAGCAGGTGAGTGGTCGCCAACCTCGCTATAAACGCATTCTGCTCAAACTTAGCGGCGAGGCCCTGATGGGCTCGGAAGACTTCGGGATCGATCCGAAGGTGCTTGATCGCATGGCGCTGGAAGTTGGTCAGTTGGTCGGTATTGGTGTGCAGGTCGGTCTGGTGATCGGCGGTGGCAACCTGTTCCGCGGCGCGGCCCTGTCTGCCGCCGGTATGGATCGGGTCACCGGGGATCACATGGGCATGCTTGCCACCGTGATGAACGCCCTGGCTATGCGCGATGCGCTGGAGCGCTCGAACATTCCGGCGACGGTGATGTCGGCGATTTCCATGGTCGGCGTCACCGACCACTACGATCGACGCAAGGCCCTGCGCCATCTGGCTACCGGTGAGGTGGTAATTTTTGCTGCCGGTACCGGTAACCCGTTCTTCACCACGGATTCGGCGGCTTGCCTGCGCGCTATCGAGATCGATGCCGACCTGGTGCTGAAAGCCACCAAGGTCGATGGCGTGTACACTGCCGATCCTTTCAAAGACCCGAATGCAGAGAAATTCGAGCGCCTGACCTATGACGAGGTGCTTGATCGCAAGCTCGGCGTTATGGATCTGACGGCCATCTGTCTGTGCCGTGATCACAAGATGCCACTGCGGGTTTTCAACATGAACAAGCCGGGCGCCCTGCTGAATATCGTGGTGGGTGGCGGCGAAGGAACCCTGATCGAGGAGGATGCCCAATGATCAACGAGATCAAGAAAGACACTCAGGAACGCATGCAGAAAAGCCTGGAATCGCTGAGCCAGGCGTTCAGCCGGATTCGTACCGGTCAGGCGCACCCGAGCATTTTGGGTAATGTCATGGTGCCTTACTACGGTGCTGACACTCCGCTGAATCAGGTGGCCAACGTCACCGTCAAGGATGCCCGCACCCTGCAGGTGGTTGCGTTCGAGCGCAACATGCTGGCTGCCGTCGACAAGGCGATTCAGAGCTCCGGTCTGGGTTTCAACCCGACCAACCTGGGCGAGTTGCTGCTGATCTCCATGCCGGCGCTCACCGAAGAAACCCGCAAGGGCTTCACCAAGCAAGCGCGTGGCGAGGCGGAAAACGCCCGTGTAGCGGTGCGCAATATTCGTCGCGATGCCCTGGCTCAGTTGAAAGACCTGGTCAAGGAAAAGGAAATCAGCGAAGACGAGGAGCGCCGCGCCGCTGACGACGTGCAGAAGCTCACCGACAAGTTCATCGCCGAGGTGGAGAAGTCGCTGGCAAGCAAAGAAACCGATCTGATGGCGGTGTGACGGTTCTCTAGCCATGGTCAAGAGCAAGCAGGAAGCCCAGGCGATAGTGCCGCGTCATGTGGCCATCATCATGGATGGGAATAATCGCTGGGCGAAAAAGCGTCTGCTGCCTGGCGTGGCTGGACACAAAGCCGGTGTGGATGCCGTGCGTGCGGTGATCGAGGTGTGCGCAGAAGCGGGGGTCGAGGTATTGACCCTGTTCGCCTTCTCCAGCGAGAACTGGCAGCGTCCGGCCGAAGAGGTGGGGGCGTTGATGGAGTTGTTCCTCAGTGCTTTGCGCCGCGAGGCGAAGAAGCTCAAAGAGAACGCCATCAGTCTGCGTATCATCGGTGATCGCTCGCGCTTCCATCCGGAGTTGCAGGCGGCCATGCGTGAGGCCGAGCAAATCACTGCCGGTGAAAATCGCTTCGTCCTGCAGGTGGCGGCCAATTATGGTGGTCAGTGGGATATCGCGCAGGCCGCACAGCGTCTGGCGCGTGATGTACAGGCCGGGCATCTGCAGCCGGAAGATTTGACGCCCGATCTGCTGCAGAGCTGTCTGACCACTGGTGATCTGCCGCTGCCGGATCTGTGTATCCGTACGGGTGGCGAGCACCGCATCAGCAACTTCCTGCTTTGGCAGTTGGCTTACTCCGAGCTGTATTTCTCCGACCTGTTCTGGCCGGATTTCAAACACGAGGCCATGCGTAAGGCGCTGGCCGATTTCTCTACCCGCCAGCGGCGCTTCGGCAAGACCAGCGAGCAGGTAGAAGCCGAGGCGCGTAACTGATGCTCAAACAACGGATCATCACGGCGCTGCTTATGCTGCCGATCGCCCTGGGTGGTTTCTTCCTGCTCGATGGTGGGCTGTTTGCTCTGTTTATCGGCGCAGTGGTCACTTTGGGAGCCTGGGAGTGGGCGCGGCTGGCCGGCTTTGCCGCGCAGGGGCTGCGTGTCGGTTATGCCGCAGTGGTTGGCGCGCTGCTCTATCTGCTCTATCTCAACCCTGCACTGGCGCCCTGGGTGCTGGGTGTGGCGGTGTTGTGGTGGTTGCTGGCAACCCTGCTGGTGCTGACCTATCCGACCAGTAGCCGCTATTGGGGTGGCTTGCCTGGCAAGTTGCTGATCGGCCTGCTGATCCTTTTGCCAGCCTGGCAGGGCTTGGTGCTGCTCAAGCAATGGCCGCAGGCGAATATGCTGATCATCGCAGTGATGGTGCTGGTCTGGGGTGCTGACATCGGCGCCTATTTCGCTGGCAAGGCTTTCGGCAAGCGCAAGCTGGCGCCGAGCGTCAGTCCGGGGAAAAGCTGGGAAGGTCTGTATGGCGGGCTGCTGGCCAGTCTGCTGATCACCACCGCTGTTGGTCTGCAGCAGGGCTGGCAGACCAAGGGCTTCGTCTTGGCCCTGGCGGGCACGGCGCTGGTGGTGCTGGTGTCGGTGGTTGGTGACCTGACCGAAAGCATGTTCAAGCGCCAGTCCGGGATCAAGGACAGCAGCAACCTGTTGCCCGGTCACGGTGGTGTGCTGGATCGTATCGACAGCCTGACTGCCGCTGTACCGCTGTTTGCCGTATTGCTCTGGCTGGCCGGTTGGGGCGCTCTGTGAGTAAGCCGCAGCAGGTCACGGTTTTGGGGGCGACCGGTTCGATCGGTCTCAGCACCCTGGATGTGATTGCCAGGCATCCCGAGCGCTATCAGGCTTTTGCGCTGAGCGGATTTTCGCGCCTGCAGGAGTTGGAGCAGCTTTGCCACAAACATCGCCCGCAATTTGCGGTAACGCCTGATGAAGCTTCGGCGGTTGCGTTACAGCGTGCGTTGCGCGCGGCTGATGTGCCAACTGAGGTGCTTGCGGGCGCGCAGGCGCTGTGTGACGTGTCAGCCCATCCCGATGTGGATGCAGTGATGGCCGCCATTGTGGGTGCTGCAGGTTTGCAGCCGACCCTGGCAGCCGTCGAGGCGGGCAAGAAGGTATTGCTGGCCAATAAAGAAGCGCTGGTGATGTCCGGCGACTTGTTCATCCAGGCGGTGCGTCGCAGTGGTGCCGTGCTGCTGCCGATCGACAGCGAGCACAATGCAATTTTCCAGTGCCTGCCAGGTGACTACGCGCGGGGGCTGGGGGTTGTCGGTGTGCGCCGCATTCTACTGACCGCTTCCGGTGGACCGTTCCGCGAAACAGCGCTGGCTGAGCTGGATCAGGTCAGTCCCGAGCAGGCCTGCGCCCATCCCAACTGGTCGATGGGGCGCAAGATCTCGGTCGATTCGGCCAGCATGATGAACAAGGGGCTGGAGCTGATCGAGGCCTGCTGGCTGTTCGATGCCAAGCCTTCCCAGGTCGAGGTAGTGATTCATCCGCAGAGCGTGATTCATTCCCTGGTCGACTATGTCGATGGCTCTGTATTGGCTCAGTTGGGCAATCCGGATATGCGCACGCCGATTGCTCATGCATTGGCCTGGCCCGAGCGTATTGATTCTGGTGTGGCGCCACTGGATCTGTTTGCGGTCGCGCGCCTGGATTTTCAGCGCCCAGACGAGCAGCGTTTCCCTTGTCTGCGCCTGGCGCGTCAGGCGGCAGAGGTTGGTGGCAGTGCGCCAGCCTTGCTCAATGCTGCCAATGAAGTGGCTGTCGCGGCCTTTCTTGATCGGCGTATTCGCTTTCCCGAGATCGCGCGTATCATCGAAGAAGTGCTGAGTCTCGAGGCGGCTTTTGCGGTCGAAAACCTCGATGCGGTACTGGCTGCCGATGCCCAGGCACGGGTGCTGGCCGGTGAATGGTTGAATCGCCACGGGCGTTGAGCCCGGAGGAAGACGATGAGCGCGCTGTACATGATTTTTGGCACCCTGATTGCTCTCGGGGTGTTGGTGACGATCCACGAGTTCGGTCATTTCTGGGTGGCTCGCCGCTGCGGGGTCAAGGTTCTGCGTTTTTCTGTGGGCTTCGGTAGCCCCTTGCTGCGCTGGCATGATCGCCAGGGTACCGAGTTTGTCATCGCGGCTATCCCGCTGGGTGGCTATGTGAAGATGCTCGATGAGCGTGAAGGCGATGTGCCGCTTGATCAGATCGAGCAGTCCTTCAATCGCAAGCCGGTACAGCAGCGTATCGCCATTGTTGCTGCCGGGCCGATCGCCAATTTTCTTCTGGCCATTTTGTTCTTCTGGTTGCTGGCCATGTTGGGCAGTCAGCAGATCAAGCCGGTCATCGGTAGTGTGCAGCCGGATAGCCTGGCGGCAGCTGCCGGTCTGATGCCAGGGCAGGAAATTCTGGCTGTGGATGGTGAGCCTACCAATGGCTGGGGAGCTGTCAGTCTGCAGTTGATCCGGCGTCTTGGTGAGAGTGGCACGCTGGAATTGTTGCTGCAGGAACCAGGCTCTACAGCGCAACTCTCCCGTCAGGTGGTTTTACGTGAGTGGCAGAAGGGTGTTGAGGAGCCTGATCCCCTGCGTTCGTTGGGTATTCAGCCGTGGCGCCCGATTACTCCACCATTGCTGCAGGAAGTAGAGCCTGAGGGGCCAGCTTTTGCTGCCGGGGTGCGCTCTGGTGATCGCTTGCTGGCCATTGGTGAGCGGCGCATAGATGACTGGCAGCAGGTTCTTGATGTGTTGCGTGAATTGCCGGGGCAGTCGGTGTCGCTGCTTGTCGAGCGCGCCGGTCGGCAGTTGGAAATGCAGGTCAGTCTTGGGGCGCGTGGTGAGGGGGCATCTCGCAGCGGCTATCTCGGGGTGGGAGTTGGTGCGGTCGAATGGCCGGCTGAAATGCTCCGCGAGGTGCGCTACGGTCCTTTGGATGGCGCGGTCGAGGGGCTGCGGCGCACCTGGCACATGACCCTGCTGACCTTTGACTCCGTACGGAAAATGCTGGTCGGTGAGCTCTCGGTAAAAAACTTGAGTGGGCCGATAACCATTGCTAAAGTGGCGGGCGCTTCAGCCCAGTCGGGAGTGGGGGATTTTCTTTATTTCCTGTCCCTGCTGAGCATTAGTTTGGGGGTTCTCAACCTTTTGCCTATCCCCGTGCTGGATGGCGGGCATCTGCTGTTTTATCTGGTGGAGTGGGTGCGTGGGCGTCCACTCTCTGAGCGGGTGCAGGGTTGGGGCATGCAGATTGGCATCAGTCTGGTGCTTGGGGTGATGTTGCTGGCCCTGATCAACGACCTGGGGCGTCTGTAACAAATCGCTGAATTGTGAAGCTGCCGCGTTTTGCGGCAGTTTCTTTATTGCCAGTTGGAATAAGAAAGGACTTCATGAAACGTCTGCTGCTACCTGCGGTGCTCGCCGCATTGATGATCGCCGAAGTTCACGCTGAGTCCTTCACCATCTCAGATATTCGCGTCAACGGCCTGCAGCGGGTTTCCGCTGGTAGCCTGTTTGGTGCTCTGCCGCTCAACGTTGGTGAGCAGGCTGACGATAATCGTCTGGTCGAAGCCACTCGCTCCCTGTTCAAGACCGGTTTCTTCCAGGATATCCAGTTGGGTCGCGAAGGCGATGTACTGGTCATCAATGTGGTCGAGCGCCCTTCCATCTCCGGTATCGAGATCGAAGGCAACAAGGCGATCAGCACCGAAGATCTGATGAAAGGGCTGCAGCAGTCCGGCCTGGCTGAAGGTGAAATCTTTCAGCGCGCCACCCTCGAAGGCGTGCGCAACGAGTTGCTGCGCCAGTATGTCGGCCAGGGTCGATATTCGGCGACCATCGAGGCTGAAGTCATTCCGCAGCCGCGTAACCGCGTAGCGTTGAAAATTGATATCAACGAAGGCTCTGTTGCAGCCATCCAGCACATCAACGTGGTGGGCAACAGTGTTTTTTCAGACGAAGACCTGGTTGATCTGTTCGAGCTGAAGACCACCAACTGGTTGTCCTTCTTCAAAAACGATGACAAGTACGCCCGGGAAAAACTATCCGGTGACTTGGAGCGTCTTCGCTCCTATTACCTGGATCGCGGCTACATCAACATGGACATCTCCTCTACGCAGGTGTCCATCACTCCTGACAAAAAGCATGTTTACGTCACGGTCAACGTCGAAGAGGGTGAGAAATACAGCGTTAGCGAAGTGAAGCTCTCCGGTGATCTGAAAGTCCCGGAAGAAGAGATCAACAAGCTGCTGCTGGTCAAGCAGGGGCAGGTCTTCTCGCGCAAGGTGATGACCACCACTTCCGAGCTGATCACCCGTCGCCTGGGTAACGAAGGCTATACCTTTGCCAACGTCAACGGCGTGCCGCAACCCAATGATGAAGACAAGACCGTTGCCATCACTTTTGTGGTTGATCCGGGCAAGCGCGCTTACGTCAACCGCATCAACTTCCGCGGTAACACCAAGACCGAAGACGAAGTGTTGCGCCGTGAAATGCGCCAGATGGAAGGCGGTTGGGCTTCCACCTACCTGATCGACCAGTCCAAGACTCGTCTGGAGCGCCTGGGCTATTTCAAGGAAGTCAATGTCGAGACCCCGCAGGTTCCGGGTACTGACGATCAGGTTGACGTCAACTACAGCGTTGAAGAACAAGCCTCCGGTTCGATCACCGCCAGCGTCGGCTTCGCCCAGAACGCCGGTCTGATTTTGGGTGGCTCGATCAGCCAGAACAACTTCCTGGGTACCGGTAACAAGGTCAGCCTCGGCCTGACCCGCAGCGAATACCAGACCAGCTACAGCTTTGGTTTCGTCGACCCCTACTGGACTGCTGATGGTGTCAGTCTGGGCTACAACGCCTTCTATCGCACCACTGATTACGACGAGCTCGATGTCGACGTATCCAGCTATGCGGTGGACAGCTATGGCGCCGGTGTCAGCATTGGTTATCCGATCAGTGAGACCTCGCGTCTGACATATGGCTTGACGATTCAGCAGGACAGCATTGATACCGGTGTCTACACCGTGGACGAGATTCTCGACTTCCTCGAGGAAGAAGGGGATGACTACCTCAACCTGAAAGGCTCGATCGGCTGGTCCGAGTCGACCCTGAATCGTGGTGTGCTGGCTAATCGTGGCCACTCGCAGAGCTTGGTGCTGGAAAGCACGATTCCAGGTAGCGACCTGTCCTTCTTCAAGCTTGACTACCGTGGTCAGCTGTTCAAACCAGTTACCGAGAACTACACCCTGCGCTTCCATACCGAGCTGGGTTACGGCGATAGCTACGGCTCCACTTCTGACTTGCCGTTCTATGAGCACTACTACGCCGGTGGTTTCAACTCGGTGCGCGGCTTCGAGGACAGCAGTCTTGGCCCGCGTAGTACGCCCAGCGTTGCCCGTATAAAGGGTGTGCCGAACTTCAACGAGGGCGCGGGTCCTGGTGATGATGGTCGCTATACCGACGATCAGGATCCATTGCCCTTCGGTGGCAACGTACTGGTTCAAGGTGGCGTGGAAATGCTCTTCCCGTTGCCATTCGTCAAGGATCAACGCTCCCTGCGCACCTCGTTGTTCTGGGATGTGGGTAACGTCTTCGACACCAATTGTTCCAAGACCCAGGAGGCCAATGGCAGCTCCTGCGATCTCGATTTTGGTGAGCTGGCCAGTTCTGTTGGTGTGGGGGTGACCTGGATTACTGCCCTGGGTCCATTGAGTTTCAGCCTGGCTGCACCGATCAAGAAACCGGAAGACGCCGATACACAGGTCTTCCAGTTCTCTCTCGGCCAGACTTTCTAATTGCTTGATAAATGACAACAGCGTTTGTTGCAGGAGTACACCGTGCGTAAGTTGACTCAACTGGTTCTGATCACCATGGCCCTGGTGGCGACTCCGGCATTTGCCGAGATGAAGGTGGCGGTACTGAATTACCAAATGGCCCTGCTTGAGTCTGATGCTGCGAAGAAATACGCCGTGGATGCCGAGAAAAAATTTGGCCCGCAACTGAATAAGCTGAAGCAGCTGGAAACCGACGCCAAGCGCATTCAGGATCGTTTGGTCAAAGAAGGCGAGCGTATGCAGCAGGCCGAGCGTGAGCGTCTGGAACTCGAATTCAAGCAGAAGGCACGTGATTTCCAGTTCCAGTCCAAGGAGCTCAACGAAGCCAAGGCCATCTCTGATCGTGACATGCTCAAGCAGCTCAAGCCAAAGCTGGACAAGGCTGTTGAGGAAGTGATCAAAGGTGGCAATTTTGACCTGGTGCTGGAGCGTGGCGCGGTAATTGATGTCAAGCCGCAGCTCGACATCACCCGTCAGGTCATCGAGCGTATGAACAAGCTGCGCTGAATATGAGCGCAGTGTTGTTTACTCTCGGCCAACTGGCCGAGCGGCTGGGCGCTACCTTGCGTGGTGCCGCCGACAAGCCTATCAGCGGCCTGGCATCCTTGCAGGATGCCAGTACCGAACAGCTCAGCTTTCTGGCCAATGCTCAGTACCGCAAGTTCCTGTCTGCCACGCAGGCGGGAGCTGTGTTGCTGACTGCAGCTGATGCCGACGGCTACGCGGGCGACGCTCTGATCGTTGCCAATCCCTATCTGGCCTATGCCCAGCTTTCCCATCTGTTCGATCGCAAACCGGTTGCCGCTGTCGGGATTCATCCGACTGCCGTGGTCGCCGCTGATGCGCAGGTCGATGCGACGGCCAGTGTTGGTGCCTATGCCGTCATCGAAAGCGCTGCACAAATTGCTGCTGGCGTGACCATCGGTGCGCATTGTGTGATTGGTGCCCGCAGCTCCATCGGCGAAAATGGCTGGCTGGCGCCGCGGGTGACCCTGTATCACGACGTGCACATCGGCAAGCGTGTGGTCATCCAGTCTGGCGCCGTGCTCGGCGGTGAAGGTTTCGGCTTCGCCAATGAAAAGGGTGTCTGGCAGAAGATCGCGCAGATCGGCGGTGTGACGTTGGGCGACGATGTCGAGATTGGTGCCAACACCACCATCGACCGTGGCGCCCTGGCCGACACCCTGATCGGCAACGGTGTAAAACTGGACAACCAGATCATGATCGCGCACAACGTGCAGATCGGTGACAACACGGCCATGGCCGGTTGTGCAGGAATTTCCGGCAGCACCAAAATCGGCAAGAACTGCATGATTGCGGGTGGTGTTGGCATGGTCGGGCACATTGAGGTGTGTGACAACGTGTTTGTCACCGGCATGACCATGGTTACCCGTTCGATTACCGAACCAGGGGCTTACTCCTCGGGTACGGCGATGCAAACTGCGGCTGACTGGAAGAAGAGTGCTGCGCGCATTCGTCAGTTGGACGACATGGCACGACGCCTGCGCGATATGGAAAAGCGCCTGGCTGCCGTGACCCCGGGCGCCGATGCCTCATCAGATGCCTGATCCGCGTCTGACGCACGCCCCCATTCTTTAGAACAGGCTTTCCGTACATGATGGACATCAACCAGATTCGCGAATACTTGCCGCATCGTTACCCGTTCCTGCTGGTGGATCGGGTGGCGGAGCTGGATATTGAGGGCAAGAGCATTCGTGCTTACAAGAATGTCAGCATCAATGAGCCGTTTTTCAACGGGCACTTCCCCGAGCACCCGATCATGCCGGGCGTGCTGATCATCGAGGCGATGGCTCAGGCTGCCGGGATCCTCGGTTTCAAAATGATGGATCTGAAGCCGTCCGATGGCACCCTCTACTACTTTGTTGGCTCCGACAAGCTACGCTTTCGTCAGCCAGTGGTGCCGGGTGATCAACTGATGCTTGAGGCCAGGTACTTGAGCAGCAAGCGCAGTATCTGGAAGTTCGAGTGCAAGGCCACCGTCGATGGCAAGGAAGTCTGCTCGGCCGAAATCATCTGTGCGGAACGCAAGCTATGAGTTTGATTGACCCTCGCGCCATCATCGATCCGTCGGCCAAGCTGGCGGATGACGTTCAGGTCGGCCCCTGGTCGATCATCGGACCTGATGTGGAAATCGGCGAGGGTTCGATCATTGGGCCGCATGTCGTGCTCAAGGGGCCGACTCGCATCGGCAAGCACAACCATATCTTCCAGTTCTCCTCAATCGGTGAAGATACCCCGGATCTGAAGTACAAGGGCGAGGCGACCCGCCTGGTGATCGGTGATCACAACGTGATCCGCGAAGGTGTGACCATTCACCGCGGTACCGTGCAGGATCGTTCCGAGACCACCATCGGCGATCACAACCTGCTGATGGCCTATGTACATGTCGGCCACGATAGCGTGATCGGCAACCACTGCATTCTGGTCAACAACACCGCGCTGGCCGGCCATGTGCACATGGACGACTGGGCGATCCTCTCCGGCTTTACCCTGGTCCACCAGTTCTGCCGCATCGGTGCGCACAGTTTCTCCGGCATGGGTACGGCGATTGGCAAGGATGTGCCGGCCTACGTCACCGTGTTCGGCAACCCGGCTGAGGCGCGCAGCATGAACTTCGAAGGCATGCGCCGGCGTGGTTTCAGCGCCGAGGCCATCGCCGCCCTGCGCCGCGCTTACAAGGTGGTCTATCGCCAGGGACTGACTGTCGATCAGGCGCTAGCTGAACTGGCGGAGTCTTCCATACAGTTCCCGGAAGTGGCGGTGTTTCGCGACTCCATCCAGGCTTCGACCCGCGGCATCACCCGCTAAGTCATGACTTTTCCTCTTCGCATAGCGCTGGTGGCCGGCGAGGCCTCCGGTGACATTCTTGGCGCCGGCTTGATGCAGGCGCTCAAACTCCGCTACCCGCAGGTCGAGTTTATCGGTATCGGTGGTCCGCGCATGGAGGCTGAGGGACTGCAGTCCTACTTCCCCATGGAGCGGCTGTCGGTGATGGGCCTGGTCGAAGTGCTTGGCCGTCTGCTCGAACTGCTGTCGCGGCGCAAGCGTCTGATTCGCACGCTGATCGCCGAAAAGCCGGATGTGTTTATCGGTATCGATGCCCCCGACTTCAACCTGACCCTTGAGCTCAAGCTGCGTCAGGCCGGGATCAAGACCGTGCATTACGTCAGTCCATCGGTCTGGGCCTGGCGGCAGAAGCGTGTGTTGAAGATTCGCCAAGCCTGCGATCTGATGCTGACGCTGTTTCCCTTCGAGGCACGCTTTTATCTGGATCACCAGGTGCCGGTGCGTTTTGTCGGTCACCCACTGGCCAATACCATCCCGCTGCAGGCCGATCGTCAGGCTGCTCGGGAAACCTTGGGGTTGGAAAACGAGGCGATGGTCGTCGCCCTGTTGCCAGGTAGTCGCGGTGGCGAGGTGGCCCGTCTGGGTGGCTTGTTCCTCGATGCGGCCGAACGTTTACGTGCCCTGCGCCCGGGCGTGCGTTTCGTCCTGCCGTGTGCCAGTCGTGAACGCCGTGTGCAGCTGGAAGAGTTGTTGAGCGGCCGCGATCTGCCGCTGCTGCTACTGGATGGTCAGTCCCACGAGGCTCTGGCAGCCTGCGATGCCGTGCTGATTGCATCCGGTACGGCGACCCTCGAGGCGCTGCTGTACAAGCGGCCCATGGTGGTGGCCTACAAGGTGGCGCCGCTGACGTACCGCATCCTCAAGCGGCTGGTGACCAGCCCTTATATTTCTTTGCCCAACCTGCTGGCCGAGCGCCTGCTGGTGCCGGAACTGATTCAGGATGCCGCGACTCCGGATGCTCTGGCCCAGACCCTGGCACCCTTGCTGGACGATGGTGCGGTGCAGACCGAAGGGTTTGGCGTGATTCATCGCGCGTTGCGCCATGATGCCTCTGAACAGGCTGCCGATGCGGTGCTCAAGCTGGCAGGGCGGGTCTGATGCAGCTCGGTCTGGATTTCAGTCTGGTCGAGGAGCTGGTGGCGGGCGTTGATGAAGTCGGCCGTGGTCCTCTCTGCGGCCCGGTAGTCACTGCAGCGGTAGTTCTTGATCCCGCGCGGCCGATCCTCGGTCTCAATGACTCGAAGAAACTCAGCGAAGTGCGCCGCGAGAGACTCTTCGACGAAATTTGCGAGAAGGCACTGGCCTGGTGCATCGCCCGTGCCGACGTAGAAGAAATCGACCGCTTGAATATTTTGCATGCCACCATGTTGGCCATGCAGCGCGCCGTGGAAGGCCTTAGTGTGACGCCGCGACTGGCGCTGATCGATGGCAACCGCTGCCCAAAACTGGCGGTGCCCACTGCGCCGGTAATCAAGGGCGACAGCCAGGTGCCGGCCATTGCCGCTGCCTCAATTCTGGCCAAGGTCAGTCGTGATCGCGAGATGCAGGCGCTTGAACTCCAGTATCCCGGCTACGGCATTGGTGGCCACAAGGGCTACCCCACGCCGGTGCATCTGGAGGCGCTCAAGCGCCTGGGTGCCACGCCAATCCATCGGCGTTCCTTTGCGCCGGTGCGCGCAGTCCTGGAGGAGTAGGGCGGATCGCGCTTTATCGATCCGCCGGACGGCGTGTCGGTGGATATAGAGATCGATATCCACCCTGCGCTGCGATCCTCTGAACCGTATGCTGCTGTTTACATCCTGGCCCGGTACAATCCGGGCCTTATTGTTTTTGTGTTCTGTACGGGATTGTCATGACCGCTACCTTCGTCCATTTGCGCCTGCACACCGAATTTTCCCTGGTCGACGGGTTGGTCCGGGTCAAGCCGCTGGTCAAGGCCGTAGCAAGTGCGGGCATGCCGGCCGTGGCAGTCACCGATCAGAGCAACATGTGCTCGCTGGTGAAGTTTTACAAGGCCGCCATGGGTGGCGGGATCAAGCCGATCTGCGGTGCCGATATCTGGCTGGCCAGCGACCTGGATGACGGTCCGCTGACGCGCATGACTCTGTTGGCAATGAGTGCCAAGGGTTACCGCAACCTGACCGAGCTGGTCTCGCGTGGCTGGAGTGATGGGCAGGACAATGGTCTGGTGATTATTCAGCGCGACTGGGTGAAGGAAGCCGCCGAAGACCTGATTGCCCTGTCCGGTGCCCGTGATGGCGAGATCGGTCATGCCCTGCTGGGCGGTGAGCCGGCGCGCGCCGAAGCACTGCTGGCCGAGTGGCAGGCGGTATTCCCCGAGCGCTTCTACCTCGAGCTGCACCGTTGTAACCGCATCAACGACGAAGAGCATGTGCATGCTGCCGTGGCCCTGGCTGAGCGTTGCGGCGCGGCACTGGTGGCGACCAACGATGTGCGCTTTCTCAAGCAAGACGACTTCGAGGCCCACGAGACCCGTGTGTGCATCGGTGAGAGTCGCACCCTGGATGATCCGCGTCGGCCGCGCACCTATTCCGATCAGCAGTACCTGAAAACCCCGGAAGAGATGGCTGAGCTGTTCAGCGATATTCCCGAGGCGCTGGCAAACACGGTGGAGATCGCCAAGCGCTGCAATATCGAGGTGCAGCTGGGCAAACACTTCCTGCCGGACTTCCCGGTGCCGGAAGGCATGACCATCGACGAGTACTTTCGCAAGGTTTCCTTCGATGGTCTGGAGGAGCGCCTGGCGGTTCTGCTGCCCAAGGACACACCGGACTATGAGGCGAAGAAGCAGGTCTATATCGATCGGCTGAATTTCGAGCTGGATATCATCATCCAGATGGGCTTCCCGGGTTACTTCCTGATCGTTATGGACTTCATCCAGTGGGCCAAAAACAACGGCGTGCCGGTTGGGCCAGGTCGTGGGTCGGGTGCTGGTTCGCTGGTGGCCTATGTGCAGAAGATCACCGACCTCGACCCGTTGGCCTACGACCTGCTGTTCGAACGTTTCCTCAACCCTGAACGCGTCTCCATGCCCGACTTCGACGTCGACTTCTGCATGGATGGTCGAGATCGGGTGATCGAATACGTGGCCGAGAAATACGGCCGTAACGCGGTTAGCCAGATCATCACTTTCGGCACCATGGCCGCCAAGGCGGTGGTTCGTGACGTGGCGCGGGTGCAGGGCAAGTCTTACGGTCTTGCTGACCGTCTGTCGAAGATGATCCCCTTCGAGGTCGGCATGACCCTGGAGAAGGCCTACGAGATGGAGGAGCCGCTGCGTGACTTCCTCAAGGTCGACGAGGAAGCGGCAGAAATCTGGGAAATGTCGCTCAAGCTCGAGGGCATCTGCCGTGGTACCGGCAAACATGCCGGTGGTGTGGTCATTGCGCCGACCAAACTCACCGACTTCTCGCCGATCGCCTGCGATGACGAGGGCGGCGGCCTGGTCACTCAGTTCGACAAGGACGACGTCGAGGCAGCCGGCCTGGTCAAGTTCGACTTCCTCGGCCTGCGTACCCTGACCATCATCAAGTGGGCGATGGAGACGATCAATCGCGAGCAGGCCAAGAAAGGCCTGCCGGATGTGAACATCGACTTCATCCCGCTGGATGACAAGAAAACCTACGACATGCTGCAGAAGGCCGAGACCACTGCGGTGTTCCAGCTTGAATCGCGCGGCATGAAGGAGCTGATCAAGAAGCTCAAGCCGGACTGCCTGGAAGACATGATCGCCCTGGTGGCACTGTTCCGCCCCGGCCCGCTGCAGTCGGGCATGGTGGACGACTTCATCAACCGCAAACACGGTCGCGAGCAGCTCTCCTATCCGCACCCTGACTACCAGTACGCGGGTCTGGAGCCAGTGCTCAAGCCGACCTACGGCATCATCCTGTACCAGGAACAGGTTATGCAGATTGCCCAGGTCATGGCTGGTTATACCCTGGGCGGTGCAGACATGCTGCGCCGGGCCATGGGTAAGAAAAAGCCTGAGGAGATGGCCAAGCAGCGCGGCGGCTTCATCGAGGGCTGCGCCGGCAACAACATCTCGGCGGACCTGGCGGGCAACATCTTCGACCTGGTGGAAAAGTTCGCCGGTTACGGCTTCAACAAATCCCACTCGGCTGCCTATGGCCTGGTGTCCTACCAGACCGCCTGGCTCAAAGCCCACCACCCTGCCGCCTTTATGGCCGCGGTGCTGTCGGCGGATATGCACAACACCGACAAGGTGGTAACCCTGATCGAGGAATGCCGCAGCATGAAGCTGCGTCTCGATGCGCCGGATGTGAATATCTCCGAGTTCAAGTTCACGGTTAACGATGGCGGCTGGATTGTCTACGGTCTGGGCGCGATCAAGGGCGTGGGCGAGGGGCCGGTCGAGGCCATCGTCGAGTGCCGCGCCGAAGGTGGGCCGTTCAAGGACCTGTTCGACTTCTGCAATCGGGTCGACCTCAAGCGCATCAACAAGCGCACCCTTGAAGCGCTGATTCGTTCTGGTGCGCTGGACCGCCTGGGGCCGTACTTCCAGGAAGAGCTCAAGGCCTACCAGGCCAGTGTCGACCTTAATCGAGCGGTGTTGCTGGCGGCCATGGAAGAGGCGGTGCAGGCGGCCGAGCAGACCGCACGCAGCCACGACAGTGGGCATATGGATCTGTTTGGCGGGGTATTTGCCGAGCCAGAGGTTGATGTATATGCCAACCATCGGCGGGCCAAAGAGCTGTCGCTCAAGGAGCGCCTTAAGGGCGAGAAGGACACCCTGGGCCTGTACCTTACCGGCCACCCGATCGACGAGTACGAGGGCGAGGTTCGCCGCTTTGCCCGCCAGCGCATCATCGACCTGCGCCCGGCGCGCGAGTCGCAGACCATTGCCGGGCTGATCGTCGCGCTGCGGGTAATGAAGAACAAGAAAGGCGACAAGATGGGCTTTATTACCCTCGATGATCGCTCCGGGCGGATCGAGGCTTCGCTGTTTGCCGATGCTTTTGCCAGCAACCAGGCCTTGCTGCAAAGCGATGCACTAGTGGTCGTCGAAGGCGAGGTGAGCAACGACGAGTTTTCCGGTGGCCTGCGCCTGCGCGCCAAGCGCGTGATGAGTCTGGAGGAGGCGCGTACCGGTCTGGCCGAGAGCCTGCGCCTACGCGTGGATCGTGAAGCGCTGCACGGCGACCGCCTGCGCTGGTTGGCTGAATTGTTTGGCAAGTACCGCGGCGCTTGCCCGCTGACGCTGGATTACAGCGGCAGTGAGGCCAAGGCTTTGCTGCAATTCGGTGAGCAGTGGCGTATCGATCCGGCCGATGGCTTGATCCAGGCCCTGCGTGACCAGTTCGGCAAAGATAACGTCTTCCTCCAATACCGCTGAGAGGCAGGCCCCAAGCCTGCTTTCTCGGTCTCGACCCTGGGCGTCATATCCCTTAAGGTAGGCGCCAGATGGAACCAGCCGCTCGGCCGCTTGGCCGCGACTCATGACGGATGCCTATGAACCCGAACTTTCTCGACTTCGAACAGCCGATCGCCGACTTGCAAGCCAAGATTGAAGAGTTGCGCCTGGTCGGTAACGACAACTCGCTGAATATCAGTGACGAGATCTCCCGGCTACAGGACAAGAGCAATTCGCTGACCGAGAGCATTTTCAGCAATCTCAGCAGTTGGCAGATTTCCAAGCTGTCGCGCCATCCGCACCGGCCCTACACGCTCGACTACATCGAACACATCTTTACCGAGTTCGATGAGCTGCATGGCGACCGTCACTTTTCCGACGATGCCGCCCTGGTCGGTGGGGTTGCCCGACTGGATGATCAGCCGGTGATGGTGATCGGTCATCAGAAGGGCCGGGAAGTACGCGAGAAGGTGCGCCGCAACTTCGGCATGCCGCGTCCGGAAGGCTACCGCAAAGCCTGTCGCCTGATGGAAATGGCCGAGCGCTTCAAACTGCCGATCCTAACCTTTATCGACACGCCGGGGGCTTACCCAGGTATCGACGCCGAGGAGCGTAACCAGAGCGAGGCCATCGCCTGGAACCTGCGTGTAATGTCGCGCCTGAAAACCCCGATCATCGCCACGGTGATTGGCGAGGGCGGCTCTGGCGGTGCGCTGGCTATCGGCGTCTGCGACCAGCTGAACATGCTGCAGTACTCCACCTACTCGGTGATCTCGCCGGAAGGTTGCGCCTCGATCCTGTGGAAAACCTCGGAGAAGGCGCCGGATGCGGCTGAGGCCATGGGTATCACCGCCGAGCGCCTGAAAGGCCTGGGCATCGTCGACAAGGTGATCGCCGAGCCATTGGGCGGCGCCCATCGTGATCCGGCTAGCGCGGCGGCGAGCATTCGCAAGGAGCTGCTGGCGCAGCTCAAGAGTCTGAAGAAACTCGATAACGACAAATTGCTGGAGCGTCGCTATCAGCGCCTGATGAGTTATGGCATCGCCTGATTCATCCAGCAGCATCTACAACGGGCCTTCGGGCCCGTTGTTGTTTTAAGCTTGGCGCATGACTCCTCTCGAAGCTCGTCTGCTCACCGCATTAGGTCCCTGGCTGACGGCCCCGGCCTGGCGCGTAGCGCTGTCTGGCGGTCTGGACTCTACTGTGCTGCTGCACCTTTTGGTGCGTCTGCGCGCGCGGCAGGCCTTGCCGCCGCTCTCGGCCATTCATGTGCATCATGGTTTGCAGGCCGCTGCCGATGCCTGGCCGGGGCACTGTCAGCGGTTATGCGACGAACTGGGCGTGCCGCTGCAGGTCGAGTATGTCCGGGTCGATTCTGCGCCGAGTCTTGAGCGGGCAGCGCGCGACGCGCGCTATGCCGCATTCGGCCGCAGCCTGGGCGCGGCTGAGGTGCTGCTGACCGGGCAGCATCGCGACGATCAGGCGGAAACCCTGCTTTTTCGTTTGCTGCGCGGTGCCGGCGTGCGCGGTCTGGCGGGTATGCCGGCGCAGCGTGCATTAGGGAAGGGCGTATTGTTGCGGCCGCTACTGGCGATGTCGCGTGCCGAGTTGGAGGGCTATGCCTGCGAGCAAGGGCTGGTCTGGGTAGAGGACCCATCGAATGCCGATACTCGTTTGGCTCGAAACTTCCTGCGTGCGCAAGTCCTGCCTTTGTTGGTGAGTCAGTGGCCGCAGGCCGGTCAGAGCCTGGCACGCAGTGCCGAACATATGCGTGAGGCGCAAGGTCTGCTCGACGAGTTGGCAGCTCTCGATCTGGTGACAGCCGCGGAGCCTGCTGGGTATGCCTGGTTGGGATTACCCTCGCTGTCGCTGGGCTCGTTGCGACACTTGTCGGAACCACGCCAGCGCAATGCGCTGCGCCATTGGCTGGCGCCGCTAACCGCTCTGCCGGACAAGGAACACTGGGCTGGCTGGCGCAATCTGCGCGACGCGGCCGTCGACAGCGCGGCGGTCTGGTGTCTGGCCCTCGGTGAGTTGAGGCGAGCCGACGAACGGTTGTGGTGGCTCTCAGGGGAATGGCTGCAAGCGCCGTTGGAGCCTGGCGTCTGGTCCGAGCCGAAGCAGATGCTGCAATTGCCCGGCAATGGCCAGCTCAGTTTGCATGGTCAGTGCCCGGAGGGAGAGTTACAGGTGCGCTACAGAACTGGTGGTGAGGTGTTGGTGCTGCCGGGGCGCGGTCATCGTGATCTGAAACGGTTGCTCAACGAGCGCGGCGTGCCGGCTTTTGTCCGCGGCCGATTGCCGCTGCTGTATCGCGGTGAGGAGCTGTTGGCTGTGGCTAACCTGCCAGGTTTGGATGGTTCGCAGCGGGGCGATTGGCAATTGCTCTGGCAGCCGCCGACGAGCGAGCAAGGTTTGAGCTGAAAGGGCCTTTCCGGTAGACTACGCTCCCGTCTTGTTACTGCTTTCTGCGGATTCCCCGGAACCCGCGGAGGCTTGCTTATTTCAGGTTGGCTACATGGGCCAACCTGCGCTTTCACCCCGGCGGCGCTGACCGCTTGAACGCAGACTTCTAGGATTTTTCATGACGCGCTACATCTTCGTCACGGGTGGTGTTGTTTCTTCATTGGGGAAAGGCATCGCTTCGGCTTCACTGGCAGCCATCCTGGAGGCGCGGGGCCTGAAGGTCACCATGCTCAAGCTGGATCCCTATATCAACGTCGATCCGGGCACCATGAGCCCGTTCCAGCACGGTGAGGTGTTCGTCACCCACGATGGCGCTGAGACCGACCTCGATCTGGGCCACTACGAGCGGTTTATCCGCACCACGATGACCCAGAACAACAACTTCACCACTGGCCGCGTTTACGAAGACGTACTGCGCAAGGAGCGCCGTGGTGATTACCTGGGGGCGACCATCCAGGTCATTCCGCACATCACCGACGAGATCAAGCGCCGCATCATCAAGGGTGCCGGCGACGCTGATGTAGCCATGGTCGAGATCGGCGGTACGGTCGGCGACATCGAGTCGCAACCGTTCCTCGAGGCTATTCGCCAGCTGCGTGTGGAAGTAGGTGCTAAGCGCGCCATGCTGATGCACCTGACCCTGGTGCCATACATCGCCACCGCCGGTGAAACCAAGACCAAACCGACCCAGCACTCGGTCAAGGAACTGCGCTCCATCGGCCTGCAGCCGGACGTGCTGATCTGCCGCTCCGACCATGAGGTCGATCAGTCTTCGCGGCGCAAGATTGCGCTGTTCACCAACGTCGAAGAGCGTGCGGTGATCGGCCTGGAAGACGTCGACACCATCTACAAGATTCCGTCCGTGCTGCACGCCCAGGGCCTGGACGACTTCGTCGTCGAGCGCTTCGGTCTGCAATGCGGCCCGGCTGACCTTTCCGAGTGGGATCGCGTGGTCGATGCCAAGCTGAACCCGGAGAAAGAAGTCACCATCGCCATGGTCGGCAAGTACATGGAGCTGCTGGATGCTTATAAATCGCTGATCGAAGCGATGAGTCATGCAGGTATTCAGAATCGCACCAAGGTCAACCTGCGTTACATCGACTCCGAAGATATCGAGAACAAGGGCACCGGCCTGCTCGAAGGCGTCGACGCCATTCTGGTGCCGGGCGGCTTCGGTCTGCGTGGCGTGGAAGGCAAGATCACGACTGTGCAGTACGCTCGCGAGAACAAGATTCCTTACCTGGGCATCTGCCTCGGCATGCAGGTCGCGGTGATCGAGTTCGCCCGCAACGTGCTGGGCTGGAAAGACGCCAACTCCACCGAGTTTGACCAGAACGGCACGCACCCGGTGGTTGGTCTGATCACCGAATGGCAAGACGCCACCGGCGCAACCGAAATCCGTACCGACGCCTCCGATCTGGGCGGCACCATGCGCCTGGGCGCCCAGGACTGCCAGCTGCTGGCCGGCTCCAATGTGCGTGAGTGCTACGGCAAGGACGTGATCGTCGAGCGTCACCGCCATCGCTATGAAGTGAACAACAATCTGCTGCCGCAACTGCTGCAGGCGGGCCTGAAAGTCACCGGTCGATCCGCCGACGGCGCGCTGGTTGAAGTGGTCGAGGCGCCCGATCATCCGTGGTTCGTCGCCTGCCAGTTCCACCCGGAATTCACCTCCACCCCGCGCGACGGCCATCCGCTGTTCAGCGGCTTCGTCAAGGCTGCACTGAAGCAGGCCGGCAAGGCATAAGGCACAGGACATGACCCAGAAGATCATCAAGGTCGGCGGCATCGAAATCGCCAACGACAAGCCTTTCGTACTGTTCGGTGGCATCAATGTCATGGAGTCGCGCGACCTGGCGATGAAGGCTTGCGAAGAATACGTGCGGGTTACCGAGAAGCTCGGTATCCCCTACGTGTTCAAAGCCAGCTTCGACAAGGCCAACCGTTCCTCGATCACCTCCTTCCGTGGCCCGGGCCTGGAAGAGGGCATGAAGATCTTCGAGGAAGTGAAGAAGACCTTCGGCGTGCCGGTGATCACCGACGTCCATGAGCCTTATCAGGCCGCTCCGGTGGCCGAGGTCTGCGACATCATCCAGCTGCCGGCCTTCCTTTCGCGGCAGACCGACCTGGTGGTGGCCATGGCCAAGACCGGCGCGGTGATCAATATCAAGAAGGCCCAGTTCCTCGCCCCGCAGGAGATGAAACATATCCTGACCAAGTGCGAAGAAGCGGGTAACGACCAGCTGATCCTCTGCGAGCGCGGCTCCTCCTTCGGTTACAACAACCTGGTGGTGGACATGCTTGGCTTCGGCATCATGAAGCAGTTCAACTACCCGGTATTCTTCGACGTGACCCATGCCCTGCAGATGCCGGGCGGGCGCGCTGATTCCGCCGGTGGCCGCCGTGCCCAGGTCACCGACCTGGCCAAGGCCGGCATGAGCCAGGGCCTGGCCGGGCTGTTCCTCGAGGCCCATCCGGATCCGGACAACGCCAAGTGCGACGGTCCTTGCGCCCTGCGTCTGGACAAGCTGGAACCCTTCCTCACCCAGCTCAAGCAGCTGGATGACCTGATCAAGAGTTTTGCCCCGATCGAGACGGCATAAGCCCCTCGATCACGCATCTTTCAACTGTTGGAGCTAGCAAGAATGGCAAAGATCGTCGACATCAAGGGCCGTGAGGTTCTCGACTCCCGTGGCAACCCCACTGTAGAAGCCGATGTAATCCTCGAAAACGGCATCATCGGCAGCGCCTGTGCGCCGTCCGGTGCTTCTACCGGTTCGCGCGAAGCGCTGGAACTGCGTGATGGCGACAAGAGCCGTTACCTCGGTAAGGGCGTGCTGAAGGCCGTGGCCAACATCAACGGCCCGATCCGTGACCTGCTGCTGGGCAAAGATGCCCGCGAGCAGAAAGCCCTCGACCTGGCCATGATCGACCTCGATGGCACCGAGAACAAAGGTAAGCTGGGCGCCAACGCCATCCTCGCCGTGTCCCTGGCTGCCGCCAAGGCCGCTGCTCAGGCCAAGGGTGTGCCGCTGTACGCGCACATTGCCGACCTCAACGGCACCCCGGGTGTTTATTCCATGCCGGTACCGATGATGAACATCATCAACGGCGGCGAGCACGCCGATAACAACGTCGACATCCAGGAGTTCATGGTTCAGCCGGTTGGCGCCAAGACCTTCTCCGACGCGCTGCGCATGGGCACCGAGATCTTCCATCACCTCAAAGCTGTGCTGAAGGCTCGTGGCCTGAGCACTTCCGTCGGTGACGAAGGCGGCTTCGCGCCGAACCTGGCCTCCAACGAAGACGCCCTGGCGGCCATCGCCGAAGCCGTGGCCAACGCTGGCTACAAGCTGGGCACCGACGTGACTCTGGCCCTGGACTGCGCTTCCTCCGAGTTCTTCGAAGGCGGCAAGTATGATCTGGCCGGTGAGGGCCAAGTGTTCAGTGCTGAAGGTTTCGCCGACTACCTGGCCGGCCTGACCCAGCGCTACCCGATCATCTCTATCGAAGACGGTATGGACGAGTCCGACTGGGCTGGCTGGAAAGTGCTGACCGACAAGATCGGCGACAAGGTGCAGCTGGTCGGTGACGACCTGTTCGTGACCAACACCAAGATCCTCAAGCGCGGCATCGACGAGAAGATCGGCAACTCGATCCTGATCAAGTTCAACCAGATCGGCTCGCTGACCGAAACCCTGGAAGCCATCCAGATGGCCAAGGCCGCCGGCTTCACCGCAGTGATCTCGCACCGCAGCGGCGAAACCGAGGACAGCACCATTGCTGACCTGGCCGTGGGTACCGCTGCTGGCCAGATCAAGACCGGCTCCCTGTGCCGTTCGGATCGCGTGTCCAAGTACAATCAGCTGCTGCGTATCGAAGAGCAGCTGGGTAGCAAGGCTCCGTACAAGGGCCGCGCCGAGTTCCGTGGCTGAAAACTGCTGTGCCTACCCTGACCGTCGCTCGCGGCGTTTTCAGTAGTTAGGCAAGAAATGGTAAAAGGGCAGCGCAAGCTGCCCTTTGCTTATGGATTCCGAGTTCGATGGCTAAAACTCCCTACTGGTTGTTCCTCGCTCTGCTGCTGGTGCTGTCCGGCCTGCAGTATCGACTGTGGGTGGGTGATGGCAGCCTGGCCCAGGTCAGCGAGCTGAAGCGCCAGATCGCCGAGCAGCAAGGTGAGAATGAACGCCTGCTGGAGCGCAACCAGATTCTCGAGGCCGAGGTCATGGAGCTCAAGCAGGGCACCGAGACCGTCGAAGAGCGAGCGCGCCACGAACTGGGCATGGTCAAAGAGGGCGAGACCCTCTACCAGCTAGCCGAATGAACACGGTAACCTTGCCCACCTTCTGGGTAGTAATTCCCGCCGCCGGCATCGGCTCACGCATGCGTGCCGACCGTCCCAAGCAGTACCTGCAGTTGGCCGGGCGGAGCATTCTCGAACACACCCTCGATTGTTTTCTCGACCATCCGCAACTCAAGGGCCTGGTGCTCTGTCTGGCGGCGGATGATCCCTATTGGCCCCTGCTGGCTGCTGCCACCGATCCGCGCATCCAGCGCGTCGATGGTGGCGCAGAGCGCGCCGACTCGGTACTCAATGGTCTGCTGCTCCTGCGCGAGCTCGGTGCGCAGGAGGGCGACTGGGTGCTGGTGCATGATGCGGCGCGGCCCAACCTGGCGCGCAGTGATCTTGACCTGCTGCTGGCCGAACTGGCCGATGACTCGGTTGGCGGTCTGCTCGCAGTACCGGCGCGCGACACCCTTAAACGTGCCAGTGCGGATGGCCGGGTGCAGGAGACGGTTGATCGCAGCGTAATCTGGCAGGCTTATACGCCGCAGATGTTTCACTTTGCCGCACTGCATCGCGCCCTGGCCGATGCCCTGGTCGCTGGGGTGGCAGTGACTGACGAAGCATCGGCGCTGGAGTGGGCTGGCTTGGCGCCACGCCTGGTCGAGGGGCGGGCGGACAATCTGAAGATCACCCGCCCGGAAGACCTGGAATGGCTGCGCCAGCGCTGGGCCCTCAAGACCTGAGAAACCCGTAGGAGCCAGCTTGCTGGCGATCAGCGGGGCGGCAGATCGCCAGCAAGCTGGCTCCTACAGGGCTTTATACGCGGAACTGATTGATCAGCCGGCGTTGCTGCTCGGCCAGTTTGGTCAGCTCGGCACTGGCCTGGCTGGCCTCGTCGGCGCCTCCGGCCACTTCACCAGCGACCTGGCCGATATTGGTGACGTTGCGGTTGATGTCTTCGGCCACCGCGCTCTGCTCCTCGGCAGCGCTGGCAATCTGCGTGTTCATGTCGTTGATCACCGAGACCGCCTGGGTAATCGATTCCAGTGCCTGGGCTGCGGCGGCAGCCTGTTGCACGCTGTCATCGGTACGCGCCTGGCTCTGTTCCATGACGTTGACCACTTCGCGAGTACCGTTCTGTAGCTGCTGGATCATCGACTGGATTTCTTCGGTGGCTTGCTGGGTCTTCTGCGCCAGGTTGCGCACCTCGTCGGCAACCACCGCGAAGCCCCGGCCTTGCTCGCCTGCCCGAGCCGCTTCGATGGCGGCGTTTAGGGCCAGCAGATTGGTCTGTTCGGCGATGCCGCGAATAGCGGTAAGGATGGCGTTAATGTTCTCGCTGTCCTTGGCCAAGGTCTGTACCACGGTTGTCGCACGACCGATCTCGGTGGCCAGGGAGCCGATGGCTGCGGCAGTTTTCTGCACGATGTTCTTGCCATCATTGGCCGAGCGATCGGCATGGTTGGCCGCTTCGGCAGCCTGGGTAGCGTTGCGCGCCACATCCTGGGCGGTGGCGGTCATCTCATGCACGGCGGTGGCGACCTGATCGATCTCGGCCATCTGCCGCTGTACACCCTCGTTGGTGCGGATGGCGATATCGGCGGTGTGCTCGGAGGAGTCGCTGACCTTCTGCACCGAAGTGACCACGTCGCGGATCATGTTCTGCAGCTTGTTGAGGAAGGTGTTGAAGCCGTTGGCAATCTGCCCGAGCTCATCGGCGCGGTCGACCTGCAGGCGCTTGGTCAGGTCACCGTCACCCTTGGCGATATCATCGAGCATCAGCACCATCTGCCGCAGCGGGTGGGCGATGCCATAGCCAACGAACCAGATCACCAGCAGACCGACACCGGCTACCAACAGGCCGACCAAGGCCATGCCGAAAGTGTCTTCCTGTGCTTGCTCGGCGAGGCCGCTCTGCAGTTTGTTCAGGTCGGCAAAGACGGCGCTGGTCGGTAGCTCGATGGCCAGGGTCCAGCGGGTCGACGTACCGGCCACCTTGAATGGCAGCAGCAACTGGAACAACTCACGGTTCTCGTCGAGCTTGTTGATTGCCTGTTCACTGCTGCTCTGTTTGAGCTGGTCGAGCAGCTCGGCATCCAGTGCCTTGCTAGCCGGTTGGCCGATCAGACTGGCGTCTTTGGTGGCGGCGATCAGGGTGCCGTTGGCGGCGATCAGGGCCAGTTCGCCAGCACCGTCATACAGTTCGCCCTTGGCGGTATTCAGCAGTCCCTGAATGAAATCCAGGGCCAGGTCGTTACCGACGACACCTTTGAATTGGTTATCAACCAGAACGGGAGCATTGAAAGAAGCGACCAGCACCTGCTTGCCGGCGAAATCGTAGGAGGCTGGGTCAACGACGCAGGGCTGCTTGGTGGCCTTGGGGCACAGGTAGTACTCACCTTCACGTACACCCGTGGGCAATACCTTCTCGCTTTCCATCTGTGCAGCGGTCAGCGGGGCTACCTTGAGTTGGCCACCGTCCCTGTACCACCAAGGCATGAAACGCCCTGTGGCGTCATAGCCTGCGGCCTCCTGGCCGGCGTAGAGATCATCATCCTGATCAAAGGCATTGGGTTCCCAGCCGATATAGAGATCTATCAGTTCCGGGTTCTTTTCAAGATACAGACTGACCAATGACGACAGTTCTTCGCGACTGAGGTTGGCCTTGGGTATGCCATCCGCGCCTTGGGCCATCTGGCTATTAAGCGCAGCCAGGAACTTCGAGAGGTTCATCGGCGCTTCGAACTGGCGCTGCAGGTCGCCAACTTGCGCTTCTGCCAGTGCAACCAGGCGCTGATTGATCACTTCCTCGAGTAGGCCTTGAGTGCGTTCCTGCACCAGGCTCTGGGTGCGTGATCCGGCAAACAGGGCGTACAGCACCAGTGCTACTACCACAGCCAGAATGCTGGCTCCCGCCAGGGTGACTACGGAAAACTGGATCGACTTGAATCGCATGGGGACTCCACAACTGTCTGGTTGTTGCACCGGTCCCTGGCTTATCGGCCGCAAAGCGATAAAGCATTAGCGGGCCATGCAACTAGCAAAGATCGCCATGAGTCATAGTGCAAGTCATGCAGGTTGTTCTGGCGTGGCGCTCGACCTAGCATACGTGCCCTGTTGTTTCGGAGGATGGCTATGAAAACCCCTTTTCGCCTGGCTGGTCTGGCGCTGTGTACGCTGCTGACGGCTTGCCAGGCCGTGAATACCACCAGCGGTGGTGCGGTTGGTGTGGAGCGCAAACAGTACATGTTCAGCATGCTGTCGACCGCCGAGGTCAACCAGATGTATGCGCAGTCCTACCAGCAGACCCTCAGCGAGGCATCGGGTAAGGGGGTGTTGGACAAGCGCAGCAAAAATGCCAAGCGTGTCGATGCCATTGCCAAGCGTCTGATTGCCCAGGCGCCGGTATTCCGTGCCGATGCGGCGCAGTGGGACTGGCAGGTCAATCTGATCAATAGCAAGGAGCTGAATGCCAACTGTGGGCCAGGCGGCAAGATCATCGTCTACAGCGGTCTGATTGAGCAGCTGCAACTGACGGACAATGAGCTCGCGGCGGTGATGGGGCATGAGATTGCCCATGCGCTGCGTGAACACAGTCGCGAGGCGATGTCCAAGGCCTACGGTATGGAGATAGCCAAGCAGGGCGCAGGGGCCTTGCTGGGGCTCGGTCAGGACAGCCTGGCGCTGGCCGATGCGGCCGTGCAATACGGCATGACCTTACCCAACAGCCGTGGCAACGAGAACGAGGCGGATATCATCGGCCTGGAGCTGGCTGCACGTGCCGGCTACAACCCGAATGCGGCGATCAGCCTGTGGCAGAAGATGAGCCGGGCTGGCGGAGGCGCGCCACCGGAGTTCATGAGCACGCACCCATCGTCCAGTACGCGTATTTCTGCCTTGCAGGCGGCGATCCCCAAGGTGATGCCGTTGTATCAGCAGGCTAGAGGCAAGTAGTGAAGCAGCAACGCCCGAGGGCGCTGCTGGCATATCACGGCAGGGCTTTTTCGGCGAACGGACGGGTTTCCAGTCCCAGCTGAGCGCGGAAACTTTCCATGTCGAACATGGTGCAGATCTCGCGGATGTCGCCAGCCGGGGTCAGCGTCCAGAAGGCCATGGCTGAGATGCTCATGACCTTGTCGCTGGGCGGATAGCCCAGCGCTGGTTTCTGGATGGTGCCGATCAGGGTGCTCCAGGTAACGACCTTGTTGCCTTCGGCGATGCAGTCCTCGATCACCACTTCCAGATCCGGCATGGCGTGGCGGATGTCCTGCACCATCTGCACATAGCCGCTGCTGCTCAGCGGTCGACCGACGAACGAGCTCTTGTAGAGAAAGTCCTGGCTGTGCAGCTGTTCAGCCAGGGCCAGGCGGCCCTTGTTCCAGGACAGGTCGATATGCTGGCGAACCCGCTTCTTCATTTCTTCCAGTGACATCTACTGCTCCTTGCTCGGGTTGGTTACTGCGCAACTTGCTGCACAGATTACCAGCCCGAATGCAGACGTCATCCCGCTATTGCAAGCTGTCAGGTCTGGCTAATTGTTAAGCGGTGCTGCCCAGGCCCAGTGCTTGACAGGCCGCGTAGATGGCCAGGGCCAGGAAGCAGGCGGCGGCGAGGCGATGAATGAGCGTCATTGGCAGACGATCGGCAGCAAAGTGTCCTGCCAGCACCACCGGTACGTTGGCCAGCAGCATACCTAGGGTTGTACCGGCGACCACCATCAGCAGCTGTTGGTATTGGGCGGCGAGCATCACAGTGGCGATCTGCGTCTTGTCACCCATTTCGGCTATGAAGAAGGCGATCAGTGTGGTGAGGAAGGGGCCGTAGCGCTTGAGGCTGGAGGCTTCGTCGTCATCGAGTTTGTCTGGGATAAGGGTCCAGATAGCCACGGCGAAGAAGCAGGCGGCGAGGATCCAGCGCAGGGTGGTTGGCGAGAACAGTCCGGCGACCCAGTGCCCAGCTGCGCCGGCGACGAAATGGTTGGCCAGGGTGGCAATGACGATGCCCCAGATGATCGGCCAGGGCCGGCGGAAACGTGCAGCCAGTACCAGCGCAAGCAGCTGTGTCTTGTCGCCGATTTCAGCGAGGGCAACGATTCCGGTGGAGACGAACAGGGATTCCAGCATCAGACATTCCTAAGGGGCGGGTTCGACGACTGACTATGACACGTACGACCTCCCCGCCCCGGGTAAGGTGTGCGTGTCATAGGTCTTGTCAAACCCAGGCCAGTAAAGGCCTTGGGTCGCATGCGCCATGCTCTGCGGAGCAAGTGTGTTGACGCATGCCGGGTGAGCGGACGCTCACGGGAGACTACTCCCCTAGGACGGGCGGCATTCTGCCCAACTTGGCCGGGTTGGGCAACCCTGGGCAACAGACCCTAGCGACGGATGGCGCGGTAGATGCGAAAGCCTTCGGCATCCTTGAGCGTCTGGCAGCTGCCCAGGTGCTGCTCGATCAGCGGTGGATACTTGAGAAAACTGTTGGCCACCAGGCGCAACTCACCACCTTGCACGAGGTGGCTGGCAGCCTGGCGCAGCAGGTGTTCACTGGCCTGGTAGTCGGTGTGCACGCCTTGGTGGAAGGGTGGGTTGCTGAGGATGGCGGCCAGCTCCCGTGGCGCCGCATCGATGCCATCGCCGGCGATCACCGTGCCCTCCAGGCCATTGGCGGCCAGTGTCAGGCGGCTGCTTTCGACGGCGAAGGCGTCCACATCCAGCAGGCTGACCTGGCTCTGCGGGTAGCGCCGTTTGAGTACCGCACCGAGTACGCCGGCGCCACAGCCGAAGTCGAGCAGATGGCCGCTGGGCAGGCCGTCCAGCTGCTCCAGCAGCAGGGCGCTGCCGCGATCCAGGCGACCATGGCTGAATACGCCCGGCAGGCTCAGCACCTGCAGCGGGCCGTCGCTCAGCTCCAGTTGGTAGTGTTGCGCCAGGCTGTGCAAATCAGGAATGGCGGGGGCTTGGGTGACATTGACCTGCCACAGCTGGCAGTGGCGGGCGCTGTCCAGCTTACGCGGCTTGCCATAGGCGGCCAGCTGCTTGGCGGCGCGTTCGATGCCGCCGCGTTTTTCGCCGACCAGAAACAGCTCGCGGCCAGCCAGGCGGGCGGCCAGGGCCTGCAACAGGTATTCAGTGAGTTCGCGTGACTTGGGCAGGAACAGCACGGCGCTGTCGAACGCGCGATCTGGCGCGTGGGTGCCGAACTGGCAGCGCCCGGCGAAGCGTGCATCCAGCACCTGCTGTTCGCCGGCATGCCAGCTCCAGCCATGGGCGTGTGGCAACTGGCCGAGCAGGTCGTCGGCGGGCAGGCCGGCGAGTAGCAGATTGCCCTGGAACAGTTCCGCCTGGCGCAACAGGACTTCGCTTCGTGGATCCATGCCCGTACTCCGGCCGCTGAAAAAGGCGCGTAGTTTACCCGCTGACTACCCGCTTGGGCGTGCCGGAAAAGAATGCCGTGGCGTTCTCGGCCAGTTGCCCGACGATGCGCTGGCGCGCCTCGCGGCTGCCCCAGGCATTGTGCGGGGTGATGATCAGGCGTGGGATATTTGGCGCCAGTAGCGGATTACCCTGGCGCGGTGGCTCCTCGCTGAGTACGTCACAGGCCGCGCCGCCCAGATGGCCGGCGCGCAAGGCATCGGCCAGGGCCTGTTCATCGACCAGGCCGCCGCGCGCGGTATTGATCAGCAGTGTCTGGGGTTTCATCAGGGCCAGCTCGGTGGCGCCGATCAGGTTGCGGGTGCCCTCGGTCAGTGGGCAGTGCAGGGTCAGCGCGTCGACCTGCGGCAGTAGTTCGTGTAACGGCAGACGATCGGCGCGAGCGGGGCGGCCGGGCAGGGCGCCGAGCAGTACGCGCATGCCGAAGGCTTCTGCCAGCTTCGCCACCGCACCGCCCAGTTCGCCATGGCCGAGCAGGCCGAGGGTCTTGCCGTGCAGCTCGATGATCGGGAAGTCCAGCAGGCAGAACTGGCTGGCCTGCTGCCAGGTGCCGTCGCGCACCGCATGCTGGTAGTCGGGCAGGCGGGTAGCCAGGGCGAGCAGTAGCATCAGCGTATGTTGCGCCACCGAAGGGGTGCCGTAGCCCTGGCAGTTACACACGGTAATGCCCAGTGCGCGGGCAGCTGCCAGGTCAATATTGTTGGTGCCGGTGGCTGACGCCAGAATCAGCTTGAGGTCAGGGCAGGCGGCCAGCGTGGCGGCATCCAGGCGCACCTTGTTGCTGATCGCCACCTGGGCGTCTTGCAGGCGTTCGACCACCTGCGCGGATGGGGTGCTGGCGTGCAGGGTCAGCTCGGCGAAGGCCTGGCGCAGCGGTGCCATATCGAGGTCACCGAGGTCGAGGGAGGCGTGATCGAGGAAGACCGCGCGAGTGCTGTTATTCATCAACTGTGCCTGTCGTCAGCAAGGGGGCTGGCGTAAGGTTGCCAGCCTGGGCGGATGTTTCCCACTATTCGGAGGTTGTATGTACTGGGCGGAGTTTCTCACCGTGGCGCTGATCCACCTGCTGGCCGTGGCCAGTCCTGGGCCGGATTTTGCCATCGTGGTGCGCGAAAGCGTGGCCCACGGCCGCCGTGCCGGCACCTGGACGGCCGTGGGCGTTGGTACCGGTATCTTCGTGCATGTCGCCTATTCGCTATTGGGTATCGGCCTGATCGTGTCGCAGTCGATCGTGCTGTTCAGCGCGCTGAAGTGGCTGGCGGCGGCCTATCTGTTCTATATCGGCATCAAGGCCTTGCGCGCTCGTCCAGCGCCGGCAGGTGCCCTCGACGTGCCGGCGGATGGGCTGGTGCGCTCGGCACGTAGTGCGTTCATGACCGGTTTCGTCACCAATGGCCTGAATCCCAAGGCCACGTTGTTCTTCCTCTCGCTGTTCACTGTGGTGATCAATCCGCATACCCCGCTCACCGTGCAGGCGGGTTATGGGGGCTACCTGGCCTTTGCTACGGGCTTGTGGTTCTGTCTGGTGGCGTTGCTGTTCAGCCAGGCACGGGTGCGCTCCGGTTTCGCGCGGATGGGCCACTGGTTCGACCGGATGATGGGCGCCGTGCTGGTCGGGCTGGGAATCAAGCTGGCCTTTACCGAACTGCGCTGAGAGTCTGCTTTCGATCTGCTGCGCGTCGATCATGCGTCGTTGGAATAAGGTCTCGGGTGCTCATTGAGTGCGCGTAAACTCCGCGCCCACGACCAATTGATTCGCTGGCGCTCACCCTTCGGGCCAGCCTGTGGCTGTTACTCCCGCTGGTCGTTACGCCTAGCCTGGCTCTAGCTCGCGAGATCGTAGGCAGACCCTGATCGCTTGCGCATAAAAAAGCCCCGCCTAGGCGGGGCTTTTCGTTGGCGTGTTACTTACAGCAGTTCGATGGCGACTGCGGTTGCCTCGCCGCCGCCGATGCATAGCGAGGCCACGCCGCGCTTGCCGCCTTTCTTCTGCAGGGCATTGATCAGGGTGACGATCAGGCGCGAACCGGTGGAGCCAACCGGGTGGCCCTGGGCACAGGCGCCGCCGTAGACGTTGACCTTGGCGTGATCCAGGCCGTGCTCGCGCATGGCCAGCATGGTGACCATGGCGAAGGCTTCGTTGATCTCGTACAGGTCGACGTCGGCCTTGCTCCAGCCGGTTTTCTTGAACAGGTTGCTCATGGCGCCGATCGGCGCGATGGTGAACTCACTCGGGTCCTGGCTCTGGGTGGCGTGGGCGACGATTTTGGCCAGCGGCTTGAGGCCACGCTTGGCCGCTTCCTCGGCAGTCATCAGCACCAGGGCGCTGGCGCCATCGGAGATAGAGCTGGCGTTGGCAGCAGTGATGGTGCCGTCCTTGCGGAACGCTGGCTTGAGCCCCGGGATCTTCTCCAGGTTGGCGTTAAGCGGTTGCTCGTCGTCCTTCACCACTACCTCACCCTTACGGCTGGTGACGGTAACCGGGACGATCTCGCTGGCCAGCGAACCGTCAGCAATGGCGGCCTGGGCGCGCTTCAGTGATTCGATGGCGTAGGCGTCCATCTCCTCACGGCTGATGCCATATTTGTCAGCGGTTTCCTGGGCGAAGGAGCCCATCAGACGGCCGGTGCGGGCGTCTTCCAGGCCGTCGAGGAACATGTGGTCCTTGATCTCGCCGTGGCCCATGCGCAGGCCGGTGCGGGCTTTTTCGAGGATGTAGGGGGCGTTGGACATGCTTTCCATGCCGCCGGCGACCATGATCTCGTTGCTGCCGGCCTTGAGTGCGTCGAAGGCCTGCATCACGGCTTTCATGCCTGAGCCGCACAGCTTGTTGATGGTGGTGCAGCCGGTGGCGGCAGGCAGACCGGCACCCAGCGAGGCCTGGCGGGCCGGGCCCTGCTTGAGGCCGGCGGGCAGTACGCAGCCCATGATCACTTCCTGCACGTCGGCGGGCTGGATGCCGGCGCGGGCCACGGCTTCGCGGATGGCGATGGCGCCCAGCTCCACAGCGGGTACACCGGACAGGCTGCCCTGAAAGCCGCCCATGGGGGTGCGGGCGCCGCTGACGATGACGATATCGGACATCGGGATTACCTCTTGTTGGAAAATCTAATACCACTTACACGGGGTGATTCTACTCCGTGACTAAAAGTGGCCAAAGAGTCATGGGGAAAATCATTCTTTGGGCTGATTAAGTTGCTGTGGCAGCGGCTCTAGATTGGGCGCCATAGAAAAACTCCAAGAAATCAGGTGCCGACATGCTGCAGACCAAAATCATCCCGCCAACCGAAAGTGCTTATCAGGCTCCTCTGCTGATCAAACGCCTGCTGCTCTCCGGTGTTCGCTATGAAAAGACCCGCGAGATTGTTTATCGCGATCTGGTGCGTTACAGCTACGCCACCTTCAACGAGCGGGTAGCACGCCTGGCCAACGTGTTGAGCGAAGCCGGCGTCAAGGCTGGCGATACCGTGGCGGTGATGGAGTGGGACAGTCATCGTTATCTGGAGTGCATGTTTGCCATTCCGATGATCGGTGCGGTGCTGCATACCATCAATATTCGCCTGTCCGCGGACCAGATTCTCTACACCATGAATCATGCGGAAGACCGGTTTGTCCTGATCAATAGCGAGTTTTTGCCTCTTTATAAGGCTATAGAAAGCCAGCTGACCACCGTGGAGAAAACCCTGCTGCTCACTGATGAGGCGAGTAAGACTGCGGATCTGCCGAATCTGGTGGGTGAGTACGAGGCGCTGCTGGCGGCTGCCAGTGCGCAGTATGACTTCCCGGATTTTGACGAGAACTCGGTCGCCACCACCTTCTACACCACGGGCACCACGGGTAACCCCAAGGGCGTTTATTTCACTCATCGCCAGCTGGTGCTGCACACCCTGGCTGCAGCCAGTGTGCTGGGAAGTCTGGATAGCGTGCGCCTGCTGGGTACCAATGATGTGTATATGCCGATCACGCCGATGTTCCACGTGCATGCCTGGGGCATTCCGTATGTGGCTACCATGCTTGGCATCAGGCAGGTCTACCCCGGCCGCTACGAGCCGGACATGCTGTGCCGGCTGATTCGCGAGGAGAAGGTGACCTTCTCGCATTGCGTGCCGACCATCCTGCAGATGATGCTCAATGCGCCCAGCGCCCAAGGTTATGACTTCGCCGGGCTGAAGGTAATCATTGGTGGCAGTGCGCTCAATCGTGCGCTGTATGAAACCGCCAAGTCGCGCGGCATCCAGCTCACGGCGGCCTATGGCATGTCCGAGACCTGCCCGCTGATTTCCTGTGCCCATATCAATGATGAGTTGTTTGCTGGTAGTGAGGATGAGCGCACGACTTATCGAATCAAGGCAGGGGTGCCGGTGCCACTGGTCGAAGCAGTCATCATGGCTGCGGACGGGCGTCTGCTGGCGGCTGATGGTGAGACTCAGGGTGAGCTGGTGCTGCGCGCGCCATGGCTGACCATGGGTTACTTCAATGAACCGCAGAAAAGTGACGAGCTATGGGAGCATGGCTGGCTGCACACCGGCGACGTAGCCACCCTGGATGACTTCGGCTTCATCGATATCCGTGACCGTATCAAGGATGTGATCAAAACCGGTGGCGAATGGCTGTCGTCACTGGAACTGGAAGACCTGGTCAGTCGTCACCCCGCTGTGCGCGAGGTTGCGGTGGTAGGTATTCCTGATCCGCAATGGGGGGAGCGTCCTTTTGCTCTGCTGGTTTTGCGCGAAGGGCAAACCCTGGATGCTCGCGGGCTGAAGGAGCACCTGAAACCTTTCGTTGAGCAGGGCAGTATCAACAAATGGGCGATACCCAGTCAGATTGCACTTGTTACCGATATTCCCAAGACCAGCGTAGGTAAGCTGGATAAGAAACGCATTCGTCTGGATGTGGCGCAGTGGCAGGCCTCGGGTAGTGCGTTCCTGTCGACCCTGTGACCACTGTTGTGTGCCTTTTCCGGTTTTTCCGAGGATAAATCAAACGCTTGGCTCATAAATTGCTGTCGCAGAGCGGGCTTTGTACCTGTACCAGATTTTATGACTCGGCGGTCTAGAGAGCTTGGCACCCGGAAATCACACTTTCGGGGGATCAAGCCGAGAGGGCCGCTGGCTATAGTCCGCACCATCCATAACAAAAACACATGGAGTAGCGTCGATGACAACAACTAAACCGTTCTGGCGTCTGGCCAAGCTGCCGCTGGCAGTTAGCCTTGCCTCAACCCTGGCTGCCCCGGCATTCGGCGTCACCTTCAACATCGGCGAGATTGAGGGTCAACTCGACTCCTCTCTCTCCGTGGGTGCCAGCTGGTCCACTAAAAGTGCCGATCCTGATCTGATTGGTGTCAACAACGGCGGGCAAGGCCTGTCGCAGACCACCGACGACGGTCGCCTGAACTTCAAGAAGGGCGAAACCTTCTCGAAGATCTTCAAGGGCATCCACGACCTGGAACTGAAGTACGGTGACACTGGCGTCTTCGTGCGCGGCAAATACTGGTACG
This sequence comes from uncultured Pseudomonas sp., assembly GCA_964518735.1. Taxonomy (GTDB): domain Bacteria; phylum Pseudomonadota; class Gammaproteobacteria; order Pseudomonadales; family Pseudomonadaceae; genus Aquipseudomonas. Next base: position 170,589 of record CAZFKQ010000009.1, read on the forward strand.
ACTTTGAGCTGAAGGACGAGAGCCGTCTGTTCAAAGACATCGACGACAGCAACCGCAAAGAGGGCGCGCAATCCTCGGGTGCCGAGATTCTTGACGCCTTTGTCTACCACAACTACGACATCGCCGATCAGCCGGGTTCCGTACGTCTCGGCAAGCAGGTAGTTAGCTGGGGTGAAAGTACTTTCATCCAGAACAGCATCAACGCCATCAACCCGGTTGACGTTTCCGCATTCCGTCGTCCTGGTGCCGAGATCAAGGAAGGCCTGATTCCGGTCAACATGTTCTATGTGTCGCAGAGCCTGACCGAGAACCTGTCTGCCGAAGCCTTCTACCAGCTCGAATGGAGCCAGACTGTAGTCGACAACTGCGGCACCTTCTTCTCTCAGGTCGATGTGGCGGCAGATGGTTGTGATGACAACCTGCGCCTGTTGACCAACAACGAAGCTTTGGTCAACGGCGTACTAAACCCAGTACTGATTGGTAATGGTTTGGATCCGCTGGATGTCAATGGCGAGGGCAACTTGGTTGTACGCTCGGGTGATCGTGATGCTCGAGATAGCGGTCAATGGGGCTTGGCATTCCGTTATTTCTTCGAGCCGCTTGATACCGAGTTCGGCGCTTATGCGATGAACTATCACAGTCGTGCACCGTTTCTCAGTGCGACTGCGCCGGGTCAGGACGTATATGACGTTGCCAACAGCGTTCTCGGGATTAGAAATGGTGCCGCATCGGCCTTGGCAATTGCCGGTAGCTCCAGTTACTTCATCGAGTATCCGGAAGACATCCGTCTTTATGGTCTGAGCTTCTCTACTACGTTGCCTACCGGTACTGCATGGAGTGGCGAGGTCAGCTATCGTCCTAACGCCCCGGTCGCGCTCAATACTACGGACGTTCTCTACTCTGCTGTTCGTCCGTTGAATAACCCAAACATCGAAAACCCCTATGCTGATGCTTCCGTGCTGGAGGGGGCGGTAGGTGCTACTCGTCACGGCTATAACCGTAAAGAAGTTACCCAGATCCAGACCACTTTCACCCACTTCCTCGATCAGGTTATGGGGGCAAGCCGTTTGACTCTGGTGGGTGAGGTCGGTATGACCTTCGTGGGTGGTCTCGAACACACCAGCGAAGCGCGCTACGGGCGTGATCCAGTCTTCGGTCCGGGTGAACTTCCTAATGGCACTTGTGAGCTCTTGAACGAATCCACCGTTGCAGGGGCGGTCGATAATGCCGACTTTGCCAACGCCACCAAGGACTGCAACGACGACGGCTACACCACCCACAGCTCCTGGGGCTATCGCACCCGTGCTATCTGGGATTACCCGGACGTGTTTGCCGGCGTCAACCTGCGTCCGAGCGTGGCCTGGTCGCATGACGTAGATGGTTACTCGCCTGGTCCGGGTGCCAACTTCGAAGAAGGTCGTAAGGCTGTGAGCCTGGCTGTAGAAGCCGAGTACCAGAACACTTACACCGCCAACCTGTCCTACACCGACTTCTTCGGCGGCGACTACAACACTTCGATTGACCGTGACTTCGTGGCGCTCAGCTTCGGCGCGAACTTCTAAGCGCTCAGGATCATTGAGGAAAGACATGCAAATGAAAACAACAAAGTTCTTGCTGCAATCCGGTGCTCTGGCTCTGTCTCTGCTGGCCTCCAGCGTGATGGCTGCGGTATCGGCTGATGAAGCTGCCAAACTGGGTAACAGCCTGACCCCGCTGGGTGCAGAAAAAGCCGGTAACGCTGATGGCAGCATTCCGGAGTGGACCGGTGGTCTGCCGAAGACCGCTGGTACCGTGGATGACCGTGGTTTCCTCTCCAACCCGTTTGCAGGTGAGCAGCCGCTGTTCACCATCACTGCGCAGAACGTTGATCAGTACAAGGACAAGCTGACCCCAGGTCAGGTAGCGATGTTCAAACGCTACCCGGATAGCTACAAGATCCCTGTATACAAGACTCACCGTTCGGCGACCGTGCCGAAGAACGTGCAGGAAGATGCCAAGTTCAACGCCGCCAACACCAAGCTGGTTGAAGGTGGTAACGGTCTGGAGAACTTCAAGTCGGCCTATCCGTTCCCGATGCCGCAGAATGGTCTGGAAGCGATCTGGAACCAGATCACCCGCTACCGCGGCGGCAGTGTGCGTCGTCTGGTCACCCAGGCTACTCCGCAGGCCAACGGTTCCTACAGCCTGGTGTACTTCCAGGATGAGTTCAGCTTCCCGACCAGTCTGACCGACTACGACCCGAGCAAGCCGAGCAACATCCTGTTCTACTTCAAGCAGCGTGTAACTGCTCCTTCGCGTCTGGCAGGTAACGTACTGCTGGTACACGAAACCCTGAACCAGGTGAAAGAACCGCGTCTGGCATGGCTGTATAACGCTGGTCAACGTCGCGTACGTCGTGCTCCGCAGGTTTCCTACGACGGCCCAGGCACCGCTGCTGACGGCCTGCGTACTTCCGACAACTTCGACATGTACAACGGTGCCCCTGACCGTTATGACTGGAAGCTGGTTGGCAAAAAGGAAATCTATATCCCGTACAACACCTACGAGCTGGACTCGCCCAAGGTCAAGTACGCCGATATCGTCAAGGCTGGTCACATCAATCAGGATCTGAGCCGTTACGAGTTGCACCGCGTGTGGCACGTGACCGGTACTCTGAAGTCTGGCGAGCGTCACATCTACGCCAAACGTGATGTGTACATGGACGAAGATACCTGGCAAGCAGCAGTAATCGACCACTACGACGGTCGTGGTGCCCTGTGGCGTGTGGCTGAAGCCCATGCTCAGTACTACTACGACAAAGAAGTACCGTGGTACACCGTGGAAACCCTGTACGACATGATCTCCGGTCGTTACCTGGCTCTGGGTATGAAGAACGAGGAAAAACAATCCTACGACTTCAACTACAAGGCTAGCACCAGCGATTACACCCCGGCAGCTCTGCGTCAGGCTGGCGTGCGTTAATTCGCGACCCGCAACAAGAAAAGCCGGCCTAGTGCCGGCTTTTTTCTTTTCCGAGCCGATGTGGGCTTCAAATGCCGAGAACAAGGGGATAGGCTGCGGTCATTTAGCCGTCATGAGCTGCAATCTATCCAGTGACTGATCTGTCTTGTTCGTCCAGCATCGCCTGTATCCCCAGCAATCAAGGAGAAGGGCGTTTCTTCCGTCCACCGCTGCCCGCCGGGTATGTTCTGCGTCCGCGTCTGTGTGAGCGGCTTGCTGAAGGTATGGCGGGGCGTTTGTTGTTGGTGTGTGCGCCTGCCGGGTTCGGCAAGAGCTCGCTGGCCATAGAATTTTGCGAGCGCTTGCCACAGCAATGGCAAAGTCTCTGGCTAGGGCTGAGTCGACGAGATAGCGATCCGGGGCGTTTTCTTGAACGTTTGCTGGATGGTCTTCGCCAGTCGTTTCCAACTATCGGTGAAGAAGCGCTAGGGCTTCTGAAGATGCGTCAGCGCCACCAGCCGTTTGCTTTCGAGGAACTGCTGGATGGGCTTCTTGATGAGTTGGCCCAGCGTCTCGATCCAGCGGCACCACTCTTGCTGGTTCTTGATGATTATCATCTGGCTCAGGGGCCGGTACTGGATCGTTGCCTGCAGTTCTTTCTCAACCATCTGCCTGCGGGCATGCTGCTTTTGGTCACCAGTCGGCAGCGTCCGGATTGGCACCTGGCACGCCTGCGGCTATCACGGCAACTGCAGGAGCTGCAGGAGCAGGATCTGCGCCTGACTCCTGAGGAAACCCGCGAGTTGCTTGTCAGCCAGGGTGCCAGTCTCGAAGGCGAAGCTCTGCAAAGCTTGTTGCAGCGCAGTGAAGGTTGGGTAGCTGGGTTGCGTCTGTGGTTACTGACGGCTGATGAGGCGGATGGCAACGAGCCGTTGCAGGATCTGCATGGTGCCCAGGGGTTGATCCGCGATTACCTGCTGGAGGAGGTCATTGAGCGGCAACCTGCCGAGGTGCAGAGCTTCCTTTACGATACAGCGTGCCTGGAGCGTTTCTGCGTCGAGTTATGCGATGCGGTGCGTGAGAGCCACGACAGCGCTGCGATCCTGCAGCACTTGCAGGCCCACCAGATTTTTTTGGTGCCACTGGATGAACATGGGCGCTGGTTTCGCTATCACCACCTGTTTTCTGACCTGTTACGCGCCAGTCCGACTCTAGGTTTGTCGTTGCCGCTGTCCAGCCTGCATTTACGTGCTTGCCGCTGGTTCAGTGCGCAAGGGGTTCTGGATGAGGCGGTTGAGCAGGCCTTGCGCGCTGGCCAGCCGGATGTAGCCGCTAATCTGGTGCAGAACTTCTCTGAGGAACATCTGCTGGCCGAGCAGAATGTTGCCATGCTGCTGCGCTGGAAAATGGACTTGCCCGATACTTTGCTGAGCAGCACTCCGCGCCTGATTATCCTCTATAGCTGGGCGTTGGCCTTGGCCTGTCAGCTGGATGCTGCGGACGATCTGGCAGGTCAGCTCGCGCGGTTTTTACCTGCTCCCACAGGAGCTGAGCAGCAGTCGTTGCTGGCTCAATGGCTGGCTGTAAGCGGCGTGATTGCCCGTGGTCGTGGTGATAGTGCACGCGCCGAGGAATACTGCACCTCAGCCTTGGCGACCATGCCTGTGCAGCGCTTCGGTCCTCGGCTTTTGTGTCTGTCGACCCTGGCTAATCTGGCGGTGGTCAATGGCGACCTGTGGCGCGCGCGCGGACTCAATCGTGAAGCTCTGGAGTTGGCGCAGCGACAGGGCAATCCGTTGTTCGAAGCTTTCTGCCACTACGACCGCGCCCGGGTGCTGCAGGCACGCGGTGAAGTGACCCGGGCCCTTGAGGAGGTTCGGCATGGTCTGCAGTGTTTGCGTGAGCTGCCTGCGCAGCGCCTGTACGCCGTGCGTGCGCGGCTGACCTTGTATGAGGGTTTCCTGCTGGCGCTGCGCCTGCAACCTGATGAGGCAAAGACTCGCTTGTTGGCGGGGGTTGCCGAAGCTCGCGGTTGTCGAGATATCAGCCTGTTGATCGGTTTTTGCATTCTGGCCAGTCAGGAGGGGCGCTGCGGGCGTTTCGCCGAGGCTTTTGCCTTCCTGGCCGAGGCGGAGCGCCTGATGCATATCTGGGATGTGCCTCCGGTTTACTACCTGGCAATGATTACCCTGACCAAGTGCGAGCTGTGGCTGACTCAGGGGCAGGTCGAGCTGGCCAGTGCCTGGCTGTTACGTCTGGCCGATACCTACGGTGGCGAGCAGGCCGCGACGGCGCCGGAATTTCATCCGCAGCTGTCCTTGCACATCGAAATCCACCGTGCTGCGCTGGAGCGTCGTCAGGGGCTGGTTGAGGCAGCCGAGCGTCGCTTGCGGGCCCTGGTCATTCGGGCGCAGGGTTGCGGAGGGCAGTTGCTTGGCACGTTCGCGCAAGTCCAACTGACCCTGCTGTTGTGTTCAATTGGTCGTGAACGGGATGCTCAGCTGCAATTGCTGAGTTGTTTGGAGTCTGCTGCGGGTGGTTGCCTGTTGCCTTTTCATGAATTGCTTGCCCATCAGCCGGACTGGTTGCGTGAGCAGTTGAAGACAGCACCAAGCACTGCCCTGACCGAGGCCCTGCAGCTTCAATTGCCGGAGAGGGCAGAGGCGGGTGAAAGCTTTGCCGCTCTGGGCATGGCGGAAACGCTAAGCTCGCGTGAGCTGGCGGTTCTGCGCCTGATCGCGTTGGGCTGTTCGAATCAGGAAATCAGCGAGCGTCTGTTTATCTCGCTGCATACGGTGAAGACTCATGCCCGTCACATCAATAGCAAACTGGGCGTGGAGCGCCGTACCCAGGCCGTGGCGCGGGCCAAGAGCCTGGGTTTGCTGCGCTAGGGCTGTTTGCCGTTCCGTTGCTCTTCGACAAAACGGCCATCGTCTTTAAGCGGCCTCGACCACGCTGTCGAACTGACGGCGGTATTGCAGGATTACTTGCATGTTGTCGTGCTGCCAGGGGTGGAAGTCGCGCTTGTAGAAGTCCAGGTAGGTGCGCACCAGCGGACGTAGGATGCCCCGGCTACCCCAGAGCCAACTCAGGCCGTCGCGCCATACGCTCCAGTTCCACAGCAGCCCGTCACGCTTGAGCATATGTACCAGACCCTTGAAGGTATCCAGGGTGAAGTACAGTGTGCTGTGCAGCATGGCCCGTCGCCGTAACCAGACGCTGCCACAGACCTGTTGATACAGATCGAAAGCAACCGCCTTGTGTTCGCTTTCCTCCAGCGCATGCCAACGCCAGAGCTTGGCCATGCTCGGTTCGGCGCCGTCCAGCCAGTTCGGATTCTGCAGAATGGCATCCGCCATGATCGCCGTGAAGTGCTCCACGGCCACGGTAGAGGCCAGATGTACCTTGGGTGGCAGATGCTTGCGCACAAATGCCAGGCGGCGCTTCAGGCGATGTTCCAGGTAGTCGAGATCGTAGCCGTTCTGGCGCAAGGCTTCGCTGTAGCGATCATGCTCGCGGCTGTGGTGGGCTTCCTGGCCGATAAAACCGCTGATCTGCTTCTGCAGGTGCGGGTCCGTAGCCTGATCACGGTAGTGCCGCACCGAGTCGATGAAAAAGCGCTCGCCATCCGGAAACAACAATGACATGGCATCGAAGAAGTGGCTCTTGAATGCGTTCTCACCGTGCCAGTGACGCACCCAGGGTTGCGGCAGGGCTATGTCCGGCTGGCGTGCCTTGATCTGCAGGTCTGGCGGAGTTGGGCTGGGCATGGCGCCTCCCTTTTAATTGTTATCGTTGCCTGGACTATGGGCTTGTCGGACTTCTGTGGACAAGGTTATCTTCTGCCAATATTCGGGTCATTTCCGGCCATCGCTGATAGGCGGAAGATTGATGAAGAAGCTGCTGACGCTGAACGCGAAACTGGTACCGCTGGCTTACGCACAGGCCTTGATAGAGCTTGCCGAGGAGCTGGGTGTGCAGTCTGAGCGATTACTGCAGGTTGCAGGCGTCTCGCCGCAGGTGCTGCAGAACCCAGCTGGCCGGCTGTCGTTTCTCGATTTTCGCCAGTTGGCCAACGCAGCGTTGCTGGAGGCGGATGATGCAACCTTGGGCCTGCGGCTGGGGCAACGTTTAAATGCCTCTGCCCACGGCATCCTCGGCTATGCATTGCTCTCCAGTGCCACCCTGGATAAGGCTATTCACTTTGCACTCAAGTATTACCGTGTTCTCGGGCTGAGCTTCGATCTGGAGCTTATCGAACATGCAGACAGCCTTGAATTACGTGCCAGCGAGTCAATTCCGCTCGGGGCGCTCAGTCGTTTTGCCGCCGAGGGCCTGCTTGCAAGTCTTCATAGCATTGCTCAGTTTCTCCTCGGCGAAATGCCGCAGGGCTTGGCGGTTGGTTTTGCCTATCCGGCTCCCGAATATGCTGATCGTTATCGTGAAGTCTTTGGTGAGGCCGTGACTTTCGAGCAGCCATGGCACTGGCTGAGCCTGCCCCGTGCTTATCTGGACCGACCTATGGCCCTGGCCAATCCGGCGACGATGCAGATGTGCGAGCAGCAATGCGAAGCCCTGTTGGCGACGCTCGATGTCGAGGATGGTTTGCTCAGTCGTGTGCGTCGGCTGTTGCTGGCCCGTCCGGGGGATTTTCCCGACCTCGACAGTGCGGCGCAGGCTCTGCACATCAGTGGTCGTACTCTGCGGCGTCACCTGGCAGGTTCCGGCACCAGTTATCAGCAGATCCTCGACGAGGTGCGCAAGCGACTGGCCTTGCAGTACCTGGGTACCACCCATCTGCCACTTTACGAGATAGCCGCACTGCTGGGTTTCAGCGATCCCTCCAATTTCCGCCGCGCCTTCCGTAAATGGACGGGGCGTCAGCCGAACGATTATCGTGCCGGCCCTGCCCACCGATGAGGACTGTCCCATGACCACCAGCCCCCAGCCCAACCTGATCCGCGAAACCTTCCCGGTCGGGCCTTTGCAGTGCAACTGCACCATCATTGGCGACCCAGTGACCAAGAAGGCTATCGTCGTCGATCCGGGTGGCAACCCCGAGCACATCATGGCGCGTCTGGAGGCTCATGGCCTCAAGGTGATCAGCATCATTCATACCCACGCCCACCTGGATCACTTCCTTGCCTCCGGGCAGATGAAGGAGAAGACCGGCGCGACCCTGCACTTGCACAAGGAAGATCAGTTCCTCTGGGACAACCTGGAGATGCAGTGCCGCATGTTCGGTGTGCCGTATACGCCGGTGCCGGCTCCGGATCAGTGGCTCAGTGATGACGAAGAGTTGGCTTGTGGTTGCGGTGTGGCATTGCACACGCCGGGGCATACGCCGGGGTCGATGAGCTTCTGGTTTCCCCAGGACAAGCTGCTGATTGCCGGCGACACCCTGTTCAAGCGTGGCATCGGCCGCACCGACCTTTGGGGCGGCGATTACCCGACCATTGAACGTTCAATCAGGCAGCGGCTGTACAGCCTGGATGAAGATGCCACGGTGGTCACCGGACATGGTGCTGACACTCGTCTGGGCGATGAAATGCGCGAAAATCCCTTTATCCGCGCCTGAAGGTGCGAGCCCCGGGTTTGGCTGATGCTGACGCAGAAGTGCTGCGAGGGAATCTTCTGTCAGGCCAGTGTTCTAACCTTCATCTGTTTTTCTGCCCGCAAGACTGCCTCAGGAGTTTCAATCATGCTTACCCCCTCACGCCTGGTCCTCGCCGCTACCCTGGCGACCTTGATGACTGGCTGTGCTTCGCAGAATCCCTACGATAATCAAAACTCCGGGCAGAGCTCTGGTGGCATGAGCAAGACCGCCAAGTACGGCGGGCTCGGTGCCTTGGCCGGCGCAGTTGCAGGTGCGGCGATCAACCATGACAACCGTGGCAAGGGCGCGCTGATCGGTGCTGCGGTAGCGGGTGCGGCGGGCGCCGGTTATGGCTATTACGCTGACAAGCAGGAAGCTGAACTGCGCCGCAGCATGGAGGGTACCGGTGTGCAGGTCGAACGCCAGGGCGACAATATCCAGCTGATCATGCCGGGCAATATCACCTTCGCCACCGACTCGGCAGATATTGCCAGCAACTTCTACAACCCGCTGAACAACCTGGCCAACTCGTTTCGCCAGTACGACCAGAACAGCATCGAAATCATCGGTCACACCGACAGCACTGGCAGCCATGCCTACAACATGAGCCTGTCCCAGCGTCGTGCCCAGAGCGTGGCCAACTACCTGCTGGCGCAAGGCGTCAATGCCAGTCGGGTAAGCACCCGGGGGGCTGGCCCTGACCAGCCAATCGCCAGCAATGCCAGTGAAGCAGGGCGCTCGCAGAACCGGCGGGTGGAGATCAATCTTCGGCCCTTGCCCGGCCAGCAATAAATACACTGCTGCACAAAAGGCCCCGTTCAGGGGCCTTTTGCATTCTACCTGCCGCCTGTCGTTTGATTCGTCTGCCCTAAATTCCTGACTAAACTGCTCAACATATGCTGCGCGGTGCGCGTGCCTGACAGGTTCGTCTCTGCCGATTGCTATGCATCAATCAAGGATCAGGACAGCTCATGGACGACCCCGGCTACGTTTCTTCACCGCGCAAACCCTGGATTCCCCTGCTGGTCACCCTGTTATTGTTGATCTGCCTCGGCGCTCTGGTGGCCTGGCAATGGCTGGTGCTGGGGGCCAGCAACCGTGACGAGCAAGACGCCCGCTTTGCCCTGGCGGTGGATGGCGTCGAACAGAGCGTGCGCGAGCGCATGCTGGCTTACGAAATGGTCCTGCGCGGCATGTCCGGCCTCATGGCTGGCAGCAAGGAGGTATCCCATGATGAGTGGCAGCGTGCCGCAGATCAGCTGCAACTGCAGGAGCGTTACCCTGGCATTCAGGCTCTGAGCTGGGGTCGTTACCTGCGTGGCGGTGAACTGGAGGCCTTCGTCCAGCGCGAGCGCGGAGCAGGTCGTCCGGAGTTCCAGGTCTATCCAACGGGGGGGCGTGACGACTACCTGATTGTCGACTTCATCAACCCATTGGATTGGCGCAATCGTCGGGCCCTGGGCTTCGACATGTATAGCGAGCCGGCTCGTCGGCAGGCCATCAGCCTGGCGCGCGACAGCGGTGAAGCCGTGCTGACCGGGCCGCTCAAACTCAGGCAGGAAATAGAGCAGGATGTGCAGGCCGGAGCTTTGTTGTACCTGCCGGTATATAGACAAAATGCGCCGCAGACCAATGTCGATGAGCGGCGTTCCGCTGTGATCGGGATGATTGCTGGTACCTTCCGCTTGGGCGACCTGATGAACGGTATCCTCGGCAGCAGCAGTGATTTGTTCTGGGTCGAGTTGCGCGATAGCCAGGATGCAGCCAATCCGCTGCTCAAGGTGATTTCGACAGCCCCCCTGCAACCGCGTTTTGAAACCCAGCGCACGCTGAATATCTATGGCCGTACCTGGCAGCTCAAGGTCAGCAGCACCCCTAAATACGAACAGGCGCTGCACGACAACAGCCTGAGTGTCGGGTTGGGCAGTGGTTTGTTGGCGGCGTTGCTGCTGTCCTTGCTGGTTGGCGGGTATCTGTTCCTGCGCGAGCGTGCCCTGGCCACCAGCGAAAAACTGCACCAGGGGGTGAGTGAGCGCGAGGAGCGCTTTCGCCTGGTCATCGAGGCGTCACCCAATGCCATTGTGCTGGTCGACAGTCATGGCCGGGTGGCGATGGTCAATCGCCAAACCGAGCTGATGTTTGGTTACGAACGCGCAGAGGTACTGGGCCAGCCGGTGGAAAGACTCTTGCCCGAGTCCATCCGCAAGGCCCATGTCGGCATGCGCGAGAACTACCAGGCGGCGCCGGAGCCGCGGCGCATGGGCGGCAGTCGCGAGCTGTTCGGTCAGCACCGCGATGGCCGACAGATTCCGCTGGAAGTCGGCCTGTCGCCGATCCGTGCCGGCAACGAAGTGCTGGTGCAGGCGGTAATCATCGACATCAGCGAGCGCAAGGCTGCCGAGGAGCGTTTCCGCCTGGTGGTTGAGGCGTCGCCCAATTCGATCGTCCTGGTCGATGGTCATGGCCGGGTGGCCATGGTCAATCGTCAGACCGAGCTGATGTTCGGCTACACGCGCGATGAGCTGCTTGGCCATCCGGTCGAGCAGTTGCTGCCCGAGTCGCTGCGCAAGATGCATCCTCACCTGCGCGAGACCTTCATCAAAGACCCCTCACCGCGGCGCATGGGGGGCAATCGCGAGCTGTTTGGCCAGCATCGCGATGGTCACCTGATTCCCCTGGAAGTTGGCCTGTCGCCGCTGCGCAGTGGTGCCGATGTGCTGGTGCAGGCGGTGATCATCGACATCAGCGAGCGCAAGGCCGCCGAGCAGCGTTTGCGCGAACAGGCGGAGCAACTGGCGCTGGCCAACCGCTACAAATCCGAGTTTCTCGCCAACATGTCCCATGAGCTGCGCACGCCGCTGAACAGCATCCTGATTCTCAGTGAGCAGCTGAAGCAGAACATGGCCGGCAATCTCACCGAGAAGCAGGTCAAGCATGCCGACATCGTTTACCGGGCCGGCAATGACTTGCTGCAGCTGATCAACGACGTGCTCGATCTGGCCAAGATTGAAGCCGGGCGGGTGCAGCTCAAGCTTGAGCCGCTGAATGTTCACGACATGCTGGTTGAGTTGGACTCCAGCCTACGGCCTATGGCCGAGCTCAAGGGACTGCGTCTGCTCAATACCATGGAGCCTGGGGTGCCACGGGTGATTCATACTGATCGCGGGCGGCTGCATCAGATCTTGCGCAACCTGTTGTCCAACGCGCTGAAATTCACCGAAACCGGCGAGGTGGAACTGTCTATCAGCCGCTCGCCGACTCAACTGGATGATCAGCGCGAAACCTTGCAGATCGTGGTGCGTGATACCGGTATTGGTATCGCCCCGGAGCAGCACGAACGCATCTTCCAGGCTTTCCAGCAGATCGATGGCTCGACCAGTCGGCGCTTCGGCGGCACCGGCCTGGGGCTGGCCATTACCCGCCAATTGGTCGAGGTACTGGATGGCACGATCAGCCTGGAGAGTGTTGCCGGGCAAGGATCGCGTTTTATCGTGCAATTGCCGGTGGTGGCCCTGGCTCAGGTCGAGACAGATCAACCCTTGAGCAGCGCACCCGTGCGCAGGGGCAAGGGGCCGGCCCTGCTGATCGTCGAGGATGATCTCAACTTCTCCGCCGTGATTGCCGAAGAGGCGCAGGCGCATGGTTTTTCCAGCGTGCTCTGCCGCAGCGGCAAACAGGCAATCAACCTGTTGCAGAGTGAGCGTTTTGTCGCGGTGGTGCTCGACATCCTGCTGCCAGACATCAGTGGCTGGCAGATCTACCGGCGGCTACGTAGCCTGGCCCAGTACCGCGACACCCCGGTACACATCATTTCCTGCGTGCCACAGCCACAGGACTGGCACGAAGATGGCACCCGCTATCTGGTCAAACCCATCGGTCGTGCCGACCTCGAACAGGTCTTCGTCGAACTGGCCGGTCTGGGGCAGACGCTGCGCCCATTGTTGCTGGTGGAGGATGTCGAAATCGAGCGCGAGCATTATCGCGAACACCTGATACAACTCGGTTTCACCGTGACCGCAGTGAGCAGTGCCGAGGACGCACGCGAGGCCTATGCAGAACAAGGTTTCAGCGCCTTGGTGATCGACCTTGATCTGCCGGATCAGGATGGTTTCGAGTTGCTCGAAGCCATGGATCGGCAGCGCCCCCTGCAGCGGACCCAGGTGGTGATCAACACCGGTCTGGATATCACGCGCCAGGACCTGCAGCGCTTGCGCCGTTACTCGGCGGTGGTGGTGCGCAAGAACGGCGACGATCTGAGCCCACTGAGTGCTGCCCTGCAAGGCTTTCTGTCCGGGGTGCGCGAACCGCAGGTTGACAGTTCCGGCCTGATTGGCAAACGGGTGCTGCTGGTGGATGACGATATTCGCAATATCTATGCGATGACGGCGCTGCTGGATGAGGTTGGCCTGGTCGTTACGCCGGCCAAGGATGGCGTTGAGGCCCTGGAATGCTTTGCACGTCAACCGTTCGACCTGGTGTTGATGGACATGGCCATGCCGCGCATGGATGGCTACACCGCTACGCGTCTGCTGAAGGAGGAACACGATTGCAAGGTCCCGGTGATCGCTCTGACTGCCCATGCAATGAAGGGGGATCGCGAGAAATGCATCACTGCGGGTGCTGATGACTACCTGGCTAAACCGGTCAGTCGTCAAGCTTTACTGGAACACCTGCATCGTTGGCTGAGCGGCGCTCCGGAGCCGTTACAGCAGGCACAGGGATGAACAGGGCAGACAGGTTGCACATGACCTGTCTTGGAGCGCGCACGAGGATGACGATATGGCGCAGTTAGAACTCGAAACGCAAGTGCTGTTGGTGGTGGATGACCGCGAGGAAAACCTGGTGGCCATGGAAGCCCTGCTTGGTGATGGCGAGTGGGATGTGCGTACCGTCAGTTCTGGTGAGGCCGCGCTGCAGTGCTTGATCGATGAGCCTGTTGGCCTGGTCCTGCTGGATGTGCAGATGCCGAAGATGGACGGCTTCGAAGTTGCCCGCCTGATGCGCGGTAGCCCACATACCCGGCATACGCCGATCATCTTCCTCTCGGCCATTGCCCATACCGAGGATTCGGTGCTGCACGGTTATGCCATCGGTGCTGTGGACTTCATCCTCAAGCCATTCGATCCGAAGGTGCTCAAGCACAAGATCAGTGCATTGCTCGAACATGAACGTCATCGCCATGAACTGCTTCAGCTTACCCAGCAGTTGGACAGCGCTCGGGCATTCAATGCCTCGGTGCTGGAAAATGCATCCGAAGGTATCCTGGTGCTGGATCCGACGGGTCAGATCAGTTTCGCCAACCCGGCCATGGCCCATATGCTTCACGGTGAAGTTGCCGATCTGCAGGGTACTCAGCTGCTCTCCTACCTGCACGCGCCGCAGATGCCAGTTGACTGGAAGAACTCCGAGTTTTACCTGAACTGGCGTGCCGGCAAGACCTACCGGTTGCATGATGCCGTGCTCAGCACTTTCAGCGGCAGTTACCTGCCGGTGGCGCTGTCCTGCTCGCCGCTGCCGCAGTACCAGAGTGCCATGGTGCTTATCGCCCTGGACATGTCGGTGGTCAGCAACCTGCATGCACAGCTTGAATCCCAGGCTGTGACCGACGCGTTAACCGGCTTGTATAACCGCAGGGGCTTCAATCAGGCCCTGGAAACAGCGCTCTCGCGTATCGACCGCAGCGGCAAGCGCATGGCTGTGCTTTATCTCGATCTGGACGGTTTCAAGCGGGTCAACGACTCGCTGGGGCACGCGGCAGGCGATGAGGTCCTGCGCGCGGTAGCCGAGCAGTTGAAGACCTGCCTACGCCCCTACGACATTCTCGCGCGCATGGGCGGCGATGAATTTACTGCATTGCTCGACTCGCTGGATCATCCGGAAGATGCAGCGCGCGTGGCGGAGAAACTGATCGAGTTGGTGTCGGTCCGGCATAAGGTTGATGGTATCGAGTTCACCCTGGGTGCCAGCGTCGGTATTGCCTGCTTCCCCGAGTGCGGACAGACGGTTGACGGTCTGCTGCGGGCGGCGGACATGGCCATGTACGAGGCCAAACGTGCCGGGCGCCAGCAGTACCGCTTCTTCTCGCCGGAAATGAATGGCCGCGCGCGCTCGCGACTGATGCTCGAGGAGAGCCTGCGTACGGCCATCGAACAGGATGATTTCGTCCTCGTTTACCAGCCGCAGATTGACCTGGCCAGTGGTCGTTTGCGCGGTTTCGAGGCTTTGCTGCGCTGGCAGCATCGGGTTGCCGGCACTATCGCGCCTGGGGTGTTTATTCCGTTGCTGGAGGAAACCCGGTTGATCAACCGCCTGGGCGACTGGATCTTCCAGCGCGGCATCCAGCAGTGCCGTGACTGGCGTCCGCAGTTTGGCGAGGGGCTGCTGCTCAGCCTCAATGTCAGTCCGGTGCAATTCAGCATGCCGCAACTGGTTGGTGACCTGCGCCGGGTTTTGGAAACCCATCAGCTAAAGCCATCACAACTGGAGGTCGAGGTTACCGAAAGTGCACTGATGCAGAATCTCGATACCACCCGTGAGCAATTGCGTCAGCTGCGTGAACTCGGGGTCCGCATTGCCATCGACGATTTCGGCACCGGCTATTCATCGCTGGCCTACCTGCGTCACTTCGAGATCGACACATTAAAGATCGACCGCCTGTTTATCGCCAACATGCTCGATTCACCGAAGGATGCAGCGATCGTCAGCACCATCATCGACCTGGGTCGTCATCTGGAACTTGAGGTCATTGCCGAGGGGGTGGAGACCATCGCCCAGCGCGATTGGCTGATCGCCCACCAGTGCACCACCATGCAGGGCTTTCTGGTGGCGCCGGGATTGTCGGTGGAGAAGGCCGGGGCATTTCCGGCTCAGCTCGATTGGTCGACCTGGGTACCGGAAGCCTGATTACCTGCGGGTATTCGGGAACTGCTGGTGCAGTTGCGCCAGTTCGGCATCCTTGGCCTGCCAGAGCTGGTTGACCCATTGCTGGAAGGCCAGCCGGTAGGCTTCATCCTGGTCATAGTTCTGACCGATGAACTCCGCCGGAATTTCCAGCTCGGCGTAACGCACAACCACTTTGTCCAGGCGTCCGCACAGCAGATCCCAGAAGCCCGGGCTGCCGCTTGGGTAGTGGATGGTCACGTTGATGATCGAGTGCAGCTGCTCGCCCATGGCGTCCAGTACGAAGGCAATGCCACCCGCTTTGGGTTTGAGCAGGTACTGGAAGGCCGAACCCTGCTGATCGTGCTTGGCCTGGGTGAAGCGGGTGCCTTCGAGGAAGTTGAACACCGACACCGGATTGGTTTTGTAGCGCTCGCACGCCTTGCGCGTGGTCGCTAGGTCCTGGCCGAGCTTCTCCGGGTGTTTGGCCAGGTAGGCCTTGGAGTAGCGCTTCATGAAGGGGAACTCCAGCGCCCACCAGCACAGGCCGATCACCGGCACCCAGATCAGCTCCTGCTTGAGGAAGAACTTGAGCAGCGGCATGCGCCGGTTGAGTTGGTACTGCAACACCAGGATATCGACCCAGCTCTGGTGGTTGCTGGTTACTAGGTAGGAATGGCGGGTGTCGAAGTTCTGTGTGCCAGCCACGTCCCATTGGGTACGACAGACCAGGTTCATCCAGAATTTGTTGACCCCGATCCAGAACTCGGCGATGCCGTGCATGACAAAACGCAGTCCGCGCTGGATCGCCGGTACTGGCAGGGCCAGCTTGAGCAGCGCCACGGCGAACAGTGGCCAGCAGCAGATCAGGGTGTTCAGGGCCAGCATCAGGCCGGCAATCAGGCCGCGAAGCGGAGCAGGCAGAAAATGCAGCATGGGGGCGTGAGCCTCCTGACAGTGGGGGCATTCTGTGTGCCCCGGATCGGTCGGATTACCTGCGGCAGTTCCCTTGCACAAGGCGGTCGGCTGCCAAGGTTAACGCTTGTACACTGACCGGCAAGCGCTGGATTTGACTCTCCGGTCAATAAGCCTGGCATATTGTGCCGCTTGCAGGCGCGGCGAATTCTAGCGTAAGCAGCGCTTGCGTAGCCCGGTTATACCTCCCTGGCTGCCGCCTGGATGGCGGTAAGGGCGATGGTGTAGACGATGTCGTCGACCAGGGCGCCGCGTGACAGGTCGTTCACCGGCTTGCGCAGGCCTTGCAGCATGGGCCCCACGCTGACGCAGTCGGCGCTGCGCTGCACGGCCTTGTAGGTGGTGTTGCCGGTGTTCAGGTCGGGGAAGATGAACACTGTGGCGCGCCCAGCCACCGGGCTGTTCGGGGCTTTCTGCAGGCCAACGCTGGCGATGGCAGCCGCGTCGTACTGCAGCGGCCCGTCGATCAGCAACTGCGGGTTCTGTTCGCGGGCCAGGCGCGTGGCTTCGCGGACTTTTTCCACCTCGGCGCCGCTGCCGGAGTCGCCGGTGGAATAGCTGATCATCGCTACCCGCGCGGCGACGCCGAAGGCTTCGGCGGAGGCGGCGCTCTGTACGGCGATTTCCGCCAGTTCCGCCGCGTTCGGATCGGGGTTTACCGCACAGTCGCCATACACCAGAACCTGGTCCGGCAGCAGCATGAAGAACACCGAGGACACCAGGTTGTAGCCGGGTGCAGTCTTGATCAGCTGCAGCGCCGGGCGAATGGTGTTGGCGGTGGTGTGGATGGCGCCCGAGACCAGGCCGTCGACCTCGTCCAGGGCTAGCATCATGGTACCCATCACCACAGTATCTTCCAGTTGCGCGGTGGCCATCGGCGCGTTCAGCCCCTTGCCCTTGCGCAACTCGACCATCGGTCCGACATAGCGCTCGCGAATCAGGTCCGGGTCGAGAATCTCCAGTCCCGGTGGCAGTTCGATGCCCTGGGCCTTGGCTACCGCCTGTACCGCTTCCGGCTTGGCCAGCAGCACGCAGCGGGCGATGCCGCGCGCCTGGCAGATGGCGGCGGCCTGAACGGTGCGTGGCTCGCTGCCTTCGGGCAGGACGATGCGCTTGTTCGCCGCCTGGGCGCGGCGCATCAGCTGGTAGCGGAACGCCGGTGGCGACATGCGCGCTTCACGCGGGGTGCCGCAACGCTGGGTGAGCCAGTCGTGGTCGATATGGCTGGCGACGAACTCGGTGACCTTCTCCGCCCGCTCGCGGTCATCGATGGGAATTTCCTTGTTCAGGCGGTTGAGGTTGGTCGCCGTGTCGTAAGAGCCGGTGCTCACGGTCAGTACCGGCAGGCCGCTGGCCAGGGCGCCGCGACAGAGCTCCATGATCCGTGGGTCGGGTGCGAAGTCGCTGCACAGCAACAGGCCGGCCAGCGGTACGCCGTTCATGGCGGCCAGGCTGGCGGCGAGGATGATGTCGTCGCGGTCGCCGGGAGTGACCACCAGCACGCCGGGTGTGAGCAGCTGCACGGTGTTGGGTACGGCGCGTGCACACAGGACGATTTTGGCCACCCGGCGCTGTTCGTAGTCGCCGGCATTGATCACCCGTGCACCAAGCAGCTCGGCAATGTCGCGGGTGCGCGCGGCGTTCAATTCGTCCTGCCAGGGAATGCAGCCGAGCAGGCGGAACTGCTCGGTTTTCAGCAGCGGCGAGAGTTCCTGCAGGCGTGCGGCGAAGTGCTCGCCATGCACCTTGTTGAGGATGGCACCGAGTACTTTCGGCTCCTGTGGACCGCCGAATAGCTGGGCCTGGATCTCGATACGGTCGGACAGCTCGGTCATGTCCTGGGCCGAGTCGCCGTCGGGTGCGGAGACCAGGATAATCTCGGCGTCCAGGCTGCGGGCCAGGTGCACGTTGATTCGCGCGGCATAGCTGGCGTGGCGGGTCGGCACCATGCCTTCGACGATCAGTACGTCCATACCCTCGCTGGCCTGCTGGTAGAGGCTGATGATTTCCTCCAGCAGCTCATCCAGGTGACCGTCGCCGAGCATGCGCTCGACATGCGCCAGGGCCAGTGGCTTGGGTGGCGTCAGGCCAAGGGTACGGGCAATCAGCTCGGTGGAGCGTTCCGGCCCTTCGTCACCTGGATGGGGCTGGGCGATCGGCTTGAAGAAGCCGACTTTCAGACCGTCGCGCTCCAGGGCGCGAACCAGACCGAGGCTGATGGAGGTTAGGCCGACGCCGAAACCGGTGGGTGCAATGAAAAAGGTATGCATGCGTTATTCGTCCTTGTGGGAGCGCGCTTCTACGGTTTAGTCGTTGAGCAGAGCCAGGGTGTCGAGGGCGATCTGGCGTTCCTCGTTGGTTGGCACCACCAGTACGCGCGGGCTGCCCGTGGCATGGATTGGTCCGCTGGCGCCGCGGATGCAGGCGGCGTTGGCCGTTTCATCGAGGGCCAGCTTAAGCAGCTTGAGGTGCGCCACCGTCTTGCTGCGGATCAACGGCGAGTTCTCGCCGATGCCGCCGGTGAAGATCAGCCCGTCCAGTCGCGGCAGGGCACAGCTCATGGCCGCCAGGGACTTGGCCAGGCGGTAGCAGAACACTTCGACGGCCAGCGTCGCGCCGGCATGCCCCTCGGTGCGTGCCTGCTCCAGGCTGCGCATGTCATTGGACAGGCCGGACAGTCCGAGCAGGCCGCTTTCCTTGTTCAGCAGATTGTCGATGCGTTCCAGGCTCCAGCCCAGGGTGCGCGCCAGGTGGCCATGCAGGTTGGGGTCGACATCGCCACTGCGGGTGCCCATCACCAGGCCTTCCAGCGGCGTCAGGCCCATGCTGGTGTCACGGCTCTGGCCATCGACGATGGCGCAGGTCGAGCAGCCGTTGCCCAGGTGCGCCGCCAGCCAGCTGCTGTCGGTAAAGGCCAGGCCACATATCTCGGCCGCGCGCTGGCTGACGAAACGGTGGCTGGTGCCGTGGAAGCCATAGCGGCGAACGCCATGCTCGCGGTACAGATTTTCCGGTACGGCATAGCGAAAGGCGTGCTCGGGCAGGCTCTGGTGGAAGGCCGTATCGAACACCGCGACCTGCGGCAGCTCGGGGAACAGCTTGAGGGCCGCCTCGATACCCAGCAGGTTGGCCGGGTTGTGCAGCGGTGCCAGCGGTGCGGTAGCACGGATTGCCAGCAAGCTGAGTGGGTCGATCAGGCAGGCGCTGGTGAACTGTTCGCCACCATGCACCACGCGGTGGCCGATGCCATGCAGCTGGCCACCGGCAGCGCTCTGCACCAGCGGCAGCAACTGGGCGAGGGCGGCGCGGTGGTCGCCGCCCTGCAGCAACAGGCTGTCCTTGTTTCCGGCGTGCTGCCAGTGCAGTACTGCTTCCGGGCTAGAGAGGCGCTCGGCCAGGCCGCTGAGAATAAAGTCGGGTTGGGCCTCGTTGACCAGGGCGAATTTGATCGATGAACTGCCGCAGTTGATCACCAGAATGTTGCGTGCCGGCATTACTACTCCTTAAAACCTGTTTCGGATCTCGCGAGCTAGAAAAAACAAGGCGAAAGCGGCTGAGGAAGCGCAGTTTACGCAATGTAAATGAGCATTACTCGTTGCACTCTCCCGTCGGGTCGCGCTGAAGCGCGTTAGCCGCAAGCGGCTTTCCGAGGCCGCTTTCAACCAGGCTTTCCGATGCGCAGCAGACCCGAGGCAGGTTTTTCGTTGTCGGCGCCTTGTCGGCTCTACCTTCTAGTTCGGCCTGGCACCAGCCGCAGGCGAATGGCTGGCCGATGCGCTGCTGGCGCTGCTGGGCATCGGTTACCCAGTGGCGGTTCTGCCAGGGCGGCTGGTGGCGCAGGTGCTGAGTATGCCCGCAGGACAATTCGGCCACCCAGTGGCCTTCTTCGTCCTGATGAAAGCCCAGCAGGCTGGGCTGGGCGCTCCGTCCGTCCGGCTTCTGGTCGCATTCAACCGAGCCGACAGGTAAACTTGCGCGTTCTTCAATCTTCTGCAAAAGGTCCCACCTCATGCTGATCGCCACTAACAAGGCTGTCTCCATCGACTATACCCTGACCAACGATGCCGGTGAGGTGATCGACAGCTCCGCCGGTGGCGCGCCGCTGGCGTACCTGCACGGTGCTGGCAACATCATCGTCGGTCTGGAAAAGGCCCTCGAAGGCAAGCAGGCCGGCGACGAGCTGAACGTGGCCATCGAGCCGGTGGACGCCTATGGCGAATACAGCGCCGAGCTGGTTGCCACTCTCAACCGCAGCATGTTCGAAGGCGTCGACGAGCTGGAAGTGGGCATGCAGTTCCACGCTTCCGGCCCGGACGGCGGCATGCAGATCGTCACCATCCGTGACCTCGACGGCGACGATGTGATCGTCGACGGCAACCATCCGCTGGCCGGCCAGCGCCTGCACTTCCAGGTCAAGGTGGTCAGCGTTCGCGAGGCCCTGGCTGAAGAGCTGGCTCACGGTCATATCCACGGCGAAGGTGGTCATCACCACTGATAAACAGCCTGATTGATCATCGTGCAAAACGACTTATGGTCGTTCCATCGGTGATCGCGGCTGCTAAGCTGATGTAACCGAAAAGGCGCCCACGGGCGCCTTTTTTGTCCTCGGCGCAAAATAGCCTACCTGCTCAAGGAGTTAGCCATGAGTGCCTTTCACGACCTCAACCTGCGGGCGCTGGATGGCCAGGATCTGCCGCTGGCGCCCTACAAAGGCCAGTTGGTTCTGGTGGTCAATGTTGCCTCCAAGTGTGGTCTGACCCCGCAATACGCTGCCCTGGAAACCCTCTACCAGCAGTACCGTGAGCGCGGCTTCACCGTGCTGGGTCTGCCGTGCAACCAGTTCGCCGGCCAGGAGCCGGGTACTGAGGAGGAAATCCGCGAGTTTTGCAGCCTCAACTACGGCGTGACATTCCCGTTGGGCAGCAAGCTGGATGTCAACGGCCCGAGCCGTCATCCGCTGTACCGCCTGTTGGCAGGCGAGGGTGCCGAGTTCCCTGGCGATATCACCTGGAATTTCGAGAAATTCCTGGTCGGTCGCGATGGTCGGGTGCTGGCGCGTTTTTCGCCGCGCACCACGCCGGACGATCCGTCGCTGATCCAGGCCATCGAGACGGCGCTCGGCTGATTTTCCGCGCCATCGTTAATCTGCGGGCAAATGCGCCAATGCTTCGGCTGTTTCGTCTGTACCGCTTGTTGATCTGATCGTTGCCCTGCTTAATCGGCTCACTTGCCGAGGAGCCTCGCGATGACCAGTTTCACCCATGACGAACCCGTGGCCACTGCCTCGCCAGCCGCTTTGCGTGCGTTGATCGAAAGCCGCCGCGCGGTGCGTCGTTTCAGCGATGAGGCGGTGCCCGAGGCGGTGATCCGCGACTGCCTGGAGCTGGCGGTGCTCGCCCCCAATTCCTGCAACTTGCAGCCCTGGAGCTTTCAGGTGATCCGCGATCCGGCGCTGCTGGCGCGTTTGCACCCGGTGTGCATGAGTCAGAACGCGGCCAAGGCGCCGCTGATCATCGCCGTGCTGGCCCGTCCGGACACCTGGCGTCAGGCCTGCCAGAACATCGTTGCCTACTGGCCCGAACCGGAGGTGCCGGCGCGAATTCGCAGCTTCTACGCCAAGACCGCGCCGTTTCAGTACAACCAGGGCCCGTTGGGCCTGCTCGGCCTTCTGAAGCGCCAGCTGGTGCGCCTGGCCGCACTGCGCAAGCCACTGATGCGCACGCCCAACAGTCGGGCGCAGATGCGCATCTGGGCGGTGAAATCCACCTCGCTGGCCGCCGAGAACCTGATGCTGGCTTTCCAAAGCCACGGTTACTCCACCTGCCCGATGGAGGGCTTCGACGAGGTACGCCTGCGCAAGGTGCTGGACATCCCGCGTCAGGCTCTACCGATCATGTTGTTGGCCGTGGGCCGTCAGGGCGAGAAGGGTGTGTACAACCCGCGCCTGCGCTTTCCGCTGGAGCAGCAGGTGACTTGGTTGTAGGGCTTCCCTCACCCCTGTCTCTCCCGAGGGGAGAGGGGGCAAAAGCCTGCGCCTGCTCGGGCTTTGTGTGCCATGTCTGCAGCCTTTGACGAAGTGGCTGAGCCGATAATGAGCCCTGCTTAGCACGGCCAAATCCCCTCTCTCTCCGGGAGGGGGCTAGGGTTAGGGCGCTATGCACCTCAATCACCCAAATCAATAGTGCTGGGCAGAGCGAGACGACCGGTCATATGCTCGGCGCCATGAACAGCACCGTACGACTCGACAAGCGTGACCTGATCCTGGCCAAAGGCGCGGATGTGATGACCCGTCGCGGTTATCACGGCACCGGTGTGCAGGAGATTGTCCAGGCGGCGGGTATCCCCAAGGGTTCGTTCTATCACTACTTCGCCAGTAAAGAAGACTTTGCCCTGCAGGCCCTGGAGTTCGTTTACCAGCCGCGTCTGGCGCGCTACGCCGAGGCTCTGGGCAATACGGCGCTGAGCCCACGTGCACGCATCCTGGGTTACTACTGCGACTTGCGCGAGCATTTCAGTCGTCAGGAAAAGGCCCAGTACCACTGCTTTATTGGCAGCCTGAGCTTTGAAATGGCCGAGCTGCTGCCCGCCATCGGTGAGCAGGTGGAAAGTATCCAGCAGGCCTCGGTGGAGATCCTCCAGCGCTGCCTGCAACAGGCCCAGCAGGCTGGCGAGCTGAGCGCCGATGAAGACTGCGGCAACCTCGCGGTGTTCATCAGCAATGCCTGGCAGGGCGTGCTGGCGCGGCTCAAGGTCGGCGGCAACCTGAATGTGCTGGAAGCCTTTATCACCCGTTTGCAGCTGCTCCTGCAGCCCTGATTTTTTAACCACCAATCAACGAGACGACCGGTCATCTGGCCGGTCCCAAGGAGACTTCATGAGCGCCTCGACACAAGCCCTGTTTCAACCCTTCCGCCTGGGTAACCTGGAGTTGCCGACCCGCGTGGTGATGGCGCCGATGACCCGCTCCTTCTCCCCGGGCGGCGTGCCCAATGCCCAGGTCGTCGAGTACTACCGTCGCCGCGCTGCTGGCGGTGTCGGTCTGATCGTCACCGAAGGCACCACCGTCGGCCACAAGGCATCCAACGGCTACCCGCATGTGCCGCGTTTCTACGGTGCCGATGCCCTGGCCGGCTGGAAGCAGGTAGTTGATGCCGTACACGCCGAAGGCGGCAAAATCGTCCCGCAACTGTGGCATGTGGGTAACGTGCGTAAGCTGGGCACCGAGCCGGACGCCAGCGTGCCGGGCTACGGCCCGAGCGAGAAGGTGAAGGACGGCAACGTGGTCGTCCACGGCATGACCAAGGCCGACATCGATGAAGTTATCGCTGCCTTCGCTCAGGCCGCTCGCGATGCCCAGGCCATCGGCATGGATGGCGTAGAAATCCATGGCGCCCACGGCTACCTGATCGACCAGTTCTTCTGGGCCGGCAGCAACCAGCGCAGCGACGAATACGGCGGCGACCTGGCCCAGCGTTCGCGCTTCGCCATCGAGCTGATCCAGGCCGTGCGCGCCGCCGTTGGCCCGGACTTCCCGATCATCTTCCGCTTCTCCCAGTGGAAGCAGCAGGACTACACCGCACGCCTGGTACAGACCCCGGAAGAACTGGGGGCCTTCCTCAAGCCGCTGTCCGACGCCGGCGTAGATATCTTCCACTGCTCGACCCGCCGCTTCTGGGAGCCGGAGTTCGAGGGCAGCGACCTCAACCTGGCCGGCTGGACTCGCCAGCTCACCGGCAAGCCGACCATCACCGTGGGCAGCGTCGGCCTGGACGGCGAGTTCCTGCAGTTCATGGTCAACACCGACAAGGTTGCTGAGCCGGCCAGCCTGGAAAACCTGCTGGAGCGCCTGAACAAGCAGGAGTTCGACCTGGTGGCCGTGGGCCGCGCCCTGCTGGTTGATCCGGACTGGGCCGTCAAGGTGCGTGACAACCGTGAGCAGGACATTCTGCCGTTTAGCCGCGAAGCCTTGAAACAGCTGGTCTGATCGCCGTTTTACCCCTGTGTGCCGGTTTGCCGGTACACCTTCAGGCCCCGGTACACCGGGGCTTTTTTATGCCTGGCGGTTGGCTGCACAAGTCTGTTGTGGCGGCGGCTTTAGCCGCGAAGTTCAAGGCGCTTGCGACTGCTGCGCAAGGGCGCTCGCCGCGCCAGGCTGCGCGCGCCGTCCTCGGAGCGTGCCAGCAGGATCTCAGGCGAGTGTTCGCGCTTGCTGCAGGTGTGTTTCGAACTGCTCGACTATGGCCGCCCAGCCTTGTTTACCGGCGTGCTGGCGGGCATTGAGGCGCACCCTGCGCCGGCCTTCGCGGTCCTCCAGCAGCCATTGAGCGGCTTCGATGAAGCCTTGTTCGTCGCCGGGCACAGCCAGGACGCCGCTGTGGCGGTGGCGGATGTGCTGGGCGGCGGCGGCCTGGTCGAAGGCGACCACGGCCAGGCCTGAAGCCAGGGCCTCCAACACCACGTTGCCGAAGGTCTCCGAGAGGCTGGGAAAGAGGAACAGGTCGCCGCTGGCGTAGTGCGCGGCCAGTTCTTCGCCACGCTGCAGGCCGCAGAAAACAGCGTCCGGCAGAGCGCTCTGCAGCTGGCTGCGCTGCGGTCCGTCACCCACCAGCACTAGGCGCAGGCGCAGCTGTGGATAGCGCACCTGCAGGGTCTGGAAGCTGCGTTGCAACAGCATCAGGTTCTTCTCCGGAGCCAGGCGCCCGACATGCAGTACGGCAATATCGTCCTCACTCAGGCCCCAGCTGGCGCGTAGCTCGGTCGAGCGGCGCGTGGGGTGGAACAGTTGGCTGTCGACCCCACGCGCGAGCAGTTGCAGGCGCTCGAAGCCGCGGCGTTGCAATTCCAGGCTCTGGCTGGCGCTGGGGACGAGAGTGGTACTGGTGCGGTTGTGGAACCAGCGCAGGTAGCCGGTGAGCAGGCGGGCCAGCAGGCCCAGGCCATAGTGCCCACTGTATTGCTGGAAGTTGGTGTGAAAGCCGCTGACCACGGGGATTCCAAGGCGCCTGGCGGCACGGATGGCTGACAGACCGAGCGGGCCTTCGGTGGCGACATACAGCACGTCCGGGCGGTTGTGCTGCCAGCGGCGCAGCAGTTTGTGCAGGGCCGACTGGCCCCATTGCAGGCCGCTGTAGCCGGGCAGCGGCCAGCCACGAGTCAGCAGCAGATCATCATCGCTGCGCCGTTGCTGGTCGCTGCTCTGCCGTGGGCGAATCAGCTGCAGGCGGTGGCCGCGTTGCTGCAAGCCCTGGCAGAGACGCCCGAGGGTATTGGCCACACCGTTGATTTCCGGCGGGAAGGTTTCGCTGACGAGAGCGATATGCAGGCTTGTGACAGTCATGGCAGCAGTCTCGTCTGCTGCCATGTAGTGCAGATGACGTTGCGGTTACCGGTTTGTGACGACGAAGCCTTCGCGCTCGCGCACCCAGAACAGGGTGGCCCCGGCTACCGCTGCCGGCATCACCAGGATGTTGACGAAGGGAATAAGCAGTGCCACATACACCGCGCCGCCGAAGCCCAGGCTCTGCCAGCGCTTCTCCCGCAACCAGGCGAGCATGTCGTCCCAACTGACCTTGTTGTTGTCGCAGGGGTAGTCGATGTATTGCACGGCCATCATCCAGATGCCGAAAAGAATCCACAGCGGCGCAGCAATGAGGTTGAGCACCGGTACGAAGGTGAGGATCAGCAGGGGAATGGCACGGGGCAGGAAATAGGCCAGCTTGCGTAGCTCGCGGCCAATGGTGCGCGGCACCATGGCACTCAGCTCGGCCCAGCTGAAGGGCGGGAAGTCATCACGGCCACGCACCACCACTTCGACCTTCTCCGCGAGAAAGCCGTTGAACGGTGCGGCGATGATGTTAGCCAGCAGGGTGAAGCTGAAGAACATGATCACCAGTACCAGCAGCACGAACAATGGCCAGATCAGGTACTCGAGAAAACTCAGCCAGTCCGGCAGGTTGGGCATGAAGGTATCGACCCAGCCACCGAACTGCTGCATCGCCAACACGATCAGGCCGATGAACAACAGCAGGTTGATGGCCAGCGGCAGCAGCACGAACAGGCGCAGGCCGGGGCTGAGCATCAGCTTCAGGCCTTCGCCCAGATACTGCGGGCCAGACAGGGCGGGGTTGGGCATGGTGAGGCTCCGGTAGGCTTATTAACGCGCCGACCTTACCGATTTTACGACTGCGAAGAAAGCGCCTCGGGCTGGAACACGCAGGCCCGGTTGCGCTCGCGCTTGGCCTCGTACATGGCGCTGTCGGCAGACTTGATCAGCGCTTCCGCATCCTGCGCATGCTCGGGGAACAGGGCGATACCGATACTCGGTGTAACAAAGTCGATGCACTGCTCACCTAGTTGCAGGGGCGTGCTGAGGGCGGCGATCAGGCGTTCAGCGAGCTTGAGTGCCATGTCGTGGTCAGCGTCCTGCAGCATCAGAGTGAACTCATCGCCCCCCAGGCGGTAGACCCGATCGGGCTGGCGCATGGCATTGCGCAGGCGCTCGGCAATTTTTTGCAGCAAGGCATCGCCGATGTCATGACCGAAACGGTCGTTGACCTCCTTGAACCGATCGAGGTCGAGGTATAGCAGGGCCAGCTGGCTTTGCTGGCGCTGGGCTTGCTCGAGGACATTTTTCAGCTCCTCGGCAAAAGCCTTGCGGTTACCCAGTCCGGTCAGTGGATCACGGTAGGCCATGTCGAGTAACTGGTTCTGATAGGCAACCTGGGCGCTGATATCACGCAAAATACCGCGGTATCCGCTGAAGCGGCCCTGACCATCGTGCACCAGGGAGAAGCGGGTTTCGTAGTAACCGAGGCTGCCATCGCGGCGGCAGAAGGGGGCGGCGAAAGTGGCGCTCTCGCCATTGTCGCGGGCCTGGGTGAACAGCTGGCGGGCGCGCTGGCTATCCTCGGCATTGAGGATGTGGTCGAAACGGTGCTGCAACAATTCCTCGGCGCGGTAGCCGAGCATCTGGCAGAGCGCGCGGTTGACGGCCAGGATGACCCCGCCGGCATCCAGTTCGAAATAGCCGTCCTGGATGGCATCGAGAATCTGCCGGTCTCGTACTTCGCTCTGCTCCAGGCGTTCGAGCATGCGGTTGGCCTCACCGGCCAGTTGCCCCAGTTCATCCTGGCCGCGGTCGCTGAGGCGTTGATGTGCGGAGTTTGGGCCGATGGCGGCCATCTCGTGGTTCATACGCGACACCCGGTGCAGGATCCAGTGTTCCAGCCCCAGGTAGATCAGCAGCCAGGCCAGCAGGCCGATGGCACTGCTCAACAGGAGGAAAATACCAATGGTTTTTTGCCCCTCCTGGTAGAGGCGGCGGTCTTTGGTCAGCTCCACCAGTACTTCCGGCTCGCCGAAGCTGTTGCTGTACAACAGGTGTTTCTGCTGACGCTCGCCATCAAGTAAGTGCCGTGGGCTGATATGGACCGGGTTGAGGCTGTTTTGGGTTGCGGGGAGCACTCGCCAATCGGTGTGCATGCTGTCCGGCGGCAGGATGCGCAGTACGGCATTGGTCTGTTCCTGCAATTGTTCGGCGCGTTCGCCATCGATGAAATAGCCAGCGATCAGGGTGCCAAGTGGTTTCAGGCTGCCTTCGCTGTTGCTGATGGCGCTCATTGCCATCACCACGGGCACGCCTTGCACCACCACGAATTGGCCTTTCATAGTGCTGCCTTCGTGCTGTTTCAGGCGTTTGCTCAGGTTGAGAATGCTCGCACGCAGCGCCATGTGATCGTCCGGGCGTCGGTCGCCGAGGACCAGTAGCTCGGGGAGGTCGGGGGGTTGCCACTGTTCGGCATAGACCTGGTCATGCGCGTCGAGGAAGACCATAAAGTCGAAATTCGACAGGCGCATGGCTTCGGTGTCCATATTGCTGCGTCTGAAGTCGGGGTTGCCACCCTGGATGAACTCATAGCTGTCATCCCACTCGCCATAGCTGTTGACCAGGTCGAGATTGCGTTTCAGGTTGTCATCCAGCACGCCGCGCAGACGCTGCACCTCGGTGTCCAGCAGGGCGCTGTCTTGCCGGTCGAAACGACTGAGAAGAAGCTGCTGCGAGAGTACCAAGGCGCAGCTCAGAACCAGCACAAGCAGTGGGCCAAACAGCCAGAACAGACGTTTGCGCAAAGTCATGACGGGTCTACTACCGGACTCGATGGTGCTGCGGAGTATAGCAATGCATCTATCTACCTCCTGGTCACATAGTTAGAACCTATAGCTGGCATTGATAAACGGAATTTTCGCCTATGTATGGGACTGCGTAGCCTGACGCCAGTTTCGTTTTTCAGGGGCTTTCCGTTTCTTTCAAGCCTTCCCCAAGTGCTTTGGTTGGCCCCTCTTTTATCAACCTGGAGTTGCCCATGTCTGCCAGTCGTCATTCCCGCGTGATCATTCTTGGTTCCGGCCCGGCCGGATACAGCGCTGCGGTGTATGCCGCGCGGGCCAACCTGAAGCCATTGCTGATTACGGGCATGCAGGCGGGTGGCCAGCTGACCACCACCACGGAGGTCGACAACTGGCCGGGCGACCCGCACGGGTTGACCGGCCCGGCACTGATGCAGCGTATGCAGGAGCATGCCGAGCGTTTCGAGACCGAGATCGTTTTTGACCATATCAATGCGGTAGATCTGGCCGGCAAGCCTTTCATCCTGAGTGGTGACAACGCGACCTACAGTTGTGATGCACTGATTATCGCCACGGGGGCAAGCGCCCGTTACCTGGGGCTGCCGTCCGAGGAACTGTTCATGGGCAAGGGTGTGTCCGCCTGCGCCACCTGCGACGGGTTCTTTTACCGCAATCGCGAGGTAGCGGTGGTCGGTGGTGGTAACACGGCGGTGGAAGAGGCGTTGTACCTGGCCAATATCGCCAGCAAGGTGACCCTGGTGCACCGCCGCGAGACATTCCGCGCCGAGAAGATCCTGCAGGACAAGCTGCGTGCGCGTGTGGCCGAAGGCAAGATCGTGCTCAAGCTGAATGCTGAGGTCGACGAAGTGCTCGGCAACGCCATGGGCGTTACCGGCGTACGCCTGCGCAACAACGATGGCAGCAGCACTGAGCTGCAGGTCGACGGCTTGTTCGTGGCCATCGGCCACACGCCGAACACCTCGTTGTTCGAGGGTCAACTGGCGCTCAAAGACGGCTACCTGGTGGTCAATGGCGGGCGCGAGGGCAATGCCACCGCCACCAGCGTGCCGGGCGTGTTTGCTGCTGGCGACGTGGCTGACCACGTCTATCGCCAGGCCATCACCTCGGCCGGTGCCGGCTGCATGGCGGCGCTGGATGTGGAGCGCTATCTGGACGCGCTGTAAGTGTTTTCCGTTGGGATGAAAGCCCCGTGATGGCGGTCACCGTTCACTGAAGCACTTTGCTCCCCTCTCCCTAACCCTCTCCCACAAGTTGGAGAGGGGATTGTCCGTGTTGCCGTAAAGCCATTCTCCCGTTGCATGGCTGCTGCATGTGCCGCCAAGAAAAACGCCGCGATCCGAACGGATATCGCGGCGGTTTTCTTAAGTGAACAGCATCACTGCGGATGGCGGGGCTTTTTCAGACCAAGGTATTCAGGCTCAGGGTGCGCGAGCTGATGCGCAGGTATTGCGCGCTGGAACGCATCAGTAGGGCGTCCTGGTCGACCAGCAGTTCGCTGGCGGCATGACCTTCGGCTTCGCTGCGGTACAAGGTCTGGCCCTCACTATGACTCAGACACTGGTAGCGCTGGCTGCGAGCCTCCACGCGCAGGCTGAGCAGGTCGACATAGGCAACTTCCAGCTGCTCGCTTTCGCCGATTTCCAGAGCGCAGCGCTGCAGGGCAGGGGTATGGGTATAGGGCGAGGCGGAAAGCATGACCTGCTGGCACTGACCGAGGTCTTCACGCAATTCACCGTTGAGAAACCAGAGGCCGCGGATGTCGCGGCGCAGGTCAAGGCTGCGCTGGCCGTGGTTGTCGACTTTCAGCCAGAGGCTGCGAAAGCGCCAGCGCACATCACACTTGAGCACATAGGTGGCGGCGATGCTGCTACCGCGGATGCTTTGCATCAGATGACTGCTGGCATTGATGCCATGGCTGTCGATATCCAGGCTGAGGTGCTCAACGCCCGGGTTGCTCCAGGGTTTCCAGACCAGACTTTGTTGCATCCTTGCACTCCACGGCTCAAGGGTCGGGGCCTCGCGTCAGCATCCTGCTGACGACCTTACTGAAGGCACCCGACGCTCAGATGGCGGCAGGATACGAGGCTTTGTAGCGGCTGTCTGTCAGCCAAAGCCTATAGTTGGGCAGTTTTTTGCGCAGTTCAGGCCTTGCGCGTGAGCGGCTGTTGCTCGAAGTGCACACCGTGCAGACCGGTGTCCTGCAGGGCGCGGATATTGCCGTGATCATTGCCATCTGGTGTGGCCAGCACGGCGCGGTAGTGTTCGCCGAAGGCGCGCAGGGTTTCTTCCAGGCTCAGGCCTTCGAGCAGTGCCAAGCCGAGGGTCTTGCAGGAGCCTTCATTCTGGCCGCTGGCGTTTTCCACGCTGCCGTTACGAAAGGCGCTGGGCTGGTAGTCGTAGTGCGCGGCGATAAAGGCCAGGGTCTCGGCAAACAGGAACTGCTCGCTGTGCAGGCGGGCGCGGAAGTCTTGCAGGTTCATCAGTGCTTTCCCTTGGCGAAGGCAGCCTGTTGTTCGGCGCTGGCTTCTTTCTGGTATTTGGCTTTCCACTCGGCATACGGCATGCCGTAAATTTCTTCGCGGGCCTGCTCGACGCTGACTGCCACTTCGAGGTCGTCGGCGGCGGCCTTGTACCATTTGGACAGGCAGTTGCGGCAGAAACCGGCCAGATTCATCAGGTCGATGTTCTGCACATCAGGGCGCGAACGCAGGTGTTGCACCAGGTGGCGAAAGGCGGCGGCTTCGAGTTCGAGACGTTCTTGATCGGTCATGGCGGGCTCCTGGACGGCATTGGAGGCGCAGATGATAGAAGGCCGGTGCAGGGCCGGCAACGCCCGCCGCCAGAGCGGCGGCGGGCGAGAGGGGCGTTAGCGTTCAGCCGCCAGGGTGATCGACACCGATTCGGCAAAGCGCAGGGCATGCAACTTGTCGACTTCCACTTCGGCGTAGTGCACGGCCGGGTTGCTCATCACCAGGTCGAGGATTTCCTGGGTCAGGCGTTCAAGCAGGGCAAAACGGTTTTCTTCGACGTGACGAATCACGGCCTTGGTGATGGTGCGGTAGTTCAACGCATGGTCGATATCGTTGTCGCGCACTGCTTCCTGGGCGGGGTAGAGGATGGTCAGGTTGATCAACACATCCTGCTTGTTGAGGATCTCTTCCTCCTTGATACCGATATAGGTACGCAGGCGCAGGTCCTTGACCCTGATGCGCGCCATGCCGGGGTCCAGTCGTGGCATTTACTTGCTCCGTCCGATCAGTTGCAGGAATTCCTGGCGAGTGTTGCACGACTCGCGGAAGGCTCCCAGCATCACCGAGCTGCTCATCACCGAGTTCTGCTTTTCCACTCCGCGCATCATCATGCACATGTGCTTGGCCTCGATGACCACCGCCACACCGGCGGCATTGGTTACGCTCTGGATGGCGTCGGCGATCTGCTTGGTCAGGTTCTCCTGAATCTGCAGGCGGCGCGCATACATGTCGACGATGCGGGCGACCTTGGACAGGCCAAGCACCTTGCCGGTGGGGATATAGGCCACATGGGCCTTGCCGATGAAGGGCAGCAGGTGATGTTCGCACAACGAGTACAACTCGATGTCACGGACGATCACCATCTCGTCGTTGTCGGAGGCGAACAGCGCACCGTTGACGATCTCGTCGAGCGACTGCTGATAGCCGTGACACAGGTACTGCATGGCCTTGGCGGCACGCTTGGGCGTATCGAGCAGGCCCTCGCGTTCGGGGTTTTCGCCGACGCCAACAAGGATTTCACGGTAATGGTGGGGCAGTAGCGAATTCATGGGTAGGTCCTCGCGATGCCGACCTCAGACGAGGTGGCGACCGCCGTTGACGGCCAGCGTTGTGCCGGTGACATAGGGGTTGTCGAGCAAGTAGCGCAAGCTCTGGTAGATAACCTCGGCGCCAGGTTCGATACCCAGTGCTGATTCGGCTAGGCGCTTGGCGCGGTAAGCCGCGTCATCGCCCTCATTGAACTGGATCAGGGCCGGGGCGATGCCGTTGACCTTGATCGCTGGAGCGAAACGGGCGGCAAATGACAGCGTCAGGCTGTCCAGACCGGCCTTGCTGGCGCAATAGGCCGGACGCTTGGCGCTGCCACTGCGCACCACGTCATCGCTGATGTGGATGATGTCGGCCGGCGTGCTGCGGCGCAGCAGTGGCTCGCAATGCAGGTTGATCAGGTAGGGCGCAAGCATGTGCACATGGATCATCTGCTGGAACACTGCTGCTTCATTGCCCGGCGTCTCGGTTAGCCAGTCAGAGGCGTTGTGAACAATTGCCCGCAGGCTGTCGGTGTGGCTGCGCAGGGTTTCGATAAACGCCAGAATGCCGGCTTCGCTGGCAAAGTCGGCCTGCAGGGTTAATGCGCCCCGCTCGCGCAACTGTTCGAGAGCAGGGCGTTCGCTGCGGTAACTGATGATGACCGCCTGGCCGGTGTCGAGCAGGCGCATGGCGCAATGCAGGCCGATGCGCTGACTGGCGCCGGTAATCAGAATGGGTGCAGAAGAACTGCTCATGACGCCTCGCAGAATGAGGATGAATGAGCGCCCGAACTGAAAACTGGGCGACTCCTATGGCAATAAACTTATACCAGTCGCTTATCTTGTACAACCATGAGTCTTTTGTGGGAATAGATTTTCTCTTGCTGATTTTATTTAACTAACTGATTTATATCGATTTATAGATTTCATTGAAATCATTTCGAGTATTCTGTTGTGTACAGCTTTGGCAGCCATGTACAGCTTTTGTAGATGCCAGGCGGCACGCCCGTGCGGGTGATTGCGTCGCGGCAATGCTGGCGGGCAGGCAAGGTGCCTTGCAGGTGACGGTGGCGTCAGTGGCGGGACCTGGTTTGGTTGGCTCGGCATTGTGGAGCAGGTATTTCAGGGCAGAGGCCTGGCTGGGGTACACTCCGTCGATCTTTTATCGGCGATCCACTCCATGACCGAACACGCCAGTGCTGCCATTGCCTCCGATTCCATGAAGCAGGAGGAGCTGTTTCCCATCCGTGAAGTGTCGCGGGTGACCGGCGTGCATCCGGTAACTTTGCGGGCCTGGGAGCGTCGCTATGGGTTGATACAGCCAACCCGCACTGACAGTGGGCATCGCCTGTATTCGGCGGCAGATATCGAGTCGGTGCGCAGCATCCTGGCCTGGATCGAGCGCGGCGTATCGGTGAGCAAGGTCGGCAAGATCCTCGCACGCAGCCATGCGATCAAGATGCCGGCCCCGGTCTATGTCGAGGTGACTTCCAGCGAGTGGGGGGAGTGGCAGGCGCGCATTCGTGAAGCGGTCAGCGCGTTTGACGCGGCAGAGCTGGAGCGCCTGTACGGCCAGGTATTTTCCACCTATCCCTTGCTGGTGGTGTTCCAGGACATCTTCGTGCCGGTCTGGCAGGAACTGCTGCTGCATCGCGATGAAGTAGGGCGTAGCAGTGAATGGCTGTTCCTCGATGGCTTCCTGCGGGCGCGAGCGCTGCAGCGTCTGCAGTTGTCCTCGGCCGGTCGCTGCGACGTCCTGCTGGCAGCGCTGCCTAGTCATTGCCGCGAGTTGGAGTTGCTGGTGGCGGGCTTGCTGATGGGCAGTGCCGATGTGATCGTGCAGGTACTGGCCCTGGGACAGCCGGTTGAAGAGCTTGGACTGGTCAGCAGTCGGATCAAGCCTCAGGCTTTGGTGCTGTTCTCCAACCAGCCACCCGCGGATGATCTGCCACGCGAACTCAGTCGCCTGGCGTTGTCCCTGCAGTGCCCGCTGCTGTTTGCCGGGGATGCGGCCGATCTGGTCGAAGATGACCTGGCAGGTTCGCCGATTGCCTGCCTGGGTAATGAGGGGCGTGTGATGCAGCAGCGCTTGCAGCAATTCCTTGCCGGCCATCTGGATACCTGATCGCCCCGGCATTCCCCAAAACCTGTACAACTTTAGTTCTCTCCGTTGCCGGGGCGGCCGAGTTGTGGCTGTTTTTCACGAAAAGACTTGCATGGGAGGTTATTTGGCTATACAAAAGCTGTACATTAAATTTACTTGTACAGCTTAAGGGTTCAGATCAATGCCTGCTTACCGTGCCCCCTTACGTGACATGCGCTTCGTGTTTGACGAGGTGCTCAACGCTTATGCCACCTTGCAGTCGCTGCCCAGTCAGCGCGAGTTCGGTAACGATCTCGGTGGCGCCATTCTCGAGGAGGCCGCCAAACTGGCGGAAAACGTCCTCGCCCCACTGAATGGTCCTGGCGACAAGCAGGGCTGTCAGTACGATCCGCAAAGCAAGGCGGTGAAAACCCCTGATGGCTTCCCGGCGGCTTACAAGCAGTTCGCTGAAGGCGGCTGGACTGCACTGGCCTGTACCCCGGAGTTTGGCGGTCAGGGTCTGCCCCATGTGCTGAATATGATGGTCGAAGAGATGGTCTGCTCGGCCAACCTGTCGCTGGGCATGTACCCGGGCCTGACCCACGGTGCGATCAACGCGCTGACCCAGCACGGCACCCGTGAGCAGCAGGATCAATACCTGCCCAAGCTGATCAGCGGTGAGTGGACCGGCACCATGTGCCTGACCGAGCCGCAGTGCGGCACTGACCTGGGCCTGATCCGCACTCGCGCGCTGCCACAGGCTGACGGCAGCTATGCCATCAGCGGCACCAAGATCTGGATCACCGGCGGTGAACATGATCTGGCCGACAACATCATTCATCTGGTGCTGGCCAAGCTGCCGGATGCCCCGGACAGCGTCAAAGGCATCTCGCTGTTCCTGGTGCCCAAGTTCCTTGAAGATGGTTCGCGCAACCCGGCGTTCTGCGGCGGCCTGGAACACAAGATGGGCATCAAGGGCTCGGCGACCTGCGTGATGAACTTCGAAGGTGCCAAAGGCTGGTTGATCGGCGAGCCGAACAAGGGCCTCAAGTGCATGTTCACCATGATGAACTCGGCGCGCCTGATGGTCGGCATGCAAGGCCTTGGTATTGCCGAAAGCGCGTACCAGATCAGCCTTGGTTTCGCCAAGGAGCGCCTGCAGAGTCGCTCGCTGTCCGGCCCGAAAGCGGCGGACAAGCCGGCTGATCCGATCCTCGTACACCCGGATGTACGGCGCATGCTGCTGCGCCAGAAAGTGATGATCGAGGGTTGCCGTGCGCTGGCCTACTTCACCGGTATGCACCTGGATGTCGCCCATGACCATGAAGACCCGCAGGTGCGCCAGCAGTCCGATGACCTGGTGCAACTGCTGACGCCGGTGGTCAAGGCGTTTCTCACCGATGAAGGCCACAACTGCTCCAACGATGGCCTGCAGGTGCTCGGTGGTTCCGGCTTCACCGAAGACTGGGGTATCGAGCAGCTGGTGCGCGATTGCCGCATCACTCGCATTTACGAAGGCACCAATGGCATTCAGGCCCTCGACCTGGTTGGGCGCAAGCTGGCCTTGGGTGGCGGGCGTGCGGTGCGCAGCTACTTCGCCCTGGTCGAAGGCTGGCTCAAGGCCAATGCTGACGCGCCGCACGCGGCCGCTGTGGGCAAGGCACTCAAGCAGCTGCAACAGGCCACCATGTGGATCGCCACCGAAGGCATGAAAGACCCGGAGCAGGCGGGTGCCGCCTCCGTGCCTTACCTGCGTCTGTTTGCCCTCACCACCCTGGCCTGGTTCTGGTCGCGCATGGCCCTGACTGCCCAGCACAAGCTGGCCGAAGGCAGCAGTGAAACCGCTTTCTACGGCGCCAAGCTCAAGTCGGCTGATTTCTTCGTGAGTCGTGTGCTCACTGAGACCGACTCTCTGCTGGCTGAGGTACAGGCTGGCAAGAGCAGTCTGATGGCCTTCAGCGAAGAGGAATTCGCCGCTTAACGTCTGCGCAACCGGCAGCCACTTCCCCTGTCCTTCGGCTGTCGGTTTTTTATCCCTGAGTGCGACCAGTTCTCTGGTCTACTTTAATGACCCGTCCCGACGGGTCTTTTTTTGCCCATGAAAAAGCCCGGCATCTGGCCGGGCTTTTTCAGTGCTGCGCGGTGTTACTTGATCTCCACCGCCAGGCTGTCGTGGATCTTCTTGTTCCAGATCGCCGGACCGGTGATATGCACCGACTCACCCTTGGTGTCGACGGCCACGGTGACGGGCATGTCTTTCACCTCGAACTCGTAGATGGCTTCCATGCCCAGTTCGGCGAAGGCCACCACGCGCGACTTCTTGATCGCCTGGGCCACCAGGTAAGCGGCGCCGCCAACGGCCATCAGGTACACAGCCTTGTTGTCCTTGATCGCCTCGATGGCAATCGGGCCGCGCTCGGATTTACCGATCATGCCCAGCAGGCCGGTGCTTTCGAGGATCTGCCGGGTGAACTTGTCCATCCGCGTGGCGGTGGTCGGACCGGCTGGGCCAACCACTTCGTCGCGCACCGGATCGACCGGGCCGACGTAATAGATGAAGCGGCCTTTGAGATCGACCGGCAGCTCTTCGCCCTTGTTCAGCATGTCGACCATGCGCTTGTGCGCGGCGTCGCGGCCGGTGAGCATCTTGCCGTTGAGCAGGACGGTTTCGCCCGGCTTCCAGCTCTGCACGTCTTCCGGGGTCAGGGTGTCGAGATCGACGCGGCGCGCGCTCGGGCCGGCTTCCCAGACAATTTCCGGGTAGGCGGACAGATCTGGCGCTTCCAGTTCGGCCGGGCCGGAACCGTCCAGCACGAAGTGGGCGTGACGGGTGGCGGCGCAGTTGGGGATCATGCACACCGGCAGGGAAGCGGCGTGGGTCGGGTAATCCATGATCTTCACGTCGAGCACGGTGGTCAGGCCACCCAGGCCCTGGGCGCCGATGCCCAGCTGGTTGACCTTCTCGAACAGCTCCAGGCGCATCTCTTCGATACGGTTGGACGGGCCGCGCTCTTTCAGCTCGTGAATGTCGATGGATTCCATCAACACTTCCTTGGCCATCACCGCGGCTTTCTCGGCGGTGCCGCCGATGCCGATGCCGAGCATGCCCGGCGGGCACCAGCCGGCGCCCATTTCCGGGACGGTCTTGAGTACCCAGTCGACGATCGAGTCGGACGGGTTGAGCATGGCCATCTTCGACTTGTTCTCGGAGCCGCCGCCTTTGGCGGCAACGTCCACTTCCACCTTGTCGCCAGGGACGATGGAGTAGTGGATCACGGCCGGGGTGTTGTCCTTGGTGTTCTTCCGCGCGCCAGCCGGGTCGGCGAGGATCGAGGCACGCAGGACGTTTTCCGGCAGGTTGTAGGCGCGGCGTACGCCTTCGTTGATCATGTCGTCAACGCTCATGGTCGCGCCGGTCCATTGCACGTCCATGCCGACGCGGATAAACACGGTGACGATACCGGTGTCCTGGCAGATCGGCCGATGACCGGTGGCACACATGCGCGAGTTGATCAGGATCTGCGCCATGGAGTCGCGCGCGGCGGGGGACTCTTCGCGCAGGTAGGCCTCATGCATGGCCTGGATGAAATCGACGGGGTGGTAATAGGAGATGAACTGCAGGGCGTCGGCGACGCTCTGAATCAGGTCATCCTGCTTGATCACGGTCATGCAAGCGCTCCTCTAGTACGGGAACATCGGTAGGGAAGCGCCGGACCACGACCCGGCGCACTGCAGCAAAAAAGGCGCCGAAGTATAGCGCGCTAGAGGTTCCGGGCACAGCCGCCTAAAGTCGACCCTGGTCTAATCGACAGTTATGTTGCGGGGGCTTGCACCAGTGATCCGGGGTAGGGTGGCTGGGCACTCATGTTGGGTGCGCCATCGGCGACGTTGTCGCTTAAAGCCCTGTTTTTTGTGACAGTAGGCTGCGATAAAGCCAATGCTCGACAGTGCTTTTTCAGCACATTCAGCCCCGTATGGGCCCTAGGTTTTTTGTGATCACAGGGGTAGAGTGAGGCCAGGTGCCAGCATGGGACGGAGCCCTTGAGCACGATGACTTCACGGGCAATACATCGAAGCACACAAAGCCTGTTGCTGAAGCGTTTCAGCATGGCTGTGGCTACCTACGCCCTGGTATTTATGCTGCTGTGGGTGGCTCTGGGCGTGGGCCTGTTCATCGGTACCCCGGCCACTGCAGCGCTCTTCAGCGGCCTTGCCGCACTCAGTCAGCTGGGCTTCTATGTCCTGTTTCGCACGGGTTGTAACCTGCGCTTTCGCGATCCCAGCCTGACCGAGGCGCAAGTACTCGTCGCAGTTACCTTGCTGACGTGCCTGCTCAGCCAGATGGGCGGTGGGCGTGGCAGCCTGCTGCTGTTCTATGTGCTGATTCTGATGTTTGGCGTATTCCAGCTGCCGCCGCGGGTGTTTGTGCGTTGCGCGGCCTATGCCTGCTTTATTTTTGTCGGGCTCAACCTCTGGGAAGGCTACCAGATGCGTCTGGCCGATCCGGGGCTGGCGCTGTTGCAGTGCTGCGTGCTGTTTGTCGCGCTCGTCTGGCAATGCCTGTTCGCCAGCTATGTGCAGGCTCTGCGCCAGCGCATACGACAGCGCCGGTATGCCTTGCAGGCGCATCAGGACACTCTACGCGGGATGATGCGTCAGCTCGAAGACCTGGTCGCTACCGATGAACTGACCGGGCTGTACAACCGCCGCCACTTCCTGCGCCTGGCCCTGCGCGAGCTGGAAGACCTGAGCTGCGGTCGGCAGCACGGCCTGGCTCTGATCGATCTCGACTTTTTCAAACGGATCAACGATATGCACGGACACGCTGCTGGTGACCGGGTATTGCAGACCTTTGCCGCCGTGGCCCGTGCCTGCGTGCGCGATGGCGATGTGCTGGCGCGCTATGGCGGCGAAGAATTTGTCCTGCTGCTGCCCAATGCCGATGCCGATCGTTTGACCAGTTGCTGCGAGCGCTTGCGCGAGGCCTTTGCCAGCGCCGAGCCGGTTGGGTTGCAACTGGATGGCTTGAGCCTGTCGGCCGGGATGACTCTGCTCAATGCCGGCGATGACCTCGACGAAGCCCTGCAGCGCGCCGATCAGGCGCTGTATCGGGCCAAGCGCGGCGGGCGCAACCGTTGTGACGCGGCGTGGGAGGGCGCGGGTGCCTGAGCTTTGTGTTGCCGGCCAGTCGTGGTCTGTTCCTGCGGGTAGTAATCTGCTCGACGCCCTCAATCAGGTCGGTATGCGCGTGCCTTACAGTTGCCGCGCCGGCAGCTGCCATGCCTGCCTGGTGCGCTGTGTGCGCGGCGAGGTGGACAACGCTGCGCCGCAGGCCCTGAGCCCCGAGCGGCTGGCCGAAGGCTGGCGTCTGGCCTGCCAGTGTCGGGTGCTTGATGATCTGAGTGTGGATGTCTTCGACCCGCTCCGGGATGGCCTGCCGGCTGTGGTTGTGGCGGTGGACTGGCTTAGCCCGACGGTGCTGCGCCTGCGTCTGCAGCCAGAAAAAATCTTGCGCTATAACGCCGGTCAGCACGTGGTGCTATGGACTGTGCAGGGCATTGCCCGGCCTTATTCGTTGGCTAGCCTGCCAGGCGAGGATGCCTGGCTGGAGTTCCACCTGGATTGCCGCCAGCCTGGCGCCTTCAGCGATGCGGCGCGCCTGCTCAAGCCTGGAGACAGGCTGCGTCTTGGGGAGCTGAGAGGGGGCGCCTTGCATTATGACCCGGACTGGCACAGCCGCCCGCTCTGGCTGCTGGCGGCTGGCACCGGCCTGGCGCCGCTCTGGGGTATTTTGCGCGAGGCTTTGCGCCAGCAGCATGAGGCGCCGATCCGTGTGCTGCATGTGGCGCATGACAGCACGGAGCACTATCTGGCTGAAGCGTTGCAGGCGTTGACCACAACGCATCCGCAGCTGCAGATCGAACTGGTAACGGCGACCGAGCTGGCGGGGGTTTTGGCGGATCTGAAGCTTGTTTCACGGCAAACCCGCGCCTTACTCTGCGGCTCTCCCGCCAGCGTGGAAAGTTTTGCCCGCCGTCTGTACCTGGCCGGCGTGCCACGCAATCAGGTGCTGGCCGACGTCTTTCTGCCCCGCGCATAGCCTGCTTGCGTTCGGGGCGCCCCGGATCTGCAAGGAGTTGTGATGAGCGAGCATGTACTGGTCGAGCGCGAAGGCGGTCTGCTGACCCTGCGCCTGAACCGCGCGGACAAGATGAATGCCCTGACCCGCGTCATGTACAGCCAACTGGCTGATCAGTTGGATGCTGCCAACGAAGACCGCAGCGTGCGCGCGGTGCTGATAACCGGTGGCAGCGAATGCTTCACCAGCGGCAACGATGTGGCGGACTTCCTCCAGGCGCCGCCGACCGGCATGGACAGCCCGGTATTCCAATTCATGCGCGCGCTGTTCGACTTCAGCAAGCCGGTGATCGCCGCGGTCAATGGCCCGGCGGTGGGCATCGGCACCACCTTGCTGCTGCATTGCGATCTGGTCTATGTCAGCCGCACGGCCAAATTGAAGATGCCTTTCGTCAATCTCGGCCTGTGCCCCGAGTTCGGCTCCAGCCTGATCCTGCCGCGCCTGCTCGGCCAGGCCAAGGCTGCGGAATTGCTGCTGCTCGGCGAGAGCTTCACGGGCGAGCAGGCGGTGCAGTGGGGTATCGCCAATGCGGCGCTGGACGGTGGCGCCGAGGTGCTGGCCAAGGCCCGCGAGATGGCGCAGCGCTTTGTCGAACTGGCGCCGTCGGCCGTAGCTGACAGCAAACGTCTGATGCGTGCACCAGGTCGTGCCGAGCTGCGCCAGGTGATCGAGGAGGAGGGCGCGCTGTTCGGCCAGCGCCTGCGCTCGCCAGAGGCCCTCGAGGCGCTGTCGGCCTTTATGCAGCGCAGGAAAGCGGATTTCTCCAAGTTCGCGTAGGGCGGATCGCGCCTCACCGGTCCACCGTGCAGGGCTGTGGTGGATGATAAGGGCGTCATCCACCCTACATGCTGCGCTCGCCGGAGGCCATCGAAGCACTGTCGCCTTTATGCAGCGCAGGAAAGCAAGTTAGCGTAGGGTGGATCGCGCCTCACCGATCCACCGTGCAGAGCTGTGGTGGATGATAAAGACGTCACCCACCCTACATGCGGGCGATGCTTTCGGTGAGTTCGGATCGCCAGCAAGCTGGCTCCTACATTTACAAAGCGCACAAAAAAGGCCGCTCACCGAGCGGCCTTTTGTATTCAAAGCGGCATCACACCATCGGATCGCCGACATGCAGGATCTTCATGGTGTTGGTGCCGCCGGTGCCGTGGTAGCTGTCGCCCTTGGTCAGGATCACCCAGTCACCTGGCTCAACCACGCCCAGTTTGAGCAGTTCGTCCACCGCCGCCTGGCTGACCTTGTTGGCGGGCATGGAAGCCGGGTCGAACGGTACGGTGTAGACGCCACGGAACAGCGCCACGCGGGCCTGGGCTTCGCGGTGCGGGGTAAAGGCGTAGATCGGGATCGATGAGCGGATGCGCGACATGATCAGCGGGCTGTAGCCGCTCTCGGTCAGGCTGATGATCGCCTTCACGCCGGGGAAGTGGTTGGCGGTGTACATGGTCGCCAGGGCCACGCTCTCGTCGCAACGCTCGAAGGTGCGGCCGATGCGGTGTGTGGATTTCTGGCTGGTCGGATGCTTCTCCGCACCCAGGCACACGCGGGCCATGGCCTGTACGGCTTCCAGCGGGTATTCACCGGCGGCGCTTTCGGCCGAGAGCATTACTGCGTCGGTGTAGTCCAGCGCCGCGTTGGCTACGTCGGAGACTTCCGCGCGGGTCGGCATCGGGCTGTGGATCATCGACTCCATCATCTGCGTGGCGGTGATCACCGCTTTGTTCAGACGGCGGGCGTGGGCAATGATTTTCTTCTGGATACCGACCAGCTCGGCATCGCCAACTTCCACGCCGAGGTCGCCACGCGCCACCATCACCGCGTCACTGGCGCGGATCAGGCCGTCCAGGGTTTCGTCGTCGGCTACCGCTTCGGCGCGTTCGATCTTCGCCACCAGCCAGGCCGTGCTGCCGGCTTCGTCGCGCAGGCGGCGGGCCAGTTGCATGTCGGCGGCATCGCGGGGGAAGGACACGGCCAGGTAGTCCAGCTCCATCTCGGCGGCCAGCTTGATGTCAGCCATGTCCTTTTCAGTCAGCGCTGGCGCGGTCAGGCCGCCACCACGGCGGTTGATGCCCTTGTTGTCGGACAGCGGGCCACCGATGGTCACCCGGCAATGCAGCTCTTCGGCACCCTTGAGTTCGACCTGCATGACCACGCGGCCGTCATCAAGTAGCAGCTCATCGCCGACGTTGCAGTCCTGGATCAGCGCCGGATAGTCGATGCCGACCACTTCCTGGGTGCCGGCCGTGCGCGAGTGGCTGGAGGACAGGCGGAACAGATCACCTTCCTTGAGTTCGATGCGCTTGTTCTCGAATTTGGCGATGCGGATTTTCGGGCCTTGCAGGTCGCCGAGCAGCGCCACATGGCGGCCATGTTTGGCGGCCAGGTCGCGCACCAGTTGGGCGCGGGCCTTGTGGTCTTCGGGCGAG
Organism: uncultured Pseudomonas sp.; assembly: GCA_964518735.1. GTDB lineage: Bacteria > Pseudomonadota > Gammaproteobacteria > Pseudomonadales > Pseudomonadaceae > Aquipseudomonas. The sequence continues at coordinate 213,552 of CAZFKQ010000009.1, forward strand.
CCGTGAGAGAAATTCAGACGGGCCACATCGATGCCGGCGAGGATCAGTTGCTCGAGCATTTCCGGCGAGTTGCTGGCCGGGCCGAGGGTGGCGACGATTTTGGTGCGACGCAAGGTCATGCAGGGACTCCATTTACAAGGCGTGCCGCGAGGCTACTACGGCCAATCACTGTAGTCATTGTTCTGCTGCACTACCTTGAAAGCGATCGGAAAACTCAGCGTAATTCACCTGCTGCTGCAGAAAGCGGCACAGCAGTCGATACACTGCGCAGTGGAGGACAACACCATGCGTACCCTGATCATGCTTTTCGCCCTGGCCAGTCTGGCCGGGTGCAGCCGGATGGCACTCGACAATCACCTCAACGATGCCTACCGCAATTACGACCAAGGCAACTGCGAAGAGGCGTTGCTTGACCTGTCGCGTGCCGAGCGTACCAGTCGGGCGCGGCGTTACGTGCAGCCGGAAATCTCCCTGCTGCGCGGCCAGTGCCTGGAGCGACAAAACCTGTTCGTCGATGCGGCGCAGACCTATCAGTTCATCATCAATCAGTACCCCACCAGTGAATATGCCTATCGGGCGCGGGCACGTCTGGAGACACTCCGGCAACTCGGGCATCATGGCGGCACGGAACCGGCCAAGGCATCGCCAGCGGCGCTGTAACGCCGTTAGTCAGTCGGATTTTATGGAGTTTCGGCCGGAGGTAAGCTCTGGTTTTCGAGGGAGTGAACGATGCGTCGACTGTTGTGGTGTGCCCTGCTGATACCTGCACTGGCTTCGGCAGAGATTTATCGCTGGACCGATGCCCAGGGCCGCGTGCACTTCGGCGAGCGCCCAGGGGCTAGCAATGCGCAAACGGTGGAAGTGAAGCCGCAGGTGGTCGAGCGCGATGACGCCACCCGCCAGCGTGAGCAGCGCACTGAGCAGTTTTATGAGGCGCGGCGCGCGGAACAGGTTCGGGATAACCAGCAGGCCGCTGCAGCCCAGGCCAAACGCGCCGAGGAATGCCGTCAATTGCGCCATAACCAGGCACAAATCCAGCAAAGTGGACGCTTCTATAGCAGTGACGCGAACGGCAATCGCGTCTATTACAGCGACAAGGAAATGGATGCCGCACGTAGCCGTCTGTCGACCCAGATCGCACAACGCTGTAGCTGACTCTGGCGAGAAGGACATGCTGCGACCATACTCAGCGATCAATTCGTAGCGATTGGCCATCATGCATATTCCGCGCAGCATTGAACGCCATCAGTTGCCTTACTACCTTAAGGTGTTCAACCGTATTACCGACAAGCCCATGGGCTATATCGGCAATGTTTCCCTCGACGGCCTGATGCTGATCAGCCAGCTGCCGATGCTGGTCAATGCGCGTTTCGACATGCGCCTGAAGATCCCGGGCCGCGATGGGCATATCCATCACGTCGACTTCTATGCCACATGCCAGTGGAGCCGCGAGGATATTACCCCCGGCAGCTACGACTCCGGCTTTGCCCTGGTGGCACCGCCAGCCGAGTATGTGGAAATGGTCGACGCGCTGCGCCACTACTTCAGCTTTCGTCCCTTGCAGGCCTCTGCCTGAAGCCTGAACGCCGCACTGATTGATCGGCACTGCATCACCCGTCCTGCATGCACAAGCAAGCAGCTCCAGGCGTCTTCAGGCTATCGACGGCAGGATGATCTCATCGCTGCGACTGATACCGGCAGTCAACGCCCGGCACAGTTCAAGGAATTCGCGCATGGCAGCGGTCTGGTATTTCATGCGGTGCCAGATGAAGTAGAACTGCCGGGTCAGGTCCAGTTGCGGGGTCTCTACGGCGACCAGGCTGCCGCGGCGGAAGGCATCACGCAGGGCCAGGCGCGAGATGCAGCTGATGCCCAGGCCGGACTCCACGGCGCGCTTGATCGCCTCGGTATGCTCCAACTCCAGGCGAATGTTCAACGGCGTGGGATGGTGGCGCATGGCCTGGTCAAAGGTCAGGCGTGTTCCCGAGCCCTGCTCGCGCAACACCCAGGCCTCGCGCGTCAGCTCTTCCAGGCTGGCCTGACCGCTACGGGCAAAGGGATGCTGCGGTGCGCAGAACACCACCAGCTCATCCTCTACCCAAGGCTGTACCTCGATATCCGGATGCTGGCAGTCGCCTTCGATCAAGCCCAGGTCCAGCTCATAGTGGGCGACCTGTTGCACGACATGGGCGGTGTTGTGCACCTGCAGCTTCACCCGGCATTGCGGATGGCGCTGCATGAAGCTGCCGATCAGCAGGGTGGCCAGGTAGTTGCCCACGGTTAGCGTGGCGCCCACTTCGAGGGAGCCGAAACCGCTCTTGCCGTTGAGCAACTGCTCAATCTCGCGCGCCTGGTCGAGCAGGGCCACCGCCTGTGGCAGCAACTGCTGACCCAGGGCGTTGAGGATCAGGCGCTTGCCGGCCCGGTCGAACAGCTGGCAATCGGATTGTCGCTCCAGTTCGCTCAGCGAGGTGCTCGCCGCGGACTGCGACAGAGCCAGGGATTGCGCAGCCTTGGAGACGCTCTCCTGCTTGGCGACGGCGACGAACACTTGCAGCTGACGCAATGTAAATCGCATATCTATATAACCTATAACTTATATCTTAATAATCCATTTCACAGATATTGTGACCGCCTCTAGAATTGCGCGCAATCACTGCCAGCCCTGGCAGCATCCAGCCGACCTGATAGCGCCAGTCTTGGAGAAACACATGAGCAACCTGAACGTCGAGCGCGTAGTCAGTGTGCACCACTGGAACGACACCCTGTTCAGCTTCAAATGTACCCGTGACCCGGGCCTGCGCTTCGAGAATGGCCAGTTCGTCATGATTGGTCTGCAGCAGCCCAACGGCCGCCCGCTCATGCGTGCCTACTCCATCGCCAGCCCGAACTGGGAAGAGCATCTGGAGTTCTTCAGCATCAAGGTGCCGGACGGCCCGCTGACCTCGCAGTTGCAGCACCTCAAGGAAGGCGACGAGATCATCATCAGCAAGAAGCCTACCGGCACGCTGGTACTCGACGACCTAAACCCCGGCAAGCACCTGTACCTGCTCAGCACCGGCACTGGTCTGGCACCGTTCATGAGCGTGATCCAGGACCCGGAAACATACGAGCGTTTCGAAAAGGTCATCCTGGTGCACGGCGTGCGCTATGTGAATGAAGTGGCGTACAAGGAATTCATCACCGAGCACCTGCCGCGCAACGAATTCTTCGGTGATGCCCTGAAAGACAAGCTGATCTATTACCCGACCGTGACCCGCGAACCTTTCGAGAATCAGGGACGCCTGACTGACCTGATGCGCAGCGGCAAACTGTTCGCCGACATCGGCCTGCCGCCGATCAACCCACAGGACGACCGTGCCATGATCTGCGGCAGCCCGAGCATGCTCGACGAGACCAGTGAAGTGCTCGACAGCTTCGGGCTGAAAATCTCCGCGCGCATGCGCGAGCCGGGCGACTACCTGATCGAGCGTGCCTTCGTCGAGAAGTAAACGCCCGTCTCCGTACGGAAACCCGCCAATCGGCTGTAGTCACCCCTCTCCCGTTTACGGGAGAGGGGACGGGGGAGAGTGTGTGTGGGCAACTCGCAGCAAAGGTCCCGCATAGCCCGGATGCAGTCCGAGGCAGACGCCGCCGTTCAGGCAGGCACAACTTCCAACACCCGAATCAGCCCTGCCTGCGGGTAATGCCAGCGCACCTGCACATCCCAGAACTGAACGCCATAGCGCCGCTCCGGTTCCGGTACTTGATAGGCCGGGCGTGGGTCTTGCGCCAGACACTGCTCGATCAACTCGACCAGCGGCTCGCCCAGGCGCAGAGCATGCTGCTGTGCCTGCTCTAAGGCGGCACCTGCCCACTCCACCGATATCGCCCCAGGCGCCGCATCGGCCAGCGCATTCTGTGCCAGGGGCAGGCTGTCGGCGTAGGGTACATAGGGCTTGATATCCAATACCGGCGTGCCGTCGAGCAAGTCGATTCCGGATAGCCACAAACGGCCGGGTTCAACCTTGTCCAGTCGCACCACTGACTGGCCGATGCCGTTGGGTCGGTGCGTGGCGCGACTGGCGAATACCCCGATCGAAGCATTGCCGCCCAGGCGTGGCGGGCGCACCTTGAGTCGCGGCTTGTCTTCCAGTGTCTGGTGGAAGAGAAACAGCAGCCAAACATGGCTGACCTGCTCAAGCCCCTGAATGGCCTCCGCCCGGTCAAACGGCGCCACCAGCTCCAGCACGCCACGTGCCGCGGGTGCCAGTTGCGGCTGGCGAGGGATGGCGAACTTCTCCTTGAAACAGGAGCGGACGAAGCCAACGGGGGACACGGAGTAAGACATGGTAATGCGGCGCGGTGGAGTGAGCGCGCATGGTAGCTGATCAGCTGCCTGCTTGGCCGCACCGGTTTGATAGCTCTGTTACGAATGGAGTCGAAACGCGAACGTGGCTCGGCCTCACCTGGCGAGTGCTGCGCAACAAGACCGCTAGCCACCATGCCCTGTGTGCTCGACTGAGTACTTGGCACTGCTGTGGGTACTACAGACTGGCCGGGGCCTTGTGTCCGCAAACGATTAAGCTAAGGGGCCGGCTTCGCCGGTCCCAGCGAACGAAGTGAGCGATTTGAGCGCATTGTTATATGATGCCTCGCAGCTCGGATAGTAACTTTTGTGCTTCTTCAATATCGGCCTCGCACATATTGCTGCTGGTGATGGCGAGGTTTAAATACTCAATCGTTCTTTCATTTTCTTTAGGGCTTACCATGTAAAGCTTGGCTAGCTCCAAAGCACCACTGCCGTCTCCAGACTCAATGGCTCGCTCAAACCAATATTTGGCTTTTTGGATGTCGCCCTTTATTCGGTATGAAATGCCTAGGTTGACGAGTGCGGTTATTTCACCGCCCTCTATTGCTTTGAGCTCCCACTCAATAGCTTTGTTATAGTCGCAATTTACCCCTTCGCCACATGTATACATTGACGCCACACGCGTCATGCAGGAGGTGCTTCCCTTCTTTGCTGCCTCCATGAAGGCTGAGAACGCACCTACGTAATCGCCTTTCTCATAGAGTTCATCGCCTTTTAGGAAGAGCTCGTCAGCGTCCATGTTCTGCCTTCATATAACGTTTGGTTAAGGGGCCGGCTTTGCCGGTTCCAGCGAGCAACGCGAGCGACTTGAACCGCTTGTTTGGTATAGTTAAATTGTAAGGCTGTATAAATGGTAAATTATTTTAAATGACAAGAAAATATATAGTAATTTGTTAGGGGTGTGGCGCTTGCTCATTGTTGTGAGATTCTGAGGGTGTTGTCGGCATGGATCATATGGGCGGAAGATATACGGGAACTACAAGTCTAATAGGGTCACATGCCTGGCTCTTGGTTTGCATTATCTGAGCTGGCCGTACCTCAATAGCTTGTTCGCCTCCAGGATACTTTGACGCAATAAGGTTTCGCGCGTTTTTTTCATTTAGGCTGAGGCTGTAGCTATTTGTTAGTGTATTAAAATTTAGTTCGCCGGCGTAATTTATCGTCCCGCTTTTAAGTTCGAATACTGGGTTGTTTGAATCATTGCAAGGAATAAAGTTGCCTTGCTCGAAAGTAATTAGCGAGATGCCGACTTTCTCTGTGTTGGACGTAGGCTTGAGTTTTACCAAAATGTATCCATCTTCAGGATATACATAAGCCTCTGGAAAATCGACTGCAGGCCTCGTCCAAATATTATCTTTAACAGGGCCTCTCAGAAGAGCGACTTTATATCGTGGGTTGAATCCGATTAGAAGTGCTGCCGATTCTCCATCCAATGTGATGGCGCTTCCAGGTCGAATGTTTTCAGTGGTGCAGGCAGTAAGAGTACTTATGCTAAATGCAATTACGCATAATATTCTAAACAACAGATCCTCCTAAGGTTGATACCTAACGATTGGTTAAGGGGCCGGCTTTAGCCGGTCCCGAGTGAGCGGAGCGAACGGCTTGAATCAGTTGTTAGGCGATCAAATCCAGATTTCTATTTAAAAGGGGTTTATATTGGCTTAGGTTGGGTATTTTTCAGAATTCCTTCATTTTCGAGTTGGTTAAAAAGTCCGTTAACTAGAACTTTAGCTCTTTCTTCAAAGGCTTCGTCTGCGGATATCCAATTTGTATTGCTCGTCCATGAGGTCGCAGACCAAACTAGCTGTTTGTCATATACCCTAAAAATACCCCATCGAATTTGGTAGCTAATAATTCCGCTGCCGCCTATGCGCACGTAACTAGGGAATATTATCAATCTATAATCGGCATTGAACTCTTTCTCGCTATCTATATTTTTCTCAACTAACTTTCCAATTGGAACCTCAACACCGCCCCCGTCTTCGAGTAGTGCTGAGTTCCCCATGTCCGCGTTACTAAATGACAGCAGCTGTGTCGGAACCCCCCTTTTTTCAAATTCGCCTGATAATTGTCTCTCGAATTCAGCGACCATCTTCCTGCCGATTGTATCTGCTCTTAAGTCGAGCAGAGAATACAAATAAATTTTGTTTATGGGGAGTGTCGATGTAGAGGGTGTTACGGTTTTGAATTCGGGTGGTGATGCACATGATGCAAGAAATAACGAAAAGATAATGGTTGTAATTTTTTTCATTAGATTCTCTTTGGGTTTAAATGAAGGAAGCTGCTGCATGTTTCAAGCATATAGCGCTATATGGTATTTGCGGTTTCTCAATTGTCTCTTTTCTTATTTTAGCCTAACGTTTGGTTAAGGGGCCGGCTTTAGCCGGTCCCGAGTGAGCGAAGCGAACGACTTGAACCAGTTGTTAGGTGGCTGGCACGCGGGTGAAGTACTCTCTGCTTTTGGGTAGATTTGATGGACTAACCCAGTAAGTATTTTCACCTATAAAGTTTATTTTTATCTTCTCGGGAGCGGTGTGCGGGTAGTAGTGCTTGATTTTGACGATGCTGGCGGTGCATGAAATTATTTCGTATTTGAGCTTTTCTTCTTTAAACTCAAATGGGTACCTCTTGTTGTCTATTATCATTTCTATTGCAGGGGCGCCGTGATTTATTATTGTTTCTTGGCTGTATGTGATTTTTAGTATGCCAAGGGCTTGATTTAAGAACTCAATTTGAGTAGGTGTCAGGTCGGCGCTTTTAATGTTGTACTCCATGCTCACTTCTTTGGATGATTGCCATGTCCCTACGATTTTTGGACATGCCGCGGCATTGGCTCCAAATAGGATTCCAGCCAGCGCAGTGAGTAATTTCATGGTGACACCTAACGTTTGGCTAAGGGGCCGGCTTCGCCGGTCCCGAGTGAGCGAAGCGAACGACTTGAGCCAATTGTTAGGCAGAGGACTTCGAGTCGGACGCAGGACATGCTGCCACAGCCGAGCATGATTGATGAAGTGCAGGGCGTGTCGGCTTTGGCCCCCGAGGTTATTTGTGATGTGCGCATTTCTTGAAAGCAACTCCCTTGCTGAGCACAAATAACGGCATTTACTGCCAGACGACCATTCGATTCAGGAACGCTGCGGTGCAGCAGCTTTGTTTCCTTGCACGGTCATCGACCATGACTTTTGCTCTTGCGCCTAACGCCTGAATTAAGCCGAGCCGCGAAGCGGCTTCAGCTTGAATGAATTGTTAGGCCCCAATGCCGAGGAGCCCGCGGAACGAGTGCTCTAAGCCAGACTTGGCTGCGGTGAACTCGTTGTTGTGCATTTTGCGCGCCTTTTCCCAGAAATCTCGGCGCTCCATTAGGGCAGCGCGGTTGGCTTGGTACTCAGGCGCGGTGGGGTTTACTGGGTAGGCAGTGATGTCGTAGAAGATCTCGCGGAAGTGCTCAAGAATGGTGTCGATGCTGGTGCATGTGTCTTGAACGAAGAACACTCTCTTAGGGACGTAATAGTCGCGGAGGTCGTTGTACAGGGACGGCAGGCTGTGAACTTTATCAATGAGTAGCATGTCGCCGGCATGTTGGAAAGATTTGAGAGCTGATGCGAGCGCATCATCTAGCTTGGCCAGGCGCGCATATAAGTCTTTGATGATGTCAGCTCGCTCCGAGTGGAGTCGCTGAAATCGGACCGAGTGCTCAGTGGCGATGCGCTGTAGGTCAGCCTTGTGTTCCTCGATGCGGCCTTGGAGGTAGGCATCCACAGCCGCTTTGCCGATATATCCAAAAGCCGCGGAAAATAGGGCGGAGCCGCCGAGGAATTGGATAATCTCTTGCCAGTCCATTATCTCTCCGTGGGGCCTAACCTTTGGTTAAGGGGCGGGCTTTAGCCCGTCCCAGTGAGCGAAGCGAACGATTTGAACCACTTGTTAGGTGCTGGCACGCCGAACCTCTTCTCTTCTGCTGGGTTCGACCTCATGCAGATATCGAGTGAATGTATCTTTCGGGCGTTCAAGACCATTTGATGCCAATGTTCTTGAAGCCATACCTCTGTGATTGCTGCCGTGCGTTAACAGATGAACCATTATTTCTTCTACTGATAATGTTCCAAAATCACCGTCAGTGAATTTAAAGGAAATGGTTTGGCTCATGGTTTCAGGAGTGGCAGCTGCGGAGAAATCCACAAGCCATGAATCACTTCTCTCAATTCTTTCTTTTAGCTCTGAGTAAGTTGGTGTTTCTACCGTGTTGTCAGCAGAGTAAAGCTCAGGGGCTCCTGACATTCGGCTGATAAATAAGCTATCAACCACTGCGGTGTGGTTGAGGATTCTAATAAAAAAGACTGCATCACTTTCCGGAAGCAAGTGCAACTGGCGCTCTCCGAAAGTCAGTAGCTCAGAGTTCGCCCATTTTTTATACTGAAATGCTTTTGCAAACAGCAATTTAGAAATCTCCATTTTCTGCTGAAGGCAGTGCTTTCTCGCTCCAGCACCTAACGTTTGGTTAAGGGGCCGGCTTTAGCCGGTCCCGAGTGAGCGAAGCGAACGGCTTGAACCACTAGTTAGGTGCTATGTACATATTTATAGCAGGCCCAACTTTAATGCGTTTTTCATTTCAAAGCCTCGTTAATAAAGCCTGAACCGAAACCTGCAGCAATTAGCAGGATGAAATAACAAGTTGCTCTTAGAAATTTCACACGGTGGAAATTACCAATTTCAGTAAAGAGATTTGGCATGAACACTGAGAAAGGGATGAATATGCCCCATTCTTTCTCGGGCTTAAAGTTTCTGGTTGTTTTAATCAGATGGTATGCACCAAATAGCCAAAAAATAAAGGCGGATATGATGCATGCTGCAAAAAGTATTGCGAATATGAGTCCGGCACCGTCAGTATTCATATGCACCTAACGATTAAGCTAAGGGGCCGGCTTCGCCGGTCCCAGCGAACGAAGTGAGCGCTTTGAGCGCATTGTTAGGCGGCGCGCCATAATTTTAATGTTATTCATGGTGAAGTATCGGTCTTTACTATGTTTAGTAACCCGCCGTATAGCATGCCAGCACACCATGCATTGGTTAGCCCTGTGAGTGTTACTGGAGCATACAAGCCCTCTGAGTCTTCCGCTATTTCTTTAGTAAGCTTGGCCAAGCGCTTTGTGCCTAAGCCTGGAATTTCTCCGGAAGTTAAAGCCTGTGACCATGCAGTTAAAGCCGATTCAGCAGTCTGGGCAAACACTTGCTTTATGTGTGTTCCACCACGATATTCCCAGATGACCGTGTATGTACTCATAAAGAGCCTAACGATTAAGCTAAGGGGCCGGCTTTAGCCGGTCCCAGCGAACGAAGTGAGCGCTTTGAGCGCATTGTTAGCGGACAGCTCATTATTTAACGTCTATATTCATGCCGCATAAAGGACAATATTTTATTTTCTTTGGTAATGAAATGAAGTGTCCACTGCTCATTAGTGTTGATCCAACACTCCCTTTGCACGATGAACATTTTGTTGAGAATTTTATCGCTAGCATTACCGCGAAGCCAATGAAGAAGCCCGCAAAAGACCAGGCGGTGGGTTGTTGACCTTGGTTGATCTGGTACTGAGTTAAGCCAGCGCTGACTAGCATGCCTCCATAGATGGCGGCGTTAGATACTCTTATTCGGGTATTGATGACACTCCGGATTGTCAATGTAACCTCCTTTGGCCGCTAACGTTTGGTTAAGGGGCCGGCTTCGCCGGTCCCAGCGAACGGAGTGAGCGATTTGAACCAATTGTTAGGCTTTGCACGGGGTTAGAAGATGAAGAATAGAGTCAAATCTGCCAGGGGCGGCTACAGTTATTGACTCTTGCGATTTGTCGTTGTCATGGAAGCCTGATGTAGAGATGCCAATTTTTTTGAATAGCATTACCCCGACTCCTTCCAAAGGGCTGTCGTCAAGCCAACGTAAATATTGAATAGGATTTACAGCGCCAGTGCCCAATATTTTTACTGTTCCTATCCATGCCTCTAAGCCTGGATATAATGTAATTTCGATAACTTCATCGTCTTGTGAGTTGTAGGTTACAGATAAGTGCTTGCCGTTACACTCCCAGAACTCTTCCCTCTCTTTGTTTCTGTTAAGCCTAGATCTATAAGGGCTAGCTTCAAAAAGCTCTGCTACCTCACTTGGTTTCATTCCAAAGACTATTGGTAGTACGCCTTTGCCAGGCTGGATAACTAGATTTTCGCTGCTTTTCATGATGGCCTAACGATTAAGCTAAGGGGCCGGCTTTAGCCGGTCCCAGCGAACGAAGTGAGCGCTTTGAGCGCATTGTTAGGAGTCAATCTGCAATGCCAAATAATGGCTGCTTTTTGGCTGATGCATATGAGAGAACTGCCAGAAGCTTGTGCAGCATGGCTTTTTCTTCCGGTTTGAGTTGCTCGATTAGCAACGGATGGAGATGCTCCCTTGCTTGTTCAATTTCTTCCAGCGAAAAAGCTTGATCCTCAAATAGGTTGCACACTCTATTGAGAAAAAATGAATCAATTCTTTTTGTTAGTGCGGATATGGCCGATAACTCATGAAATTCTATGCCGCCGACAATGTCCGGTGCATCTTTAGCTTTACTGCTTTTTCCGACGACTAGATCGTAAGCCACCGATGACTCCTAACGATTAAGCTAAGGGGCTGGCTTTAGCCAGTCCCAGCGAATGAAATGAGC
>CAZFKQ010000010.1:0-204745 GCA_964518735.1 uncultured Pseudomonas sp.
AGGATGTAGAGCAGTACTGCCATGACGCCCCCCGAGGCTAGGCTTGGTGTATAACTATAAGTAGACGCCACAAGTGGCGTAATGTATTGCGCCATTTCTGTCGCATAACGTTCCTTGTTCGTGCGTAACACCTTGATCGGCTTGCAAGGCGCGTTGGAAACACGACATGAGGCGGGGAGAAAAAACGACATTGCCTGCACGGAGATTACGAAGTCGCTAGCAAAGTGTCCATGACCTGATTTGGGGGCGCTTACTGCTACACGTAATGGAGGTCTTAGCCACTGTCTCCGAGTGCCGCTTCTGACCGAGTGCAGTCTTCCCGCTATCCATCGCGCACTGCTTTCTCCTTGCATCGCTGTGATCCCGCACCTCTCCCTGGCGATCTCACTCCATGGGTCGTCGCTTTCAGCAAGGCGCCTACCTTGCTGTCTGCTTGGCTGACCCATACTCCAGCCCATCCCCGATAAGCCTGTTCTAGATCCTCCCTGATCGAACTTTCGAGCTGTTCAGGCCCCGTATTTAGATGTCGGTTTGTAGGCTCTATTTCTCCACCCTGTGGATGCTGATCGGCTCCGCTCTATTGATCACCTACCTGGGCGTGCGCCTGGCGACTGACAAGATCGATGCCGAATGGATCGGTGCGCTGATGGCGGCTAGCTACTTGGGCTTGGTGTCTGCCTGCCGATCTAACGCTGTGCTTGGCTAGGCGCTCGACCAGGCGCTGGCCGCCCCGTGCGCATTTCCGTACCATGCCCGTCCTTCATTCCCCACATTCTTCGCGGACCGGCCTTGCCGGTCTGCCCTTGGGTCATTGCATGAAAGTAAAACGTCTGCGCGCCGACGTCCTGGCCGGACTCACGACCTCCTTCGCGTTGGTGCCCGAGTGCATCGCCTTCGCCCTGGTGGCTCACCTCAATCCGCTGATGGGGCTGTATGGCGCCTTTATCATCTGCACGCTGACCGCGCTGTTCGGCGGCCGGCCGGGCATGGTGTCCGGTGCGGCCGGCTCGATGGCGGTGGTGATTGTCGCGCTGGTGGTCGAGCACGGTGTGCAGTACCTGCTCGCCACCGTGCTGCTCGGTGGCTTGCTGATGATCGCCTTTGGGCTGCTGCGCCTGGGCAAGCTGATCCGCATGGTGCCGCACTCGGTGATGATCGGCTTCGTCAACGGCCTGGCGATCATTATCGCCCTGGCCCAACTGGAACACTTCAAGCAGGGTGAGGCCTGGCTAAGCGGCAATGCGCTGTACCTGATGCTCGGTCTGGTGGCGCTGACCATGGCCATCGTCTACCTGCTGCCGCGCCTGACCCGCAGCGTGCCGCCGGCGCTGGTGGCGATCCTCGGCGTGGGCCTGGCGGTGTACCTGCTCGGCTTGCCGACTCACACCCTGGGCGACATGGCGCATATCGCCGGCGGCCTGCCGGAGTTTGCCCTGCCGCAGGTGCCCTGGACCCTGGAAACCCTGGGCATCGTCGCGCCCTATGCCATTTTGATGGCCCTGGTTGGTCTGCTGGAAACCCTGCTGACGCTGAACCTGACCGACGAAATCACCGAGAGCCGTGGTTTCCCGGATCGCGAATGCGTGACCCTCGGTGCGGCCAATATGGTCTCCGGGGCGTTTGGCGGCATGGGCGGCTGCGCGATGATTGGGCAGACCGTGATCAACCTCAGCTCGGGCGGTCGTGGCCGGCTCTCCGGCGTGGTCGCCGGGGTGATGATCCTGCTGTTCGTGCTGTTTCTCTCGCCGCTGATCGAGCGCATTCCGCTGGCCGCGCTGGTCGGGGTGATGTTTGTGGTGGCGCAGCAGACCTTTGCCTGGGCTTCGCTGCGGGTGCTCAACCGGGTGCCGATGAACGATGTGCTGGTGATCATCGCGGTGACCACCATTACCGTGTTCACCGACCTGGCAACTGCGGTGCTGTGCGGCATCGTCATCGCCGCGCTCAACTTCGCCTGGCAGCACGCCCGCGAGCTGTATGCCGACAGCCACCTGCAGAGCGACGGCAGCAAACTCTACAGTCTGCACGGCACGCTGTTCTTTGCCTCGACCACACCGTTTCTCAACCAGTTCGATCCGGCGGGCGACCCACAGCAGGTAGTCCTCGACTGCCGCCACCTGAGCTTTGTCGACTACTCGGCCATCGCCGCCTTGAAGACCTTGCGTGAGCGCTATAGCAAAGCGGGCAAGCATCTGCGCGTGCTGCACTTGTCTGGGCGTTGCAAGCAACTGCTCAAGCGTTACGGCGTGCCGCACGACTGAGGCAGGTCGTTTAGCGCTAGTCAGGTCACGAGGGCAGGCGGGACTGGCACGGCTGGTGCCAATCCCGCCTGTGCGTTTTCAGCCTTGCGCCAGGGGCGGGGTGCGCGGCGGAATCCGGCGTCTGCTGTCTGTCGACTCGAATGCCGCCGCCAGGCGTAGCAGGGCCGAATCGTCGTAGGCGCGACCCGCAAAGGTCAGGCCCACCGGCATGCCGATATCGGCCATCAGGCCCATTGGCACGGTGACGGTAGGTACGCCCAGGTGGCGGATGGCCAGGTTGCCGTTGGCCACCCAGACCCCGTTGCTCCAGGCGATGTCTGCCGACACCGGGTTCACATCGGCGTCCGCCGGGCCGACGTCGGCGACGGTGGGGAACAGCACGGCGTCCAGGCCGAGGTTGTCCATCCAGTCTTCGAGGTCGAGCTTGCGGGTTTGCTCCAGGCCGCGCAGGCCGTCGGGCAGGGTGGCGATCTGTTCCCAGCTCTTCAGGCCACGCTTGGCCATGTTCACGTACTCGTCCATGCCGGCGGCCAGGTCGTCTTCACGGTTGGGCAGCGTGCCGGGGTCGTGCGGGAAAATCAGCGGGCCGTCGACATCGGCCAGGCGGTTGAGCTTGGGGTCGCCGTTGGCGCGCAGGAAGTCGTCGAAGGCCCAACCCGAGAGTTCCCACAGCTCGTCATGCAGGAATTCCCTGGAGACCAGGCCCCGGTTGTATACGGTCGGTGCACCGGGCCGATCGCCTTCGCAATTGGATACCAGTGGGAAGTCCACTTCGATGACTTCCGCGCCGGCAGCTTCAAGCGCCTTGCGCGCGGCTTCCCACAGGGCGATGACCGAGGGCCGGGTGTGGATGCGCTGGCCGGTCGGGCCGCCGATGCCGGGTTTCTCGCTGGTGCCGGCCTGTTCATCCTTGTTGATGAACATGCGCGGCACGCCAAAGCGTTTGCCGGCCAGGGCATCGGCCTTGGCTGCGAGCTCGGCATAGGCCGCTGGACGGACTGCGGAAGGCTTGGGGATTGGCACCCAGGGCTGCAGGCGCCACAGGTCGCCCCGTGTGTCAGGGTCGTCCGCCACGACTACATCGAGGATTTCGAGCAGATCGGCCATGGTCCGGGCGTAAGGCACCACCACGTCCATGGTTGGGGTCAGCGGCCAGTTGCCACGCACCGAAATCACCCCACGCGACGGCGTGTAGGCACACAGGCCATTATTCGAGGCCGGGCCACGGCCACTCGACCAGGTTTCTTCGGCCAGGCCGAAGGCAGCAAAGCTGGCAGCCGTGGCAGTGCCGGCACCATTGGATGAGCCGGAGGCGAAAGGGGCGGTGAGGTAGGCGGGGTTGTACGGGCTTTCCGCACGGCCATACACGCCGCGCTGCATGCCGCCGTTGGCCATGGGTGGCATATTGGTCTTGCCCAGGCAGATGGCGCCCGCAGCGCGCAGACGCTCGACGGTGAAGGCATCGCGCTGGGCGACCAGGTCCTTGAATGCCGGGCTGCCCGAGGCGGCGGTCAGGCCTTTGACCAGGTAGCTGTCCTTGGCTGTGTAGGGGATGCCATCGAACGGGCCGAGGCTTGCACCACGGGCGCGACGGGCGTCGGACGCCTGTGCTTCGGCGAACGCATCGGGGTTGCGTACCACCACGGCGTTGAGTTGGGTCGGCGTGTCGGGGCCGTCATAGGCATCGATGCGGGCAAAGTAGGCCTGCACCAGTTCGACCGCCGTGGTGCGACCTGTTTCGAGCGCGGCACGCAGCTCGGCAATGGAAACTTCGGTGACTTCGATCATCTTCTCACCGCTGGTTCTGCATGGTTCTGGCTGGCGCCAGCACCGAGGGTTTCAAGAGGGTTGTTCATAGTGGCTCTCGTTGCACTGCATGGGCCCACAGGGGCCGCGCGGACGTGGCTGCTGAATATTTTATGCCACCAGACGCAAGGTGGCGGCGGTGGTGGCCGGCATCGGCTGGCTGACGTCGCGAATGCAGCCAGCCAGAACCCTATCCCTGTCTCAGTTGCGCTGCGGAATCGCCAGGCCGCGTATCACTGCCGGCCGCGCGACAAAGGCTTGCAGAACGCGCTGCACCTGGGGGAAGCGCGCAAATTCGACCAGCTCGCTGGCTTCATAGAAACCGATCAGGTTGCGTACCCAGGGGAAGATGGCGATATCGGCAATGCTGTAGGTATCGCCCATCATCCATTCGCGGCCCTGCAGGTGCTGGTCGAGCACGCCGAGCAGGCGCTTGGCTTCCTCGACGTAACGGTCGCGCGGGCGTTTGTCATCAATGTCCTTGCCGGCGAACTTATGGAAGAAACCGAGCTGGCCGAACATCGGGCCGATGCCGCCCATCTGCCACATCAGCCACTGGATGGTCTGATAGCGGCGGGCAGCATCCTGCGGCAGCAGCTGTCCGGTTTTTTCGGCCAGATACAGCAGGATCGCGCCGGATTCGAACAACGCCAGCGGCTGGCCATTCGGTCCATTCGGGTCGAGGATGGCCGGGATCTTGTTGTTCGGGTTGAGCGAGAGAAATGCGGCGCTGAGCTGGTCGTTGCTGTCGAAGCTGACCAGGTGCGGCTCGTAGGGCAGGCCGGTCTCCTCCAGCATGATCGACACCTTGACCCCGTTGGGCGTTGGCAGCGAGTAAAGCTGCAAGCGCTCGGGCTGGGTGGCAGGCCATTTGTGCGTGATGGGGAAAGCGGACAAGTCTGGCATGGGCGCTCCGGGCAGGATGGCGGAAAGGCACAGGATAGCGGCGAATGTCCGTTCGGTCAGGTCTCGGGTTTTTCCCGGCGCGCTGAAACCGGTATGGTTCGCTTGTTCGCACACTGCAACCGGAGAACCTTGATGAGCCTGCATGGCGATTACGATGACCAGAACATCTTTGCCAAGATCATTCGCGGCGAAGCCCCTTGCTACACCTTGTACGAGGATGACGATGTGTTGGCCTTCCTCGATGTGTTTCCGCAGTCCTTCGGCCATTCGCTGGTCATCCCGAAGAAGGCAGCGGCGCGCAATATCCTTGAAATCGACACGGACAGCCTGGCCAAGGTAATGGCCGTGGTGCAGCGCCTGACCCGCGTGCTGGTCGACGAACTGCAACCAGCCGGCGTGCAGGTGGCGCAGTTCAACGGTGCGCCTGCCGGGCAGACGGTGTTCCACATCCATATGCATGTGATTCCGCGTTTTGCCGGCGAAAGCCTGGGCATTCACGCCAGCGCCAAGGCCGACCCGGCCGAACTGGAGCAGTTGCAAGCGCGCTTGCGGGCACGCCTGGCTGGCTGAGAACCTGCTCATGATCTCCTGTCCGTCGGCTATCGCGCGTTAAAAACAGGCACGGCAAGCCGCTTGCGGCTAACGCGCTTCAGCGCGATCCGAAGGACAGGTGAAACGAGTCATGCTCATTTACAGATCGTAAACCCGAATGCGGGCCCAGTCCTTTCCTCGCCGTTTTGCCCAGCCGGAGGCTGTTACTGGCGTAGCGCCTTGTCTGGCTCTAGTACAGAAGATCATGGGCAGGTCCCAGGGGTTGTTATGCCGCTGGGCGGCTAATGGCAGGTTGTTATGTTTGTTTGCGGCATTATTTGCTAGATTTGCTTTAAACAGGAATCTGGAGGCTGCCATGAGTGCACTCAACAAGCCGGGTGTCGACGCCGACGCGGTTTTGCTCAAGGCCTTGCTCAATACCCGCGAACAGCTGGGCCTGACTCAGGCCGAGCTGGCCGGGATTGTCGGGGTCAACCGCTCCGCGATCAGCCGTTGGGGTGAGAGTGGCGGTTTGCGTCCGCAGAGCAAGACCGGCGAGTTGGCGCTGCTGCTGATCCGTGCGTACCGTGCCTTGTTTGCCCTGTTCGGCGGCAATCTTGAAGACATGCGCCATTTCCTGCGCAGTGAAAACCGCCACCTGGCCGGCGTGCCGTTGCAACAGATGAATCAGGTGCAAGGGCTGGTGCGGGTGGTGGAGTATTTGGACGCCATTCGCGGCAAGGTCTGAGAACCAAGATACTTTGGTTATCGCCATAACGGCGTGCAGGACTGGTGCGGTGCGTTTTTGCCCCCTCTCCCGTTTACGGGAGAGGGTTGGGGAGAGGAGCATTGCCTCCGGGCAACGTTTTCATGACCGCAGTGATCGGTCTAAGTGAGCAGCGATATGGACATCTGGCAGGCCTGCGTCGGTGCAGAGCAGATCACCCCACTGCGTGGGCGGCTGGTGCGGCTGGTGGAGAGCCAGGAGCAGGTGGCCACCCTGCAGCTGGTCGACACGCTGGAAGAGCAGGCCCTGCTCGAACAGCTATTGGAGAGCAGCAAGCCGCCGCTGCCGCGCAGTGACGAGCCACTGCATTACTTGCTGCACACCCCGTTCCGCTATCCACCGCTGCGCTGGGGCTCGCGCTTTGGCCGCCGGCATGAGCCGAGCCTTTTCTACGCTGCCTGTCGGCTGGAAACGGCGATGGCCGAGACCGCCTTCTACCGTTTTGTGCTGTGGCACGGCATGGCCGAGCCGCCACCGAGCGGGCGGATTGTCTCTGAGCATTCCTCCTTCGAGGCGCGTTATCAGGTGCAGCGTGGCATCCGCTTGCACCAGCCGCCGTTCGACCAGTACCGCGAGTTGCTGACCCATCGCAGCGATTATCGCGCCACCCATGAACTGGGCAGCGCCATGCGCGAAAGCGGAGTGGAAGCGTTCGAGTTTCCCTCGGCACGTTGCCCGCTGCAGGGCAACAACGTCGCGCTCTTTACGCCGCAGGCCTTCAGTGAGCGCCGCCCGCGCAACTTGCTGCCCTGGTTGTGCGAAACCACGGGCACCTACGTGGCCTTCAAGAATGCCCAGGCCCCGGATACGCCCAGGGTCTTCCCGTTACAGCTGTTCCTGGTCGATGGACGTTTGCCATTGCCGGCCTGAGAACCTTTGTACGATCGATTTAACCTTCTCTCCCGTTCGCAGGAGGTGGAGCAGCGCAAGAAGCTGAGGCCGTGGGCCGGGGAGGGGTTTAGCAGGCCAATTCCCTCTCCCCCGGCACCTCTCCCACAAGTGGGCGAGGGGAGTTTCCGCCGTCCGGCTGTTGGCTGTGCTCGTTGCGGGTCATCCGCTAGCGATGGGCTTCAGTTCCCTCAGTTGGTGCTGGTGAGTTCCGCTACAGAAGCTTGTCTCGTGACATCGGCGCTGTCGGCGAAGCGCCTGAACTGCATTTCCTGCAGGCGACTGAGGGTGCGGCGGAAGGGGAAGGCCAGATGCCCTTCGGTGTACAGCCGGTCGAGTGCCACCTCGGCCTCTACATAGAGCGGAACCTTGCGGTCATAGCATTCGTCGACCAGGGCGATGAAGCGGCGTACGCCATCATCGCGCGCCGACAGGGCAGGTAACTGGCGATCACCGGCCAGCACCTGTTGCACGCCATCCTCGGTGCCACGGGCAATTTTTGCGACGCGGCTGGCGGCGCTCAGATTGGGCACGGCGCCAAGCAGGATCAGCGGAAACTGGTCGCACAGGGCGATGAAATCGAGAGCCGCCAGAGGCTGCTCACAGAGGTCGGCATAGTTCAGCCAGATCACACCGGGGGCACGGCGCTGCACCGTGATCGAGCGATGGGCCAGGGTGATGGCCTGCGTGCTGCTGGGTTGGCCGCTACTCAGGCGCTGGAATACTTCGGCAAGCGTACTGACCTGGCCAGCGGCGCTTATCCAGTAGCGTTGCAGGCGCTGGCCCGGATGCAGGCGATGGTCCTGGCCACCGTCCACACCGACTACCTGCATATGCCGCTCGATGGCGGCCACTGCCGGCAGGAAGCGCTCGCGGTTGAAACCATCGGCGTACAACAACTGCGGTGGCTGGTTGGAGGTGGCGACCAGCGTCACGCCTTGCTCGAACACGGCCTGCAGCAGGCGGCCGAGGAGGATGGCATCGC
Organism: uncultured Pseudomonas sp.; assembly: GCA_964518735.1. Lineage (GTDB taxonomy): Bacteria > Pseudomonadota > Gammaproteobacteria > Pseudomonadales > Pseudomonadaceae > Aquipseudomonas. Next base: position 8,165 of record CAZFKQ010000010.1, read on the forward strand.
CAATATCGCTGACGAACAGTTCATCGAAACACAGCACGCGCACTTCATCGCCCAGCTCGCGGGCCAGCGCCAACAGCGGATCGGCGGTGCCGGTGAGCTGGAACAGACGGCGGTGCACCCACTGCATAAAGTGATGAAAGTGCTGGCGGCGTGCCGGTACGTGCAGGCTCTGATGGAAGTGGTCCATCAGCCAGGTCTTGCCGCGCCCGACCGGCCCCCACAGATACACCCCGCCGACCTTGTTGTGGCCAGCATGCAGCGCATCCTGGCAGTTCTGCAGGGCTTGGACGGCCCGCCACTGTGCCTCGTCCGCCTGAAAACCCTGCTGGTCGATGGCCTGCTGATAGGCGGCGATTAGTCTGGAATCGGGCATGCGCGCATGACTGCTAGGACGGGTACGGAGTGCTGCTTTATAGCCTGCAGGCGTTCGACTGACCAGCCATCGGGCGGGCCTGTGGCCTGCAGCCCCTCTGGGCTCTGCGTTAGCGGAAAATCGCCCTTAAACAGGGCGCTTCGCCGCCGGGGTGGGCGCACTTGTGCACAATTGCGAAGCACCTTGTCAACCTACTGTCATAAATCTGCGTAAGCGCTTGATTCTGCATAGTGATTTTTTAAGTCAATGAAAAATATAGACTTTTTTAGTTGGTGAAAAAACCACCAGTTTGACCGAGAGGCCCATGGAATCAGAGGTGAGAGAAGTTTTCAGCAAGTTGTCCACGTAGTTATCCACAGGTTTTGTGGATTGTCCCGAGCGTTGGCTCTAGGACGGCTTTCTAGGTTTTTTGCAAGTCTTTACCGCTGGAAAAAAGAGAGTAGAGTGGCGCGCCCCGAAGCCAGCTCGTGTCCCCATGAAGTCTCGCGTTCTGCCCATTAGTGCCCACAATCCGTCCAGTGAAAATCCGCGCTTGTCGATGCGCCTGGCCCTGTGGCTGCTCGAGAGTCCGCGTCTGGGGCACAGTGCCAGCATCAAGCGTCTGGCGGGGCGTCTGCTCAAGCAGCCGGCACGTCAGGGGGTGGTCGTGGCGCAAAGCCGTCTGGGCCAGTTGCTCTGTCGTGATTGTGGCAATACCCGCGATCGTCGTATTGGCCTTGAGCTGCTGCGCCAGGCCGCACGCTCCGGCGATGGCCGTGCCCAGCTCGAACTCGGCCGTCTTTACAGCCAGCCTCGCCAGCGTGAGCTGCAACAGGCCCGTTACTGGCTGGGGATGGCTGCTGCACAGGGTTCCCACGAGGCCACCCGCCTGCTTGCTCGGTTGCCCAAAAGCGCCTGATCGACACCTGCTGCGCTAGGTATACTGCCGGGCACCGCGAACCAGACAGCGAGCCCGCCCGTGCCTTTGCCTTTTACCCTCGACCTTTCCAATCTGTTGCTTGGCCTACTGCTGGGTGCCGCTCCGTTGGCCTTGCTGGTTTGGCGTGTGCAACGTCAGCAGGCGCTGGACAGTGCCGAGCGGCAGTTGCTGGAAGAGCGTCTGCATACCGCGCGCCTGGCTCAGGACGGCCTGACTGCCCAGCTCGATAGCCAGCTGGACGAACTGCGTCATCTCCAACAGGAGGGCGCCCGTCAGCAGGCTGAACTGGCAGCGCTGCGCCGTGAAACCGAGCTGCTCGGTGTCGAGCGCGAAGCTGCGCGCGAGGCGGCGCAGAACTGGGGGCGTGAGCGTGAACATAAAGAAGCAGAGCTGCGTCAGCTGGAAAGCCAGCGCGCCGGCCTGACTGCCGAGCTGCGCGAGCAGCAGGAGAGCCATCAGCAACGCCTGAACGATTTACAGGCCGCTCGCGACGAGCTGCGAGCGCAGTTTGCCGAACTGGCCGGGAAGATCTTCGATGAGCGCGAACAGCGCTTCGCCGAAACCAGCCAGCAGCGCCTGGGCCAACTGCTCGACCCGCTCAAGGAGCGTATCCAGTCCTTCGAAAAGCGCGTGGAAGAGAGCTACCAGCAGGAAGCCCGCGAACGTTTCTCCCTGGGCAAGGAGCTGGAGCGCCTGCAGCAGCTAAACCAGCGCCTGGGCGATGAAGCCACCAACCTGACTCGCGCCCTGAAAGGCCAGAAGACCCAAGGCAACTGGGGTGAGCTGGTGCTGGAACGGGTGCTGGAGCATGCCGGTCTGGAGAAGGGCCGCGAGTACCAGACCCAGGTCAGCCTCAAGGGGGCCGATGGCGAGCGCTTCCAGCCGGACGTGCTGATCCAGCTGCCGGGCGACAAGCAGGTTGTGGTCGATGCCAAGGTCAGTCTGACCGCCTACCAGGCGCTGGTCGCTGCCGAGGACGAAGACAGTCGCGCCACGGCGCTGAAGCAGCATGTGCTGTCCCTGCGCAGCCACCTCAAGGGGCTTTCGGTAAAGGATTACCAGCGCCTGGAAGGGTTGCACAGCCTGGACTTCGTGTTGCTCTTCGTGCCCATCGAGGCTGCCTTTGCTGCCGCCTTGCAGGCCGATCCCGGTCTGTTTCAGGAGGCTTATGAGCAGCACATTGTGATCGTCAGCCCGACCACTTTGCTGGCGACCTTGCGGGTAATCGACAGCCTCTGGCGCCAGGAGCGGCAGAGCCAGAACGCCATCGAGATCGCCAAGCGCGCCGGTGATCTGTACGACAAGTTTGTGGCGTTTATCGGCGATCTGGACGAAGTCGGCAGCCGCCTGCAGCAGCTGGACAAGGCCTACGCGGCGGCGCGTAACAAGCTGTGCGAGGGGCGCGGCAATTTGGTCAATCGCACCGAAAACCTCAAGCTACTGGGGGCTCGCGCCAGCAAAAGTCTACCCGCCGAATTGCTTGAACGCGCCGCTGGCGTGCCGCAGCTTGACGAGGCCGGGGAGTAGGTTTTTCCTCTCCTGTGGCAAGCGATTGCCCGCTGGTGTAGGCAGCGCGAAGGCTCACATCAGCAACAGCGCCGCCAGCCCCACCAGCAGGCCCAGTAGCATCACCGGCACCGTGCGCAGGGCCAATTCGCGACCGCCGATCAGGGCGATCAGGCCGGCCTTGACCAGGCTGTTGCTGAACGCAGCCAGGTAGATGCCCTGTACCGCCAGCTCGGGCGCCAGATCACTGTGGGCGCTGCGGGCCAGAGACAGGGTGATGGCATCGACATCGCTGAGTCCTGAGAGAATCGCTACGCCATAAACCCCGGCATCGCCGAACCAGGCCCGTGCGGCTTCGATCAGGAACAGGATCAGCACCAGCAGGGCGGCGAAGCGCAGGGCGGGTACCAGCTCGAAGGGGTTTTTCAACGGTGGCTCGACAAGATTTTGCAGCTCTTGCCCGGCAATTCGGTAGAAGGCCAGGGCGCCACCGGCATAGACCAGCGCCGCCAGCGCCAGCGGTACCAGCAGGTTGGGCAGCAGGCTGGCATTGACCAGGCCGACCTCCAGCAGCATGCGTGGAAACATCAGTGCTGAGGTGGCGAGCAGCGCGCAGGCAAGCAAGGCGCGCATCTGCCTGCCGTCATGCAGGCGTGACAGGGTGAGGGTCATCGCCGTCGAGGAAACAATGCCGCCGAGCAGCGCCGTGACCAGCATGCCGTGACGGGTGCCGATCAAGCGGATGGCGACATAGGCGGCAAAGCCGATGGCGGCGATCAGCACCACCATCCACCAGGTGACGTAGGGGTTGAATGCCTGCCAGGGGCCGTAGCCCTGGTTGGGCAGGACCGGTAGCAGTACCAGGGAAATGAACAGCAGCTTCAATGCCCCTGACAACTCCGCTGCGGACAAGCGGCGCAGGCCGCTGTGCAAGGGTTCCTTGAGGCTCAGCAGAAGGGCCACCACCACCGCGCCGCCGGCCGCCAGCGCGCTGCCGTGGCTGAGTGCCAGGCTGCCGAGGATAAAGGTCAGCAGCAGGGCGATCTGGCTGGTCAGGCCGAGGTCGCCACTGCGTTTTACTTCGCCCACGTAACCGGCCAGTGCATGCAGGCCGACCAGTACGGCTATCACAATCCAGGCGGCCACACCGAAATGCTCACCGAGCAAAGCGGCCAGGCCGCCGAGTAAACCGACCAGGCCAAAAGTGCGAATACCGGCAACCAGGTGGGTGTCGTCGCTCTCGCGGGCCTGCCAGCCACGTTCAGTACCGATCAGCAGGCCCACGGCCAGGGCGGTGGCGAGGCTGAGTGCAAGTTCGGCGGTGGTTGGCATGGCGCATCCTTGGGCGGGGTGGTCCCCGCATTCTAGATGCGCCAGGGCTTCATGTGCTTGCCTTGGGTCAAGCGACGTCGACCAGGATCACCTCGCTGTCTTCGAGCGCTGTCACCCGCACCACTTCCTCGCCCGAAATGGCGACGCCATCGCGTTCGCCAGCGCTGATGCCGTTGACCTCGATCAGGCCCTTGGCCGCCACCAGGTAGCCTTTGCGCAGGCGGCCCAGCGGGTATTCGGCGCTTTGTCCTGCCGTCAGGGTGGCCGCCACCAGGCGGGCATCGGCGCGGATCGGCAGGGCGTCGGTATCGTTCTCATGGCCACTGGCCAAAATCACGAACTGACCGGCGCGCGCTCCCTTGGGGAAGGGCTTGGCGCCCCAGGACGGCGCCAAGCCAACCTGGTTGGGAATGATCCAGATCTGGAAAATCTTGGTCGTCACATCTTCCAGGTTGTACTCGGAGTGGGCGATACCGGTACCGGCGCTCATCACCTGCACATCACCGGCTTCGGTGCGGCCTTGGTTACCCAAGTTGTCGCGGTGGGTGATGGCTCCCTCGCGGACGTAGGTGATGATTTCCATGTCGTGGTGCGGGTGCGGCGGGAAGCCGCTGTGGGCGGCAATCTCGTCATCATTCCAGACCCTTAGCGTGCCCCAGTTGACCCGCTGCGGATCGTGGTACTCGGCGAAGGAAAAGTGGTGGCGCGCATTCAGCCAGCCGTGTTGGGCGTGGCCGAGGGAGTTGAAGGGGCGCAGTTCGATCATGTTCATGCTCCTGCTGGTGCACGACGCAAGTGCCGTGCTGGGGAATGGGAGGGATGATCTATCTGTTTGATGTGGATAAAAAGCGCAAAATATCCAGAATACCTATCTATTTATTGGATGCTTTAGCGGCGCGGCGTGCTGCCTGTTGCCCTACGCTGCGCCCGGCTCGGCCAGGGCCGGGCAGGCACGACCACCGCTCGGCGTAAAAGCCCGGCCAGCCTGTAAAGCCGGGGCGGCGGCCGTTACAATCGCCGCCCCCGTTTTGCGAGACGCCCGCCGTGCAAATAGCCCTGGCACCCATGGAAGGCCTGGTCGATGAAATCCTCCGCGATGTGCTGACCCGTGTCGGTGGCATCGACTGGTGCGTGACCGAGTTCATCCGGGTCAGCGACCGCCTCTTGCCCGCTTCGCACTTTCGCAAGCTGGCGCCGGAGCTGCGGGCGGGCGCACGCACCCGTAGCGGCACGCCGGTGCACTTGCAATTGCTCGGTTCCGACCCCGTATGCCTGGCCGAGAATGCCGCCTATGCCTGCGAGCTGGGCGCGCCGGTGATCGACCTGAATTTCGGTTGTCCGGCCAAAACGGTCAACAAGTCCCGTGGCGGCGCCGTGCTGCTCAAGGAGCCTGAACTGCTCCATGCGATCCTCTGTGAAGTGCGACGCGCGGTGCCGCGGGATATCCCGGTCACGGCGAAGATGCGCCTGGGTTTCGACAGCCCTGACGGCGCCCTGGATTGCGCACGGGCACTGGCCGATGGCGGCGCGGGTCAGATCGTGGTGCATGCGCGGACCAAAGCCGATGGCTACAAGCCGCCAGCGCACTGGGAATGGGTGGCGCGGGTGCAGGAGGCGGTGGCCGTGCCGGTGTACGCCAATGGCGAGGTGTGGAGCGTCGAGGATTGGCGGCGTTGTCGCGAAGTCAGCGGAGTCGAGGACATCATGCTTGGCCGTGGCCTGGTTGCGCGCCCGGACCTGGCTCGGCAGATTGCCGCCGCACGCGCCGGGCAGGAACTCGCGCCGCTGAGCTGGGTCGAGCTGCAGCCACTGTTGCGGGACTTCTGGCAACAAGCCCGGCGCAAGATTGCTCCGCGTTATGCGCCGGGTCGGCTCAAACAATGGCTGGCCATGCTCACCCGCAGTTACCCGGAAGCCGTAACGCTGTTTGCCGCCATGCGGCGCGAGAATGACTGTGAGCGCCTGGATGCCTTGCTCGGTTGCCAGAGCACGGCTCAGGTCGTTGCTGTCGAGCCCTGTGCTGAGCTGCTCTGAGCGGTAGAACTCGGAAACTCCTTTCTCCCACTCGTGGGAGAGGGCTGGGGAGAGGGAGTTGGTATGCGCACCCTCTGCCACTGCGTTGCTCTACCTCCTGCATCCATGCAGTCGTCTCCCTTGAGTGGGAGAGGGGGCAAAAGCGATCCGCACCTGCCTCTGCACGCGGCTACGGAGCTGCAAAAAGATCGTAAACAGGCTCTTATTCGATCCGCTGCTCGCCGCTGAATACCAGCGTCGCCCGGCAGCGCCGGCAGAAATAGCGCCGACCCTGGCGTACCAGGCTATGGCGCTGGCCGGAGAAGGGGAACTCGCCGTTCGGGCACTGACACAGATAAAGGTAGCGTGTGCTCTTGCGCCGGCTGATGGCGTAGGTGTGGCAGCGATCTGGCGGCAGCTCGTAGACCCCGCGCATGATCAGTTGCCATTCCTCGCCATGGGGCTGGATACGCCCGCCGAACATCTGGTGGGCAACCAGATGCGCCACTTCGTGGGCTACCGTCTGCTTGAGGAAATGCTCGCGGTTTTCCGCATACAGCTTGGGATTGAAGCGCAGCAAATTTTCCGTCAGATGGGCAACGCCGGCTTTCTGCCCGCGCAGCTTGAAACTGACCTCGGGGCGGGGAAAGCGGCGTTTGAAGAAGTCTTCGGCCAGCTGGTAACAGGCTTCGACGCGGGCGTGGAGAAGTTCGGGCATGGGCAGATTATGCCGGGCCGGCGCACGGCATAAAACACAAAGCCGCCAAAAGGCGGCTTTGTCGGCGGCAGGCCGGGGTTTCTAATCGACGGCCTTAACTGGTGTAGACAGGACCTACGCCGAAGCCCCAGAGAATCACCGAGCAGGCAATCATCGCCACCAGTACCACCAGGCCGACGGCCAGGATCGAACTGGAGAACATGAAGCCTTCGTCCTCGGGGATATCCATGAAGGTCGGCAGTCCCGCGTACAGCAGGTAGACCGTATAGCAGATGGCAGTAGTACCAATGAACATCGCCAGCCATAGGCTCGGATAGAGCGCGGAAATGCCGCCAATGAACAGTGGGGTAGCCGTGTAGGCAGCAAATACCACGCACTGGGTCAGGCTGGGGTTGGAGTCATAGGTGCGCGCCATCCAGTGGATGAAAGCGCCCATCACGGCAATCCCGGCAAGCATCGCCAGGTAGGACATGATGGTCATTTGCAGTGCACTGGCCTCTGTCAGCTTGACTGGCGCCCCATCGCCCACGGTCCAGCCCACCTGGGTGGTGCCGAAGTAAGCACAGAGAGCCGGAATGGCAGCGAGTATCAGAACGTGGGTCAGGTACATGTGGCTGATGGATTCTTCCTCGCCACGGATTTCCTGCCACTCCTGGTCGGGATGGGTGAAGAGCCCCCAAACATGGTGGATCATGCAGACACCTCCTCTTGTTATTGTCGATCGCCCCCAACACAACGCCCACTGCGCATATGCAGCGCCAGGGGGTGCAGGCCGAATGACTGCGACCGTATGACGCAGTATAGGCAAACGCCAGAGGCCGCGTGAGTCATGGCTTTAGAGCGAATTGCTCTCTACAGGTCAGCTGTAATAGCGCTGCAGTATTTCCATGGCCAGGTTGATCGACTGCAGGCGGCTGGTGCTGCCGCCTCGATCCGGGTGGTGCTGGCTGACCAGTTGCCGGTAGCGCAGCTTGATAGTGGCGATATTGAGCGCTTGCTCGTTGTTCAGCTCGAACAGCTCGAGTGCCGCGCGCTTCTCGTCGCCGCCCTGCATGCGCGTCCAGAAGCTGGCCAGCAGTTTTTCCACATCGGCTGCTTCGGTATCGCGCAGATGCTGCAGATTGAGATAGTAGTCACGTAACGGATCATGCTCGGCCAGTTCGGCACTGCCGGGTTGCCAGGGCAGCAGTTGCACGCACAGCGGGCTGATCTGCAGGTGCGCGCTTTGGGTTTTCCAGAGTTGGTCGCGCAGTAAATAGAGGGCGTTGAACAGCAGGAAGTGGGTGCGGAACAGCACCAGCTTGTCGGTCAGTTCGAGGTGGGGGATATGCGTGGAGTGCCGCGCCTTGAGCAACTGGATCAGCTGGTACTCGCTGATGCCGGCTGGCGCGGCGCGGAGCAGCTCGTGCAGTTGCTCGGTCAGGTCGAGGGCGGGGTTGAGTTCGCTATTCATTGTATTGAACCTTGTTGACGATCTCGCGAGCTAAGGCAAGACAAGGCAAAAACAGCCGAGGAAGCGCAGTTTACGAGTTGTAAATGAGCATTCCGAGGCTGTTTTTAACGCCGTATTGCCGACGCGTAGCAGATCGCCAACAGGTTCTGAGCCTAACACGGGCTGCCGTCGCCGGCCTTTGTGCGTAAAATAGCCAGCTTTTCGCCTTCCCCCGGATTCCTCAGCGCCATGTCCACCAGCCTTTCGGTCAACCAGAACAAACTGCAGAAACGCTTGCGTCGCCTGGCCGGCGAAGCCGTCACCGACTTCAACATGATCGAAGATGGCGACAAGGTGATGGTCTGCCTGTCCGGCGGCAAGGACAGCTACACGATGCTCGACATCCTGCTGTATCTGCAGAAGGTGGCGCCGATCCAGTTCGAGATCGTTGCAGTGAACATGGACCAGAAGCAGCCCGGCTTCCCCGAGCACGTGCTGCCGGCCTATCTGGAATCAATCGGTGTGCCCTACCACATCATCGAGAAAGACACCTACTCGGTGGTCAAGGACAAGATCCCGGAAGGCAAGACCACCTGCTCGCTGTGCTCGCGCCTGCGTCGCGGCACTCTTTATACCTATGCCGACGAGATCGGCGCGACCAAGATGGCTCTCGGTCATCACCGTGACGACATCCTGGAAACCTTTTTCCTCAATATGTTCTACGGCGGCACCCTCAAGGCCATGCCGCCCAAGCTGCTGTCCGACGATGGCCGCAACGTGGTGATCCGCCCGCTGGCCTACTGCAGCGAGAAGGACATCGAAGCCTACTCGGAGCTCAAGGAGTTCCCGATCATCCCGTGCAACCTGTGCGGCTCCCAGGAAAACCTGCAGCGCCAGGTGGTCAAGGAGATGCTGCTGGAGTGGGAGCGCAAGTCGCCGGGCCGTACCGAGATCATGTTCCGCGCCCTGCAGAACGTGGTGCCCTCGCAGCTGGCCGACCGGAACCTGTTCGACTTCCAGAGCCTGAAGATCGACGACAGTGCCACGCCGCGCTTCCTCGACGTGATGAGCCTGTAATCACAAGTCGGCCGCGTTGAGCGGCCGGTTTTGTTTGTGGGACTCGTTTTTCTGGGGACGGGCTAGATGCACGTGTAGCGGCAACGCTTTATTTCCTGATGAATTGTATGCAGCTGCAGCTCGGCGCCCGAGGCGTTTGGGTGAAAATTCAGGAGATTTGACTTCCCGGGGCATTTTGAACAGCCCCGTAGCGTGAGTTATGGCTTCTTTAGTAGTGTGCTGGTTTGAGCGGGATTGGCAACGCAGTGGCTTGCCCATATCAAGGTGCGGCTGGGTCGATAAACCCGCCATGGTTTGCGCGATATCTACCTGAAAATATCCTGGAGAGGCTATGGCAATGGACCGGCTGGCGCGGGTGCGCTTCATCTTCAACAAGGCTCTAGGACGCATTGATAGTCGCCTCAATCTCGATGAAATTGAGCGTTACTGGAATTACCCGCGCAGCGGGAATGCTTTTCTCGAGGCCTATCAACATTCTCGTCACCTTACTGCCTCGACCGATGATCTCGCCAAGCAACTGCGTTTCCATACACTTATGCAGGTGGTCAGGCGGGTTGCGAGCGGGCGAGTGGTTGGAGATGTGGTGGAATGCGGCTGCTGGCGAGGTCATTCCAGTCACATGATTGCAAGCGTACTGTCTGAAGCCGACTGGACGGGGCGTTTCCTGATATTCGATAGTTTCGAGGGTGGGCTTTCCGAAAAGGTAGTCCAGGATCGGGCGCTGCTGGGCGATACCGGTGCCGAAGAAACACTCAGGCAGAAGCGCCTGTTCGCTTCTGACCAGGAGGCAGTGGCTGCCGTGCTCAGCCCTTTTGCGTTCGTGGAGCTGCACAAGGGCTGGATTCCCCAAGTCTTTACGCAGGTTCAAGGTCTTGACTCGCGGCGTTTTGCCCTCGTGCACCTCGATGTGGATTTGTATGCGCCGACTTTGGAGTCGCTGCGCTTCTTCGTGCCGCGGATGAGTAAGGGTGGAGTTGTTGTGGTTGATGATTACGCCTCCACCCATTTCCCAGGTGCCACTGCAGCTGTCGATGAGTTCATTGCCGAACACCCGCCGGAGCTGGTGGTGGAAGGGCAGATTGGTGGCATCCTGCTGTTTTACTAGTGTTCATATTGTCTGGATTCGAGAGGGCTTGCCCTGACTCTAATACTCAGGCACTGGGCGCCTGATGCAGTAATCGTCCGAGCGCAGCGGAGCGGTTTATGAGCGGGTTCGACGTCTGTCAGTCGTTGTCGGCCAATCTGCATTAAGGTGTGTCGATCACCGACGGTTGCCTGGGCTGGAGTGGCGCCACTGTGATGTTGCGTGAGGCCGCACAGAAGTTGCTCTCGGCCAGGTAAGACCTGCTTGGCGGCTGCTCTTGGGGTGTAGCGCGGTAATGCCGTGTCAGCTTGTCAGCGACAGGCCGTGTTGCGTGGTGCCAGGGGGGCGGGCACCCTGTGGGTCTGTTTCAGGCAAGGATTTCTTATGCATGATTATCAATGGCTGCACGAATACTGCCTCAACCGCTTTGGCTCGGCCGCTGCTCTGGAGGCCAGGCTGCCGCAGCCGCTGGCGGATGCGCCGCTGCGCGCCCTGAGCGATGACCGCTATCTGTCACTGATCGCCCTGCGCGTATTCCGCGCCGGTCTCAAGCACAGCCTGGTGGATGCCAAGTGGCCGGTCTTCGAGCAAGTGTTCTTCGGCTTCGTCCCGGAAAAAGTTGCGCTGATGAGTGCCGAGCACCTGGAGCGGCTGATGCAGGACGCACGGATCATCCGCCACCTGGGCAAGCTCAAGAGCGTGCCGCGCAATGCCCAGTTCGTGCTGGACGTGCAGAAGGAAAAGGGCAGTTTCGGCGCGCTGATCGCCGACTGGCCGGTGACTGATATCGTCGGTCTGTGGAAGTACCTGGCCAAGCATGGCAGTCAGCTTGGTGGCCTGTCGGCACCACGCCTGCTGCGCATGATCGGCAAGGACACCTTTATCCCCAGCGATGACATGGTGGCCGCGCTCAAGGCCCAGCAGATCGTCGACAAGGCGCCAACCAGCCTCAAGGAACTGGCTGCCGTGCAGGCCGCCTTCAATCAGTGGCATGCCGAGAGCGGGCGGCCGCTGTGCCAGCTGTCGGTGATGCTGGCGCATACGGTCAACCACTGATCTGCACTGATCTGTAGGAGCCAGCTTGCTGGCGATCCTTCTGCACGGTATCTGATCGACAGCAAGCTGGCTCCTACGGAGGGCATCGAGATGGATCAAGCCATTGCACGCGTCGCCCAGGCCATCCAGCAGGCCGAGCGCATCCTGATCATCACCGGCGCCGGGTTGTCCGCCGACTCGGGGCTGCCCACCTATCGCGGCCTCGGCGGCCTGTACAACGGTCTTACCCCGGAAGGTCTGCCGATCGAGGCGGCGCTGTCCGGGCCGATGCTGCAGCGCGATCCGGCGCTGTGCTGGAAGTACCTGGCCGAGCTGGGCAAGGCCTGCCTGGGTGCCCGACCCAACGTCGGGCATGTGGCGATCGCCGAGCTGCAGCGGCGTAAACCGGGTTGCTGGGTGCTGACGCAGAATATCGACGGCTATCATCGCCAGGCTGGTTCGCCGGCAGAGCGCCTGATCGAGATCCACGGCCAGCTGGCGCCGCTGTATTGCCAGTCCTGTGGTGCCGCAGACCCCGAGCTGGCCGAGCACCTCCAGCGCCCCTTGCCGCCGCGCTGTGCCCAATGTGCGGGCATCCTGCGCCCACCGGTGGTGCTGTTCGAAGAAATGCTGCCGGAGGATGCCATTGGTCGGCTTTACCAGCAGTTGCGCCAGGGCTTCGACGTGGTGCTGGTGGTGGGCACCACGGCGAGCTTCCCTTATATCGTCGAACCGGTGGCGCAAGCCCGCAGGAATGGGGGTTTCACCGTGGAAGTAAACCCTGCGACAACCGACCTCAGTGACTGGGTCGATGTCCGCCTGTCAGGAAGGGCGTTAGATGTTTTTCCGAAACTACTAAGTCACATTTCTGGGCATTGAATTTGCAATCTCGGTCATCAGACGGCATAGTCGCCCCCTTATAAAAACCAGACAAACACGGTCGTGCCCATGCTAAAGCGCTTCGCACCCCTCGTGCCACTTGCACTGATTACCCTCCTGGCGGCTTGTGCTGGCCAGGTTCCGCATCAGCCGATCGAGCAGATTGCGGTCGAGCCAGAGCCCGTCGAGTACGTCACCGATGAGCAGGTAATGGCTGATATCACCGATGACAAGCCCTACGCCTTGCCCCAGCTGGCAGACAGCATTCTCAGCCAGGGTCTGTCCCTGGTTGGCACCAAGTACCGCTTCGGTGGCACTTCGGTGAAGACCGGTTTCGACTGCAGTGGTTTCATCGGTTTCCTGTTCCGTGAAGAAGCCGGCATGCAGCTGCCGCGTTCGACCCGCGAAATGATCAATCTGGATGCACCGCTGGTGGCCCGTGAAGAGCTGGAGCCGGGCGACATCATCTTCTTCAACAACCGTGGCCGTGGCCGCGTCAGCCATGCCGGCATCTACCTGGGTGATGACCAGTTCATCCACTCCAGCAGCAGCCGCAGCGGTGGTGTACGCATCGACAGCCTGGACGACAGCTACTGGAACCGCAGCTACATGGAAGCCAAGCGCGCCCTGGCGCTGGCGCCACAGCTGCAAGCCGAGAGTTCGGTTCACCGTTAAACCGACACGTGCACAAGGGCACAGGGCTTGCACCTGTGTCCTGCACGCGGCAGAGTAGGGCGCATTCCGGCCCGGATTGCCCGCCCATGCCTTACACGGCTCGCTTTGCCCTGCTAGCCCTTGCCGCGCTGCTTACTGCCTGCGCCGGCAACGCCCCCTCTCCTGATTACCCCGCCGATCCCTTTCCCATTGTTGGCAATGAAAATGCTGACGATGTGCTGATGAGCGCCATCGGTCTGGTCGGCACGCCCTATCGCTATGGCGGCAACACGCCGGACAGCGGCTTCGATTGCAGCGGCCTGATCGGTTACGTGTACCGCAATTCGGCCGGCATCCAGCTGCCGCGCTCGACCCGCGAGATGATCAACCTGCGTGCGCCCACGGTCAGTCGCAGTGCCCTGCAGAGCGGTGACCTGGTGTTCTTCGCCACCAATGGCGGCAGCCAGGTCAGTCATGCAGGCATCTATGTCGGCGAAGGGCGTTTCGTCCATGCGCCGTCCAGCGGCGGCACGGTGCGTCTGGATTACCTGAGCACGGCCTACTGGCAGAAAACCTACCTCAGCGCCAAGCGCGTGCTGGCTCCGGCGCAACTGGCCCGCCAGCCGTGACCAACCGCACGCTGAACCTTGACGATAACCTCTACCAGTACCTGCTGGACGTTTCCCTGCGCGAGACGCCGCTGCTCAAGCGCCTGCGCGACGAAACCGCGCAACTGAGCACGGCGCACTGGCAGATCGCCCCCGAGCAAGGCCAGTTCATGGCACTGCTGGTGCAGCTCACGGGGGCCAAACGCATTCTCGAGATCGGCACCTTCACCGGCTACAGCGCCCTGTGCATGGCCGCTGCCATGCCGGCGGATGGCCAGCTGATCTGCTGCGACCTGCCCGGCGATTACAACAGCATCGCCCGGCGCTACTGGCACGAAGCCGGCGTCGCCGAGCGCATCGAACTACGCCTGGCGCCGGCCCTGGAAAGCCTCAGCCAGTTGGTGCGCAGCGGTAAGGCCGAAAGCTTCGACCTGATCTTCATCGATGCCGACAAGGCCAACTACCCGGTGTACCTGGAACACGCCCTGGTCCTGGCGCGTCAGGGGGGCTTGATCCTGTTCGACAACGTGCTGTGGAGCGGCCGCGTTCTGGAACAGAGCCCGGACAGCGTCGACACCCGTGCCATCCAGGCACTCAATCGCACCCTCAAGCGCGATCAGCGCCTCGACTTGTCCCTGCTGCCGTTGGGTGATGGCCTGACGCTCTGCCGCAAGCGTTGAAGCTGCCGCGTTAGAGCCTGCGCGTTGACGTTGCCAGCCCCAGCCACTACCCTGCGCGCCTGCAACAGGTGCCCCCGACGCGCAGCGTCAGAGGGGTGAAACAGGGAAGCCGGTGCGTTCCGCGATAGTCGCGGCACAATTCCGGCGCTGCCCCCGCAACGGTAAGCGAGACAACGATCGCATCCAGCCACTGTGCCCACCGGCATGGGAAGGCGCGATCGGGGAACCTTGAGGTTCCGCTCGTAAGCCCGGAGACCGGCCTGCTGCAATCCACGGCATTGCGGAGGGCGTTGCCGGGCGCGCTCCGTCTTGCGGCGGGGCGTCGTCTATCTGTTCTCCGTATGCCCAACCTCGGCAGTGTCGCGCGGGTGGCGCGACGGAGAACTTCATCTTGATCGGCAAAACCGCTTTGCGGCCGATAGCTTTTGCGCTGCTTGGCCTGACTCCTATTGGCGCTCTCCAGGCGTCCCCCCTCACGCTGCAACAGCAGGTGGTGACCTCCACCCGCACCGAACAGGCGGCCAGCGCCAGCATTGCTGCGCTCACCGTCATCGACCGCCAGCAGATCGAGCGCAGCCAGGCCCAGTCGGTGCCGGAACTGCTGCAACGGTTGCCCGGGATTTCCCTGGTCAACAACGGCGGCCCGGGCAAGTCCACTGCGCTGTATATGCGCGGCAGCAACTCCAACCATGTGCTGGTGCTGATCGATGGCATCAAGGTCGGCTCGGTCACCAGTGGCGGCGCGGCCCTGCAGGATCTGCCGGTCGAACTGATCGAACGGATCGAGGTGGTGCGCGGGCCACGTTCCAGCCTGTATGGCTCAGAAGCCATCGGCGGGGTGATCCAGATCTTCACCCGCAAAGGCGATGGTCAGGGCGCCAAGCCGTTCTTCTCCGCCGGTTACGGCACCCACGATAGCTACCAGGGCAGTGCCGGGGTTAGCGGCGGGGCTGGTAACGGCTGGTACAGCCTGGCCACCAGCAGCGCCGATGGTGACGGACTCAACGTCAAGACTGCCGACGCCAGTGGCTATGAGGATGACAGCGACGGCTACCGCAACCTGTCCGGTTCGCTGCGCGCCGGTTACCACTTCGACAGCGGCCTGGAACTCGATGGCAGCCTGCTGCAAAGCCGCGCACACAGTGACTTTGACTCGGTGAGCAGCAAACGTACCTCAGGCTTTGCCGCCAATGCCGACAGCGAACAGAAGGTGGTCGGCGGGCGCGCACGTTTCAGCCCGCTGCAGCCCTGGCGAGTGACCCTGCAGGCCGGGCGCAGCGAGGACAAGTCGGACAACTTCCAGGACCAGGCGTTCTACTCGCGCTTCGACAGCCGGCGCGACTCGTTGACCTGGCAGAACGACCTCAGCCTGGCCGACGGCCACAACCTCACCTTGGGTGCCGACTGGCAGCGCGACGAGGTCAACGGCAGCACGGCCTATGCCCTCGACTCACGCGACAACCAGGGCCTGTTCACCCAGTACCTGGCCCAGCTCGGTCGCTACGACCTGCAACTGAGTCTGCGCAGTGACGATGATGAACAGTTCGGCGAGCACAACACCGGCAGCCTCGGTTGGGGTTATGCGCTGAGCGATGCCCTGCGTCTGACGGCCAGCTATGGCACGGCTTACAAATCGCCGACCTTCAACCAGCTGTACTACCCCGACTTTGGCAACCCCGACCTGCAGCCGGAGGAGTCGCAGAGTCTGGAGCTGGGCCTGGCCGGCGAGCACGCCTGGGGCCATTGGGCGGTGAATGCCTACCGCAGCGAGATCGACAACCTGATCGCCACCGTCACGCGCACGGTCAACGGCTCCAGTCAGAGTGTCGCCGAGGGCGTCGACCAGGCGCGTATTCGTGGCGTCGAACTGCAGGTGGGTAGCGAGCTGCTCGGCTGGCAGTGGCAAGCCAATTACAGCCTGATGGATGCGCAGAACCGTTCCAAGCGCAGCGTGGGCGACACCACCTATTACGGCAAGGAACTCAATCGTCGCCCTGGTCAGCTGTTCAACCTGGACCTTGATCGCGCCTTCGGCGACGTCAGCGTCGGTGCCAGCCTGCATGCCCAGGACTCGACCTACGACGACCTGGCCAACCAGGACGAGTTGGCCGGTTTCGCCACCCTCGACCTGCGCGGTGAATACCGCCTCAACCGCGAATGGCGACTGCAGACCCGCGTTGCCAACCTGTTTGACGCCGACTACCAGACGGTCGACGGCTACAACCAACCCGGTCAGGCGGTGTACTTCAGCGTGCGCTACCAGGCCCTTTGACCCATCCGGCCGCCCATGCCGGGCGGCCATTCATGCAGGAGCATGCACATGCCTATCTTCTCCGGCCGTACCCAGCTGATCCTCGGCCTTGCCCTGGCGCTGCTGTTGGCTGCCACGCGGGGCAATCACTTCGCCTCGCTCAATCTGCCCAGCGCGTCCTGGGCGGTATTCTTCCTCGCCGGTGTGTTGTTGCGCCCGCGCTGGGTGTTCGCTGCGCTGTTCGCCCTGGCCAGCGCCCTGGACTTTTCCATGCTGGCCAGTGGCACGGTCAGTGACTGGTGCCTGTCGCCGGCCTACTGGCTGCTGGTGCCGGCGTATGCGTCGCTGTGGCTGGGCGGGCGTCTGTATGCCGGCTGGCACCGCGACAACGTGAAGAGCCTGTTGCTGCTGGCGGCCATGGTGCTGGTCAGCGCCTTCGTCTGTCATCTGCTCTCCAGCGGCGGTTTCTACTTCTTCTCCGGTCGTTACCCAGAGCCGAGCCTGACGGCCTGGTTGCCGCGCATCGGCGAGTACTACCCACGCTTTCTCGCCGGCATGGCCCTGTATGTCGGCGTGGCCAGTGCCCTATACCTCGGTCTGCTCGGCTTGCTTGGTCAGCGCCGTGGCATGGAGGTGAAGTGATGAGCGAGTCCTCTGATCGTGACCAGCGCCACCTGGCACGCATGCAGCGCAAGAAAGCCCTGATCGACGAAAAGATCGCCGAAGCCCAGGATGAATATGGCCTGCTGCTGGTGCATACCGGCAATGGCAAGGGCAAGAGCAGCTCGGCTTTTGGCATGCTTGCCCGCGCCCTGGGCCATGGCATGCAGGTGGCCGTGGTGCAGTTCATCAAGGGCGCGGCCAGTACCGGCGAAGAGCACTTCTTCCGGCGCTTTCCCGAGCAGGTGCGCTACCACGTGATGGGCGAGGGCTTTACCTGGGAAACCCAGGACCGCCAGCGCGACATCGCCAAGGCCCGCGAAGCCTGGGCCGTAGCCCGCGAGTTGCTGAACGACGCGAGCATTGCCCTGGTGGTACTGGATGAGCTGAACATCGCCCTCAAGTACGGCTACCTGGAGTTGGACGAGGTACTGGCCGATATCGAGGCGCGGCCGCTGTTGCAGCATGTAGTGGTGACCGGTCGCGGCGCGTTGCCGGGGATGATCGAGGCGGCGGATACCGTCACCGAGATGAGCCTGGTCAAACACGCCTTCAAGGCGGGCGTGAAGGCGCAGAAGGGGGTCGAGTTTTGAGCCCTGCTTACTGTAGCCCGGATGCAATCCGGGAAACCGCCCACCCCGGATTGCATCTGGGCTACCTGAGTCGCGAGTGGCCGCGCACCGTCTGGGAGCACCAGTCATGAGCGCACACCGCTGCCCAGCCCTGCTGATCGCCGCTCCAGCCTCTGGTCAGGGCAAAACCACCGTCACCGCCGCCCTGGCGCGCCTGCATACGCGGGCCGGCAAGCGCGTACGGGTGTTCAAGTGCGGTCCGGACTTTCTTGATCCGATGATTCTCGCCCGCGCCTCGGGCCAGCCGGTGTACCAGCTCGACCTGTGGATGGTCGGCGAGGAGCAGAGCCGTCACCTGCTCTGGGAGGCAGCAGGCGAGGCCGATCTGATTCTGATCGAAGGGGTGATGGGCCTGTTTGACGGCACCCCGTCGGCCGCTGATCTGGCGCGGCGTTTTCAGGTGCCGGTGCTGGCGGTGATCGATGGCAGCGCCATGGCGCAAACCTTCGGCGCGCTGGCCTACGGCCTGGCCAACTTCCAGCACAACCTGCCGTTCGCCGGGGTGCTGGCCAACCGTACCGGTAGCGAACGGCATGGCGAGATTCTGCGTGACAGCCTGCCGCCCGCGATTCGCTGGTACGGCGCGTTGCCGCGCAGTGCGGCGGTGGAGTTACCCAGTCGTCACCTGGGCCTGGTCCAGGCCGAGGAGTTGGTCGATCTGGATGCGCGCCTGGATGCGGCAGCCGATGCACTGCTGGTCAGTGCCGGCGCTGTCATGCCAGAGCCGGTGAGCTTCGCCGCGCCCGTGAACGAGTCGCTCGAACCCTTGCTGGCCGGCGTGCGTATCGGTGTGGCGCGTGATAGCAGCTTCGCCTTTGTCTACCAGGCCAACCTGGACCTGCTGCGTCGGCTCGGCGCCGAGTTGCTGCCGTTCTCGCCGCTGCGCGACCAGGCCCTGCCTGAGGTGGACAGCCTCTACCTGCCCGGTGGTTACCCGGAGCTGCACCTGCAGCAACTGGCCGATAACACGCCAATGCTTAGTGCGGTGGCGGCGCACCACGCAGCGGGCAAACCGATCCTGGCCGAGTGCGGCGGCATGCTCTATCTGCTGCAATCGCTGGCGGACAAGGACGGGCAGTGCGCCGAGCTGGCGGGTCTGTTGCCGGGGCGTGCGGTCATGCAGTCCCGTCTGGCCGCACTGGCCTTGCAGGAAGTAGAGCTGCCAGAAGGGCGCTTGCGCGGGCATACTTACCACCATTCCGTGCTGGACTGTGCCGTGGCGCCGTTGGTACGGGGCGAATGCCCGAACTACCGGCGCACCGCCGAGGCGGTGTACCGCGTCGGTCGGTTGACCGCTTCCTACATCCACTTCTATCTGCCGTCCGACCCGCGTGCCGCGGCCGAGCTGCTATTGCCATGAGAAAGAGGCCATGACCGACCATGCCTTCAGCCCTGCGGAGCGTGCCGCGGTCTACCGAGCCATTGCCGAGCGCCGCGACATGCGTCATTTCGCCGGAGGCACGGTAGCGCCTGAGCTGCTTGCGCGGTTGCTGGAGGCGGCGCACCAGGCGCCCAGCGTCGGTCTGATGCAGCCCTGGCGCTTTATCCGCATCACTCGCCCTGAGCTACGCGAGAGCATCCACGGCCAGGTCGAGGCCGAGCGAGTGCGCACCGCCGAGGCGCTGGGCGAGCGCAGCGACGAATTCATGCGGCTCAAGGTCGAAGGCATTCGTGACTGCGCCGAGCTGCTGGTGGTTGCGCTGATGGATCAGCGCGAGAAACACATCTTCGGCCGCCGCACTCTGCCGGAAATGGACCTGGCCTCGCTGGCCTGCGCCATCCAGAACCTCTGGCTGGCCGCCCGTGCCGAAGGCCTGGGTCTCGGCTGGGTCTCGCTGTTCGAGCCGCAGGCGCTGGCCGAACTGCTGCACATGCCGGCCGGCAGCAAGCCGCTGGCGATCCTCTGCCTGGGCCCGGTCACCGAGTTCTATAGCGAGCCAATGCTGGTACAGGAAGGCTGGGCCACGCCGCGACCGTTGCAGGAGCTGCTGTTCACCGACAGCTGGGGGCAGCACGCATGAGCCTGCTGCTGGCCGCCCTGGCCGGAGTGACCCTGGACGGTCTGCTCGGCGAACCCAAACGCTGGCACCCGCTGGTGGCCTTTGGCGGCCTGGCGCAGCGCATCGAACAACGCCTCAACAGTGGTGGCCATGGCTGGCGCAGCCATGGCGTTACCGGCTGGTGCCTGGCCGTGCTGCCGCTGACCCTACTCAGCCTGCTGCTGGCGCGCCTGCCCTATCTCGGCTGGCTGGTGGAAGTGCTGGCCCTGTACGCCGCCCTCGGCCTGCGCAGCCTCGGCGAACATGCGCAGCCGGTGGCCCAGGCCTTGCGCCTGGGTGATCTGCCCGAGGCCCGCAAACGCGTGGGTTACATGGTCAGCCGGCAGACCGCGGCACTGGACAGCGAAGGCGTGGCCCGCGCCGGCACCGAGTCGGTGCTGGAGAACGGCTCGGACGCAGTGTTCGCCGCGCTGTTCTGGTTTCTTGTGGCCGGTGCGCCGGGCGTGGTGCTGTACCGCCTGAGCAACACCCTGGATGCTATGTGGGGCTACCGCACCACGCGCTTCGAACGCTTCGGCTGGGCCGCGGCGAAGATCGACGACGCTCTCAACTACATCCCTGCGCGCCTGGTGGCGCTGACCTATGCGCTGCTCGGCAACACCGCCCAGGCGCTGCGCTGCTGGCAGCGACAGGCACCGCAGTGGGACAGCCCCAACGCCGGCCCGGTGATGGCGGCCGGTGCCGGTGCCCTCGGCGTGAGCCTGGGCGGCGCGGCAATCTACCAGGGCGAACTGCATGTGCGCCCCGTGCTGGGTGCGGGGCCGCCGGCGCGGGCGCGGGATATCGAGCGCGCGCTCAATCTGGTCAATGGCGGCGTGCTGCTGTGGCTGGCGCTGTTGCTGATCGGGAGTCTCTACCTTGCTTGAACACGGTGGCCGCCTGCGGGCGGCGGCACAGCGCTATGGCATCCCCTTGGCCGACTGGCTCGACCTGTCCACCGGCATAGCCCCCTATGGCTGGCCGCTACCGGCAATTCCAGCAACGGCCTGGAGTCGCCTGCCCGAGCCGGACGATGGCTTGGAAGCAGTGGCGCGTGACTACTACGGCGTGTCTGCCTTGCTGCCGGTGGCCGGTTCTCAGGCGGCGATCCAGGCCCTGCCGCAGCTGCGCAGGCAGGGGCGAGTGGGCATCATTTCGCCGGCCTATGCCGAGCATGCCGAGGCCTGGCGCCGCGCGGGGCATCAGGTCACGGAACTCGGCGAAGGGGCGGTGGGCCGTGCTCTGGAGCGCCTTGATGTATTGCTGCTGATCAATCCCAACAACCCGACCGGGCGGCTGATCGAACCCCGGCAGCTGCTCGACTGGCACGCGCGCCTGGCCGAGCGTGGCGGCTGGCTGGTGGTGGACGAGGCCTTTATCGACTGCACCTCCGAGCACAGCCTGGCGGCTTTCAGCCAGTTGCCGGGGCTGATCGTGTTGCGCTCGTTTGGCAAGTTCTTCGGCCTGGCCGGCATCCGCCTGGGCTTCGTCCTGGCCGAACCGAGCCTGCTGGAGCGCCTGGCCGAGCGCCTCGGACCCTGGACCATCAGCGGGCCGGCGCGGGTAGTGGCTACTGCAATCCTGCAGGACAGCGCCGGCCAGCAGGCCCAGCGCGAGCGGCTGCAGGCTGATGGTATGCGCCTGGCCGTGCTGCTCAGCGTCCATGGCCTGGCGCCAGCAGGCGGCACCGCGCTGTTTCAGCTGGTGGTTCATCAGCAGGCTGTCGGCCTGCACGGTTACTTCGCCCGCCGCGGTATTCTCGTCCGCCTGTTTGCCGAGACCCGCTGCCTGCGCTTCGGCCTGCCCGCCGATGAAGCTGGCTGGCAGCGGCTGCAGCAGGCGTTGCAGTCCTGGCAGGAGGCCTTTGCATGAGCACAGCGATGACTGCCACGCCAATGGGCGCCACCTTGATGGTGCAGGGCACAACCTCAGATGCCGGCAAGAGCACCCTGGTGACCGCCCTGTGCCGCTGGCTCAAGCGCCAGGGCGTCAGTGTGGTGCCGTTCAAGCCGCAGAATATGGCGCTGAACAGCGCAGTGACCGCTGACGGCGGCGAGATCGGCCGCGCCCAGGCGGTGCAGGCCCAGGCCGCCGGGCTGGAACCGCATACCGACATGAACCCGGTACTGCTCAAGCCCAACAGCGACACCGGCGCTCAGGTGATCATCCATGGCCACGCCATCGGCAACATGCACGCGGTGGCCTACCACGACTACAAGCAGACCGCGCGCGCTGCCGTGCTGGAATCGCACCAACGCCTCAGCGCGCAGTACCCGGTGGTGATGGTCGAGGGCGCTGGTTCGCCGGCAGAGATCAACCTGCGCGCCGGTGACATCGCCAATATGGGCTTCGCCGAGGCGGTGGATTGCCCGGTGATCCTGATTGCCGACATCGACAAGGGCGGCGTTTTCGCCCATCTGGTCGGCACCCTGGCACTGCTCTCCGAGAGCGAGCAGGCGCGGGTGCAGGGCTTCGTGATCAACCGTTTCCGTGGCGATCTCAGCCTGCTGCAGCCGGGTCTGGACTGGCTGGAAGAGCGCACCGGCAAGCCGGTGCTCGGCGTGTTGCCGTACCTGATGGATTTTCACCTGGAAGCCGAGGACGCCATCGATGTGCGCCAGGCGCAGAAGGGCGAGGCGCTGCTCAGGGTGGTGGTGCCGGTGCTGCCGCGCATCAGCAACCACACCGACTTCGACCCGCTGCGCCTGCACCCGCAGGTCGACCTGCAGTTCATCGGTCCCGGCCAGGCCATCCCGCCGGCCGACCTGATCATCCTGCCCGGCTCGAAAAGCGTGCGCGCCGACCTGGCCTTCTTGCGCGAGCAGGGCTGGCCAGCCGCCATCGACAGGCACCTGCGCTACGGCGGCAAGCTGCTCGGTATCTGCGGTGGCCTGCAGATGCTCGGCACCCGCATCGACGATCCCCATGGCCTGGAAGGCGCGCCCGGCAGCGGCGCCGGCCTCGGCCTGCTGGACTTCGTCACCGTGCTGGAGGCAGAGAAGCAGCTGCGCAATGTGCAGGGCGTGATGTGTCTGGAGCAGGCGGCGGTGAGTGGCTACGAGATCCATGCCGGGGTCAGTGCGGGTGCCGGGCTGAATGGCGCGGTGCAGCTGAGCGATGGTCGTCTGGACGGCGGCATGAGCGGCGACGGCCAGGTGCTCGGCACCTACCTGCATGGTCTGTTCGAGACGGACGCGGCCTGTGGCGCTCTGCTGCGCTGGGCCGGCCTGCGCGAGGTGCAGACGGTGGACTACCATGCCCTGCGCGAACGCGACATCGAACGCCTGGCCGACCTGGTCGAAGCCCATCTGGATACCGACAGGCTGCGCGAACTGTGCGGTCTGTAGGGTGGATGTCGCCTTTTACATCCACCAAGGCAGCGCTTCGGCCGGCCACGGTGGATCGGTGGAGCGTGATCCACCCTACATCGGCTGTGCGTGTGCGTGCAGTCCGTAGGGTGGATGTCGCTTTTTACATCCACCAGGGCAGCGCTTCGGCCGGCCATGGTGGATCGGTGGAGCGTGATCCACCCTACATCGGCAGCAACCTTGAAAGAGTCAAAACATGCTTGAACTGATTTTAGGTGGCGCCCGTTCCGGCAAGAGCCGTCTTGCCGAGAGGCTGGCTGTGGAAAGTGGCCTGGCAGTGACCTATGTCGCCACCAGCCAGGCGCTGGATGGCGAGATGAGCGCGCGCATCGCCCAGCACCAGGTGCGGCGCCCGGCCGGCTGGGCTCTGGTCGAGGAGCCCGTCGAGCTGGCCAGGGTGCTGCGCGAGCAGGCTGGCGAGGGGCGCTGCCTGCTGGTCGATTGCCTGACCCTGTGGCTGACCAACCTGCTGATGCTGGACGACGAGGCGCGCCTGCAGGCCGAGCGTGCGGCGTTGCTGGAATGCCTGACCGGGTTGCCGGGGCGGATCATTCTGGTCAGCAACGAAACCGGCCTGGGCGTGGTGCCGCTGGGCGAGCTGACCCGGCGTTATGTCGACGAGGCTGGCTGGCTGCACCAGGCCCTGGCCGAATGTAGCCAGAGGGTGATTTTCACCGTTGCCGGCCTACCCATGATTCTGAAAGGAGAGCGCTTGTGAGTGCATTCTGGTGGCAGGCGAGCTGCCAACCGCTCGATCAGCAGGTGGCCGCCCTGGCCCTGCAGCGCCAGGCCGAGCTGACCAAGCCGGCCGGTGCCCTCGGCCAGCTGGAGCCGCTGGCGGTACGTCTGGCCGCCCAGCAGGGGCGCGTGCGTCCCGAGCTGGAGCAGGTGTGGATCAGCATCTTCGCTGGCGACCATGGCGTGGTTGCCGAGGGTGTGTCGGCCTATCCGCAGGCGGTGACCGTGCAGATGCTCGGCAACTTCGCCGGCGGTGGCGCGGCGATCAGCGTGCTGGCCCGTCAGTTGGGCGCCACCCTAGAGGTGCACAATCTCGGCACGGTCGAGCCGGCGCCGGCCATGGCCGGGGTCTGCCAGCATCAGCTGGCGCCAGGTACGGCCAATTTCACCCAGGCGCCGGCGATGACTGCCGAACTGTGCCTGGCCGCGCTGCAGGTCGGCCGCGCGGTGGTCGAGCGCGCTGCGGCGGGCGGCTGCCAGCTGTTTATCGGTGGTGAGATGGGCATCGGCAACACCACGGCGGCCAGCGCCCTGGCTTGCGTGCTACTGGATAAACAGCTGAACGAGCTGGTCGGCCCCGGCACCGGGCTGGACAGCGCCGGTATGGCGCGTAAGATCCGCGCCGTCGAATCTGCCCTGGCCCTGCACGGCCAGGCCCGCGCGCCGCTGGATTGCCTGCAGCGCCTGGGCGGCCTGGAGATCGCCGCGCTGACCGGCGCCTACCTGGCCTGCGCGCAGCAGGGCGTCAGCGTGCTGGTCGATGGTTTTATCTGTAGTGTCGCTGCGCTGCTGGCGGTGCGCCTGAATCCGGGCGTGGCCGACTGGCTGTTGTTCAGCCACAGCGGCGCCGAGCCGGGCCATCGCCACGTGCTCGCCGCCCTGCAGGCCGAGCCGCTGTTGCAGCTGGGCCTGCGCCTGGGCGAGGGCAGTGGCGCGGCGCTGGCGGTACCGTTGTTGCGCCTGGCGTGCGCGCTGCACGGGCAGATGGCGACTTTTTCTGAAGCAGCAGTACAGGAGCAAGGTTGATGAGTTTGCAGCTGGATCTTTTGCGCCACGGTGAGACCACCGGCGGCAACGGTTTTCGTGGCAGCCTGGACGATGCCCTCACGGAGCGCGGCTGGCAGCAGATGCATGCCACCCTGGCCGAACAGGGTGGCTGGGACCTGATCATCAGCTCACCGCTGCAACGCTGCGAAGCATTTGCCCGCCAGCTGGCCGAGGCCAAGGGCCTGCCGTTGCGCATCGAGGCCGATCTGCGCGAGCTGCACTTCGGCGACTGGGAAGGGCGCAACGCCGCGGAAATCCTCTTGGAGGATACCGAGGCGCTGGGCAGCTTCTGGAACGATCCGTTCCGCTTCACTCCGCCGAATGCCGAGCCGGTGCGCGACTTCGCCGCCCGGGTGATGGCTGCCATTGAGCGTCTGCAGCAGGAACTGGCCGGCCAGCGCGTGCTGCTGGTGACCCATGGCGGCGTGATGCGCCTGCTGCTGGCCCAGGCTCGCGGCCTGCCGCAGCAGCAGTTGCTGCAGGTCGAGGTCGGCCATGCCGCGCTGCATCGCCTACAGGTCGCGGCCGACCTGAGCCTGCGCGAAGCCTGAGCATGCGCCTGGCCGAGCCGCTGCTGATCGCCCTACAGTTCCTCACCCGCCTGCCGGTGAGCCTGGCGGGCATGCCGGTGCCTCAGCAACTGGGTCGTTCGCTGCTGTGGTACCCGGCGGTCGGGCTGCTGCTTGGCGGCCTGTTGCTGCTGGCGCAGCTGCTGCTGAGCGGCGCGCCGGCCTTGCTGCAGGCAGCGTTGCTGCTGGCGCTGTGGGTCGGCCTCAGTGGCGGTCTGCATCTGGACGGCCTGGCTGACACGGCGGATGCCTGGGTTGGCGGCTATGGCGATCGCGAACGCACTCTGACGATCATGAAAGACCCGCGCAGCGGGCCGATCGCCGTGGTGATGCTGGTGCTGCTGCTGTTGCTCAAGTTCGCCGCGCTGGTGGCGCTGCTGCAGGCCGGGCAGTGGAGCGCGCTGCTGCTGGCGCCCTGGCTGGGGCGCGGGCTGTTGCCGTTGCTGCTGCTCACCACGCCCTATGTGCGCGCCGGCGGCCTGGGCCAGGCGCTCAGCGAGCACCTGCCGCGCCAGCAGCTGCCCGTGGTGCTGGCTGGCAATGCCCTGGCCATGCTGCTGTTGGGCTGGGCCGGGTTGCTGGCCATTGGTAGTGCGCTGCTGGCTTTCTTCCTCTTGCGCCGGGCTTTCGTCGCCCGCCTGGGTGGCACCACCGGGGATACCGCCGGGGCACTGCTGGAGCTGGCCGAGTGCGCGGTGCTGGTGACCTTGGCGCTGCTATACGGATAGGTAGGGCGGGTGAAGCCCGCGTCACGGTTACGCGGGTTTCACCCGCCCTACGTAACTGTTCCACTTGCTTGCTGCCCAGCTGTAGCGGGTGTTCGGCTTAATGCGGGTATATACAGTCATGTTGTCGATCCACGGCCGGTCTGCCTGGCTGTTTGTATAAGGGATAAAACATGACTTCGGTATGGCGTACCAGTGGCTGGGTGTTGCTCGGAGCATCGCTGATCCTGGCGCTGTCGCTGGGCATCCGCCACGGTTTTGGTCTGTTCCTGACGCCCATGAGCAGCGAGTTCGGCTGGGGGCGTGAGGTGTTCGCCTTCGCCATCGCCCTGCAGAACCTGATCTGGGGCCTGGCGCAGCCGGTGACCGGAGCCATCGCCGATCGTTGCGGTGCGCGCCGAGTGATCGCAGTAGGCGGCCTGCTGTATGCCGCTGGTCTGCTGTTGATGGGCTATGCCGACTCGGCGGGGTCTTTGTCGCTGAGTGCCGGCCTGCTGATCGGTATCGGCCTCTCCGGTACCTCGTTCTCGGTGCTGTTGGGCGTGGTTGGCCGCGCTGTGCCAGTGGAGAAACGCAGCATGGCCATGGGCATTGCGGCGGCGGCCGGCTCCTTCGGCCAGTTCGCCATGCTGCCGGGCTCGCTCGGCCTGATCGGCTGGCTGGGCTGGTCTGCCGCGCTGCTGGCGTTGGGGCTGCTGGTGGCGCTGATCGTGCCGCTGGCATTGCTGGTGCGCGACCAGCCGCTGCCTTCGCTGGGCGCCGAGCAGAGCCTGGGTGAGGCGCTGCGCGAGGCTTGTGCGCACTCCGGTTTCTGGCTGCTGGCGCTGGGCTTTTTCGTCTGCGGCTTTCAGGTGGTGTTTATCGGTGTGCATCTGCCGGCCTATCTGGTCGATCAGCATCTGCCGGCCACGGTTGGCACCACGGTGCTGGCGCTGGTCGGGCTGTTCAATGTGTTCGGTACCTATATCGCCGGCTGGCTCGGTGGACGGCTGTCCAAGCCGCGCCTGCTGACGGCTCTGTATCTGGCACGCACGGTGGTGATCGTGGCCTTTTTCTACACGCCGCTGAGCGCTTGGAGTGCCTATGCCTTTGGCATCGCCATGGGCCTGCTGTGGCTGTCCACCGTGCCGCTGACCAATGGCACGGTGGCCACCCTGTTCGGTGTGCGCAACCTGTCGATGCTGGGTGGCATCGTCTTCCTTTTCCATCAGTTGGGTGCCTTCCTCGGCGGCTGGCTGGGCGGTTATTTGTACGACCACACCGGCAGTTACGATTTGGTCTGGCAGATTTCCATTGGCCTCGGCCTGCTCGCGGCAGCACTCAACTGGCCGGTACGCGAGCAGCCGGTGGCGCGCCTGCAACCGCTGGGAGGCGCGGCATGAGTAGCCGCGCGGCGATGCTGCTGAGCATGCTGGGCATTGTCGGGTTGCTGCTGTTGGCCTGGTGGGGCTGGCAGCAGGTCGGCCTGGCGGCGCTGCAGTTGGGTATGGGCCTGTGTTGAGCGTTGCCGCTGGCCGCTAAGGCGAGTAGCGTTGCCTCTGGATTCAGTGCAGAGGTTGTCATCATGAGCATGTCGCGTAATGCCCTGATAGTGCTGGTTGGGCTGTTTGCCGGACCGCTGTTGGCGGCCGAATGCCCGCCGATGTTGCAGGGCGAGTTGCAGCAACTGCGCTCCAAAGAGCGTATCGATCTGTGTCAGCGTTTTTCCGGTAAGCCGCTGGTGGTGGTCAATACCGCCAGCAATTGTGGCTTCACTCCGCAGTTCAAGGGCCTGGAGGCGCTGTACCAGCGCTACAAGGATCAAGGCCTGGAAGTGCTCGGCGTGCCTTCCGATGACTTCAAGCAGGAAGCGGATAACAGTGAGGACACCGCCAAGGTGTGCTTCGTCAACTACGGTGTGACCTTCGCCATGAGCGAGCCACAGGTAATCAGTGGGGATGGCGCCATCCCGTTGTTCCGTGAGCTGGCCGCGCAGACCAGTGCGCCGCGCTGGAACTTCTACAAGTATGTGGTGGGGCGCGACGGCAAGGTGATTGCCAGTTTCTCCAGCCTGACCAAGCCCGATGATGCGGCGCTGCTCGAGGCGGTGGACAAAGCGATTGCCAGTCAGCCCTGACTCAGGCGCGCATAAAAAAAGCCGGGCAATTGCCCGGCTTTTTCATGGGTGCCAGCTGCCGTCAGAAACGGTAGGTGAGCTGCGTCCCCAGGCCATGGGCGCTATTCTTGTAGCGGGCGCTGAAGCCGGGCGCGATTTCCGCACCGGCCAGTTCGGTGGAGTGCTGGTCGATCGAGGCTTCGCTCTCGCGCAAGTAGGTGTAGGCCACGTCGATAGTCATGTCGGTCGTGGGCGACCAGCCAGCACCGAGGGAGAACACCTTGCGGTTACCCACCGGGATGCGCACGGTGCGGTTGTCATTGGCCGCCGGTGAGGCGTCCAGTGCAAAGCCGGTGCGCAGCACCCATTGCGGGTTCAGCTGGTAGGCGGCGCCAATCGCGTAGGACCAGGTGTCCTGCCACTGGAGCTGCTCGCTGACCTCGGCAATCGGGGTCAACCCGAGGATGCTCGGTGTGCCGTCATTCTCCACGACGATTTCCTGCAGACGGCTCCAGCGAGTCCAGGTGGCGCCACCGTAGAGGGTCCACTGGTTATCCAGCTTGTAGGTCAGTGAGCTGTCGAGCATTTCCGGGGTGGTGAAGTCCAGCTGGGCATCGTAGTCGCCATTGAACTGACCGAAGATCGGGCCGTTGCCGCCGGTGATGCGGGTGCGGCCTTGCAGGGTGTAGTCGACCTTGGAGTGGTAGGTCAGACCCCAGGCCAGCTGCTCGGTGATGTCTACCAGGACGCCGGCATTGAAGCCCAGTGCGGTGTCGTCGCCCTTGATGTCGACTTCGGTGTCGCCGTTGCCGAGGGCGGCACTGTTGTTCAGTTTGCTGACCAGCTTGCCCTTGATCTTGTTGAGGGTCGGACCGAAGCCTACAGAAACGCGGTCGTTGATCCGGTAGCTGAGGGTCGGTTGCAGGGTAACCACTTCAACTTTGCTGTACTGGCCCTTATAGCGGCCGCCAAAGCCCTTTTCGTAATCGCTGATCAGGCCGAATGGCACATACAGGCCGATACCGTAGTGCCAGTCCTCGTTCAGCGGGCTGGCGTAATAGGCGAAAGGCACTGGTGTCAGCGGCACCATGTCGCCTTCGCTGGTTGCTGCGCTGGCGTCGTCGATGTCGACATCGGCCTTGACCAGGCCGACCCCGCCAACCACTTCGGCCCGCTTGAGTTTGCTCAGGCCGGCAGGGTTGCCGAACAGTGTGGTGGCATCCTGCGCCGACGACGCACGTCCGGCAAAGGCGGTGCCCATGCTGCTGACGCTTTGTTCGTTGATGGCAACTCCATTGCCCAGGCTGTGAGTGGAAATGGCACCGACGGCCAGAGCGAGGGTGGTCTTTAACCAGAGTTGTTTCATTAGCTAGCTCACGAACAGCAAAAATGAGGGCGGCAAGCTACGCGTTTTGCGAATGATTGCCAACCGTTAAATTGTGCTTTTTCGCGAAGATTAGTTAATAAAATCAGATGTATGCGACTGTCTATATGGTCAGAAAACAGATCATTTTCATAGTTTGTTATCGAGAATCGTCTGTATTCAGCCAGGTGCCGTGCCTGCCGTTACGCCGCTTCAGGCAACCCTGGGTTGCTCCGGCACGCAGTGCCGCCAGGCACGCAGGAAGTCACGCAGGTGACCGTTGGGCTGGAAGACCCGCCGCCAGATGCGAGCCAGGCCATGCAGATCGTCGGCGGCCGGTAGTTGCGGATGCTCGACCTCGATCATCAGCCAGGCGATTGCGGTGGCGTAACGCAGGTTGACGATCAACTCCAGGTGCGGGGCGCCGAGAAAGGCATGCTGGCTGGCCAGGCCGCGAACCAGGCTGGCGAGATCCGGGTCACGGGCCAGATATTGATCCCAGAGCAATTGATGACGCAGCTCGCTGATGCGGTACAGGCCGTGACCTTGCTGATCGTCGAGTGCGGAGCCAAGCGCGGACTGGCTGGCGGCTGCCCCCAGAAGCAGGGCTTCGGCGGGGGCTGAGTGGCGCCCCAGATAGAGCAGGGTAGGGCGGATGACGTGTTGGCACAGTTCGTTAGCGGCAATTCCCATGATGCCCTCGCGGAGGGTGCCGGCGGGGTCGGGTGCTTGGCAGCTGTTTTTGATTTTAATAAAGACCCAGCCGGGAGCGGGGTTAGCCGCTCAATGTGAAGTGTAGTGCGATAAGTCGGCTGTAAAGGGCTGTTTTTAAACTGTTTAAAGATCTGTCTCGCTACCTATATATCTGTCAGTGCTTAAAGCTCTTGGCCAAAGTGCAGCAATGCTTGCGTACACATGGGCTCTGCAAAAACCTGCGGGCATAAAAAAGGGCGCCGCGAGGCGCCCTGAAATCTAGCTTTATGGAGTAAGTCTCTTGCTCGGACTGGCTGCTTGCGCAGAGGTTCCGTGGCCAGGGGATTTATTTTCCCGGCATCAACAGCAGGCGCTTGTTGCCGTAGACCTTGTCGATATTGCGCGACTGGAACGGGAAGCTCATGTAGCCACCTTTGAGCCAGGCTTCGATGCCGTCGGCGTAGTGCGGGCTGGCCGGGTTGCCGGACTGGCCGGAGCTGTTGAGGCCGATCATCGGTTCCTCGCGGCCGAAGTCGACCACCACGCGCATGGCCGGGATCAACCAGGTGTCGAAGTCCTGACCCCAGTGATAGGCAGCCACGTTGAGCGTGCCGTGATCGCCACCGGCCGGATAAGGCCCGCGATCCAGATAGCCCTGGATGGCATTGATGCTGCTGCGCTCGCTGGCGCTGAGATGGGGCGCCATTTTGCTCGCGTTGCTGGCCCAGGTGTAGGTGTGCAGCTTGCCCCACTGCCAGGCCTTACGGTCGGCACCCAGCTTGCTCTCGGTGAAGGTCACGGCGGCGGCCAGGGTGCGGGCGAGGATCGCCGGCTTGTCTTCCTTCTGCGCGGTGCGGATATCGTCCCAGAATGGGCTGTCGTCGCGGCCGAGCAGGTGGTCGGCCTGTGCCGAGTAGGAGTCGTTGGCCGTTTCTACCAGCGCCTGCCAGGCCGGATTGCCGTCCGGGCCCAGTTCGTCGAGGAAGGTCTGCCGCGCGCTTTCATGCAGGAAGGCGCCATACAGGGCGGCGTCGGCCGAGGTCGCACTCATGCGGCCATCGAAGGCCATCAGGCGTTTGTAGGCTTCCTCGGCTTTGCTGCGTTCCGCCGCCGGTAGGGCCGCAATGGCTTTTTGCAGGGGCTGGGCCATGCCCGGAGCGTCGAACATCGCCTGCAGCTTGCCGGCGAACGGCGTGGTCTGGTCGTATTGCATGGCGATCATGCTGCGCTGGTCGTGCTTGCCGGCACCGGCCAACTGGGCGATGCGTTCGGCGCGCTCCGGGTAGAACCAGGAATTGGACAGCTGCATGCCGTAGCCGCGCGGCACGGTGCGGTGGTTGGCGGTGCCCAGCCAGCCCTGCATGGGGTCCTGGTCGTAGGGGTGGAGCATGGGGTCGGCATAGCCATCCCAGTCATAGGCGCCGTCCCAGCCGGGGGAAGGCATCAGGCCCAGGCCCTGCTTGCGGTTGGGGTAGCGACCGGTGACTTGCCAGCCGATGTGCTGGGCGTCGGCGAAGACGATGTTGAGGGCCATGGCGCGGACCTCGCGGGTGGCCTCGAAGGCTTGCTCCACCGATTGCGCGCGGGACAGGTCGAAGAAGGCATCGATCGAATGGTCTTCCTCGAACTGCGCAGTGCGCAGGGCCAGGCCATAGCCGCTCTTGAGCTGCAACGGTTGCAGGGGATGCTTGCGCTCGCCCAGTGCCGAGTTGAGCAACGGGCCGTGGCGGGTCTCGTAGAGGGTTTCGCGGATGGGTCGCTGGCCCTTGATGAAGAAGGTTTCTTGGCGCTCGATGGCCGGTTGCCACTTGCCGTCGGCCAGGTAGTAGAGGCGGCTGCCTTCGCGCTTGAGCTTCTCCAGGAACAGGTCCTGGTTGTCGCCCATGACCATGGTCATGCCCCAGGCCAGTTTGCCGTTGAAGCCGGCGACTACGGCCGGTACGCCAGCAATGGAGACCCCTGCAGCCTGAAATTTCGGCGAGCGGATCTGCACGTAGTTCCACACCGAAGGCATGGACAGCGGCAGGTGGGTGTCATTGGCCAGCAGGCTTTTACCGCTGCTGCTGCGCTGCGGGGCGATGGCCCAGTTGTTTGAGGCGGCGACGCCGAGCATGTTCAGTTCGGCCACCTGGCCGGCGGCCTGGTCGATGGCGGCCAGGCCCTGGATCTGCCCACCGAGGTTGAGACCGCGCAGCTTCTCGGCTTCTTCGAAGGGCAGCGGCTCGTCCGGGTAGGTTGGCAGCAACCAGGCCAGCTGGTCGGCGCCGACCTTGCCATTGAGGGTCAGGGCAGCGATTTCTTCCTTAAGGTTCACCGCCAGACCGAAGTTGAGCAGGCTGAATACCAGCACCGAGTCTTCCGGTTTCCAGTAGGCCGGACGGTAGCCCGACTCGGCCAGGTCCATCGGCAGTTTGTCTTTGTAGCGGAACAGATAGGCGTTGACACCGCGGGCATAGACTTCGAAGAACTTTTTCATCCGCGGCGAGGCGTTCTTGTACAGCACCTCGGCGCTGCGCTTGAGGTTGACTGCGCGCATAAAACGGTCGACTTCCAGCACGCCGGGGCCACTCATTTCTGCCAGGCGCCCTTCGGCCAGCAGGCGCATGCCGACCATCTGGCTGAGGCGGTCGCTGGCGTGCACGTAGCCCAGGGCGAACAGGGCATCGTGGAAGGTGGTGGTCTCGATCAGCGGCATGCCCAAGGGGTTGCGCCGCACCACCACGCTCTGCGCCAGGCCCTGGACGCGGACGATGCCCTGATCCGGGTGCACGCTATTGCTGTAGCGGCTGTTGAGAAACGACTGGCAGCCGCTAAGAAACAGGCTGCTGACCAGGGTGGCTGCGGTAATGAGCTTCAGCGAACGAGGAAAACGGCGCGAACCCATGGAATGGCTCCTGGCGCGAGAGTGAGGGTAGGAATACTGGTGCGGATTGTAGAGGGCTGGCCGGGCAGGCGGTAGGGCTGTTTGGGGCGGGCAGGGCCGGCGTTGCGCCGTTGGCCCTGCCACTATTCAGTTCAGGCGCCGTGGCACTTCTTGAACTTTTTCTGGCTGCCGCACGGGCAGGGGTCGTTGCGCCCGACTTCCTTCAGCGGGTTGCGCACGGGCTCCTGGTGCGCATGGCCGCAATGCGGGCCATGTACATGGCCGTGATCATCATGGTCGTGGCTGTGGTCATGGTCGTGGTTGCAGTCGGGGCCATGGACATGAGGTTGCTGGTTCATCGGTGAATCACTCCGGGAGGTAATCGCCGGGGATTATCTCGCCATTGCGCGAAAGGTGCACGCGACTACCAAACAGCAGGCCTGTTTTGACCGAGCCCTGGAAACTGTAGCGAATCGGCTGATCGAGTTTTTCCAGGGCTCGTACGATACCTTTCAGGTGGCGCCAGAGATTGGTGCGGACGGGAATCTCGAATTCGTGGCGACCGTGCGCCGGCACAATGAAACGGGTGTTGGCCTCCCCATCAGCCAACTCCACGTCATTGAGGGTTACCCGGTAGTCGAGGCTGCGCACAGACAAGCTGGAGTCATTGGGGTTGTCGACGCTGAAACGCAGGAGAAAGCGCTGCTCCAGTAGCTTGGCTTTGACCACGTCGACCTTGACCAGTCGCACAACGGGTTTCTGCAGGTCTCCGGTAAACCAGGAGGCGCAGCCCGATAGCGTGACCAGCAGAGCAAAGAGGAATGTTAGGCTGGTAATTCTTATCATTTGCGCCTGATATTATTTATTGATTACTGCGTGTGGCCCAAGTTTACCAAGCGACTGCTTGGTGGCAACCGGTTGTTGCGCTAAAAATACCTGCGTCATACTGCACACATAAATAGACAGGAGTGTGACCATGAGCCTCTACGAGATCGCCTTTGCCGGGCAGTTGGTATCTGGTGCACAGGTGGAGCAGGTCAAAGAGAATGTGGCGCGGTTGTTTCAGGCCGATGCTCAGCGCATAGCCTTGCTGTTTTCCGGCCGACGCATCGTGATCAAGAGCAATCTGGATGCTGCAGGCGCGGAAAAATATCGTGCGACTCTAGAGCGCGCTGGGGCTGTTGCCATCGTTCAGGCTCTGGATGCGCAGATCGAGGAAGTCGAGCTGGCTCCGCCGCCTGTACCGCAAGCTGTCTTTGCACCTGCTGCACCTGCTGTATCCGCTGCACCTGTGGCGACAAGCAGCCGCCCAGGTGCCCGGGTGATTCCGCGTGACGAATACATGGCGGCCTTCGCCGATGTCGAGGCGCCGGATTTCGGCATCGCCCCTGTGGGTAGCGATCTGCAGGAACACAAGCCGGATGCTAAAGCGCCGGCCGTTGATCTGTCGCAGTTCAGCCTGGCACCGGTTGGCAGTGACATGGGGCAGGCCAAAACCTCCCCGGCTGCACCAGCGCCGGATACGTCCCATCTGAAGTTGCAGGAGTAATAGCTGCTAGAGCCTGTTGCCGTCGCGGTCATGAGTGAAGCGGCAACAGGCCCTAGAGCTTTTCAGAGGGCCCAGTGGCCTTTCATTCAGCTGTCGCTGGTCGTGCACTTGGCTTGCGCCTGCTCGGGCGTGAGGTTGCGTATCGAGGTGTAGAACAGCTCACAGGTTTGCACCTTCTGCGTGACCTGCCACTTCTGCGTACAGGCGTTGAGGGTCTGGCTCGGGTCGCTGCCCGGCTTGAGGCCCATGTCGGCCTGCCAGCAGGCGGCACTGATGTCCTGGCCCATCACTTCGAGGCCCGCAGCATCGGCTTTCTGTTCGTCGCCGTCATAATTTTCCGGGTCGGCGGCGTACCAGATATAGCTAGGATGATTGGAGCCCAATACCGGGACTGTCTGCCCTGGCGCTGGGCTGATCTGGCCCAGGCCCAGCACGCCGAGAGTGACCCCGTACTGTGCCTTCACCCAGGCGCGCACGGGCCCGCCAAAGGCGACCATGGGCAATGCGTTCTCCGTTTTGCCGCTGGTGAGTTGGGCGACCATCTGCTTCTGGTAGTCGGTGAAATAGTCGTAAATCCCCTCCAGGTCGCTGCCTGCGCTGGCCGGTGCAGCGATGGGCGCGATGTCGATGATGGTCTGGAAGGCTGGGGTTTGCTCTGCCGCTACACCGTTTTCTGTGAGCAGCGTGGCCCAG
Organism: uncultured Pseudomonas sp.; assembly: GCA_964518735.1. GTDB lineage: Bacteria > Pseudomonadota > Gammaproteobacteria > Pseudomonadales > Pseudomonadaceae > Aquipseudomonas. The sequence goes on from CAZFKQ010000010.1 coordinate 43,760, forward strand.
CGGTCAGTGGTCTTGGATTGCAGATAGTCCTGCGCCTGGGTCAGCGAGTAATCCGGCGGGAAGTGCAACAATTCGACGCTTTGCCGGTTATCAAGGGCCATGCCCAGGGGCAGGAACAGGTACCAGCTGAATTGCCACTTGCCGTCCTGATTGAGCTTGCTGGCGCCGTTGTAGGCCAGGTCTCCAGCGGCCAGCAACTCGGTTAGTGGCTGGCCGTAATCCGCAGGAACACCACTGAAGTTGGCATAGAGGCCATTGCTGTCACTGCTGACTTTGATCTGGGCGTTGCCATAGCCGTCGCGTTGCAGGCTCTGTCCGAGGTAGTGCGCGACGGTCTGCTCCAGCGTCCAGTCGCGATAACAGATCACACTGCAGTTGTTGGGGTAGGCGAACAGGCGGGTGACGCGCTCCACACTGCCCAGACTGACCTGAACATCGGCGGCCTGGGCCGTGCTCGCGAATAGCAGGGTCGCCAGGGCGAGGGTGAAACCACTGTGCTTGTGCATGTACTTCTCCTTGTTGACGGCGAGCCCATTACTGTCGGGCCCAGCGCTAACAAATGAAGCAGAGTTTTCCTGTGCGGCGAGTTTTTCTGTTCAGTGCAGATAGGGGGCGCAGCACTTCTTGAACTTCTGGCCACTGGCACAAGGGCAGGGGTCATTGCGGCCGGCCTTGAGTGGCACGGTTGGATCGATGAAGTACCAGCGCCCGGCGCTCTGTACGAAAGCCGAGCGCTCACGATGGCTGTGCTCGCCACCGTCATCGTGCCAGCGTGCGGTAAATGTGACGAAGGCGTGCTCCGGCTGGCCACCGAGTAACTCGGCGCTTTCCACTTCCAGACCGAGCCAGGTGCTGCCCAGGCTCCAGGCACTGATGGCGGCACGATCGAGATCGGCTTGCTGGGCGGGCAGGGTAGTCGCCAGCAGGTAGTCGACCAAACCTAATACATAGGCGCTGTAGCGCGAGCGCATAAGCAGTTCGGCGCTCGGCGCCGGTGTGCCGGTGTGATAGCGGCCGCAGCAGTCATCAAGCAGGCTGCCACTGCCGCAGGGGCAGGCGTGGCTCATGGCGTTACCACCAGTACTTTCCAAAATTCTCCGGGTTGGCCCAGAACTTTGCATTGAGCCAGTCCGGCACCTGCTTGTAGTCGCGCAAGTCGTAGGTGAACAGATTGAGCGTTTGCTGATCGCGCTGGAAGCTTTCGCTGGCCTGCAAGGCCAGGGCGAAGAAGTCGGTTTCCTGCCAATCACAGGCCTGCATGTCGACCAAGACAGCAATGCGGCTGGCATTCAGGTTGCGGATGCCACCGAGTAGCTGCAGGGCGGTGCGCTTGGGCAGATGCTCCAGGCAGTCGACCACCAGGGCGAGATCAAAACGAAGTGCTGTCAACTCTGTCGGGAGTTCTCCAGCGGGCGCTTTGTATACCTCTATACCGGGGTGTGCAGTCTGGAAGGCCTGCACGGCGGGTAGGTCGCTGGCGCCTACCAGAAGCAGACGTTGGGGTGCATGGTGGTCGAGCAGGGCTGCGAGAGCCTGTTGCGGGGTGCGCGAAGAATGCTTGCCAGTCATTGCTAAATTCCAAACTTGTAGGTAAAGACTAACTTGCTGGAAGGAATTGGCCTAGTAATGACACGGGTCAGTGTAGTTCCTAATAGCTGGCGGATTATAAAACACCTGTCTTTACTACTTGAGTGTCGGTTTGTTGCCGATTTTACAGGAGAGCAAGAACGATGAGCATTACAAGGAAAGCTGTACCCCTGTTGCTGGTAAGCGGCCTGCTGACTGGTTGCTCCGGCCTGCAGAAAACCGATTGGCCTACCTGTGCTGCAGTGGGTGGTGTTGGTGGCGCTGCGCTGGGCGCGATCGAAAGCTCGAGCTGGGCAGGTGGTGGTGCTGTTGTAGGCGCTGGTATGGCCGCAGCTTATTGCTGGGTGCATGGCGCTGAAGAGCAAGTGGCCGTTGTTGAAGAAGTGGTTGTCGAAGAAGTGGTTGCTGAGCCTGCCGAGCCGGTTCGCGTTGAACTGGACGTCAAGTTCGACTTCGACAAGACCGCCGTCAAGGAAGAAAGCCAGGGCGATATCAAGGCACTGGCTGATTTCATGAGCCAGTACCCGCAGACCACCACCGTGGTTGAAGGTCACACTGACTCGGTGGGCACTGATGCCTACAACCAGGGCCTGTCCGAGCGCCGCGCCAATGCCGTGCGTGACGTGTTGGTCAACCAGTACGGCCTGTCGGCTGATCGCGTCAACGCTGCCGGTTATGGCGAGAGCCGTCCGGTTGCCGACAACGCAACCAGTGAAGGTCGTGCCATCAACCGTCGCGTTGAAGCTGAGGTCGAAGCCCGTCCGTAATGCCGGGTCCCCGGTCTGCCGTAGCTGATTTCTCGGCGACGGCAGGCTTGTACACTTAGGGGGACGGGTCTTTACTCCTGTGTTACCGGTAATCAACCGGTGACACAGGAGATCACCGCCATGAGAACAAGACTCTCAAGGGCTGCAGTACCCCTTCTCTTGGTCAGCAGTGTTCTTTCTGGTTGCGTCACTACTTCCAGTACGGGAGATGCGCCGCTAAACCAAGGGAACTGGCCGATTTGTACAGCGATTGGTGGCTTGGCCGGAGGCGGTCTTGGCGCAATCGAAAGTTCTGCCTGGGCAGCAGGAGGTGCGGTGGCCGGTGCGGTCATTGGTACCTTGGTGTGCTACGCCCAAGATGGCGATGCCGATGGCGATGGCGTATTTGATCGTCGCGATCGTTGCCCCGATACCCCCGCCAATACCCCCGTTCGTCATAATGGCTGTCCGTTGCCGGTCTATCCGAGCGATGAGGAACCCATGGCGCCGGTTGCTGAGGCAAGCGATGCGGTGCGCGTCGAGTTGGACGTGAAGTTCGACTTCGACAAGTCTGTGGTCAAAGAAGGCAGCATGGCTGATATCCAGAGTCTGGCTGACTTCATGAAGCAGTATCCGCAGACCTCTACCGTGGTTGAAGGGCATACCGACTCGGTCGGCTCCGATGCTTACAACCAGGGTTTGTCCGAACGCCGTGCCAATGCTGTGCGTGACGTGCTGGTCAATCAGTACGGCGTGGAAGCAGGCAGGGTGTCGTCAGTCGGGTATGGCGAATCCAAGCCGGTTGCCGACAACGAAACCGACGAAGGTCGAGCCGTCAACCGTCGAGTCGAAGCGGCGGTCGAGGCGCAACCCTAGTTAGACAAGCTCTACCTGGCCTCAGTTGGCATTTGTAATGCAGTCCGCTCCTGCGTTATCGGCATGTCGATAACGCAGGAGCATCCCCCAGTTTGCATGAGTCAGACTGTCAGAAGACCGGCCGGGCAGCGGCAATCGCCATCAGCGCCATGCCGATCAGCAGATTGATGCCCACCAGCTTGCGCATACGTCCCAGTACTTCACCGCCTGCGGGCCAATTCTGCGCGGTGATGGCCTTGCGCAGTTCGGGAAGCTGCAGCAGCTGGATGCGTAGGAACAGCGCGAGCATGGCGATATATAGGCCGATCATGATGTGTACATAGCGCGGCGCGGTTTCGAAGCCGGCGAAACGCAGGTGCAGCATGCCCATGCCGGATACCGGTAATACCAGTATGGCGATCCATACCCACTGGAAGAAACGACGGAATACTTCGGCCCACAACGTCAGGCGTGCCGGTGCTTCCAGCACGCTGACGGCGGCAGGGCGGAGGATCATCCAGGCGAAGAACATGCCGCCGACCCAGATCAGGGCGGCGAGCAGGTGCAGGGCGTAAACGGCGGCGAAGGCAGTCATCGGGTTCTCCATATCAGGGGCGGTTAAGCATGGCGCCGCATCATAACCTGCCGGTAAACTACTGAGAATTTATCCAGTCTCTATTGCGCGTCCATGCTCAGTCCCGAACTCAAGTCCCAGATCCAGGGCGGCTACAGCCGTTTCCTCGAAGCCAAGAGCCTCAAGCCGCGCTATGGCCAGCGCCTGATGATTGCTGAAATCGCCAAGGTGCTGGGTGCAATCAAGCATAACGACGAAGGTCAGCGTGACGGCGAGGCTGCCGTGGTGGCAGTGGAAGCGGGCACCGGTACCGGCAAGACCGTAGCTTATGCCCTGGCCTCGATTCCCATCGCCAAGGCCGCCGGCAAGCGCCTGGTGATCGCCACCGCGACCGTCGCCTTGCAGGAACAGATCGTGCACAAGGACCTGCCGGACTTGCTGCGTAACAGCGGCCTCAATTTCAGCTTTGCCCTGGCCAAGGGCCGTGGTCGCTATTTGTGCCTGTCCAAGCTGGACATGCTGCTGCAGGAAGGCGAAGCCCAGGGAGCCACGGCGCAGATGTTCGCCGATGAAGGTTTCCGCCTGGATGTCGACGAAAGCAGCCAGAAACTGTTCACCGGGATGATCGAGAAGCTCGCCGGCAACCGCTGGGATGGCGACCGCGACAGCTGGAGCGAGGAACTCGACGATGCGGTGTGGAGCCGCCTGACCACCGACCATAGCCAGTGCACCAACCGACACTGCCCGAACTTCGGCCAGTGCGCCTTTTACAAGGCCCGTGAGGGCATGACCAAGGTCGACGTGATCGTTACCAACCACGACATGGTCCTGGCCGACCTGGCCCTGGGTGGCGGCGCGGTACTGCCCGACCCGCGCGAAACCCTCTACGTATTCGACGAAGGCCATCACCTGCCGGACAAGGCCATCGGCCACTTCGCCCACTTCACCCGTCTGCGCAGCACTGCCGACTGGCTCGGTCAGGTGGATAAGAACCTGACCAAGTTGCTGGCGCAGAACCCGCTGCCCGGTGATCTCGGCCGACTGATCGAGAAAGTGCCGGAAATGGCCCGTGAGTTGCGTACCCAACAACAGTTCATGTTCAGCGCCTGCGAGCAGTTAGCTGATTTCAAGGCCGGCGAAGACATGGAGGGTCGCGAGCGCCCACGTCACCGTTTCATTGGTGGCCTGGTGCCGGAGCATCTGCGCGAGCTGGGCCTCGAGCTGAAGAAAGGTTTCTCGCAACTGACTGATGTATTCACCCGCCTCACCGAGCTGCTCAAGGAGGCGATGGATGGCGAAGGCGCCGTCGGCATCGCCAGTCACCAGGCCGAGGAGTGGTACCCGCTGTTCGGCAGCCTGCTGGCTCGCGCCCAGGGCAACTGGGAACTGTGGACCGCCTTTACCGTGGAAGATCCAGAAGACAGCCCGCCGATGGCGCGCTGGCTGACCCTGGCCGAGAGCGGCGCGCTATTCGATATCGAGGTCAATGCCAGCCCGATCCTGGCTGCCGAGACTCTGCGCCGCAATCTGTGGAACGTCGCCTACGGCGCCCTGGTGACCTCGGCTACGCTGACCGCGCTGAACAGTTTCGACCGCTTCCGCATGCGTGCCGGCCTGCCCAAGGCGGCGGTCACCGCCGTGGTGCCGAGTCCCTTTCTGCATGCCGACGCTGGCGTGCTCAAGGTGCCTGATCTCAAGGCCGATCCGCGTGATGCGGCGGCGCACACGGCGGCGATCATTCGTGACCTGGCCAGCCTGGTTGAGGGTTCACGCGGCACCTTGGTGTTGTTCTCCTCGCGCAAGCAGATGCAGGACGTGTTCGACGGGATCGATCGTGAATGGCGCAAACGCGTGTTCATCCAGGGCAACCTGTCCAAGCAGGAGACCCTGAACAAGCACAAGGCGCGGGTCGACAGTGGTGAGGAAAGCGTACTGTTCGGCCTGGCCAGCTTTGCCGAGGGGGTCGACCTGCCCGGTGCTTACTGCGAGCACGTGGTCATTGCCAAGATTCCCTTCGCCGTGCCGGATGACCCGGTGGAAGCGGCGCTGGCCGAGTGGATCGAGGCGCGCGGCGGAAACCCGTTCATGGAGATCGCCGTGCCGGATGCTTCACTCAAGCTGGTGCAGGCCTGCGGCCGTCTGCTGCGCACGGAAGAAGATCGCGGCACCATCACCCTGTTGGACCGGCGGGTGGTGACTCAGCGATACGGCAAGGCGATTTTGAATGCGCTGCCGCCGTTTCGCCGCGAGATCAGCTGAGCACCTGTTAACGGCCCCATGAACCAGGTTTCGGCCTTGGCGAATGGGTGGAAAATGCTCTGTAGGGTGGATCGCGCTTTATCGATCCACCGTGCGGACTGTTAGTGGATGAATAGAGCGTCATCCACCCTACGTAATCCGCTAATACAACTCACCATCGCCAAGGAGATGGCTGCATGATCCAGACTTCCCGTTCCATCCTGATCACCGGCTGCTCGACCGGCATCGGCTATGCCACGGCCGTGGCCTGCCGGGCGGCGGGCTGGCAGGTGTTCGCCTCGGCGCGCCAGGCCGAGGACGTGGCGCAGTTGCAGCGTGAAGGTTTCCACGCCCTGCAGCTCGACCTCAACGAGCCGGCCAGCATCCATAGCGCCTTGGCTCAGGTGCTGGAACAAACCGGCGGTACCCTGGATGCGCTGTTCAACAACGGCGGCTACGGCCAGCCTGGCGCCATCGAGGATCTGCCGCGCGCCGCCTGGCTTGAACAGTTCGAAACCAATGTGTTCGGCCCCGCCGAGCTGACCGCTGCGGTGTTGCCCGTGATGCGTCGCCAGGGCCACGGTCGCATCCTGTTCAACAGCTCGGTGCTCGGTTATGCCGCGTTGCCGCTGCGCGGTGCCTACAACGCCTCCAAGTTCGCCATCGAGGGGCTGGTCGATACGCTGCGCCTGGAACTTACCGGTAGCGGCATCGAGGCGGTACTGATCGAGCCGGGTCCGATCATCGCGCGCTTTCGCGCCAACAGCCTGCTGGCCCTGCGCAAGCACGTGGACACCCGCAACGGCCTGCATGCCGCCAGCTATGCGCTGATGGAGGAGCGCCTGGCCAAGGAGGGCGCTGCGGTGAAGTACACCCTGCCTGCCGAAGCAGTGGCCGATGTGGTGCTGCGTGCCCTGCACAGTCGTGTGCCGCGTACGCGCTACCCGGTGACGGTGCCGGCCAAGCTGTTCCGTGTGCTCAACCGCCTGCTGCCGGATCGCTGGCTTGATCGTATGAAGCGTTCAACCCTCTAGCGCAGCAACATGCGCTGAGCGTGATCGGCTGCAAACCGGCGTTGCCCGAGGGCTGCTACGCTGGCCATGACAAAATTGATCTTTCGGCTGCGTTGGCAGCCCAGGAGCACGGATGAACCTGTACGATCTGGCCGCACGCACGGCCCTAGTGCTGGAAACCAACAACCTGCGCGGTGGCGCCGACCTGCAGCGGGTGGCTGGCAGTCTCGCTCGCCTGTTCGAGCACCTGAAAGGTCAGAGCTTGCCGCTGGCGCAACTGGCTCAGGTGATAGTGACCCATGACGGCCTGCCGGAAGGTGTTTGCCAGGAGCTGGCCCAGACCTCCGGCTTAGCATTGCAGTTTGTCCTGATCGATGCGCATACCGGCTATTACGCGGCGAAGAACCTCGGTTTCGCTGCAGTGCAGGCCGAGCGTTGCGATCACGTGGTATTTGCTGACGCTGACTGCATTCCGGCCGCCAACTGGCTGGAGCAACTGCTCCTGCCACTGTGCGCCGAGCAAGCGCCGGCGGTGGTGGCTGGGCGCACCAGCTACAGCAGCAGCCTGGCCGGCACAGCGCTGACCACCATCGACTTCATGTACTTCCCCAGCCCGCTGGCTAGCGGTGCCACCCGTAACTTTTATGCCAACAACGTGGTGTTCCGCCGCGAGGTGTTTGCCGAACATGCCTATCAGGCTCTGGATGGGGTATATCGCGCCCATTGCCAGGTACTTGGTCTCAATTTGCAGGCTGCTGGTGTCGCGCTGCATTACGCGGCTGCGGCGCATACCGAACACCGACTGCCGGATACCCGTGGCGAAGCGCTCAAGCTGCGCTGGATGCGCGGCCAGGACTCGGTTGGCCTGACTCCCTGTCTGCTGCGCGCCTACTTGCCGTCGCGTATGCAATGGCTGGCTCGCAGCGGCCCGTTGGCTCCGCTGGGTATCCTTATGGCACGCCTGTATTTCAGTCAGCGCGCGCTCAATCACCAGGACCTTCCCGAGTTGCGCGGTCTGCGTGGGCTCGCCGCTCGCAGCCTGATTCTGGCGTTTTCCCTGGTCGACATGGCGGGGGCACTGGCTCGCGGTGTTGGCATCAACACCCTGGGGCGCGCTGATGCCGATGCCCAGGCGCTTTCCTATCACCGGGCCTGAGCACCCTCGTCAACGGAAGGGATTACCGTGAACGTAACGACTGTCTCTTGTTTTGCCTTTAGCCTCCCGGCTGTGCTGTGGATCTGTGATCGGGACAGTAATGCCGCGGTGACGGCTGCAGCGGCATGAGTGCTGCGCAACTGGGGTTGTTTGCTGCGCCACCGCTGCGTGGCTGGCCACGCCTGCAGGCTTTTCTGGTCGATCACATCAAGCGCGCCGCCTTGCGCCAACTGCATGCCAGCCGTGCCGGCGAGCTGCTATTGCTGCGTATCTACCTGATTGGCGAAGAGGCGACCGAGCAGACCCTGCAGCATGAAATGCTGGCGAACCCGCCGGCCTGGCTGGAGCGCCAGGTGCAGCAGCACCTGCGGGAAGAGCAGGAGCACAGCGCGCTATTCGCCGCAGCCATGCGTGAGCGCGGCATGCAGCCGCCCAGCGAGTTGCGAGCCGATCGCTTGAGTCAGGCCAAGATTCGTCGCTGGCAGCACATTGCCCGCCGTTATGCCCCGCATTTCCAGCAGGGGGTGCTGGTGCCGGCCTATGCCATCGGCCTGTGTGCCGAGCAGATGGCTGAACGTGTCCTGAGTCGCCACTGTGCGGTGTTGCCCGCCGAGCATCCGTTGCAGGGGCTGCTAGGTCGCGTATTGGCTGATGAGCGCAAGCATGTGCGCATGTGCGTGCGTACCCTCGGCCTGAGCGTGGCCGCGCATGAGCAGCCGCACTTGCAACAGCTGCTGGCCGAAGCTCGCGCGGTAGACCGCGCTTGGGGCGTGACTGGCGCGCTGGGCATGTATCTGGCAGGAATCGCCTTGCGCCTGCGTGGCAAGTGGCAACGAGCGCACGGATGACACCACGGATCCTCTACCTGGCCACCGCTGATGCCCGTGGCCACCTGATGCGCGCACAATTGCTCAGCCATGCCTTGCGCGCCAGGGGTGCCGAGGTGGCCGTGCTGACTACCTCCGACGAAGGTGTCAGCTTTCTTGCCGAGTTCGGCATCGCTGCCGAGGTGCTGTCGCGGCATTACGCCGTGCAGTTCGACGAGCAGCAGAACATGCAGCGCGAGGCGACCGATCGTAATGTTGCCCGCTACCTGTTCGATCCACGTTGCCTGCTGCGCGATATCTGGCAGCTGCGCCGACGCCTGGCCGAGGTCGACCTGCTGATCAACGACTCCTTTCATCCGGCGCTGCTGGTGATGGGCTGTCTGCCCGGCTGGCGGCGCAAGATCGTCCATGTGTATGGCGCCAGTCTGCGTCAGGCCCTGCAAGACAATTTTCACGGGCGTCTGCCCACTTGGCTGGCGCGTGCGTTCGCCGCCGCCATCGCCTTCGAGCTGGGGCGAGCGCGAGCCCGTTTGCAGCATGATTTTGCCTATGTCGAGGCCAGTGAAACTGCACCTGGCAGCTTCAACCTGCCAACACCGGTAGCCCTGGCGGAGCGCCCTGCAGGCTTGCCGGAATCTGGTGTAGCGGTCTATCTCAATCCGCACTTTCGCGATCCGGCTCTGGCCGAAGGCCTGGAGCAGGGGCTGGCGCAGGCCGCACTGCTCAGCTTGCGGGTAGGCGAAGGCTATGCCGGGCGAGCTGGCTGGCAGGCCCGCGATCCACGCTGGATCGATGCGGCGGCGCATAGCGCACTGATCATCTCGGCGCCCGGCATGGCCGCACTCTCGGTGGCGCAGGTCTATCGGCGACCGATTCTGCTGCTGGTCAGTGATCAGCCCGAGCAGCTGAGTAATGCCCTGCGTGCGGCCGAACTCGGGCTGTGCCATGAGGTCGTAGTCTGGTCGGGAGATGCGCCGCTTTTTGCCACGCAACTGGTTGCGGCCAGCCGGCGCCTGATCGCGGCCAGTGTTGCTGAACCACAAGGTTCTGGCCTGGTTCATGCCCAACGCCGTCTTGATACCTGGGTCGATTGCCTGCTGGCATTGGCAGGGCCGGTGAAACGGGCCGGGTAGAGCGCTACGCCGAGTGACGTCGGGCTGGCATCCAGAGCCCGACCTGTTGTCTACTGGTGCGTCGTTTCGGAGTACCCGCCACATGATTCGCCGCTCGTTGCCCGCCGCTTTCGCCTTGTTGCTGACCACCCCGCTGTTTGCTGCGCCATCAGAACCGCAGACTCTGTTCAATTTCGTACGCCCGCTGGATGCCGTTCAGGTCAAGACCGAACAGGCCAATCTGCCGCAGTTGACGGCCGAGCCCACGGCATCCGGTGATGTATTGCGCCGCGTGGTGTTTAATGCGGCCGAGCGCCCGACCCTGACGCTGACACCGCAGAAGGGTGATTGGGACTGGTCGCAGCAAGGCGCCATCAGTCTGCGCATCCAGAATGCAATGGACTGGGCGCTGACCCTCGACGTCAGTATTACCAGTCGCGACGGCAAGTCGCTCACCAGTCGGATTGCCTTGCCTGCAGGGCCGGCGCAAACCTTGCTGGTGCCGCTGAGCGCCACCGCGCCGCTGGCCCAGGGCATGCGCGCCGGCCCACCGATGCCTATTACGATGGCCGGGCAGAGGGTGTTGCTTGCCGACACTGTGGCGGGCGAGCTGAATGCTGCCCAGGTTCGTTCAGTCAGCCTGTCACTGGCTAATCCGGATTCGCCGCAGAGCATCTTGCTCGGTCGTTTCGGTGTGCAATCGGTGGATGCGGCGCAGCAGGCCGCCTACAACGGCATTATCGATGCGTGGGGTCAGTACAGCCGTGGGCAGTGGCCGGAGAAAATTAGCAGTGACGAGCAGTTGCGTGAAGCGGCTGGGCGTGAGCAGGTGCAACTGAAAACCTGGCTGCAACAGAACAATGAACAAGACCTGTATGGCGGCTGGCTGAGTGGGCCGCGCTTCGAGGCCAAGGGCTTCTTTCGTGCTGAGAAGCAGGGCGACCGCTGGTATCTGGTGACTCCGGAAGGGCACCCGTTCTATTCCATCGGCGTCAATGCGGTCAGTGCCTGGCAGAGTCGCACTTATGTCGAGGGGCGCGAAGCCATGTTCAGCGCCTTGCCCAAGGAGGGTGAGGAGCTGGCGGTCTATTACGGTAAGAGCAATAACCGCAGTGCCACTGGCGCCAATCGTGGGCGGGCCTTCGATCAGGGGCGCTGGTTCGACTTCTATCGGGCCAACCTGCAGCGTACTTACGCGCAGCCGTGTCCGACAGTTGTTCCACCGTTAGCCGCTTCGCCAGCTCCGGTCGAACAGGACGTCGCGCCATGCCCGCCACCGGGTCTGGATGCCGCGCGCTGGACCGCGCACAGCCTCGATCGCCTGCAGGCCTGGGGCTTCAATACCCTGGGTAACTGGAGCGATGACACCCTGGGCGCCGCCAAGCGCATGCCGTACACGGTGCCGCTGTCGATTTCCGGTGACTACGCCACTATCAGCACCGGTCTGGACTGGTGGGGCGGGATGCCCGATCCCTTCGATCCGCGCTTCGCCATGGCTGCCGAGCGAGCTATCGCCATCGCCAGCCGTGATCGCCGCGATGATCCCTGGCTGCTTGGCTTCTTTGCGGACAATGAGTTGGCTTGGGCTGCGCCGGGTGATGAACCCAAGGCCCGCTATGCGCTGGCCTACAGCACGCTGCGCCTGACCACGGACGTGCCGGCCAAACGCGCGTTTCTCAAGCAGCTGCGCGACAAGTACCGCAACCAGAATGGCTTGTCCAAAGCCTGGGGCATTCAGCTCAATGCCTGGGAGTTGTTGGAGGATCCCGGTTTCGAGGCGCCACTGCCGAGCGCGGAGTACCCGCAGATCGAGGTCGACCTGCAGAGCTTCCAGCGCCTGTTGGCCGATACGTACTTCAAGACCATTGCCGACTCGCTGAAGTGGCACGCGCCTAATCACATGCTGCTCGGTGGTCGCTTTGCCATCACTACGCCGGAAGCAATTGCCGCCTGTGCGCAGTACTGCGATGTGCTGAGCTTCAACTTCTACACCCGCGAACCGCAGCATGGTTACGACTTCGCTGTGCTGCGTGCGCTGGACAAGCCACTGCTGATCAGCGAGTTCCACTTCGGCTCGCGCGACCGTGGCCCGTTCTGGGGTGGCGTCAGCGAGGTTTATAAGGAAGAAGAGCGTGGCCCGGCCTATGCCCACTTCCTCGACAAGGCCCTGGAAGAGCCCGGTATTGTTGGCGTGCACTGGTTCCAGTACCTCGATCAGCCGGCTAGCGGCCGTCTGCTCGATGGCGAAAACGGTCACCTCGGCCTGCTTGGCATTACTGATCGGCCCTGGCAGGGTTTTGTCGAAGCGGTGCGCAAGGCCAACCTGCAGGTGCAAGGCACGCTGCTCAAGGCGGTTCCGCAGGCGTCTGCAGCGAAGCCCTGAGAGCCAGTTTTGAACGCAGGATGGGCGGTGGATAGGGCGTTGTGAACCGCTTCTGAAACGCACCGTTGGTCTGACGGCCAGTCCTGGGCAAATGGCCAGGATTCACAACCGTGTCTGGTGCTGGAACAATGCCGACCAAGCTGACCGAGGAGTATCAGGTTGCAAGTCCAGGGCTATTTCGACCTGCGTTTCGAAGCGCTGAAAGAAGCGTTCGGTGAGCTATTCAATGATTCTCAGGAGCGTGGCGGCGCGCTCTGTGTGCAGATCGGCGGGGAAACCGTGGTCGATCTGTGGACCGGTATAGCGGGGCATGACAGCGATCAGCTGTGGCACAGCGACACCATTCTCAATCTGTTTTCCTGCACCAAGCCCTTCGCCGCAGTAGCTGCCTTGCAGTTGGTGGGCGAGGGCAAGCTCGATCTGGACGCGCCAGTGGCGCAGTACTGGCCTGAGTTTGCTGCCGCGGGCAAGGCGCAGATTACTGCGCGCCAGTTGCTGGCACATACCGCCGGCCTGCCGGCCCTGCGCCAGCTGCTACCGGCCGAAGCCCTGTATGACTGGCAGCAGATGACTACGGCCCTGGCCAGCGAGCAACCCTGGTGGACGCCCGGCACGGGCCACGGCTATGCCGCCATCACCTATGGCTGGCTGGTTGGCGAGTTGCTGCGCCGGATTGATGGCCGTGGCCCGGGTGAATCCATCGTGGCGCGCATCGCCAAGCCCCTGGGGCTGGATTTCCATGTCGGCTTGGCCGACAGTGAATTCGAGCGCGTGGCCCATATCGCTCGGAAGAAGGGTGACATGGGTGACGCAGCGGCGCAGCGTCTGCTGCGTTGCATGATGAGCGAACCGGCGGCCATGAGTACCCGGGCTTTCACCAATCCGCCGTCTATTCTTACCAGCACCAACAAACCGGAGTGGCGGCGCATGCAGCAGCCGGCGGCCAATGGGCACGGTAATGCGCGGGCGCTGGCGGGCTTCTATGCGGCGTTGCTCGATGGCCGCCTGCTCGAAGCCGACCTGCTCAATGAAATGACCCGCGAGCATGCCTGTGGTGAGGATAAGACGCTGCTCACCAGTACCCGTTTGGGTCTGGGTTGCATGCTAGATCAGCCGGACGTGGCCAATGCCACCTTCGGCATGGGTCGCAAGGCGTTCGGCCACCCCGGTGCGGGTGGTTCGATAGGTTTTGCCGATCCGCAGCGCGAGGTCGCTTTCGGCTTCGTTACCAACAGCCTTGGCCCTTATGTATTGATGGACCCGCGTGCGCAGAAGCTGGCGCGTGTGCTGGACCAGTGTCTTTGAACCCTGTTTTGTGGAAGATCGATAATGCTTAGAAACTCCCTGGCTCTGCTGTTCTGCTTCAGCCTCACCGCCTGTGCCGGCTCTGCCGACAAGGCCGGCGATTCCGCCTCCGCCGGCAACAGCTGGTGGCCCTTCAGCAGTGCAGAAAAAAGCGAGGTCAAGACCAAGCCAGCGGTAACCAAGGTCGATCGTCCGCTCACCGATGCCTGGCTGGACGAGTATGAGCCGCGTCTGCGCGAAGCGTTGAAGGGCAGCAAGATGCAGCTGGAGCGGCAGAAGAACGTGCTGGTGGTAACCGCCCCCGTAGACAGTTCGTTCAATCCGGACCGCCCGAGCATGCTGATGCCGGCGGTGCTGGGTCCTTTCACCCGCGTGGCCAAGATTCTCGAAAAAGATCCACGTACCGCAGTGCTGATTCTCGGCCATGCCGACAGCAAGGGTCAGCTCGATGACAACCGCAGACTCAGCGAAGACCGCGCCAAGGCGGTGGCCTCGATCTTCCGCCTCAGTGGCCTGCAGCGTGATCGCCTGCTGCTCCAGGGCTTGGGTTCGAACATGCCACGCGCCGCCAACGACAGTGTTGAAGGTCGCGCCCTTAATCGCCGGGTGGAAATCGTCTTGACGCCCAAACCGACCCTTGTCGCCCTGCTGGCCAAGTACAACCAGCCGGCTGTGCCGAGCAAGACTGTCGCAGATCAAGGCACCAAGGTTGCCGCAGAATAAACTGGGCCATCATTTCAAGGAGAGTCCTATGGTCCAGTCCCTTGCCGATATGCGCCGCGATTACACGCGTGATGGCCTCAGTGAAGCTCAGGCGCCGGCTGAGCCGTTCAGCTTGTTTCACCAATGGTTTGCTGATGCGGTAAAGACCGAGCAGCTGCCGGTGGAGCCCAATGCCATGACCCTGGCCACGGTCGATGCCGAGGGGCGTCCGCATTGCCGGGTATTGCTGCTCAAGGGGCTGGATGAGCGCGGCTTCACCTTCTTCAGCAACTATGACAGTGCCAAGGGTGAACAACTGGCCGCTCGCCCGTTTGCGGCGATGACCTTCTTCTGGCCCAGCCTGGAGCGCCAGGTACGTATCGAGGGGCGAGTGGAAAAGGTCAGTGCCGAGGAGTCCGACGCCTACTTTCAGGTGCGTCCGTTGGGTAGTCGCCTGGGGGCCTGGGCATCGCCGCAGAGCCGGGTGATCGCCGGTCGCGGCGAACTGGAAAGTCTGCTGGCCGAAACCGAGCAGCGTTTCCTCGACAGCGCACCGCATTGCCCGCCGCACTGGGGCGGCTACCGCCTGCTGCCTGAACGTATCGAGTTCTGGCAGGGTCGCGCTAGCCGCCTGCATGACCGTCTCAACTATCGCCTGCAGAACGACGCCTGGCAGCGCGAGCGCCTGGCGCCCTGAACCGCGTCTAGCGCCTGGCGCGGTCGTCATGAAGATCGTTATCGCTCCCGACTCGTTCAAGGAGAGTCTTGGCGCCGCCGCAGTGGCTGAGGCCATTGGGCGCGGCTGGCGGCAGGTGTTCCCGCAGGCCGAGATCGTTCTGCTGCCTATGGCTGATGGTGGTGAAGGCACGGTGGATGCACTGCTCGCCGCAGTCGGTGGCGAGCGCCACGAGTGTCAGGTGCGTGGTCCGCTTGGTACGCCGGTGTGCGCGCACTGGGGCTGGTTGGATGGCGCTACGGCGGTGCTGGAAATGGCCGCCGCCAGCGGCCTGCACTGGGTGGCGCCAGCCCAGCGTGATGTCACCCGCAGTTGCAGTTACGGCACCGGCGAGCTGATCCTTCAGGCCCTGGATGCGGGGGCTACACGGATCATTCTCGGCCTCGGTGGCAGCGCCACCAACGATGGCGGCGCCGGTCTGCTGCGAGCCCTGGGTGTGCGCTTCCTCGATGCTCAGGGTGCCGAGCTGGCACCCGGTGGGACGGCACTGGCCGCGTTGGCGAGCCTGGACGTCAGCGGGTTGGACCCACGTTTGCAACAGGTGCGAATCGAGGTGGCTGCCGATGTCGATAACCCGCTGTGCGGGCCGCATGGCGCCTCCCGGGTGTTCGGCCCGCAGAAGGGCGCCAGCCTGGAACAGGTTGTCGAGCTGGATGCGGCGCTAGGCCATTTTGCCAGGCTGGTAGCTGCGCTGCTGGGCGAGGATCACAGTCAGTTCCCGGGCGTTGGTGCAGCGGGTGGCTTGGGCTTTGCCTGCAAGGCCTTTCTGCGCGCAAGCTTTTGCCCAGGCATTGAGGTGGTCACTGAGTTGTGTGGCCTGGCTCAGGCATTACAGGGCGCTGACTTGTTGATTACCGGCGAGGGGCGGTTGGACGCGCAAAGTCTGCATGGTAAGACGCCGGTCGGCGTCGCTCGGATCGCCCGCGCTGCTGGCGTGCCGGTGATCGCTCTGGCAGGCAGTCTGGGGGCGGATTACCAGGTGACCTATGGGGTGGGTATTGCGGCGGCGTTCAGCCTCACGCCTGGGCCCGTCAGCCTGGCGCAGGCCTGTACCTCGGCAGCCGTCGAGCTGGAGGCACGCAGCAGCGACCTGGCCCGCCTGTGGCGCGTGGCTCAGGCCGCGCGGTAGGCATCGGCGGCCTGCTGCAGCCAGGCGGGGAGGTCGCGTCGCTTGATGCCGGCGACCTTGGCTGCAGCCAGGCGTTCCAGCATGTACGCGCGCTTGGCCGGATCGCCTTCAGCAAGTGACAGCGCCAGGTCACGATCCATCCAGCGCTTGATGCGCACATACAGCCACCAGTGAAAGTACAGGCCGGCGGCTGTGGTAATGACGACGATGAAATAATCCATGGGTGATCCTGTCGCTAATGCAGGGTCTTACCCTAGCGAAATACCATGGCGCCGAGAATCGGACCTATTGTCGCGACCATTCTCTATATTCAACGCAGACTGCAGTGACAGAGTGTGATGGGCGCGGTCTAATGCTGACTGTCTTACACGGAGAGAACCAAATGCGTAGTTCCATGCTATTGACTGCAACCTTTGCTGCCCTGGCGCTGACCCTGGGTGGTTGTGCCTCCAACCTCAGTGGTGACAGCTACAGCCGTGACGAAGCGCGCAAGGTGCAGACCGTGCGCATGGGCACCATCGAGTCGCTGCGTCCGGTGAAGATCGAGGGCACCAAGACTCCCATCGGCGCCGGTGCTGGTGCGGTAGTAGGTGGCGTTGCGGGCAGCACCGTTGGTGGTGGTCGCGGTTCGGTGGTAGCGGCGGTAATCGGCGCGGTGGCTGGCGGCCTGCTCGGCTCCATGACTGAAGAAGGACTGACCCGTACCCAGGGGGTAGAAATCACCGTGCGTGAGGATGACGGCACCCTACGTGCTTACGTGCAGGAGGTGCAGCAGAATGAGATCTTCCGCGTTGGCGAGCGTGTGCGCATCATGACCGTCGACGGCACCAGTCGCGTCGCTCACTGAGTCCTGGCAGCAGGCCCCGAGGCCCGGCAAACGCCGGGCCTTTTGCTGTGCGCCGTGAATTTCTGCGGCCTGGACACAGCTTTGGTAATAATTCCGCCATGACTGCGCCCCCGTAGATCGCGATAATCAGTGCAATAGTTCTGTGCAGACAACGGCTTAGACCGGGCGCAGAAGCATCTTGGAAGATCCTTTGCCTATTCTGTTGCCATCCATATGGCGCTTTGACGGCGAACCAGTACAGGGGGATTCATGGAGCTCTTGCTCATCGTCGGGTTGCCATTTCTTGGCGCCTTGCTGCCGGTCTTGTGCGAGCGCTTTGGCCGGTTGCCCTGTGTCCTGGCGGCGGCCCTGGCGCCCGCACTGGCGCTGACCCTGTTGCTGTTGCAGGCGCCGCAGGTGTTTTCCGGTGAATTGCTCCTGGTATCCCAAGCCTGGTTGCCGCAACTGGGGTTGAACCTGGCGCTGCGCCTGGATGGCCTGGGCTTCCTGTTTGCCCTGCTGATCCTCGGCATCGGTTTGTTGGTGATCCTCTACGCCCGTTACTACCTGGCCGAGAAAGAGGCCATTGGCCGTTTCTTCAGCTACTTGCTGCTGTTCATGGGCGCCATGCTGGGCGTGGTGCTGTCGGAAAACCTGCTGTTGATGATGGTGTTCTGGGAACTGACCAGCCTGTCGTCGTTCCTGCTGATTGGTTTCTGGGGGCATCGTGGCGATGCCCGCAAGGGCGCCCGCATGGCTCTCGCAGTGACCGGTGGGGGAGGCCTGGCATTACTCGCCGGAGTCCTGCTGATCGGTCATATCGTTGGCAGTTTCGAGCTGAGTGTGGTGTTGGCGGCTGGCGAGCAAATTCGTGCCCACGCCCTTTACCCGGTCGCTTTGATCTTGGTTCTGCTCGGAGTGTTCACCAAGTCGGCGCAATTCCCGTTCCATTTCTGGCTGCCTCACGCGATGGCGGCGCCCACCCCGGTTTCCGCTTATCTGCACTCGGCGACCATGGTCAAGGCCGGGGTGTTTTTGCTGGCGCGCCTGTATCCGGCGCTGGCCGACTCCGAACTGTGGTTCTACCTGGTCAGCCTGACCGGCTTGGCGACCCTGCTGGTGGGCGCCGGCATGGCTCTGTTTCAGCATGACCTCAAGGGTCTGCTGGCCTATTCGACCATCAGCCACCTGGGCCTGATCACTCTGCTGTTCGGCCTGGATACCCAGCTGGCAACGGTCGCAGCGATCTTCCACATCATCAACCATGCCACCTTCAAGGCCTCGTTGTTCATGGCCGCGGGGATCATCGACCACGAGACCGGCAGCCGCGACATGCGCCGTATCAACGGCATGTGGAAGTACATGCCGCACACCGCTGCTCTGGCCATGGTGGCGTCCCTGGCGATGGCCGGGGTGCCGCTGCTCAACGGCTTCCTGAGCAAGGAAATGTTCTTCAGCGAAACCCTCGGCCAGCATCTGCTGGGCAGTTTCAGCTGGGTGATTCCGGCGGCAGCGACCCTGGCCGGGGTGTTCTCGGTGGCCTATTCGCTGCGCTTCATTCATGACGTGTTCTTCAATGGCGAGCCGATCAACCTGCCGAAGTACCCACCCCACGAGCCACCGCGCTACATGAAGGTGCCGGTAGAGATTCTTGTGTTTCTCTGTCTGCTAGTCGGCATGCTGCCGGCCTATACCGTGGCGCCGCTACTGGCGGTGGCGGCCTCGGCCAGCCTGGGTGGCGAACTGCCTGAGTACAGTTTAGCGATCTGGCACGGCTTCAACCTGCCGTTGCTGATGAGCGCCGTGGCCACCCTTGGCGGGGTGCTCGTATATGTCTGCCGCAAGCCGCTGTTCAGCTGGTATGCCGGCCTGCCGGAAGTGGATGCCAAGGAAGTGTTCGAGCATGGTGTGCGCCTGTTGGTTCGCTTCAGCGAGGCGCTTACCGGGCGCCTGGAAAGCGGTTCGCTGCAGCGCTACCTGGCCCTGATGCTGCTGGCGGCGCTGGTGGTTCTGGTGTCGGGGCTTACGCCGCTGGAGCGTCTGACCGGCTCTCTGGGCCTGAGCCCGATTGATGGCGCTGCGCTGCTGGGCAGCCTGATTCTCTGCGGCGGTGCGCTGCTCACGGTGATCTTCCATCGCCAGCGTCTGGTGGCCCTACTGATGCTCAGCGTGGTCGGCCTGATGGTGGCGTTGGTGTTCGTGCGCTACTCGGCGCCGGACCTGGCGCTGACCCAGTTGTCGGTGGAGGTGGTGACCATCATTCTGCTGATGCTGGCGCTGTATTTCCTGCCCGCCCAGACCCCGCCGGAAAGCAGCAGCCTACGTGGCTTGCGTGACTTCTGCGTGGCGCTGGGCAGCGGCGGGGTAGTGGCCTTACTGACCTATGCGGTGATGACCCGTCCGTTGCAGAGCATTTCCGGGTTCTTCCTGGAAAACAGCGTGCCGGGCGGTGGCGGCACCAACGTGGTCAACGTGATTCTGGTGGACTTCCGTGGTTTCGATACCCTTGGCGAGATCGCTGTGCTGGCGATTGCTGGTGTGGGTATCTACGCCTTGCTTGATGGTTTGCGCCTGACTCAGCCCGGCACCGATAACGCCGGTCACCTGTGGGCGCGTGACCGTCATCCGCTGCTACTGGCCACCCTTTCGCGGGTGTTGCTGCCGATGGCGCTGCTGATCTCGGTGTTCATCTTCCTGCGCGGCCACAACCTGCCGGGCGGCGGATTCATCGCCGGGCTGGTCACCGCCGTGGCGCTGATCCTGCAATACGTGGCCAGCGGTGTGAGCTGGACGCAGAGTCGCCTGCCGCTGAACTATCACTACCTGGCCGGCCTCGGTGTGCTGATCGCCAGCCTTACCGGCCTGGGCAGCTGGGCGTTCGGCTACCCCTACCTGACCACCGCCTTTGGCCATTTCCACTGGCCGCTGGTGGGCGAGTTCGAACTGGCCACCGCCATGCTCTTCGATCTGGGCGTCTACCTCACCGTGGTGGGCGCCACCCTGATGATTCTTGCCAAGCTGGGCAAACTGACCCGCAGCGACAGTACACAGGAGGCACTCTGATATGGAAGCGCTGTATGCGCTGGTTCTGGGCGTGTTGATTGCCAGCGGGGTTTACCTGCTGCTGCGTGCACGCACCTTCCCGGTGGTCATGGGCCTGACCCTGATCTCCTACGCGGTCAACCTGTTCCTGTTCGCCATGGGCCGCCTGCAGAGCGGCATGCCGGCGGTGATCCGCGAGGGCGGCCAGTACACCGATCCGCTACCCCAGGCACTGGTGCTGACAGCCATCGTCATCGGCTTCGCGATGACCGCGTTTGTTGTGGTGCTGGCCCTGCGCAGCCTGGGCGAGCAGGGTAATGACCATGTCGATGGCGAGGAGTCGCCGCGATGAACCATGGCTTGATCCTGCCGATTCTGATCCCGCTGTTTGCCGGCTGCCTGCTGTTGCTTGCCAGTGGCGCCAGCCTGCGTGTGCAGCGCACGCTGTCGTTGTTGGCCACCCTGGCCCTGTTGCCGTGCAGTCTGTGGCTGATAGCCCAGGCCGACCTGGGCAGCGTGCAGACTTACTCCCTGGGCAACTGGCCGGCGCCATTCGGTATCGTCCTGCTGTTCGATCGCTTGAGCGCGCTGATGCTGCTGCTCACCGCCGTGCTGGCGTTGTTCGCTCTGCTCTATGCGCTGCGTGGCGATGACGAGCGTGGTCGCAGTTTCCATGCCCTGTTCCAGTTCCAGCTGCTCGGTATCAACGGCGCCTTTCTCACGGGCGACCTGTTCAACCTGTTCGTGTTCTTCGAGATCCTGCTGATTGCCTCCTACGCGCTGCTGCTGCATGGCGGCGGGCGCGAGCGGGTACGTGCAGGCCTGCATTATGTGGTGCTCAACCTGCTCGGTTCGGCGTTCTTCCTGATCGCCGTGGGCGCGTTATATGGCATCACCGGCACGCTGAACATGGCCGACCTGGCGGTCAAGGTGGCGGCCGCCGATGCTGATCAGGCGCCGATTCTGGCTGCCGCGGGGCTGCTTCTGCTGGTGGTGTTCGGCCTCAAGGCGGCGTTCCTGCCCCTGTATTTCTGGCTGCCGCGCGCCTATGCCTCGGCGACGGCGCCAGTGGCGGCGCTGTTCGCGATCATGACCAAGGTCGGCCTGTATTCGATCCTGCGCGTGTACACCCTGGTCTTCGGTAGCGAAGCCGGCAGCCTGGCCAATCTGGCCCAGGACTGGCTGTGGCCGCTGGCTCTGCTGACCATCGCCATCGGTGTGCTGGGTGCGTTGTCGGCCAGTAGCCTGCAACGGCTGGTTGCCTACCTGGTGGTGATTTCCGTCGGCACGCTGCTGGCCGGTCTGTCGCTGGGCACGGCTGAGGCGCTGCAAGCCTCGCTGTACTACTGGCTGCACAGCACCTGGATTTCCGCGGCGCTGTTCCTGTTGGCCGATTTGGTGGCGCGGCAGCGCGGGGTCAAGGGCGGCGAGTTGATCCAGGGCCCGGCGCTGCAGAATCCGCATCTGCTGGGTGGTCTGTTCTTTATCGCGGCAATTGCCGTGGCCGGCCTGCCGCCGCTGTCCGGTTTCCTTGGCAAACTGTTGCTGCTGCAGGCGGTCGAGGGTCAGCAGGCGCTGTGGCTGTGGCCGCTGCTGCTGATCGGTGGACTGGGCACTCTGGTGGCGCTCAGTCGGGCCGGCAGTACGCTGTTCTGGCGCGTCGGCCTGGATCAGCTGGACAGCGCCGAGCTGGATTATGGTCGCCTGGCTGCCTGTATCGGCCTGCTCCTGCTCAGTCCGCTGCTGGTGCTGCTGGCCGCGCCGGTGCTGGATTACCTGGCCGCCACCGTCAGCCAGTTGCATGACCTGGCTGCCTACCGGCAGACCCTGCACGTTGGAGGTGGCCTATGAAAACCTGGCGCTGGTTGCCCCATCCGCTGCTCAGCCTGTGCCTGCTCGGGCTCTGGCTGCTGTTGGTGAACCAGTTCAGTGTCGGCCATCTGCTGCTCGGCAGTGTGCTCGGCTGGCTGATCCCCCTGATTACCCGGGTGTTCTGGATCAATCCGCCGCGGGTCGAGCACCCCTGGTTGCTGTGCAAGTTCCTCCTGCTGGTGCTCGGCGATATCGTGGTTGCCAACCTGCAGGTGGCGCGCCTGATCCTCAATCCGCGCAGTCAGCTGCGCCCGGCCTTCATCGAAGTGCCCATGTTGCTGGAGGATGAGCTGGCGCTGACCATGCTCGCCAGCATCATTTCGCTGACCCCGGGCACCGTGTCGGCCGACCTCAGCGACGACCGCCGCACCCTGTTGCTGCACTGCCTGAATGTGCCGGACGAGGAAGCCCTGGTGGCCGAAATCAAACAGCGCTACGAAGCGCCCCTGCGCGAGGTGTTTGCATGCTCGGCTACGTGATTCCCGTGTGCCTGGCCCTGCTCGGCCTGGCCCTGTTACTGACCCTGGCGCGCCTGGTGAAGGGGCCGAGTCTGCCGGACCGTATCCTCGCCCTCGACACCCTGTACATCAATGCTATTGCTCTGATCGTGCTGCTTGGCATCTGGGAAGGCTCGGACCTGTATTTCGAAGCGGCGCTGCTGATTGCCGTTATGGGCTTCATCGGTACCGTGGCCATCACCAAATACCTGCTGCGCGGCGACATCATCGAATAGGAGAACCGCGATGAACCTGTGGATCGAAGCCCTGGTGGCGTTCTTCCTGTTGGCTGGCAGTGCCTTCACCCTGGTCGGTGCCGTGGGCCTGTACCGCCTGCCGGATTTCTTCACCCGCCTGCATGGCCCGACCAAGGCCACCACCCTCGGGGTCGGCGGCCTGGTGATCGCTTCTATGGTGTTTTTTGGTAGCAGTAGTGACGGACTCAGCCTGCATGAGCTGCTGATTACCCTGTTCCTCTTCATCACCGCGCCGATCAGTGCGCACATGCTGGCCAAGGCCGCGCTGCAGCAGAAATTGCCGATCCACCCGGATACCCGCGGCAAACCCTGGGAGTCGTAACCGTTCGCGGCCAGGCTTTTATGTCGGTACGGAGTTATCCGCGCTGTTCCTGACGCCGCTGCTATCCAGTGCAATACCTGCCAGCAGCGCACACAGTTTTGCTGCCTGGCTGTGTCTGTCGCCGTACCTTGTCTGTCTCTATGCTGGATATTTTCTGACGGGAGCGGGCAATGACACTGCGCCATAGTCGCGGACTGGCGATGGGCTGCCTGGTGCTGGCCATGGCCCTGTGGGGCAGTTCGTTCATTGCACTCAAGTTTGCCTTCAGTGAACTGCCGCCGATGTGGGTGATCTTTGGCCGCATGGCCCTGGGCAGCCTGGTCTTCCTGCTGGCCTGGCGCTGGCGGGGGCAGCTCGACTACCGTGCTGGCGACTGGAAGTACCTGCTCGCTCTGACCGCCTGCGAGCCCTGCCTGTACTTCATCTTCGAGGCCCTGGCGTTGCAGAACACCAGCGCCGCCCAGGCCGGCATGATCACCGCGTTGTTGCCGTTGCTGGTGGCGATGGGTGCCTATGTATTCCTGCACGAACGCATCACCCGCACCACCCTGGCCGGTTTTCTCCTGGCGGTGGTCGGGGCGGTGTGGCTGAGCCTGGCCGGCGAAGCCAGCAGCAGTGCGCCGGCACCGCTGCTGGGCAACTTCTACGAATTTCTCGCCATGCTCTGCGCCATGGGTTACACCCTGCTGCTGAAGTTTCTCTCGCAGCGTTACTCGCCGTTCATCCTTACCGCCATGCAGGCCTTCATCGGTTCGCTGTTTTTCCTGCCGCTTGCCCTGCTTACCGAGCCGCTACCCAGCCAGTTCAGCGCCCTGGGCGTCGGCTCGGTGGTCTATCTCGGTCTGGTGGTAACAGTCGGCGCCTATGGCCTCTATAACTATGGGGTGAGCCGCTTGCCGGCCAGTCAGGCGTCTGGGTTCACCAACCTGATTCCGGTGTTCACCCTGATTTTTGCCGCGCTGTTGCTGGGTGAGAGCCTGAGCCCGCTGCAATACCTGGCGGCGGCACTGGTATTCGTCGGTGTGGCGCTGAGCCAGTGGCGCAGCAGTGTGCCTCCGCCAGCCGGGATTCTCGATTGAGGAGCAGTCATGAGCGATAGCCGTCAGTGGACCCGTGAAGCCGTGCGCATCATCGAGGCGGACTTCCAGCGCAGCGCCGACACCCACCTGATCCCCCTCGACCTGCCGGGCTTTCCCGGTGTCGAGTTGTACTTCAAGGACGAATCCAGCCATCCCACCGGCAGCCTCAAGCATCGCCTGGCCCGCTCGTTGTTCCTCTATGCGCTGTGCAATGGCTGGCTCAAGCCAGGGGCGCCGGTGATCGAGGCGTCCAGTGGCTCCACGGCGATCTCCGAGGCTTATTTTGCCCGCCTGCTCGGTCTGCCTTTCATCGCCGTGGTTCCAGCCAGCACGGCCCGCGAAAAGCTGGCGCAGATCGCCTTCTATGGTGGGCAGACCCATCTGGTCGACGATCCGACGCAGATCCACGCCGAGTCCCGACGTCTGGCCGCCGAGCACGGGGGGCACTTCATGGACCAGTTCACCTACGCCGAGCGCGCCACCGACTGGCGGGCCAATAACAACATCGCCGAGTCGATCTTCCAGCAGATGCGTCACGAGCGTTTCCCCGAGCCCAGCTGGCTGGTCTCCAGCCCCGGTACGGGTGGCACCTTGGCCACTCTCGGGCGTTACGTGCGCTACCGCCAGCTCGGCACCCGGGTGCTGTGCGCCGACGCCGAGCGTTCGGTGTTCTTCGACAGCTACGTCAGTGGCGACCGCAGCCTGACCCTGGACTGCGGCTCGCGCATCGAGGGCATTGGTCGGCCACGGGTCGAAGCGTCGTTCCTGCCGCAGGTGATCGACGCCATGTGCAAGGTACCGGACGCCCTGTCGCTGGCGGCCATGCACTACCTGGCGCAGCGCCTGGGACGGCGGGTTGGCGCCTCCAGTGGCACCAACCTGATTGGCGCGCTGCTGGCCGCACAGCAGATGCGGGCGGTTGGCGAACAGGGCTCGGTGGTGGCCATTCTCTGTGATGGCGGCGAGCGCTACGCCACCAGCTACTACGATGCCAGCTGGCTGCAGGCCGAGGGCTTCGAGCTGGCGCCGCTGATCAACTGCGTGGCGGCCTGCGCCGAGCAGGGCGTTGCCCTGCCGGACCATCTGCGCCGGGCTGGCTTGTGACGGTGTGCAGGTGGAGAGCGCAGCGCGGTTTTCCACCCTACCAGGGTTGGCATGCTTTGTAGGGTGGGTAACGCTTTGCTTACCCACCATTACGGCGGCAGCGCACCAGAGCAAGACTTTGATCGTCGCTAAACGACGGGCCCCTGTGGCTTGAGCCAGGTCAGTAGCACGTCCAGCAAGCGGTTGGCGAAGGCCCATTCGTTGTCGTACCAGGCCAGTACCTTGACCAGATTGTCGCCCTGTACGCGGGTGTGATTGAGGTCGACCACGCACGACACCGGATAGCCGTTGAAGTCGCAGGACACCAGTGGCAGGTCATTGCATTCCATCACGCCGAGCGGGAACTGCCGGGCGGCCTTGCTCAGGGTGTCATTGATCGCCTCGCGGCTGGTCGGGTGCTCGCTGTTGAAGGTCAGATCGAGCAGCGAGACATTGGCGGTCGGCACACGAATCGCCAGGCCATCCAGGCGTCCGGCCAGCTCCGGAATCACTAGACCGATCGCCTTGGCCGCGCCAGTGCTGGTGGGAATCATCGACAGTGCCGCAGCGCGGGCGCGGTAGAGATCGTTATGGGTCTTGTCCAGCAGGTTCTGGTCGTTGGTGTAGGCATGTACCGTGGTCATCAGGCCCTGGCGGATGCCCACGGCGGTATGCAGCACCTGGGCCAGTGGCGCCAGGCAGTTGGTGGTGCAGGAGGCGTTGGAGACAATTTGCTGGTTACCCAGCAGGTGATGATTGACGCCATAGACCACGGTCAGGTCGGCGGTGTCCAGCGGGTACGAGAGCAGCACCCGAGGCGCGCCAGCAACCAGGTGCTGTTCGGCCAGCGTGCGTTTTTTCAGGCGTCCGGTGCAATCCACCACCACGTCCACGGCCAACTGCTTCCAGGGCAGTTTGCTGATTTCTTTCTCGCCCAACAGGCGGATCGATTGACCATGTACCTGCATGACATCTTCATGCAGACCGACATGGCCATTGAAACGGCCGAAGGTGGAGTCAAAACGGGTCAGGTGGGCGAGGGTCTTGAACTCGCCGATTTCGTTGATCGCCTCGACGTGCAACTGGTTTTCCAACCCGCGCTCGAACAGGGCACGAAGCAGGGCGCGACCAACGCGCCCATATCCATTGAGGGCAATACGCAGCATGGCAGTCTCCGACTGGCTGGTTTGCCTAGAGCATAGGCGGCCAGGGACGAAGCTGCCTTGCGTGGCGGCTTTGCTGAGTCGGGTGACGATTTTCTATTTGCGCGCAACGCGCTGTGGAGTTGCTGCGCTGTGCTTTTGCAGCGTGTAGATACGGCTGCGAGTCGCTTGTGCTCCCTCTCCCGTTCACGGGAGAGGGCTGGGGAGAGGGGCGTTTTGGGATCGCGGGCAGGCTTTCAGCGGTTACGCGCGCCGCCGAACGAGGCGCAGCCACGGTAGATCTGACCGTCCAGGCGCAGTTCGGCACTCAGGTGCTGCACCGTGCCACTCATGCTGTCGGTGCAGCGTTGCGGGGCTACCCACAGATCCAGACGCTGGTCGTTGGCTTCGCTGGTCAGGTTGAAGCGGCCATCCGGCAGTGCTTCTTCCAGATAGGGCAGGGCGAGTGCCGGTTGACCAGGACGGAACAAGGCCAGGCCCTTGCCGGTCACGCTCAGGCTCCAGTCCGGTTCGTTGCCATTGGCGCGCAACAGCAGGCGTTGAAAACCGGCTTCATTACAGGCCGGTCCTTCACGCTGGATACGGTACACCTCGCTGAGCTGCAGTTGCCCGGCGACATCCTTGGCTGTGCTGGCCCCCAGCTGGCCACTGATATCGGCGAACAATGGTCCAGGGCCGTCGGCGAGCAGTTCTGCCGCCTCGCGCACGATATCGGTCGTGCCGTCGTTGCTGATACTGAACTGGCGTTGCTCGCCGCACGGACGAAACAGCAGGCCACTGCTGCCGGCGCTCAGCTCACCCTGCAGGCGCTGCAGGGGCACCGGCGGCTCAGGCTGCTTGAATACCTGACAACCGGCGAACAGCGGCACGAGGGCGAACAACAGGGAACGGGCAGGCGACATGGATGGTTCTCCGGGCAAAGTGCGGCCACGTTACCCAGAGCCTGGCGCTATCTCAAGGGTGGCTGTGATTTCACGCGTGCGGCTAGCCTGGCGGTGAATCAGTGAAGATTCCCTGCCGGCCGTGCACGTGTCAGGCTAGTGGCCTTTGTCACTGTAGGGATAGCCGCATGTCCAGCGAAGCCGATACCACTGCGGGGATTGATCCGCTCAGCGCCACCGAAGCGCGCATCCTCGGTTGCCTGATCGAAAAACAGGCCACCACGCCGGAAACTTACCCGCTCACCGTGAATGCTGTGGTCCTGGCCTGCAACCAGAAGACCAGCCGCGAGCCCTTGATGACCCTTACCGAAGGTCAGGTTGGCCAGGGCCTGCGCAGCCTCGAAGGGCGCGGCCTGAGCCGCCTGGTGATGGGCGGGCGTGCCGACCGCTGGGAGCAGCGGGCAGACAAGACTCTGGAGCTGGTCAAGCCGCAGGTGGCGCTGATCGGTCTGCTGCTGCTACGCGGGCCGCAGACCCTCAACGAGCTGCTGACGCGCAGCAACCGCCTGTTCCAGTTCGATGATGTCGCCGAAGTACAGCACCAGCTGGAGCGCCTTGCGGCCCGTGGCCTGGCCATGCTGTTGCCGCGCCAGAGCGGACAGCGCGAGGACCGCTATATGCACCTGCTTGGCGAGCCAGCAGACCTGGAGGCCTTGCTGGCCGCGCGTAGCCAGGCCGACAGCGCACCGCGCGCCGGTGCCGCGGACGACAGCCGCATCGCTGAGCTGGAGGCGCGGGTGGCGGCGCTGGAAGAACGTCTGGCGCGTCTGGAGGGCTGAGAACTTGTTCACGATCTCCTGTCCGTCGGCCATACCGCGTTAAAAACAGGCTCGGCAAGCCGCTTGCGGCTAACGCGCTTCAGCGCGACCCGAAGGGCGAGTGAAGCGAGTCATGCTCATTTACAGATCGTAAACTGCGCTTCCTCGCCTGTTTTTGCCTTGTCTGGCTCTAGTCCAGAAGATTGTGAACAGGTTCTGAGCCGCCTCTACTTCCCGCCAGCTTCAGGATTCATTAAGACTCGCTGCAGATACTCACCTCCACGAACTGTCCCGTGGAGGGAGCCCGATGCATTATCCCGAGTGGAATACCGTCTTCCCGCTGCACTTCGGTGCTGATCCGGCGCGCCAGTCCAGCCTCTGCCTGGTCGGCGAGCAGGCCCCGCAGCGCGCGGCCTACGAGCACTTTATCCAGCAGCGCTTCAACGAAGCCCACGGTGCCCGGGTCAACCATTTCATGCCCGAGCTGCTTGGCCTGCGCACGCCGGATGAGCAGCTGACGGCCGTGTGTGGCGCGCGTCTGGCTCGCAGCGAAGAGCTGTTTCTCGAACAGTACCTGCAGGAACCGGTGGACAGCGTGATTGCCCGTCTGGCCGAACGCCCGGTCAGCCGCAGCGAAATCGTCGAGGTCGGCAATCTGGCGGCCAGCAGCCCCGGCAACGCACGGCTGATCATTATTGCCATGACCTGCCTGCTCGCTCGCCGTGGCCTGCAATGGGTGGTGTTCACCGGCGCGGCCACTCTGATCAATAGCTTCCGCCGCCTGGGCCTGGAGCCGCTGCGCCTGTGCGAGGCGGACCCGCAGCATCTTGGCGAGCAACGCCATGACTGGGGACAGTACTACGAGCAGCGCCCGCAGGTGTTCGCCGGCAATATCCAGCTGGGTTATCGCCAGCTGTGCGAGCAGGGTGTGCTGCAACGCCTGGGTTTTCTCCTGCCCTGTGAGGAGGCCTCCCATGCAGCCTGAACTGCAGCACCTGCGCACTGTCCTGCAGGCTCATGCCGAGGCGCAACCCAAGCGCCTGGCCTTGTGGGGTGACAGTGAGCGCGTGGATTACCAGAGTCTGCTGCAGGAAGTGCAGCGCCGTGAAGCCTTGCTGCGCATGCAGGGCGTCAAGGTTTTCGCCCTGGCCCTGGAGAACGGCACCGAGGCCGTGCTCTGGGATCTGGCCGGGCTGTTTGCCGGGATTGCCTGCGTGATCCTGCCGCCGTTCTTCAGTCCGGCCCAGCGCGCCCATTGTCTGCAGCAGAGCCAGGCGACTCTGGTGATCGCCGAAGAGAGCATGGCCGAGGAGCTGAAAAGCTGTGATTTTCGCCACGATGGCCTGTTCTGGCGCTCGATGGCACAGGCCGGCAATGCGCATTTGCCCGCTGGTACGGCCAAGATCACCTACACCTCCGGCACCACGGGTACACCCAAGGGCGTGTGCCTGAGTGCCGAAGCCATGCTTCGCGTGGCCCGCGAGCTGGAGAGTGTCAGCCGCAGCAGTGCGCCGCAGCATTACCTGGCGGTATTGCCCCTGGCCGTGTTGCTGGAAAACCTCGGCATCTACGCGGCCTTGCTCGCCGGCGCCACGCTCAGCGTGCCGTCGCAACGCCAACTGGGGATCCAGGGGGCCAGCGGCGTCGACTGGCCGCGCCTGCTCGGTCTGCTGATGGTGCGTGGCGCGCAGAGCCTGATTCTGGTGCCGCAACTGTTGCTCGGCCTGGTCACCGCCATCGAGCGTGGCGCGGTGCCGGCCAGTGGCTTTCGTTTTATCGCCGTCGGCGGTGCCAAGGTTTCCGTGGATCTGCTGCAGCGCGCCGTGCGCGTCGGCCTGCCGGTCTATGAAGGTTACGGTCTGTCCGAATGCGCCTCGGTGGTTTGCCTGAACCGTCCCGATGCGCACCGGCCGGGCAGTGTAGGCAAGCCGCTCAGTCATGTGCAGGTTCGTTTGGCCGAGGACGGCGAAGTGCTGGTCAGCGGCTCGACTCTGCTCGGTTATCTCGGTGAACCGGCCTTCAACGGTGAATGGTGGCCGACCGGTGATATCGGCGAGTTCGATAGCGACGGCTACCTCTATCTGCGTGGGCGCAAGAAACATCAGTTCACCACCAGCTTCGGCCGCAACGTCAACCCGGAGTGGGTCGAGGCCGAACTTACCCAGCGCGGCGCTATCGCCCAGGCCTTTGTGCATGGCGAAAGCCTGTCGCGCAACGTGGCATTGCTCTGGCCATTTGATCCGAGTTGCCCGGACTGCGTGCTGGAAGCCGCCGTACAGGCCGCCAATGCCGGCCTGCCGGACTATGCCCGGGTCGGCCAATGGCGGCGCCTGGAACAACCCTTTACCCCAGCCAATGGCCTGCTCACGGCCAATGGCCGGCCCCGCCGCGACGCCATCCTGGCGCACTACGGCGAGTTGTTTTCTGAACCCTTAACCGCATGAGGTCCACCATGAAATTTTTTGACGAGCTGCAAGCCACCACCGCCCAAGAGCGCCAGACCCTGTTCAGCCAGCCGGTGATCCAGGATGCACTGGCCGGTCAGGTCAGTCTGGACAGCTACATCGCCTTCCTGACCCAGGCTTACTATCACGTGCGCCACACCGTGCCGTTGATGATGGCTTGCGGTGCACGCCTGCCGGCGCGTCTGGAGTGGTTGCGCCAGGCGGTGTGTGAATACATCGAGGAAGAGTACGGCCACGAGCAGTGGATCCTTAACGACATTGCCGCCTGTGGTGGCGACGCCGAGGCGGTGCGCAACGGGCAGCCGTCCGCCGCCATCGAGCTGATGGTCAGCTTCCTCTACGACACCATTGCCCGCGGTAATCCGGTCGCACTGTTCGGTATGGTCAACGTGCTCGAAGGCACCAGCATCGCCCTGGCCAGTCAGGCCGCCGGCACCATTCAGAGCCGCCTGGGCTTGCCCAAGGAAGCCTTCAGCTATCTGTTCTCCCATGGTGCGCTGGATATCGGCCACATGGAGACCTACCGCGGTCTGATGGACCGCCTGGAGTGCGCGGAAGACAAAGCTGCGGTCATCCACGCCAGCAAAATGGTCTACCGCCTCTACACCGATATGTTCCGTGGCTTGCCGCGCAGCAACGAGGTGCAGCATGCGGCTGCCTGAGTGTCGCGCGTTGCTTACCGGCGCCAGCGGTGGCATCGGCCTGGCGCTGGCTGAGCAGCTGTGTGCCGGTGGCGCCCAGGTGCTCGCTGTATCGCGCCAGGGGCAGGCACTGGATGAGTTGGCGCGGCGCTATCCCAAGCAACTGCGGCGCGTCGAAGCCGACCTGACCAGCCTGTCCGGGCGTCAGACGGTAGTCGAGGCAGCGCGCAGTCTGGGCGGCCTCAACCTGGTCATCAATGCTGCAGGCAGCAATCGCTTTGCCATGCTGGAGCAGCTGGATGATCAGGAAATCGCCGACATGCTCGGCCTCAATCTGGTCGCCACCGTCCAGCTGACCCGGGCCCTGTTGCCTCTGCTGCGTCAGCAGCGTCAGGCCCTGTTGGTCAACGTTGGCTCGATCTACGGCTCCATCGGTTATGCCGGTTACGCCACCTACTGTGCCAGCAAGTTTGCCCTGCGCGGTTTCTCCGAGGCGCTGCGCCGCGAAGTGGCGGATACCGGCGTCGGTGTGCTGTATGTCGCCCCACGTGCCACCCGTACCAGCATGAACAGCGCCGCGGCCGTGGCACTCAATTCGGCGCTCAAGGTGACCATGGATGCGCCGGAGCAGGTGGCTGCCGAGGTCTTGAAAGCCATAGTCGCTGACCGCAGCGAGTTGTACCTCGGCTGGCCGGAAAAGTTCTTCGTACGCCTCAACAGCATGCTCCCCGGCGTAGTCGACAAGGCCTTGCGCAAGCAGCTGCCGCTGATCCGTCAATTCAGTCACAAGGAGTCCCATCGATGAATAAATTGCTCACCGTGTTACTTACCCTCTGTTTCAGTCTGCCGGCCTGGGCTCTGGATGAAGCCGGCACGCAACGGCTCAAGCAGGTGCAGGAGCGCTGGGCGCAGATCCAGTACCAGACCGATGCCGCGCAAAAGGAAAAGGCCTTCGAGCAACTGGCCGCCGACAGCGCCGCCTTCACTCGTGAGCAGCCGCAGGCTGCCGAAGCCTGGGTCTGGCACGGCATCGTCACCAGCAGTTGGGCGGGTGCCCAGGGAGGCCTCGGCGCGCTGGGCAAGGCCAAGAGCGCGCGTGATTTCCTGGAAAAATCCATTCAGCTTGATCCTGCGGCTCTGCAAGGCTCGGCCTACACCAGTCTGGGCACCCTGTATGCGCGGGTGCCGGGCTGGCCGATCGGCTTCGGCGATGAGGAAAAAGCCCAGCAGTTGCTGCAGCAGGCGCTCAAACTCAACCCCACAGGAATCGACAGCCTATATTTCTGGGGTGACTACCTTTACCGCCAGGACAAATTCGCCGAAGCTCGTGAAGTTTTGCTCAAGGCCAAACAGGCGCCGGCGCGTCCGGGGCGCGAGCTGGCTGATCAGGGGCGTCAGGGCGAGATCGACACCCTGCTCAAGGCCGTGGAAGCCGAGCTGAAATAAAGAAGGCTATGTCCCGGTCATGGCTTACACGGAGCTATAGCTCTAGGTAGGAGCCAGCTTGCTGGCGATCCAGCGCAGAGCGAAAAGCATCGCCAGCAAGCTGGCTCCTACACACGTTATTAGCTGTTATAGCAATCGCCATACAGAAGCACTGAACTAAGGGCACGGCATGCGTTTACTGTTGGTCGAGGATGACAAGGCGCTGGGCGAGGGCCTGCGCCTGGGGTTGCGCCAGGAAGGCTACACCGTGGACTGGCTGCAGGACGGCGCCAGTGCGCTGCATGCCCTGCTCAGCGAAACCTTCGACCTGGTGGTGCTGGATCTCGGGCTGCCGCGGCTGAGTGGCATCCAGGTGCTGCAACAGTTGCGCAAGAGTGGTTCAGCCTTGCCGGTACTGATCCTCACGGCGCGCGACGCCACCGAGGATCGTATAGCCGGGCTGGATGCCGGTGCCGACGACTACTTGATCAAACCCTTCGACCTCGATGAGCTCAAGGCCCGTCTGCGCGCCTTGCTGCGGCGCAGTGCCGGACGCGCCGAGCTGCGCATCGAGCATGCCGGTGTCAGTCTTGACCCGTCGTCCCAGCAAGTCACTTACCAGGGCAAGGCCGTGCCGATGACGCCCAAGGAATACCTGTTGCTGCACGAACTGTTGTCGCAGCCGGGCAAGGTGCTGACCCGCGAACGCCTGGCCCAGTCGCTCTATGGCTGGGACGAAGAAGCCGAGAGCAATACCCTGGAAGTGCATATCCATCACCTGCGCAAGAAGCTGTTCAACAACCTGATCCGTGCCGTGCGCGGCGTCGGTTACCTGGTGGAAGAACAGCCATGACCTCGATTCGCCGGCGCATCCTGGCCCTGGTGCTGAGTTTGTTGCTGCTGGGCACGGCGCTGATCTCGCTGTTCAACTACCTGGACAGCTCCCACGAGGTGGAGGAGGTCTACGACGCCCAACTGGTCAATACCGCGCGTCTGCTGCAGGGCGTAATGCGTACGCCCTTGCCCAGTGCCGAGCGCAGCGAGCTGTACGCTGCCTTCAACTCGGCGCTTGGTCAGGCAGGTCAACACAAACCGGGGCATCCCTATGAGAGCAAGCTGGCCTTTCAGGTCTGGGGGCCTACGGGTGAGGTGCTGGTGCGTACCGCCAGTGCCCCGCAACTGGCCGAACCGCCGCACCAGGCCGGGTTCGCCGATATCGATCTGGGGTCACACCAGTGGCGCGGCTTTTTGCTGATCGACGAGCAGCAGGGCGTACGCATCTGGATCGGCGAGCGCGACGATGTGCGCCAGGAACTGGTGGCCAGCATCGTCCGTCACACCCTGCTGCCCAACCTGATCGGTAGCGTTGTGCTGGCTGCATTCATCTGGTGGGCTATCGGTTGGGGATTGCAGCCGTTGCGCAATATGGCGGCGGTGATCCGTGCACGGCATGCCGACTCGCTGGACCCCCTGCAACTACAACCTTTACCCAGTGAACTGGAGCCGATGCAAGCGGCGCTCAATCGCCTGCTGGCGCAGATTGATCAGGTGCTGGAGCGCGAGCGGCGCTTCATTGCCGACGCTGCACATGAAATGCGCACGCCGCTGGCGGTGCTGCGCGTGCATGTGCAGAACGCCATCCAGGCCAGCGATGAAGCCCAGCGCAGCGAGTCATTGGGTTTCCTGATCGGCGGTATCGATCGCGCTACCCGGGTGGTCAATCAGCTGCTGACCATGGCCCGGGTCGAACCGACGCTGGCCAAGGGCAACTGGCCGATCATCGACCTGCAGGCGCTGACCCGCGAAACTCTGGCCGAGCTGACGCCCTGGGTGCTCAAGCAGGGGCTGGAGTTGTCGCTGGAAGTGGCCGAGGGCGACTATCGCCTGGCAGCAGACGCCGGCTCCATCGGCATTGCCCTGCAGAACCTGCTGACCAATGCAGCGAATTTCTCCCCGGCTCAAGGTCAGCTGAGAGTGCTGCTCGGTGGCGATACCGAGAAACTGTGCCTGAGTGTCGAGGATCAGGGGCCGGGTATCGCTGCCGATGAGCTGGAGCGGGTCTTTGAACGTTTCTATAGTCGTGACAATAGCCAGGGCGCCGGACTCGGCCTGGCCATCGTGCAAATGATTGCCACACGCCTGGGCGGGCGTATTCACCTGAGCAATCTGCCTCAGGGCGGCCTGCGTGCCAGCCTGGAGTTGCCACGCCAACCAACGGCTTAAAGCCTGTTCAATGCCTCGTCAG
This sequence comes from uncultured Pseudomonas sp., assembly GCA_964518735.1. Taxonomy (GTDB): domain Bacteria; phylum Pseudomonadota; class Gammaproteobacteria; order Pseudomonadales; family Pseudomonadaceae; genus Aquipseudomonas. The sequence continues at coordinate 78,739 of CAZFKQ010000010.1, forward strand.
TCAGGCGGTTTTCTGACCTCATTGGTGAAAGCCGCAGTGCAGTTTTCCACCCTGTGCGGGTTGGCATGCTTTGTAGGGTGGGTAACGCTTTGCTTATCCACCATCACGGCGACCTGCAGCGAGCCAGAATAAGTCTTTGAGCAGGCCTTTAGCTTACGTAGCGGGCAGCATCACTTATCATGGTGCTTCCCTTCCTGTGTGACTGAATGCCATGACCACCACTCTGCTGAACGCCCTGCAACACGCCGACATGCTGCTGATCGATGGTCTGCATGCCTGGCAGTTCGACCTTATCGAAGAGGCTTCTGGCGAGCAGCTGCAACTGCGCGTGGAGTGCATGGATGGTCGCGAACGCCGCGTGTGGAACTTCAGTGCTGCGGCCATCGCCGCTGCCAGTCAGGGTGCGGCGAGTGACAGCTGGCAGATCGCGGCTGGCGAGGCGAGCCACGAGCTGGTCATTCTCAGTGGCATCAATGCCAGCAATGATGAGGACGATGAGGCAGCCAACGACGACGTTGTCGTCGAGTGAATCGCTAATATCCAGATCGTTTCTGTGTCGGCGCCGTTTATCCGGAGTAGGGCGAGCGGGTACTGGTTGAGTGTCTCGAAGAGTAACGGTGGGCCACCCAGCTCGCCGGTGTGCTACGCCGATCAGTAGTTGCCGGAGTCGTTGCATACCAGTTCGTCGCTGGCGGCCACTGCGTAGCAGATCATCTTGTCGTCCTTGTAGGGCAACGCCAGGCTGTAGCCAGGTTTGCCGTTGACCAGCAGCTGCTGGGCCTTGGTGTCCCAGTCAATGCGCACCTCGTTGCCGCTGTCCCAGTTCCAGTGGGTGAAAAAATACTGGTCGGTGGCCGCGCAGGTGGTCACGGCGCATGCGCCCTGGCTCTTCAGCTCGCCCTGCTTGTAGTAGTAACAGGTGCCGCGACCTTCGCCGCAGCCGGCCCAGGCACTGCCTGTCAGGGTCAGGCCGAAGAGCGCCAGTAGAATGCTTTGGTACATGCTGGAAGTCCTTTCCGATGGTGGTTGCATGGGGCAGCGGAGCGCACGGATTGTGTCGCCTAGGCTGTGCGCAGGCACCCTACTACAGCACCGATCAAGCGCGCCAGAACCCACAGCAAGCCACCTTGCGGGCGGCTCGCTGTGGCAACGGCTCAGACCTTGTCGCGCGCCAGGCAGGCGGCGGCGGTGAACAGCACATCGGTGGAAGAGTTCAGCGCGGTCTCGGCGCTGTCCTGCAGGATGCCGATGATGAAGCCGATCGCCACCACCTGCATGGCCACTTCGCTGGGGATGCCGAACAGGCTGCAGGCTAGTGGGATCAGCAGCAGCGAACCACCAGCCACGCCCGATGCGCCGCAAGCGCAAACCGCCGATACCACGCACAGCAGAATTGCACTGGGAATGTCCACGGTGATGCCAAGGGTGTGCACGGCGGCCAGGCTCAGCACGCTGATGGTGATGGCCGCACCGGCCATGTTGATGGTGGCGCCCAGAGGGATGGATACCGAGTAGGTGTCTTCATGCAGGCCCAGGCGTGCGGCCAGCTGCAAGTTGACCGGCACATTGGCCGCCGAGCTGCGGGTGAAGAAGGCGGTGATGCCGCTTTCGCGCAGGCAAGTGAACACCAGCGGGTAGGGGTTGCGGCGGATCTGAGTGAAGACGATCAGCGGGTTGACCACCAGTGCGACGAACAGCATGCAGCCGACTAGCACGGCGAGCAGGTGGGCGTAACCGAGCAGGGCCTTGAGACCGGCGTCGGCAAAGGTGGTGGCGACCAGACCGAACACGCCGAGCGGAGCGAAGCGGATCACCACTTTGACGATCAATGAAACACCTTCGGCCAGGTCGCCGAACACCGCGCGGGTGGTGTCGCTGCCGTGGCGAATGGCGATACCCAGGCCAATGGCCCAGGCCAGGATGCCGATGAAATTGCCCTTGAGCAGCGCATTGACCGGGTTGTCCACGGCACTCAGGGCCAGGGCCTTGAGCACTTCGGCGATGCCGCCCGGCGGAGTGCTGCCGGTGGCTGCATCGCTCAGCACCAGGCTGGAGGGGAACAGGCTGCTGGCGATCACCGCGACGATGGCGGCGGACAGCGTGCCGATCAGGTACAGCGCCAGGATCGGGCGAATATGGGTCGGTTGACCGGGCTTGTGGTTGGCAATCGCCGAGGCCACCAGGATGAACACCAGAATCGGTGCCACGGCTTTCAGGGCCGAGATGAACAGGCTGCCGAGGAAGCCGACTTCATCGCTGGCTTGCGGCGCCAGCAGCGCCAGCAGGATACCGGCGATCAGGCCGATGATGATCTGAGTTACCAGGCTGGTGCGGGCGAGCAGTTTTACCAGAGGACGAAGGAGCATGGATGATGGTTCCTGTGATTCGACGGGCTCGCCGATGGGCTATCCCGGTGGGCGGCAGGCCGGGTTGCTGGCTGCCGATTTTCATGAGCCTGTCGGGTGGTGATAGGCGCAGGAGAAAAAGAAGGTGGCGATTCTACTGGCGGACGGTCACGGCTGTTGGCCTTCCGTCAGTTGGTTAAATGAAAACGGCCCGTTAGGGGCCGTTTTCATTCAGGCCACAAACATCAACCGCCGAGGTAGGCGTCACGTACCTTGGGGTCGACCAGCAGGTCGGCACCGCTGCCTTGCATGACGATACGACCGTTCTCCAAGACGTAGGCACGGTCGGCCAGCTTGAGCGCCTGGTTGGCGTTCTGCTCGACCAGGAACACGGTCACGCCATCCTTGCGCAGCTGTTCGATGATGTCGAAGATCTGCTGGATGATGATCGGCGCCAGGCCCAGCGACGGCTCGTCGAGCAGCAGCAGCTGGGGTTTGCTCATCAGCGCACGGCCGATGGCGAGCATCTGCTGCTCGCCGCCGGACATGGTGCCGGCACGCTGATCGAAGCGCTCCTTGAGCCGCGGAAACAGGTGCAGCACCTTGTCCAGTTGCTCTTGGTTATCGGCCTTGCTGCCGAAGAAGCCGCCCATGGCCAGGTTTTCTTCCACGGTCAGGCGGGCGAATACGCGGCGGCCTTCCGGCACCACGGCGATGCTCTTGCGCATGATGTCGCAGGAGTCCTGGCCGACCAGTTCCTCGCCCATGTAGCGGATGCTACCGCTGGCCGCGCGCGGGTTGCCGCACAGGGTCATCAGCAGGGTCGACTTGCCGGCACCGTTGGCGCCGATCAGGGTGACGATCTCGCCTTGCTGCACTTCGATACTGACATCGTGCAGGGCCTGGATCTTGCCGTAGAAGGTGGAGACGTTTTCAAAACGCAGCATCAGGCTTCCCCCAGGTAGGCTTTGATCACGTCCGGATTGTTGCGGATCTGCTCCGGCGTGCCGTCCGCCAGGGGAGTGCCCTGGTTGATCACGTAGATATGGTCGGAAATGCTCATCACCAGCTTCATGTCGTGCTCGATCAGCAGCACGGTCACATCGTGGTCATGGCGCAGCATGCCGATCAGTGCCTTGAGGTCTTCGGTCTCGCGCGGGTTGAGGCCGGCGGCCGGCTCGTCGAGCATGAGGATGCGCGGGCGCGTCATCATGCAGCGGGCGATTTCCAGGCGACGCTGCTGGCCGTAGGCCAGGGTGCCGGCCGGGCGGTTGGCGACGTCGGTCAGGTTGACCTGTTCCAGCCAGTGCGCGGCGTATTCCATCGCCCGCTGTTCGCTGCGGCGAAAGCTCGGGGTTTTCAGCAGGCCGGCGAGGAAGTTGGTGTTGAGGTGGCGATGCTGGGCGACCAGCAGGTTCTCCACCGCAGTCATTTCCTTGAACAGGCGAACGTTCTGGAATGTCCGCACCACGCCTTTGCGGGCGATCTTGTGCCCGGGCAGGTGCTGCACCGGCTCGTCGTCGAGCAGGATCACTCCGCCGGTTGGCTGGTAGAAGCCGGTCAGGCAGTTGAACACGGTGGTCTTGCCGGCGCCGTTGGGGCCGATCATCGAGACCACTTGTTTGGGCTGGACGGAGAGGGCGACATTGTTCACGGCCAGCAGGCCGCCGAAGCGCATGGTCAGCCCGCTGACTTCAAGAATCGGGCGGCTCATGGTTTCAACTCCAGGTGCGGGCGTTGCATGGGCAGCAGACCCTGCGGACGCCAGATCATCATCAGTACCATCAGGGCACCGAACATCAGCATGCGGTACTCGTTGAACTCGCGAGCCAGTTCCGGCAACAGGATCATCACCACGGCGGCGAGGATGATGCCGAGCTGCGAGCCCATACCACCCAGTACGACGATGGCGAGGATGATCGCCGACTCGATGAAGGTGAACGACTCCGGCGTGACCAGGCCCTGGCGCGCGGCGAAGAAGCTGCCGGCAAAACCGGCGAAGCAGGCGCCGAGGGTGAAGGCCGAGAGTTTGATCACTGTGGGGTTCATGCCCAGCGCGCGGCAAGCGATCTCGTCTTCACGCAGGGCTTCCCAGGCACGGCCGATCGGCATGCGCAGCAGGCGGTTGATCACGAACAGGGTGAGCAACACCAGCAGCAGGGCGATCAGGTAGAGGAAGATCACCTTGTTGATGCCGTTGTAGGCAATCCCGAAGTACTCGTGGAAGGTCTGCATGCCTTCGGCGGCGCGGCGTTCGAAGGACAGGCCGAACAGGCTCGGTTTCTCGATGTTGCTGATGCCGTTGGGGCCGCCGGTAATCTCGGTCATGTTGCGCAGCAGGATGCGGATGATCTCGCCGAAACCGAGGGTGACGATGGCCAGGTAGTCACCGCGCAGGCGCAATACCGGGAAGCCGAGGATGAAGCCGAAGAAGGCCGCCATCAGACCGGCAATTGGCAGGCAGATCCAGAAACCCAGGCCGTAATAGTGCGACAGCAGCGCGTAGCTGTAGGCGCCGACGGCGTAGAACCCGACGTAACCAAGGTCGAGCAGGCCAGCCAGGCCGACCACGATGTTCAAGCCGAGGCCGAGCATCACGTAGATCAGGATCAGCGTGGCGATGTCCACTGCGCCACGGCTGCCGAAGAACGGCCAGGCCAGGGCGACGACGATCAGGCCGAGAATGATCCAGCGCTGGGTCGAGGGCAGGGTCAGGAAGTTGCTGGCCTTGTCCGGCATCACCGGCAGCTTGGGCGCATTGGCCCAGGCAGCGCCGAGCTGGTTGCGAAACAGCTGCCAGAAGAACATGGCGATGGCGCAGGCTGCGATGGTCCACAGCACGGCCGGGCTGGCGCCATGCACTTCGAGCTGGATGCCGACAGTGGTCAGCTTCAAGCCCAGTACCGGGTAGGCCACAGCCAGCACCAGCAGGGCGCTGAAAAAGGCGGTCTTGAGATTCTTGGTCATCATACTTTTTCAACCTCCGGACGGCCCAGAATGCCGGTCGGCCGGAACAGCAGCACCAGGACCAGCAGGCCGAAGGCCACCACGTCCTTGTACTGATCACCAAATACATCGGCACCAAAAGCTTCGGACACACCCAGTACCAGGCCGCCGAGCATGGCGCCGGGGATGCTGCCGATACCACCGAGCACTGCGGCGGTGAAGGCCTTGATGCCATAGAGGAAGCCGATGTGCGGGTTGATCACCCCGTACTGCATGCCCAGCAGCACCGCCGCCACGGCGGCCAGGGTGGCGCCAATGACGAAGGTCAGGGCGATGATGTTGTTGGTGTTGATGCCCAGCAGGTTGGCCATCTTGATGTCTTCGGCGCAGGCGCGGCAGGCGCGACCCAGGCGCGAACGCGAGATGAACAGGGTCAGGCCGTACATCACGATGAAGGTGACGACGAAGATCAGCACCTGCATGTAGGAGATCGTCACGCTGTGCATGGCGCTCTCGCCGAACACGAAGTTGCCCGGTAGCAGGTTGGGGATGGCCTTGTCCTTGGAGTCCTGGGCCAGCAGCACTTCGTTCTGCAGGAAGATCGACATGCCGATGGCGGAGATCAGCGGGATCAGGCGGTTGCTGCCGCGCAGGGGGCGATAGGCCACCCGTTCAATACTGTAGCCATAGGCACTGGCGACAATGATGCTGGCGGAAAAAGCGCCAATCATCAGGATAGGTAGGCTGTCCAGACCCATCAGGGTCAGGCCGGCGATGGCGATGAAGGCTACATACGAGCCAATCATCAGAACCTCGCCGTGGGCGAAGTTGATCATGCCGATGATGCCGTAGACCATGGTGTAGCCGATGGCTATCAGGGCATAGGTACTGCCAACGGTGAGGCCGTTGATCAGCTGCTGCAGGTAGTGATAAAGATCAGGCATTGCCTAACTCCTGGGTCGCTACGCAAGGCGGCGCTTGTGGCGCAGCGTAAGACCGGGATTCTTCGGATAAACAAAGCCCACTGCGCGTGCAGTGGGCTCTGGGTTCAGGCGGGAAGCTTATTTAGCTTCGGTTTTGCTGCCGTCCTGGTGCCACTCGTAAACCACGAAGCTGAAGTCCTTCAGATCGCCTTTCTCGTCGAAGCCGAGGGTTCCGGTGGGGGTTTCGAAGCTGTTGGCGCGCAGCGCAGCAGCCACTTTGGCGGTGTCGGTGTCGCCAGCCTTCTGTATGCCTTCGGCAATCACTTGCACGGCAGCATAGGCCGGGAACACGAATGGGCCGCTCGGGTCCTGCTTCTTGGCTTTGAAGCCATCTACCAGGGCCTGGTTCTTCGGATCCTGGTCGAAGGACTTCGGCAGGGTTACCAGCAGGCCCTCGGAGGCCGGACCGGCGATGGCGGAGATTTCCTTGTTACCCACGCCTTCCGGGCCCATGAACTTGACGTTCAGGCCTTTTTCTTTGGTCTGACGCAGCAGCAGACCCAGTTCCGGGTGGTAGCCGCCGTAGTAGACGAAATCGACACCGGCTTGCTTGAGCTTGGCGATCAGTGCGGAGAAGTCCTTGTCGCCGGCATTGATGCCTTCGAACAGGGCAACCTTGGTGCCTTTGCCTTCCAGGGTCTGCTTGACCGCGGTGGCGATGCCTTCACCGTACTGCTGCTTGTCGTGGATCACGGCAACGGTTTTCGGCTTGACGTGGTCAGCAATGAAGTTGCCGGCGGTCGGGCCTTGCAGGCTGTCCAGGCCGATGGTGCGGAACACCAGCTGGTAGCCGCGAGCGGTGATGTCCGGGCTGGTGGAAGCTGCGGTTACCATCAGGATGCCTTCGTCTTCGTAGATGTCGGACGCGGGCTGAGTGGAGCTGGAGCAGAGATGGCCAACCACGAACTTCACTTCGTCGTTGACGATCTTGTTGGCTACGGCAACGGCTTGTTTCGGGTCACAGGCATCATCGTACTTGATGCCTTCGAGCATGGCGCCGTTTACCCCGCCGGCCTTGTTGATCTGCTCGATGGCCATTTCGGCACCGATGAACTGCATCTCGCCATACTGGGCAACAGCGCCGGTAACCGGGCCAGCCAGGGCGATCTTGATGGTGTCAGCGGCCATCGAATAGCTGGTCATGCCAGCCAGAGCCATGGCGGCGAACAGCTTGGAAACTTGCTTGCTAGCCTTATTCATAGTGCTCCACTCTTTATTGGTGTTTTTCGTTGTTGTAATCCACGCGGCCAAAGCTGCAGGACCGGATCAGTTCCCCGGCCACACCCCCGGCAACTGTACCGGGACAGTGTAGAACTCCGTTTCCTGCCTTGAAAAGCAGGCAGTCTGGGGTGAAGGCGGGCGTGTCGCTTAATTGAAACAAACGTACAGAATAACGGCGCACTGCAGCTTGACCTATCAGTCAAAGGACAAGTCCGCAGTGTGCGGCAGATTTGCCTGCCCGTAGGCTGACGTTATCATGGCGCCTGCCCTTCAATCAGTTGCATCAATCCAGGCACGTCATGACAGATCAACCTAGCACCCTCTATGCCAAACTGCTTGGCGAAACTGCCCCAATTACCTGGCAGGAGCTACAACCCTTCTTTGCCCGCGGTGCCTTGCTCTGGGTCGGTGCTGCACTGGATCTGATCGAAGTAGCGCTGGCCGTCGCGGAAGACGATCAGGTCAAGGTGGCCGGCTGGTTGCAGGCCGGGCAGGTGGCCAAGGTCGAGGAAACTCGCGCCGCAGATCTGCTGGCTCGTGATCCCAAGCTCTGGGCGGTGGTGGTGGCACCCTGGGTGCTGACTCAGGAACGTGCAGAAGCGCCTACGGTGCATTGACAGCGTGCGTTATTGGCAGGGTCGCGGACGGATGTGTCTGCGATAGAGCATCAATGATGGACACCTCCGGCCGTTGAGTCCGCTGCATCGATTGGTTCTACCCGTCTCCCGCTGTAATTCCGGCTGATCGCCACATCCTTCAATTACTGGAGCGCAGCATGTCTGAATTCCCGCCCGGTCTGGCGTTCGCTGGTATCGGTTTGATGGGCCTGCCAATGAGTCGTCGCCTACTGGCGGCGGGCTATCCGTTGCGAGTGTGGAACCGTTCACCGGAAAAACTGCAAACCTTGCTTGAGCAGGGCGCGCAGGCGGCCGTTTCGCCGGCACAGCTGTGCAGCGAAGCCGAGGTGGTCATGCTCTGTCTGGCTGACACCGCGGCGGTGCGTGAGGTGGTGTTCGGCCCAGGCGGTATTGTCGAAGGCGCCCGTGCCGGACAACTACTGGTTGATTTCTCCAGCCTTGAGCCTGCAGCAACACGCGAAATGGCTGCGGAGCTGGAGCAGCGTACCGGCATGCGCTGGGTCGACGCGCCGGTATCCGGTGGTACGCCCGGCGCTGAGGCTGGCAGCCTGGCGATCATGGCAGGGGGGCGGGCTGAGGATATCGAGCAAGTCCGCCCGATTCTCGCCCACCTCGGTCAGCGCCTTACGCACATGGGTGAGGTCGGGGCCGGGCAGGTGACCAAGGTCTGCAACCAGATGATCGTCGCCTGCAATGCGTTGGTGATTGCCGAGGTCGTGGCCTTGGCCGAGCAGGCTGGCGTTGACGCCTGTCTGCTGGCTCCCGCACTGGCTGGCGGCTTTGCCGACTCCAGGCCGCTGCAGATACTGGCGCCGCAGATGGCGGATAGTCAGTTCGAGCCGGTCAAGTGGCATGTGCGCACGTTACTCAAAGATCTTGATACGGCCAGCAAGCTGTCCCGCGAACAGGGCAGCGCCACGCCCATGAGTGGTCTGGCAGCACAGCTGATGCGTCTGCATGGCAGTCAGGGCCATCTCGAGCATGATCCCGCCACCCTGGTGCAGCTCTATCGCGAGACGGACGCATGAAGGTCGCCGCCAACCTGTCCATGCTGTTCAGCGAAATACCGCTGCTTGAGCGCATCCAGGCGGCTGCGGCTGCCGGGTTCGATGGTGTGGAAATCCAGTTTCCCTATGAGGTTCCGGCCATCCGCCTCAAGGAAGCACTGCAGTGCGCCGGCATGCCGCTGGTGCTGATCAACCTGCCAGCGGGGGATCTGATGAGTGGCGGTGCCGGGCTGGCTGCAGTGCCTTCGCGCCAGGCCGAATTTGATCTGGCGCTTCAGGAGGCGCTGACTTATGCAGCGATGACGCGGCCGATGTGTGTCAACGTGTTGCCGGGACGGCAGGCCTCCGGGCTGCTGCGTGATGAGGCGCTGGCAACGCTGGTGGCCAATCTACGCAAGGCTGCCGAAGCCTTTCAATGCATGGGCATTCGCGTGCTGTGTGAGGCGATCAACCCATTCGATATGCCGGGCTTTCTGATCAACACCCCCGAACATCTGGACCAGCTGCTGCGTGCTGTTGATCACCCGAACTGCCTGGCGCAATTCGATCTCTACCACATGGCGCGGCAAGGGCTGGATATCGAGGCAGGTATTGCATTACTGGCTGGGCGCATCGGTCATGTGCAGTTTGCCGATTGCCCGGGAAGAGGGGCGCCGGGAAGTGGCGAGCTCGATATTGTGTCTTTGCTCAAAAGCTTGAATAACAGTGCTTATACGGGGTGGCTAGGTGCTGAGTACAGGCCTGGAAAGCTTACCTGTGAGTCATTGGGCTGGATAGCTCATTGGCATGAGAAGGGGCTGTTGGGGTAACTCATAAGCACAGGCGGGTGTGGGTAAGGATGATGTCAAATTGGCGTCATTCGTCTGTCAAGACTTGTCTTTGACTGAATGCTTGGCAGAATTCGCATCCTTAAGTGGCTGTGCTGCTTGTTTTAACATGGAAGCTCGGGATTTCTTTATGGAACGCAGTTACAGAGCTTCGCGCGTTAGCGTGCTGCTTTTTCTCACCCGTTTCGCGCCGTCTCGGTCCGCCTTGCAAGTGTCCGATTGCCGCGGAATGGGATCGACGCGGGCTAGATTGGACAGTTGTCACCTGCGCTTGGCCCGAAGCGTCTATCAGCAACGCTGTGCTGGTCGCAGTGTTGGGGCATCGTTTCTCACTACCAGTTATTTATCCTATTGAAGGTACTTCGAGGCTTGGCCCGATGCTTGCCTAAGTCATGGCTTGGTAAGTAGCTTGTCTGACTGGTCAGCTTTATGGTGCTCAATAGCCTTGTGATGCGGTCTGTTGCAGTAGAACGATTTGGGGTTGTGCACGCCACTGCAGTGGGCCTGCTCATTCAGCGTCTACGCTGACGCTAAAAATTAGAACATGAGGAGTTTTTGTGAGTTCAAGCCAGGCTATCCCTCAGGATTCGGGTGAAATTGACCTGCTGGATCTGTTTCAACTGCTCTGGCAGCAGAAGATTCTAATTGTATTGATAACTATTATCACTGCTTCCGCTGCATTTTTCTACGCCCTGCAGAGTCCGGCGATCTATCAGGCCAAGGCCAGCATCCTACCGCCGCGACTCAGCGATATTGCACCGTACAATCTGGGGCGCATCGAGTCCGAAATGATCGAGTTCAAGGTGGCGGATGTGTACGCCGTTTTCACCCGCAGTCTGCGCTCGGAGTCCTTGCGGCGAGACTTTTTCGATCAGGTTTACATTCCTTCCTTGCCTGTTAGTGAGCAAGAACAACCGCGTGATGCATTGTGGGCCCGCTACAGCAGCGCCCTGGTGGCTTTGGCTCCAGAACCGAAACTGCGCCCGGACAATTTCGAAGTCAGAGTTGAACTGGACGACCCTGAACGTGCTGCAGAGTGGGTCAACCTCTACGTCACCATGGCTGCCGAACAAGCCAATCGCGATATGCAGAGCAACGTGCTGAGCGAGATCAGTACCAGGGTGCAGGCAATCGAGCGACGCATCGATGTGCTGCGCATCAGTGCATTGCAGGTGCGTGAAGATCGCGTGGCGCGCCTGCAAGAGGCTCTCCGGATTGCAGGGGCGCTTGGTTTATCGGCACCGCAGGTCGTTGCTGGTAAAACCTATGCGGACAGTGAGCTGGGCGCATTTGTCGATGGTGAATTGATGTACATGCGCGGTACCAGGGCGCTTGAGGCAGAGCTTCAGGCGTTAACCGAGCGCAAGAGTGACGATCCTTTCATCAAGGAGCTGCGCGATCTGCAGACCCAACTTGCCTTCCTCAAGGGCATCGATGTGGACCCGGATAACGTAGCGGTCTTTACCCTGGACCGAGCAGCCGAAGTACCGCAAACCCCAACCAATCCAAGGAAGGCGCTGATCCTGGCTATTGGCGTTATCATTGGCGGCATGCTGGGTGTCTTTGTGGCCCTGATTCGTGGGCTGGTGAAGAGACGCTTGTCTGAGATTGCCGCGGCTTGATAAAGCCTCATTCACTACTGCATGGGCGAAGATAACTATCTTCGCGGTAACAGCTCGGGAAGCGACATGAAAGTCACGGTTTTTGGTATTGGTTACGTCGGTCTGGTGCAGGGCGCCGTGCTGGCTGAAGTCGGCCACGATGTGGTTTGCGTCGATGTAGACAGTCAAAAGGTTGAACGACTGAAGCAGGGCCATATTCCGATTTATGAGCCGGGTCTGGAGCCTCTGGTCCGGGATAACCATGCATCAGGTCGCTTGAATTTCACGACTGACGCAGTCGCCGGGGTCAAGCATGGCGAAGTGCAGTTCATCGCCGTCGGTACCCCGCCGGATGAAGATGGTTCCGCTGACCTCAAATATGTCCTCGCGGTTGCAGAAACCATTGCCAGTCATATGGAAGGCCACCAGATCATCATCGACAAGTCGACCGTTCCGGTCGGTACAGCCGATAGAGTGCGCCAGCGTATAAATCAGATTCTGGAGCAGCGTGGGCGCAGCGAGCTGAGCTTCGATGTGGTCTCCAACCCCGAGTTCCTCAAGGAGGGCTCTGCGGTAGCCGATTGCATGAAGCCAGACCGGATTGTGATTGGCACCGGCAGCAAGGCAACCGAAGAAGTCATGCGCGAGCTTTACGCGCCTTTCAATCGCAACCACGAAAAAATCATCATCATGGATGTGCGCAGTGCCGAACTGACCAAGTACGCGGCTAACTGCATGCTGGCAACCAAGATCAGCTTCATGAACGAAATGGCCAACTTGGCTGAAAAGCTGGGTGCCGATATCGAAATGGTGCGCCAGGGGATCGGTTCTGACCCGCGCATCGGTTATCACTTCATCTACGCCGGTGCGGGTTATGGCGGCTCCTGCTTCCCCAAGGATGTGCAGGCGTTGATTCGTACGGCCGAAAACATCGATTTCGAGCCGACCTTGCTCAAGGCTGTCGAACAGCGCAACAGCGAACAGAAGACTGTCCTGTTCAGCAAACTGCAGGCGCATTACAACGGCAACCTGCAGGGCAAGACGTTTGCCCTGTGGGGGCTCAGCTTCAAGCCCAATACCGATGATATGCGCGAGGCGCCCAGCCGTGTGCTGATGGAGGCCTTGTGGCAGTCTGGCGCGCAGGTGCAGGCCTATGATCCAGAAGCGATGGCCGAGACTCAGCGCATCTATGGCAATCGTGAAGATCTGCGCCTGTGTGGTACCAAGGAAGCAGCCTTGCAAGGAGCTGATGCCCTGATCATCGTTACCGAATGGCAGGCTTTCAAGGCGCCGGATTTCGAGTTCATCACACAGGCACTGTCTAGCCCGGTGATCTTCGATGGGCGTAACCTGTTTGACCCGGCTCGCATGAGCAAGAAAGGCATCCGTTACTACTCGATCGGTCGCTGAGCGCACCCCCATTTCATCTGTGCTGATGGCGCCGAGCAAGGTTTGCAATGAAAAACAATATTCTGGTCATCATCCCCGCCCGTGGTGGTTCCAAGGGCATCCCGCGGAAGAACCTGCGGGCGCTGGCGGGCAAGCCGCTGATCTATTACAGCATCCAGACTGCGCTCAATTCCAAGTATGCGCCGGATGTCTATGTCTCCACGGACGATGCCGAAATTGCGGCCATCTCAGAGAAGCTCGGTGCGCGGATCATTCAGCGCGATGCAGCCAAGGCTCAGGATCACACCACCCTTGATCCGGTCATCTTTGACGGTTACCAGCAGGCGCAAGCCAAGCAAGGCAAGTCCTACGACCTGATCGTAACCTTGCAGCCCACTTCGCCATTGCTGAAGAGCGCATCGCTGGATGCGGCGTTGGAGCGGATGCTCAACGAGCAAGCCCTCGACACCATTATCTCTGCCAAAGACGACACCCACCTGACCTGGAAGAAAGACGCCGGGCGTTTCGTGCCCAACTACCAGAAACGGGTCAATCGGCAGTACCTGGAGCCTATCTTCAAGGAAACCGGCGGTTTCCTGATTACTCGCGGGCGGATCATTGCAGAGAACAACCGTATCGGTGCCAACGTAGAACTGCACCTGCTGCGCGGTGGTGAAGACATTGACATCGACACCTACGAAGACTGGAGCCTTTGCGAGTTCTACCTCAAGCGCAAGAAGATCCTCTTCGTCGTGTCCGGGTATGCGGAAATCGGCCTGGGCCACGTCTACAACACCCTGCTGATTGCCAACGACATTCTCAATCACCAGGTCGAGTTCCTGGTGGACGACAAGAGTCAGCTGGCCTTCGACAAGATTGCCTCGAAGAACTACAGCGTCCATCTGCAGGCTGAGGTCGACATCCTCGACGATATCCGCAGGATCAACCCGCATGTCGTCATCAATGATCGGCTCGATACGTCGCATGAGTACATGCAGGCATTGGCTGAAGATGGCTACAAGGTCATCAACTTCGAAGACCTCGGGCCGGGTGCCAAACTGGCTGATTTGGTGGTCAATGCCATCTACCCCGAAAAAGAAATCCTGCCCCGGCACTACTTCGGGCACGAGTACTTCATCCTGCGTGACGAGTTCGTGTTGACGCCGCCCAAACCCGTATCCGCGGCTGTTGGTCGAGTGCTGCTGACCTTTGGTGGCGTTGATCCGAACAACTACACCCTCAAGGTAATCGAGGCGATTCACGCTTACTGCGCAGCCCAGGCCATCGAGATAGCGGTCGTGGCCGGTTTTGGCTATTGCCGCTACGAGACGCTTGAGCCTTATCCGCAGGTAAAGGTCTATCGCAACAGCATGACCATCGCCGAACACATGAGCGCCGCCGATATCGTCTTTACTTCGGCAGGGCGCACCACCTATGAGGTTGCTTCGCTGCATGTGCCGGCCATCGTGCTGGCACAGAACGAGCGCGAACTGACGCATTTCTTTGCCTCTGCCGAGTACGGTTTCCTCAACCTGGGGCTGGGTACGGCACTGACGGCAGCACAAATTCTGGACGCATTCGCAGGCCTGGTCGAAAACCATGCCTCGCGGCAGTACATGGCGGGCCTCATGGCCAAGGCCGACCTGGCTAGCGGGCGCAAGCGCGCGCTGAAACTGATCAACGATATTGTGGAGCTGGCATGAGCATTCTCGAGCTGTTTAATTCGATCAACCCCCATGAAGCCAAGCTGTACCGGCCCTACGTAATCGCCGAAGCCGGGGTAAACCACGAAGGCTCCATGGACATTGCCAAGCGCCTGGTCGACGAGGCCAAAGAGGGCGGGGCAGACGCTATCAAGTTCCAGACCTACAAGGCCGACACCCTGGCTTCGCGCCATTCGCCTGCCTACTGGGACACCAGCAAGGAGCCGACCCTGTCGCAGCACGAGCTGTTTTCCAAGCACGACAAGTTCTGGAAAACCGAGATGGTTGCCCTGAAAGAATATTGCGACAAAGTCGGCATCGAGTTCATGAGCACGCCTTTCGATATCGAGTCGGCGACGTTCCTCAATGACCTCATGAGCGTGTACAAGATTTCCTCCTCGGACATCACCAACAAGCCCTTCATCCAGTTCATGTGCGGCTTCAACAAGCCAATCATCCTGTCTACCGGCGCCAGCCACCTCTGGGAAATCCAGGAAGCGGTAGGCTGGATCGAACAGTTCGGCAACCCGCTGGCCCTGCTGCACTGCGTACTGAACTACCCGACCGCCGACGAAAACGCCAACCTCGGCATGCTGCTTGGCCTCAAGCGCGCCTTCCCGGACAAGCTCATCGGTTATTCGGACCACACCCTGCCGAACGACATGAAAGTCTGTGAAATGGCCACCCTGCTGGGCAGCGTGATCATCGAGAAGCACTTCTCTCACGACAAGACCCTGCCGGGTAACGACCACTACCACGCCATGGACAAGGAAGACCTCAAGACCTTCCGCAAGAACCTTGAGCGCACCTTCTCCGTGCTCGGCAGCTTCAAGGTCGAAGCCTTGGCCGAAGAAGAATCGGCCCGTCGCAACGCCCGCCGTAGCCTGGTGGCAGCCAGGGATATTGCTGCCGGCAAAGTGATCGAAGTTGCCGATCTGACCTTCAAGCGTCCGGCGCATGGCATCAGCCCGCGTTCGATTGACGAACTTGTGGGTAAAACTGCCACGCAAGCCATTGCCGACGACGCCGTGCTGCAATGGGGAATGTTTGAGTGAAGGATTACTACGTCATCCTGACGGGCAGCAAAAACAACGCCGGCGACTTCCTGATCAAGTACCGCGCCAAGAAGCTGTTTGCTGCCCTGAGGCCTGACCGCGAGATCGTTGATCTCGACGCGTGGAAGCCTTTTGATCAAGCCACCCTGGAGCTGGTCAACAACTCCAAGGCCTTGATTCTGCTGGGCGGGCCTGCACTGCAGGCGCATATGTACCCTGGCATCTATGCATTGACCGACAACCTGGACGACATCAAGGTGCCGGTTACCACCATGGGCATCGGCTGGAAATCCATCAGTGGCAACTGGCAGGACACATACGATTACCCGCTCGCCGCTGGCGCGTTGAAGCTGCTGCGAAAGGTTGAAGCATCTGGCCTGCCAATGAGCGTGAGGGACTTCCACACCCTGAATGCGCTGGCCTTCAAGGGCTTCGATAACGTCCTGATGACGGGCTGCCCGGCCTATTACGACCTGGACTACATCGGTAAGCCCGTTCAGCTTCCTGAGAAGCTGCGCAAGGTGGCCTTTTCCCTTGGCGTGTCCTTCATCGAGAGCCCCTCAATGGAGCGGGAGATGAAGGCGCAGATACTACGGCTCAAGGACTACTTCCGAGATGCAGCGTTTGAGGTGGTTTTTCACCATGGCCTAGATCCTAGTACCTTTCTCAGAAGCCATGGCGCCAAGCAGGTGCATAACCGCAAACACAATGAGTTTGCCCAGTGGCTGACGGAGCAGGGCGTTGCCTATGTGGATATATCAGGTAGTGCAGAGAATCTGGTCGAATATTACTCAAGTGTAGATCTGCATATTGGCTATCGAGTTCATGCGCATATCTTCATGAATTCGATTTCCCGAATGTCTGTGCTCGTAGCGGAAGATGGGCGTGGTAAGGCTACTGAGAAAGTTATTGGTGGCATGCTCCTTGAGAGTTTTGCACGATATAAAAATACTATGATCAGTAAGATACTTAACAAGTTAGTTCCGGGCTTTGATCGATACGTTTCGCTTTCTACAGTTTCAGATGAGGTTATTGCTCAGGTCGGATACGAAATTTTTTCCGAGGGGCATAGGATGGTGGTGTCTCGGGCGATGATAGATTCGAATATTTCCGTCATGAAAAAATATATAGAGATGCTGCCATGATTTTAATTAAAAAATTGAGGCAGCTTAAGCGGTACATTAATTATAGAAAGCATCGTAAGAATAATAAGTTGGCAGCTCATGTAAGTATTGCGCCCAATGCTGTTTTGAGCGGAGTGGTGCTGAAAGAGCATGCACGTATTGCGTTGGGGGCGAGTGTTCAGGATAGTGTTGTTGGTGAGTACTCTGCTATCGGTCGTTATACTAAAGTCGCTAAGTCGGAGATAGGAAGGTTTTGTGCTATATCTTGGGACTGCACAATTAATGCGATTAGTCATTCTCATGAGAATTTGACGGTTAGTGCCTTTCCTTATGTTCCTTATGTAGGTGAATTTGTCGAGACGCGCAACCAAACATATAAGAAAGTTGTAATCGGTAACGATGTTTGGATTGGTGCAAATTCGGTGATTATGCCAGGCGTGACCATTGGCGATGGCGCCGTTGTTGGGGCTGGAGCTGTCGTGACCAAAGATGTTCCGCCGTATGCCATTGTGGTGGGCGTTCCTGCGAAGGTGGTCAAGTATCGATTCTCTGAGGACTTCATAAAGCAATTGCTTGATATCAAGTGGTGGGAGCTTGATCGGGAGGTCATCAAGAATAATATTCATCTGTTTCAAGGTGCCTTGGATGAGCGCAAGCTTGCTGAGTTGGTAGGCATTTCGTCGTGATTCGTAATGCTGCTATTTATCTTGGTTCAAGTGTTATCAATAAGGCTGCGCCATTTCTTCTGCTGCCTCTAATTACCCGCTATTTGACGCCGGCAGAGTTTGGTGCGCTGTCGATTTTTCTCGTGGTTAACGGTTTATTTTTTGCTGTCATAGGTATGGGTATTCATACCAATATCTCCAAGAGTTTTTTTTCGTCAACGCGTAGTGAGTTGGCGGTACTTATTGGGAATATGTTGTTCGTGCTGTTGTGTGCTTCGGTTTTGATTTTGGCGATTTGCGTGGTTGCGGTGCTTATGACGGAGCAACTGTTTTCCATGCCCTCCAAGCTGTGGCTTATTTTTCCTTTGTTAAGCTTCATGATGATGGTTAATACTATTAATTTGACCATTTTGCGTAACGAAGGTAGGGCTTATGTTTATGCTTTATTTGAAATATTAAACACCATACTGAGTATTGGGGTGACAGTACTCTTGTTGGTTGATTTTAAGTTCGGCTGGTATGCTCAAGTCGTTGGTTTGCTTGTGGCTAATGCTGTGTTTTTTATTGTGGCGCTCACCTATATTAGGCAAAAAAATTATTTAAAGTTCTCCATTCGTAAGGATGTAATTAAATCTATACTTCAGCTTTCTTTACCTCTGATTCCACATGTGCTGGGCGGGGTTGTAATTGCTATCAGTGACCGAATTTTTATTGAGCGTATGGTTGGTCTGGAGGCCGTAGCTTTATATTCAATCGGATATAGTTTTGGCATGATTGTTGGATTGTTTACGGATGCTTTTGTTAAGGCGTGGACGCCTTGGTTCTTTAAGGTTCTTCAGGTTCCGACTAGTTCTGTAAAGAGGGATGTGGTTCGATATACGTACGCATATTTTTTTGGTGTATTTAGTTTGGCGGCAATAATTGCAGTTGTGGCTATCTTCATACTTCCTTTTGTGGTTCATGAGTCTTTTGTGGGGGCGGCTGATTATATTCTATGGGTTTCAATGGGCTGTGCGATGCAGGGTGTGTATAAGATTTTCTTTCCTTATTTAGTGCACATTAATAAGACTTCATTTTTAGCTGTTAGTACTGTTGTTTCCGCTTTGCTCAATTTGATCTTGAACTATTATCTAATTATGAAATTTGGTGCCATAGGCGCGGCTTACTCGACCATAATTTCTTACGCACTAAGTGCGCTGATGGTTTTTTGTTATCAAAGTCGTCGTTATCCAATGCCTTGGGCGCTTTGGCGTTCAGCTAGTAGTTAGTTGAAAGCATGATTGGTTGTCTTATTTAATTGTGTGCTTTAAATTTTAATTCCTTTTAAATAATTTTTATTTGTTTCTGCTATGGGCTTAGAACAGATGGATGTGGAAGCGCTATGCCAAAAGATCTGGGCTGTAGAACGTGAGTTTGGCCTGCTCGATCTGGAAGTGGATGGTGTCAAAGTCTGGCAATACCAGCGCATGCCCATTTATTACCATTTGGCCGAGCGGGCGGGCGTGTTTCTCGCACCGCACGTATGCAAGAGCAGCCGCTTTTCCAGCGTCACCAAGGTGTTCAACTACCTGATTGGTGCCATTTTTCACAATCCGTTCTTCGGTAAGCGCACTTGCGTTGAGCGCGTGGTGATCGAGCATCCGCGTAGCGTGAACTTGGCCGGCCAGGAGGTGGATATCTACAGCCACTTCTATATCCAGGGCCTGCAGGCTAGTGGTACTTCTTATCTGCGCCTGGATCGCGCTGATCTCGGTTCGGAGCACCGCAAGCTGTATGACCCGGCGCGCAAGTACATCGATATCTTCCCGATTCTGGTCAAGCTGCGTGGTTTGCTGGGCAAGCCCCGTCTCTCTGTGTCGCAGCAGGCGCTGATTCGCTCGGTCAGCGAGCGACTCTCTGCCGAGATCGGTGCAGCGGTTGATCTGGAGCCATTACTCGCCCCGGCAGTGCTGAAGTTTCAAGTGAACTACCGCTTGTACAAGGCGCTATTCCAGCGGGTAAAGCCAAAGCAGCTGGTGGTCGTGGTTGGTTATGCCTATGGCGATGCAATTCGGGCGGCCAAGGATCTGGGTATCGAGACGGTAGAGATCCAGCACGGTACGTTCAGCCGCTATCACCTGGGCTACAGCTACCCAGGTGTTGACCATGTACTGGATTATTTTCCTGATCGGTTCATGGCGTGGGGGCGTTTCTGGCGAGATATGCAGGTACTACCCCTGGCGGCGGAGCGTATCCAGCTTGCGGGTTTTCCGTATTTTCACCATCTGAAACACCAGCAAGCTCAGGTGCAAAAGCATGGCAACAAGATTGTTGTGCTTTCGCAGGGGGCATTGGGGGCGCGCATTGCTGAGTGTGTGCATGCGCTTAGCGAAGTGCTCAGGGATTACCAGATCGTCTACAAGTTGCACCCTGGCGAATTCTCCCGGTGGCAGGAGTATGAGCATCTGGTGCGTCTTGCCGAAATGCCTAATGTGCAGATCGTCAAGCAGGCCAATCTCTATGAGTTGCTTGCTAGCGCGAGCTACCAGATGGGGGTGTTCTCGACGGCGGTTTACGAGGGTATTGGCTTTGGTTGCTCGACGCTGCTGCTTGATCTGCCCGGGGTCGAGTACATGGCTGACCTGATTGATGACGGTCTCGCCCAAGTGATCCACGGTGTTGACGATTTGCAGCAGGCGTTGAGCGTCGAGCGCGTGGAGAAAGTGGCATTCGATGCTGCTGCGGTCTTTGGTGAGGCCCCATGACTGCAGCCATGATGAAGCTCAAAGACGACACCGTCATGCTGGGTATTCTTTATTACCTGCAGTTCGCATTCATTGCGGCATCGCTAATAAGTGTCGATGGCAATGTGGCGTTTTATGCCGGTAGTTTGTCGTTCCTGCTGATTGCGTTGTTTGTGCTGATATACCGTGTCGGTCGTCGTGGTGCGATCAATCTGCGCTATCTGTTCTTGTGCTGCCTGCTGGCGCTGCCACTTATTTTAGTGCCGGTGGATAAGCACAATATCTACATGCGCATATTCACCCTTGAGTTGTTGCTGTTGTTGTACCTGTTTTCCGAGTTCAAGTTGTCGGTGGCGGCGTTTTCGAAGTGTATCAATACGGCATACCTTGTTTATCTGGGGTTGTCGGTAATTAACTGGCTCGGCTTGGTCACACTGGTTCCGCATGGTTCCGAGAACAGTTTCATGATGAAGCTGGGTGGCATGACCATCGAGACACTTTTCGGCGTAGGTGGCAGCACGGCAGATATCGACTCGTACAGCGGGTTGATTTTGATCTGGAACTTCTTTGTCAATAAAAACGGCCGTTTCCGTCATGCCATGATTGCCATCAGTGCGTTTGCCATGCTGATGACGTTCCGCTTTACCCCAATTGTGGCGCTGCTGTCGGCGTTTCTGATTTACCTGTTCATCTTCAACCGCGTCCTCGCACTGCTGGCGGTCTTGGTTCCGGCGCTGGGGTTTGCCGGGGTTTTGCTGCTGTTGCATGTCGAACCCACGACCCTGGTGCCATTTATCAAGCCGAGCATGGATTGGTACACCTTGTTGTGGAAGGCCACCCATGCACGAAGCTCAATCTGGGTTGGCCAGGTACATTTCTATCTCACTGAATTCAATTGGGCTGATTTTATCTACGGCCCGCTGGATGAGCGCATGACCGTTGACTTCATCGATGGTGATGGGCGTGTGCATAAAGACAGTTTCAACCCACACAATACCTATCTGGCCATGCTGTTCCGCTCGACGCTGCTGTTTGCGTTGTTCTACATGCTGTTCTTGTGGGCGGTGGCCAGGCGCAGCCGGAAAAGTACTTTTCCGGTGATTTTCTTTATTTCGATTGTTGCCTATACCAATTCAAGCATTTTCGGGGTGCAGAACCCGACGTACCTGTTGGTGCTTCTGTACGTTTTGGTAGGGCTGCGCCGTGGCAAGTTCAGGCATCACCCGACCAGGGATAACCAGGCCAAGCCCGTGTCAGTGGGTGAGGTATGATTTGTGTCTTGTGCAGCACTGTTGTTGCTGTAACGGTTTGATTGGGTAGAGATGATGCTGAAGTCGATTTTCGAACGGGTTATCCGCTCGTATAAGAATCCGGAGTTTCGCTTCGACGCGGGCGTTACCAGCAGGATTATTCTGGCTTTTGCCTGGAAGATGCTGTGGGAGTGGGTGAGGGGCTGGCGTCTCTTGTTGTCGTTGCGGATTCCCCGTTTCCTGTTTCTCGGGCGTGGCGTTTCTTTCAGCTTCCTGCACAAGATTGATCTGGGACGCTGGGTTGTGGTGGGCGACTTCGTCACCCTCAGTGGCTTGGGGCGCGGCAAGCTGACCATCGGCAATGGCTGCAGAATTGGTTCGTTCAGCCGGGTGGTGGTCTCTACTACCTTCAATAACCTCGGTTCGCACATCACCCTGGGTGATCATGTCGCCATCGGCGATTACTCGTCGCTGGGTGGCTCCGGGGGGCTGGATATCGGCGCCAATACCATCACCGGGCAGTATTTCAGTGTGCACCCGGAGAACCATCGTTTCGACGACCCGGAGCAGCTGATTCGCAAGCAGGGGACGGTGCGCAAACCTATCCGTATCGGCGAGAACTGCTGGCTCGGCGCCAAGGTTACGGTGGTGGCTGGGGTTACCATTGGCAATAACTGTGTGATTGGTGCCGGTAGTCTGGTCACCAAGGACATTCCGGACAATTCCATTGCAGTGGGCAATCCGGCCCGCGTGATTAGAAGTCTGTAAGGGAATTTATGCGGGATCGTGGTTCTTCCATTTTGTGTCTGCATCAAGGCGCCGAACTTTACGGCTCCGATCGGAGTTTTCTCGCTGCGGTTGAGGCGCTCGCCGGGGCTGGTGTCGCTCTGGATGTGATTCTGCCGGCTGAAGGTGAACTTGCCGCAGAGGTCAGGAAGGTCGAGGGCGTGCAGCTGTCCTTTTATGCCAAGGGCATTCTGCGCAAGCGTGAGCTGAAACAGCCGCTGTTGTTTGTTTACAACATGCTGGCAGGCTGGCTGTTTTACCTGCGGGCTTTTGCCCGGCACCGTGTCATCTATATCAATACGGTGGTGATGTTCGCGGCGTTGTTGGCGGCCTGTGTTTATCGCTTTTCTTCCAAACGCATCATTTGCCATGTCCGGGAAATCCCCGGAGGTTGGCAGTTGGCTGTATTTCGCTGGCTGTTTCTGGTGTCTGGGGTCGAGTTGGTATTTAACTCCAAGGCCACGCAGAGCGCCTTCAGGCTGCCGGGGACGGTCATCTACAACGGTGTTGACCAGGTACTGCAACCGTTTGAGGCTTTGCCTGAAGGGCGTGCCGATGCCGGCCTGCGGCTGCTGCTGATAGGCAGGATTAACGAGTGGAAGGGGCAGTTCTTTCTGGTCGAGGTGCTCAAGCAATTGCCTGCCGAGGTGCTCCGCCATTTGCAGGTGCGCATTGTGGGTAGCCCCTTCGAGGGTTATGAATACTTGGCCGATGAGTTGAGCAATAGCGTAGAGCAGGCGGGACTTGTTGATGTGGTTACGCTGGTTCCGTTCTGCCATGACCCGTCGGAGCATTACGCCTGGTCCGATTATGTCGTGGTGCCTTCCACCCAGCCTGAGCCTTTCGGTCGCGTTGCCATTGAGGCTTTTTCCTTTGCCAAGCCGGTGATTGCCGCCGCTCATGGTGGCCTTACCGAGATTGTTGTGGACGGCGAGAGCGGCTTTCTTTTTGCGCCTGCCGAGCAGTTGGCCTTGGCTCAGCAAATTACAGCGCTGATGGACCTCTCGCCGGCTAACTATGCTGAGATGAGACGCTGTGCCTATGAGCGCTTCCAGCAGCACTTTTCCATCGACGGTTATCGCGCAAGCTTGTGTGCACTGTTTGCCGTCTGACAGCCGAATTCAACGAGAGCTAGCTGAATGAAGTCTCTTTATATCCTGGGCACCCGAGGTGTTCCGGCACAGCATGGCGGGTTTGAGACCTTTGCCGAAAAGCTGTCCCTGTATCTGGTGGCCGAGGGCTGGAGCGTAACCGTTTACTGTCAGGAAGACTCGGGCTCCGATCTTTACGAGAGTGAGTGGTGTGGTGTGCGCCGGGTGCATATCCCGGTTAGTAGGCAGGGCGCTGCGGGTACCGTTATTTTTGACTGGAAGGCCACTTGCCATGCGCTTTCCCAGAACGGCCTGTTTCTGACCCTTGGCTATAACACGGCACTGTTCAACCTGATGCAGCGGATCAAGGGCCAGGTCAATGTCATCAATATGGATGGCATCGAGTGGCGTCGTGACAAGTGGGGGCTGATCGCCAAGACCTGGTTCTGGCTCAATGAGCGTTTTGGCTGCTGGGTGGGCAATCACCTGGTTGCCGATCATCCGCAGATCAGGAAGCATCTGGCGACCCGGGTGAGTGACAGCAAGATCACCATGATCCCCTACGGTGGTGACGAGGTACTTGGGGCGGATCAGACCGCTTTGCAGTCTCTTGGACTTGAGCCGGGCCGGTTTTCGGTAATCATTGCTCGGCCTGAACCGGAAAATTCCTTTCTGGAAATGGTGCGTGCTTTCAGCCTGGCCCCCCGTAATCACAAGCTGGTGGTGCTGGGTAACTTTCAGCCGGAGCAGAATGCCTTTCATCGCCAGGTGATTGAGGCGGCGAGCGCTGAGGTTGTTTTTCCGGGGGCCATTTATGACGTCCGAGTGGTTCAGGCCCTACGCTTTTTCAGCCGCTTCTATCTGCACGGTCATCGCGTCGGCGGCACCAATCCTTCATTGGTCGAGGCGCTGGGTGCTGGTTGCGCGGTGATCGCTCACGACAATCATTTCAATCGCTGGGTAGCTGGCGATGGCGCGGCCTATTTCCAGGATGAATTTTCCTGTGCCGCTCTGTTTGATCAATTGCTGGGCGATGACGCTGCTGTTGCAGGCATGAAGGCGGCAAGCACTGTGAAATTTCATGAGCGTTTTACCTGGCCTCAGGTACTGGCTGAATACAAGCAACTGCTGAACCAGTGGTACCCCTCCAAATAAGGGAAGATTATGAGTTTGCGCATCCTGGTTACCGGCGGCGCCGGTTTTATCGGTTCAGCCGTTATTCGGCATCTTATTGACCATACCGAGCACGAGGTCGCCAACCTCGACAAGTTGACCTACGCCGGAAATCTGGAGTCTTTGGCTTCAGTGTCAGGGTCATCACGCTATCGCTTTTATCAGGTTGATATCTGCGATGCTGCTGCCCTGGATGCGCTCTTGGTCGAGTTCAAACCAACAGCTGTCATGCACTTGGCTGCCGAGTCGCATGTTGATCGCTCCATTGATGGGCCTGCCGATTTCATCCAGACCAATATTGTCGGCACCTACACCCTGCTCGAATCCGTACGCCGCTACTGGAGTGGTCTGGCAGAGGAGGGTAAAGCGGCCTTCCGCTTCCATCACATCTCCACCGATGAGGTGTATGGCGATCTGGAGGGTACCGAGGATCTGTTTACCGAAACCACGCCCTATGCGCCGAGTTCTCCCTATTCGGCATCCAAGGCTAGTTCGGATCATCTGGTGCGTGCCTGGCAGCGTACCTATGGTTTGCCGGTGCTGGTGACGAACTGCTCGAACAATTATGGGCCTTACCATTTCCCGGAGAAGCTGATCCCGCATGTGATCCTCAATGCGCTGGCCGGCAAGCCGTTGCCGGTGTACGGCGATGGTTCGCAGATTCGTGACTGGCTCTACGTGGAAGATCATGCGCGAGCCCTGTGCGAGGTGGTCAGCCGAGGTGTGGTGGGCGAGACCTACAACATTGGCGGGCATAACGAGAAGCGTAATCTGCAGGTTGTGGAGGCTATCTGTGACCTGCTGGATGAATGGGTGCCGTTGAGTGCAGATCTCCAGCAAGCTGGCTCCTACAGGGCGTTGATTACCTTTGTGAAGGACCGGCCAGGGCATGATCGACGGTATGCCATCGATGCCAGCAAAATCGAGCGTGAGTTAGGCTGGAAACCGGAAGAAACCTTCGAGTCCGGGCTGCGCAAGACCGTGCGTTGGTACCTGGATAACCGCGACTGGTGGCAGCGCGTGCTGAGTGGTGAATATCAGTTGGGGCGTTTGGGGGGGCAGGCATGAAAGGCATCATTCTCGCGGGTGGTTCCGGTACCCGTTTGCACCCGATCACACGAGGTGTATCCAAGCAGCTGCTGCCAATCTATGACAAGCCTATGATCTATTACCCCCTGTCGGTGTTGATGCTGGCGGGTATTCGCGAGGTGCTGGTCATCTCCACCCCGGAGGATCTGCCGAGCTTTCGCAAGTTGTTGGGTGATGGCAGTGAGTTTGGTATTGCTCTGAGTTATGCCGAGCAGCCATCGCCAGATGGCTTGGCTCAGGCTTTTCTGATTGGCGAGTCGTTTATTGGCGACAGTAATGTCTGCCTGATCCTTGGCGATAATATCTTCTATGGCTACGGTTTCAGCTCGATGTTGCGTGACGCTGCAAAGCGCCAGCAGGGTGCCACGGTATTTGGCTATCACGTAACCGATCCGGAGCGCTTTGGTGTGGTGGAGTTTGATGCGTCGGGCAAGGCTGTTTCCATCGAGGAAAAACCGCAGAAGCCCAAGTCCAACTATGCCGTAACAGGGCTGTATTTCTATGACAACTCGGTTGTCGAGATTGCTAAGCGGGTCAAACCATCTGCCCGTGGCGAGCTGGAAATCACCGATATCAACAATGCCTATCTGCAGCGCGGTGACTTGCATGTCAGCTTGCTCGGTCGTGGTTTTGCCTGGCTGGATACAGGCACTCATGACTCGCTGATGGAGGCGAGCCATTTCGTCCACACCATCGAGGCTCGTCAGGGTTTGAAGGTGGCTTGTCTGGAAGAAATCGCCTATCACCAGGGCTGGCTCAGTTCCGAGCAGCTTGGCCTGCAGGCCAAGGCTCTGAGCAAAACAGGCTATGGTCAGTACCTGCAGCGGCTGTTGACACAGGAGGCAGCCAAGTGAAGGTCATAGAGACCGCGTTGGCGGGGGTGTTGATCATCGAGCCCAAGGTTTTCGGTGATCAGCGAGGGTTTTTCCTGGAGAGCTTTCAGGTTGAGCGTTACCGCGATGCCGGTATCGATCTGCCTTTTGTTCAGGACAATCACTCGCGCTCTCAGCGTGGCGTATTGCGAGGCTTGCACTTCCAGCGTACGCGAGCGCAGGGCAAGCTGGTCAGTGTCAGTCGTGGTGCGGTGTATGACGTGGCTGTTGATATCAATCCCGACTCGCCTACCTGTGGGCAGTATGTCGGGGTTGAGCTAAATGATGAGAATCACCGCCAGCTCTGGGTGCCACCCGGCTATGCGCATGGCTTCTGTGTGCTCAGTGACATTGCTGATTTCCAGTACAAATGTACCGACCTTTATTTCCCCGAGGACGAGGGTGGTCTGATCTGGAATGATCCGGAAGTGGGTATTCCGTGGCCGATCGATGCTCCTCAACTGTCGGCAAAGGATCAGACCAATCCGAGCCTGCGTCAGTTATTAGGGCGTGAGGTTTGACGATGCGTGTGATCATCACCGGTGCGCGCGGCCAGGTTGGCCATGAATTGATGCGCTGTGCCCCCGACGGCTTTGAACTGTTCGGTCTTGGTTCGAGCGAGTTGGATATTGCTGATGCGGCGCAGGTCGATGAGGTTGTCACGCGCTTGCAGCCTCATCTGATCATTAACGCTGCGGCCTATACCGCTGTAGATAAAGCGGAAAGTGATAGCGAGCGAGCCTACGCGGTCAATCGTGATGGGGTGGCTAACCTGGCCCGTGTGGCAGAGCGCCTGGCGGTTCCAGTGCTGCATATATCTACGGATTACGTATTTTCTGGCGATGCAACCGAAGCTTATCGCGAGTCCGACGCGACCGCGCCTATGGGGATCTACGGGCAAAGCAAGCTGGACGGTGAGCGTGCTCTGGCGTCGTTATGCTCGCGTTATTTGATTTTGCGCACCAGTTGGGTGTTTGGCGTGCACGGTAATAACTTCGTCAAAACCATGCTGCGCCTGGGGCGTGAGCGCGATGTTCTTTCGGTTGTGGCTGACCAGCGGGGTGGGCCGACTTCTGCGGCCAGTATTGCCAGCGCCTTATGGTCCGTGGCCAGTAGTTTCCGACAGTCTGGAACCTTGCTTGGTGGTGTTTATCACTTCAGTGGTAAACCTGCCTGCAGTTGGTTTGATTTTGCTTTGGCGATTTTCCAGCAGGCCGAGCATCTGGGTTTGCTGCCGCGCGTTCCCGAGGTCAAGGCAATTGCCAGTGAGGATTACCCTACGCCCGCGAAGCGGCCAGGCTGGTCTGTACTGGATTGTGCAAGGCTTCAGGCAGCCTATGCCATTGCTCAGCCGGACTGGCGCGTCGAACTGGATAAGGTGCTGCGCGAGCTTTCCCTCTCGCAGTGAAATGGCCCGGTTGGGCATTTCATGCGTCAGCCCTTGCCGTCTTTGTTTCTCTGGTGGTCAATATTGCCAGTTGATGGAGTGCGCAGGGCCGCTGTGCTATTTTTCTGCGCCTTAACCGTATGTAACGAGTAGTTTTTACCAATGCCGTCCGTGCCCAGATACCAGCCTACCTTTGCTGAGCGTTATCCCATTCCTTTGCTGGCTGCGGTGCTGGATTTCCTTCTGGTAGTGGCAGGCAGTTACCTGGCTCACCTATGGCGCTTCGATTCATTGGAGATGAATGGACGCTATACCCTGACCACGTTTCTCTTTGCCTTACTGGTCATGCTCAGTCTCTGGGTGTGCGGGATGTATCAGTCCTGGCGAGGACGTTCATTCCTGCGTCAATTGGGAGGTTTGTATCTCGGTTGGCTGGCGGCTATCGGTATTGCCTTGGCTCTGACCTTTTCGTTGAAAATTTCTGAGTCATATTCCCGACGCTGGTTCTTCATGATGCTGGGCTTGGGATGCATCGGCTGTTCGCTGGCCAGAGTTGCGGTGTTTCAGCTTCTGCGCTGGCTGCGCGCCAGCGGACATAACCTTAAGAGCGTTGTGTTGGTTGATGCAGGTGGTAATGCGGCATATCAGCTCAATGATGGGCGTTCACTGCGTGAGTATGGATACCATGTAGCGCAGTGCCTGCCATTTTCTCCTGCAGATGAGTGGTTGAGCGGCCTTGTTCAGGCAGTAGAGCAGCGCAAGGCGCACGAAGTCTGGCTCTGCCTGCCTCTAACTGCTGGCGACTCTATCAAGGCAATACTGTATGCCTTGCGTCACCATACGGTTGAAGTGCGTTTCATACCGGAGTGGGGCGATATTCCACTGCTCAATCATCGCGTTAGCAATATTGCCGGCCTTTATTCGCTTGATCTCAGTTGCAGCCCTATGGATGGACCTGCGCGTTTACTCAAACGCACGGAGGACATCATCATTGGAGGGCTTATTTCCTTGCTGATTATTCCGGTTTGCCTGGGGATTGGCGTGGTAATCAAGCTGACGTCACCTGGGCCTGTGGTGTTCAAACAGTATCGCACCGGTATCAATGGCAAAAAATTCAAGGTGTACAAGTTCCGCTCCATGGTTGTTCACCAGGAGTCGAAAGACTCGGTGACGCAGGCTAAAAAGGGCGATGCGCGGGTGACACGGGTTGGTGCGTTCTTGCGGCGCACCAGCCTTGATGAGTTGCCGCAATTTTTCAACGTTCTGCAGGGACGTATGTCAATTGTGGGGCCTCGCCCACACGCTTTGGCGCATAACGAGCATTACAAGGATATGGTTGAGTCCTACATGCAGCGCCACAAGGTCAAACCAGGCATCACCGGTTGGGCTCAGGTGAATGGGTATCGGGGAGAAACCGATACCCTGGAAAAGATGCAGAAGCGGGTCGAGCATGACCTTTGGTATATCGACAATTGGTCCCTGGGTTTGGATATCAAGATTATCTTCCAGACCATCTTCAAGGGGTTCAGTGGGCGCAACGCCTACTGAGCCAATGTCTTAGAGTCTGCTTGGAGTTTTGGGGCTGGAGTAGGTGTTTCTTGCTGCCGATTGTGCGCTAGTGGTTTGAGCCAACAGCGTGGCAGCAAGGCAATACTGGTCCTTTGAGCATCTGACGAATTGCCTGTAGCGGAGAACAGCTTGGACGTAGCACGGGAAGACCACATTCAGGGACGCTGGCCTAAGGCTGTTCTATTGCTTATGGCACTAGGCCTTTTTGTGCAGCTGGCTGGACTGATGTTCAACTCCGACGGCAGTCGTTACGCGACACAGTTGTATCTGCTGTTGTTCATTCCCGCTTTGGTGCTGCTGCTGAATGAGCGCCTGGCGATTGCCTTGTGGCGGCAGCCCGCGGGGTACTTGCTGCTTGCACTGCTGGCGTGGGTTCTGCTTTCGGCAGGCTTCCATGAGGGCTCCAGTAAAGATATGGGGTACTGGACGAAGATCGTTCTGCTGCTGATTCTCTATGTGTTTGCCGTTGCCACCTTGGTACGTCGTGAAACGTCGTTTACCCGCATCATATTGCTGGCCAGTGTGGTTGTGGCGCTTTTTGCCTGGCTTACCTTGTACTACCAGTACGGTGTGCTGGATCGGCCGCTGGAATATCCCGAGGTGCGCAGTTTTCGTCTTCGCGAGATGGGCTGGAAAGGCCTTGCCGATCTGGATCATCCGGTTGTAGCGGGTCTTTATCTGGGCGTATTTGCTGTAACGCTGTGCTGGTCATTTATCCATCTGCGCCTGTCAGCATGGCAATCAGCCTTGCTGGTGCTGTGTGGTGTGGGCGTATTGCTGTATGTGCTGTTTACCTTCTCGCGCGGTGCTTGGTTTTCCGTTGCTGCCAGTATTCTGGTGCTGTTGTTGATCTATCCCAACATCAAGTCGCGCAGTTTGCTGGGGATTGCATGCGTGGGGTTGGTGGCTGCTGTCTGGTTTTTCTGGCCTGAAATTCAGGCTGAGCACACGGTAGGGTTGAGTCATCGTGACCAGATCTGGGCCAATTGGTGGGCTCATTTGGGCAGCTTCTGGGATGTTGGGCGCGGCGCAGGGGCGGAGTTGTATTTCCTCTTTCCGAATGGTTTTGAGGTTTTTCACGCGCACAGCCTTTATCTACAGCTCTGGTATGAATACGGCGTAGTAGGGGTAGTTCTGTTTGTTGCTCTGTTGCTCAGTCTGGTGTTGAAGGCTTGGGCTTGTCGTGCTCAGCCGCTTGCTTGTCTGGGCATGGCTCTGCTGGTCTTTGCCATGGTGGCGATGGTGTCGGATGTTTATGCCATCTTCCAGCGACCAAGCCCTTATTGGACTGTCTTCTGGTTGCCTGTGGGGATCTTGCTGGGGCTCCGGCGTCCGGCGGTTGTGCAAGCTGTCTGACATGCAGTTTGGGTAACGCCATGAAAAAGGGCCTGCATCAGCAGGCCCTTTTTCATTGTGCGGTTGGTTATTCCTTGCCGCTGTAGTCATTGAGCGAGATAACCCGCGTCTTGCCGACACGGTGACGGTAGATCTCGCGCAGGTATTTGATGGCTTTTTTCACGCTTTCGCGCGACAGGCGAATGTCATTGATCGAGACAAACTTGTCCTTGTCGTTGATCAGCTCGCGGTACTTTTTCTCGTACATCGGTTTGATCGCATACCAGTTGGTGTCGAGGATCTTCGCCGGGTTTTCGTATTCGTTGAGCATGGCTTCGATGCGCTCCTCATCGAACTCCTCGGAGACGATGAAGTCGAGCATGGAGTTGTCCAGGCTGTCGTCGTAGCGGTACTGGTCACGGGCGAAGCAGCGCTTGATAAAGGCCACGATCAGGGTCAGGAAGTCATCTGACAGGCACGGGCTCTTGACGATCAGGGTGGTCAACGACAGGTTGGCCGACGCGCCGATGACCAGGGCGTAGCGCTTCAGGGTGGTGTTGGGGAACAGGCTGTTGAGATGGCTCTTCAGGCGATTGAGATCCATGTAGGACAGCTTGTAGTCCTTCGGCAACGAGACGATGGACACCACCGAGGAACAGTTCTTGAAGAAGTGCAGGTCACTCAGGGCGCTGGCGTCGAAGTTGGACTTCTTGTACTGCTCCAGCGCCGCGCGGTAACGCTTGGATTCGATCGGCAGCAGGCTGATGCCTTCGATGGCCTGGGTCGCCTTGTTGAAGTGCGGCAGGTCGATGGAGCGGAAGAACAGGTCGTCGATATTGAGCTTGGGTTGTTCCTTCTCGAATACCTTGAACTTGTCCGTAGTGGTTGGTGCTACTTGTTCGGCCACGACCGACTCGGCGTAGGCTACGGCCACCGGGCCGGCCAGGCTCATGAACAGGTCGTTGGCATCCAGGCGGATGGTTTCGCCGATGTCGATACCGGCACGACGGAAGTAGTTCTGGTCGTAGTCGGTGGTCACCGCCTGGGCGGTGAGGATGTTGAAGATCTGCTGCGAGATGTACTGGTTGGCGTGGCGCTCCATGGCGTTCACGTCGATGTTCTGGATATTGCCGCCGTCGCTTTCCTCGGCGTAACGCATGATGTCGTTGGAGATCAGCATCATGGCGTTCCACGGGCGGATGCGGCGCATCACGCTCTCTTCGCCGGTTTCCTCGTTGTCGAAGTTGTAGGAGAAGTCCCACTCTTCGGCGAGGTACTTGCACAGCAGGCGGCCAGCGTTGATGTGCAGGGCTTCCGACATCTCGATGCGTTGGTCAGAAATGTTCGGCAGGATGCAGATGCCGCTGGTGAAGATCGGTTCGAAGACGAAGGAATGGTCGCGGTTCTCGTCGTTGCCGGCTTCAGCCTTGGTCTCGAAGGTCTTGCTCATATAGGCGAACTGCTGGGCCAGGCCAAACTCCGAGGCCATGCCCGAGCCGGTGCCGCCACCGGCGCTGAAGATGTAGAAGTACAGGCGCGACTGGTTGGCCTTGATCCCGCAGGAGTCGATCAGGTAGCTGTGGATGAACTTCCAGTCGGCATTGCTGAAGCGCTGGGTGTCCTTGTTGAGGATGATCTTGGCCAGGTACTGGCCGAGGATCGGCGCGTTACCGGCGCCACCGGCATGGACTTCGGAGAGGTCCATGATCTTCATTTTGCTGTAGTCGCTGAGGAAGCCGCTTTTCTCGGTCTTGCGTGAGAAGCGGATGCGCCCTTCGATGTCCTTGTCCAGGTCGCCGAGCATCACCAGGGGTTCGATAAGGAACACCGGCTTGGCTGCACGGCTTGGCGCGAGGCGCAGGTTACTGCGGATCCAGCTGGTCGGGCGTTGTTCGTTGGCCGGTTTTTCCTGGCTGCTGAATTCGTTGAGGTAGAACTTGCGGGCGTTATATACCAGCGAGGCAACATCCAGGGCGATGTTGGAGCCGCAGCGGCCGAGACCGATCAGGCATACGGAGGGGAAATGCTGGCTGGAGCGCACGTCATTGCCGTCGTCACCCAGTACCTGGGGGAATACCCGCTCACGTAGGCCGTCGAGATTTTCCAGGATGCGGTCGATGTCGCGCTCGGTGAAGTACATGTACTGCTCACCGTTACCCGCCGGGCTGATTCTTGCGCGGGATGGAAGTGAGCCTTCTGTTACTTCGGCAATCTCGGCGACGACTGGGCGCGCTTCGGAAACGGTGGAATCAGCGTCTTTTGTTGTTTTCATCATCGACATTCCGTGGATGTGTGCGGCGTATCAGGGGTTCTTATTCAGGTAAATACGTTCTTGTTACATTGATTAGCACTATATACAGCGAATTTGCATTGTTCGAGGTGAATGCCGGGTCGTTGGCGGCTTTTTATTGGCCTCAGCTCGCCACCCGATTACGACCCAGTTGTTTGGCTCGAGAAAGGGCGGCATCGAGATTGCGTACCGGAGCGCGCAGCAACTCTCCTGGTGCCAGCTGGGCAATACCGAAACTGGCGCTAACGGGTTGTTGTTCGGGCAAGGGTGATCTGGCAATCAGTTGTTCGCGGATGTAGAACTCGTCGTTGTAGAAGCGCATTCCGTAGTCGCGCAGGCGGTACTTGGCACCGTGCTGGCTGAGCCAGTAGGAAGCGTTGGAAATGTAACCGTCGTAGGTATCGCTCTTGCCATCGAGCAGATCCTGCAGGTTGAAGCTGGTTGGCCGGAGAAGCAGCCGGTCTATATCTATACCTTCACGGCACAGGGTGATCAGCAATTCGGCGCTTTCTGGTGCGGGCATCAGCAGCACACGTTTGCCGGCCTGGTCCATGGAGGTACGGATGCCGGCTTCGGCGCGCACGATCCAGACAACCTGCGGCGTCTGCATGATCGCCGCCGGGGCACTGTCCGCATTCATTGAACACAGGAGCAATAGCGCCAACAGCCATAGGCTTATTGCCTTGTGGCTGGGTTCGCGGTGGGGGATGCAAGGCATGCTGGGCGACACGAGTAACCTTGGGTGTGGCACTTTGCTTTCACTGTAGCGGTTTCTGCCGCTTTCTGGATATCCGCAGATTGCCTGATCAGAGGCTTGGGCAAATGTGCTGAGGTGGTTTTTGTCTGTCCGTTTGGTCAGTTTTTATGGGGGCAGGCTTGCCCGGCCCGTCGTCCGCGGGGTACGGTGGCTGATCTGGCCCTGGGGGCCGCTCTGTGTGTGGATGTACTGTGAAGTCTGCTCCTCGGGCCTTACTGATGCTGGCCCTATTGCTGGCAGCAATCAATTTGCGCCCCGGTATTACCTCTCTTGCTCCGTTGATCGAGCGAATAGCCGCTGAGTTGGCCCTGAGTCGCTGGTTGGTCAGTCTGACCACGGCCTTGCCAGTGCTGTGCATGGGCCTGCTGGCTCTGCTGGCGCCCCGCTGCGCCGTGCGTTTTGGCCTGGAGCGCACCATTACCGGCTGCCTTGGGCTGATTGGTCTGGCCTTGCTGCTGCGTCTGGGCAGCCAGGCCGGTGGCTT
This sequence comes from uncultured Pseudomonas sp., assembly GCA_964518735.1. GTDB lineage: Bacteria > Pseudomonadota > Gammaproteobacteria > Pseudomonadales > Pseudomonadaceae > Aquipseudomonas. The sequence goes on from CAZFKQ010000010.1 coordinate 113,049, forward strand.
GCTGATCGGCAGCGCCGTGCTGCTGGGCTCCGGTATCGCTGTCGCCGGGCCGCTGTTGTCTGCCTTTATCAAACGCCATTTTGTCGACCATATCGGTCGGGTCGTCGGCTGGTATTCCTTCGGTATGGCGATTGGTGGGGCGGCGGGTGCGGTACTGACTCTTCCTCTCACGCGCGCGCTAGGTGATAACTGGAGCGTCGGCCTGGCTGGCTGGGCGCTGCCCGCATTGATCGCTGCGGCGTTGTGGGCCTGCTTGCCAAACCGCAAGGAAATCCCTGCTGAGAACGATGGCCAGGGTTTGCCCTGGCGCGAGCCGCGGGCCTGGCTGGTCACCGGCTTCTTCGCCATTCAGGCAGGGATGTTCTATACGTTGGCGACCTGGCTGGTGGCGCGCTACCACGAGGCTGGCTTCAGCATGCTCTACAGCAACGGCTTGTTCGGCACCTTTATGCTGGTAGGGCTGCCCAGCGCCTGGCTACTGCCCTGGCTGGCCCAGCGTTTCGATATGCGCCAGCCACTGCTGGTGTTCTGTGGCCTGGCAATGACCCTGAGCCTGGGCATGATCAGTTTCTTCCCGCTGTGGTTACCGGAGGTCTGGGCCATGCTCATGGGCCTGGCCCTGAGTGGTTCTTTCGCGTTGTCGCTGGTGTTGCCGTTGTACGAGGTGCATACGCCGCTTGCCGTCAGTCGCTGGACGGCGATGATGCTTTGCGCTGGTTATTGCATGGCCTGTCTGACGCCTATCCTGGCCGGTTTGGCGCGCGATCTGGCCGGTAATTATCAGGTGCCGTTTATGGTTCTGGCCGCTCTGGGCTTGTTGATGACGCTGATTGCCTGGTGCCTGCGCCGGCCCACGGCGGTGGTCAATCGGCAGAGTTAGAGGCTGTTTTGGATATTTTGAGCTAGAGCCAGGCAAGGCGAGATTGGGCGAGGACGCGGAGTTTACGAGGTGTAAATGAGCAGGCCGAGCCCGATCTCAACGCAAAGTGATCGACGATCAACAGATCCAAAGCAGGTTCTTAGGCAGTGGTTCCTTTGCAGCGGCCATGCCCTGTGATAGAAGGCAGCCTGCATTTTCTGGAGTACCCGCGTGGAGCCTGAATCCATCGTCTACGGCTGCATCCGCGACTGGCCATCGGGTGAGCGTGAGCAGCGAGAGTTGCGTCGCACTACCAATCATCGGGTGCTCGATCAGTTACCCCAGGGTGAGGGCTGGCCATTCCTCGGGCGTGAGATGTTTTCCTTCTGCGCTGGCGAGGGCGAAGGCCTGTACCAGACCCAGGTGATCCACTTCGGTGCCAGTTACCGCGCGGTTGAGTACGAATGGGCGCTCTGGGTGCAGGAGTTCGAGGCTCTGCTCAAACGCCTGTACTGGGCCAGCGCGGTGGTGCACCTGGAAACCGAGCTGAACGGTGTGCACACCTTTCGCTGGGAGTCCGAGAGCGGTTTTCACAGCCCCCAGGAAGACGATCTGCGCATGCGCTGCGTGTGGGAACGTGAGGGCAGCCTGCGCGGTTGAGTAGCCGGCGGGGAGCGAGCTCTGCTCGCGAACCAGCGGCCAGCGGATGAATGTCGCGAGCAGAGCTCGCGCCTACAGATGGTCTGGAGAGCGCCTGTCGATGCTCAACTATTTATGGTTCTTTCTCGCCGCACTCTTCGAGATCGGCGGCTGCTATGCCTTCTGGATGTGGCTGCGCATGGGCAAGAGTGCCTGGTGGGTAGTGCCCGGCCTGCTGAGTCTGAGTCTGTTTGCGTTATTGCTGACGCGCGTCGAAGCCGCCTACGCGGGGCGTGCCTATGCGGCCTATGGCGGGGTCTATATCGTTGCTTCGCTGCTCTGGCTGGCAGCCGTCGAGCGTACCCGGCCAATGCTCAGCGACTGGCTGGGTGCCGGTATCTGTCTGCTGGGTGCCACGATCATTCTGCTCGGGCCGCGTCTGGGCTGGCGTTAAGCACAGTCCTTGGCGTTTTGCTTACGTTACAGGAGCGCAGCGCAGACTCTCAGTCCTGCTCTTGTAGCCACTCGCGCGGCACTTCTTCTTTCAGCAGCAACTGGCATTGCTGGCTTTCCGGGTCGAAGACGATCAGCGCCTGGCCCTTGAGCAGCGCCTTGCGTGCCCGCTCGACGCGGGTCACCAGCGGGGTTTCGTCACCATTGTCGGTGCCGTCGCGGCTGACGAAGTCTTCCAGCAGACGGGTGAGGGTATCGGCTTCGAGCATCTGGTAGGGGATCAGCATGGCGGGTCCTTGTCGGCGGGCGGCCATCTTAGAGCATGCGTGGCGATTGCAGGGGGTGATCAGTCGCCTATACCCGCAGCTAACCGTTTGCCTGCGGTTGAGCCAGCAGGTAGTGATCCAGGGTGGCATAGAGCAGCTGACAATCCAGCGGCTTGCCAAGGAAGCCATCCATGCCGGCCTGAGTACCATGTTGGCGGTGTTCTTCGAGGATATGTGCAGTCAGAGCAATGATCGGCACTGCCGGCAGACGCTTGTTGTGTTCCAGTTTGCGGATCTGCCGGGTCGCTTCGAAACCGTCCATTTCCGGCATTTCGCAATCCATGAGTATCAGCTGGATCGAGGCCGGATCACGGTTGTACTCAGCGACTGCGGCCAGGCCGTTGGTCACCAGGCGCACGCAGTAACCGCGCTTCTTCAGGAAACCCTGGACCACCAGCTGGTTCACTGGGTTGTCTTCGGCGACCAGGATGCAGGGTGTCGCGCTGCCATCGCTGCGCAGTTCGGCCACTGCCGCACGCGGCTCGACACGGCGCTCGCTGTAGAGCTCCTGCAGCGCTTCACGCAAGCTGGTGATGGCTACCGGTAACGTCAGGTTGAGCAGGCGCAGGCCGCGGGTGTCTGGTATTGGCTGGCTGTGCTGTGGGGGGTGGAGCAGAAGTACCCGCTGACCACGCTCCAGTAGCGGATTGAGGCTGTCCAGCCAGTGACCGATACTGCCGGGCCAAGGCGCCATCAATACCAGCAGCGGTGGGCTGCTGAAGTCTTTCAGGTAGTCGCGTAGACGTTCCGGATCCTGGCAGCGCTCGGTGCGCATGCCCCAGCGGCCCAGCAGGTGACTCAGGGCATCCAGGCCCAGGCCATCCAGCGAGCAGAGCAGAGCGGTACGGCTGTGAAGCAGCTGGGGCAGTTCATCTTGCGCGGCGCTGGCGGGTTGCAGTGGGATGTCGAAGGCAAAGCGCGAGCCCTGGCCCTGAGTGCTCTGCACTTCGATGTGGCCGCCCATCATTTCCACCAGCTCCTTGCTGATGGCCAGACCCAGGCCGCTGCCACCGTAGCGGCGGGTGGTGCTGGAGTCGCCTTGGGAGAAGGACTTGAACAGCTGACTGAGCGTCTCGCTGCGTATACCAATGCCGCTGTCGCGGATGGCGAAAACCAGGTGCTCCTGGCCCTGGTTGTCACTGCGCTTGCACACATGCAGAGCAACATGGCCTTCCTGGGTGAACTTCAGGGCATTGCTCAGCAGGTTCATCAGTACCTGTTTAAGCCGTGTAGGGTCGCCTTTGATCCGTCGCGGTACCCCACCCTCCAGGCTGACATACAGGCGCAAGTGCTTTTCCAGGGCTTGTCCGGTGAACAGGCTAAGGGTGTCGGATACCAGCTGTTCGAGGTCGAATTCGATCTCCTCAAGGCTGAGTTTGCCGGACTCGATGCGGGCGTAGTCGAGGATATCGTTGATCACCGCCATCAGCGAGCTGCCGGAGCTGCTGATGGTGTCCACATAGAAGCGCTGATTGCGATCCAGTGGCGTATCGCGCAGCAGCTGCAGCATGCCCAGCACCCCATTCAGCGGGGTACGAATCTCGTGGCTCATCTTGGCCAGGAAGCGGCTCTTGGCCTGGTTCTCGAATGCGGCCTGCTCGGCGGCCTGGCGCGAGCGATAGCCTTCCTCCTTGAGCAGGTTGATGCGGTCAGCCAAACCGATGGACAGGGTCAGCAGTTCGACCGTGACGCCCACCTTGACCACTGCCGAGCCATAGATGCCGAACAGCTCGACGCCCAGTGAACCGCTGGTGGCCAGCATGAAGGCTACCAGCAGTACGCTCCAGGCAATCACGTAGTAGGAACCATGACGAATGCCCTGACGCCAGACATAAACCCCGGTTAGCAGCAGCAGCAACGAAACCAGCAGCACGGTCAGGCTGGCCAGGATGTTCCATGCCTGCAGGCCGATCAGCGGCACCGACAGCAGGCAGCCGAAGGTTGCCAGCATCAGCAGGCGCAGGCTGAGATCCAGGCGGGGGAAGTGCTGTTGGGTGTGCAGGAAGTGACGGCTGAATTGGGTCGCCGTCAGGCAATGGGTAAACATCAGGATATAGATGCTCACCGATTGCAGGGCCACATGCTCGGGCAACAGCTTGAACAGCATGCCGTCGAAGCAGGCGGCGAACAGGCCAACGTTGATGTTGTAAATCAGGTACCAGAAGTAGGCGCGCTCGCGCAGCGAGATGAACAGAAAAAGGTTGTAGATGAACATCGCGAACAGCACGCCGTAGAAAGCGCCATTGATGCCCATGAGGTTTTCCTGGGCGGCTGCGCTGGCTCCATAGGTGCTGAAAAACAGGGGTATGAAGACGGTGCTGGTGGTGTCCACCCGCAGCAGCACCTCGTTGCTACCAGGGGGCAGTTGCAGGGGAAACCAGAAATGGCGGACCTGCACCGGGCGCTGCATGAAGGCGAAGCGGTCGCCAGCCTGCTGAGCCTGGAACTGGCCGTCGGACCCGGCCAGGTAAACGTCGATCTGGTCGAGCAGGGCGTAGTTGACTTCCAGATAGCCGTTCAGCGGCTGGGGGCGACTGTTGACCAGGCGCACCTTGAACCACCACACCGAATCGTTCTTGCCCAGATTGGCGTGATCGCCACTGACGCCGGTAAAGGCGGTATCTGGCAGGTGCTGTACCTGCTCGGCTGTCAGTGTGCCGGTGGGGTCTTCGTGGTAGCCCATGTAGGGCGCCAGTGACAGGCGTAGTTCATCCTGATCCAGAGGGGCAGGGGAAAGCGCCCAGAGTGGACAGCTGAGGCACAACAGGAGCAAAGCCAGGCAAAAGCGAGGCATCCAAGAACCCCATCATTTTTATACGTTTATCACTGCACTTTGCCCAGATGTGCCGTCGTCAGCAAGGGGCTGAGAGGCCCCTATGCTCTGCGCGGCGAATCCGCATATTCAAGTTAGAGGGTCAAAGTTTGCCAGGCAAGGCGGCGCGACAAGTCCGTAGCAGGGTTGCGTTGAGGTGCGCCTGCGCCGTCCGACGAAGTCAGGCGGAGCAGGTAAGTCGTTGCATCAGTCAGATTGCTCCTGGTTATCAGGGTTTGAGCGACCGCCCAGCAGGCTGTCGATGGCCGGTACCTGGGTGTCGCTGGCCATCTGCACGTCATGCTCGATCTGGTGGCTGAAGCGTTCCAGCGAGTGCTCTTTGGCGGGCTGGGCGTCGCTGGCGAACACCGGCGGGCTGAGCAGGTAAGCGCCGATCAGGCGGCTCAGTGCTGCCAGGCTGTCGATGTGGGTGCGCTCGTAGCCGTGGGTGGCATCGCAGCCGAAAGCCAGCAGGGCGGTGCGAATATCGTGGCCGGCAGTCACCGCCGACTGGGCGTCGCTGTGGTAGTAGCGAAACAGATCGCGGCGCACCGGGATTTCGCTCTCAGCAGCCAGACGCAGCAGGTGGCGCGACAGGTGGTAGTCGTAGGGGCCGCCGGAGTCCTGCATGGCCACGCTGACGCAGTGCTCGCTGGACTGCTGGCCGGGCGCTACCGGGGCGATGTCGATGCCGACGAATTCGCTGACATCCCAGGGCAGCGCGGCGGCGGCGCCGGAGCCGACTTCCTCGGTGATGGTGAACAGCGGGTGGCAGTCGATTTCCGGTTCCACGCCGCTCTCGACGATGGCCTTGAGTGCGGCCAGCAGGGCCGCCACGCCGGCCTTGTCGTCCAGGTGGCGGGCGCTGATATGGCCGCTCTCGGTGAACTCCGGCAGCGGGTCGAAGGCGACGAAGTCGCCCACCGCCACGCCCAGGGATTCGCAATCGGCGCGGGTGGTGCAGTAGGCATCAAGGCGCAGTTCGACCTGGTCCCAGCTGACTGGCAACTGGTCCACGGCGGTATTGAAGGCGTGCCCGGAGGCCAGCAACGGCAACACGCTGCCGCGCATTACACCGTTGTCGGTAAACAGGCTGACCCGGCTACCCTCGGCGAAGCGGCTGGACCAGCAGCCCACCGGCGCCAGCGCCGGGCGGCCGTTGTCCTTCAACTCACGCACGCTGGCACCGATGGTGTCGAGGTGCGCCGACACGGCGCGGTCCGGGCTGCTCTGGCGGCCTTTGAGGGTGGCGCGGATGGTGCCGCGACGGGTCAGCTCGAAGGGAATGCCGAGTTCTTCCAGGCGTTCGGCGACGTAGCGCACGATGGTGTCGGTGAAGCCGGTGGGGCTGGGGATGGCGAGCATCTCCAGCAAGACCTGGCGCAGGTAGGCGAGGTCCGGTTCGGGTAGTGGCGACTGCATGGCATCTCCTTGGCGGCTGCTGCTCCCCCTGTCACGCGCAAGAAACAGGGTGGATGAGCCTGCGCGGGTGCGGTTAAAGGTGGGCGCGGCTGAGTGGGAACAGCAGGTCGATGAAACGCTCGGCGGTTGGCTGCGGCTCGTGGTTGGCCAGGCCGACCCGCTCGTTGGCCTCGATTAGCACGTAGTCGGGCTGGTCGGCGGCTGGTACCAGCATGTCAAGGCCGACCACCGCAATCTCCAGGGCACGCGCGGCCTGGATCGCCGCCTCGGCCAGCGTTGGGTGCAGGCGCACGGTGACATCTTCCAGGGTGCCACCGGTGTGCAGGTTGGCGGTCTTGCGCACGGCCAGGCGGGTGCCGGCCGGCAGTACGCTGGAGTAGTCGTAGCCGGCATCGTGCAGGGTGCGCTGGGTTTCGGCGTCCAGCGGGATGCGGCTCTCGCCGCCGGTGGCTGCCTGGCGTCGGCGGCTCTGCGTCTCGATCAGCGCGCCGATGCAGTGCACCCCATCGCCGACCACGCTGGCCGGATGGCGGATGGCAGCGGCCACAACCTCATAGCCGATCACCACGATGCGCAGATCCTGGCCTGGGTGGTAACTCTCCAGCAGTACGCGGCTGTCGAACTGGCGGGCGCGGGCGATGGCGTCTTCGACCGCCTCAGCACTGCGCAGGTCGACGGCCACGCCCTGGCCCTGTTCGCCGTCCACAGGCTTGACCACCAGGCTGCCATGTTCGGCGAGAAAACAAGCGTTGTCCTCGGCGCTGCCAGCCAGCCGTTGTGCCGGCTGGCGCAGGTTGGCGCGGGCGAAAGCGCGGTGAGTCAGGCGCTTGTCCTGGCACAGGGTCATGCTGACTGCGCTGGTCAGGTCCGACAGCGACTCGCGGCAGCGGATACGCCGCCCGCCCTGGCTGAGGGTGAACAGGCCGCCCTCGGCGTCATCCACCTGCACCTCGATGCCGCGGCGCTGGGCTTCGTCGACGATGATGCGGGCGTAGGGGTTGAGTTCGGCCTCGGGGCCGGGACCGAGGAACAGCGCCTGGTTGATGCCATTGCGCCGCTTGATGGCGAAAGTCGGCAGGTCGCGGAAGCCGAGTTTGGCGTAGAGCGCCTTGGCTTGCTGGTTGTCGTGCAGCACGGACAGGTCCAGATAGGCCAGGCCGCGGCTCATGTTGTGCTCGATCAGATGACGCACCAATGCCTCGCCGACACCCGGTCGCGTGCAATCCGGCGCTACTGCCAGGCACCACAGGCTGCTGCCCAGCTGCGGGTCGGCGAAGGCCCGGTGGTGATCCAGGCCCATCACGCTGCCCAGCACCGTACCGCCGACCTCATCCTCAGCCAGCCAGTAGATCGGTCCGCCGGCCTCGCGGGCGGTCAGGCGGGCGCTATCCACCGGCATCATGCCGCGTTGCAGATAGAGGCGGTTGATGGCGTCCCAGTCCGCCTCGTTCTGCACCCGGCGGATATGGAAACCGCGAAAGCTGCGCGACGCCGGGCGGTAGTCGGTGAACCACAGGCGCAGGGTGTCGGAGGGGTCGAGGAACAGTTGCTGCGGCGCCTGGGCCAGCACTTGTTGCGGCGCGGCCACGTACAGGGCGATATCGCGCTCGCCGTGGCGTTCCTGCTGCAGTTCGGCGGCCAGGCTGGCGGCATCCGGATAGGTGTGGCCCATCAGCAGGCGGCCCCAGCCGCAGTGCACGCCCTGTGGCGTGCAGCCCTCGGCGCCGTCCTTGGCCAGGTGCGCCTGCAGGCGCTGGTAGGACGGCGCCTGGCCGCGCTGCAGGCGCTGATTGAAGGCAATGGCACGCATGGTTGATCCTCCTTCAGATGCCCTGCTGATCCAGCCACAGGTGCAACGCTGCCAGCTGCCACAGCTTGGAGCCGTGCAGCGGGGTGAGTTGGCCTTGCGGGTCGCTGAGCAGGCGATCGAGCATGGCGGGCTCGAACAGGCCGCGATCCTGGCTGGGGTCGAGCAGCAGTTCGCGCATCCAGTCCAGGGTGGCGCCCTGCAGGTGCTTGAGGCCCGGCACCGGGAAGTAGCCCTTGGGCCGGTCGATCACCTCATGGGGGATGACCCGACGCGCGGCCTCCTTGAGCACCTGCTTGCCGCCGTCACCCAGCTTGAAGCGGGACGGGATGCGTGCCGCCAGTTCGACCAGGCGGTAGTCGAGGAACGGTGTGCGTGCCTCCAGACCCCAGGCCATGGTCATGTTGTCGACCCGTTTTACCGGGTCGTCGACCAGCATTACCGTGGTGTCCAGGCGCAGCGCCTTGTCCACTGGCGCCGCCGCGCCGTGCATGGCGAAGTGTTCGCGGACGAACTCGCCGGCCCAGTCCTCGCCTTGCCACTTGCGCTGCAGGGTATCCAGCAGCTCGCCGTGGTCGCGGTCGAAGAATGCCGTGCGGTAGGCAGTAAAGGCATCGCTGTGGCCGTCTACCTGCGGGTACCAGTGGTAGCCGGCAAACAGTTCGTCGGCACCCTGGCCGCTCTGTACCACCTTGCAGTGGCGCCTGACCTCGCGGGAAAGCAGGTAAAAGGCGATGCAGTCGTGGCTGACCATCGGCTCGCTCATGGCGCGGAAGGCCGCCGGCAGCTGTTCGATGATCTCGCGCTCGCCGATGCGCAGCTGGTGGTGGCGGGTGCCATAGTGCTTTGCGATCAGGTCCGAGTAGTGGAACTCGTCGCCGCGCTCGCCGCCGCTATCCTCGAAGCCGATGGAGAAGGTCGACAGATCCTGGACCCCTGCTTCGCGCAGCAGGCCGACCAGCAGGCTGGAGTCCACCCCGCCGGAGAGCAGTACGCCGACGTCCACGGCGGCGCGCTGACGGATCGCCACGGCTTCGCGCAGGCTGTCGAGGACGCGGTCGCTCCAGTCAGGCAGCTCCAGGGTGATTTCATCGCGGTGCGGGCCGAACTCCAGCTGCCACCAGCACTGCTGCTCGCGGTTACCGGCCAGGTCCAGGCGCAGCCAGGTAGCCGGCGGCAGTTTTTCCACCCCACACAGCAGGGTGCGCGGTGCCGGTACCACGGCATGGAAGTTGAGGTAGTGGTTGAGCGCCACCGGGTTCAGGCTGGTGTCCACGCCACCACCGGCCAGCAGTGCCGGCAGGGTCGAGGCAAAGCGCAGGCGCGCGCCATCCTGGCTGAGGTACAAGGGCTTGATGCCGAGGCGGTCGCGGGCCAGGAACAGGCGCTCGCGGTCGCGCTCCCAGATGGCGAAGGCGAACATGCCGTTGAGCTTGGGCAGCAGTTGCTCACCCCAGGCGTGGTAGCCCTTGAGCAGCACCTCGGTGTCGCCGTCGGAGTGGAACTGGTAGCCCAGCGCCTGCAGCTCCTGGCGCAGTTCCGGGTAGTTGTAGATGGCACCGTTGAACACCAGGGTCAGGCCCAGCTGGTGATCGATCATGGGCTGGCCGGAGGCGGGCTCCAGGTCCATGACCTTCAGGCGCCGGTGGCCGAAAGCCATTGGCCCGCTACTGTGGAAACCACAGGCGTCAGGGCCGCGAGGGGCCAGGTGATGAGTGATTTTCTCGATGGCGGCCAGGTCGGCCGGCTGTTGGTCGAAGCGTATTTCTCCAGCGATTCCGCACATAATTCCTTACCGGTGTTGCCGTTGGGGAGGTGTTCGCGCGGTGACGAACCTTTTTAAAAAAACAAAATAGTGCTTTGATGTCAAAGTTTTATTTACGATAAGGCTGGAGATATGTCGGATATATTGCTTCCAACTGAAACTGATTTATCCGCCTTTGAACCAGCTCTGTTCGGCGCCATGCGGCGCTTGCAGCAGGCTGGCGAGGTGCATGCCAAACGCCTGGGGCGCTTTGGTGGGCTGACCCCGATGCAGCTGATGATCCTGCGGGTCATGGAGGGGGAAGGGCGCATGACCGCCAGCGGCCTGAGTCGACGGGTCAGCCTCAGTGCGGCAACCCTCTCGGGCATGCTCGAGCGCCTGGAGGAGCGCGGCCTGTTGTTACGCCAGCGTGATGAAACGGATCGTCGCCGTCAGTGGCTAAGTGTCAGCGAAGCCGGCCGTGCCTTGCTGGTAGCGGCGCCGCCGCTGTTGCCGCCGGCCTTGCGTGCCGGCTTCGCCGCATTGCCTGAGTGGGAAAGGCACAGCCTCACCGCCGCCCTGCTGCGGGTGGCGGAGCTGTGTGGCGAAGTCGACTAGCGACTAGTTCTGGCCGCAGGCGCGATTGGTTGGTACGGCGATATCCATCAGCTTGGGGTTGGGCAGTTTGAGATCGGCCATCAGGCGCACATAGGCCTCGACGTCGGCCACCTGCAGGCGCGGGTTGTGCGCGGCTTCTTCGGCGATGCTGGAGCGCGTCCAGCCGCGGTAGTCGTGGCCGGGCCAGACCTCGGTGCCACCGGGCAGGGCCAGCAGGCGCTGCAGGCTGGCCCATTGCATGCGGGCGTCACCGTTCTGGAAGTCGGTGCGGCCGCTGCCGCGGATCAGCAGGGTATCGCCGCTGAACAGCTGGGCCGCTTCGTTGCCGCTGGCCGGCAGTAGGAAGCAGTAGGAGTCATCGGTGTGCCCGGGGGTATGCCAGGCAAGCAACTGACGCTGGCCGAAGTGCAGGGCCTGACCATCGCTGAAAGTGAAGCTGGCGCAGGCGCTGCCGCTCTGTGTACCGAAGCCAGTGCGGCAGCCGGTGGCGCTGCGCAGATCACCAAGGGCGGTGATGTGGTCGGCATGGGTGTGGGTGTCTATGGCCAGGATCAGCTTGAGTTCCAGCTCGCGCAGCAGGCGCAGGTAGTCGTCCAGCTTGTCCTTCACCGGGTCGATCAAGACGGCTTCGCCCTGATCAGCCAGCAGGTAACTGTAGGTCGAGCTGGCGCTATCGAAGAGTTGGCGCAACAACATGTCAGGCTCCTCCAAGGAGTTTCTGCGCAGCCAGCGACAGGCTGACCACGACGAGCATCAGGGCGAACAGACGTTGCAGTAGTTGCCCACCAAGGCGCTGGGCCCAGTAGTTGCCGGCCAGCACGCCAAGGGCACCGCCGCCGGCCAGACCCAATAACAATAATGGCGAGGGGCTGGCCTCACTCAGGTACAGCAGGAAGCCACCACCGGAGACGATGGCAATCAGGGCCATTGAGGTGGCGGTGGCTGCCAGCATCGACAACGGGGTAAACCAGAGCAGTGCCGGCACCACCAGGAAGCCGCCGCCTACCCCCATCAGCCCCGACAGCAGGCCGACGCCCAGGCCGATGCCAAGCAGCGGTAAATTGCGGGTGTGCTGCTGGTTGCTGCGTGGCAGCGAGGCGCCGCGCCACATGCGCCAGGCCGACCACAACACCAGCAGGCAGAAGGCGATGATCAGCAGGCTTTCCGCGATGAACTGCCCCAGCCATTGGCCCAGGGCGTTGCCCGGTAAACCGCAGAGGCTCAGCAGCAGCACCGGACGCCAGGCCACCAGGCCCTGAACGGCGCGGGGAATGGCGCCGACCAGGGCGGTCAGCGCCACGGCACCCAGGCTCACGCCGATGGCGTCGCGCAGCGGCAGGTGCAGGCTGAGCAACAGGGGCAGAGCCACCAGCGAGCCGCCGGCACCGGTCAGACCGAGCAGCAGGCCGAGGATTGCGCCGATCCCGAGGGCTTCGAGGAGCAGTAGATCCATCAACGATTCCAGGGCATGCGAGCCAGCAGCAGGGCCATGGCGCAGGTATTGCTGATGCCGGCAAAGGTCAGCCCGGCGCCGACGAATGCGGCCAGGCCGTACCAGCCCGGGTGCACCCCGGTGCCAAGCGCGCAGCCGAGCAGTACCAGGCTACCCGCGCTGATCTGTACCTGCCGCTGCAGGCTGATCACGCCACTGGAACCCTGATTGGTAGCCATGCCGCAGGCCACGCAGGCCTCGGTGCCGCCGTCGATCACCTGTATGCCGGGCAGCAGATGCTGCAGCTGTTCGGCGGCGCGCTGGGCGCGTTGTCCGCGCTGGCAGAGCAGGAACAGTTCATCGCCGGCGTGCAGACCCTCTTGCTTGAGCTGGGCGACCAGTTGCTCGGGTTGCAGTTGGTCCAGCGGTACGTTGCGCGCGCCGGCTACATGCTGGGCACGGAATTCGGCGGGGCTGCGCACGTCGATGAGGAAACGCACCTGGCCCTGATGCTGGGCCGCTGCGAAGCGTGGCGCGTCGATCAGGCAGATTGACTGGTTCATTGGGTACTCCCGGGGGGTATCAGGTGTATTTGGTGAAAATGGCGCGAACCCGGGCCAGGGTCTCGGCATCATCGCGCTCGGGGTCGAGCATGGTTTCTTCCAGTAGGCAGGCGAGCATTTCCTGGTAGGCCTTATCCAGGGCCTTGCGCGCGGCGGCGAACTGCTGGGCGATGGCCTCGCATTCCTCGCCGCGACGGATCATGGCCTGGATGCCGCGAATCTGCCCTTCGACACGGGCCAGGCGTTTGAGCATGGCGTCTTGTTGCTGTGAATTGGCGGTGGTCATCGGTGCCCTCCTGATATACCCGTGGGGGTATTTATTTACTGGGGGGAGTATGCTTCGAGATTGCAGCGCAGGCAAGCCCGCCCGTCGTTGCGGGCTGCTCAGGTGTTGCGGATCAGTTTGCGCAGAGCGAAACGATTGGGGTGGCAGGCTTCGGCCACGCTGCGAGGTAGCGGCAACGGCTCATCATTCAACCAGGCAGCTAGCAGTTCGCCAGACAGCGGGGCGCTGATCAGCCCGCGCGAGCCATGACCGCTGTTGACATAGAGGCCGTCGAGCCAGGGGCAGGGGGTATCCGGCACCTGGCGCGCATCCTTGCCGAGTACTGCATAGCGCTCAGTGAAGGCTGCACTGTCGGCCAGCGGACCGACGATCGGCAGGTAGTCCGGGCTGGTGCAGCGGAAGGCGGCGCGGCCTTCGAGCTGCGCCGGGTCGAGCTGGTCGGCATGCAGGCGCTCGGCCAGGTCGCTGGAAATGTCCCGCAGCAGTTGCAGGTTTCCGGCATGTTCGGAGGTGGTCGGGCTGAGGTCGTCGCTGTGGAAGTCGAAGCTGGCGCCCAGGGTGTGCTCGCCGTGGCGCGCCGGGGCGACATAGCCTTCGGCGCAGACGACGCAGGCCAGTGCGGCACTGGCTGTGGTCTGAGGCAGGCGGCTGATCTGCCCGCGGATACGCTTGAGCGGCAGTTCGGCTGCGGCAGCGAAGCGTTTGACCTCGGCCGCGCCGGCCAATACCGCCACGGGTGCGGCGGCCAGCAGGCGCTCGCCGTCGAAGGCCTGCCACTGACCATCGACCCGATACAGCTGCAGGGCATCACTGTGTGGCAGCAGGCTGATCTGCGGGTGTTCGACCAACAATTGACAAAGTGCCGGTGGGTGCACCCAGCCGGCTTCGGGGTAGAACAGACCACCGGCCGGCAGCTGGATGCCCGCGCGGGCTTCGGCCTGGGCCTGGTCGAGGCGATGCAGCAACTCGTTGGGAAAAGCAGCGGCCAGGCGCGCCTGGCGTTCGTCTTCCTTGGCATCGAAGGCCAGTTGCAGCACGCCGCAAGGCGCCCAGTCGACGCCTGCCTGCAAGCGCTGGAGCAGGCGGCGGGTATGGCCGAAGCCGCTGACGATCAGCTGCGACAGTGCCGTGCCGTGGGCGGAAAGCTTGAGGTAGAGCACACCCTGGGGGTTGCCCGAGGCTTCCTGGGCGATCTCGCCATGGCGCTCCAGTAGCGTTACCTGCCAGCCCCGTGCGGCCAGGCTGGCGGCTGTGGCGCAGCCGGCCAGGCCAGCCCCAATCACCAGAGCTGCGCGCTGCGGCGGGCGGTACTGCGGGCGAGCGAACCAGGGTTTTTCCGGCGTGGCGGCAGGGCCAGCGTAATGGCCGTTGAGGTTTTCCCACTTGGTGCCATAGCCCGGCACGCGGCGCATGGCGAAGCCGGCTTCGATCAGTGCGCGGCGCACGAAACCGCTGCTGGCGAAGGTGGCCAGGCTGGCGCCCGGTGCGGATAGCCGAGCCAGTTGCTGAAACAGGGGCAGGCCCCACATGTCCGGGTTCTTCGCCGGGGCGAAACCGTCAAGGAACCACACGTCGATCTGTCCATCGAGCTGCGGCAGCAGTTCCAGGACATCGCCGATCAGCAGTGTCAGTACCACTCGCCCTCCCGCCAGCAGCAGGCGCTGGAAACCGGGCTGGATGGCCACGTATTGCTCCAGCAGCGGGTTGCTCCAGGGCGCCAGTTCCGGCCACAGGGCCAGGGCTCGCTGCAGATCGGCGGGGCTCAGGGGGTATTTTTCCACGCTGACGAAATGCAGCTGGGCATCTGCTGGTGCGCTCTGTTCGAACAGCTGCCAGGCGCAGAGGAAGTTGGTCCCGGTGCCGAAACCGGTCTCGCCGATCACCAGGCGCCCGCCTGGCGGTAGCGTGGCGCAGCGGTGGTTCAGGTTGTTGCCATCGAGGAATACATGACGGGTTTCGCCCAGGCCATCCTCACGGGCGAAGTACACGTCGTTGAACTGTCGTGACAGCGGTTGGCCTTGGCCATCCCAGTCGAGCTGGGCGTAGGGAGAGTCGGACATGCGGGCACCTGAGCAGAGGCGCGTATTGTAATGCCAGCGGCGCGCCGACGGGCTAGGCTATGCGCATCACATAAGGAAGATGCACATGTTCGAATCTGCCGAGCTGGGCCACGCCATCGACGAGGAAACCTTCGACAAGGAAGCGCCGGCGCTGCGCGAAGCGCTGCTGGAGGCCCAGTACGAACTGAAGCAGCAGGGTCGTTTCCCGGTGATCATCCTGATCAACGGGGTCGAGGGTGCCGGCAAGGGCGAGACGGTCAAACTGCTCAACGAGTGGATGGACCCGCGCCTGATCCAGGTCAGCACTTTCGACCAGCAGACCGATGAGGAACGCGCGCGGCCGCCGGCCTGGCGCTTCTGGCGGCAGCTGCCACCCAAGGGACGGATCGGTATCTTCTTTGGCAACTGGTACAGCCAGATGCTGCAGGGACGGGTGCATGGCCACTTCAAGAATGCCGTGCTGGATCAGGCCATCGATGGTGCACTCAACCTGGAGCAGATGCTCTGCGACGAGGGCGCGCTGATCTTCAAGTTCTGGTTCCACCTGTCCAAGAAACAGATGAAGGCGCGCCTCAAGTCGCTGCGTGACGACCCGCTGCACAGCTGGCGCATCAGCCCGCTGGACTGGCAACAATCGGAGACCTACGACCGCTTCGTACGCTATGGCGAGCGGGTGCTGCGCCGCACCAGCCGGGATTTTGCGCCCTGGTATGTGGTCGAGGGCGCCGACGAGTATTACCGCAGCCTGACTGTTGGACGCATCCTGCTTGATGGCCTGCAGGCGGCACTCAAGGCCAAGACCCGGCGGCCGGTGCAGCCGCATGTGGCACCGTTGACCGCCAGCCTGGATAACCGCGGTCTGCTCAACAGTCTGGACATGAGCCAGGCACTGGAAAAAGAGGACTATCAGGAACAGCTGACTACCGAGCAGGCACGTCTGGCCGGGCTGATGCGTGACAAGCGCATGCGTCGGCATGCCCTGGTAGCGGTGTTCGAAGGCAATGATGCGGCGGGCAAGGGCGGTGCCATTCGCCGTGTGGCGGCCGCGCTGGACCCACGCCAGTACCGCATCGTGCCGATTGCGGCGCCCACCGAGGAAGAGCGTGCCCAGCCCTACCTGTGGCGCTTCTGGCGGCACATCCCGGCGCGCGGCAACTTCACCGTGTTCGATCGGTCCTGGTATGGCCGGGTGCTGGTCGAGCGGGTCGAAGGCTTTTGCGAGCCCGCCGACTGGTTGCGTGCCTACAGCGAGATCAATGATTTCGAGGAACAGCTGAGCGAGGCCGGGGTGGTGGTAGTGAAGTTCTGGTTGGCCATCGACGAAGACACCCAGTATCAGCGCTTCAAGGAGCGTGAGCAGATTGCCTTCAAGCGCTTCAAGATCACTGAGGAAGACTGGCGTAACCGTGACAAGTGGCAGGATTACTGCGATGCGGTAGGCGATATGGTCGACCGCACCAGTACGGCGATTGCCCCCTGGACCCTGGTCGAAGCCAATGACAAACGTTTTGCCCGGGTGAAAGTGTTACGCACCATCAACGAGGCGCTGGAGAAGGCGTTTGCCAAGCATTGAGCGTCAGGTATGCGGTGTATGCCGCATGCCCGCTCAGAAAACCCGGCTCTCGATGATGTCGCTGGCCTGGCGCATGCGCCGTATGTAGAAGGCAATTTCCCGCTCTGCATCGACCCGAGTGAAGTAGGGGCCTTCCAAGGTTCCTTCCCGTGTTGAGAAGAAATACTGGCCATTGACTGCACTGACGCGGTCGCTGCGGTAATGCGTACCAGCGGCATGGTCGATGTTGCGTTGCCCGAACATAGGTATATCTCCTGCTAGGAGGTGCACTGATTTCATTCTAGTGGCTGTTCCAGCTTGGATAGATGTCGGCGACAAGTGGTCAATTTTTGCTCAGTTGCGGCTGCGGGAGCCGATCATCGACTCCGGCTATTGCCTGCTTGGGGTTGATCTGGCGGATGGCGTGCAAGATGCGTCAGGTTGTCGGCCAGAAGAGACTCAGGCGCGCACGCCCAGGCGTTCGGCGCGGCGTAACCAGCCCTGGCGTTGTTCCTCGGTGGACGGGCGCACAGGGGCGAACTCGGCCAGGCGGCGGGTCTTGATGCCGCTGAAACCGAGGATGGTGCGAGTCATCTGGCGGTGCGCCGGTGCGCCGTAGATCCAGCGGAAGTACCAGGGCGGCGTGTCCAGAGTCACCAGCAGGTCGGCGGTGCGGCCGCTGAGCAGTTTGTCCCATAGCTGTGAACGATTGCGGTACTTGAAGGCGAAACCGGGCAGGAACACCCGGTCGAAGAAACCCTTGAGCAGGGCGGGTACGCCGCCCCACCAGACTGGGTAGACGAATACCAGGTGCTCGGCCCAGTGGATCTGTCGTTGTGCTTCCAGCAGGTCCGGCTCCAGGGCCTGGCCCTGGCTGAAGCCGTCACGCAGGATCGGATCGAAGTGGATTTCCCCCAGTTTCAGCTGCCGTACCACATGGCCTTCGCCCCGTGCGCCGTTGCAGTATGCCTCGGCGAGGGCATGGCAAAAGCTGTCGGCCTTGGGTGTGCCGAGAATCATCAGGATGCGCTTGCCGTCACCTTCCAGCGGGGTTGCGCCGCTTTTCACTTCATCAACCATGTTGACCGGACTCCAGCATGTCGTGTGGACGCACCCAGGCGTCGAATTGTTCGTTGTTCAGGTAGCCCAGTTGCAAGGCCGCTTCGCGCAGGCTGAGGCCTTCGGCGTAGGCCTTCTTGGCAATCTCGGCGGCCTTGTCGTAGCCGATATGACGATTCAGCGCGGTCACTAGCATCAGCCCGCGCTCCAGGTGGGCGGCCATTTGCCGGGCATCCGGCTGCAGGCCGATGATGCAGTGTTGGTTGAAGTTGCGGCAGCCATCGGCGAGCAGGCGGATCGATTGCAGCAGGTTGTGGATGATCACCGGCTTGAACACGTTGAGCTGCAGGTGTCCCTGGCTGGCGGCGAAAGCGATGGTGGCATCGTTGCCGAGGACCTGGCAGGCGAGCATGGAGAGGGCCTCGCATTGGGTCGGATTGACCTTGCCGGGCATGATCGAACTCCCCGGCTCGTTGGCTGGCAGTCGCACTTCGGCGAAACCGGCGCGCGGCCCGGAGCCGAGCAGACGCAGGTCGTTGGCGATCTTCATTAGCGCCACGGCGAGGGTTTTCAGTGCTCCGGACAAGCTGGTCAGCGGTTCGTGGCCGGAGAGGGCGGCAAACTTGTTCGGCGCCGGGACGAAGGGCAGGCCGGCCAGTGCAGCCAGTTCGGCGGCCATGGCCTCGGCAAAACCGTGTGGGGCATTCAGCCCGGTGCCCACCGCAGTGCCGCCCTGGGCCAGCTCGCAGACGGCTGGCAGGGTGGCGCGAATCGCCCGCTCGGCATAGTCGAGCTGGGCGACAAACGCCGACAGTTCCTGGCCGAAAGTGATGGGCGTGGCGTCCATCAGGTGAGTGCGCCCGGTCTTGATCAGATCCATGTGCCGCGCCGCCTGTTCGGCCAGGCCGCCGGACAGCTCGGCGATGGCCGGCAGCAGGTCGTGCTGCACGGCCTGCACGGTGGCGATGTGCATGGCAGTGGGGAAGCTGTCGTTGGAGCTCTGGGCGCGGTTGACGTGGTCGTTGGGGTGCACCGGGCTCTTGCCGCCGCGCCCGTTGCCGGCCAGTTCATTGGCGCGTCCGGCGATTACCTCGTTGACGTTCATGTTGCTTTGCGTGCCGCTGCCGGTCTGCCAGACCACCAGGGGGAACTGCTGGTCATGCTCGCCGGCCAGCACTTCGTCGGCGGCTTGTTCGATCAGGCGGGCGATATCCGCCGGCAGTTCGCCGATGCGGTCATTGACCCGCGCCGCAGCCTTCTTGATCAGTGCCAGGGCATGCACCACCGCCAGCGGCATGCGCTGCTCACCGATGGCGAAATTGATTAGCGAACGTTGCGTCTGCGCGCCCCAGTAAGCCTCGGCGGGTACTTCGATGGCGCCGATACTGTCGGTTTCGATGCGGCTCATGGCTTCTCTCCAGATTCACTTCCGGGAGTTTAGGCTGCGCCAGGCTGGAGCGGTTCCCGGCTATTTCTATCGAAGCAATTACCAGCGTGCGTGGGTCGAGCCAATCCAGCCATAGGCACCGGTCACCGGCACCTTTTCCCCGTGCGGGCCACGCAGTACGCCATCGAAACGGCCGAACCACTGGCGGGTATCAGCGTAGAACGGGCCGATTTTCGGCAGCGCCAGGTGCTGTTGGCGCGGGGTGAAGGTCAATTCGATCTTGCCGCTGGCGCAGCTCAGTCGCCAGGGTGCCAGAGGGCCGTGGGGGCTCTGCTCGATTTGCACGGGCTCATCCAGGTGCAGCAGCTCGCCACCGAACCACAGGGCATTTTCCGAGAGCCCGCTGTAGTCGCTCCAGCCAGCACCAAAGTTGCCGGCAATGCCGCCAGCGCTGGCGAAGGCGGCACGGGTCCAGTGACTGTGCAGGGGCCATACGCCGCGGGCGAAATCCAGTGAGGCAAAGCTCTGCCCAGCTACGCAACTGTATTGGCGACCACCCAGCTGTACGCTGCCGCTGACTGGCAGGCCCAGTTGGCGGCAGGTGGCGTGGAACGCGCGATCACTCATGGGGCAGATCAGATTGACCGAGTCCAGGTGCGCCGGGCGCAGGATATCCAGGGCTACCTGTAGTGGCTGGCCACCGATATCCGCCGCCGTGGCTGTCAGGCGGATCGCTGAGCCACGATCATCGGCGCGCAGATGCAGACGGCTATCGCAGAACTCATGGCTCTCCAGCGGTGTATCGGGCAGCTGGCAGCCGCGTCCGAAAAGGCGCAGCCGGGTGTGGCTGATCATTTTGCCGCTGTCGAGATCGAGAAAGTAGGCGGCGCCGTAGCCCAGGTAGTCGAGATCGGCGAAGGTCATCGCCAGCATCCAGTGCGGCGTGGTGATGCACCAGTGGTTCCAGCGCTTGCGGCGCCCGATATTGCCGGGCATGGCGCAGTGCACCACGGGACGTGATGACCAACCGACGGCCTCGGGGTTGAGTCTTCCCTTGTTATCGCACAGTGGCTGTAGCGGTGGGGTGGTGATGCTGTTGATGAAGCTGTTCATCGGACACGTCCATGTGCAAGGCGTAACCGGACTGTGCCGGCAATAAACAAGGTGGAGCAGGTGCTCGCGTGGCGCGCAGCATGCCTCTATGGCCTGAGAATGAGCAAGTGCTGGCCTTTTGACAACCGCTTGACGGTTGATCGGCCCGGCCTTGGCTTGAGCAAGGCAATTGCTGGGCGCAGAATGTGCGCCCGCACTTTCTACCTTACTTCTCTATTCAGGAATTTCCATGAGCCGTCTGCGTCTTTTTTGTTCTGCACTGTTGCTGGCTGTGAGTGGCCCGGTATTCGCGGATGCAGCCAGCCATGCCGCCGAGGCCGA
The DNA here is from genome assembly GCA_964518735.1 of uncultured Pseudomonas sp. Classification (GTDB taxonomy): domain Bacteria; phylum Pseudomonadota; class Gammaproteobacteria; order Pseudomonadales; family Pseudomonadaceae; genus Aquipseudomonas. Next base: position 133,502 of record CAZFKQ010000010.1, read on the forward strand.
GCGTTTTCTCGAACTGACCCGTGCCGACAAGCTGGCCGTGCCGGTGTATGCCCAGGTTCAGCAGCTGTTCGCCCAGCGCTTCGCCCAGGCCCAGGCGCCCGCCAATAAGCAGGCTTTGTTGGAAAGCTATCAGGCCAAAGCCAATGCTGCACTGGATCGCGCCATCGGCTGGGACAAGTTGGAACCGGACATGATCAAGCTCTACACCAGCAATTTCAGCGAGTCTGAGCTGCAGGAACTGATGGCTTTCTATCAAAGCCCGATCGGGCGCAAGGTGCTGGAGAAAATGCCGGTGCTGGCGTCGCAGTCGGTACAGATTTCCCAGGCGCGCCTGCAGGCCGCAGTGCCGGAAGTGAACAAGCTGCTGGAAGCCATGACTACCGAGCTGGGCAGCCCCAAACCCTGAGGACTTATCCATGACCATGCGCGAACAGATTTTGCAGGCCCTGGACGCCCTGCAGCCCGGACACCTTGAAGTGTTGGACGAGAGCCATATGCACAGCCGTGGCCAGCAGACCCACTACAAAGCCATCATTGTCAGCCCGTTGTTTGCGGGCCTCAATGCGGTCAAGCGGCACCAGAAGGTCTACGCCAGCCTGGGCGAACTGATGGGCCAGTTCCATGCATTGGCTTTGCACACCTATACGCCTGAAGAGTGGACGGCGCAGGGTGTGGCCCCGGCATCGCCGACCTGTAAGGGCGGTAGCCAGCACGATCACTGAGAATCTGTCTCGGATCTCTTGATCGTCGGCCATGCTGCGTTGAAATCGGGCTCGGGCTGCTCATTTACTGCGTGTAAACTCTGTGCCCTCGTCCACTTTATTCGCTCGCGCTCACCCTTCGGGCCAGCCTACGGCTGTTACTCCCGCTGGTCGTTGCGCCATACCTGGTTCTAGCTCAAAAGACCCGAAACAGATTCTCAGGTCTGGCTCCGTGTCCGTTGATCCCACCCGGATGCGCCACATGGCCACCCTGCGGTAGAATCGCCCCCGCGCCGGCCCTTGCCGGCGTTGTCGTTTAAACCCCGGTCCGTCCTTTGCGAGGACGACCACTGGAGAGAAGTCCCGATGACTGCAAAGATCGTCGTGGCAGCGCTGTACAAGTTCGTCTCCCTGCCGGACTACGAAGCGCTGCGCGAACCCCTGCTGCAAACCCTGCTTGCCAATGGCATCAAAGGCACGCTGTTGCTGGCCGAAGAGGGTATCAATGGCACTGTTTCCGGCAGCCGCGAGGGTATCGATGGCCTACTGGCCTGGTTTGCCCTGGATGTGCGCCTGGCCGATATCGACCATAAAGAATCCTACTGTGACGAGCAGCCGTTCTACCGCACCAAGGTCAAGCTGAAGAAGGAAATCGTCACCCTTGGCGTGCCGGGTGTGGACCCCAACAGCAAGGTCGGCACCTACGTCGAGCCCCAGGACTGGAATGCCCTGATCAGCGATCCCGAAGTGCTGCTGATCGACACCCGCAACGACTACGAAGTGGCCATCGGCACCTTCGAGGGCGCCATCGACCCGAAGACCAAGTCGTTCCGCGAGTTTCCCGAGTACATCAAGGCGCACTTCGATCCGAGCAAGCACAAGAAAGTAGCGATGTTCTGCACCGGCGGCATCCGCTGCGAGAAGGCCTCCAGCTACATGCTCGGCGAAGGCTTCGAGGAGGTTTATCACCTCAAGGGCGGCATCCTCAAATACCTCGAAGAAGTCCCGCAAGCCGAGACCAAGTGGCAGGGCGACTGCTTCGTGTTCGACAACCGGGTCACCGTGCGTCACGATCTTTCCGAAGGCGATTACGACCAGTGCCATGCCTGCCGGACGCCGATTTCCGTGGAAGATCGCCAGTCCGAGCATTACGCTCCCGGCATCAGCTGCCCGCATTGCTGGGATAGCCTGTCAGAGAAGACCCGTACCAGCGCCCGTGAGCGGCAGAAGCAGATCGAAATCGCCAAGGCGCGCAACCTGCCACACCCGATCGGATACAACTACAAGGCTCTAGACCAGTAAGGAACAGCCTGTGCGCCCACCCCGCCTGATCTACGTGATGGACCCCATGTGCTCCTGGTGCTGGGGCTTTGCTCCGGTGGTTGCGGCGTTGGCGCAGCAGGCGGCGGCCGGCGGGGTGCCGCTGCATGTGGTGGTGGGCGGCCTGCGCCAGGAGCGTGCTGCGCTCGACCCGGTGAGCAAGGTGCGCATCCTCGCCCACTGGCAGGCGGTCAATGCGCGTACTGGCCAGCTGTTCAACTTTGGTGCCGCACTGCCCGACGGCCTGGTCTATAACACCGAACCGGCCTGCCGGGCGCTGGTGGCGGCGCGCAGCCTGGACGAGCAAAGCGTCTGGCCGCTGCTGCAGTTGATTCAGGAGGCTTTCTACGCTGAAGGCCGCGATGTGACGCGTCCCCAGTTGCTGGTCGAACTGGCCGAGCAGGCTGGGATTCCGCGTATCGAATTTGCCGAGCTGTTCGACAGCGAACAGATGCATGCGGCGACTGCTGCTGATTTTTCCTGGGTGCAGGATCTCGGTATCGCCGGCTTTCCCACCTTGCTGGCCGAGCGCGATGGTCAGTTTGCCCTGCTGACCAATGGCTATCAGCCGCTGGCTGAGTTGGCGCCCATGCTCGAACGCTGGCTGCAGCGAGGTGCGCGTGGCTGATCGGCTGTCCTGGGCGGAGATCCGCCAGCTGGCTTTGCGCCATCGCAAAGCGCTGATCCTGGCCAACCTGATTGCCGTGTTCGCCACCCTGTGCAGCGTACCGATTCCCCTGTTGCTGCCGTTGCTGGTCGATGAAGTGCTGCTTGGCGATGGCAACGCTGCGCTCAAGGTCATGGACCAGTTCCTCCCGGCGCCGTGGGAAAACGCTGCCGGCTACATTGGCCTGATGCTGGTGCTGACTCTGTTGCTGCGTCTGGGGGCGCTGGCCAGCAATGTGCTGCAGGCGCGCCTGTTTGCCCGGCTGTCCAAGGATGTGATCTATCGCCTGCGCATCCGCCTGATCGAGCGGCTCAAGCGCATCGCCCTCGGCGAATACGAGAACCTCGGTGGCGGCACGGTCAGTGCGCATCTGGTCACCGATCTGGACACCCTGGACAAATTCATCGGCGAAACGCTGAGCCGCGTACTGGTGGCGTTGCTGACCCTGGCCGGTACCTCGGCCATTCTGCTGTGGATGCACTGGCAGCTGGCGTTGCTGATTCTGCTGTTCAACCCCTTGGTGATCTATGCCACGGTGCAGCTGGGCAAAAAGATCAAACACCTGAAGAAGCTGGAGAACGACAGCACCTCGCGCTTCACCCAGGCGCTGACCGAAACCCTCGAAGCCATCCAGGAAGTGCGCGCTGGTAATCGCCAGAACTTCTTCCTCGGCCGCCTAGGCGTGCGTGCCCGCGAGGTGCGCGACTACGCCGTGGCCTCACAATGGAAAACTGATGCGGCCAGCCGCAGCAGCGGCCTGCTGTTCCAGTTCGGCATCGATGTGTTTCGCGCCGCCGCCATGCTGACCGTGCTGCTGTCCGACCTGTCGATCGGGCAGATGCTCGCCGTGTTCAGCTACCTGTGGTTCATGATCGGTCCGGTCGAACAGCTCCTCAGTCTGCAATATGCCTACTACGCCGCCGGTGGCGCCCTGCAGCGGATCAACGAGCTGCTGGCGCGTACCGATGAGCCACAGTATCCGGGTCATATCGATCCGTTCCGAGGGCGCGAGACGGTCGGTATCGAGGTGCGCGGCTTGCGATTTTCCTACCGTGAGGAACCGGTGCTGGATGATCTCAACCTGAGTATCGCACCGGGCGAGAAGGTCGCGATTGTCGGCGCCAGCGGGGGTGGCAAGAGCACCCTGGTGCAATTGCTCCTGGGCCTGTATTCGCCGCAAGCAGGCAGCATTCGCTTTGGCGGTGCCAGCCTGGAGGAGATCGGTCTGGAAACCGTGCGCGAGAATGTGGCGGTGGTTCTGCAGCATCCGGCGCTGTTCAATGACACGGTCCGTGCCAACCTGTGCATGGGTCGCGAGCGTGACGACGAGGCCTGCTGGCGCGCGCTGGAGATCGCCCAACTGGCGGTGACCATTCGTGCCCTGCCACAAGGGCTGGACAGCATGGTCGGGCGCTCCGGCGTGCGCCTGTCGGGAGGGCAGCGACAGCGCCTGGCTGTGGCGCGCATGGTCCTGGCCGAACCCAAAGTGGTGATCCTCGACGAAGCTACCTCAGCCCTGGATGCGGCCACCGAATATGCCTTGCATCAGGCCCTGGCCGGCTTCCTCAATGGTCGCACCACGCTGATCATCGCCCACCGCCTGAGCGCGGTGAAACAGGCCGATCGGGTGTTGGTGTTCGACGGCGGCAGCATTGCCGAGGATGGCGACCACCAGCAGCTGATCGCCGAGGGTGGGCTATACGCTAAGCTGTATGGGCATCTGCAGCACTGAGCAGTTGTCTGTCTGCGCCATGGTGTGTCGAGTAGCGGCGAGCCACCTTTACGCCTTCTCCCGTTTACGGGAGAGGGCGTGACAGCGGTGTTACTCAGCCGACTTGCCGTTGGCCCACTGCTGCAGCGCCTTGGCCCGCGCCTGGCTTTCAGCCAGCGGCTTGTTCAGGTCTGACTCATAGTCTTCCAGCCAACTGCGCGAGCCGGCGATCATTCCGGCCAGGTCGCGCATGCCGCTTTTCAGCGCGGTGATGGTCTTCTGGTAGCTCTGCTCCTGGCCGATCAGGGTTCGGGCCACCATCAGCTTGGTTTCCTGCGCAGACTTGTCGGGCACGGTGCTGCCAGTTTCTGCGGCTGTCGATGTGGCTGGCGCCGCTGTGGGCGCTGGAGCTGGCAGACCGCCCTTGAGCAGATTGAACAGCGCCTGCTGGTTTTGCACCTGCTGCTTGAGCGGGGCAACCTGCTGCTCCAGGCTGGCCAGCCGTTCTTCCAGCGCCTTGACGCTGGCCAGGCTCGGGCCCTTTTCTGCTTCTTCGTCTTTGCCGCCGCCGAGCAAGCCGACCAGCAGAATGGCCAGCAGTGCCAGCACCAGTCCGCCGCTCAGGCCATAAATCAGCAGGCGGTTGAGTTTGCCGGTTTTCTCCAGCAGCTCGATACGTTGCAGGTCGCTTAACACCTCGTTACTGGTGGCTTCGCTGTCGTCTTTCATGGCGCTCACCTTGTTTTGCTTATTGTGCGGGTGTCGGCTCGGTCAGTGGCATTGTGCCACTGTTTCGGCGTCAGTTTTACCACGTATTTGTACAGTAGCCGTGCCGTGGGCAGACGGTACTCAGAATGAGGTCAGAATCCGCCCGAGGAGTTCCATCGCCTGCTCGCTCTGCGTATTCCAGGGATGGCCGTGGTTGAGCCGCGCGCAGTTGCGAAAGCGCCGCGTGGCGGAAAAGATCGGCCCCGGCGCCAGGCTGATGCCCTGCGCCAGTGCCAGCTGGAACAGCTGCAGCGAGTCGACCTGCTCGGGGAATTCAAACCAGAGGAAGTAACCCCCCGTTGGCTGAGTGACCCGTGTGCCAGCCGGGAAGTGCCGGGCGGCGGAGGCGAGCATGGCGTCCTGCTGGGTTTCCAGGGCGTGGCGCAGTTTGCGCAGGTGACGGTCATAGCCGCCGTGCTGCAGGTAGTCGGCAATCGCCGCCTGGGCCGGCACCGACGGCGAGATGGTGGTCATCAACTTCAGCCGGCTGATCTGCTCGGCATAGCGCCCACCGGCTACCCAGCCGACCCGATAGCCCGGCGCCAGGCTCTTGGAAAACGAGCCGCAGTGCATTACCAGGCCATCGCCATCGAAGCTTTTGACCGGTTTGGGTGGCTGGCTGCCGTAATACAGTTCGGCATACACATCGTCCTCGATCAGTGGCACCTGATGGGTATGCAGCAGCTGATACAGCGCCTCTTTCTTGGCGTCGCTCATACTCGCGCCCAACGGATTCTGCAGACTGCTCATGAACCAGCAGGCCTTGATCGGCAGATGGCCCAGGCGTTCGGCCAGGACATCCAGATCGATGCCTTCACGCGGGTTGACCGGGATTTCCACGGCTTTCAGCTTGAGCCGCTCCAGCACCTGCAGGGTGGCATAGAAGGCCGGAGCCTCGATGGCCACCAGATCGCCAGGGCTGGTCACCGTCTGCAGGCACAGGTTCAGTGCCTCCAGGGCGCCATTGGTGATCACCAGTTCATCCAGCGGCAGGCGCACACCGGCGACCATGTAGCGCAGGGCGATCTGCCGGCGCAGGTCGGGGTTGCCGCTGGTCATGTCGGCGATCACAGCATGGGCTGGCATGTCGCGCAGGGCATGGGCCATGGAGCGGGCCAGGCGTGGCAGAGGAAACAGCTGCGGACTGGGGAAGGCCGAGCCGAAGGGCACGGTGTGCGGGTCTTTTAGCGAGCCGAGCACGGAGAACACCAGTTCGCTGACGTCGACTTCGGTGGTCTGTGTCGGTTGTATGCTGGTTTCCGGTTCGGCCAGCGAATGCCGCGCCAGTTCGCGCACGAAGTACCCCGAGCGCGCCCGTGCCTGGATCAGACCGCGATCCTCCAGCAGGTAATAGGCCTGGAATACGGTGGACGGGCTGACGCCATACGTGCGGCTGGCATGCCGCACCGAAGGCACTTTCTCGCCTGGGGCGAGCATTCCGGAGCGGATCAGTTCGGCTATCTGGTCGGCGAATTTCTCGTAGCGCTTCATCGTGTCCGTGACTGCGGCCGGTGGTGGGCCACAGTCTACGGCGAGTTGCCGGCGCATGCTCGTCAGCGCCTGGCCGGGGCAATGAATACGCTGCGGGTTTGCGCCTGCTCGCTGGCATCGGCCAGGTTGCTGACCGCAAAACGTATTGGCTGTGTGGTTGCACGCGCCTGCTCGTGCAGCTGCACCAGCGTCACCGGTACATCGAGAATTTCGCCCGGGGCCAGCAGCAGTTGCTCGGGCGCGTCCAAACGCAGGTCAGGGCTGTCGAGCAGTTGCAGGCGATAGCGTTGGGCCTGCTGGGTCTTGTTGATGACCTTGAGGCGGTAAGTGTTCTCGATCTGCCCGGCGGCGTTTTCGCGGTACATGCTGCGGTCCTTGGCCGAGTCGATGGACACCAGCGAGCGCGCTTCCAGGGCCCAGACGAAGGCGCCGATCATCAGCGTCAGGGCCACGCCATAACCGAGCAGGCGCGGGCGCAGCCAGTGGGCCTTGCCGCCCTGCAGTTCGCGTTCGGAGCGATAGCCAACCAGGCCCTTGGCGTAGCCCATCTTGTCCATGATCGAGTCGCAGGCGTCGATGCAGGCAGCGCAGCCGATGCAGTCGATCTGCAGGCCGTCGCGAATATCGATGCCGGTCGGGCAGACCTGCACGCACATCTGGCAGTCGATGCAGTCGCCGAGGCCTTCGGCCTGGTAGTTGCTGTCTTTGCGGCGCGGGCCACGGCCTTCACCGCGCTGGGCATCGTAGGCCACCAGCAGGGTGTCTTGATCGAACATGGCGCTTTGGAAGCGCGAGTAAGGGCACATGTGCACGCAGACTTTCTCGCGCAACCAGCCGGCGTTGAGGTAGGTGGCGGCGGTGAAGAACAGCACCCAGAACAGCGTAGCGCCGTCGATTTGCAGGCTGAACAGCTCTGCAGTCAGCTCGCGGATGGGGGTGAAGTAGCCGATGAAGGTCAGTGCGGTGAGCAGGCTGACGGCCAGCCAGATGCCATGCTTGGCGCTGCGCCGCGCCAGCTTGTTCAGCGACCAGGGCGCGGCGTCCAGCTTGATCCGCTGATGGCGCTCGCCTTCGGTGATCTGCTCGGCCCACATGAACACCCAGGTCCACACACTCTGTGGGCAGGTGTAACCGCACCAGATGCGCCCGGCCACCACCGTGGCGGTGAACAGGCCAAAGGCGGCGATGATCAGCAGTGCCGAGAGCAGGATGAAATCCTGCGGCCAGAAGGTCGCGCCGAAGATGTAATAGCGATGCTCGGCCAGGTTCCACAGCACGGCCTGGCGCCCGTCCCAGTCCAGCCAGGCGGTGCCGAAGAAAATCAGGAACAGCAGCCCGGCACCGGACAGGCGCAGGTTGCGAAAACGGCCGGTGAAGCTGCGGGTATGGATCGGCCCGCCGGCCTGGGAAGGCGTCAGGCGGATGGGCCGGGTGGGGTCGATAGTTTCCACTATCTGCGCGGGGATGCGCTCGCTCATGACAGGTGCCTCATCAAGCTTTTCAGGATGAGGCCATGGTCGGCGCGTCAGCGTTTACATAACAGATTCAGGTTGTTGAATAAAAAGCGGATCAGATGCCGGCCCTGATCAATTTGACCAGAGCCGGCGGAGTGCTCAAGGGTTGAGTTTAAATACGCTCGGGTCGACCTTGCGGGTAATGCGTGCCTGGATCAGCAGGGTACGGTGAGCCTTGAAGAAGTTGGCAAATTGCGCCTTGGGTACATGTAGGCCGGCCACGCTGTCATTGGGTACAGGCAGGTAGCCGACTGGGTGGTTGTTCTTGGGTGCATAGGTAGGGCTGGCCAACAGGCTGATGTACAGCTCCTTGATGGCAAAATCGTGGGTGGCCTTTTCCAGCTCCTTGATATTCAGGTAGAGCGCCCGGAAGGCACTGTTATCGGCGTAGGCATGGATGGAGTGGATGAACTTCTGGTACAGCCTCTCATCAAGCCGATCTGCTGCACCTTGCCGGTAAAACTCGACGAAGTAGTCCTTCACTTCATGGCCTAAATCGTCGCTCAGGTGAATCACGGTGTTCTGCAGGGCATCGCTGCGTTGTTGGATGCCAGGATCCAACTGCTCGATCTCTGCTTGCCAGGCAAAGGTTCCATTGGCGCCTGGATAGTCGCTGTCCTCCACTGCCAGAGCACGCAGGATCAACTGCTTGGTCAGAGGGTTTTTCGCGTTCTGGTTGAGGGTAATAGTGCCGTGGTTCTCCATGGCGATGAGGCCAAAAGCAATGGCGCCATTACTGGGTGTGAGGGTCGGCTCGCCGATGACCTTCTGCTGTTCATCGAGGTTTACCACCAGCTTGGCGCAATTGAGGTTGGCGGTGCTGATGTAGACCGTCCCGTCCGAGCCGGCTTCATTGACCAGCGCTCCGGCGAAGCCGCTATAGCCCTTGTTGCCGACCAGTACGGTGGCCAGGATGCGGCCCTTGCCGTACCAGGGGGTGGCGGAGAACAGGTCGCGCTCGGCCAGGGCATAGGTGTAGGGCGACGCCAGTTCCAGGCCTTTGAGAATGTGTGTACCGGTCTGGAAGTCCGGTTCTCCCCAGCCCTTGAAAGCGCGCCCGATGAAACTGTGGCCCTTGTGTGCGAGGGGGGAGCCGAAGTTTGCCGGGGCCAGCATCAGAAAGCGTTTGATTGGCACGGTCGAGGGTAGGTAGAAGCGCGTCATCCAGTGCCGCACCACCAGAGCCCCGGTGCTGTGCACTACGATATTCACCGACCGTGGGGTGGTGGGCAGGTTGTGATGTTTCCAGGCGCTCTGCATAGCCTCTGCCAGATCGGCAAAGGTAACTTCGTTGTGCATGGACATCCAGTCGGCTAGCTTGATCAACACTGGCGTCACAGCAAGGTTCTTGCTGAGAAAGGTTTCCAGCTTCTTGAAGGATGAGGAGTCATCGCTCCAGCCATGGAGGATGACGAGGGGTTCGGCCATGGATAAGGCTCCCGTTCAGTGAGGATGGATACTGCGCAGCGGGAACCATGGCGGAGGAACAGGAACTGAACTGCAGTCTCGTTACGCTAGCCAGGATGACTTCCTGTCGCGGCGTTGCTGTGAAACTGCACACAGACCACTAGGTATTGGCACAGGAATGCCGATGCGGCAAGTTTGCGCACCTACGAGTGGTACTGCGGATGTGGTTGAGGGGCGGGAGGTTTGTATGGGAAGAGACTGCCGTCGGCCATAAGCCGTTACTCGATACGCTGGCGCAACTGGGGTGATTCGGTTTTCCGGCCTTGCAGCATGCTCAACAGGGCCGCCAACACGTTCAACAGGGCCCCTGCGCCTAGCGCAAGCTGAGGCGCCGAGTCGGCGGGAAACAGGTTGAAGAGCAGTGTCATGATGACCGCGCCTGCGGTTTGCCCAAGCAGGCGTGCGGTACCCTGCATGCCCCCGGCGGCGCCACTGCGACTCAGCGGCGCGGCGAGGAACAGGCTGCGGTTATTGGCCACGTTGAACAGGGCGAAGCCCAGGCCGCAGAGCATGGTCAGCGGCACCAGTATCATGAGGTCCTCTCGCAGCGGCCACAGTGCGATCCCGCCCAAGCCTGTCGCTAGGCACAGGCCGCCCACCGAGCAAAGCCAGGCAGCGGTCCACCGGTTTGCCAGACGGCCTGCCAGCGGAGCGATTAGCGCGACGGTCAACGGCCAGGACATCATGAAGAGTCCCGTCACCAGCACGTCTTGCCCCAGGTTGTGCTGAAGGTAGAAGGGCAGCGCCACCAAGCCTGCTGTCTGCCCGGCAAAGCTGAGTATCGAAGCCATCACTGCACTACGGAATGAGGCGGATCTGAGCAGGTCCAGCGGAATCAGTGGCGCTGCCTTGCGCCTTTCCCGCTTAACCAATAGCACCAGTTGCAGGACCGAGGTGGCCAGTAGCGCTGCAGCCAGCGCTGGGTGCTCGGTGATGACGCCAGCGGCTATGACCAGTGCGGCAAAGGTCCCCGCATTCAATGCCATGCTCCACAGCTCAGCTTTACGCGCGGTGCCTGCCACAATCGGTAGCGCGCCGGACGCCAGCAGCACCCAGAGCCCGAACGGGAGCAGCATGGCAAACAACCATGGCCAGTCGGTCACGCTGAGCAACGCGGCGCCCAATGCCGGGCCGGCTGCGGATGACAGGGCCACCGCAAGGGCATTCCAGCCGATAACAGCACCCAGTTGCTGGCTCGGCACCACTTGCCGCAGCAGTGCAATGGCCAGTGCCATGACTGCTGCGCCGCCCAGCCCCTGCAGCAAACGCGCGGCAATCAGCCAGGGTAGCGTCGGGGCCAACGCGCCCATCAGCGTGGCGGCCAGAAAGAGCGCCACGCCACAGCGGAATACCCGGCGGTAACCCAGGCTCTCACCCAGCGCGGCACAGGGCAGCAATGCCATCAGCAGTGCTGTCTGGTTGACGGTGATGATCCAGACGGACAGCGCGGGCGGCACGTTCAGCGCTTGGGCGATCGTCGGCAAGGCCATGTTGACGAGCGCCGTGTTGAGCACCACCAGCACCATGGCCGCCAGCACGGTGCTGATGGCCGCCAGGCGCTGCCGTGGCTCGCATACTGAATGCGCGTCCACGGCCTGCTCTGATTCGGCGGCCGGTTCAGCGGATGTGCTGAGACGGCCGGCAGAGCGCGCTGGGCTGCGCGTCATGCTGGCAAGGACTCGGGCGCACACTGGCTCGCCGGGATCCACTCACCCTCCCGCTCGACATAGCGAGTCAGCGTGCGGGCCTCCTGGTCTTCCTTTTTCAAGTCGCGCTCGGTGAAGCGAAAGAGCAAGGCGGGCCCACTGATGCACTGCGTATCGTGAATATCACCCGGCAGGTAAACCTGCGTTTGCCCGGCGCTCACCCGCGTGGAGCCGCGCTTGACCAGCTTCACCTGGCCATCCGGGCCCTGCACCTTGGCATAGGTACCCATTTCGATTTCACCCTGCTGCACCGCGTAAATGACCCAGCTGCGACCGTGATCATGCGGCGGCCGGTACAGCCCTTCCGGTTCGGTGTGTGCCAGCAGCACAAAGCCGTTTTCCGGGTCTCGGTGCAGCGCGTGTTGAGCCAAGGCTTGCTGGTGCAGGTCAGCCAGCCACGGCTCGCTGACTGGAGTCTTCAGCAGTTCATCCAGCTGTTGCTGACAGTCTGCGACCAGCGCAGAACTGAGTGGCCCCCAAATCGATTGGACATGCTCAACAAACCGGCTCAACGCGTTCATACGGTCTCTCCTCGTTCACCTCGGTACGAATGTGCCGATGCAGAGCACTGTATGCAGCGTGCAGATAGGGCGGAAGACGCAGCATTTGCACTTTATTGTTGCGTCTGACGCTATGTGATGGGCGAGTTGGGCTACCATCAGGTCATGTCGAACCCGGACCTTAACCTGCTCATTACCCTCGACGCCGTGCTGGCCGAGGGCAGTGTCGCGCGTGCCGCCAAACGCCTGAGGCTCAGCCCCTCGGCCATGAGCCGGGCGCTTGCGCGGCTGCGAGAAACCACGGGCGATCCACTGTTGGTCAGGGCAGGGCGGGGGCTTGTGCCGACGCCCAGGGCGATCGAACTTCGCGAGCGTGTGGCTCAGCTGGTGCGCGAGGCACAGGCCGTTTTACGGCCGGCCGAGCTGCTGGATCTGGAAAAACTCGAGCGGACCTTCGCAATCAGAAGCAGCGAGGGGTTTGCTGAGAATTTTGGCCCGGCGCTTATCGCCCGGGTTGCCCAACAGGCTCCTGGGGTGCGGCTGTTTTTTATGCAGAAGCCGGACAAAGACAGCAAGCCATTACGCGATGGCGTCGTCGATCTGGAAACCGGTGTCATCGACCTGGCCTCTGCGCCCGAGCTCAGAGGCCAGGCGTTGTTCCGGGATAATTACATCGGCGTGGTCCGCGCCGGGCATCCTCTGAGCCGCGCTGCCATCAGCCCGGAAGACTATGCGGCGGGCCTGCATATCTCCGTGTCGCGCGAAGGGTTGGAAAAAGGCCCTCTCGATGAGGCACTGCTGCCACTCGGGTTGCAGCGAAGAGTCGTCACCATCGTCGCGGGTTTTTCCACCGCGCTGGGGCTGGCCCGGGGCTCGGACTTGATCGCCAGCGTGCCCGAGCGGCATACCGCGAGTTTGCGCGAGGGCATGCACAGCTTTGCGCTGCCATTCCACACGGCGGCGTTCACCGTTTCCTTGCTCTGGCATCCGCGATTCAGCGCTGATCCGGCACATCGCTGGCTGCGCAATCTGCTCTTGGAAGTGTGCACAAGGGCTGGGTGATGGTTCCGCCACTAATTCGCATATCTAATCGACATCGATTCGCAAGCAAAACAAACACCAAACGGCTATCTAAAATCGTCAGGCAATCGCACGACTCCGACTTTTATTCGTATCTCCCGGCGCTCATTTACTGACATTCCCCGAGAGGTGGGTGCTGCTGAATGAGCTAAATGCATATCGAACTGGGTGTCGTTGAAGCACCCCGTTTCAGGCAGTCCAACTGGAAGGTATGCGCTTGCGTAATGCCTCTGCGACAAATCGCCAGGCCGGCTTCCGCCGGTTCTGGCCTTAGTGTTAGATTCCTGCTCCATGACGATCTCCCGAAGCAACCGAGCGCTGGCCACATGGACGCTGTATTGCAGCCTCCTGCTGGGCTTGTTCGCCTGCGGTTTGCATCACGGACAGATGTCTGGCCTTGCACTCAGTGGGCTGGGTGGAGCGTTCTGCTCGCTTGGCAGCGACGCCGGCCCAAGCATCGACCTGGATAGCTCCAAGCAAGGTGTCACGCAGTTACCGATGGGCTGCCCTCTCTGCTCTTCGTTTGGCGCATCGGTGGCGGTCAATACTGTGGGTTGGGGGCTGACGTTGTCTCCGCTAACTCGCTCCCCGCTGCCAATTGCCAGCCATTGGGCACAACCCCCTCCGCGTTTTCTGCGCCATAGCCTCAACCCCCGCGCGTCACCTCTCATTTTCGTATGACGCCTAGTGTCGGTGCCTGCGCCTCTGCCATGTCAGAACGCTGCATGTAACCGGCCCTCTCAGCCGTATCTGCTTAGAAGTAAATCATGTCGTTGAAGCACACCTATTGGGTGCTGCTGATCAGCGCTGTAACTACTGCGTGTGTGGATAAATCGCCTATCCGCGCAGGCGGCATCAGTCGCCGCGCGCTATGAAAAAGCCGAATACATCCTGCAAGGAGAAACACCATGAAACTGACCAAAACTCTCGCACTTGTTGCGCTGCTGGTCTCCCCGTTGCTGGTTACAGCTCACGAGTACGAAGTCGGAAACCTGCATATCGATCATCCCTGGTCGCGGGAAATGCCGCCAAGCGCCCCCACTGCCGCTGTGTACTTCGTCGTGCAGAACAAGGGTGACAGCGCCGACCGCCTGCTCAGTGTTGACACCCCGGCAGCTGGCAAGGCCGAACTGCATGAGCACCTGCACCAAGACGGACTGATGAAGATGCAGCAGGTGCCCAGTGTCGAGATCCCGGCCTCTGCCGCTGTGGCATTCGCCCCCATGGGCTACCACGTGATGCTTTTCAGCCTGCCCAGGCAGTTCAAAGACGGTGAGCGCTTTCCGCTGACCCTGCACTTCGAGCAGGCCGGTACGTTGCAGGTCGAGGTTGCTGTGCAGCAAGAGCCGCCAGCCGAAAACGGCGAGCACAAACACCAGCACGCGCAGTAGAGACCCGGGGCCACGGCCGGTGGTCTCCGCTTACCGCCAATAAAAGTAATTCTCAGGAGTAGCAGGGCATGGGCAAAAGACGCGTGCGCTATGGAATTCCCTTGGCGCTGTATGGAGAGGTGAGCACAGTGCTCGCCGAAGGTTCGTTGGTCGAACGGCTCGAATCGCAAGTGATTTGCTCATCGATGATCGATGAGCACAACGTCGATGCTAGGGAGAAATGGCAATGAAATGGATGACGCCTTGGGTGCTGCTCTGCTCCGTACTCTGCAATACCGTGTGGGCGGCTTATGGCGATGACCGCCAGGCCATTGAGCACCTGATGAAACACACCTGGGAACGCCCGGATGCGGTGCTCGACGTTGGCCCGGTGACTGTCCAGGGAGAGCACGCCGTGGCCGGCTGGACACAGGGCGCGCGGGGCGGGCGGGCCTTGCTGCGCCGCGATGGTGAGACATGGAAGGTGGTGCTATGCGCCGGCGATGGTCTGCTCGATGTCGCCACCCTGCGCGATGCCGGGCTGTCCTCCGAGCAGGCTGCCAGCCTGAGTCAGTCGGTGCATGTGGCGGAGGCCGCGTTGCCCGCGGCGCGCGTCAAGCAGTTCGCCTTGTTCAAGGGCACGGTGCAGGTCGATTCGCACCAGGGACATGAGCCCATGAGCCATTGAAGGCGAGCGCAACCATGCCATTGAAACGCAGTCTTGCGGGCGATTTTCCGGCCCTGGAGGGCTACCCGCCATTCACCCGGTATTTTACCCGTCTGGGGAAAGCCATGATGCCTTATTGGCATGGCCTCTATGACCACTGCCCTGAATTGCTGCGCCTGGATCCACCGGAAGGGCTGACGATTTTCCGTGGTTTTTTCCGTTGGGCCGAACAGCAAGGGCTGCCGCTGGATTGGACGCTATACCTGAACCTGTACCGCTGGTTGCAGCGCTCCAGCTTTGCCGCGTACCTCACCGAGGAACAGTTGGAAAACCTCATGCTGACGGCGGCAGCGTCTTGGTGTGCCAATGACACCAGCTCCAGCATGGGCATTCTGCTTGGCCATCGCCGCTTGCCAGGGCGACTTGTGCAGGCCTGGAAAGACCAGGCTCACATGGCCCCTCAGTCTATCGACCCTCGTGCTGCATCCCCACAGCGCCACCCTGCGTCGGCAGATTTCGTTCATTGCCTTCTCAGCAGCCATGAGCCGAATGAGCCCATGACCTGGAAGCCCGTTTGATCTTGCCAGACCTAGAACACCGATTTTTATGCCCGTTGGGGCGTGTCTTTTCTGATCTTAGGAGTAGAGCTATGCACGTACCCCACACCGCCTTTTAGCCTGCAGGCCTTGCGATGTAGCTCTGGCGGTATGCTTTCTCGCTGTTCCTCGGAGGACTTTCCACCGTTGCCTTGGCTGAGGAAGGTGAGCTGGATGCCTTTACAGCTTTGATGTTCTTCAGTGCTCAGGGTGGCGCCACCATCCTGAGCATTTCTTTTGCGCTTTTGCGCTTTTGCGCTTTTGCCTGAGCACAGCCACACGCAGGGTGCATTCAATTGGCATAACAGTAGTTAGCGCGATAAATTATCGGCAACTGTCCTGTGCCGCTGGAGAACGCTATGGCCACGCAAGACCCTTGCGCCGAACTGCTGCTCGATAACCAGCTGTGCTTTGCCCTGTATTCGACTTCGCTGCTGCTGACCAAGGTCTACAAGCCACTGCTGCAGGAGTTGGGTCTGACTTACCCGCAGTACCTGGCGATGATGGTGCTCTGGGAAGGGGATGGCATCACCGTTGGCGATATCAGCAGCCGCCTGCTGACCGACCCTGGCTCCGTAACCCCATTGCTCAAGCGCCTGGAGGCTGAAGGCCTGCTCAAGCGTACCCGTAGCAGTGTCGACGAGCGGGTGGTTGAGCTGTTCCTCACCGACAAAGGCCGCGACCTGCGCGAGCAGGCCAAGCGCATACCCGGCTGCATCCTCACCGCGACCCAGCAATCCGCTGCGGAACTCGGCGCCCTTAAGACGGAACTGGTCGCCCTGCGCAACAGCCTGCAACAGGCCGTATAAGCACCTGGGCGACGAGCCTGTCGCCCGCGACAGCAGCCTCGCCGTCCACATCACCCTTAGGCGTTAATTCCCGCTCCGCTCAACGATTTCGCCTCGCCGCCCCGCTTGCAAACAACGCGCAACAGCCCGCCATTCCTCGCTTATGCCTGAGCAGGGCAGTGCTTATCGCTAAATTCTCAGAAATATATCTTGCGCGCTAAATTTATTAGCACTAGAGTTCGCTTCGTGGAACTGATTAGTACGCAAAATATTAGCGCGAAATCACAGTGAAGACCGGCAGTTATCTGCACCTGATCCAACAACCCTGAGAGTCGTGGAGAACCGTTATGCAAACCCTGATGGCCTTCACCGCCCTTGTTGTTCTTTGCGCACCGGTTCTGGCTGACGCCAGCCAGGCCGACGGCAAAGGCCTTTACCCGCACTGGCTGATCAGCCACGAAGGTTGATCGCCAGTAACCCCCAACGCACTCAACAGACCCAGCCAAACAGCTCAAGAGGATTACCACCATGTCGATTCAAACCATTGCTTACCGTGCCTATGCAGAAGCCACCGGCGGCCGTGACGGCCGTGCCATTTCCTCCGACGGCGTGCTCGACGTCGCCCTGACTACCCCGAAAGAACTCGGCGGTGCCGGCGGCCAGGGCACCAACCCTGAGCAGCTGTTTGCCGCAGGCTACTCGGCCTGCTTTATCGGTGCGATGAAGTTCGTCGCTGGCCGCGACAAGCTGGCGATGCCAGCCGACGCCTCGATTGAAGGTGTCGTGGGCATCGGCGCGATCCCCAACGGTTTCGGCATCGAAGTCGAACTGCGCATCAGCCTGCCGGGCATGGACCGCGAGCAAGCGCAGACCCTGATCGAGCGTGCACACATCGTCTGCCCTTACTCCAATGCCACCCGCGGCAATATCGACGTCACCCTGACGCTGCTCGACTAAGCCTCGGTCTGACTGCTCAGGCTCAGTACCGCAAACACGGTGCTGAGCCTGGCAAAACCGTTGAGGCGCTCTATTGCCCACGCCCTGTTTGTCGAAGTACGGGCTGATTTTCAGTCTGTCGCAGCATCAATCTGATTCCGATAAAGGAATTCATCATGCGTACTTTCACCTTGCTTAAAACCGCTATTGCCAGCACAGCCCTGGCCTTGGGCGTAATGGGTTCTGCATTTGCAGGGCCAAGCGCCGGCGACAAGCCAACAGTCGTTCTGGTGCATGGCGCATTTGCCGAGTCCGCCAGCTGGAATGGGGTAACCTCGCGTCTCCAGGCGCAGGGCTACCCGGTAGTAGCCGCCGCGAATCCGTTGCGCGGGGTCAAGTCCGATGCAGACTATGTGGCCAGTATCGTCGAGCACACCAGCGGCCCGGTAATCCTCGTCGGCCACTCCTATGGCGGCTCGGTCATCAGCAACGCCGTGCAGGACAACTCGAATGTGAAGGCCTTGGTGTATGTCGCCGCATTTGCCCCCGACAAAGGCGAGACTGCCGCAGAGCTGTCTGGTCGTTACCCTGGCAGCACACTGGGTCCAACCCTGGCCGCGCCGGTGACCTTGCAGGACGGCAACAAGGATCTGTACATCCAGCAGGATAAGTTCGCCCAGCAGTTTGCCGCCGATGTCGACGCGCCCGAAGCGGCGCTGATGGCCGCCAGCCAACGTCCCATTACCGAACAGGCCCTGCATGAAGCCTCAGGCGCTCCGGCCTGGAAGCAACTGCCGTCCTGGTTCATCTACGGCTCGGCCGACAAGAACATCCCGGAAGCCGCGTTGAAGTTCATGGCAGAGCGCGCCGGGTCGAAGAAAACCGTGACCATCCCGGGGGCTTCGCATGTGGTGATGACCTCCAACCCGGAGAAAGTCGCGGCCTTGATCATTGACGCTGCCGAACAAACCGCCAACTGATCCCGGGGTTATCGCCCAGCCGTGGGGCCTTTAGCGCCCCATGGCTCAGGCCCCAGGGGCAAGTGCTTTTCACCGAGTGCTCAGCCGGTGTCCCGCTGAGAACGCCCCTGACTGCCTATCCCGATCTGAATCACCACGATCTCATTCAAGGAGTAATGCCATGACCCGTATTCTCGTTTCTGGCCTGCTGGCTCTCGCAGTCAACAGCGCCTTCGCTGCCGGTAGCCCCGGGGTGGAGCGCAATACCCAAGCGTTCCTCAACGCCCTCGCCGCTGGCGGTGGCACACCGTTGGAGCAGATGACGCCCAAAGACGCCCGCGCCGTATTGGTCGGTGCCCAGGCCGGGGTCAAGGTCGATGTGTCCGGCATCAAGGTGGTCGACAAGACCATCGAGGTCGCTGGCCAGTCGATCCGGCTCAAAGTGGTCCGCCCAGCCGATGCCAAGGGCACGCTGCCGGTCTTCATGTTCTTCCACGGTGGCGGCTGGGTACTGGGTGACTATCAGACCCACGAACGCCTGATTCGTGATCTGGTGGTCGGCTCTGGTGCGGCGGCGGTGTATGTCGACTACACGCCGTCACCGGAAGCCAAATACCCGACTGCGATCAACCAGGCCTACGCGGCCACCCAGTGGGTCGCGCAGAACGGTACGCAGATTGGGGTTGATGGCCAGCGTCTGGCAGTCGCCGGCAACAGCGTGGGCGGCAACATGGCTGCGGTGGTCAGCCTGATGGCCAAGGACAAAGGCACCCCGGCGATCAAGTTCCAGCTGTTGCTGTGGCCGGTAACCGACGCCAACTTCAACAATGCCTCTTACAACCAGTTTGCCGAGGGCCACTTCCTCAGCAAGAGCCTGATGCAGTGGTTCTGGAACAACTACACCACGGACCCGAAACAGCGCGCCGAGATCTACGCCTCGCCGCTGCAGGCGTCGGTAGAGCAGCTGCAAGGCTTGCCGGAGACCCTGGTGCAGACCGCTGAGTTCGACGTGCTGCGTGACGAAGGAGAGGCCTATGCGCGCAAACTGGATGCAGCGGGGGTCAAGGTGACCTCCGTGCGCTACAACGGCATGATTCACGACTTCGGCTTGCTCAACGTGATCAGCCAGATCCCCGGCACACAAAGCGCCATGCAACAAGCCGCTGCCGCGTTGAAAGCCAACCTGAAGTAATTGGCTGCATGATCAAGCGCCCCTGTACGTTAGCGTCCAGGGGCGTTCTGCTGTGTAGATTTTTCTAGGTGCCCGCCGGCCGTGACTCATACGCGCTGATCCCTTATCAATCGGCGCGTCGTGCCACTTTGCTGCAGCTGCTGTAGAGCTGTCTCACGGTATCTGCTCCGTATTTTCATCGCCGATCTGAGTCTGTTCTGTTTACGCCTTGCCAGGCCATAGTCTGCTCCTCTTGAACCCGCCATGCGGGTGGTTGACGAGGTGGCGGGATGTATCAGTACGACGACTACGACCATGCGCTGGTGCGCGAGCGGGTTGCCCAGTTTCGTGACCAGGTGCAGCGACGCATCAGCGATGAACTGAGCGAGGAGGAGTTTCTGCCGCTGCGCCTGCAGAACGGTCTGTACCTGCAGAAACATGCCTACATGCTACGTGTGGCAATTCCCTACGGCACCCTGTCGGCCACGCAGTTGCGTACCCTGGCGCGCATCGCCCGTGAGCATGATCGCGGCTACGGTCACCTGACCACGCGGCAGAATATCCAGTTCAACTGGATCGAACTGGAACAGGTGCCGGACATTCTCGAGCAGCTGGCCGCAGTAGAGATGCATGCCATCCAGACCTCCGGCAACTGCGTGCGCAATGTCACCACCGAGGCGTTCGCCGGGGTGGCGGCCGACGAGCTGCTCGACCCGCGACCGCTGGCGGAAATCCTCCGCCAGTGGTCGACGGTCAACCCGGAATTCCTGTTCCTGCCGCGCAAGTTCAAGATCGCCCTGTGTGCGGCTGCCGAAGACCGCGCCGCAGTGCAGGTTCACGATATCGGTTTGCAGCTGTACCGCGACGCCAGTGGTGAGCTGCTGCTGCGCGTGCTGGTCGGCGGCGGCCTGGGGCGCACGCCGATCATCGGCGTGCAGATTCGCGATGGTCTGCCGTGGCATCACACCCTGAGTTACGTCGAGGCCATCCTGCGCGTGTACAACCGCCATGGCCGCCGCGACAACAAATACAAGGCGCGCATCAAAATTCTGGTCAAAGCCCTGGGTATCGAGGCCTTTGCCCGCGAGGTGGAGGAGGAGTGGACGACGATCAAGGATGGCCCTGCCGAACTCACCGCCGAGGAATACCAACGCGTGGCCGCGCACTTCCAGCCGCCAGCCTACGCCGCGCTGGCCGACGGTGGCGTGCAGGCGGGCGAGCAGCTGCATGACCCGCACTTCGCTCGCTGGCTGTCGCGCAACGTACGCCTGCACAAGGTGCCGGGCTACGCCAGCGTGGTGCTGTCGAGCAAGCCGGGTGCAGCGTTGCCGCCGGGCGATATCACCGCCGCGCAGATGGAGGCGGTGGCCGGTTGGGCCGAAGCCTTCGGTTTCGGTGAGATCCGCGTCGCCCACGAACAGAACCTGGTGCTGCCGGATGTGCGTCAGGCCGATCTGTATCACCTCTGGCAGCTGGCTACGGCAGCGGGCCTAGCCACGCCGAACATTGGCCTGCTCAGCGATATCATCGCTTGCCCAGGCGGCGACTACTGCTCGCTAGCCAACGCCAAGTCGATTCCCATTGCCCAGGCCATCCAGCAGCGTTTCGAAGACCTCGACTACCTGCACGACATTGGCGAACTGAGCCTGAACATCTCCGGCTGTATGAACGCCTGTGGTCACCACCACATCGGCAACATCGGCATCCTTGGCGTGGATAAGAACGGCAGCGAGTGGTACCAGATCACCCTCGGCGGCGCCCAGGGACATGGCGCGGCGCTGGGCAAGGTGATCGGCCCGGCGTTTGGCGCCGACGAGGTGCCACAGGTGATCGAGGGCCTGATCCAGGTTTACCTGCAGCAGCGCGCGCTGGACGAACCTTTCGTTGACTGCGTGGCGCGTATCGGCCTGGAGCCCTTCAAACAGCAGGTTTACCGCCAGCAGGAGGTGCCGGCATGAACAATCTGATCCGGCTGGTGGAGGGCGCGGCGCGGCTGGTTGACGATGATCCCTGGCAGCTGCTGCGTGACGGAGAGGCCGTACCCGAGCAGGGCCGTCTGATTCTGCCTTTGGCGCAGTGGCGCGAACGGCAGAGCGACGCGGTGTTGACTGGGCGCCAACCCAGCCGCGATGGCCTGTGGCTGGCGCCGGACGACGAGGTGGAAAGCCTGGCCATCTGCCTATCGGCGCTGCCCTTGATCGCCGTGGACTTTCCGACCTTCCGCGATGGCCGTGGCTACAGCCAGGCCTACCTGCTGCGCACGCGCCTGGGCTGGAGCGGCGAATTGCGCGCGGTGGGCGATGTGTTGCGCGACCAGCTTAGCCACATGCGCCAGTGCGGCTTCGACAGCTTTGCCGTACGCGCCGACAAGTCAGCGGCCGATGCGCTCAAGGGCCTGGCCGGCATGAGCGTGCTTTATGGCCGCTCGGTGATCGAGCCACGACCGCTGTTTCGCCGGCGCTGAAGCGTTTGTTGCTCACTTCAATCACTGTGTGTTTTGCGCTGATGCCGAAGAGCTGACCTGTCGCTCAGCAAAAAATCCATCTATACCTCATCCGTATGCCAATAGTCCTTGGGGCAAGGATCTGGCTGTCTTGCTGTTCTTACCCCGAGCTTTGGCGCAAGGGAATATGCTTCTACCGACGCTACGGGCCATGCCCCCGCGCGAGGCTAAGGAGACCGGGATTGATGAGTGCCACGCGCGGTGTCGGACGAGCGCACATCACTGCCCAGCTGCTGCGGTTGGTCTGGCCGTTTGCCCTGGTGATTCTGCTGCAGGCTCTGCTGGCCGGCGGCAGTCTCTATGTGATGTCTGCCGTGCGTGCCTATGTAGGGGGCGAGAGCCTGTGGTCGAAAGGCCTCAAGGATGCCATTCATCATCTTGATCGATATGCACAGAGTCAGGCCCCCGAGCATCTGCAGCAATACCGCGAGGCGATTGCCGTGCCCCTCGGGGATCACCTCTTTCGGGTGACCCTGAGCCAGGCGGAGCCTGATCTGCTGGTGGCGCGGGCGGGTATTCTGCAGGGCAAGAATCATCCTGACGATGTGGCGGCGATGATCTGGCTGTTCCGCCATTTTCGTGATTTCAGCTACCTGCAACGGGCCATCGAGCAATGGACTGTAGCCGACCGCTACATCTTCGAGTTGAGTGCGTTGGCCGATGAAATGCAGACCCACATTATGCGCGGGCAGGTCAGTGCGGCGCAGATGGCTGACTGGCAGGTAAGGGTCGAGCAGATCAACAACGGTGCCACGCCGGCCGCCGAGGCCTTTTCCAACATTCTCGGTGAAGCCTCGCGGGCGGTACTGCGCCTGCTGACGCTGCTCAATCTGTTTACCGCCACGCTGTTGATTGCGCTGGCACTGCTGCGCACGCGTAAGTTGCTGATCGAGCGCGAGCACGCCGATCATGCCCTGGAACGCGAGAAGCAGCGCGCCCAGGTAACCCTGGCAGCAATTGGTGATGCGGTAATCAGCCTTGATCGGCATGGCCATATCGCCTACATGAACCCGACCGCAGAGCAGTTGGTTGGTTGCCAGATAGAGCAGGCCCAGGGCCAGGCCTTCGATGCGCTGTTTTCGATTGTTGACGAGCAGGCGGGGGCGAGTGGCGAGCCGTTTGTGCAGACCATCCTGGCGGGCAGTAGCCAGAGCGTCTGCGACCATACCAAGCTGATCTTGCGCGCGGATGGCAGTTCGGTGGCGGTCAATCTGGTTGGTACGCCGATTCTCAGCGATGGCCAGGTCAGCGGAGCGGTGATGGTGCTGCACGACATGACCCGTGAGCGTCAGTTCGTTGCCAGCCTGTCCTGGCAGGCCAGCCACGATGCGCTCACCGGCTTGGTCAACCGCCGTGAGTTCGAATATCGCCTGGCCCAGTTGCTGGAGCGACTGGAGCATGAACACCGCCGGCATGCCCTGATGTTCCTCGATCTCGATCAGTTCAAGCTGGTCAACGACACCAGTGGTCATGCCGCCGGCGACGAGCTGCTGCGCCAGGTCTGCAGTGAGCTGCAGAAACACCTGCGCGAAGGCGATACGCTGGCACGCCTGGGGGGTGACGAGTTCGGCATCATTCTCGAGAACTGTCCGGCAGAGGCCAGCGAACGGATTGCCGAGGCCCTGCGCAAGTCGGTGCAGGATCTGCGTTTCATCTGGGGTGGTCGTCCCTTTGCAATCAGCGTCAGTATTGGCTTGGTGCAGATCAGCGAAAGTCACAGCAGTCTGGAGTCACTGCTGCGCACCGCCGACATGGCCTGCTACTCGGCCAAGGAGAAGGGCCGCAACCGCGTGCACGCCTACCAGCCGGACGACTCCGAGCTGTCCCTGCGTGTCGGCGAAATGAGTTGGGTGCAACGCATCCACACGGCCTTGCAGGAAGATCGCTTCTGCCTCTATGCGCAAAAGATCATCGCCCTGCGTGACGAGGCCGAGACCGTGCATGTGGAAATCCTCCTGCGTCTGCAGGACGAGAACGGCCAGATCATCAGCCCTGGCAGTTTCATTCCGGCCGCCGAGCGTTATGGCCTGATGCACCTGATCGATCGCTGGGTGCTGCGCAATACCCTGCAGGAACTGGCCGAGCAGCTGGCCAGTGGCGCACTGCAGGCCAGTGCCACCTGCGCCATCAACCTGTCGGGGGCGAGCATTGGCGATAGTGCGTTCCTTGATTTCATTCGCGAGCAGTTCGCCAGTCAGCCGGTACCGCCGCAGATGATCTGCTTCGAGATCACCGAAACCACGGCCATCACCAATCTGGCCGAGGCCACGCACTTTATCGGCGAGTTGCAGGACCTGGGTTGCCGCTTCTCGCTGGATGACTTCTGCGCCGGCATGTCGTCCTTCATGTATCTCAAACACTTGCCGGTGGATTACCTGAAGATCGACGGCAGCTTCGTGCGCGACATGCTGGAAGACCCGATCGACCGGGCCATGGTTGAGGTGATCAACCATATCGGCCATGTCATGGGCAAACGCACCATTGCCGAGTTCGTCGAGTCCGAGGAGATCCTTCAAGCCCTGCGTGAGATCGGCGTCGACTACGCGCAGGGCTATGTGATCGCCAGGCCACAGCCGTTTGCACGGCAAGACTCACTCAGCGAGGCACTTGAAGCCTGGCTGCCGGCGGCTGATCAGGCGACCTAGGGCGAGGCTGTACCGTCTACTGGCAGCTTTCTGCACCGTATTGGCAAGCAATCGTTACAGCTGGCCAGCCGTTACGACGGTGATTACCGGTGATTTCAGGGGTGTAAGGAAAATCTGCCAGTCAGCCGGGCAGGGTGGTGGTCACACTGTCGCAGGCTGGCTTGTTCGCCTGCCTTTCGCGGGTTGTTATGGGGCTATCCATCACGCGCTGCCTTCAGGGCAGGGCGCATGCCTACAACAACAACGAGGAGGCCGGATGAACGCCGTGGCCATGATCGAGCAGCACAACCCTATTGGTACCGACGGTTTCGAATTCGTCGAATACACCGCCCCGACCGCGGAAGGCATCGAGCAGCTGCGCCAGCTGTTCACCGCCATGGGCTTCACCGAAACCGCCAAGCACCGTTCCAAGCAAGTCTGGCTGTTCCAGCAGAACGACATCAACTTCGTCCTTAACGGCAGCCCCACCGGCCATGTGCGCGAGTTCGGCCTGAAGCACGGGCCAAGCGCCTGCGCCATGGCTTTCCGGGTGAAGAACGCAGCCCAGGCCGCCGCCTATGTCGAGGCCCAGGGCGCCACGCTGGTCGGCAGCCATGCCAACTTCGGCGAGCTGAATATCCCCTGCGTCGAAGGCATCGGCGGTTCCTTGCTGTACCTGGTCGATCGTTATGGCGACAAGACCATCTATGACGTCGACTTCGAGTACATCGAAGGCCGCACGCCGAACGACAACGCAGTCGGCCTGCAGACCCTCGACCACCTGACCCACA
The DNA here is from genome assembly GCA_964518735.1 of uncultured Pseudomonas sp. GTDB lineage: Bacteria > Pseudomonadota > Gammaproteobacteria > Pseudomonadales > Pseudomonadaceae > Aquipseudomonas. The sequence continues at coordinate 158,832 of CAZFKQ010000010.1, forward strand.
ACGTCAAGCGCGGGCAGATGGACGTCTGGTCCGGCTTCTACGAGCGCATCGCCAACTTTCGCGAGATTCGCTACTTCGACATCGAAGGCAAGCTCACCGGCCTGCTGTCGCGGGCCATGACCGCGCCGTGCGGCAAGATCCGCATCCCGATCAATGAGTCGGCCGACGATAAGTCGCAGATCGAGGAATTCATCCGCGAGTACCACGGCGAAGGCATCCAGCACATCGCCCTGAGTACCGACGACATCTACGCCACTGTGCGCCAGCTGCGCGCCAACGGCGTGGATTTTCTCAGCACCCCGGACACCTACTACGCCAAGGTTGACACCCGCGTGGCCGGGCATGGTGAGCCGACCGAGGTGCTGCGCGAGCTGAACATCCTGATCGACGGTGCGCCGGGTGATGACGGCATCCTGCTGCAGATCTTCACTCACACGGTGATTGGACCGATCTTCTTCGAGATCATCCAGCGCAAGGGCAATCAGGGCTTTGGCGAAGGCAACTTCAAGGCGCTGTTCGAGTCCATCGAGGAAGACCAGCTGCGCCGTGGCGTGATCTCCGCCGAGTGAACCGTAGGGTGGATGTCGCTTTTTACATCCACCAGGGCGCACGAATATCCGGTGGAAAACGCTTCGCGGTTTTCCTCCCTACCTGTCTGGAGCTACGCCATGAGTCGTAACTGGATCAGTTTTCCCCTGCGTGAAGGCGAGTGCTCGCGCCAGGCGCACTGCGACTTCCCGCAGGGCACCTACGAGCGCGAGATGGGCCGCGAGGGCTTCTTCGGCCCGGTGACCCATCTGCACCACAAGCATCCGCCCACCGGCTGGGTTGACTGGCAGGGCCCGCTGCGCCCGCACGCCTTCAACTTCAACCAGATCGCCAGCGAGCGCGACTGCCCGCTGGAGGCGCCGCTGACCCTGCACAACGCCGACGTCAAGCTGCGCGTATGGAAGACCCACGGCGCCATGCGCCACCTGGTGCGCAACAGCGACGGCGACGAGCTGTTGTTCGTGCATGACGGCGCGGGGCACTTCTACTGCGACTTCGGCCATCTGGAGTACCGCGACGGCGATTACCTGGTGATCCCGCGCGGCACCGCCTGGCGCATCGAACCGACGGCGCCAAGCCACTTCCTGCTGATCGAGAACACCGACGGCGCTTATCAACTGCCAGACAAGGGCCTGCTCGGTGCGCAGGCGATCTTCGACCCGGCGGTGCTTGATCATCCCAAGTTGGACGCTGCCTTCCAGGCCCAGCAGGACGATAACCCCTGGCAGATCCGCATCAAGCGGCGTGAGCAGATCACGACCGTGACCTATCCGTACAACCCGCTGGATGTGGTCGGCTGGCACGGTGACAACACCGTGGTGCGCCTGAACTGGCGCGATATCCGCCCGCTGATGAGCCATCGCTACCACCTGCCGCCGTCGGCGCACACCACCTTCGTCGCCAATGGCTTTGTGGTCTGCACCTTCACCCCGCGGCCGATCGAGTCCGATCCGGGCGCGCTGAAAGTGCCGTTCTTCCACAACAACGACGACTACGACGAGGTGCTGTTCTACCACCGCGGCAACTTCTTCAGCCGCGACAACATCGAGGCCGGGATGGTCACCTTCCATCCCTGCGGCTTCCCCCACGGTCCGCACCCGAAGGCGCTGAAGAAGGCCGAGACCGACCCGGCGACCTTTGCCGAGGAAGTGGCGGTAATGATCGACACCCGCCGCGCCCTGGAAGTGGCCGAGGCCGCCGCCGGCGTGGATGTACCCGAATACGTGAACTCCTGGCGTGCGCCGGGCAAACCAGGCTGACGCAGAACAACCCCCTCTCCCTCCGGGAGAGGGCTGGGGTGAGGGGCTACAGGCTGCTCGGAGTTGCCGGTAAGTCCCTCACCCCCGGCCCCTCTCCCAAAGGGAGAGGAGAGGAAAGCCAGCGTGCTGGATCAACGAATAGGTAGGAACCATGAAACTCGCATCACTCAATCAAGGCCGCGACGGTGTACTCATCGTCGTCTCTCGCGACCTGACCCGCGCGGTCAAGGTGCCGCAGATTGCCGCCACCCTGCAGGCCGCCCTGGACGACTGGACGATCAAGCGTCCGCACCTGGAGGCGACCTACCAGCGCCTCAACGATGGCCTGGAGCCGGATGCCTTCTACTTCGACCAGGCCGACTGCCATAGCCCGCTGCCGCGTGCCTTTCACTGGGCTGACGGCAGTGCCTACGTCAATCACGTCGAGCTGGTGCGCAAGGCCCGTGGCGCTGAGATGCCGGAATCCTTCTGGCATGATCCGCTGATGTACCAGGGCGGTGCCGACAGCTTCATCCCGCCGCACAGCCCGATCCTGATGGCCGACGAGGCCTGGGGCATCGATCTGGAAGCCGAGCTGGCGGTGATCACCGACGACGTGCCGATGGGCGCCACTGCGGCCGAGGCCGCCGGGCATATCCAGCTGCTGATGCTGGTCAATGACGTGTCGCTGCGCAACCTGATCCCCGGCGAGCTGGCCAAGGGCTTTGGCTTCTACCAGAGCAAGCCGTCGTCGAGCTTCTCGCCGGTGGCGGTGACCCCGGACGAGCTGGGCGACGCCTGGAAGGACGGCAAGGTGCACCGCCCGCTGGTCTCGCACATCAACGGCGCGCTGTTCGGCCAGCCGGATGCCGGCGTGGACATGACCTTCAACTTCCCGACCCTGGTCGCCCACGCGGCCAAGACCCGCCCGCTGGGCAGCGGCAGCATCATCGGCTCGGGCACTGTCTCCAATTACGACCGCAGCGCTGGTTCAAGCTGCCTGGCGGAAAAGCGCATGCTGGAAATCGTCGAGAGCGGCGAGGCGAAGACGCCGTTCCTCAAATTCGGCGACCGCGTGCGCATCGAGATGTTCGACGCCAGCGGCCACAGCATCTTCGGCGCCATCGACCAGGCGGTGCAGCGCTATGAGCGCTGATGGATACCGCATGTGTAGGAGCCAGCTTGCGGGCGATTCGACGTTTGCAAACATATCGCCAGCAAGCTGGCTCCTACAGGGAGGTGTGGCATGCTGACCCTTTATTCCTACTGGCGCTCCAGCGCCGCCTACCGGGTGCGCATCGCCCTGAATCTGAAAGGTCTGGCCTACCAGCAGGTGCCGGTGCATCTGGTCAAGGACGGCGGCCAGCAGCACTCCACCGACTACCTGGCGCTGAATCCACAGGGCCTGCTGCCGCTGCTGGTGGACGCCGGCAATGGCGGGGTGCGCATCGCCCAGTCGCTGGCCATCCTCGAATACCTCGACGAGGTGTTCCCGGTGCCGGCGCTGCTGCCGGCCGACCCGGCCCAGCGCGCCCAGGTGCGTGCCCTGGCCCTGCATATCGCCTGCGACATCCACCCGCTGAACAACCTGCGTGTGCTGCAGTACCTCAGTGGTGAACTGGGCGCCTCCGATGAGGCGAAGAACGCCTGGTACCGGCACTGGGTCGATAAGGGCCTGGCGGCGGTGGAACAGGGCCTGGCCGTGTTCGGCGGGCGCCTGTCGCTCGGCGAGCGTCCCGGCTATCTGGAGGCCTGCCTGATCCCGCAGCTGTACAACGCACGGCGCTTCGACTGTGACCTCAGCGGCTATCCGCGCATCCTCGCTATCGCGGCGCGCTGCGAAGCGCTGGATGCGTTCAAGAACGCCGCTCCGGAGGTGCAGCCCGACGCACAGTAGGGTTGGCCCTCAGCCTGACCTTCTCCCCGATCGGGAGAGGGGCAAACCAATGTCTTGCCTAGCTCCGCCGTGCCACAAGCGCGGCGGGTTCGATCCCCGTCACGATAAAAACAACAGGTGACGCATGACCCGTGAAAAACCGAAGAACCTCTGGCTCTCGCGCTGGGGCTTTATCCTCGCTGCAACCGGCTCCGCCGTGGGCCTGGGCAATATCTGGAAATTCCCCTACATCACCGGCGAATACGGCGGTGGTGCCTTCGTCCTGATGTACCTGGCCTGCATCCTGGCCATCGGCATTCCGGTGATGATGACCGAGATCGCCCTCGGCCGCCGTGGCCGCGGCAGCCCAATCGACGCCATCGCCCGCGTGGTGCGCGAGAACAACAGTAACCCTCTGTGGAAGAGCGTCGGCCTGATGGCCATGCTCGCCGGCTTCATGATCCTTTGCTTCTACGTGGTGGTGGCCGGCTGGGCCTTCGCCTACACATGGAAGATGGCCTCCGGGGCCTTGGCCGCGCCCAGCGTGGACGCCCTGGCCAAGGTGTTCGAAACGCACAACGCCAGCCCCTGGCAACTGGGCGGCTGGAGTGTGCTGGTGGCGCTGCTGACCCTGTGGATCGTCGGCAAGGGCGTGCAGGCCGGGGTGGAGAAGGCCTTCCGCTGGATGATGCCGGGGCTGGCGCTGATGCTGATCGTGCTGGTCGGCTATGCCTGGACCAGCGGCAACTTTGCCCAGGGCTTCGCCTTCCTGTTCACCTTCGATGCCTCGAAGATCACCGGCGAAGCGCTGCTGGCGGCCCTCGGCCATGCCTTCTTCACCCTCAGCCTGGCTTCCGGCGCCATCCTCACCTACGGCTCCTATATCCCGGATGGCCAGTCCATTGCCCGCACCACCTTTATCGTCGCCATCGCCGACACTGGCGTGGCGCTGCTGGCCGGCCTGGCAATCTTCCCGGTGATCTTCGCCAATGGCATGGACCCCAGCGCCGGCCCGGGCCTGATCTTCATGAGCCTGCCGCTGGCCTTCCAGCAGATGCCGTTCGGCACGGTATTCGGCGTGCTGTTCTTTGCCATGGTCTCGGTTGCTGCACTGACCTCGGCCATCTCGATGATCGAGGCGCTGGTCGCCTACCTAAACGAGAAGCACGGCATCAGCCGGATCAAGGCGGCCGCCGGCTCCGGCGCGCTGTTGCTGGTGATCAGCCTGCTGGCGATGCTCTCGTTCAACGTCGGCGCCGAGTGGAAGCTGTTCGGCTTCACCCTGTTCGATGGCCTGGACTACCTGACCTCACGCTGGATGATGCCGCTGGGCGGTATCTGCATGGTGATCCTGGCCGGCTACTGCCTGCGCAGCGAGATCATGCGCGACGAGTTGAACCTGCCGCCGGCCGGCTATGCCCTGTGGCTGTTTATGGTGCGCTACGTCAGCCCGGTGCTGATCCTCATGGTGTTCCTGCATGCCCTCGGCTGGCTGGGCTTCGACCCGATCGCCCAGTGGTACTGGATCGCCGGCGCGATTGGCGCCCTGGCCTTGCTCGGCGAATTGCTGGTGCCGCGCGTACGCCATGAGTTGGCGCTGCGTTAGAGCCGTGTGATGGCTGCAAACCCCACTCCGGTGGTGATGTTGCTTCACTAAGCGCTTTGCTTCTCCTGTTTACGGAGACGACTGCATGGATGCAAAGCCGAGGAGCAGGGGAGAGGGTGGACCTGCCACTCCGCCCTCTCCCTAACCCTCTCCCTCAAGTGGGAGAGGGGACTGTCCGCGTTGCCAGCGTGGTAGCCGGATGCAATCCGGGAGCGGAGTTGTCTGTTTCCCGGATTGCATCTGGCTACGACTGGTGCGCTTTCTGTTGGGGCCTGCACAACTCGCCGGGCTGATCTCGGGGTGTATACTGCGACCCGTTCCACAGGTGCCTGCAGGCCATGTGGGGCGCGGCCTATGGCCCAGATTGCCGCACTGGATCACGAGTCCGGCGGCTCATTTCGACAGTCAGGTGACCCCATGTCTTGCACTTGCCTTGCCTTCCGTTCGCAGCGGAGCCTTCGCTGATGTCTGAACATCTGCACGCCGGCCCGCTCAAGCGCGGCCTGAAAAATCGCCATATCCAGCTCATCGCCCTCGGTGGTGCCATCGGCACCGGGCTGTTCCTCGGCTCGGCCGGGGTGCTGGAAAGCGCCGGGCCGTCGATGATCCTCGGCTATGCCATCGGCGGTTTTATTGCCTTCCTGATCATGCGCCAACTCGGCGAGATGATCGTCGAGGAACCGGTTGCCGGCTCCTTCAGCCACTTCGCCCACAGCTACTGGGGGCCGTTCGCCGGTTTCCTCTCGGGCTGGAACTATTGGGTGCTCTACGTGCTGGTGGGCATGGCCGAGCTGACTGCGGTGGGCAAGTACGTGCAGTACTGGTACCCGGGAATTCCCACCTGGGCCACGGCGGCAGCGTTCTTCGTGCTGATCAACGCGATCAACCTGGTCAACGTCAAAGCCTTCGGCGAGACCGAGTTCTGGTTCGCCATCATCAAGGTGGTGGCGATCATCGGCATGATCCTGCTCGGTTGTTACCTGCTGTTCAGTGGCGCCGGTGGCGAGCAGGCGAGCATCACTAACCTGTGGAGTCACGGCGGCTTCTTCCCCAATGGCATCACGGGCCTGGTGATGATGATGGCGATCATCATGTTCAGCTTTGGCGGCCTGGAACTGGTTGGTATTACCGCCGCCGAGGCGGACCAGCCGAAGACGGTGATCCCCAAGGCGATCAATCAGGTGGTCTACCGCATCCTGATCTTCTACATCGGCGCGCTGGCCGTGCTGCTCTCGCTGTACCCCTGGGACAGCCTGGTGCAAACCCTCAACGCCGGTGGCGATACCTACGGCAGCAGCCCGTTCGTACAGATCTTCTCGCTGATCGGCAGTGACACCGCGGCGCACATTCTCAACTTCGTGGTGCTCACCGCCGCGCTGTCGGTCTACAACAGTGGCGTGTACTGCAACAGCCGCATGCTTTACGGCCTGGCCGAGCAGGGCGATGCACCGAAGGCGCTGATGAAGGTCAACAGCCGTGGCGTGCCGGTACTGGCGATCGGTCTGTCGGCGGCGGTGACCCTGCTCTGCGTTGTGGTCAACTACCTGGCACCGAAAGGCGCGCTGGCGCTGCTGATGTCGCTGGTGGTGGCCTCCCTGGTGATCAACTGGGCGATGATCAGCCTGACCCACATCAAGTTCCGCAAAGCCATGCAGGCCAAGGGTGTGGTGCCGAGTTTCAAGGCCTTCTGGTTCCCGCTGAGCAACTACATCTGCCTGGCCTTCGTGCTTTTCATCCTCGGCGTGATGCTGCTGATTCCGGGGATTCAGGTGTCGGTGTACGCGATGCCGGTGTGGCTGCTGTTTATCTGGGTCTGCTACCGCATCAAGCTGGCGGCGGGTAGCCCGAGTGCCGAAGTCGGCCACCCCTGAAACCCGCAGGCATGCTAAGCCCGGCTCAGGCCGGGCTTTTTTCTGGGTGGGAAAAGGGGCTACGAATTTAGGAGCGAGTTGAGAGCTTTACCTGCCCAAATATCTCTTGAATGAACAGCAGGGCGCTAGGTCTGGAACTTCAGTACCGAGCCTTGCATGCTGCGCGCCACGCGGTCGAGGCTCTGCGCCGCGTTTGCCAGTTCGTGCACTGTACGGGTGTTGCTCTGTGACATCTGCGCAATCTGTTCGACGCGCTGGGCCACTTCGCTGCTGGCTTTGCTCTGCTCGCTGATGGTGTGGGAAATCTCCTCGACCATCTCCGCGGCGCGATGGGCGCCGCCGCGGATCTCGTTGATCGAATCGCCGGCCTGACGGGCCAGGGCCACGCCATCGTTCACCCGCTCCACGCCAGTCTGCATGCTGCTCACTGCCTGCTCGGTGCTGCTGCGGATGCGCTCGATCATGCCGGTAATTTCCTGGGTCGACTGGGCGGTACGCGCTGCCAGGTTGCGCACCTCGTCGGCGACCACAGCAAATCCTCGGCCAGCCTCGCCAGCTCGCGCGGCCTCGATGGCGGCGTTAAGTGCCAGCAGGTTGGTCTGTTCGGCGATGCTCTTGATCACCTGGATGATCGAGTGAATTTCCTCGGATGACTGACCCAGTGCAGTGATTGTGCTGGAAGACTCATTGACCGCTTCGGCGATCCGGCTCATGCCTTCGACCACCCCCATGATCACCTGGCCGCCGCTGCTGGCTAGCTGTTCCGATTGTGAGGATATGGCCTGGGCACTGCGCGCATGGCCGGCAATCTGGTCAATGTTGTGGATCATTTCCTCCATGGCGGCGGCCATGCTGGAGGCGCTGTCCGACTCTTCGCTGGCGCTCTTGACGATGCTTTGTGAGGCGCCATTGAGGTTCTGCGCGGTGTGCTGCAGTTCTTCGCCCTCGCGGCGGATGCTGTCGATCATCTGTCGCAGGTTGCCCTGCATGTCGGCCAGTGCCTGTTGCAACTGGCCTGCTTCGTCGTTGCTCTCGATGTTGATCACGCTGCGCAAATTGCCCTGGGCGATGGCCCGAGCCACCTTGATGGTCTTTTCCAGGGGGCGCAATACCGTCTTCATCAGCTGGGTGGTGAGCAGGCAGAGCAGGCAGCAGACCACCAGAATACCGCCGATCAATAGCCATGCGGCTCGGCGCACAGCTCCTTCGCTGTCAGTGCGGGTCAGAACGGAATGCTCTTCGATCAGGCCGCTAAGGGCTTCGTTCTTTTCTTCCAGCACGCCGAAGCTCTGATCGAATGCGGCCATTTCACTGCGTGCGGCCTGTGGGTCCTTCAGGGCCAGGTTGACGATACGCTCAGCCTGGGCAATGTAGTCGGTGAGTGCTGGTTGTGATTCGGCGACGGCCCTGCGGATGTTCTCGCTCAGCGGCAGCTTGGCGTTTTCTGCCAGGGTGCGCTGGAACCACTCACTGTGTTCGCGCAGATCGGTGCGTACCTGCTCGGCAGCAGCACTATCGCCGGGTTCGATATAGAAGGCGGCTAGCACGTCGGCGCGCAAGGCATCGTGCATCATGTCGCCTTCCAGGTGGTTGCGCAGGGCGCTGACGCTCAGCTCGTTCTCGGCCAACGAAGCGGCCAGCTTGGTCTGCCCCCAGAAACCGATGCCGCCTAACAGGGCGGCGGCAATCACGCTGATGGCGCCGCAGGCAATCATTTTTTGCCGGATGTTCATGGCCAGTTCTCCGCTAGCAAGGAAACGCAGAATTAGAGCCTAGACCAGCCTGGCATAGTTCGGCTCAGGGTTTTCCTTGCAGGGCTTCGGCCCAACTCAGTAGTTCCACCGGTTCGCGTTCGTTCCAGATGCGTTGCCAGAGCACCAGCAGCCGCTCTGGCTCACCCCGCGAGAAAGGCAGGCGTTCGACGTTGGCCAATGGCTGCCAGTGCCCATCACGCCGTTCCGCGAAGATGAAGCGGAATGGGTGGTAGCCAGTCATGCCCAGGCGCAGGTCGGTGACCACCAGTTGCTCGCCGATCTGGTCGTAACGCAGCACCCCCTGGGTAAACCAGGCTAGCCGCGCATGTTGCGGCGAGTTTGCCAGCACACTGGCCAGCTCCGCGCTGCGTGGAATGCGTTCGAGGCGCGGCGGCGTTGTATCGAACCAGCTGACCAGGGCTTCGTGGTAGTCGCTGCCATCGATCACGATGATCCGCCAGAGCAAGCTGTTGAACGGCGTCGGCGTGCTGAACAACTGCACATCATGCAAGCCGCGCTGGGCCAGCAGCTGCTCGACCTTGTGCTCGGCCATGGCCTTGCCGCCCAGGCTGAAAGCCAGGTACAGGCTGGACAGAACCAGTGCGGAGATGGCCAGCCACTGCGGTCGCTCACGCAGGCCACGGAACAGGCCGACGATCACCGCCACCAGCAGCGGCAGGGTATAGATCGGGTCGATGATAAACACCGAGGACCAGGCCACCGGTGGTGGCGTAAATGGCCAGAACAGCTGGGTGCCGTAACTGGTGAAGGCATCCAGCAGCGGGTGGGTAATCAGCGCCAGCCAGATGGCGAGGAACAGTCGTCGTGTTGAGTAGCCCGGATTCGGGCGCAGCCAGCGGGCGATCAGGGTGATCAGCACGGCCAGGCCGCTGAGAACGAACAACGAATGGCTGAAGCCACGGTGATAGGTCATGTCGGCGACGGCATCGCCGTAGTCGATGATCACGTCCAGATCGGGCAGGGTGCCGAGCATGGCGCCATAGAGCAATGCCCGACGGCCTTGCCAGCGGCCGAGCATGGCGCCCTGAATGGTGGCACCGAGTACCGCCTGAGTGAGCGAATCCATGCTGTTACTCCCTGGAAAAAATCAGCTGCTTAACTTAGCGCCGAGTTGCATGCCTGGCAGCGCAGAAATTCCGACTAAAAGTTTCAGCGACCTGTCGATTTGCCTGGCAGCGGTTCGACTATTGGCTAGAAGCACTGCCCAAGGCTGCTTCCTTTTATTGACCGACAAGGAGAATGAACGATGCGATTCATGGTGATAGTCAAGGCCACTGCGGATTCGGAAGCCGGTGTAATGCCCAGCGAGGAACTGCTGGCGGCCATGGGCCAATTCAACGAGGAACTGGTGGCGGCCGGTGTGATGCAGGCGGGTGAGGGCTTGCAACCGAGCAGCAAGGGCGCGCGGGTGAGGTTTTCCGGCAGCCAGCGCAGCGTGGTCGACGGCCCCTTCGCCGAGACCAAGGAGCTGATCGCCGGCTTCTGGATATGGCAAGTCGAGTCGCTGCAGGCCTGTATCGACTGGGTCAAACGCTGCCCCAACCCGATGCCGGGCGATTCGGAAATCGAGATCCGGCAGATCTTCGAGGCCGAAGACTTCGGCGAAGAATTCACTCCCGAACTACGCGAGCAGGAAGAGCGCCTGCGCGCACGCTTAGCCGAGCAATAAGAAGGAACTGACCAGGAGATCACGATGAACATCCATGCCTACCTGATTTTCGACGGCCAGTGCGCCGAAGCCTTTCGCTTCTATGCCGAGGCCATTGGCGGCGAGCTGCAGGTGATGCCTTTTGGCGACAGCCCGGAGTGCGGCGAGATCCCGCCCGAGCAGCGCGACCGCACCTTACACGCCTGTCTCAATCGCGACGGCCAGCTGTTGATGGGATCCGACACCATGCCGGGCCAACCCTACGAGGGCGTCAAGGGCTGCCACATGTCCCTGCAGGCGACCGACATGGCTCAGGCCGAGCGCCTGTTCCAGGGCTTATCCGCCGGCGGCGAGGTGCAGATGCCGCTGCAACGGACCTTCTGGGCCGAGGGTTTCGCCATGCTCAACGACCGTTTCGGCGTGCCCTGGATGATCAATTGTTCCGGCGATTGCCAGCTCTGAACCAGAGTGCACCGAGTCCACCGCACACCACGCACGGCGCAGCCTGCACAGGAGCCGCCCAATCCAGGCCAGCCAGCGCCGGCTGGCTAACGCGCTGATCTACCAGCGTGCCACTGGATTGGCTCAACAGCCTGAGGGGCGCCGGGTTATCCTGAGCGCCCCTTGGTTTTTCGGCCGCACCTCATGCTGGTGATTTCCAACAGCGTCCACCTGCCCGACGATGAAGTCGAGTTGACCGCTATCCGCGCCCAGGGCGCCGGCGGGCAGAACGTCAACAAGGTCTCCAGCGCCGTGCACCTGCGCTTCGACAGCCAGGCTTCGTCCCTGCCGCCGTTCTACAAGGAGCGCCTGCTGGAGCTGCGCGACAGCCGCATTACCGCCGAAGGCGTGGTGATCATCAAGGCCCAGCAGTATCGCACTCAGGAGCAGAACCGCGCCGATGCACTGGAACGCCTGGCCGAGCTGATCCGCAATGCCGGCAAGACCGAGAAGGCGCGCCGTCCGACCAAACCGACCCTGGGTTCGAAGAAGCGCCGCCTGGAAGGTAAGAGTAAGCGCGGGGCGATCAAGGCCGGGCGCGGTAGGGTGGATTTCTAGACGGCGTGCAACGGCCCTGGTGTATAAACAGTCCCAGCCAACTACAGGGAACGTGATATGCCTATGCCAGCTGCCGCACAGCAAGCCCGTCAGCACCTAGCCGCCGCCCAGGAGAAGATCGAGCGCCTGCGCAACCTCGACCCCTACCTGATCGATCTGTCCCTGCGTGAGAACCCGGTGGGTGCGCGGATTGGCCAGACCCTGGCGGACAAGCTGGCGATCCTGCCCAAGCTGCGTGAGTTCGGTTTCCGCAACATCCACCTCGGCACCCTCGATTATTCCTACCCGGACGAACTGGAAGTCGACGACGACTTCATGATGTATCTGCGCGACCAGCAGATCGACATGACCGGCTGCTTCGCCTTCACCGCCATGGGCCTAGTGGATGCCGGCGGCACCTTCGTGCCCGATCCGTCGCAGCTCAAACTGCGCGACTACCGGGTGCCCAACACCCTGCACGAGATCTACCTGAGCAAGGAGGGCCTGGCCGGCCAGTACGACCTGGCCACCGTGCTGCGCAGCCTGCCGGCCAGCATCCAGTGGCTGCAGGAGAACATTCGTGGCGACCACGACGGCGCGCCGCGCATCCTCATCAACATCGTCGACGGCTGCGACGCCTTCGCCGAGAACCCGGATGGCGTATTCGAGGTGCTGGCCATGCTTGCCGAACAGCCGATCGAGGGCATCAGCATCGAGGATGATCGCGGCACCTACCTACCGTTCCAGGTCGGCGCCTTCATCGCTGCCGCGCGCAGCTTCCTGCCGCCGCCGTTGAAGATCCTGGTGCACATGCATGCCGGCGGCGGCTTCGAGAATGCTTCGCTGATCGAGGCCTTACTCAACGGCGCGGACGGCGCCTGGGGCGGCCTGCCCAAGCGTGCGGCGATCATCGGTCACGCCTCGCTGGGCGAGCTGATCGCCAACCTGGTGCGGGTCGGTAACCCGCATATGCAGCAGTACCAGCTCAATCGCCTGTTGCCGCTGGCCACCAACCTGCAGGAGCTGGACGACTTGGCGCAGGTGCCAGACGATCTGCCAATCCTTGGCCACAACGCCTATCGCCTGCCGCTGAGTTTCTTTCGGCAGATTCCCAGCCGCTTCATGGACCTGCCACCGGAAACCATCGGTGGCACCTACCGCTACCGTATTTGCCCGCTGGTCAGCGACACTGCGGTGATCGCCGGTCGTCTGGAGGAGGTCTGCGGCCGGCCCGCGGAAGACTTCCCCCAGGCCGTGCTGGAGCAGATGATCTTCCTCATGCGTCGTGACCTGCGCGCTGGCGAGAGGATCGCTTACGATCAGCCGGACAATCTGATGCAGCTGTACGCTCGCGCCCTGTGCGCGTGCGAGACCCTAGTACCGCAAGCCGAGGCCTGAAAACGTGGAAACCGATAGCGCCGTCTACAAGACCCTGCTCGAGTCGACCAAGGCCATCCCCTGGAAGATCGACTGGAAGACCATGACCTTCGCCTATATCGGTCCGCAGATTGAGCCGCTGCTGGGCTGGACCCAGCAGAGCTGGATCAGCGCCAACGACTGGGCCGAGCGTATCCATGAGGAAGACCGCGAGCGGGTGGTCAACTTCTGCATCGCCCAGTCGCAGTGCGGTATCGACCATGAGGCCGATTACCGGGCGCTGACCAAAAATGGCGACTACGTGTGGATCCGCGACGTGGTGCACGTGATGCGTGACGTCCACGGCGAGACCGAAGCACTGGTCGGCTTCATGTTCGACATCAGCGAGCGCAAGAAGACTGAAGAGCAGCTGCTGGCCCTGCAGAAGCAGCTGGAGGAGTACTCCTACAAGGACGGCCTGACCGGCATCAACAACCGGCGCATGTTCGATTCGATCATGGACATCGAGTGGGGTAACGCCCAGCGCACGCGCCGGCCGCTGTCGCTGATCCTGCTGGATATCGACTTCTTCAAACAGTTCAACGATCACTACGGCCATATTCGTGGCGACGACTGCCTCAAGCGCATCGGCCAGGCTCTGCAGGGTACAGCGGCGCGCCCGCGTGATTGCGTAGCGCGTTTCGGTGGCGAGGAATTTGTGCTGGTGCTGCCGGAGACCGACGGCGAGTCGGCGCAGAAGATCGCCGAGCGCTGTCGCAAGCTGGTGCGCAAGGAGCAGATCAGCCACGAACAATCCAACGTGGCACAGCTGGTGACCGTCAGCCTGGGCGTTGGCACCATCATTCCGCAGGCGCATGACACGCCGTTGGCCTTTATCGAGGCAGTCGATCGGCTGCTGTACCAGGCCAAGCAGCAAGGCCGCGACCGCCTGCAATATGGCCACTGCGGTGGTGGTGAAGCGGACAGCTGCCAGGGCTGAAAGCATCGTGGGTTAGAAACCAGGGCGTCCGTAGCCCGGATGCAATCCGGGAGATCAGGCGGCTTTGCCACCCCGCTTATGACGAAGCCCTAGCGTGCCGACCCGCTCTGCGCCACCTGGGCGCGCAGGGCGCGGGCGACTTCGATCTGCAGCTGGTAGGCGGGGGCTTCGATGGCGTCGTGATCGCAGGTGTAGCGGCGGGCGAATTCGCCCACGCCCCATTGCTGGTATTGCTGCACATGCAGCAGCTCGTGAGCCCACAGCGCGACGTTGTCCTGCGCGTCTGCGGCGTTGCGGAAGACGATGATGTCGATCAGCGTCACCGCTTGTACATCCGGGTTCTGCAGCAGGGCGTTGGCGGCATTCAGCGCTTCGCCGTCACCGACCTTGTAGCGCGCCGCGTCGAGTACGCCGATGTCGTAGTAGGGCTCCAGCTGAGAGCGGATATGCAGGGGGATGGGCTGGGTGCCGCTGGCTGCCGCCGCCTCGCGTGACTGCAGCAGCCATTGCTCCAGCCCGGAGGCGGCCATCTGGCTGACGTCTTCGTACAGCACCTCGATGTCCGCCTGGCTGATCGGTGCGCAGAAGCACACCACCGCGCAGACCTGCTGTTGCCCGCTCGGGCAGGCCAGCACCGAGGCGGCCAGGCCGAGTCCGCCGAGCAGGGCGGTCAGGCGAAAGGTGCGACGTGAAAAAACAGCAGGCAAGGCAATCTCCCGAAGCAGTAACGAGGGTAGGCGCGATCTGGGGCAACGCCGTGCCAGGGTTCGACACTGGCCCCTGAGGTTGGTTGCAGCGGCGCAGTGGTGGATAAGCAGAGCGCTATCCACCCTACAAAGCCTGCTGGTCCCACAGGACGGTTTCTAGGCCCTGACCCAGCGCTGCCGCGTCCAGCTGCTCAATGCATCGACGCCGAACACCAGCACCAGCATGGCCAGGATCACCGTGCTGGCTTGGGCTTCCTGGAACAGACTGAGACTGACATACAGCATCTGCCCCAGGCCGCCGGCACCGACGAAACCGAGCACGCTGGCCATGCGGATATTGTTTTCCCAGCGGTACAGGCAGTAGGCCAACAGCTGTGGCCACAGGTTGGGCAGGGTGCCGTAGCAGAACGCGGCGACCTGGCTGCCGCCCTGCAGGCGAATTGCCTCGGCCGGCGCCGTGGGGGTGTTTTCCAGCGCCTCGGCAAACAGCCGGCCGAGTACCCCGGCGGTGTGCAGGGCCAGGGCCAGGGTGCCGGCGTTCGGGCCAAGACCGGCGGCCAGCACCATTAGTGCGGCCCAGACCAGTTCGGGGATTGCGCGCAAGGTATTCAGTAACAAACGCGCGGCACTCTGCAGCGGCCAGCCGAAACGCCCGGCGGCGGGCAAGGCCAGGAGCAGGCCGAACACCGCCGCGAGCAAGGTGCCGAGGGCCGACATGGCCAGGGTTTCCAGGGCGCCGTGGCCGATGGCTGACAGGTGCCCGGCGCTCAGGTCCGGGCTGAGAAAACGCCGCACATAGCCGGCCATCTGCCCCAGACTGTCGCCGCCGGTCAGGGCGCCCAGGTCGAGGCCCAGGTACATGAACGAGGCGATCACGGCTGCAACGATGCCGCACAGCAGCAACAGGTTGATCAGCCGGCTCATGCCAGCCTCCCGCGCAACAGGCGGCTGAGCTGATCGGCCAGCAGCACCAGCAGGAGGAAGGTCAGCAACATGCTGGCCACTTCACCACCGGCGAACATGCGCATCGACAAGTCGATCTGCTGGCCCAGGCCGCCGGCGCCGACGAAGCCCATCACCACCGAGGCGCGGATCGCGCATTCCCAGCGGTACACGGTGTAGGAAGTCAGCTCGGCGGCCGCATTCGGCAGGATGCCGTAGACGAACGCCGCCAGCCGGCCGCTGCCGGCCTGCAGCAGGGCGTGGGCCGGGCGCTGGTCGACCGATTCGAAGATTTCCGCATAGACCTTGCCGAGCATGCCGCTGTAGGTGATGGCAATGGCCAGCACCCCGGCGGTGGGGCCGAGGCCGACCGCGCGGACGAACAGCAGGGCCCAGACGATTTCCGGCACGCTGCGCAGGAAGATCAGCAGGCCGCGTACCGGCCAGCGCAGCAATTGCGCCACAGGTTTTGGTCGACCGCCACGGGAGGCGGCGGACAGCGATAGCGCGCGGCTGGCCAGCAGACCAGCCGGGATCGCCAGCAGCAGCGCCAGAGCCATGCCAGCGGTGGCGATGGCCAGGGTCTGCAGGGTCGCCTGCAGCAGCAGGTCGAGGAATCCCGCGTCATGCGCTGGCGGCCAGAAGGCGCCGACGAAGCGGCCCATCTCGCTCTGGCTGTCGGCCTGCAGCAGCACGCCCAGACTCAGTTCGCTGAGCTGAATACCCGGCCACAGCAGGGCCAGCGCCAGCAGGGTCAGCAGCAGGCGGGGCAGGGCGGCCGGGTCGCGGGTGTCGCGGTTCAGCATCGCGGGATCTGCAGGCTCAGGGGCACGCTGGGCGCAGGTGGCGAGAGCAGTTGTTCGTTGGCGTACAGCGCGTCGAGCTGTGCCCGGTCGACTTCGCCGGCAGGACGGTCGAAGAGAATCTGCCCGTCGCGCAGGCCGATGATGCGCGGAAAGTGCGCCAGTGCCAGCTCTACCGCATGCAGGCTGGCAACCAACGTAACGCCATGCTGTTCGGCATGTCGGCACAGCACGCTCAGGGTGTGTTCGGCCAGCACCGGGTCCATGGCCGACACCGGCTCATCGGCCAGCAGCACCTCGGGCATCTGGTACAGCGCGCGGGCGATGCCGACCCGCTGTAACTGGCCGCCGGACAGCTGCTGGCACAGGGCGAACAGCTTGTCGGCCAGGTCCAGCTTGGCCAGCTCGCGGCGTGCGCCGGGAATATCCACGGGATGCAGCAGATTGAGCAGGCTCTTGCCCAGGCTCCACTGGCCCAGCTTGCCGGCCAGCACCGCGGTGACCACCCGTTGCCGTGCCGGCAGCGGCGGCGCCTGGTGGATCAGACCGATGCGCGCGCGCAGGCGTTGCCGTTGGCGGCTGGACAGCTGCCAGGGTTGCTCACCAAGCAGCTGAATCTCGCCGCTGCTGGGTTGCAGCGCAGTGGCCAGCAGATTGAGCAGGCTCGACTTGCCGGCCCCGGACGGACCAATGATGGCGACTCGCTCGCCGGCCGCGATATGCAGGTCCACGCCACGCAGGGCGTGGACTCCATTGGCGTGGCTGAGACGGGCGCCGGACAGGCGCAGGGTCATTTCAGCAGGTCGGCGGCGCGGGCGGCATCCTCGATGCCCTTGTAGTTCTCAGGCTTGGTCTCGATGAAGCGGCTGGCGGCCTGCAGGTCGAGGATCGCCTTGTGTTCCGGGTTGGCCGGGTCGAGGGCGAGGAAGGCGGTCTTGATCTTCTCGGTCAGAACCGGGTCGAGGCTGCCACGCACGGTCCAGTTGTAGTCGTAGTAGGTCGGGGTGGTGGCGAATACCTTGACCTTGCTGGTGTCGACCTTGCCGGCGGCGACCAGCTTGTCCCATACGCTGGCGTTGAGCACGCCACCATCGACCTTGCCGGCCTGCACCCAGGCGGCGGTGGCGTCATGGGCGCCGGAGTAGCCGACGCGGCTGAAGAAGGCTTCCGGCTTGATGCCGTCCTGCAGCATGAAGTAGCGCGGCATCAGGCTGCCGGAGGTGGAGGACACCGAACCGAAGGCGAAGGTCTTGCCCTTGAGGTCGGCCAGGGATTTCACGTTGGCGTCGGCGGTAATGAACTTGCTGGTGAACTGGGCATCCTGCTCACGCTGTACCAGCGGGATGGCGTTGCCGGTTTTCAGACGCACCTGGACGAAGGTGAAACCGCCGAGCCAGGCCAGGTCCAGGCGATCGGTGGCCAGAGCCTCGACCACGGCCGGGTAGTCGGCGACCGGGACGAACTCGACCTTCATCCCCAGTTGTTGCTCCAGGTAGGCGCCCAGCGGCTTGAACTTGCGCAGCAGTTCGGTCGGCGCCTCGTCGGGAATGGCCGAGACGCGCAGCACGTCGGCGGCCTGGGTCAGGCTGGCGGACAGGGACAGGGCAAAGCCGGCGGCGAGCGCCAAAGTACGCTTGAGCATGGGGATTCTCCGGTTCAATAGCGGAAAAGGCGGTGTTGGGATTGCTGCGCGACAGAATGGCTGCGTTGCGCAGTGCTCGCAATCCTCATGGGCCTTAGCCCACTCCGGTTGCTGTGCGCCGTGCGCCTTGCCCTTCAGCCGCTCGCATATCCCCAAGGGAAATGTCGAAAGCGACGTAATTATAGAGACCGATTGAAGGAAGGTCAGCTTTGCTAGAATCCGCGGCCTGTTTTCCGATTTGCCGAGAGCGTTACCGATGAGCGAGCCGATCCGCCTGACCCAGTACAGCCATGGTGCCGGTTGTGGCTGCAAGATTTCCCCCATGGTGCTGGATGTGATCCTCGCCGGCAGCGGCGCGCAGAACCTCGACCCCAAACTGTGGGTCGGTAACGCCTCGCGTGACGATGCGGCGGTCTATGCCCTGGACGACGAGCGCGGGGTGGTCTCGACCACCGACTTCTTTATGCCCATCGTTGACGATCCCTATGATTTCGGCCGCATTGCGGCGACCAATGCAATCAGCGACATCTACGCCATGGGCGGCGACCCACTGATGGCCATCGCCATTCTCGGCTGGCCGGTCAATGTGCTGCCGCCGGAAGTGGCCCGCGAAGTGATCCGCGGCGGTCGCGCGGTGTGCGATGCGGCCGGTATTCCGCTGGCCGGCGGCCACTCGATCGACGCCCCGGAGCCGATCTTCGGCCTGGCGGTGACCGGCGTGGTCGAGAAGAAACACATGAAACGCAACGACACCGCCACCGCCGGCTGCCGGCTGTACCTGAGCAAGCCGCTGGGCATCGGCATCCTCACCACCGCCGAGAAGAAGGCCAAGCTGCGCGCCGAAGACGTCGGCCTGGCGCGCGACTGCATGTGCACCCTGAACAAGCCCGGTTCGCGCTTCGGCAAGCTGGCCGGGGTCACGGCGATGACCGACGTCACCGGCTTCGGCCTGCTCGGCCACCTGGTGGAGATGGCCGATGGCGCGGGCCTCACCGCCCAGCTCGACTACGCCGCCGTGCCGCGCCTGCCGGGCGTCGACTACTACCTGGCCGAAGGCTGCGTGCCGGGCGGCACCCTGCGCAACTTCGACAGCTACGGTGAGAAGATCGCCCCGATCAGCGACGCGCAGCGTGATCTGCTGTGTGATCCGCAAACCAGCGGTGGCCTGCTGGTCGCCGTCACTCCGGAAGGCGAGACTGAGTTCCTCGCGGTGGCCGCCGAACTGGGCCTGAATCTTTCGCCTATCGGTAAGCTGGTCGAGCGACAGACCTATGCGGTAGAGGTGCTCTGATGCGTGACAACAGCAGCGACTACCGCGACATCTTTCTCAACGACCGGCCGATGATGGACGTCCGAGCCCCGGTGGAATTCCACAAGGGCGCCTTCCCCGGCGTGGTCAACCTGCCGCTGATGAACGACATCGAGCGGCAGAAGGTCGGCACCTGCTATAAGCAGCATGGCCAGGATGCCGCCATTGCCCTGGGCCACCAGCTGGTCGGTGGCAAGGTCAAGGCTGAGCGGGTCGAGGCCTGGAGCGCATTTGCCAACGCTAATTCCGAGGGTTACCTGTACTGCTTTCGTGGCGGCCTGCGCTCGCAGATCACCCAGCAGTGGCTCAAGGAAGCGGGTATCGACTATCCACGGGTGATCGGTGGCTATAAGGCCATGCGCACCTTCTTGATCGAGACCACCCAGCAGGCGGTGGCCGAGTGCGGTTTCGTCATCGTCGGCGGCATGACCGGCACCGGCAAGACCGAGGTGATCGCGCAGCTGGGCAACAGCCTGGATCTGGAAGGCCACGCCAATCATCGCGGCTCCAGCTTTGGCAAGCGCGCCACTGGCCAGCCGGGGCAGATCGACTTCGAGAATCGCCTGGCCATCGATATTCTCAAGCAGCGCGCCGCCGGCACCGAGCAGTTCGTGCTGGAGGACGAGAGCCGCCTGGTCGGCAGCTGCTCGCTGCCGCTGGAGCTGCACCAGGGCATGCAGGATTACCCGTTGGTGTGGCTGGAAGACAGCTTCGAGGGCCGTGTCGAACGCATCCTCGGCGATTATGTGATCGGCCTGTGCGCCGAGTTCATCGGCGTGCATGGCGAGGAAGACGGCTTTCGCCTGTTCGCCGAACGCCTGCTGCAGAGCCTGGGCAATATCCAGAAGCGCCTGGGTGGCGAGCGTTACCAGCGCCTGCTGGCGATCATGCAGGCGGCGTTGGCCGAACAGCAGCACAGCGGTAGCGTGGATTTGCATCGCGGCTGGATTGAAGGCCTACTGCGCGAATACTACGACCCCATGTATGCCTTCCAGCGTCAAAGCAAGGCGGGGCGTATCGAGTTTGCCGGTGAGCAGGCGGCCGTTGTGGCCTACCTGCGTGACCGTGCCCTACGGAGAAAGTCATGACCACGCCACACAGCCTGCTGGACCACGCCGATGCCCAGGATTGCACGGTTTACCGTCCGGACGACCGCGATCCGGATGCCGAAGAGCTGGAACTGGGCGATGCACGCATCCTCTTGACCGGTCCGTTCGTGGCGCCGGCCGACTGGGATGCCCTGGCGCGTGAAGACTACTTCGATGGCCATGAGGAAGAGCTGTTCGTGACTGCGCGCATCGAGAGCGAAGCGGTAAAGGGCACTCAGGGTTACTTCCTTACCGAGCCCGGTGATTACGTGGCCGTGGTCGCCGATGGCGAAGTGCAGATGTACTACGTGTACGACCTGGCCGACGGCAGTTACGTGCTGATTCGCGACGACGAAACGCTGGAGTAGTAGCCCGTAGGGTGCGCCGTGCGCACTTAGGGTTGTGCATGGGCTTCCCGGTGCGCACGGCTTTGGCTCCCTCTCCCGTTTACGGGAGAGGGCTGGGGAGAGGGTGAGTGGGCCAACTCCCTCTCCCCCGGCCCCTCTCCCACAAGTGGGAGAGGGGAGTTGCTCCGAGTCAGTTGCACACCTTGGCAATCGCCTCTGCCAGGTATTCCAGGCGCTGTTCCGCCATCCCCGCCACGCTGGCGCGGCCGCTGCTGACCATATACACGCTGAATTCCTCACGCAGACGCTGCACCTGCGCCGTGCTCAGGCCGGTGTAGGAGAACATGCCGCGCTGCACGGCGATGTGCGCGAAGCGCTCACCCAGGCCATGTGGTTGCAGTGCCGCGACAAGGCCACTGCGCAGGCTGGCGATGCGCAGGCACATGGACTCCACTTCCTCGGCCCATAGGGCGTGCAACTCGGTGTCTCCAAGAATGCTGGCGACCACGGCGGCGCCATGGGCCGGCGGCGTCGACCACAGGTTGCGCGCGATGGCGGCCAGTTGGCTGCGTACATCGGCCAGCTGGCTGCTGCTGGCCGCGCGCACGATCAGCGCGCCGGTGCGTTCGCGGTACAGGCCGAAGTTCTTCGAGCAGGAGCTGGTGATCAGCAGCTCCGGCAGCTCGGCAGCAAACAGGCGCACGGCCCAGGCGTCTTCGGCCAGGCCATCGCCGAAGCCCTGGTAGGCGAAGTCGATCAGCGGCAGCAGTTCGCGCGCCTTGACCACTTCCAGCACGCGGCGCCAGTCGTCCGCGCTCAGGTCGAAGCCGGTCGGGTTGTGGCAGCAGGCATGCAGCAGCACCACGTCGCCCTTGGGTACATGGGCCAGGGCGGCGAGCATGGCCTCCACCTGCAGCTGGTTGTCGGCATCGACATAGGGGTAGTGACCGACCTTGAGTCCGCAGGTGGCGAAGATCGTTTCGTGGATCGGCCAGGTCGGGTCGCTTAGCCAGATACCGCGCCCCGGTAGGTTGCGCGCGATAAACTCGCCAGCCAGGCGCAGGGCGCCGGTGCCGCCGGGGGCCTGGGTGGCGCCGGCCAGTTCGTCGCGCATTAGCGCACTGCCTTCGCCCAGCACCAGACGTAGCAAACTCGCGCCGAACTCCGGCGCGCCGTGGCCGCCGATATAGGTCTTGGTCGCCTCGCTATCCACCAGCCGTTGTTCGGCCAGTTTCACCGCGCGCGGGATCGGCGTCAGGCCCTGGGCGTCCTTATAAACGCCCACGCCGAGGTCGAGTTTGGCCGGGTTGGGGTCGGCGCGGTAGGCGTCCAGCAGGCCGAGGATGGGGTCGCCGGGCACCCGGGAGACGCTGGCGAAATGGCTCACTTGCGGCCCTCGGCAGTGCTGGCGAGCAGGTCTGTACGGGCGGCCATGATGAAGTCGTTGCGGTGTAGGCCGTTCATCTCATGGCTCCACCAGGTGACGGTGACTTTGCCCCATTCGGTGAGCAGGGCCGGGTGGTGGCCGACTTCCTCGGCGATGGCGCCCACCGCATTGGTGAAGGCCAGGGCATGGCGGAAATTCTTGAACAGATACTGGCGCTCCAGCTCCATGTGGCCGTCGCGTACTTCGATGTTCCAGTCCGGAATCTCGCGGATCAGCTCGGCCAATTCATCGTCGGACACATGGGGCGCATCGGCGCGGCAGGCTTCGCATTGGGCTTGGGCAAGGGTGGTCATGTCGGATTCCTCTGGGATTCGTGGGCAGAGCATAGAAGGTCAGGGGGCTTGCGGATCAGTTCCCTCTCCCGCTTGCGGGAGAGGGCTAGGGAGAGGGCGCTCTGGGGTTCGGCCCTCTCCCCCATAGCCAGGGCCTAGGCCGCCTTTGGCGGAAACTTCGGCGTATGCAGACCCAGGGTCATGGCCTGCTGGACCATGCCCATGATGTCCTCATGGGCCAGTTCGAACAGGCGCTTGAGCTCCGGCAACACGAAATACAGTGGTTGCAGGATGTCGATGCGATACGGCGTGCGCATGCACTCCAGCGGGTCGAAAGCCTGGTGCTCGGGCGCCTCGGACAGGCTATACACAGTCTCCTTGGGCGAGGAGAGGATGCCGCCGCCGTAGATACGTCGGCCCTGCGGCGTGTCGACCAGGCCGAACTCGATGGTCATCCAATACAGCCGTGCCAGGTACACGCGCTGTTCCTTGCTGGCGGCCAGGCCGAGCTTGCCATAAGTGTGGGTGAATTCGGCGAACCAGGGGTTGGTCAGTAGCGGGCAGTGGCCAAAGATCTCGTGGAAGATGTCCGGCTCCTGCAAGTAGTCCAGTTCCTCGGGGGTGCGGATAAAGGTCGCCACCGGGAATTGCTTGCTGGCCAGCAGCTCGAAGAAGGTCTGGAACGGAATCAGCGCCGGCACCCGCGCCACGCGCCAGCCGGTGGCGGCTTCGAGCACCTGGTTGATTTCACCGAGCTGCGGAATACGCTCGTGGGGCAGGCCGAGCTGTTCGATGCCGTCCAGGTATTCCTGGCAGGCACGGCCCTCGATCACCTTGAGCTGGCGGGTGATCAGGGTATTCCACACCGCGTGCTCGTTGTCCGGGTAGTGGATAAAGCCAGCCGCGTCAGGTTCGCGTGCCAGGTACTGCGTGGTCTTCATCGTCGCCTCCAGCGGGGGCTCTTGTTGTTGTGTTGGACAAGAGATAACCCGCTGGCAGGCCGCAGGGCAGGTGGCCAGGCGCTGCATATGGCGCTTGGCTTGGGTTTAT
Source organism: uncultured Pseudomonas sp. (assembly GCA_964518735.1). GTDB lineage: Bacteria > Pseudomonadota > Gammaproteobacteria > Pseudomonadales > Pseudomonadaceae > Aquipseudomonas. Next base: position 182,396 of record CAZFKQ010000010.1, read on the forward strand.
TCGTAAAGAAATAGTTACGAGGTTGGCGATGCGGCGTGTCACCGCCTTGCTGCTTTGTTCATCTGTCACATATTCTTGACGAATAAAATGTCGCAGCCCTCGCTAGTTGTGCCGCTGCGCCCATAACAAGCCTGACCAGAGTCCTGCCATGCGTATCAAAGTCCACTGCCAGAACCGCGTCGGCATCTTGCGCGACATCCTCAACCTGCTGGTCGACTACGGAATCAACGTCGCCCGTGGCGAAGTTGGTGGTGAGCAGGGCAATGCCATCTACCTGCACTGCCCGAACCTGATCAACCTGCAGTTCCAGGCCCTGCGCCCCAAGCTGGAAGGCATCGGCGGGGTATTCGGGGTCAAGCGTGTGGGCCTGATGCCCAGCGAGCGTCGCCATCTGGAGCTGAATGCACTGCTTGGTGCGCTGGATTTCCCGGTGCTGTCGATCGACATGGGTGGCTCTATCGTCGCCGCCAACCGCAGCGCCGCGCAGCTGCTCGGTGTGCGTGTGGACGAGGTGCCGGGCATTCCGCTGTCGCGTTACGCCGAGGATTTCGATCTGCCGGAGCTGGTGCGCGCCAACAAGTCGCGGATCAACGGCCTGCGGGTAAAAGTGAAGGGTGATGTGTTTCTCGCCGATATTGCCCCGCTGCAAACCGAACACGATGAAAGCGATGCTCTGGCCGGCGCGGTGCTCACCCTGCACCGCGCCGACCGCGTTGGTGAGCGTATCTACAACGTGCGCAAGCAGGAGCTGCGCGGCTTCGACAGTATCTTCCAGAGTTCCAAGGTGATGGCCGCTGTGGTGCGTGAGGCGCGGCGCATGGCGCCGCTGGACGCGCCGCTGCTGATCGAGGGCGAAACCGGCACCGGCAAGGAGCTGCTGGCCCGCGCCTGCCACCTGGCTAGCCCGCGTGGGCAGTCGCCGTTTATGGCGCTGAACTGCGCCGGGTTGCCGGAGTCGATGGCCGAGACCGAGTTGTTCGGCTACGGCCCCGGTGCCTTCGAGGGCGCGCGGCCGGAAGGCAAGCTCGGCCTGCTGGAACTGACAGCCGGCGGTACGCTGTTCCTCGATGGCGTCGGCGAGATGAGCCCGCGCCTGCAAGCCAAGCTGCTGCGCTTTCTGCAGGACGGTTGCTTCCGTCGGGTCGGCAGCGATGAGGAGGTGTACCTGGATGTGCGGGTGATCTGCGCCACCCAGGTCGACCTGTCCGAGCTGTGCGCCAAGGGCGAGTTCCGTCAGGATCTCTACCACCGTCTCAACGTGCTCAGCCTGCATATCCCGCCGCTGCGCGAGTGCCTGGATGGTCTGGCGCCACTGGTCGAGCACTTCCTCGACCAGGCCAGCCGGCAGATCGGCTGTCCGTTGCCAAAACTGGCGCCGGCGGTGCTAGACAAGCTCAGCCACTACCACTGGCCGGGCAACGTGCGTCAGCTGGAGAACGTACTGTTTCAGGCCGTATCGCTGTGCGACGGCGGCACGGTCAAGGTCGAGCACATCCGCCTGCCGGACTACGGTGCGCCGCAGCCGCTGGGCGATTTCTCCCTGGAGGGCGGGCTGGATAATATCCTCGGCCGCTTCGAGAAGGCGGTGCTGGAGCGTCTTTACCACGAACATCCGAGCAGTCGCCTGCTGGGCAAGCGCCTGGGCGTGTCACACACCACCATCGCCAACAAGTTGCGCCAGCATGGCTTGGGCAAAGAGTAAGCGCTGCGTTGGTATTCGTAGGAGCCAGCTTGCTGGCGATCGTGGCAGGTCAAAAGCATCGCCAGCAAGCTGGCTCCTACGGATGCGCGTGCCGACTCTACGACCTTGGTGCAATAGGCGGCGAGGCGGGTAGGGGGTAAAAAGTCAGGCGTCCGGTTCCTGCGAATCCCGGACGGCGTTTCTAGCATTCCTCCCCCGGAATGAATTGGCAGGCGACCTCCGGGTCGCCTTTTTTTATGGTTCGCCATCCCAGGCGACCACCCTTCGGGCCGTCGCGAGCGACGTTAACAATCGCTCCCGGCGATTTTTTTTGCCCGCAGAAAGCTGCCAAGACCTTGGTCGTACAGCGCTAAGACCATGGTCGAATGGCCCCACGGGCTGTCGGGGGATACAAAAGGCACCATAGAACAACAACTGCCACCGAGGTGTTTAGTCATGAGTGCTGCATCCCTTTATCCCGTCCGCCCCGAGGTGGCTGCCAATACGCTGACCGACGAGGCAACCTACAAGGCGATGTACCAGCAGTCGGTGATCAATCCCGACGGTTTCTGGCGTGAGCAGGCCAAACGCCTCGACTGGATCAAGCCTTTCACCAAGGTCAAGCAGACCTCGTTCGATGATCACCATGTCGACATCAAGTGGTTTGCTGACGGCACCCTCAACGTCTCGGCTAACTGCCTGGATCGTCACCTGGCCGAGCGTGGCGACCAGTTGGCGATCATCTGGGAAGGCGACGACCCGTCCGAGCACGAGGAAATCACCTACCGCCAGTTGCACGAGCAAGTGTGCAAGTTCGCCAACGCCCTGCGTGGCCAGGACGTGCACCGCGGTGACGTGGTGACCATCTACATGCCGATGATTCCGCAAGCCGTGGTGGCCATGCTGGCCTGCGCGCGCATCGGTGCGATCCACTCGGTGGTGTTCGGTGGTTTCTCCCCGGAAGCCCTGGCCGGACGCATCATCGATTGCCAATCGAAGGTAGTGATCACCGCTGACGAAGGCGTGCGTGGTGGCAAAAAGACCCCGCTCAAGGCCAACGTCGACGACGCCCTGACCAACCCGGAAACCAGCAGCGTGACCAAGGTCATCGTGTGCAAGCGCACCGGGTCCGAGATCAAGTGGAACCAGCACCGCGACATCTGGTACGAAGACCTGATGAAGGTCGCCGGTAGCATCTGCGCGCCGAAAGAAATGGGCGCCGAGGAAGCGCTGTTCATCCTCTATACCTCCGGCTCCACCGGTAAACCCAAGGGCGTGCTGCACACCAGCGCCGGTTACCTGCTGTATGCGGCACTGACCCACGAGCGCGTGTTCGACTACCGTCCGGGCGAAGTCTACTGGTGCACGGCCGACGTGGGCTGGGTCACTGGCCACAGCTACATCGTCTACGGCCCGCTGGCCAATTGCGCCACTACCGTGTTGTTCGAGGGTATCCCCAACTACCCGGACGTGACCCGCGTCGCCAAGATCATCGACAAGCACAAGGTCAACATCCTCTATACGGCGCCGACTGCCATCCGCGCCATGATGGCCCAGGGCAAGGCGGCGACTGAGGGGGCTGATGGCTCCAGCCTGCGTCTGCTCGGTTCGGTCGGCGAGCCGATCAATCCGGAAGCCTGGCACTGGTACTACGAGAACGTCGGCCAGTCGCGCTGCCCGATCGTCGATACCTGGTGGCAGACCGAAACCGGCGCCACCATGATGACTCCGCTGCCGGGCGCCCACGCGCTCAAGCCGGGCTCGGCGGCGCGGCCGTTCTTCGGTGTGCAGCCAGCCTTGGTGGATAACCTGGGCAACATCATTGAGGGCGCTGCCGAAGGCAATCTGGTGATCATCGATTCCTGGCCGGGCCAGGCGCGTACCCTGTACGGCGACCATGACCGTTTCGTCGATACCTACTTCAATACCTTCAAGGGCATGTACTTCACTGGCGACGGCGCGCGTCGCGATGAAGACGGCTACTACTGGATCACCGGGCGGGTCGATGACGTGCTCAACGTGTCCGGCCACCGCATGGGTACCGCCGAGATCGAGAGTGCCATGGTCGCTCACCCGAAAGTCGCCGAGGCTGCCGTGGTTGGCGTGCCGCACGACATCAAAGGGCAGGGTATCTATGTCTACGTGACCCTGAACAACGGCGAGGAGCCTTCCGAGCAGTTGCGTCAGGAACTGAAAAACTGGGTGCGCAAGGAGATCGGTCCGATCGCCTCGCCAGATGTGATCCAGTGGGCGCCTGGTCTGCCCAAGACCCGCTCGGGCAAGATCATGCGCCGCATCCTGCGCAAGATCGCCGTCGCCGAATACGATGCCCTCGGTGACATCTCCACGCTGGCCGATCCTGGCGTGGTGCAGCATCTCGTCGACACCCATCGCACCATGCAGGCGGCCTGATTCGTCAGTTTGCGCGCAGCGTGCACAACCCCGGCCACAAGCCGGGGTTTTTCTTTTCTGAGAGGGAAGGGGGATGAATATCGGTATTTTTCCGAATCGGGTCGGCGACGTAACATCTCGGGGTAACGCCATGCGCTGTTTCGGGGAAGGTGGAAACACTCTGTGCCGCAATGGTGCGTACGCGGCGACGTACAACGCTTCCATTATTGCGGGAAACCCCAGCTTTACAGGTCTTTGGTGATTTTTGGCGTGGATATTGCTGTCACATAAGGTTAATCTTCCTGTCTCTGTGGTCATGTTTTTGCTGGCCTGTCAAGCCGCCTTGCGCGCCTCTCCTGTGGTTCTGTAATTAGTTGTCGCTTTGAGGAAATATCGGTATTCCCCTGCTCGCTAGAATGCCGCCCACCTGGCCGCACCATTGGCGGCGCCTTGCGGGGCGGCAAAGCTGGTGACACTTCCTACAATTTACCCACGGCCCTGGCGAACCTCATTCTGCCAAACGATGTCCCCATTCGAAGGAGTCACACCATGAAGAAGATCGTACTTCTCGGCGCCCTGGCGCTGTCCGCATTCAGTGCGCTGGTTCAGGCAGAAGACAAACCGCTGCGTATCGGTATCGAGGCAGCCTACCCACCGTTCGCCTTCAAGCAGCCCGATGGCAGCATCACCGGCTTCGACTATGACATCGGTCAGGCCCTGTGCGCCGAGATGAAGGTCGAGTGCAAGTGGATCGAGCAGGAATTCGACGGCCTGATCCCGGCCCTGAAAGTGCGCAAGTTCGACGCCGTGCTGTCGTCCATGTCGATCACCGAAGAGCGCCTGAAGTCGGTCGACTTCACCGCCAAGTACTACCACACCCCGGCCAAGCTGGCGATGAAGGCCGGCACCGTGATCAACGATCCACTGGTCGACCTCAAGGGCAAGAAAGTCGGCGTGCAGCGCGCCTCGATCTACGACCGCTACGCCACCGACGTGTTCGCCCCGGCGGGTATCGAAGTGGTGCGCTACAGCTCGCAGAACGAGATCTTCCTGGACCTGGCTTCCGGCCGTGTCGATGCCACCCTGGCCGATGTCGTCAACATTGACGATGGCTTCATCAAGACCGATGCCGGTAAAGGTTTCGCTCTGGTAGGTCCGGATTACACCGAGGAAAAATACTTCGGCAATGGTGCGGGCATTGCCGTGCGCAAGGGTGACAAGGCCCTGGCCGACAAGATCAGCGCCGCCATCCTGGCCATCCGCGCCAACGGCAAATACAAGGAAGTGCAGGACAAGTACTTCCAGTTCAACGTCTACGGCGAGTAAGACCGGCTGACCTTCCTTCACCGCCGAAGGAAGGTGCTCCGCCGGGCTGGTTGCAGGGCGCCGCTATCGGGCGCCACTGTAACAGCCTGCTCCCCTGGCGCAGGGGCGTTCCTCCTGTTTTTCCCTGAGGATTAATTCATGCTCAACGGCTATGGCTCGACCATTCTCGATGGTGTCTGGCTCACCTTGCAGCTGGCTCTGCTGTCGATGGCGGTGGCTATTTCTCTCGGCTTGCTCGGTGCGGCCTGTCGGCTGTCGCCGATCAAATGGCTGGCGCTGTTGGGCGAGACGTACGCCACGGTGATTCGCGGTATTCCCGACCTGGTGCTGATTCTGCTGATCTTCTACGGCGGCCAGGATCTGGTGAACCGCATTGCCCAGCTGGTGGAGTACGACGGCTACATCGATATCAACCCGTTCATCGCCGGTGTTGGCACCCTGGGTTTCATCTATGGCGCCTACCTGTCCGAAACCTTCCGCGGTGCCTTCATGGCCATCCCCAAGGGTCAGGGTGAGGCGGGCATGGCGTATGGCATGAGTCCGCTGCGGGTGTTCTTCCGCATCCTGGTGCCGCAGATGATCCGTCTGGCGATTCCCGGCTTCACCAACAACTGGCTGGTGCTGATCAAGGCCACCGCGCTGATTTCCCTGGTCGGCCTGCAGGACATGATGGCCCGCGCCAAAAGCGCCGGCGACGCGACCCGTGAGCCGTTCACCTACATCCTGCTGGCGGCGGCCATCTACCTGGCCATCACCAGTGTTTCCCTGCTGGTACTGCGCTACCTCGAGCGCCGTTACTCGGTGGGCGTTAAGGCGATGGAAATTTAAGGGGCTGCCATGATTTTCGACTACAACGTGGTACTCGACAGCCTGCCGCTTTATTTCGGCGGTGTGCTGATCACCCTCAAGCTGCTGGTGATCTCCCTGGCCTTCGGTCTGGCCCTGGCCGTGCCGCTGGCACTGATGCGCGTGTCCAAGCAGGCGGCGGTGAATTTCCCGGCTTGGCTTTACACCTACGCCATCCGCGGCACGCCGATGTTGGTGCAGCTGTACCTGCTGTACTACGGCCTTGCCCAGTTCGAGGCGGTGCGCGAGAGCTTCATGTGGCCGTACCTGTCCAACGCTACCTTCTGCGCCTGCCTGGCCTTTGCCATCAATACCAGCGCCTACTCGGCGGAGATCCTCGCCGGCAGCATCAAGGCCACGCCTTATGGCGAGATCGAGGCGGCCAAGGCCATGGGCATGTCGCGTTTCAAGCTGTACCGGCGGATTCTCCTGCCCTCGGCCCTGCGCCGTGCGCTGCCGCAGTACAGCAACGAAGTGATCATGATGCTGCACACCACCAGCCTGGCGTCCATCGTCACGCTGGTCGACATTACCGGTGCGGCCAAGACCGTCAGCTCGCAGTACTACCTGCCGTTCGAGGCTTACATCACGGCGGGCCTGTTCTACCTGGTGCTGACCTTCATTCTGGTGCGCCTGTTCAAACTGGCCGAACGTCGCTGGCTGGCCTATCTGGCCCCGCGCAAAGCCTGAACCACCGATTCCACCGCATTCGCATACGAGAGCCGAGACCATGTACAAACTTGAAGTCCAGGATCTGCACAAACGCTACGGCGACCACGAAGTGCTCAAGGGCGTGTCCCTGGCGGCCAAGGCCGGCGACGTGATCAGCATCATCGGCTCCAGCGGCTCGGGCAAGAGCACCTTTCTGCGCTGCATCAACATGCTCGAGCAGCCCTATGGCGGCAAGATCCTGCTTAACGGCGAAGAGCTCAAGCTGGTGAAGAGCAAGGAGGGCGCGCTCAAGGCCGCCGATCCCAAGCAGCTGCAGCGCATGCGCTCGCGCCTGTCCATGGTGTTCCAGCACTTCAACCTGTGGTCGCACATGAGCGCCCTGGAAAACGTCATCGAGGCGCCCGTGCATGTGCTCGGCGTACCGAAGAAGGAAGCCCTGGAAAAAGCCGAGCACTACCTGGCCAAGGTCGGCGTGGCACACCGCAAGGATGCCTACCCGGCGCACATGTCCGGTGGTGAGCAGCAGCGCGTGGCGATTGCCCGGGCCCTGGCTATGGAGCCGGAAGTGATGCTGTTCGACGAGCCGACCTCGGCACTCGACCCCGAGCTGGTCGGTGAGGTGCTGAAAGTCATGAAGGATCTGGCCGTGGAAGGTCGTACCATGGTCGTGGTGACCCACGAGATGGGCTTTGCCCGCGAGGTGTCCAATCAGCTGATCTTCCTGCACAAGGGCATCGTCGAAGAAACCGGTTGCCCGAAAGAAGTGCTGGCCAATCCGCAGTCGGATCGCTTGAAGCAGTTCCTTTCCGGCAGCTTGAAGTAGGCACTAGACTCCCAACCATGACTGCGACTGCCCACTGCATCGGTTTCCTTATCTGGCCAGAAACCAGGCCCATGACCCTGGCTCTGGCCGAGGAAGCCCTGCGCGTGGCCCAGCGCGTGCATCCGGAGGTAGTCTATGAGCTGCGCTTCCTGCACGCCGAGCCATTGGCCGAGAGCGGTTGGCAGATGCCAGGCGAACCTTGGGCCGGGCGCCTGGAAGGTTGTCAGAAGCTCTTCCTGCTAGCCGACGAGCCGCCGGTACACGTCGCTCCGGCCTTGGCTTCCGCATTGAAGCAGGTGGCCCGTGCCGGTGTGCAGATTGGCGGGTTGTCGGCTGGGGTCTATCCACTGGCTCAACTCGGCCTGCTCGATGGCTACCGCGCCGCCGTGCACTGGCGCTGGCAGGACGACTTTACCGAGCGCTTCCCCAAGGTCATCGGTACCAGCCATCTGTTCGATTGGGATCGTGATCGCCTCAGTGCCTGCGGCGGTTTGGCCGTGCTCGACCTGCTGTTGGCCGTGCTGGCCCGTGACCATGGTGCCGAGCTGGCGGGTGCGGTCAGCGAAGAACTGGTGGTCGAGCGCATACGCGAAGGCGGCGAGCGCCAGCGCATTCCGTTGCAGAATCGTATTGGCTCCAGCCACCCCAAGCTGACCCAGGCCGTGCTGCTGATGGAGGCCAATATCGAAGAGCCGCTGACCACTGACGAGATCGCCACCCATGTGTGCGTATCGCGCCGGCAGCTGGAGCGCATCTTCAAGCAGTACCTCAATCGTGTGCCGAGCCAGTATTACCTGGAGCTGCGCCTGAACAAGGCGCGTCAGCTGCTGATGCAGACCAGCAAGTCGATCATTCAGATCGGCCTGTCCTGCGGTTTCTCTTCCGGCCCGCACTTCTCCAGCGCCTACCGTAACTTCTTCGGCGCCACCCCGCGCGAAGACCGCAATCAGCGCCGCAGCACCAGTCCTTTCGAGATCGCGCCGAGCACCTCCGAGCGCGGCTGAAAGCTGCTACCGAACAAGCCCTGACGCCGCTTTCAGTTATGAATAGCGGCGTTTTACTGCCTGTGGACTGAGGGCTTTGCTGCTTTTTCTGCACTATAAATGGGCATATGCTCTGCACGGTACAAGCCGGACAATTATAAAAAAATGCGCTTATTACTGATTCTGCTGTTCAGCTGGATGAGCTGCGGCATGCTCCAGGCCGCTCCTGTCGGGAGTGATGAGCCATTGCGTCTGGATGCCAGAACGCCTCGCGTCGAACTCAATGCCTATTTCGAGTACCTTGCCGATCCTGGGACCGTGGGGGGTGTGTATGGCATCCATGCGCTGCCTGCCAAGGCGTTTACCCGTCACTCCAGTGATGTACCCAACTTTGGTTTCACCGATCAGCGCTACTGGTTCCGCACCCGCTTGCTGCAGGTCAGTGGCGATGAGAACTGGTTTCTGCAGTTTGATTACACGCCGCTGGATAACATCGACGTCTATCTGCTCGATCAGCATGGCGAGATGCTGGTCGCCGAACATGGTGGCGATCGGTGGCCATTTGCTGGGCGCCTGATCAAGAGTCGGCAGTTCACGGTGGAGTTGTCGTTGCCGCTGGATGAGCCGGTTTGGCTGTATGTGGCCGTGCAGACCGAGGGCTCGCTGCAAATGCCGGCGGTGCTGTTCAATGGCCCTAACTATGTGGCTAAGACGCGCGTCGAGTATTACCTGTTGGGGCTCTTCTATGGCGTCCTGCTGTCGATGCTGCTGTACACCCTGTTGACCTACTTTTCGGTCCGTGATGTCAGCTACCTCTATTACATTGCCTACATTGCTGCCTATTCGCTGTTCCAGCTGACGATCAACGGTCTGTCCTATGAGTTTTTCTGGCCGCAGATGCCTGAGCTGAACAACCGCATGCTGCCCCTGTCGATCACGGTGGCCACGCTCACCCTGATTTTGCTGACGCGCTCGTTCCTGCAAACCCGCATGCTGATGCCGCGTATCGACCGCCTGTTGTCTCTGATGCGCTGGCTCTATCTGATTCTGGCGCTGGCGTGTCTGGCCATACCCTATAACTGGGCTATCCGGTTGAGTACCGCCTCGGTGGTGATTTCTCCCCTGGTGGTGCTGGCAATCGCGCTATGGGTATTCATGGCGGGCTATCGTCAGTCGCGCTTTTTCCTTCTGGCATTCACTGCGCTGCTGGTGGGCATGGTGCTGTATGCCCTGAAGACCTTCCATCTGCTGCCTGGCAACGCTCTCACGGAGTACGCGCTGCAAATCGGTTCGGCGCTGCAGATGATCCTGCTGGTATTTGCCCTGGCCGACCGCATACGGTTGCTGAAGCAGGAGAATCTGCAGATCGAGCAGAATGCGCCGGTCTTGCTCGAACAGCGCGTGCAGGAACGCACCGAGGCGCTGAACAGTGCCCTGGAAGAGTTGGGCGTGAAAAACCGTCAGCTGAGCGAGCTGAGCACGATTGACGGGCTGACCGGGGTGTATAACCGCGCCTATCAGGAAGAGATTCTCTCTGCAGAGTGGGCGCGTGCCTGTCGGCAGAAGGGCCCTCTGTCGGTACTGATGATCGATATCGACCATTTCAAGCGCATCAATGACAGCTATGGGCATCAGTCTGGCGATCTGGTGCTAAAGGCGGTCGCCGTGCTGCTCAAGCGTTTCGCCAAGCGCAAGGCCGATGTGGTGTGCCGCTACGGTGGCGAGGAGTTCATGGTGATCTTGCCGGATACCACCGCCGATGGTGCGCTGGCGGTTGCGGAGAGCTTTCGCCAGGCGTTGGCTGATCTCGACATTCCGTTGGCGGGTGGCGCTATTCGGGTCACCGCCAGTGTAGGCGTGGCTTCGGTCATTCCGGACTCGGTGGCTCAGGATGAGCTGGTCGCTCTGGTTGGGGCCGCTGATGCGGCGCTCTATCAGGCCAAGGAGGCCGGGCGTAACCAGGTCCGGCAGGGGTATCTACGGGTGGCGGATTGATCGGCCCGCAAGTCTGCCCCTTCAATGCCGCGCGACTTGGCAGGCGTGGTTTTGCGCTTGCGCCCCGCAGCATTGCCTGACGAACTGCTATCGGCGTTCCCGTCTCCTGCTTTTTTCCCCAGAGTGACGCCGATCAGGCTGCGCAGCGTTTAAACTGCGCAATTCCGCTGCTTTCTGTCGCATTGCCGAAAGCCCCGGGAAATCACGGGTTGCCGCTGTAAGAAGTTGTCGCATGGCGGCAATGCGGGCCTGTAACCAGCCCCTACAATCCTTTCATCACCTGCCATTCAGTGCCGGTGCTGCTTATCCAGGAGAGCTCAGATGTCCGTTCAGCACGATCCGGTGCAACGCGCCGATTTCGACCAGGTCATGGTCCCCAACTATGCGCCCGCCGCCTTCGTTCCGGTGCGTGGCCAGGGTTCGCGAGTCTGGGATCAAAGCGGTCGAGAGCTGATCGACTTCGCCGGCGGGATCGCCGTCAACGTGCTGGGTCACTGCCACCCGGCGCTGGTCAGCGCGCTGACCGAGCAGGCCAACACCATGTGGCACATCTCCAACGTGTTCACCAACGAGCCTGCACTGCGCCTGGCGCACAAGCTGGTCGACGCGACCTTTGCCGACCGCGTGTTCTTCTGCAACTCCGGCGCCGAAGCCAACGAGGCCGCCTTCAAGCTGGCCCGTCGCGTCGCCCACGACAAGTTCGGTCCGGACAAGTGCGAGATCATCGCCGCCATCAACAGCTTCCACGGCCGCACCCTGTTCACCGTCAGTGTCGGTGGCCAGCCCAAGTATTCCGACGGTTTCGGGCCGAAGATCCAGGGCATCACCCATGTCCCGTACAACGATCTGGACGCGCTGAAAGCGGCGATCTCCGACAAGACCTGCGCCGTGGTGCTGGAACCGATCCAGGGTGAGGGCGGCGTACTGCCGGCCGAGCAGGCCTACCTGGAAGGCGCGCGCAAGCTGTGCGACGAGCACAACGCGCTGCTGGTGTTCGATGAAGTGCAGAGCGGCATGGGTCGCAGCGGCGAGCTGTTCGCCTACATGCACTACGGCGTGACCCCGGACATCCTCTCCAGCGCCAAGAGCCTGGGCGGCGGTTTCCCGATCGGCGCCATGCTCACCACCAACGAGCTGGCCAAGCACCTGGCCGTCGGCACCCACGGCACCACCTACGGCGGCAACCCGCTGGCCTGCGCCGTTGGCGAGGCGGTGATCGATGTGATCAACACCCCGGCCGTGCTGGCAGGGGTCAAGGCCAAGCACCAGCAGTTCACCAGCCGCCTGCGCGCGATTGGCGAGAAGTACGGCGTATTCAGCGAAGTGCGTGGCCTCGGCCTGCTGCTCGGCTGCGTGCTGTCCGAGGCCTGGAAAGGCAAGGCCAAGACCGTGCTGGATGCCGCCGCCGCCGAAGGCGTGATGGTGCTGCAGGCCAGCCCGGATGTGGTGCGCTTCGCCCCGAGCCTGGTGGTGGAAGATGCCGACATCAACGAAGGCCTGGATCGCTTCGAGCGCGCCGTGGCCAAGCTGGTACAGGGCTGATGCCTTGGCCGCGCCTGCGGGCGCGGCCGGTTGGCGGCACAGGCAGTGCCGCCTACTTTCTCAGGATGAGCCATTTCATGCGTGATCGGGCCAGGCCCGGTCTTTCTCCAGCGTCTTCCCCTGAGGCGCCTGGAGCTTTTATTGATAAGGAGTGACGCCATGCTGGTGATGCGCCCCGCGCAACTGTCCGACCTTGCCGAAGTGCAGCGTCTGGCTGCGGATAGCCCGGTAGGTGTCACTTCACTGCCGGACGACGCAGCCCGTCTGAGCGACAAGATCGCCGCCTCGGAGGCCTCGTTCGCCGCCGAAGTCAGCTTCAATGGCGAGGAGAGCTACTTCTTCGTCCTCGAAGACACCGCCAGCGGCCGCCTGGTCGGCTGCTCCGGCATCGTCGCCTCGGCCGGCTACTCCGAGCCGTTCTACAGCTTCCGCAACGAGACCTTCGTGCATGCCTCGCGCGAGCTGAAGATCCACAACAAGATCCACGTCCTCTCGCTGTGCCACGACCTCACCGGCAACAGCCTGCTGACCAGCTTCTATGTGCAGCGCGAACTGGTCGATAGTCCCTTCGCCGAGCTCAATTCGCGGGCCCGCCTGCTGTTCGTTGCCAGCCACCCGGAGCGTTTCGCCGACGCCATGGTGGTGGAAATCGTCGGCTACAGCGACGAGCAGGGTGATTCGCCGTTCTGGGATGCGGTCGGCCGCAACTTCTTCGACATGAGCTACACCGAGGCCGAGCGCCTGTGCGGCCTGAAGAGCCGCACCTTCCTCGCCGAGCTGATGCCGCATTACCCGATCTACGTACCGCTGCTGCCCGATAGCGCGCAGGAGGCCATGGGCCAGGTCTACAGCCGCGCCCAGGTGACCTTCGACATCCTCATGCGCGAAGGCTTCGAGACCGACCACTACATCGACATCTTCGACGGCGGCCCGACCCTGCATGCGCGCACCTCGGGCATCCGTTCGATTGCCCAGAGCCGCGTGGTGCCGGTACGCATCGGCGAGCCGGGCAAGGGTGGCCGCCAGTACCTGGTGAGCAACGGCCAGCTGCAAGACTTCCGCGCCATCGTTGCCGACCTCGACTGGGTGCCCGGCAAGCCGGTGACCCTCTCGGCCGAAGCGGCCGAGGCCCTGGGTGTCGGTGAAGGCGCCAGCGTCAGGCTGGTCGCGGTTTGATGAAGTAATCCTTCTCCCGCCGGGAGAAGGTGGCCCGAAGGGCCGGATGAGGGTTTCCCCTCACCCCCGGCCCCTCTCCCGAAAGGAGAGGGGAGAAAATTCTGGAGGCAATATGATCGTTCGTCCCGTCCGTAGCACCGATTTGCCGGCGCTGTTCGACCTGGCCCGCAGTACCGGCGCCGGGCTGACCACCTTGCCGGCCAACATGGAGCGGCTGGCACACCGGGTCAGCTGGGCGGAGAAGACCTTCCGCGGCGAGGCCGAACGCGCTGATGCCGACTACCTGTTCGTGCTCGAAGACGATGACGGCAAGGTCGTCGGCATTTCTGCCGTGGCCGGCGCCGTCGGCATGCGCGAGCCCTGGTACAACTACCGCCTGGGCCTGACCGTGAGCGCCTCGCAGGAGCTGAAGATCCACCGCGAGATTCCCACCTTGTTCCTTGCCAACGACCTGACCGGCAACTCCGAGCTGTGCTCGCTGTTCCTGCATGCCGACCATCGCAGTGGCCTCAACGGCCGCCTGTTGTCGAAGGCGCGCTTCCTGTTCATCGCCGAATTCCGCGAGCTGTTCGGCGACAAGGTGATCGCCGAGATGCGCGGCATGTCCGATGCTGATGGCCGTTCGCCGTTTTGGGAAAGCCTCGGTCGGCACTTCTTCAAGATGGAGTTCAGCCAGGCCGACTACCTCACCGGCGTTGGCAACAAGGCCTTCATCGCCGAGCTGATGCCCAAGTTCCCGTTGTACACCTGCTTCCTCTCCCCGGAGGCGCGCAGCACCATCGGCCGCGTCCACCCGAACACCGAACCAGCGCTGGCCATGCTCAAGGGCGAGGGTTTCGCCTACCAGGGCTATGTCGACATCTTCGACGCCGGCCCGGCCATCGAGGCGCCAACCGACAAGATCCGTGCGGTGCAGAACAGCCAGACCCTGGTGCTTGCCGTCGGCACGCCGGGCGAGGAGGCCACGCCTTACCTGATTCACAACCGCAAGCGTGAGGACTGCCGTATCACGGCCGCCCCGGCGCGTGTTGCCGCCGGCACCCTGGTGGTCGATGCGCTAACGGCCAAGCGCCTGCAACTCGCCGTCGGTGCCCAGGTGCGCGCGGTACCGCTGTCGGCCAAGGAGACAAAATAATAATGACTACCCACTTCATCGCCGGTCACTGGCAAGCCGGTCAGTGCGAGGCCTTCACCTCCCTCAATCCGGTGACGCAGGAAAGCATCTGGGCTGGCCAGGGTGCCAGTGCCGCGCAGGTCGAGGCCGCCGTGCAGGCCGCTCGCGCCGCCTTCCCAGCCTGGGCGCGGCGCCCGCTGGAAGAGCGCATCGCCGTGCTCGAACAGTTCGCCGCCACCCTCAAGGCGCACAGTGACGAGCTGGCCCGCTGCATTGGCGAGGAAACCGGCAAGCCGCTGTGGGAGTCCGCCACCGAAGTGACCAGCATGGTCAACAAGGTTGCTATTTCCGTGCAGAGCTACCGCGAGCGCACCGGTACCAAGAGCGGCCCGCTGGCCGACGCGACCGCGGTGCTGCGCCACAAGCCGCATGGCGTGGTGGCGGTGTTCGGCCCGTACAATTTCCCCGGTCACCTGCCCAACGGCCATATCGTCCCGGCGCTGCTGGCTGGCAACGCGGTGGTGTTCAAGCCCAGCGAGCTGACGCCGAAAGTCGCCGAGCTGACGGTCAAGTGCTGGATCGAAGCCGGCCTGCCGGCTGGCGTGCTCAACCTGGTGCAGGGCGCCCGCGAAACCGGCGTGGCCCTGGCTGCCAGTGCCGGCATCGACGGTCTGTTCTTCACCGGCTCCAGCCGTACCGGCAACCTGTTGCACAGCCAGTTCGCCGGGCGTCCGGACAAGATCCTGGCCCTGGAAATGGGCGGCAACAACCCGCTGGTGGTCGACCAGGTCGCTGATCTGGATGCCGCGGTCTACACCATCATCCAGTCCGCTTTCATTTCCGCCGGCCAGCGCTGCACCTGTGCGCGGCGCCTGCTGGTGCCGCAGGGCGAGTGGGGCGATGCTCTGCTGGCGAGGCTGGTAGCGGTCAGCTCGACGATCAAGGTCGGCGCCTTCGACGAGCAGCCGGCGCCCTTCATGGGTTCGGTGATTTCCCTGGCGGCGGCCGAGCACCTGCTCAAGGCCCAGCGCCAGCTGGCCGAGCGGGGCGCCAGCGTGCTGCTGGAAATGACCCAGCCGCTGCCGAATGCGGCGCTGCTGACCCCAGGCATCATCGACGTCACCGCAGTCAGTGAGCGCATCGACGAGGAGTTCTTCGGCCCGTTGCTGCAGGTGATCCGTTACAGCGACTTCGACAGCGCCATCGCCGAGGCCAACAACACCCAGTTCGGTCTTGCTGCCGGCCTGCTGTCGGACTCCGCCGAGCGTTACCAGCAGTTCCTCATCGAGAGCCGTGCCGGCATCGTCAACTGGAACAAGCAGCTGACCGGCGCCGCCAGCAGCGCGCCGTTCGGCGGCGTCGGCGCCTCCGGTAACCACCGCGCCAGCGCCTACTACGCGGCCGACTACTGCGCCTATCCGGTCGCCTCGCTGGAAAGTGAAACCCTGAGCCTGCCCGCCACCCTGACCCCGGGAGTGAGTCTGTAATGTCCGCCTATGAGATGAACTTTGACGGCCTGGTCGGCCCGACCCACAACTACGGTGGCCTGTCCTACGGCAACGTGGCGTCGCAGAGCAACAGCCAGGCGGCGTCCAGTCCGAAGGAAGCGGCTCTGCAGGGCCTGGGCAAGATGAAGGCGCTGATGGACATGGGCTTCAAGCAGGGCGTGTTCGCCCCGCAGGAACGCCAGGACGTCGCGGCCCTGCGCAGCCTGGGTTTCGCCGGCACCGATGCGCAGGTGATCGCCCAGGCGGCAAAAGAGGCGATGCCGCTGCTGGCCGCTGTCAGCTCGGCTTCCAGCATGTGGACGGCCAACTCCTGCACCGTCAGCCCGAGTGCCGACACCGCCGATGGTCGCGTGCATTTCACCGCCGCCAACCTCAACTGCAAGTTCCACCGCAGTATCGAGCACCCGACCACCAGCCGCGTGCTCGGCGCCATGTTCAATAATGAACAGCACTTCGCTCACCACGCCGCGTTGCCGGCGGTCGGCCAGTTCGGCGACGAAGGCGCGGCCAACCACACGCGCTTCTGCAAGGGCTATGGCGATGCCGGCGTGGAGTTCTTCGTCTACGGTCGCAGCGCCTTCGACAGCCGCTACCCGGCGCCGCAGCGCTACCCGGCGCGGCAGACGCTGGAGGCTTCGCAGGCCATCGCCCGTCTGCATGGCCTGAGCGACGAGGGCGTGGTCTATGCTCAGCAGAACCCGGCGGTGATCGACCAGGGTGTGTTCCACAACGACGTGATCGCGGTGGGTAACGGCGAAGTGCTGTTCTACCACCAGGATGCCTTCCTCGACACCGAGCAGGTGCTGGCCGAGCTGGCCGCCAAGCTGGGGCGTCGTGGCGGCAACTTCCAGGCGGTGTGTGTGCCGCGTGAAGCGGTGACGGTGGATGATGCGGTGCGCTCGTACCTGTTCAACAGTCAGCTGCTGACCCGCGCCGACGGCAACATGCTGCTGATCGTGCCGGAGGAATGCCGCAACAACAGTAATGTGTGGAACTACCTGCAGCAGCTCACCAGCGGCAGCGGCCCGATTCGCGAGGTCAAGGTGTTCGACCTCAAGCAGAGCATGCAGAACGGCGGTGGTCCGGCCTGCCTGCGTCTGCGCGTGGCGCTCAAGGAAAACGAACTGGCGGCGGTCAATCCAGGCGTGATCATGACCCCGAACCTGTACGAAACCCTGACCACCTGGGTCGGCAAGCACTACCGAGATCGCCTGGCGGAAGCCGACCTGGCCGATCCGCAACTGCTCATCGAATGCCGCACAGCATTGGATGAACTGACGCAGATCCTTAAACTAGGCGCGGTTTATCCTTTCCAATTAGCTTAAAGAGTACGTATTTCATGTCCGACGCCCTGCAACTTATCCTCGAAGACACTGACGGCACCCAGCTGGAAACCTCCTGCACGCGCTTTGCCGTCATTTGGCAGGGCAAGGAAGTGTGGATTCAAACCGCCGGCAACGGTCAGCTGCTGATCGGTGTGGATGTGGAGGAGGGCGATGCCGAATACGCCAACCTGCTGCTGCGTCCGCTGGCCACCAACCTGGTCAGCCTGCAGCTGGAAATGGAGCCGGCTGAGGTCGGCGACGAAGATGATGACCATGTGCATGGTCCGGACTGCAACCACTAAGAGCTGATTCAAAGTCTGCTGCGCGTCGGCCCTGCCGCGTTAAAAACAGGCTCGGAATGCTCATTTACAGATCGTAAACTCCGCTTCCTCGCCTGTTTTGCCTTGCATGGCTCTAGCTCGCGAGACTTTGAACCGGCTCTAAGGGAATCTGCTGCCATGCTCGCCCTCGGCAAACTGCTTGAACTGACCCTGGCCGGCCGCGAGCCGACCGAGAAGATTCAGCTGACTCGCGAGGGCGCGCGCTTGCACTGGCTGGGCCTTGGGGCGCTGGAAGTGACCCCGCCGGCTGGTGCTGACTGCGGCCTCGATCTGCTGCTGTCTGCCGGTATCCACGGCAATGAAACCGCGCCGATCGAATTGCTCGACCGCCTGCTGCAACGCATTGCCTCCGGGCAGCTGATTCCGCAGGCACGGATTCTCTTCCTGTTCGGCAACCCTGAGGCTATGCGCCGCGGCGAGCGTTATATCGAGCAGGACATCAATCGTTTGTTCAGTGGCCGTCACGAGCAGAGCAGTGGCCCCGAGGCCCTGCGTGCCAACGAGCTGGAGCACCTGGCGGCGGCTTTCTTCAGCAAGGCCGGGCGTGCCCGCCTGCATTACGACCTGCATACCGCCATTCGGGCTTCCAGGATCGAGCAGTTCGCCCTCTATCCTTATGCGGAAGGGCGTAAGCACTCGGCTCGCGAGCTGGCGCGCCTGCGTGCTGCCGGTATCGATGCGGTGCTGCTGCAGAAGAAGGTTGGCATCACTTTCAGTTCCTACACCTACGCGCATCTGGATGCAGAGGCCTTTACCCTAGAGTTGGGCAAGGCTCGCCCTTTCGGGCAGAACCAGGAGGTCAATCTCGATCGGTTGGAAAAGCGCATGCAACAATTGATCGAGAACAACGAACCGGTCGATGCCGGGCTCGATGGCCTGCAACTGTTCAGCGTGGCGCGCGAAGTGATCAAGCACAGCGATGCCTTCAAGCTGCATCTGCCCAGCGATGTGGAGAACTTCAGCGAGCTGCCAGTCGGTTACCTGCTGGCCGAGGACATCGCCGGCACCCGCTGGCTGGTGGAAGAGCAGGGCGCGCGGATCATCTTCCCCAATCCGAAAGTGAAGAACGGCCTGCGCGCCGGCATCCTGATCGTCCCCACTACTCTCTAAGTCGCAGAGCGAAACCGGCTCGCCGGTCATTTTCTACGCGCTTCATCCAATCGATAGCCGTTTTCTATCCTTTTTCCCTGCAAACGGGCTGTGCCTGCCGCGCAGGGCCGATATAATGCGGCCCTTTGCCGGCTTGCCGTGGCCGTCGTTTGCCTGGAAGAAATACATGAAAAGCGCAGAAATCCGTGAAGCCTTCCTCCGCTTCTTCGAAGAGAAGGGGCACACCCGTGTCGCATCCAGCTCGCTGATCCCGGCGAACGACCCGACCCTGCTGTTCACCAACGCCGGGATGAACCAGTTCAAGGATTGCTTCCTTGGCCTGGAAAAGCGCGCCTACACCCGCGCCACCACCAGCCAGAAGTGCGTACGCGCCGGCGGCAAGCACAACGACCTGGAAAACGTCGGCTACACCGCGCGTCACCACACCTTCTTTGAAATGCTGGGCAACTTCAGCTTTGGCGACTACTTCAAGCGTGACGCCATCACCTACGCCTGGGAGTTCCTGACTTCCGACAAGTGGCTGAACCTGCCGAAAGAGAAACTCTGGGTCACCGTCTACGCCACTGACGACGAGGCTTACGATATCTGGCACAAGGAAGTCGGCATTCCAGCCGAGCGCATGATCCGCATCGGCGACAACAAGGGCGCGCCGTACGCCTCCGACAACTTCTGGGCGATGGGCGATACCGGTCCCTGCGGTCCGTGCACCGAGATCTTCTTCGACCACGGCGAGCATATCTGGGGCGGCCCGCCCGGCTCGCCGGAAGAAGATGGCGACCGTTACATTGAAATCTGGAACAACGTGTTCATGCAGTTCAACCGCACCGCGGACGGCGTGCTGCACGCGCTGCCAGCGCCGAGCGTGGACACCGGCATGGGCCTGGAGCGCATCAGTGCGGTGCTGCAGCACGTCAACTCGAACTACGAGATCGACCTGTTCCAGAGCCTGTTGAGTGCCGCGGCCAAGGCCATCGGCTGCGCCAACGAAGCTCAGGCTTCGCTGAAAGTGGTGGCCGACCACATCCGTTCCTGCGGCTTCCTGATCGCCGATGGCGTGACCCCGTCCAACGAAGGCCGTGGCTACGTGCTGCGCCGCATCATCCGTCGTGCCTGCCGCCACGGTAACAAGCTGGGCGCCAAGGGCAGCTTCTTTTACCAGATCGTTGCTGCGCTGGTCGGTGAGATGGGCGAAGCCTTCCCCGAGCTGAAACAGCAGCAGGCGCACATCGAACGCGTGCTGAAGACCGAGGAAGAACAGTTCGCCAAGACCCTTGAGCAGGGCCTGAAGATCCTCGAGCAGGATCTGGCTGAGCTGAAAGGCAGCGTCATCCCCGGCGAAGTGATCTTCAAGCTGTACGATACCTACGGCTTCCCCATGGACCTCACCGGCGACATCGCCCGTGAGCGTGAGCTGACCCTCGACGAGGCAGGCTTCGAGCGCGAGATGGATGCCCAGCGCGAGCGCGCCCGCTCCGCCAGCGCCTTCGGCCTGGACTACAACAGCCTGGTCAAGGTAGACGTGGATACCGTTTTCACCGGTTATGCCGGCACCCAGGGTGCTGGCAAGGTCGTCGCCCTGTTCAAGGCCGGTGCCGCTGTCGATAGCCTGGGCGAAGGCGAGGAGGGCGTGATCGTCCTCGATCAGACGCCGTTCTACGCCGAATCCGGCGGCCAGGTCGGTGACACCGGTTACCTGACTGCCGCTGGTGTGCGCGTCGATGTGCGCGACACCACCAAGGCCGGTGGTGCCTTCCTGCACCACGTCATCGTGGCGCAGGGCGCGATCAAGCTTGGCGCCGAGCTGCAGGCCGTGGTCGATGCTTCTGTGCGTCAGGCCACCGCGTTGAACCACTCTGCGACTCACCTGCTGCATGCCGCGCTGCGCCAGATCCTCGGTGAGCATGTGCAGCAGAAGGGCTCGCTGGTCGACAGTCAGCGCCTGCGCTTTGACTTCAGCCATCTCGAGGCGATCAAACCCGAGCAGTTGAAAGCCCTGGAAGAGCTGGTCAACGCCGAGATTCGCAAGAACTCGGCCGTCGAGACCGAAGAGATCGACATCGAAACCGCCAAGCAGAAAGGCGCCATGGCGCTGTTCGGCGAGAAATACGGCGATGAAGTGCGCGTGCTGAGCATGGGTGGCAGCTTCTCCGTTGAGCTGTGCGGCGGTACCCACGTCTCGCGTACCGGCGACATCGGCCTGTTCAAGATCACCAGCGAAGGCGGTGTGGCTGCCGGCGTGCGCCGTATCGAGGGCGTGACCGGGGCGGCAGCGCTGGCCTGGCTGAATGGCGCGGAAGAGCAGCTGAAAGAAGCTGCGGCGCTGGTCAAGGGCAGTCGTGACAACGTGCTGGACAAGCTGTCAGGCCTGATCGAGCGAAACCGTCAGCTGGAAAAAGAGCTGGAGCAGCTCAAGGCCAAGGCTGCCAGTGCTGCGGGCAATGACCTGGCTGGTTCCGCTGTCGACATCAAGGGCATCAAGGTGCTGGCGACACGTCTCGACGGTCTGGATGGCAAGGCCCTGCTGGCGATGGTCGATCAGTTGAAGAACAAGCTCGGCAGCGCGGTGATCCTGCTCGGCGGTGTGCAGGACGACAAGGTCGTGCTGGTTGCCGGCGTGACCCAGGACCTGACTGCCAAGCTCAAGGCCGGTGACTTGATGCGTCAGGCTGCTGCGGCTGTCGGCGGCAAGGGCGGTGGTCGTCCGGACATGGCCCAGGGTGGCGGTGTGGATGCCGACAAACTGGACGAGGCGCT
Organism: uncultured Pseudomonas sp.; assembly: GCA_964518735.1. GTDB lineage: Bacteria > Pseudomonadota > Gammaproteobacteria > Pseudomonadales > Pseudomonadaceae > Aquipseudomonas. The sequence continues at coordinate 203,983 of CAZFKQ010000010.1, forward strand.
GGCCCTGGCTGCGACCTTCGTCGAACAAGCGCTGTAAAACAGGAAAAACCAGGCCTGCAGTGCGTCCGGCAGGCCTTGGCAGTGTGACCCGATGCGGGTTTAATGGGCGCCCTTCGAGGAATCAGGCGGCTTTTTGACATGGCTTTGATCGTACAGAAGTTTGGGGGCACCTCCGTCGGCACCGTTGAGCGTATTCAGCAGGTGGCCGAGAAGGTGAAGAAGTTCCGCGAAGGTGGCGATGATATCGTCGTCGTGGTTTCCGCCATGAGTGGCGAAACCAACCGCCTGATCGAACTGGCCAAACAGGTCAGCGACGGCCAGCCGGTGCCGCGTGAACTCGATGTAATGGTTTCCACTGGCGAACAGGTGACCATTGCCCTGCTGGCCATGGCCTTGATCAAGGTGGGTGTGCCGGCGGTGTCTTACACCGGTAATCAGGTGCGCATCCTCACCGACAGTGCGCACACCAAAGCGCGCATTCTGCAGATCGACGATCAGCGTATTCGCACTGATCTCAAGGCCGGTCGCGTGGTAGTGGTTGCTGGTTTCCAGGGCGTGGACGAGGAGGGCAATATCACCACCCTCGGTCGCGGCGGTTCCGATACCACGGGCGTGGCCCTGGCGGCGGCGCTGAAGGCCGACGAGTGCCAGATCTACACCGATGTCGATGGCGTCTACACCACTGACCCGCGTGTGGTGCCCAAGGCCCAGCGCCTGGACAAGATCACCTTCGAAGAGATGCTGGAAATGGCCAGTCTCGGCT
>CAZFKQ010000011.1:0-131285 GCA_964518735.1 uncultured Pseudomonas sp.
TCCAGGCGGTCGCGCTCCACCGGGTAGGTGATGAGGATTTCCTGGGCCAGGTCTTCGGGCACGATGTAGGGCTTGCTGGCCAGCGGGTGCTGGTTGCCCACGGCGAGCATGGCTTCATAGGTGAACAGCGGCACGTAGGTGATGCCGGCCAGTTCCACCGGGTCGGACGTCACCACCAGGTCGAGATCGCCACGGGCCAGGGCCGGCAGCGGGGCGAAGGAGAAGCCGGAGGCCAGATCCAGCTCGACTTCCGGCCAGGCGTCGCGGAACTGGTCGATGGTCGGCATCAGCCACTGGAAGCAGCTGTGGCATTCGATGGCCATGTGCAGGCGCCCGGCAGTGCCGCCGGCCAGGCGCGCCAGGTCGCGTTCGGCGCCGCGCAGTTGCGGCAGCAGGCTGTCGGCCAGTTGCAGCAGGCGCAGGCCGGCGCTGGTGAAGCGCACCGGCTTGGTCTTGCGGATGAACAGCGACAGGCCGAGCTGGCTTTCCAGCTCCTTGAACTGGTGCGACAGCGCCGACTGGGTCAGGTGCAGGCGCTCGGCAGCTTCCACCAGGCTGTCGGCCTCGCGCAGGGCGTGCAGGGTTTTCAGGTGGCGGATTTCGAGCATGGCGGTCTCGCTAGGTAGGGTGGATGACGCTCTGTTCATCCACCATATGGGCTGTGCGGGTTGTTGGTGGATGAACAGAGCGTCATCCACCCTACGGTTATCGTGAGTAAAACTGTAGATCATCGCGAATATGTTGAGTTTGTCTCATGTGCGGTCGGGTGTCGAGAATGGCGCCACTGACGAACAAGGAGATAGACCCATGGCATTGGCCCATAACCTCGGCTTCCCACGTATCGGCCGCGACCGCGAGCTGAAGAAAGCCCTCGAAGCCCACTGGAAAGGCGAACTGGACGAAGCTGGCCTGCGTGCCGTAGGTCGGCAGCTGCGTGCCAGTCACTGGCAGTTGCAGCAGGAGGCCGGCATCGAGCTGCTGCCGGTCGGTGATTTCGCCTGGTATGACCAGGTGCTCGGTCACTCGCTGGCCTTTGGCGTGATTCCCGAGCGTTTCCGCCCGCACGGCTGCCAGCCGACCCTGGATACCCTGTTCGCCATGGCACGGGGCGCAGTTGGCCAGCAACACGCTAACAGTTGCTGTGCTGGCGCCCACGCCCAGCCGGCGGCTGCACAAGAGCTGACCAAGTGGTTCGATACCAACTATCACTACCTGGTCCCGGAGTTCAGCGTTGATCAGCAGTTTGCCCTGAGCTGGGAGCAGCTGTTCGAGGAAGTCGAGGAGGGCCGCGCGCTTGGCTACAGGCTCAAGCCGGTGCTGATCGGTCCGCTGACTTATCTGTGGCTGGGCAAGGCCAAGGGTGGCGTGTTCGACAAGTTGCAGCTGCTCGATCGGCTGTTGCCGGTGTATGGCGAAATCCTCCAGCGCCTTGCGGGGCAAGGTGTGGAGTGGGTGCAGATCGATGAACCGATCCTTGCTCTCGACCTGCCGCAGGAATGGAAGAATGCCTTCGAGCGGGCCTACAACATTCTCCAGCGCGAGCCGGGCAAGAAGCTGATCGCCACCTATTTCGCTGGCCTGGAAGATAACCTCGGCCTGGCCGCCGGCCTGCCGGTGGATGGCCTGCATATCGACCTGGTGCGCGCGCCGGAGCAGTTCCCGGCGATCCTCGACCGGCTGCCGGCGTACAAGGTGCTGTCACTCGGCGTGGTCAACGGGCGCAATGTCTGGCGCACGGATCTGCAGCAGGCGCTGGAGCTGTTGCAGCAGGCCCATGAACGCCTGGGTAGTCGCCTGTGGGTGGCGCCAAGTTGCTCGCTGTTGCACAGCCCGGTCGACCTGGGCCGCGAAGACCAGCTGGATGCCGAGCTGCAGAGCTGGCTGGCTTTCGCCGTGCAGAAGTGCGAGGAAGTGGCCGTGCTGACCGCCGCGCTGAATGACCCTCAGGATGCCCGCGTGCAGGCGGCGCTGGCGCAGAGCCGCGCGGTGCAGGCCAGTCGTGCGCAGTCGCCACGTATTCACAAGCCGGCGGTGCAGGCACGGCTGGCTGCTGTCACCCCGGCCGACAGCCAGCGCCAGTCGCCGTTCGTGGCGCGCATCGAGCAGCAGCGTGCGCGTCTGCAGTTACCGGCGTTCCCGACCACCACCATCGGCTCCTTTCCGCAGACCTCGGCCATCCGTCTGGCGCGTCAGGCGTTCAAGGCTGGCAAGTTGTCGCTGGCCGACTACACCGAAGCCATGCACAGCGAAATCCGCCATGCGGTGAAAGTGCAGGAGCAGCTCGGTCTGGATGTGCTTGTGCATGGCGAAGCCGAGCGCAACGACATGGTCGAGTATTTCGCCGAGCAGCTTGACGGTTATCTGTTCACTCGCTTCGGCTGGGTACAGAGCTACGGTTCGCGCTGTGTCAAACCGGCGATCATCTATGGTGACCTGAGCCGCCCGCAGCCGATGACCGTGGCGTGGATTGGTTACGCGCAAAGCCTTACCGACAAGGTGATGAAGGGCATGCTGACCGGCCCGGTGACCATGCTGATGTGGTCCTTCCCGCGTGACGATATTTCCCGCGAACAGCAGGCGCAACAGCTGGCCCTGGCCATTCGTGACGAGGTGGTGGATCTGGAGGCGGCGGGGATCAAGGTGATCCAGATCGACGAAGCGGCCTTCCGTGAAGGCCTGCCGCTGCGTCGCGCCCACTGGCAGGGCTATCTGGATTGGGCCACCGCTGCTTTTCGCCTGTGCGCCTCGGGTGTGCGCGATGCAACGCAGATCCACACGCACATGTGCTACAGCGAGTTCAACGACGTGATCGAGTCCATCGCGGCGATGGATGCCGACGTGATCACCATCGAGACCTCGCGTTCGGACATGGAACTGCTGGATGCCTTCGAGGCTTTCGAGTACCCCAACGAGATTGGCCCGGGCGTGTACGACATCCACTCGCCGCGGGTGCCGGATAGCAGCGAGATGCTGCGCCTGATGCGCAAGGCGGCGCAGCGTGTGCCGGCCGAGCGGCTGTGGGTCAACCCGGATTGCGGCCTGAAGACCCGTGCCTGGCCAGAGACCGAGGCAGCGCTGGTGAACATGGTGGCGGCGGCGCGGCAGCTGCGGTGCGAGCTGGCTTGAGGGACGCGGCTCGGGCGTGGAGGGCTGGGTAGCCCGGATGCAATCCGGGAGTGATCTGTTCGGGCCTAACGCGTTTCTTCGGATTTAATCCGGGCTGGTTTTGCGCTGGGCTCGTCCCTCTCCCCCGGCCCCTCTCCCATAAATGGGAGAGGGGAGGCGTGCTGCCAGCTTGGTGCTGTGTATGGACTTGGCGGTGCTGTAATCCCCGGATTGCATCCGGGCTACGGACTGGAGCCCCGTGCTTGGCCGGAGACCGAGGCAGCGCTGGTGAACATGCGGTGCGAGCTGGCTTGAGGGGGCTCCGGCGTGGAGAGCTGGGTAGCCCGGATGCAATCCGGGAATGGCCTATCAGGCCCCAACAGACTTCACCCAGGCCGCGAGCTGCCCCCTCTCCCATTTATGGGAGACGACTGCATGGATGCAGGAGATAGGGTGACGCAGGAAGCCAAAACCGAGGGCTGGGGAGAGGGGCTTTGGACGGCTTACGCCGCTACGCCAATAACGCTCAGCAAGTAGCCATCGAACTCGGCGAACTGGCCATCCAGCTCAGTGCCGCTCGGCCAGCCGCTACCCAGGTCGATCAGCAAGCGCAGCCGTGCTCGGCCATCCTCGCTCCAGCTCAACAGCTCGGCATCGTGAAAGTAGAAGCGTTGGAGCACGATTGGGTAGAGCGCTTTGAACAGGCTCTCCTTGAGCGAGAAGGTCAAGGTCACCAGGTGGGCGAAGGCCTCGGCCGGCAGTCCGCTGGCGCTCTCCAGCTCGGTGGGAGTGAGTATCTCGCCGGCTAGTCTGGCGGCACGCGACGCGCTCAGTTGCTTTTCCACATCCAGTCCCAGCCCTTGCCAGTCGTGGGCGTGGGCCACCAGCGCGGCAGCCAGACCGGCACCGTGAGTGATGGAACCGACCACACCTGGTGGCCACTGCGGGGCGCCATCTTCGCCGCGTGTCGGCACGCCAGCTTCACCGTGCAGCAGGCGCAGTGCCTCGCGTGCACACAGGCGGCCGGCCAGGTATTCGCCTTGGCGCTTGGCCACGCCATTGACGGGCGCGATGCCGCAGCGTTGGAAGTCTTCTTCCTGCAATAGCGCTGCATCGAACTGCGCACGCACCAGTTGGGCGCCCGCTAATGCCAGGGGCATGGGCCAAGGGGAGTGCAGCAGGCTGCAGAAGGGTGGGAAATGATTCATGCCGGCATTCTGCCGTGCACGGCAAAGGTGGGCCAGCCGTTTACATTTCTTTGCACAGGCGTAACGAAGCGCTACAAAGCAAGCGCTTGTTTTTTGCCAATATGGGACATGCGTTCCAAGTGAGCGCTGGTGAGGTTGTAGCCACCTGGTATTTGTCTGGGTGGTCTTACTCTACTGTTTGAGTGCGGGAGCCCGGATGGGCTCCCGTTTTTTTTGCCGGCTATTTGGCAAACACGTCCTTGAACAGTGCCTGCATATCGGCCCAGGAGCGCTCGTCAGCTTCTTTCTGGTAGCCGAGATCGAGGCCGTGGCCCTTGTGCGCATCGGCATCCGGGTTGCTGAAACCATGCTTGGCGCCGGGCAATTCGACGAAGCGGTAATCGGCGCCGGCCTGGGCCATTTCCGTCTTGAAGTCGCTGATCTGCTCCGGTGTGATGAAGCTGTCGGCGGCACCATGCTCGACCAATACCTTGGCCTTGACGCTGCCTGGCGTGGCCGGGGTGGCGGTGGCCAGCGCGCCGTGGAAGCTGACCACGGCGGCCAGTGGTACGCCTTGGCGGGCCATGTCCAGCACCACCTTGCCGCCGAAGCAGTAGCCGATCGCGGCCAGGCGTGTCGGGTCGGTCTGTGGCTGGGCCTTGAGCAGTTCGAGGCCGGCGTTGAAGCGAGCCTTGGCCGCCTCGCTGCTGGCCATGGCGGCGCTCATAAAGGCTTTGGCGTCATCCGGGTGCTGAGTGTTCTTGCCACCGCCGTACATGTCGATGGCCAGGGCGCTGTAGCCGAGGGCGGCGAGGTCGCGGGCGCGGCGCTTGGCGTAGTCGTTCAGGCCCCACCACTCATGTACCACGACCACTCCGGGGCGGGCGCCGGCAATGGCGTCATCCCAGGCCAGGTAGCCGATCAGTTGGGTGCCGTCGGGGCCGGTGTAGGGCATTTCGCGGGTCTGGATGGCAGCCTGGGTGAAGGCGCTGCAGCACAGTAAAAGACTCAGCAGAAGAGGGCGCATGGCAGAGGTCTCCAGAGGTGGGCGAAGCGCTTAGTCTGGCCCAGCTTGCTCTGTGGCGAAAGCGAACCAGCCAAGTCCCTGCGCCTGTTCGGCTCTACTGCGGGTTCGTTCAGAATGGGTCTGCTTCAGGCCTTGGGCGGCGTAATGCCCATCGACACATAGATGCTGGTGAAGCGGTCCATGCCCATCTCCGCCGGTTTGACCCACTCCACCGGCACATACAACAGGCCGCCACCGACCGGTACGGGCGCGGTCGGCACCAGGATAGCGTGGTAAGCGCGGCCGTCGATTTCAATGGGCTGCGGGTTGGGCAGCAGGGCTAGCACCGCCGTGCCGTCGCCGCCGAAGAAACACCAGACCGGACGCATGGCTGCCAGGTCGGCGCCTTCCTGCTGGTCGAGCAGACCAACGAAACGGTCGGCCAGGCCATACAGATTACCGAGCAGTGGAATGCGCCGCAGGGTGCGGTCGAACAGGCGGCGCAGCGGCCCCTTGAGGCCAAGTTGCACGGCCAGCCCGAGCGGATAGAGCGCCACCAGCAGCGCCAGGGTGCCCAGCAACCAGGCCAGCAAGGGGCTGCTGACGAAGGGCTGGCCCAGCCCGGCGAACAGTTTGCCGACAAAACTGGTGGGGCCGATCAGCTGATTGAGCAGGCTCACCAGCCAGCCCAGCAGGGCCAGGCTCAGGGCCAGCGGCAACAGTGCGAGCAGGCCGGCCAGCCATGTGGTGAGAAGCGAATTAAAGCTGCGTTTGAACATGGGAGCGTCCGCTGGTCAGGCATCGAATGGCGGCGCCAAGGCTAGTGCAAAGCCTGGACCCTGCCTACTCGCTGCTGCCGGTAGTCGGGCATGCGCTAACAGATTTTTAGCGCTTGCCCATCGAGCGGCGGGTGCCGGGCGGTGCGGCGCCGATCTTCTTCTTGTGGGCTGACTTGTTGCCCTTCTGATGCCAGGGCTGGTTATCACCCTTGCCCGGGGCGAAGGTGGCTGGCGCGAAGGGGAAGCTGAAGGCCGGAATCACCGGTTTGCCGCTTGGCTCGGCAGAGCTGTCGGCGTCGAGCGTGGCTGTTGTGTCGGGGGTGGCATCGGTGGTTTGGTCAGGCGAAGGTTTGGAGGTCATGACGATTCACGGCGAGCCAGAAGAAAGTAGGGGCGCAGTATACCTGTCTGGCATGCTCGGAGCGGGTAAAGGCCATGTCAGGCAAGCTGCGGTTTTGTCGCAGAACCTGTTCACCATCTTTTGGGTCATAGCCAGGCAAGGCATTGCGACCGGCCTGCGGCTGTTACCTGCGTTAAAGCGCTATGGCCTGCCGCCATCCAGGTTGGCGCGTCACCCGGCACATTTCTCGGGTCTTGGTCTGTGCCTGGGGCGTTCATGCGCTACTTGAGTCGCACCGCAGAAAGCGCCAATACTGGGGCACATTCCAGATTGCCCAAGGAGGGCTTCCATGCGCTTGATCTCTGCAGTGCTGCCGTTGCTGTTGCTGGCCGGTTGTTCGTCCTTTCGCGCTGATCCCGAGCATGTGAAGCAGGTGCCGGCCGACCGGCTGCTGGCTTTCCAGGAGCTGCATGAGGGCAGCGGGCAGATCGTGGTCAACCGTGACCTGGGCATGATGGGTGGCGGCTGCTATGTGGCCATCGAGGTGGATCGCCAGGTGGCGGCGCGTATCGGCGTCGGCGAGGTGGCGACCTTCCAGGTGCCGGCCGGTACCCGAGTGGTGGGCATCACCCTGGACAAGCAGGACGACACCCTGTGCAGCATGGGCCGCCTGCTGCGTGAACTGGCGGTACCGGTCACGGCCGGCGAGACCTACGCCTTCCGCATCGTCAGCGAGAACAAGGGTGGTTTCGATATACGCCCGGATATGCCCAAGCCCTAATCGGTCCGGCTGAAATTTACTGGATGCCGACGTGCTTGCCGAGCAAGCATGTCGGCTGTTGCCAGGAAGCCCGTTGCCATGCGTCGCCTGCCATCCCTCACTGCGCTGCGGACTTTCGAAGCAGCCGCCCGTCATGCGCATTTCGGCCGTGCGGCGGCCGAACTGTGTGTTACAGACAGCGCGGTCAGCCACCAGATTCGCCAGCTCGAAGAGCAGCTTGGCACGTCGCTGTTCCAGCGTGATGGCCGCCAGGTACGCCCTACGCCGCAGGCCAAACGTCTGTTGCGTAGCCTGCAGCAAGCCTTTGAACTGATCGGTGAGGCCTGCGACGAGCTGCGCGACCCTGGCTCCCAGGCGCAACTGCGCATCGCGGTGACTGCCGAGCTGGCGCAGAAATGGCTGGTCGGGCGCCTGGCCGATTTTTCCGAGCGCTACCCGCAGATCACCCTGCACCTCTACGAGCAACCGCTGGAGGCGACCCAGCCGGGCGAGGAAATCGACCTGGCAATCACCTACGGTACCGGCCCTGCCGATGGCAGTGCCTACTTCGTGCGGCCATTACCGACCCTGTTGTTCTTCCCCGTGTGCAGCCCCGGCCTGTTCAACCAGCTGCCGCTCAAGCACCCGCGTGATCTGGCCCGTCACTGTCTGCTGCACGACGACCAGGACGGCAAGACCTGGACCGCCTGGCTGACCACCCATGCCGGCGATATCCAGCCGCAGCGCCACCTGTATCTCGGTCATGCCGGGCTGACCATGGAAGCCGCCGCGCGCGGCCAGGGCGTGGCCATCGGCGACAACCTGACCAGTGCCGAGGATCTCGCCAGTGGCCGTCTGGTGCGCCCGTTCGCCGCCAGCGTGGCTTCGCTTGGGCAGTACGCGCTGGTCTGCGAACGCTTGCGCCTGGACAAGCCGGCAGTGGCGCAGTTCGTTGAATGGTTCACTGATCAACTGGCTGATATCTGAATTTGATTCATCTATCCCGCGATAATGGTCATTGGTCGCGGGTGCTCTGCCGCGGGTACTGTCGGCTCATCCAATAGCCACCGACGAGTACCTTGCAATGGCCCGTTCCCTGACTTCTCTACCCAAAGCTGACGGCTTCCGCCTGCCCGGCGAATTCGAGCCCAAGACCCGCTGCTGGCTCGGCTGGCCGGAGCGCACCGACGTGTGGCGCAACGGCGCCAAGCCGGCGCAGAAAGTCTGGGTCGATATCGTCAGCGCCATCGCCAGCAGCGAACCGGTGACCGTGTGCGCCTCGGCCAGCCAGTACGCCAACGCCCGCCGCCAGCTGCCGGCCCATGTGCGGGTGGTGGAGATGACCTGCAACGACACCTGGTTCCGCGACAGCGGCCCGGCCTTTTTGGTCAATGACGAGTCCCTTGAGGTGCGCGGCGTTGACTTCGAGTTCAATGCCTATGGTGGCCTGGATGGCGGCCTCTACTACCCCTGGGACAAGGACGATCAGATCGCGCAGAAGATTCTTGAGATCGAAGGTTTTGATCGCTACCGCGCGCCCTTTATCGCCGAGATGGGCGGTATCCAGACTGATGGCCAGCGCACCCTGCTGACCACCGAGCAGTGCCTGCTCAATCGCAACCGCAACGCCCACCTGGGCAAGGACGAGATGACCCGCCGGCTCAGCGATTACCTCGGTGCCGAACAGGTGATCTGGCTGCCGCGCGGCTGCAAGTTCGACGAAACCGACGGCCATATCGACGACCTAGCCTGCTTCGTCCGCCCCGGTGTGGTGGTGCAGCAATGGACCGACGACCGTAACGACCCGCAGTGGGAAATCTACCAGGAGGCCTACGACATCCTGCGCAGCACCCGCGACGCCCAGGGTCGCGAGCTTGAGGTGCACAAGCTGCCGCAGCCGCGCGTACTGGAGTGGACGGCGGAAGAGGCAGAGGGCCTGGATCAGGACGACGCCACCCACACCCGCCAGGCCGGCACGCAGATCTGCGCCTCCTACATCAACTACTACGCCGGCAACTCGGCCATCGTCGTGCCGCTGTTCAACGACCCGTGTGACCGCGTGGCCCAGGCGACCCTGGCCGAGCTGTTCCCCCGGCACCGCATCATCGGCATCGAAAACTCGCGGGAGATCCTCTTGGGTGGCGGCAACGTCGCCTGCATCACCATGCCGCAGTACGCCGCGCCCCAGCGCTAAGGAGATCGCCATGAAATTGCCCGCCTCGTTGCTGGCTCTGGCCCTGGCCGCCTGCGCGCATGCGCAGGCGGGCGAGGCGCCGAAGCAGGTCAACCTGTACATCTGGAACGAATACCTTGCACCGGACACCCTGAGCAGCTTCGAGCAGAAGACCGGCATCAAGGTGGTGGCCGACCACTTCGACTCCCTGGAAACGGTGGAAACCAAGCTGCTCACCGGGCGCAGCGGCTACGACCTGATACTGACTGCCGGCCAGCATCTGCAACGGGCGATCCAGAGCGGTGCACTGCAGCCACTAAACAAAGCCGCACTGCCGCACTTCGCCGGCCTCGACAGTGAGTTCACCGGGCACATGGCCGCCTTCGATCCGGGCAACCGTTTTGCCGGCTTGTATGTGTGGGGTACCACTGGCTTCGGCTATCAGAAAGAAGCCATCGCCAAGCGTATGGCCGCGGCACCGACCGACAGTTGGGCCATGTTGCTCGATCCGGCCGTAGTGGCGAAGTTTGCCGATTGCGGCGTGAGCTTTCTCAACGACCCCAATGAGGTGTTTGCCGCGACCTTCCGTTACCTGGGCCTGGACATCAACAAACAGGACCTTGCTGATCTGAAAAAAGCCGAAGCGCACCTGGCCAAGGTGCGGCCATCGATCCGCTACTTCGACAACGATCGCAATATCGCCGACCTGGCCAATGGTGACACCTGCCTGGCGATGTCGTGGAACGGCAATGTGTCGATTGCCGCCGGCCAGGCGCAGCAGGCGGGCAAGCCGTACAGCCTGCACTACAGCATTCCGCGCGAAGGCACGCTGATCTGGTTCGACGCGATGGTGATTCCTGCCGATGCGCCGCATCCCAAGGAGGCGCTGGCACTGATGGATCACCTGATGACGCCCGAGGTGATTGGCGCGATCAGCAACAGCATTTATTACGCCAACGCCGTGCCGGCAGCCAGCGCCACGATCGATCCGGCGATCCTCGCTGATCCGGGCACTTATCCAGCGGCTGAGGTGCGCGCGCAGCTGTACACCAAGAACGACAACAGCCCGGCGTTCAATCGGGCACTGACACGAGCCTTCAGCAGGTTGAAGTCGGGTCTGTAAGCGGCCTGTGCAGTGGTGGAGCAGAAGACGTAAACAGGTTCAGTGGCGGCGTGCAGGGGTACCTGACCAGTGCTTCTGACACGCCGCCAACTGATCCTGTACAAAACCTATACAGACTGGGCGGGTGTGGCAAGCGTTTTCTGCGCTTACTGCTGCTTGGGTTGCTCATGATCAGGCTTGTTCAGGCTGCAATTGCTGCGACAACGCGTAGCGCCATCCGGGTGTGGCAGCCAGCCAAGATGTGGGCGCAGCAGCGCGAAGAGACGGTAGGCAAGCAGCCAGAACGGACGCAAGGGGCGCCAGGTCAGCGGCGCTACCCAGTTACCCAGGCCCGCGCTGTACCAGCTCCAGTAGGTCGCGTCGATGCCGGTCAGCCACTGGCCGTCAGCGCTGCGGGCATGCAGCACTTGTCCCAGTTGTGTGCGAGTAAGGCCGGCGGCAGCTGCATCGAAGTCTGCGGCGCTGATATCCACCAGGCGCAAGCGTTGCGGATCGGCGCGACGCTGCAGCAAGTGGATTTCCCGGGCGCACAGAGGGCAGTCGGCGTCGACATAAAGGGTCAGGGGCAGCGTTGGCATGGGCATGAGGCGGATTTCCTGTACATGTGTTGTACAAGTTAGGTCGCCGTCGGATGCCTGGCAAGAGGTTTGTCTGGTTGGACTGGCTTTAGCGATAGCGGGCGAGAATCGTCTCGAATTCGCCATCATTGCTCATCTGTACCAGGGCGCGCAGCAGTTGCATGGTGGGCACATCCGGTTCATCGCGGACGATGCAGGCGACTATGTCGCTGGCGATTTCGCGCACTACCTGCAGCTTGCGGTTGGCCGGTTGCTGGCGGTTGAACCACTGCAGCGCCAGTTCATTGCTGACGGTGAAGCGATAACGTTCGGCGACCAGCTTGGCCAGGGCCAGCTCCTGGGTGCGGGCATCCTCGCGTACCAGGTGGCCCGAATTGAACTGGCTTTGCAGCTGCGGGTAGCTGAAACCCAGTACGGTGCCTACAGGCTCCCCCGGAAGCGGTGCCAGCTTGTCACCAGGGCGACTGACCAAAAGATCGCGCTGGATCATGAAGGGCACGCTCCAGATGTACTGGTGATGGGACTCCTGCAGCCAGGTCGGGTTGACATAGCAGCGCACGTCGATTTCACCGCGCACCAGCATCTGCTGCACGCGTAGGCGAGGCATGACCAGCATCTCGGCATCGCGGCCGACCTTTTGCGCCAGGCGCTGTTGCAGGTCATAGATAATGCCGCGAGTGGGGCGTCCTTCTTCGATCTGTACCATCGGCATGGCCCAGCTCTCGCTGATCGGGAAGCGCAGCGGGCGCGGTTCTGCGCTTAGGCAGGCACTGCACAGCAGGAGGATGGGGATCAGCAGGCGCATTCGGAGACCGGGTTGAGTGAGGCGATGGAATGGCAACTTCAGCGGGTCAATGGCAGCGCGATACCTAGTGTTGCGAACAAGCCGCCACAGATTCTATTGAAGCGGCGCCCGGAGCGTTGCAGCCAGGGGCGAATACGCTGGGCGAGAAGTGCCAGCCCATATTCCACGAAGCCTTCGATCAAGGCAAAAGTCAGCGCCATCACCGCGAATTGCCGCCACAGATCGCCTGACGGATCAAGAAACTGCGGTAGGAAGGCACCATAGAAGAGGATCACCTTGGGGTTGGATATGGCTGACAGCAGGCCCTGACGGAACAGCGCCGGTCCGGCTTTCATGGTTGCCGGCGTGGCTGCGCTGAGGTGTATTGCGGGTGCCCGCCAGAGTTGGATGCCCAGCCAGATCAGGTAGGCGCCCCCCAGCCACTTGAGCAGGATCAGGGCATTGGCGGAGGCTTGCAGCAGGGCCGCGAGGCCGAACATCGAGAGCGCCATCAGCAGCACGAAGCCGAGTACACCGCCGCTGACCGTCCATAGCGTGCGCCGGTGGCCATACAGCGCACCATGCGTGAGAGCGAGCAGACCGTTGGGGCCAGGCGTCAGGGCCAGGCCGGTAACAGCGATCAGATACAGCAGCCAGGTATGCAGGGCCATGTCGAGTGCTCGCCAGTTAGGGGCAGGCGAAGGCCTGCCTGCGGCCTGGCAACGCTAGCTGATGACTGGCAGTAATCACAAGTCGCGCCATTCTGTGGCGGCCATGTCGGTATTGTGGCGAACAGGCCGGTGTCTGCAGTAAACCTGAGTTGTCCGCAGAATTGGCGATAATCGCCGCATTGTTTCCTGTGTCTTTATCCGCGTAGCGAGCATTCCAATACTGAGCAGGGGCGCGCCGCCAGTCTGGCACTGACGTACCAAAGCAGCGGCCAGCGCTCGGCTGTGGCAAACTTGGCCTTTTCAAGCGGGGCGTGCCACTGCCAGGCGCTGACACCTCGCTGAACCAAGAATTTCTGCCTGTGGCCTGGGCCGCAGGCTTATCGCACAACTGGTCGCGACGACGACCCAGAATAAGAGGAATGTCCCGTGCACAAAGCCGTAATCAGTGGCACTGGTCTTTACACGCCGCCCCACAGCATCTCCAACGAAGAGCTGGTGGTTTCCTTCAATGCCTATGTCCAGCAGTTCAACGCCGATAATGCGGCCGCCATCGAACGCGGCGAAGTGGCGGCGCTGACCGAATCCAACGCGGCCTTCATCGAGAAGGCATCGGGCATCAAGAGCCGCTATGTGATGGACAAGGCCGGCATTCTCGACCCGCAGCGCATGACTCCGCGCATTCCCGAGCGCAGCAATGATGAGTGGGGCATTCTCTGTGAGATGGCCGTCGGCGCGGCCCAGGAAGCCCTGCAGCGTGCTGGCAAGACCGTCGCTGATATCGACGGAGTAATCGTTGCTTGCTCGAATATGCAGCGCGCCTATCCGGCGGTGGCCATCGAGGTGCAGGCTGCCCTGGGCATCAATGGCTGGGGTTACGATATGAACGTGGCTTGTTCTTCGGCCACCTTTGGCATCCAGGCCGCCACCACCGCCATTCAGACCGGTCAGGCCCGTGCGGTGCTGGTGGTCAGTCCGGAAATCTGCACCGGTCACCTGAACTTCCGCGACCGCGACAGTCACTTCATCTTTGGGGATGGCGCCACCGCCGTGCTTGTCGAACGTGCCGATCTGGCGACCTCCAAGTTCCAGTGGGACATCGTCGGCACCAAGCTGCTCACCCAGTTCTCCAACAACATCCGCAACAACTTCGGTTTCCTCAACCGCACGGCGGAAGAGGGCATCGGTGCGCCGGACAAGCTGTTCGTCCAGGAAGGCCGCAAGGTGTTCAAGGAAGTCTGCCCGATGGTCGCCGAACTGATCGCCGCGCACCTGGACGAGAACCAGCTGAACGTCGGCGACGTCAAGCGCTTCTGGCTGCACCAGGCCAACCTCAACATGAACCTGCTGATTGCCCGCAAGCTGCTTGGTCGTGATGCCGAGGAGGGCGAGGCGCCGGTCATTCTCGATACCTACGCCAATACCAGCTCCGCCGGGTCGGTCATCGCTTTCCACAAAAATCAGGATGACCTGCCGAGTGGCGCGCTGGGCGTGCTCAGCTCCTTCGGTGCCGGTTATTCGATTGGTAGTGTGATTCTGCGCAAGCACTGAGCCCTGCAGCACAGGGATGTGTCGCTGGTGCGCATGGCGCGCCCTATGGGAGGTCCATGAGCGATGATGATCTGCTAGCCCGCCTGCTGGCTGGAGAGCAGCGGGCCTTCCGCGAGCTGGTCAGCACTTACCAGGGCGCCATGCGTGCCGTGGCCTATGCCATCGTCGGCAGCCGCAATGCCGACGAAGTGGTGCAGGACGCCTGGCTGGCCGTAGTGCGCAATCTCGATGGTTTCCAGCAGCGCAGCAGCTTGAAGACCTGGCTGCTGACCATCACCGCCAACACGGCCAAGACTCGCCTCAAGCACAATCGCCGTGAAGTATTGCTGGACGATCTGCCCGGCCCCCATGGCAGCGTCGGTGGCGAACGCTTTGCTGCGGATGGTCACTGGCACACCCCGCCGCATGCCTGGCATGAAGACTCGCCCGAAGCCTTGCTGAGCGAAGACGAGCTGCGCCAGTGCCTGGAAAAGACCCTGTCCAGTCTTTCCGAAATGCAGGCCAGCGTATTGCTGCTGCGTGAGCGTCAGGGTCTGGAGTTGGAAGAAATTTGTAATCTTTTGGAGCTTTCCCTCTCCAATGTGCGGGTGCTGTTGCACCGCGCGCGGCTCAAGGTGTTTGCCACCCTGGAGCATTTCGAGGAGACCGGCCAATGCTGAGCTGCAAGGAACTGGTAGCCCACTCCAGTGATTATCTTGATGGGCAGTTGAACCTGCGCGAACGCCTGGGCGTGCGTGCGCACCTGGCCATGTGTCGGCACTGTCGGCGTTTTATCCGCCAGATGAAAGTGACCCAGGCCGTGCTGCGGCAGTTGCCGGATGCGGCCATTCCCGAACTGGATGCACTGGCTGAGCGCCTGGCCGAGCAGCGCGACAAGTCGCGACTGGGTGAATAGGGCCGGCGGCGAATGGGCTCCGGCAGGGCCTGCGCGTGGCAGGTGGGCGCAGAGCCTGACTCGAACCTCGGCAACTCCCCTCTCCCACTTGTGGGAGAGGGGCCGGGGAGAGGGAATGGCGCTACTCAGCCTTCATCCGGCCACAGGCGGATCGGCTTGCCTTCGGCCGGCCACAGGCGTAGCTGGCCAATCCCCGAAACATCCCAGCGCTGCACCTGCCCCAGGGCTTCGAGGAAGCGTTGTTCCTGTTCCATCAAGGCGGGCGCACACATCTTGCGGGTGCTGCCGGCAGTTTCGAAATTAAGCTTGTCGCCCTCGCGGGTGTAAGCGGCGAACCAATGGTTGCAGCCGGCCGTGCCATAGGCGCGACCATCTTCACCGAGGGTCACGGTCAGGTGACTGCGGTCGATCAGCGGGCGCTCGCCAATCCACTCGACCCGATAGGTCTTGTCGCTTTCCAGTTGCACCGGATCGGCCGCGCAGCCTGCCAGGCTGGCGGCGAGCAGAGCGATAGCAGGGGTGGGCTTCATGCGCTTTTCTCCATGCAGCGGGGGCAAAGGTGCTGGCCATTGCGGCTGTGCCAGCCAAGTTCCTGAATGCGTGCTTCGGCGGCGGCTGGTCGGGCCTTTTCACCGAGCGCGGCATCTACCGCAAATTCGAAGTCGAGCTGGGCGGCACAGCCGTCGCAGGCGACCTGCCAGTTAAGGATAGCCAGTTCGCGAAAGGCCGGGCCGCGAGCCACTGCGACCCACTGACCTGGCGGATTGATCAGGCGGCGGACTTTTTCCACCTCCAGGCGCAGGGTCAGTTCGCGGCTGCCCTTGAGGGTCACCAGCAGGGTATCGCCATTCTGGATGGCACCGCCGTTGCCGGTGACCTGGTAACGGCCAGGCGCCAGGGCGCGGCATTCGGTGAGAGTGTGCTGGGGGTTGAGCAGGGAATAACGGAAATCGTGTTCGGCCATGGGTCCTCCAAAATCGCAGCGCATGCTATCACGCGCTCTGTGTCACCTGATTGACCGGAAGGCCGGCGGCCCAGGCGGCGATATTGTCCAGGCTGGTCTGAGCAATCGCTGCCAGCGCCTCACGGGTGAGGAAGGCCTGGTGCGCGGTGACGATAACGTTGGGGAAGGTCAGTAGGCGCGCCAGCACATCGTCCTGTAGCGGCAGGTCAGAGCGGTCTTCGAAGAACAGCTCGGCTTCTTCTTCATAGACGTCGAGGCCAAGGTAGCCGAGCTGGCCGCTCTTCAATGCGTCGATCAGCGCCGGGGTATCGACCAGGGCGCCGCGACCGGTATTGATCAGCATGGCGCCGCGCCGCATCTGCGCCAGGCGCTGCTGGTTGATCAGGTGGCGACTGCTGTCGTTCAGCGGACAATGCAGGCTGATGATGTCGCTGCTGCTGATCAGTTCGTCGAGGCTGACCTGGCGCGCCTCGAGAGCGTCCAGGTTGCTGACGGGGCAGGGGTCGTAGACGCGTAGCGTGCAGCCAAAGCCGGCCATGATGCGGGCAAAGACCTGGCCGATCTGGCCAGCGCCGATTACTCCGACAGTTTTGCCGTGCAGGTCGAAGCCGGTCAGTCCATGCAGGCTGAAGTCACCTTCGCGGGTGCGGTTGAAGGCGCGATGGATGCGCCGGTTAAGCGCCAGGATCAGCGCGACCGCATGTTCGGCCACGGCAAAGGGCGAGTAAGCCGGCACCCGTACCACGCAGAGGCCAAGCTGCTCTGCGGCAGCCAGGTCGACATGGTTGTAGCCAGCCGAGCGCAGGGCGATCAGGCGTGTCCCGCCTTCGGCCAGGCGCTGCAGCACCTGTGCGGACAGGTCGTCATTGATAAAGGCGCAGACCACCGGGCAGCCAGCAGCCAGCGTGGCGGTTTGCAGGCTCAGGCGGGCTTCCTGGAACTGCAGTTGCCAGTCGGCAGGCAGGCTGGTAGCGAGGAAGCTGTCGCGGTCGTAGGCTTTGCTGCTGAACAGAATGATCTGCATGGGGACTCGGTTTGGTCTGTTCTATTTTCACGCGAACTGAATAACGGCGTGCTGTTGTAGGAGCCAGCTTGCTGGCGATCCCCTGTCGCGCACAAGCATCGCCAGCAAGCTGGCTCCTACGTAGGCGAGTACTTTATGGCACGCCGATGGCAGCTTCCTGGGTGAGCTTGACGATGGCGGCATCCAGTTCGTCGAGTGCCTGTTGTGCGCCCGGATCGTCCTGTTTGAGCAGGGTTTCACTGCGCTGGCAGGCGGCGCGCAGTTGCGGCACGCCGCAGTAGCGGGTGGCGCCGTGTAGACGATGCACTCGTTCGAGCAGGGCATTGCGGTCACCGCTGTCGCGGGCCTGGCGGATGGTCTGGCGATCGGCGGCCAGCGAGGCCAGCAGCATGCTCAGCATGTCCGCAGCCAGATCGGCCTTGCCAGCGGCCAGGCGCAGACCTTCTTCGGCATCCAGTACCTGCAGCGAACTGTTGGCTGGAACGCTGTCGACGGCATTGGCGACGACCTGGCTACGCAGGTCGAGACCGGTCCACTTGAGTACCACCTGGGCCAGCTGACGTTCGTTGATCGGTTTGGTCAGGTAGTCGTCCATGCCACTCTGTAGCAGGGCGCGTTTTTCATTGGCCAGGGCGTGGGCTGTGAGGGCGACGATCGGCATCGGGCTGCGTTCGCGTTCCTGCTCCCATTGGCGGATCGCTTCGGTGGCTTGCCGACCATCCATGCCGGGCATCTGCACATCCATGAAAACCAGGTCGAAGCTGTGCTGCTGCACGCTTTGCAGGGCGGCATAACCACTGTCCACGGCGATCACCTCGGCACCCATGTCGCCGAGCAGGGTCTGCACCAGCAGCAGGTTGGCCGGGTTGTCATCGACACAAAGCAGGCGCGGGGCGCGGCTGGTCAATGGCTGACGGGTTTCGGTCCGGTGCTGGCGCGGGTGGATCAGGTCGGAAAGGGCGCGTTGCAATTTGCGCGTGCAGGCCGGTTTGGCCTGCAGCTGACTGTGCGCGTCCGGCAGGCTCTCGTGGTACAGCGCCTGCTCGGTAGTCGGGCACAGCACCAGGCTCTGGCAGCCGAGGCGATCAAGGTCCCAGATACGCTCGCTGAGCTGCTCGGGTGGCAGTTCCTGCACGCGCACGCCGAGCACGGCCAGCTCGATCGGCTGGTCGCTATGCTGATGCTGCGCCACGCTTTCCAGCAGGGCGTCGAGGTTGGTGAAGGGCAGTACCAGCAGGCCGCAGTCTTCCAGTTGATGCTGCAATGCCTGGTGCACCAGTTCGTGGCTTTCCAGCATGGCCACGCGGCGACCGCTGAGGGGCGCGCGCGGCAGGTCTTCGCTGTCGTCGCGGGCCTTGGGCAGGCTCAGGCTGATCCAGAATTCCGAGCCTTCCTCAGGCGTGCTGTCAACGCCGATCTCGCCGCCCATCTGTTCGATCAGGCGCTTGGAAATCACCAGGCCCAGGCCGGTGCCGCCGGCCTGGCGCGACAGCGAGTTGTCGGCCTGGCTGAAGGCCTGGAACAGCGCGCGTTGGTCTTCGTCGGAGAGACCGACGCCGGTGTCCTGCACGCTGATGCGCAGCTGGGCGCGGTCGTCGCTCTCGTCCTCGACCATGGCGCGCAGGGCGATGGTGCCCTCGCGGGTGAACTTGATGGCGTTGCTGACCAGGTTGGTCAGTACCTGCTTGAGCCGTTGCGGGTCGCCCTGCAGTGACAACGGGGTGTCGCGGTAGACCAGGCTGACCAGCTCCAGCTGCTTCTCGTGGGCGGCCGGGGCGAGCAGGGTCAGGGTGTCCTGCAGCAGGTCGCGCAGGTTGAACGGGATGCTTTCCAGCACCAGCTTGCCGGCCTCGATCTTGGAGAAGTCGAGGATCTCGTTGATGATCCCCAGCAGGCTCTCGGCGGATTTTTCGATGGTGCCCAGGTAGTCCTGCTGGCGCGGGGTCAGGTCGCTTTTCTGCAGCAGGTTGGTGAAGCCGAGGATGCCGTTGAGCGGGGTACGGATCTCGTGGCTCATGTTGGCGAGGAACTCGGACTTGATGCGGCTGGCCTCCAGGGCTTCCTTGCGCGCGAAGTCCAGTTCGATGTTCTGGATCTCGATGGTCTCCAGGTTTTGCCGCACGTCCTCGGTGGCCTGGTCGATGCTGTGTTGCAGTTCTTCCTGGGCGTTTTGCAGGGATTCGGCCATGCGGTTGATGCCCGAAGCCAGTTCGTCCAGCTCGTGGTTGCCGAGGGCCGGCAGGCGGGTCTGCAGATTGCCGTCCTTGAGCTGGGCCACGCCCTGTTTGATGCTGCGCAGTGGCTCGTTGATGGTACGGCTCATGCGCAGGGCGAGCAGGGCCGTGACGGTCAGTCCGGTGATGATCAGCAGCAGGCTGGCGAACAGGCTGCGATAGCCCTGCAGCAGGGTTCGGTGGTGCGACAGTTCCAGTTCGACCCAGCCAATCAGGCGGTTGGCTTCTTCGTCGCTCTGTTCGCTGACCAGGCTGCGATGGCGACCGTAGACCGGCAGCAGAAAGCGCGTGGCATCCTGGCCGCTGCTCTGTACCAGCGGGCTGCCATCGCTCTGCGGCGGCGGGCTGAGCATGCTGGGCCCGGCCTGGGCCAGCACCTGACGTTCGCTGGAGAGAAAGCTGACGGCGCGCACATCGGCCTGGTTGAGCGCTTCCTGCGCCAGGCGTTCGAGCAGCTTGGCGTCGTTGCTGCCTAGCGCGGGTGCTGCCAGCGGCGCCAGCTGTTGCACCACCAGTTCGCCGCGTTGCTGCAATTGCGCACGCAATTCGGCCAGTTGCATCCAGGTGAAATAGCCGCCCAGAACCAGGGCCAGCAGGCTGGTGGGCAGCAGGGTGAGCAGCAGCACGCGGCCCTTGATGCCGAGTTCCTTGAACACGGGGTTCTCCAGCAGGTAAGTGTGCGTCGAGTTTAGCGGCTGGCTGGGATGGCTGACAGCCACAGCTCTATATAAGTATTGGTAACAAGCTGAGTGTCTGCTGCGATATGGCGGTCAGCGGTTTGCCGGTATCATGGCAACCTTGTTTCGTGAACGGATGGCCGGTTTGCCATGACCCTGCAGTTCCCCACCATCGCCGATTGCATCGGCAACACCCCGCTGGTTCGCCTGCAACGCCTACCCGGCAACACCTCCAATACCCTGCTGGTTAAGCTGGAAGGCAATAACCCGGCGGGCTCGGTGAAGGATCGCCCGGCGCTGTCGATGATCAGTCGCGCCGAGCTGCGCGGTGACATCCAGCCCGGCGACGTGCTGATCGAGGCCACCAGCGGCAACACCGGCATCGCCCTGGCCATGGCGGCGGCGATCAAGGGTTACCAGATGGTGCTGATCATGCCGGACAACTCCACCGCCGAACGCAAGGCGGCGATGACCGCCTACGGCGCCGAGCTGATTCTGGTCGACAGCATGGAAGGTGCCCGCGACCTGGCCTTGCAGATGCAGGCCGATGGCCGTGGCAAGGTGCTCGACCAGTTCGCCAACGGTGACAATCCGGTGGCCCACTACACCGGCACCGGCCCGGAGATCTGGCAGCAGACCCAGGGCAGCATCACTCACTTCATCAGTTCCATGGGTACCACCGGCACCATCATGGGCGTGTCGCGTTACCTCAAGGAACAGAATCCGGCAGTGCAGATCGTCGGTCTGCAACCGCAGGAAGGTTCGGCGATTCCCGGCATCCGTCGCTGGCCCGAGGAATACCTGCCGAAGATCTTCGATGCCACCCGGGTGGATCGGGTGATCGACATGGGCCAGCTGGAAGCCGAGCAGGTCATGCGTCGCCTGGCGCGCGAGGAAGGCATCTTCTGTGGTGTGTCGTCCGGCGGCTCGGTGGCGGCCATGCTGCGCCTGTCGCAGGAAGTGGAGAACGCCGTGATGGTGGCAATCATCTGCGACCGCGGCGACCGCTACCTGTCCACCGGCGTCTACGACGACCCGCAGTAATCACCATGGCCGCAGCCAGCCTGCGGCCCACGTTCAGCGTATCGATCAGCAGGTAATCCAGATGGCCAAGCGCAGCAGTGGCTTGCGTTTCCAACCCAGTGGCGGCGAGCGCAAGGCGCAGGTGCCGGTGGGCAAGAAGCAGAAGCTCAGCATCGAGCGGCTGGCCAACGATGGGCGTGGTATTGCCTTCCTCGATGGGCATACCTGGTTCGTTACGGGGGCGCTGCCTGGCGAAGAGGTCGAAGCCCGCGTGCTGGCGGCCCGTAGCCAAGTGGTTGAGGCCCGCGTCGAGCGCATCCTGCAGGCGGTGGAGTTGCGTCGTCAGCCGCCTTGCGCGCATGCCGGCACCTGTGGCGGCTGCACCCTGCAGCACTTGCCGCATGCCGAGCAGCTTGCCCTGAAACAGCGCAGCCTGGCTGAGCAGTTGCAGCGGGTTGCCGGTGTGCAGCCAGACGAATGGGCGGCGCCACTGGTCGGCCCCGAGATCGCCTACCGCCGCCGTGCCCGCATTGCCGTGCGTTGGGACGTCAAGAACAAGCACCTGGAGGTCGGTTTCCGCGCCGCCGCCAGCCAGGAAATCGTTGCGATCAGCGACTGCCCGGTACTGGTACAGCCCTTGCAGCCTTTGCTGCGTGCGTTACCGCTGTTACTGCGCAGCCTGGACAAGCCGCAGGCGCTTGGCCATGTCGAGCTGTTTCACGGGAGTCAGGTGGCTTTGCTGCTGCGACACATGGCGCCGCTATCTGAGGCCGACCTGGCGCGTCTGCGCAGCTTTTGCAGCGAGCACCAGGCACAGTTGTGGTTGCACGGCGCAGGTGAGCCAGAGGCCGATCAGCCGGGGCAGAGTCTGGGCTACCGGCTGGAACCCTGGAATCTGCAGTTGCAGTACCGGCCGGGGGACTTTGTTCAGGTCAATGCGCTGGTCAATCAGGCGATGGTCGAGCAGGCGCTAGACTGGATGGCACCGCAGACTGGCGAGCGGGTGCTGGATCTGTTCTGCGGCCTGGGCAATTTCGCTCTGCCGCTGGCCCAGCAGGTGGCTGAAGTGGTGGCGGTGGAAGGGGTGCAGGCAATGGTCGAGCGAGCGCGTGATAATGCCCGCGCCAATGGTTTGGCCAACCTGCACTTTTATCAGGCCGACCTGTCGAAGCCGCTGGCCGAGACCAACTGGGCGCGGCAGCCGTTTGCTGCGGTTCTGCTCGACCCGCCGCGTGACGGTGCGTTCGAGGTGGTCAAGCAGATTGGTGCGCTGGGTGCCCGGCGCCTGGTCTATGTATCGTGCAATCCGGCGACCCTGGCCCGCGATGCGGCCGAGCTGGTGCGCCAGGGGTTTCGGCTGAAACGGGCTGGCATCCTCGACATGTTTCCGCAGACGGCGCATGTCGAGGCCATGGCGTTATTCGAGGCGGGCTAGGATGCTCGCGTAGTCTGACCAGTCCAGAGAGGCTGGCGATATTTCTGCGAGCTGCGTGCTCGCCGTAGGGAAGGTAAGAGATGGTACAGGTCAGGGCTCATCAGCCGATCAACGACGACGGCAGCATCAACCTGGAGGCGTGGCTCGACCACACCCTGAAAGCCGATCCGGCGCTGGACCGCGCCGCGCTGAAGGTCGCCTGCGAGTTTGCCCGCGATGCCGAGCAGCAGGCCAATGCCGCACAGAACCTGTGGGCTGAGGGCAATTCCAGTTTTCGTACCGGCCTGGAGATCGCCGAGATTCTCGCCGACCTCAAGCTCGACCAGGACTCGCTGGTCGCCGCCGTGATCTACCGTGCCGTGCGCGAGGGCAAGATCACCCTCAAGACGGTGCAGGAGAAGTTCGGCTCCGTGGTGGCCAAACTGGTCGAGGGCGTGCTGCGCATGGCCGCGATCAGTGCCTCGCTGAATCCGCGTGACTCCCTGGTGCTCGGCTCCCAGGCGCAGGTGGAAAACCTGCGCAAGATGCTGGTGGCCATGGTCGATGACGTGCGCGTGGCGCTGATCAAGCTGGCCGAACGCACCTGTGCGATTCGTGCGGTCAAGCATGCCGACGACGAGAAACGCCATCGCGTGGCTCGCGAGGTCTTCGACATCTACGCACCGCTGGCCCACCGCCTGGGCATCGGCCATATCAAGTGGGAGCTGGAAGACCTGTCCTTCCGCTACCTGGAACCCGAGCAGTACAAGCAGATCGCCAAGCTGCTGCACGAGCGCCGTCTCGATCGCGAGCAGTACATCAACGATGTGATGAAGCATCTGCGCGAGGAACTGACTGCTGCCGGGATCAAGCCGGACATCAGCGGGCGGGCCAAACACATCTATTCGATCTGGCGAAAGATGCAGCGTAAAGGCCTGCAGTTCAGCCAGATCTACGACGTGCGTGCAGTGCGCGTGCTGGTGCCGGAAATGCGCGACTGCTACACCGCGCTGGGCATCGTGCACAGTCTGTGGCGGCACATTCCCAAGGAGTTCGACGACTACATCGCCAACCCCAAGGAGAACGGCTACCGCTCCCTGCACACGGCAGTGATCGGCCCGGACGGCAAGGTGCTGGAAGTACAGATCCGTACCTCGGCCATGCATGAGGAAGCCGAGCTGGGCGTGTGTGCGCACTGGAAGTACAAGGGCACTGACGTCAAGGGCAACTCCGACCACTACGAAGAGAAGATTTCCTGGTTGCGCCAGGTGCTCGAATGGCACGAGGAGCTCGGCGATATCGGTGGCTTGGCCGAACAGCTGCGCGTGGATATCGAGCCGGATCGGGTCTACGTGTTCACCCCCGACGGTCATGCCATCGACCTGCCCAAGGGTGCCACGCCGCTGGACTTCGCCTACCGCGTGCACACCGAGATCGGCCACAACTGCCGTGGCGCCAAGATCAACGGGCGCATCGTGCCGCTCAGCTACAGCCTGCAGACCGGCGAGCAGGTGGAGATCATCACCGGCAAGAATGGCTCGCCGAGCCGTGACTGGCTGAACTCCAACCTCGGTTACATCACCACCTCGCGGGCGCGGGCGAAGATCGTCCACTGGTTCAAATTGCAGGATCGCGACCAGAACGTCGCCGCCGGCAAGGCCATGCTCGAACGTGAGCTGGTGCGCCTGGCGCTGCCGCACGTGGACTTCGACAAGCTGGCCGACAAGTGCAACATGAAGACGGCCGAAGACATGTACGCCGCCCTCGGCGCCGGCGACTTGCGTCTGGCCCAGGCGGTCAACCTGGCCCAGCAACTGGTCGAACCGGAACGTGGCAGCGAGCAGCTGGAGCTTATCCCGCGGCGCATCGCGGGTGCTTACAAGCCAGGCAAGCGCGGCGATATCCAGATCCAGGGCGTTGGTAACCTGCTGACGCAGATGGCCGGCTGCTGCCAGCCGCTGCCGGGCGACCCGATCGTCGGCTACATCACCCTCGGTCGCGGCGTTTCCATCCATCGCCAGGACTGCGCCTCGGTGCTGCAACTGGCCGGGCGTGAGCCGGAGCGGATCATCCAGGTCAGCTGGGGCCCGGTACCGGTACAGACCTATCCAGTGGATATCATCATTCGCGCCTACGACCGCTCCGGTCTGCTGCGCGATGTCTCGCAGCTGCTGCTCAACGAGCGGCTCAATGTGCTGGCGGTGAATACCCGCTCGAACAAGGAAGACAACACCGCCTCGATGTCGATTACCGTCGAGATTCCCGGGCTGGATGCCCTGGCGCGCTTGCTTGGGCGCATCTCGCAGCTACCCAATATCATCGAGGTCCGGCGTAGCCGCAGCAGTTGAGTCGGTGACTCCCTCTCCCAAAGGTAGAGGGGAGAGTGTGGCCTGCGCAGTCCGTAGCCCGGATTTAATCCGGGGGCTTGCCCATCGACCATCCCGGATTACATTTGGGCTACTCGTTGTGACTCCCTCTCCCTTTGGGAGAGGGTTGGGGTGAGGGTGCCATAGGCGACTCGGAGCTGCCTGGAGTCCCCTCACCCCCGGCCCCTCTCCCAAAGGGAGAGGGGAGCCCGTGCCCAACCCTAGAGATTGACTCATGCAAGATATCTACTCCCTCGACGACCTGCTGCACCTGATGGCCCGTTTGCGCGATCCGCAGTACGGCTGTCCGTGGGACCTCAAGCAGAGCTACGCGAGCATCGTGCCCTACACCATCGAGGAAGCCTACGAGGTGGCCGATGCCATCGAGCGCAGCGACTTCGAACACCTGCCGGGTGAGCTCGGTGACCTGCTGTTCCAGGTGGTCTATTACAGCCAGCTGGCCCGTGAGGAGGGGCGTTTCGAGTTCACCCAGGTGGTCGATGGCATCACCCGTAAGCTGATCCGTCGTCATCCCCACGTGTTCGTCGATGGCGATCTGTATGGCAAGCCGGACGCGGCCAGGCTCGAGGAAGCAGCGGTCAAGCAACGCTGGGAAGAATTGAAAGCCGAGGAGCGCGCCGAAAAGGCCGTCGTTCCCGAGCAACTGTCGCTGCTCGATGATGTGCCCAACGCGCTGCCGGCCCTGAGTCGTGCGGTCAAGCTGCAGAAGCGCGCGGCCCAGGTCGGCTTCGACTGGCCGGAAGCCCTGCCGGTGGTGGACAAGGTGCGCGAAGAGCTGGACGAAGTGCTGGAGGCCATGAGCGAGAACGATCCGCAGGCCATCGCCGAGGAAATCGGCGACCTGCTGTTCGTCGTCACCAACCTGGCGCGCCATCTCAAGGTCGACCCGGAAACTGCCCTGCGCAGCGCCAACGGCAAGTTCGAGCGGCGCTTTCGCTTTATCGAACAAACCTTGCGCGCAGCCGGTCAGCCCATTGAGAATTGCAGCCTGGAACAACTGGATGCCCTGTGGGGCGAAGCCAAGAAGCAGGAAAAACTGCTGCCTGGCTGTTAACTGTCGAGATTGAATGCCTTATGAGCCTTTCCCTCCGCGATCAGCTGTTGAAAGCCGGCCTGGTCAATGAAAAGCAGGTCAAACAGGCCGGCAAACAGATACACAAGCAGCAACGCCTGGAGAAGAAGCACCAGGTCGAAGTCGACGACTCGCAGAAGCAGGCCGCCCTGCAAGCTATGGCCGAGAAGGTCGCGCGCGACCAGGAGCTGAATCGCCAGCAGCAGGAGAAGGCCGCACAGAAAGCGCTCAGTGCGCAGATCAAGCAGCTGATCGAGACCTCGCGCCTGCCGAAGATGACCAGCGAGGACTACTACAACTTCGTCGACGACAAGAAGGTCAAGCGCATCGCGGTCAACGCAATGCTGCGTGACAAGCTCAGCCGTGGTTCGCTGGCTATCGTCCGCCATGCCGGGGGCTATGAGATCATCCCGCGCGAAGCCGCGCTGAAGATCCAGGAGCGCGATGCGCAGCGCGTGCTGCTGCTCAACACCCAGACTGAAGCGCCGGATGCCGACGACCCGTATGCCGCCTACCAGGTGCCGGATGACCTGATGTGGTGATGGTAAATAGGTGAAAAAGCCGGGCATTGCCCTAACGCGGAAAACGCCGCCTTCTTGGAAGCCGGCGTTTTTCTTTGCGGCACATGCAGCGGCTCGGCAATGAGATCATGACTTTCTGGCAACACGGACAGTCCCCTCTCCCACTTGTGGGAGAGGGTTAGGGCGGCCCGCGTAGGGAGAGGGGCGCACTTGACCACTACAAGTGGCCTGCCCAACCCTCTCCCCCGGCCCCTCTCCCGTGAACGGGAGAGGGGAGCTAGCCGTAGCCTGGATGCAATCCGGCAGGCAGGCAGCTCCACTCCCGGATTGCATCCGGCTACAACCGGGTCTCGCATAGGCTGCGCTGAGTTGAGTGATTAGCAGCGCGCATTACCCAAGAGCACCCGACCGAAACTTGCGCCTGCATCCAGCGGTGTGATGGCCAGCAGGCGATCCATGCGCAAACGCTGTTCGCCCGCAGCGCTGCGCACGACAAAGAACTCCTCCTTGCTCGCATTAATCTCCGTAGTCACTGCTTCGGCCAGCAGCTCGTGGCCATCGGCCAGCTCGATACGCAGCTGGTACTGGTGCAGGCAGGCGATTTCCAAGTAGTCATAGAGATCACAGGCGATAGGCTGGTAGCTGTCGGTCATGACGGTTTCTCCTGAGTGCTAACCGATCAGCCTAGGGCATTTTTGCCGGACAGAAAAAAGCCGGGCAATGCCCGGCTCGTTCGCTTCAGGAGTGCGTAGAGCCTGGTTACGATCTTCTGAATTAGAGCCAGACAAGGCAAAAATGGCCGAGGAAGCGGAGTTTACGAGCTGTAAATGAGCATTCCGAGGCCATTTTTAACGCGGTATGGCCGACCGTCAGGAGATCGTGGACGGGTTCTTACTCCTTGATGCCCTGAACGGTGCGGCCACCTACCGTGCCGTCCTTGAGCATGATCTGGTATTCCTTGCCGTCTTTCTCCACCTGGTGCAGGCGCACCAGCAGGTAGTCCCAGTCCTTGGCGAACCAGAGTACGGTCTTGCGGCTGCTCTGGGTCGGGTCGCGCACGCGCTCGACCTTGATCGCGTCGATCAGACCGGCCTTGGTGCGCACGCGCTCCTCGCCCAGCACGCGGAAGTCATAGACCTCGATTTCGTCGCCGTCGACTACCTGGTAGCTCATGCTCTGCTTGCCAGCGGCCACGTCTTCCTGCAGCACCAGCTGGTAGGTCGACTTGTCCTGCATGCCGCGGTTGAGGGCAAAACGCACCGGTTCACCGCGATCGCTGCCGATTACCTGCTTTTCGGTCCAGTCGAAGTCATGCTCGATCTGCTTGGCCTTGCCCAGACCGCTGCGCTCGAAGCGGTAGGTCAGCGGCAGGAAGGTGCCGCTTTCGAGGCGAAAGGTGCTGACTTCGCTAAGGCTGGCCACCAGCATGGCGGCTTCGAAGGTCAGCTCCCAACGGCCGTTGTCCAGGGCTTTAAGGCTGCGCCCGGCGGTGCCACTGATCGGCACTTGCTTCCAGTCGGCGGTATAGCTGGCGGAGAAGGGTTTCAGTTCAAGGGCTGCCTGAACCGGCAGAGCCAGTACGGCGAGCAGCAACAGCAGGACGCGGGGCATGGAGTCTCCTAGTTGCGAATGATATGACCGGTGGCCGGTAAGGCCTGACCGTCGAGCTGGGCAGCACCCTCGACGTTACACAGGCGCCCGCTGGCAAACCAGCTGACCGCCAGGGGATAGATGCGGTGTTCTTCGGCGTGGACGCGTTGCGCCAGACTCTCTGGCGTGTCGCCAGACTGTACCGGGACTATGGCTTGTACGACCAGTGGCCCGCCATCGAGTTCCTCGGTGACGAAGTGCACGCTGCAGCCATGCTCGCTGTCACCGGCCTCCAGCGCGCGCTGGTGGGTATGCAGGCCTTTGTATTTGGGCAGCAGCGAGGGGTGGATATTCAGCAGGCGACCTGCGTAGTGACGGACGAAGCCGCCACTGAGAATGCGCATGAAACCGGCCAGTACCACCAGCTGCGGATCGAAACCGTCGATGGCCTCGACCAGGGCGGCGTCGAAGGCTTCGCGGCTGTCGAACTGCTTGTGGTCGAGAACCAGGGTGTCGATACCGGCTTGTTTCGCCCGCTCCAGGCCGTAAGCATCGGCGCGGTTGGAAATCACCGCGCGGATGCGGGCCGGGCTATCGCCCTTGCCGATGCTGTCGATCAGGGCCTGCAGGTTGCTGCCAGACCCGGAAATCAGCACCACGACATTGCAGTCGGCCATCAATGGGCTTTCAGGTTGTTCAGCACGACCTGGGCAGCGCCTTCGGCAGCGACACCGATCTGGCCGATCACCCACGGGGCTTCGCCGGATGCGCGCAGACTGGCCAGGGTCGCTTCGACCTGATCCTGAGCCACGCAGATGACCATGCCGACGCCGCAGTTGAGGACGCGGTGCATCTCGTGCTCGTCGACGTTGCCTTGCTGTTGCAGCCAGTCGAATACCGCCGGGCGCGTCCAGCTGGCCACGTCGACCACGGCCTGGGCACCTTGCGGCAGTACGCGCGGAATGTTGTCGAGCAGGCCGCCGCCGGTGATGTGGGCCATGGCCTTGACCGCACCGGTTTCCTTGATCAGCTTGAGCAGCGGCTTGACGTAGATACGGGTCGGCGCCATCAGCAGGTCGGTCAGCGGCTTGCCATCGACCTGAGTGGTTTCGATTTCAGTGCCCGATACTTCGATGATCTTGCGGATCAGCGAGTAGCCGTTGGAGTGCGGGCCGGAAGACGGCAGGGCGATCAGGGCGTCGCCGGTGGCGACTTTCGAGCCGTCGATGATTTCGGCTTTTTCCACGACGCCGACGCAGAAGCCGGCCAGGTCGTAGTCTTCGCCTTCGTACATGCCCGGCATCTCGGCGGTTTCACCACCGACCAGGGAGCAGCCGGCCAGTTCGCAACCGGCGCCAATGCCGGTGACTACGGTGGCGGCCACGTCGACATTGAGCTTGCCGGTGGCGTAGTAGTCGAGGAAGAACAGCGGCTCGGCGCCGCACACCACTAGGTCGTTGACGCACATGGCGACCAGGTCCTGGCCGATGCTGTCGTGTTTGTTCAGGTTCAGCGCCAGACGCAGCTTGGTGCCAACGCCATCGGTACCGCTGACCAGCACCGGCTGCTTGTAGCCGGCGGGAATTTCACACAGGGCGCCGAAACCACCCAGGCCACCCATGACTTCCGGGCGCGCGGTGCGCTTGGCGACGCCTTTGATGCGTTCGACCAGGGCTTCACCGGCGTCGATGTCTACACCGGCGTCCTTGTAGCTGATGGAGGGTTGCTTGCTCATGGGTTCAGGCCTTTAAAGGGGGAAATTCGAGTGGCGACCGGCCCTGGGTGGTGCCCACAGGCATGCCGGTCTGCGAAGGCGCGCGATTTTATCAGGCTTGCCCGCCAGCGGCCACCGGCCCCGACGGTTGCCGGGTGGCCGGCGGCTGTTTAAGGTATAGCCCTTCACGTGCGCCTGCCGCACAACCCCCAGCCTTCGAGACTCACCATGCGCCTGTTCGTTCGTCTGTTTGCCCTGTGCTGTGCGTTGCTCAGCCTGCCGTCCCTCGCCGAGCCGGTCAGCGGCCTCTATCAGGTGCGCGAGGCGGTCACCAGCCAACAGCCGGAAGAACGCACCCTGGCTCTGGGCAAAGCCCTGGAAACTTTGGTGCTGCGCCTGACCGGCGATGCCAAGGCACTGCAATCGCCGGCCCTGGAAGGGATACGCAAAGACCCGCAGCAGTTGGTCAGCCGCTATGTCTACGAAGGTGAAACCCTGGTGGTGGACTTCGATCCGCTGACCACCGACAACAAATTGCGTCAGGCCGGGCTGGCCTTGTGGGGTGCCAATCGCCCGGCGATCCTGGCCTGGTGGCTGAATGCTGGTGTCGAGGGCGCCAGTCTGGTCGGTGATGGCCAGGAAGCGGCCACGCCACTGCAGCAGGCCGCGCAGAATCGTGGCCTGCCCCTGCGCCTGCCGCTGGCGGATCTGCAGGAACAACTGGTAGCGACGCCGGAAAACCTCAGTGCCAGCCAGCCTGATGCCCTGCAGCCGGCCTCCGAGCGCTATGCCGCCGATGCTTTGCTCGCCGTGCAGACGCTGGAAGCGGGTGGTCAGTGGCAAGCGGAGTGGCGCCTGTGGCTGGGCGATAGCCGTGAACAGGGCAAGGCTCAAGGTGCAGACCAGAAAGCCCTGGCCGATGCCGTATTGCTGGCCGTCAGCGAACGCCTGGCACCGCGTTTCGTGGTCAAGCCGGGCGCGGCTGGCGCCATGCTGGTCGAAGTGCAGGGCGCCGATCTGCCGCGCTATGCCGAACTGTCGCGTCTGCTCGAACCTTTTGCCGCGCGCCTGAGCAAGGTCAAGGGCGACCAGCTGACCTGGGAAGTCAAAGCCAGCGCCGAACAACTGCGCGCCCAGCTCGGTCTGGCCGGCCTGCAGGAAGTCCCGGCCGATGCCGCGCCGCTGGATGCCAGCGCGGCCGCTGGAACAGCGCCAACACCCGCCCCGGCCAACCTGTTGCGTTTTCGCTGGTAAGCCTGCGCCTGATTCACTCCGCAGCAGCGTGCCGCTGGACAGACCTGGCGGCGCCGGTATTTCGATAAATCAAGGCGGAGAGCCTATATGACTGATTCACGCCGCTGGATGTGGCTGGCCGGGCTGGTGCTGTTCTGCTGGCTGCTGTACCTGCTGACGCCGATTCTCTCGCCGTTCCTGGTGGCCATGCTGCTGGCCTACCTTGGCGACCCGCTGGTCGATCGCCTGGAGCGTCACAAGCTGTCGCGGACCTGGGGCGTGGTGCTGGTGTTCAGCCTGTTCAGTCTATTGCTGCTGATCCTGCTGCTGGTATTGATCCCCATGCTCGGCCGTCAGCTGGTACGCCTGTATGAGATGGTGCCGCAGATGCTCGATTGGTTGCAGCATCAAGCGCTGCCCTGGGCACAGATGCAGTTCGGCCTGGCCGAGGACTTCTGGCGGTTTGAACAGCTCAAGGCCGCGCTCAGCGAGCACCTGGGCAAGACCACCGATATTGCCGGCATGATTCTGGCTCAAGCCACTGCTTCCAGCCTGGCGCTGCTCGGTTGGCTGGGCAATCTGCTGCTGATTCCGGTAGTGGCCTTCTACCTGTTGCGCGACTGGGATCTGATGCTGGCCAAGCTGCGCGGCATGCTGCCAAGGGCCCGCGAGAGTTTCGTCGTGCAGTTGGTTGGCGAGTGCCATGAAGTGCTCGGCGCCTTTATCCGTGGTCAACTGATGGTGATGCTGGCGTTGGCTGGCATCTATTCCAGCGGCCTGATGCTGGTCGGCCTGGAGCTGGGTCTGTTGATCGGCGTGCTGGCCGGGTTGGCCAGCATCGTGCCGTATATGGGCTTTATCGTCGGTTTTGGCGCTGCACTGGTGGCGGCGCTGTTCCAGTTCGGTGGCTTCGAACTGTACCCGCTGATCGGTATCGCTGTGGTCTTCGGCATCGGCCAACTGCTCGAAGGTATGTTGCTGACGCCCTGGCTAGTCGGTGATCGCATCGGCCTGCACCCGGTGGCGGTGATCTTCGCCATTCTCGCCGGCGGCCAGCTATTCGGCTTCACCGGCGTGCTGCTGGCCCTGCCGGTGGCGGCGATCATCATGGTTTTGCTGCGCCATGCTCATGATTTCTATAAACTTTCCGCCCTCTATGGTGAGCCCGGAGCCGGTTCTGACGAACCGCCCAACCCTGCATGATCCCGATTCAGCTGCCCTTGGGGGTGCGTCTGCGTGATGACGCCACCTTCGCCAACTACTATCCCGGCGCCAATGCTGCGGCCCTCGGCTATGCCGAGCGCCTGTGCGAGGCCGATGCCGGCTGGACTGAAAGCCTGATCTACCTCTGGGGTAGCG
This sequence comes from uncultured Pseudomonas sp., assembly GCA_964518735.1. Classification (GTDB taxonomy): domain Bacteria; phylum Pseudomonadota; class Gammaproteobacteria; order Pseudomonadales; family Pseudomonadaceae; genus Aquipseudomonas. Next base: position 32,162 of record CAZFKQ010000011.1, read on the forward strand.
AGGGTGTCGGCCGTAGCCATCTGCTGCAGGCGGCCTGCCTGCGCTTCGAGCAGCGTGGTGAGGCGGTGGTCTATCTGCCGCTGGCGGAAGTGGCCGACTACGGCCCGGAGCTGCTCGACAACCTGGAGCAGTGCGAGCTGGTTTGTCTGGATGATCTGGAGGCGGTGGCCGGCCGGCCCGAGTGGGAAGAGGCGCTGTTCCACCTGTTCAACCGTTTGCGTGACAGCGGTCGGCGTCTGCTGATTGCTGCCGCCGCCGCTCCGCGCGAATTGCCGATTGGCCTGGCTGACCTGCAGTCGCGGCTGACCCTGGCGCTGGTGTTCCAGCTGCATGCCCTGTCTGACGAGGACAAGCTGCGCGCCCTGCAGTTGCGTGCCTCGCGCCGTGGCCTGCACCTGACCGATGAAGTCGGGCGTTTTATCCTCAACCGTGGCGAGCGCAGCATGAGTGCGCTGTTCGAACTGCTCGAACGCCTCGATCAGGCCTCGCTGCAGGCCCAGCGCAAGCTGACCATTCCCTTCCTCAAGGAAGTCCTCGGCTGGTAGCGGCTGCTACGCGGGTGAGGCATCCAGCTCCGCGATAAATTTCTTGATTGCTTGCGCGCAGGCTGCTGCGCGGCTTTGCAGGATGAAGTGCGGCCCTTCCAGCGCTATCTGGCGCAGATCACTGCAATGCCGGTTGAGGCTGGCTGCGGCGTTGCGCGAGATCAGCCGATCCTGCTGCGGCCACAGGTGCAGCGCGGGTAATGCGAGCGGTCGGCTGGGTTCATGCAGTTGTGCCAGCGTGTGCAGCCGGGCGCGCAGCAGGGCGTCGGGCAGCTGGCGGATTTCCTCGCGCAGCAGGGCTAGCAGTTCCGGGCTGGCCTGCTGACCGACACACAGCAATTTCAACAAGAGATCATGGCTGAGCAGGCGCTTTGGCAGTGGCAGGTAGCGGCTGAGCGGCAGCAGGGGCTGCGGGCGAGCGAGAAACGCGGCGGCGAAGATCACCCCGCGCAGGCCTGGCGGTTGAAGCTGGGCCAGGGCATAGGCCAGATGCCCGGAGAAGGATTCACCGAGCAAGACAAAAGGGCTGTCACCGAGTTGCGGCAGCAGGGCGCTGATCAGGCTGTCGCTGTCCTGCGGGCCTTGCTCTGGCAGCTGCAGTGGCGCTACCTGTAATCCAGCCAGCTCTGCCAGCAGCGGGGCAAACAGGCGGTTGCTGCCGTTCAGGCCCGGCAGCAACAGCAGGCGCATCAGGCCTCGCCGGCCAGTTTGCGGTCGTACTGGAAGCGCCAGCGGGTGTAGAGCAGGGCGCTGCAGAACAGCTCGAAGCTGATCAGCGCTTCCAGGATGCCGAACAGCATGCGCGCCGGGTCGATGGCCGCCAGTACGCCCTGGATGAAGTAGATGTTGACCACGAAGCAGGTCCAGGCGTGGGCGCGGGCGCTACCCAGGAACAGGCCGGGGGCGAGTAACAGCAGCGGGCCCAGCTGGATGCTCAGCACCACCCAGGTGCGCGCGCCGTGCAGGTCGGCGAAGCCGAGGTTCCAAACCAGCAGTAGGACGAACAGGGCGATAAAGCTGAACAGGCTCAGGGCACGAGTAAGTTTCAGCCGGGGTTGCAGCCATTCAAGGGCGGGAAGGGGTTTCGCTTGCTTAGCCACGTGGAGTCTCCAGCTGCTGGGCGGTTTTCGCCAGGCGCAGCCCGAGGGCGCGGCACAGGGCAATTTCGTGTTCGTCGAGGGTGCGTTTGCCATCGGCACCGGCGTGGTGGCTGGGGCCATAGGGCGTGCCACCACCACGGGTGTCGAGCAGAGCGCCTTCGCTGTAGGGCAGGCCGCAGAGCAGCATGCCGTGGTGCAGCAGCGGCAGCATCATCGACAGCAGGGTGCTTTCCTGGCCGCCATGCAGGCTGGAGGTGGAGGTGAACACCCCGGCCGGCTTGCCGACCAGCTCGCCGGTCAGCCACAGGCTGCTGGTGCCGTCGAGAAAGTACTTGAGCGGTGCGGCCATATTGCCGAAGCGGGTCGGGCTGCCCAGGGCCAGGCCGGCGCAGTTCTTCAGGTCATCGAGGCTGACGTACAGTGCGCCTTCGGCAGGAATCGCCGGAGCCGTGGCTTCGCACTCGGTGGATACCGCAGGCACCGTGCGCAGACGCGCTTCCAGGCCCGCCTGTTCGACGCCGCGGGCGATCTGCTTGGCCATCTCGGCAGTGGCGCCGTGGCGGCTGTAATACAGCACGAGGATGTAGGGAGTACTCATGCCAGCAGCTCCAGAACTCGCTCCGGTGGCCGGCCGATCACCGCCTTGTCACCGGCGATCAGGATCGGTCGTTCGATCAGCTTGGGGTGGGCAACCATGGCGGCGATCAGCTGCGTCTCGCTGAGGTTGCTGTCGGCCAGGTTGAGCGCCTTGTACTCGTCCTCGTCGGTGCGCAGCAACTGGCGCGCGCCGATGCCTAGCTTGCCGAGCAGGCTCTGCAGTTCGGCTGCCGAAGGCGGGGTATCCAGGTAGCGCACTACGCTCGGCGTCAGGCCGCGGGCTTCGAGTAGTCCCAGCGCAGCGCGGGATTTCGAGCAGCGCGGGTTGTGATAGAGGGTCAAGTCGGTCATGGATGGGTCGCATCAGGACTGGGGTGGGCGCTATTCTACCTGCCTAGGCGCGGATCAGCGCAGTTCGGCATGGCTAAGAACCTGTTTACGATCTCCTGACTCGCGGCCATGCCGCGTTAAAAACGGCATCGGAATGCTCATTTACAGCTCGTAAACTGCGCTTCCTCGGCCGTTTTTGCCTTGTCTGGCTCTAATTCAGAAGATCGTAAACAGGTTCTAAGGAGAGGGAATGCGTCAGCGCGTAGAGGATGTCACGGAGTTCTGGCGTTTCCTGGTGCAGCGTTTTTTGGCCGACCGCGCCACGCAGAGCGCCGCCGCGCTGACCTACACCACCCTGTTCGCGGTGGTGCCGATGATGACCGTGACCTTCGCCATGCTTTCGGCGATCCCGGCCTTCCAGGGCATGGGTGAGGACATCCAGAGCTTCATCTTTCGCAACTTCGTGCCGTCTTCCGGCGCTACCGTGCAGGAGTACCTGCGCGACTTCACCGTACAGGCGCGCAAGCTGACCTGGATCGGGGTGGTCCTGCTGGCGATCACTGCGTTCATGATGCTGGTGACCATCGAGAAGGCCTTCAACACCATCTGGCGGGTGCGTCAGCCGCGCCGTGGCGTGTCCAGTTTCCTGCTGTATTGGGCGATCCTCAGCCTCGGGCCTTTGTTGCTCGGCGCCGGTTTTGCGATCAGCACCTACATCACCTCGCTGTCGCTGCTGTCCGGGCCGGATGCGTTGCTCGGCGCCAAGACGCTGCTTGGTTTCGCCCCGTTGCTGTCCAGCGTCGCGGCCTTCACCCTGATCTATGCCACCGTGCCGAATGCCCGGGTGCCGCTGCGCAATGCGCTGCTCGGCGGCCTGTTTACCGCCGTGCTGTTCGAGGTGGCCAAGGCGCTGTTTGGCCTGTTTGTCAGCCTGTTCCCCGGTTACCAGCTGATCTATGGCGCCTTCGCCACGGTGCCGCTGTTTCTGCTGTGGATCTACGTGTCCTGGCTGATCGTGCTGTTTGGTGCCGAACTGGTGTGCAACCTGTCGTCCTCGCGCCACTGGCGGCGCCGCGCGCTGCCGCGAATGCTGGTTTTGCTGGGCATTTTGCGGGTATTTCACGAACGTCAGCTGCAGGGTGTGCCGGTACGCCACGCTGATGTGCAGCGCGAGGGCTGGCTGTTGCCGGAGGACGAGTGGGAGGAGGTCATCGACTTCCTCGAGCGCGAGCACCTGATCTGTCGGGTCAGTGGCGGTAACGGCTGGGTATTGTGCCGCGACCTGGAGCATTTCAGCCTGCACCAGTTGATCAGCCGCAGCCCTTGGCCATTGCCGCGTCCCGGACAATTGCCGGACAAGCTCGATGATGAAGTCTGGTATCCGGGCTTACGCCGCGCCCTGGAAATGCTGCATGAGGAGCAGGCAGCGCTGTTCGACGGCAGCCTGGCCCAATGGCTACGGGGAGCTGATTGAGTGACCGTTGGTCGACTTGTGCAATCAGCGATGACTCTTCACGAAGTTTTCACCTTTGCCCGCCTAACCTGAGGCCACTGAATCTCCATGACGCAGTGCTCCTTTAACCTCGCCTTTGTGCGGGGTTTTCTTTTTTCGGGTACGGCGTTTTTGCTAAAGGGACTGGGGGAGAGTGCTTGGCTTAACGGCGGTAGATATCCCCGGCAGTTATCCAGACGAACCCCAGAAACGAAAAAGCCCTGCATCAGCAGGGCTTTTTCGTTTTGATCTGGAGCGGGTGAAGGGAATCGAACCCTCGTTATCAGCTTGGGAAGCTGGAGTAATGCCATTATACGACACCCGCTTTTGCGGGTGACTTTGTACCAGAATCACCTGCGCAGGTGAAGCCACGACGCGAGAAATACTCGTGCCGTGCCTGCCCCGGTAGCCGCAAGCAGAGGCGGGGCGGGCCCTGCTTGCCGCTGTCGGTTCAGCCGGCGAGGGCGGCGCTTTCCGGCATGACCAGACTGCGTGAGCGGCTGTTGAGCGGCTGTTGCAGGTAGGCCAGCAGCGTGTCGCGGGTCTGCAACCAGGCGGCCTTGTGTTCCATGTCGAGGAAGTGACCGGCCTGGTCGATGCAGCGGAACTCGCTGTGGCGCACGTACTGGGCGAACAGGCGGGCATCTTCGACCGTGGTGTACTCGTCCCACTCACCGTTGACGAACAGCATGGGGATCTCGATTTCCGCGGCGTAGCTGGTGCAGGAACGGCCTTCCATGTTCAGCACGTTTTCCACGTGGAAGCACATCTGCTCGTATTCGTAGGTTTCCAGGCTGGTGACGTGGCGATGGTTGTAGCGCTTGTATAGCGAAGGTAGGTGCTTGCCGATGGTGCTATTGAGCAGCAGCCCGGCATTCTCGCGGTCGCAGGCCTTCATCACCTCCACGCCGCGTTCCAGGTAGCCGAGCATGGCCAGGTTGGTGATCGGCGAGAACGAGTTGATCACCGCGCGGACGATGCGCCGCGGGCGGCGTGCCAGGGCCTGCAGGGTGGCGATGCCGCCCCAGGAGAAGGACAGCACATGGTCGCAGGCGAAGTGCTCGACCAGTTCGAGAAGGATGTCGGCTTCCTCTTCGCGGCTCAGCAGGCGTGAGTGGTCGTTGTGTTCGCGTGATTGTCCAGCGTAGGGCAGGTCGAACAGCACCACATTGAAGTGCGGGTAGAGATAGCGAACGGTTTGGGCGAAGGACGCCGTTGTCGACAGTGAACCGTTGACCAGAATGATGGTGTGCTCGGCGCTGTCAGCGCGGTAGAACTCCGTGTAAACCCGGTATTGCCCCTGGATATCCAGCACAGCAGTTTCTGGTTTCATCATGCATGCCCCTGACGTGCAATTACGGACGCGCAGCAATAAATCGCGAGCTACGCGAGCTTCAGGACAGGTAGGCATGCGCCTGGAAAGTGGGGGCCCTTGTCGACGGTTGCAGCCTTGTCGACAGGTGTTGTTATTGACGGGCTATTTCTTGGTTCGGGAATCGACCGGGTGAAGTGCGAGCACTCCGCAGCGGCGCGATCGGGGGCAGTCCCGTTACAGGTGCCGTGGCACCCTCAACCAAAAAAGTTACTTAGACTCTGCTTATGACTTGCTGGTCACTTATGGACCTTGGATTTGATTCAAGCAGGCTTACATGACCGAAGCAAGTCACTCGAATGGCTGAATTCTTATCTTCTGCCGGACGGTCACTGGCTCAGACCAGGACGATTTCATCCGGGCTTAGGGCGCGGTATTCGCCAGGGGCCAGATCCGGGTCGAGCTGCAGCGGGCCCATGCTCTCGCGATGCAGGCCGATGACCTTGTTCTGGAAGTGGCCGAACATGCGCTTGACCTGGTGATAGCGGCCTTCATGCAGGGTCAGCAGGGCGTTGTGGCTGCCTGTGATGACCAGCTCGGCGGGCAGGGTGGTGAGATTCTCGTAGGCGAAGTACAGGCCCTGGGCAAACACCTCGATGTACTCGGGCGTGATCGGCTGTTCGGCCTGTACCCGGTAGACCTTGCCCAGACGGCTGCGCGGTTCGGTGAGGCGGCGCGACCACAGGCCGTCGTTGGTGATCAGCAGCAGGCCGCTGGTGTTCAGGTCGAGGCGCCCGCCGATATGCAGCTCGTGCTTGTCCGGTTCGTCGAGCAGGTCGAGCACGGTGCGGTGCTCTGCATGCTCGGTGGCGCTGACCACGCCGACTGGTTTGTGCAGCATGAAGTAACGCGCCGGCTTGCCGGCCTGCAGTGCTTCGTCATCCAGTTCGATGTGGCTGAACTCGCGCACTTCGTAGTGACCATCGCTGATCGCTTGCCCATCCACCCGGATACGTCCGCTGGCCAGCAGCAGGCGCGCGTCGGCGCGGCTGAACTGCGGCAGGTTGCTGAGGAAACGGTCGAGGCGCACGGTTCAGTCCGCTGGCTTGGGCTCGGTGGGCAGGCCCTGGGCACAACGCGGGCACAGGCAAGCCTGGCCAGGCTGCGTAGCGGGCAGGCTGTCGCGCACGGCTGGATCGAATTGCGCATGAAAGCACCAGCAGTCCTTCACCGCCTCGGCTTGGCCGGCCTGGGCGCAGCGGTTGAGCTGGCCGCAGCGTGGGCAGCGGCTGGTATCGGTCATGCCTGCGGCTCGAAGGTTTCTTCGCAGACGCGATTACGCCCGGACTGCTTGGCCCGGTACAGCGCCCGATCAGCGCGGGCGATCAGGCGGTCGAGGGTGTCTTCGTCGTGCAGTTCGGTAATGCCGATGCTGGTGCTGACCCTCAGGTTGACGCCATTGAAGGGGAAGCGGCTGGCTTCGCTCTGCTCGCGGATCTTCTCGGCCAGCAGGCGCGCCGTGCTGCTGCCGGTGTCCTTGAGCAGCAGGATGAACTCCTCGCCACCCCAGCGGCAGATGATGTCGGACTGACGCAGGTTGCTTTGCAGGCTCTGCGCAAAGCCACGTAATACTTCGTCGCCCGCCAGGTGGCCATGGGTGTCGTTGAGCTGCTTGAAGTGGTCGAGGTCGATCAGCAGGGCGCTCAGCGGGCTCTGGTTGCGCTGGGCTTCCTGCAGCGCCTGGCTGGCCAGCAGGTTGAAGCCGCGGCGGTTGGGCAGTCCGGTGAGCACATCGGTAGTCGCCAGGGTGGCGATGTAACGCTGGTAGCGGCGCATGGCCAGATGCACCAGCAGCAGCACCATGCCGCTGATCAGGGCGCAGATCAGCAGGTTGAGATAGAGGGTGTGGCGGATGCCGGCCAGGGCGCCTTCTTCGTGTTTGTCGACGAACAGGTACCAGTCCAGTTCGGGGATGAAACGCACATTGAGGAAGTGTCCGCGGCCGTGCTCCTGATAGTTGAAGTTGCCACTCTGCGGTCGCGGCAGCTTGGCCATCAGCTCTTCCAGGCCGGCTACCTGGTTGAGTGACTGGCCGACCCTGGCACCCAGCGGGCCGCCTTCGGCCCCGGTGAGCATCAGGCGGCCGTTGGTGTCGACGAAGTACACGCTGCGCTCGTAACGCTGCTGGTAGTCGTCGATCAGCTTGACCACGGCATCGACGGTCAGGCCGACGCCGGTGACGCCAATGAAGTTGCCGTGGTAATCGAACACCTTGTAGTTGATGAAGATGGTCAACTGGTCACGGTTGGCCATGTCCGGGTCGACATTGATCTCGTAGACGTCCTGCATGTCGCGCACGCGGAAGTACCAGACGTCGCGCGGCTCGCTTTCGCGCACCTGCTTGAGCACACCCTTGGCCTGGTAGTAGGTGTGGCTCTTCTCGGAGATGAAGAAGCTGGTGTAGGCGCCGTAATGTTCCTGCACTTCGCGCAGGTAGCGGGTAATCGGCGTGGGGTCCTGTTCGCCGGCCAGCACCCAGTCCCGCAGGAAGGTATCGCGCGACATCATTGAGGAGATCAGGATCGGCCGTACCAGATCTTTCTGGATCTCCGAATAGATGTTGTCGGAGGTCAGCGGCAGCTCGGTGTTGACGATGCTGTGGCGAATGCTGTCGCGCGAGGCGTAGTAGCCGATCACCGAGGTGGCGGCGAAGCCACTGAGCAGCAGAGTGAGCAGCAACAGAAGCAGGATGCTCTGGGCTTTGCGGGAGTAGCTGAGCGACATGTCGGAGAACCTGAAGAAGTGCGCCATGCTAGCGCGCCGGGCGGGTTGGCGTCACCGTCCGGCAGTGCAGTTCAGACTAGTCGGGTAGACCGGTAAGCGTCTCGATCCAGGGCTCCAGGCGCTGACCGAAATTGATCTGGGCCTGGAAGGATGGCCGTTCCTCGCTGAAATAGGCGGCAGGCAGGTGCTTGGCCAGCGTGCTGCGCCAGGTGTGCTGCACGTTGATACTGCTGCTGTGCAGCTGGTTGATCTGCCCGGTCAGGCGGCGCACGTTGCCGCTGCAATCGCACCAGACGCTGACAGTACCGGGCACCAGGGCATAGCGGCTGCGATCGGCGTAGCGCTGGCGCAGGTTGTTGGCGTCCAGGCCGACATCAATCGCAAACAGACGACTGTCACGCTGGCGTTCGTTGGCCAGTTGCTCGCGTGCCGACTGCAGTGCAACTTGCAGTTCTTTATCGTCCGGCAGCTTGGCCAGTCGCTCAGTGGCCTGCTGCAGTTCTGCGGCCGCCCGTTGCAGCTCGGCCTGGTAGGCCGGGCCATCGAACTCCAGCACCACCAGCACCTGGCGCCTGTCGTAGCGCTGGTAATAGCCGGGATTCTGTTCGTCGAGCGGGGCGAAGCCCAGGGCCAACAATTGTTCCTGCTGCAGCGGCTGGCGTTCGTAGCGGTTATCGGCCTCGGCGGGGCGTGGGCTGCGCCAGTCCAGACGCAAGGCCAGGCCGCTGTTTTCCCGGCTTGGCCCCTCGTGGTCGCGCAGCAGCTCGCGCTCGGAGAGCAGCAGGCTGCTCTCTGGCTGGCCCTGGCGGTTGTACCAGACGCCAGCCAGCGCCACGGCATTGGTTAGCAGGATCAGGGCCAGCCCGGCCAGCAGACCGTGTTTTTGGGTGAGGGTAATCATGCGCGGGCCTCCCTGTGGCTGCGGCGCAAGCGCCCGAGCACCAGCAGGCTCAGTACGGCCATCAGGCCGAGCAGGAGGAAGAACAGGTATTTGGGCAGCACGTCCCACCACCAGTCGACCATCTTGATGCCGAGAAACAGGATGAAGAACAGCTGCCCGGTCAGCGCTACTTCCGTCCAGTCACGCCGTGTGCCGAGCCAGATGGCCAGGGCCGAGGTGACAAAGCCGAGCAGTTGGTAAGCAACTTCGATGCTGTCAGCGGCGAACGGCAGGTAGCTGCCATGTCCCCAGTTGGCCAGCACCAGCATCGGCACGAACAGGGCCACCAGCCCGATCACCCGATAGGTGGCGGCAAAGCCGCTGAAGCGTGCCTGGCTGATCCATTGCGGCAGCAGGATGAACAGCGCTGCGCAGGGCAGGAAGTTTTCCGGATGTTCGCCTGCCTCCAGCCAGTAGAAACCGCTCCAGGTGCACAGCAATGTGGCGCTGTAGGCCAGCACGCAGGCCAGGCCGGCGATCAGCAGCAGGCGGGTATTGCAGCAGTAGGCCAGCAACAGGGCGAGACCGGCCCAGGGCAGCAGGGCCTTGTCCGATGGGGTGATATTGAAGATCTGCCCGAGCAGGCTGATGTTCAGCACGAAGCAGACAAAGGTGAGCAGGGCGGCCAGCTTGCTGAAAAAACCGGACGGGTCGCGCTGGCGAATGACAAAGGTCAGCAACAGGCTGCCGACCGAGAAGCCGACGAGGATGGCGACCTGCGCGGTTTCGCTGAACAGGCCCCAGAACTGATAGAAGAAGAACAGCAGGCTGGCCGCCAGAGCGAGGGCGCCGAGCAGCGAGACGATGCGCATGCTCAGCGACAGGCGCTTGCTCTGCTGGCTGGCATCGATATCGAAGTGGGCGCGGTACTGGCCCAGCAGATCCTGATGGTGTCGTTGCAGGTGCTGCAGTTGCTCGTTGCCGAGCATCAGGGCCTGCTCTTCATGCAGGCGCTGCACCTCACGGTAGAACGCCTGGATATCGTCGGCGCGGTGCTGGGCCTGGTCGCGGGTCAGCGGCATGACTCTTCCCTGTGTGCTGTGCACCCGCGTGATGCGGGGATGCAGCACTCTAAACCCGAAACATCTGCGCCGCCAATTGCGCCGAGCGCTGCTTAACGCACGATACCTGTAGGAGCCAGCTTGCTGGCGATGCCCTTGCGCTGACGTTGATCGCCAGCAAGCTGGCTCCTACAGGGCAAAGGTGCAGGGGGTGGAAGGCGCGGCGCGGTTTTCCACCCTGCAGATTACCGACCTGTAGGGTGGATAACGCTCTGCTTATCCACCGCTCTTCTGCGGTTTATGGAGCGCGCAATCCGGCCTTAGCCCTTGCTCTGCATATAGGCCTTCCAGCCGCCAAAGTGAGTGATGTCGACGGCGCCGGCCAGACCGTAGGGTTCGCAGATAAAGCCGGTTTCCCAGCTGCCGTCGGCCAGCTGCACCTTGCCCAGGCCCAGTGGCGCGGGGATACCGGTGAGGAACGAGCCCAGCTCGGCACTCGGCAGTTCCCAGACTTCCACGGCGATGGCCACGCCGCCTTCGGCAACCCGAACCATGCCGGGGCGGAAGGGCGGGCCGCCGGCCAGGGCGTACAGCTGATAGTCCGGCGAACTTTGCGTGGCCTGCAGCAGGCGGCCGCCGCGTTGCTTGAGCTGCCAGTTCAACGGCAGGCCGTCGAGGTGCGCGCCGCACACCACCACGCGGGCGCGGTCGTTGCGCGCGACGGTGGCCGGGGCTGGCGTGTTCAGGCTGCGCTCGCCGGCTAGCGGCAGGCCGTGCTGGCGCTGCAGGCCATCGGCCAGGCCGAGCAGGGATTGGTCAGTGAAGGCGCGGCCGAACAGGGTCACGCCCCACGGCAGGCCGTTGGCCATAAAGCCTGCGGGAACAGCTACTGCGGCGTAGTCGAGCATGTTCATGAAGTTGGTGTAGTAGCCCAGGTCCGAGTTGCGCTTGACCGGCTCGGCGTGCAGCTCGTCCAGGGTTACCGGGCGTGGGTAGGCCGGGGTTAGCACGCAGTCGACCTCGACGAGGATGCGGTCGCAGATCGCCTTGAGCGCCTGTAGGCGGTATTGCGCGCGGAAGGTGTCGACGCCGCTGACGGCAGGCGCTTTCTCCAGCACGGCCTTGATCACTGGCAGCACGGCGTCCGGCTGCTGTTCGATCAGCGCACCGGCGACGCTGTAGCGCTCGGCGACCCAGGGGCCTTCGTAGAGCAGGCGTGCGGCTTCGAGGAAGGGCGCGAAGTCGATTTCCACCGCTTCGCCGCCAAGGGCTTTGAGTTGTTCGATGGTCTTGGCGAATAGCGCCGGGCTTTCGCTGCAGCCGAGAAATTCCAGCTGCGACGGCACGCCGAAGCGGAAGCCTGCGCGCGGTTTGCCGAAGGCGCTGGCGTCGTTCCACAGTGGGTTGGCGCGGCTGTATTCGTCGCGGGCATCCAGCTTGGCGGTTAGTGCCAGCAACTGGCTTGCTTCGGCGGCGGTGGCGGTGAAGTAGGTGACGCAATCCAGGGTGCGGCAGGCAGGCACCACGCCGGCGGTGGATACCAGGCCCTTGGTGGCCTTGAGGCCGACCAGGTTGTTCAGCGCCGCCGGCACGCGGCCCGAGCCGGCGGTGTCGGTGCCAAGGGCGAAGCTGGCTACGCCGAGCGCCACGGCCAAGGATGAGCCGGCGCTGGAACCGCCGGACGGGTAGTCCGGATGCACGCTGTTGCGGCATTCGCCATACGGGGATCTTGTGCCGTTAAGGCCGGTGGCGAATTGATCGAGGTTGGTCTTGCCCATCGGCACGGCGCCGAGGGTGATCAGCTGGGCGACCAGGGTGGCGCTGGTTTCAGCGACATAGGCGAAGGTCGGGCAGGCTGCCGTCGTTGGGATGCCGGCCAGATCGATGTTGTCCTTGATGGCGAAGGGCACGCCGAACAGCGGCAACTCGGCTGGCGACTTGCCGTCCAGGGCAGCCAGGTAGGGTTCCAGTTCCTCCACGCTGAGCAGGTGGATGAACAGCTTGAACTCCGGATTGAGCGCGGCGGCTTTTTCGCGCAGGGCGAGGATCAACTGGCGCGGGCTCAGGCTGCCATCGGTGTAGGTGGTTTTCAGGGCGCCGAGGCGCAGGTCGAAAGAATGTTTCATACAGTGTTTCCTTTCGTAGGGTGGGTTAGCTGCACAGCGGCGTAACCCACCATCGAGGTAATGAGCATCAGCGGTATTCAGGCTTCTTCGAGCACCACCACGCGTTGGCCGGCACGCACCGGCGAGCCGGGTTGCACGCGCACTTCGCGCACCACGCCGTCGCGCGGGGCGGTGAGGGGGATTTCCATCTTCATCGACTCGAGGATCACCAGTACGTCGCCGGCCTTCACCGCGTTGCCGGCCTCGACCTGCACCTGCCAGAGGTTGCCGGCGATGTGGCTTTCGATGCTGTGCTGGCCGGCTGCAAGCGGGGCGTCGTCACCCAGTTCGGCAACCACGTCCTCGCTCTCGTAATGGGCCTGGCCGGAGGCGATCCAGCGTTGGCGTTCGGCGTCGAAGGCGGCGCGTTGCTGGGTGCGGAAGGCGTCGATGCCCTCGGCTTCTTCGCTGAGGAAGTCCTGGTAGTCGGCCAGGGCCAGCTCGCTGTCTTCGATGCGCAGTTCATAGCGGCCGAGCGGGAAGTCGCGGCGGATCTGCAGCAGGTCGGAGGCTGACACCGGGTAGAAGCGAATCTGGTCGAAGAAGCGCAGTAGCCAGGGCTTGCCGCGGAAGGCAGCGACTTCGCGGTAGCGGTTCCACATCTGCAGGGTGCGGCCGACGAACTGGTAACCGCCGGGGCCTTCCATGCCGTACACGCACATGTAGGCGCCGCCGATGCCCACCGAGTTCTCGGCGGTCCAGGTGCGCGCCGGGTTGTACTTGGTGGTGACCAGGCGGTGGCGCGGGTCCAGCGGCGTGGCCACGGGCGCGCCGAGGTAGACGTCGCCCAGGCCCATCACCAGGTAGCTGGCGTCGAACACGGTCTTGTAGACCTCGTCGAGGTTGGGCAGATCGTTGATGCGGCGGATGAACTCCAGGTTGCTCGGGCACCAGGGCGCGTCCTTGCGCACTGTGGTCATGTACTTGTCGATGGCCAGCTGGCAGGCCGGGTCGTCCCAGGACAGCGGCAGATGGACGATGCGCGACGGCACCTTGAGGTCCTGCGCGTTGCACACCGCGTCCCACTCGCCGATTACCACCGCCAGCAGGTTGGCCAGCGACAGGGTTTCCGGCTGGTAGTGCACCTGCAGCGAGCGGATGCCGGGCGTCAGGTCGATCACGCCATTGGCGAACTGAGTCAGGGCTGCTGCGTTTGCCGATGCGTCGTTAAAACCCGACTCAGAATGCTCATTTGCATCATGCAAACTGCGCTTCTTCGCCGAGTTTTGCCTAGCCTCGGCTGCACTCGCTACGCCCTGACTCAGTCCGAATTTTGTTTCCAGCGCCTGCATCAGCGCATGGCCACGGAAGCGCAGCACCAGGTCCAGCTCAGGCTGGCCGATTTCCAGCAGCAGGTGGGTGTCACCGGAGAGGCGGGCGACCAGGCGTTTGTCCTGGCTGCCGATATCGAGGATCACCGGTGGCTCCAGCGGGATTGGCTGCCAGTTCACCTCTACGGCTTGCAGACCGGCGACTTCGGCCTTGCGTGCCTTGGCCAGCGCACGAGCGGTTTCGATGTTCACCGGCACGAAGCGCAGTTTGTCGCCGGCCTTGAGCTGGCCGAGCTGCCACAGGTCGGCCTCGATGATGGTCACTGGGCAGACGAAGCCGCCCAGGCTCGGGCCGTCCGGGCCGAGGATCACCGGCATATCGCCGGTGAAGTCCACTGCGCCAATCGCGTAGGGGTTGTCGTGGATGTTCGACGGGTGCAGGCCGGCTTCGCCGCCGCTGTCGCGCACCCACTCGGGTTTCGGGCCGATCAGGCGCACGCCGGTGCGGCTGGAGTTGAAGTGCACTTCCCAGTCGGTGGCGAGGAAGGTCTCGATATAGGCCGGGGTGAAGTACTCCGGCGCGCCGTGGGGGCCGTAGATCACGCGGATTTCGCGGACCGCAGGCAGGGCGGGGTACAGCTCGATTGGCAGCTGCGCGCCGTTGCTCGTATTGCCGAGAGGTGGAATGTGCAGCACATCGCCGGCACGCAGCGCGCGGCCGCCGTGGCCGCCGAACTGGCCGAGGGTGAAGGTGCTTTTCGAGCCCAGGTATTCGGGCACCTGCAGGCCGCCGCGCAGGGTCAGGTACGAGCGCGCACCTGAGCCGGCGATGGTGCCGAGGCTCAGCGTGCTGCCGGCCTTGATCAGCAGCGCGGTGTTTATCGGCTGAGCCACGCTGTCGAGAATCACGGGGATTTCCGCTCCGGTCACCGCCACGACTGCATCGGTGTTGAAGCGCAGCAGCGGGCCGCTCATGGTGATTTCCAGGCCGGCGGCGCCTTCTTCGTTGCCGAGCAGGCGGTTGCCCAGGCGCAACGCGCGGTCGTCCATCGGCCCGGACGGTGGCACACCGACGGCCCAGTAGCCGAGGCGGCCGGGGAAGTCCTGCACCGTGGTCTGGGTGCCGGCGGACAGCACCTCGAACGTGCTGGCCTGGTAGGTCAGGCCTTCCAGGCAGCGCGTCCAGGGTGAACCGCTAGCGAACGGCGCATCGACCAGGATCTGCCGCAGGTACTGGCTGTTGGTTTCCACACCGTACAGCAGGGTGTCGGCCAGGGCCTGGCTGAGTGCGGCGCTGGCTTCCTCGCGGGTCGGTTTCCAGGTGATGAGCTTGGCGATCATCGGGTCGAAGTAGGGCGGAATCTCGCAGCCGGCTTCGACCCAGGTGTCGATACGCAGGCTCTTGCCATCGGCCGCCGGGAATTGCACGGCAGTCAGCAGGCCGGGGCTCGGCTGGAAGTCGCGGCCCGGGTCTTCGGCGTACAGGCGCGCCTGGATGGCGTGGCCGCTGGGTTTCAGGTTTTTCGCCAGTTCGCTTAGCGGGGCCAGGTCGCCGGCCGCCAGCTCGATCATCCAGCGCACCAGGTCGACGCCCCACACTTGTTCGGTAACACCGTGTTCGACCTGCAGGCGGGTGTTCACTTCGAGGAAGTAGAAGCGCTCGGCGGCGCTGTCGTAGACGAACTCCACGGTGCCAGCGCTGCGGTAGCTGACTGCCTTGGCCAGCTTGATCGCCGCCGCGCACAGCTCATCGGCCATGCCGGCCGGCAGGTTGGGTGCCGGGGTTTCTTCCAGCACCTTCTGGTTACGCCGTTGCACCGAGCAGTCGCGCACGCCGAGGGCCAGTACGTCACCTTTACCGTTGCCGAACACCTGCACTTCCAGGTGGCGGGCGCGTTGAATGTACTTCTCGATAAACACGCCGCTGTCGCTGAAGTTGTTCTGCCCGAGGCGTTTGACCGCGTCGAAGGCGTCGGCAAGCTCGGCGGCGCTGTTGCACACGCGCATGCCGATGCCGCCACCGCCGGCGGTGCTTTTCAGCATTACCGGGTAGCCGACCTGTTCACCGGCGACCAATGCGGCGTCGAGGTTCTCCAACAGCTCGGTGCCTTCGAGCATTGGCACGCCGTGCTGTTTCGCCAGCGCGCGAGCGGTGTGCTTGAGGCCGAACACGCGCAGCTGCTCGGGCGTCGGGCCGACGAAGGCGATGCCGGCGGCCTCGCAGGCTTCGGCGAAGGCGGCGTTTTCGGAGAGGAAGCCGTAGCCGGGGTGGATGGCTTTGGCGCCGGTCTGTTTGGCGACGGCGAGGATCTTGTCGACCACCAGGTAGGTGCCGGCGGCCGGGCCTTCGCCGAGGCTGAAGGCTTCATCGGCCTGCTGGATATGCAGGCTGGCGGCGTCGGCCTCGGAGTACACGGCCACGCCTTTGACGTCGAGCTGACGCAGGGTGCGCAGGATGCGGCAGGCAATGGCGCCGCGGTTGGCGATCAGGAGTTTGTCGAACATCTGCTTGCCCTCGAAAGGGTTGGCGGGCCGTCCCGCTGCTATTCGGTCTGCACCACGGTCGTCCGGGGTGGGAAATGCGTGTGTTCTATGTAGGAGCCAGCTTGCTGGCGATCAGCGGTCTGTCGGCTTGATCGCGAGCAAGCTCGCTCCTACGGGTTCTGCGTTGGCTTGGGTTTCTGCTCCAGGCATTGCCCCGAGCGGCTCTGGCACAGCTGGTACAGCCACAGGCGCAGGCGAGCGCTGATCAGTCCCATACCAGCACCTCGGCCGGGGTCGGGTTCCAGCCGTTGCAGGGGTTGTTCAGCTGCGGGCAGTTGGAGATCAGCACGATGACGTCCATATGCGCGACCAGCTCGACGTACTTGCCTGGTGCGGAGATACCGTCCTCGAAGGTCAGGCCGCCCTCTGGGGTGACCGGTACGTTCATGAAGAAGTTGATGTTGGCGCCGATGTCGCGCTTCTCCAGACGGCCGTCGTGCAGGCTGGCGCGCAGGAAATTGTCGCGGCAGCTGTGCATATAGCGCTTATCCAACGCATATCTGACCGTGTTGCTCTCCTGGGCGCAGGCGCCGCCGAGGGTGTCGTGGCGGCCGCAGGTGTCGGCGCTGATGGTCAGCAGCGGGTTGCCCAGGTTGGAGTAGAGGACGGTGCCTGTGGTCAGGTACACGCTGTTCTGTTTGCGCAGGGTGCGTTGCGGGTCGTAGCGCTCGCGCGGGTTCTTGGCGCTGAAGAACAGCGTGTCGACCGCCTGGTTGCCTTCGAGGTCGAGCAGGCGCACGGTCTGCCCGGCTTTGACTTCGCAGAGGAATGGCTCTCCGGCCGGGATCTCATGGAGGTAGACGGCGGCTTCGGGGTGCTTGTCGCTATGGGTAAGAGTCATGCTGGCAGCCCTTAGATATACAGACGTTCGGTGTTGTGGAAGCCGCGGCCGTTCTCTGGGCGCGAGGTGCGGCAGAGCACGCTGATGCCGTCGCTCGCCACCGCACTCCAGCTCAGCTGCACCGGCTTGGGTGCGTACTGTGGGTTCGGGTCCATGGGGTGTTGCAGGGCGGTGAGCACCACCAGGGTGTCCATCGGTGCGTACAGCTCGATGTAGTCGCCGGCCTTGGAGTTGCCCGGCTCGAAGTGGAAGCGGCCGTCGTCATCGACCGTTACCTTGCTGAACAGGTTGAGCGCCATCAGCAGGTCCTGCAGGTTGAGGTTCCACTTGCCCATTTCCACCAGCAGGTTGTCCATGCCGTTGCGGAAGAAGCCGTTGCGCAGTTCCTGATAACGCCCGGCACCGTATTTTTCCGCGACTTCGGCGGCGTTGAGCACACCGCCGAAGCTGTCATGCCAGCCGCAGGTATCGGCGGTGATGGCTGCGAGCACGCGGCCCATATCCGAGTACAGGCAATGGCCGGCGGTGAGCTTGGCGGTGTGCTGGCACTTGAGGGTGTCGGGCAGGTTCAGGCGTTCGCTTTTTTCGGCGGCACTGAGCAGCAGCAGGCTGACGTTGGCGTCGCCTTCGAGGTCGGTGATGCGCAGCAGCTGGCCGCGCTTGAGCACGAAGGAGGTGTGGCCGCCGCCGGGTACGAGTTCTTCGTAGAGGCTGGGACGCAGGGTGAGTGCAGCAGTCATGGCTAACTCCTTACAGGGCCGGTTGCGCCTGGCCGGTGACATGCGCCGGCAAGGCGTCGACGGCGGCGCGGGTGGCGCGGCGGTCGCTGTTCAGGGGGATGTCGTAGGTGATGCGCGCGCCGAAGGCGTTCGGTGCGTGCGGGTCGATGCGGGTCTTGTCGAACACCAGCAGGCGGGTGCCGAGGCTGAAGCCCTCGCTCAGGTCATGAGTGACCATGAACACGGTCAGCTTGGTCTCGTTCCACAGCTCCAGCAGCAGGGCGTGCATGTCCTTGCGGATGCCCGGGTCCAGCGCGCCGAACGGCTCGTCGAGCAGCAGCACGCGCGGCTTCATGATCAGCGCCTGGGCGATGGCCAGACGCTGCTGCATGCCGCCGGAGAGCTGGCTGGGGTATTTGTCGAGGGCATGGCCGAGGCCGACCTTTTTCAGGATTACCGCCGCCTGTTCGCGGGCGTCGCGCTTGGCGCTGCCGAACAGGCGACCGAGCAGCGGTGAGCGCGGCAGCTCCAGGCCGATGGCGACGTTGTCCAGCACGCTGAGGTGCGGGAACACCGAGTAGCGCTGGAACACCACGCCCCGGCTGCTATCCGGCTCGCCGGCCAGCGGTTGACCCGCGAGCAGAATTTCGCCACGGCTGGCGCGTTCCTGGCCCAGCAGCAGGCGCAGAAAGGTCGACTTGCCGCAGCCGGAGGCGCCGACCAGCGTGCAGAACTCGCCCTCGTTGATGCTCAGGTTCAAACGCTCAAGTACGACCTGATCGCCGTATTCCTGCCAGACGTTTTTGACTTCGATGAAGGGCTTCATGCTTTCGCTCCTTCATACCAGGGGAAGAGCAGGCGAGTGGTCTGGCGCAGGCCCAGGTCCATCAGCCAGGCGAGCAGGGTAATCCACACCACGTACGGCAGGATCACGTCCATGGCCATGTAGCGACGTACGAGGAAGATGCGATAGCCGAGGCCGTCGGTGGCGGCAATGGCTTCGGCGGCGATCAGGAACAGCCAGGCCGAGCCAAGCACCAGGCGTAGGGCGATCAACAGGCGCGGCAGCAATTGCGGCAGCACTACGCGCAGGATCAGGGTCCAGGTGCTGGCGCCGAGGGTTTGTGCCTTGATCAGGATCTCGCTGGGGATTTCGCGGGCCCGTTGCTCCAGATCGCGGGCCAGCACGGGGGTGATGCCGATGACGATCAACATCACTTTGGATAATTCGCCGAGGCCGAAAACGATAAACAGAATCGGCAGGATCGCCAGTGGCGGCACCATCGACAGCACTGTCAGCAGGGGCGACAACGGTGCGCGGAACAGCGGCAAGATGCCGGCTGCTATCCCTAAGCAAAGGCCGACCAGGGCGGCTATGCCGATACCCATGCCGAGGCGCTTGAGGCTCGCCGCGCTGTCTTCCCAGAACAGGTAGTTACCGCTGCGCTTGTCCTCGGTAAAGGCCAGGCGGTCGATTGCGCTGACCATCTGGCTGGCGCTGGGCAGCAGTTTGTCGTTGGGATTGTCTGCCAGTCGCTGCGCCGAGCCGACAAAGTAGGCAAACAGCAGCAGGGCGAAGGGCAACAGGATCAGCAGCAGGCGGCCGCCGCGGTCCGGGTGTCGGTTGATCAGGCGCATGCGGAACTCTCGTCAGTGCGTAGGGTGGATGGCGTTTTATCCATCCACCACCACACCGGATTCACGGTGGATGAAAAGAGCGTCATCCACCCTACGAAGCGGTCAGAGCGTGCCGTCGGCTGCCATCTGCATGTACGTCGGATCGAAGCGCAGCTTGAGGTTGCCCTTGTCGCCAGTGGTAATGCCCTTTGCGAAGCCCATGCCGATGGCGTCGGCACTCTGCGCGCCTTCACCGAGCAGGCCGTGGCTGAAGGAGAATTCAGCCACCTTGGTCATGGTTGCCGGCAGCTTCGGGCTGTTGGCGAAGGCCACGGCATCTTTGGCGCTGTAGAACATCTTGGTCGCCGCCAGCTGCGCTTCGTAGCCGGCCAGGTCGGTGCCGGAAGCCTTGGCCATGTGCTCGCGGGCGGCCTTGCCTTCGGCGGTGTCGGCACTCATGGTCGCCATGATTTCGTACCAGGCGCCGGTCAGGGCTTTGCCCAGGGCGGGGTTGTCTTTCAGGGTGTCGCTGTTGACCACCATCAGGTCGATGATTTCGCCGGGGATCTGGCTGGAGTCAAAGACCTTGGTCACGCTCGGGGTGGCCTCGATTTCGGCCAGCAGCGGGTTCCAGGTGGCCACGGCGGTGACGTCATCGGTGGCGAAGGCGGCGACCATGTCGGCGTCGGAGGTGTTGACCACCTTGAGGTCTTTTTCGCTCAGGTTGGCTTTTTCCAGGCCGCGCGCCAGCAGGTAGTGGGAGACGGACAGCTCGACCAGGTTGACGTTCTGGCCCTTGAGGTCGCCGAGGGTCTTCTTCTCGCCCTTGAGCACCACGCCATCGTTGCCGTTGGAGAAGTCGCCGATGATCAGCGCGGTGGAGTCGACGCCACCGGCGGCGGGGATGGTCAGGGCGTCCATGTTGGTCATGGTGCAGCCGTCGAACTGGCCTGCGGTGTACTGGTTGATCGACTCGACGTAGTCATTGAGCTGCACCACATCGATGTTGATGTCGTACTTCTTCGCCCACTTGTCGACGATACCTTCGGCCTGGCCGTATTCCCACGGCATCCAGCCGGCATAGATGGTCCAGCAAACGCTGAAGTCGGTCTTCGGGGCAGCGAGGGCGGGGAAGCTCACAGCGGCACATAGGCCGGTAGCAATCAGCGAGGACAGCAGAGACTTGCGCATGGGTAGACCTCCAGTTCTAGGAAATACGGGCAGGAGCGGCGCGGCACGTGCCTGGCTAGCCAGGTGGCGCGTTCTCCCGGGCTTTTATCCCGCCGTGTAACCCCGAACGAGGTCGCCAACTCTCGGACCAGTCACCTGTCGCTCTATGAGCGGCGAGCCGGAACCCTAGTCAGCCATTGCAAATTGTCGTGCCGCGCCCCTTGCGGGGTGCTCCTGCATGGTTGTGTTAAAGCGAACATCGTGCCAGCTGACGCAAGGCCCCTGAGCTGGCGGCTTGCACCGTTAATGTGGCTGTAGATAGGGCGCGTGGTTGCGCCATGCTGGTGCGCAGTGTTCGTTATTGGTGCTGAAGCCGTTTCGTGGGCGTTGGGGTGGGGCTGTATGCGCCGCTCTTTATAAGGCGACGGCGCTTGCGTGTGCCGTGTCCTGTTGCAGGTAGCTGTGCAGGCGAGCTTGCTGGTTGGCACTGAGGAACAGCCCCAGCTTGGTCCGGCGCCAGAGGATATCCTCGGCTTGCTGTGCCCATTCTTCACGGCGCAGGTAGTCCACTTCGCGGGCGTACAGGCCGGCGCCGAAGTATTCGCCCAGCTCGCTCTCCTGGCGGATGCCGTCGACGATGCGCCAGCTGCGGCTGCCGTAGGTGCTGGCCCAGCGCTGTGCCAGTTCGCGGTCGAGCCAGCCGAAACGGGCGGTCAGTTTGTCCACCAGTTCCTCGCGGCTGTTCATGTTTTCCCCGCCGGGCAGTGGTGCGCTGGCCGTCCAGGCCGGACACAGGCGCGGGAAATAAGGCGCGAGTTGGCTCATGGCGGACTCGGCGAGCTTGCGGTAGGTGGTCAGCTTGCCGCCGAATACCGACAACAGCGGTGCTTCGCCCGGTGCGCCCGACAGCGACAGGGTGTAGTCGCGGGTCACGGCTGAGGGCTCGTCGGACTCATCGTCACACAGCGGGCGCACGCCGGAAAAACTATGCAGGATATCGCTGCGGCTCAGCTGCTGTTTGAAGTGGGCATTGACCACCTTGAGCAGGTAGTCGGTCTCCTCGTCGCTGATCCGCACCTTGGCCGGGTCACCCTGATATTCGCGGTCGGTGGTGCCGATCAGGCTGAAGCGCTCCAGCCAGGGAATCACGAAGACGATGCGCTGGTCTTCGTTCTGCAGGATATAGGCCTGTTCCTGATCGTGAAGACGCGGCACAACAATGTGGCTGCCCTGAATCAGGCGGATGCCGTAGGGCGAGGGCTGCTTGAGGTCATCCTTGATAAAACGTGCCACCCAGGGACCGGCGGCATTCACCAGGGCGCGGGCGCGGATGGAGAACAGGCTGCCATCGTTGCGCTCCAGATGCAGGTGCCACAGGCCCTTGCTGCGCCGCGCGCTGACACAGCGGGTGCGCGTATGAATGTGTGCGTGGTGTTCGCGTGCTGCCATGGCGTTGAGCACCACCAGGCGGGCATCGTCGACCCAGCAATCGGAGTACTCGAAGCCGCGCACCATTGCGCTGTTGAGCGGGCTTCCGGCGCCGAAGCGTACACCGTTGGAGCCTGCCAGTTTCTCGCGTTTGCCCAGGTGGTCGTAGAGGAACAGGCCGGCGCGGATCATCCAGGCCGGGCGCAGGTGCGGGCGGTGCGGGAGGATGAAACGCATCGATTTGACGATATGTGGTGCCTTGGCCAGAAGCACTTCGCGCTCGGCCAGGGCTTCGCGCACCAGGCGGAATTCGTAATGTTCGAGGTAGCGCAGGCCGCCGTGGATCAGCTTGCTGCTGGCCGAAGAGGTGTGGCTGGCCAGATCGTCGCGCTCGCAGAGGAACACCGAGAGGCCGCGCCCGGCGGCGTCGGCGGCGATGCCTGCGCCATTGATGCCACCGCCGACCACGGCCAGGTCGTAGATTTCGGCGAGGGGATGAGTCTGGCTGTTGGGCATGACGAAAGCACCGGAAAGTTACAATGTGAACAATTAAATGTTCGTTTCCGAAAATATGCTAGTCGAAGAATGCCGTCGGCGCCAGCCTGGTGGAGTGCCGAATATCCGATAGGGGGAGTGCGTAGCCCGGATACAATCCGGGAGAGGCGGCAGGCATTTCCCGGATTACATCCGGGCTACTTCAGACGATATGCAGCTGGATCTTCTGCTCGTGCAGCAGGCGAGCGATGTTGGCGGGCGGTGCGGCGTCGGTGAATACCTGGTCGACCAGGTTCAGCGAACCCAGGCGCACCACAGCGTTACGCCCGAATTTGCTGGAGTCGGCGGCCAGCAGCACCTGACGGGCGTTGTCGATGATGGCCTGGGACACGCGCACTTCCTGGTAGTCAAAGTCGAGCAGGCTGCCGTCTTCGTCGATGCCGCTGATACCGACCAGGGCGAAGTCGACCTTGAACTGCTGGATGAAATCCACTGCCGCTTGACCAACCACGCCGCCGTCCGCGCGCACCGTACCGCCGGCCACCAGCACTTCGAAGTCGGCCTTGCTGCTGAGCTGGGCGGCAACGTGCAGGTTGTTGGTGATTACCTTGAGGCGCTTGTGGCCGAGCAGGGCGCGGGCGATGGCTTCGGTGGTGGTGCCGATGTTGATGAACAGCGAGGCGTGGTCGGGAATTTGTGCGGCGATGGCTTCGGCGATACGCTGCTTTTCATCGCGCATCTGCCCGGCGCGCATGGCGTACGCGGTGTTCTGGATGCTTGAGGCTTCACTCGCCGCGCCGCCATGGGTGCGCCGCAGCAGGCCCTGTTCGGCCAGCTGGTTGATGTCGCGGCGAATGGTCTGCGGGGTGACGGCGAAGGCCTGGGCCAGTTCGTCGATACTCACGTAGCCACGCTCACGGGCGCGATCCAATATGCTTTGCTGGCGGGGAGGGAGGCTCATGGGCGATCCTTTCTGGGCGAGGGCGCAGTATAACGGGGAGCTGCCAGTCGTTAACTTTTATGCTCTGCCATCCATGGCGAGCACCCTACGGGCCGTCGCTGCGCGACGTTAAAAACTGCTCCAGGCAGTTTTTTTCGGCTATGGTACGCGCAAATTGTCATTCTATTTTCACATTCGAACATGACTCCAGCCATCGATCTGCTGAAAAAGGCCAAGGCCGCGCACCAGGTACACAGTTACAGCCACGACCCCAAGGCGCCGTCCTACGGCCTGGAGGCGGCGGAAAAGCTCGGCCTCGACCCGGCTCAAGTATTCAAAACCCTGCTGGCCGCCAGTGAGAAGGGCGAACTGCTGGTGGCGGTTGTGCCGGTGGCCGGCAGCCTTGACCTCAAGGCCCTGGCCCACGCAGCCGGGGTGAAGAAGGCCGACATGGCCGACCCGCAGGCGGCGCAGCGCGCCACCGGCTACCTGCTCGGTGGCATCAGTCCACTGGGGCAGAAGAAGCGCCTGCGCACCTTTATCGACGAGTCGGCCAAACTGCACTCGACTATCTATGTCAGCGCCGGGCGGCGTGGTCTGGAGGTGGAGCTGGGCGCCGAGCTGTTGGCCATGCATACCCAGGGGCAGTTTGCCGCCATTGGGCGGGCGTGAATTTTTAATCCCCTTCCTGTTCTTGGTGCTTACAGGAAGAAGCTAGGCGGTGGGGTGACGGTCAGTCCCTCTCCCCCAGCCCCTCTCCCACAAGTGGGCGAGGGGAGACAGGCAACCCATAACAACAAGGAAACCACTCCATGTCCCACTACCTGCTGGCCATCGACCAGGGCACTACCAGCTCCCGCGCCATCGTTTTCAGTGCCCAGGGTCTGCCGCTGGCGCGCGCCCAGCAGGAGTTCAAGCAGTATTTCCCCAAGGACGGCTGGGTCGAGCACGATGCCGAGGAAATCTGGCTGACCACCCTCAAGGTCTGCCGCGAGGCATTGACCCAGGAAGGCCTGAAGGCTGAGGACATCCGGGCCATCGGCATCACCAACCAGCGCGAGACCACCATCGTCTGGGATGCCGTGAGCGGCACACCGATCCATCCGGCCATTGTCTGGCAGGACCGTCGCACCGCCGACTACTGCGCCGATCTCAAGGCTGCCGGGCATGAAGCCCAGGTGGCAGCCAAGACCGGTTTGCTGATCGACCCGTACTTTTCCGCCACCAAGCTGCGCTGGATTCTCGATAACGTGCCGGGCGCTCGCGAACGCGCCGAGCGCGGTGAGCTGCGCTTCGGCACCGTGGACTGCTTTCTGTTGTGGCGTCTGTCCGGCGGCCAGTCGCACAAGACCGACGCCAGCAATGCCTCGCGCACCCTGCTGTTCAATATCCACAGTCAACAGTGGGACGAGGAGCTGCTGCAGCTGTTCGACATTCCGCGCAGCCTGCTGCCGGAGGTGCTCGATTGCGCCGCCGACTTCGGCATCTGTGACCCGGCGCTGCTCGGTGCGCCGATTCCGGTGCTGGGCATGGCCGGCGATCAGCAGGCAGCACTGATCGGTCAGGCCTGTTTCGCCCCCGGCATGGTTAAAAGCACCTACGGCACCGGCTGTTTCATGATCCAGAACACCGGCAGCACCCCGGTGGTGTCGAAGAACCGCCTGTTGACCACGGTCGGTTATCGCCTTAATGGCCAGGTTACGTATGCGGTGGAGGGCAGCATTTTTGTTGCCGGCGCGGCCGTGCAGTGGCTGCGCGACGGCATCAAGCTGATCAGCGATGCCCGTGACAGCGAGGCGATGGCCGAGCAGACCGGCGATGCCTGCGGCGTGTACCTGGTGCCGGCGTTCACCGGACTCGGTGCACCGTACTGGGACCCGAAGGCGCGCGGGGCGATCTTCGGCCTGACTCGCGACACCGGGATCAAGGAAATCGTCACCGCCGGCCTGCAGTCGGTGTGCTACCAGACCCGTGACCTGCTCGAAGCCATGCGCCAGGACGGCACTGCCGAACCCAGTGCACTGCGCGTGGACGGCGGCATGGTGGTCAATAACTGGGTCATGCAGTTCCTCGCCGACATTCTCGGCGTACCGGTGGAGCGTCCGGAAGTCACCGAAACCACGGCCCTCGGCGTGGCCTATCTGGCCGGCTTGCAGGCCGGGCTGTACCGCGATCTCGATGAGGTTTCCAGCCATTGGCATCGT
This sequence comes from uncultured Pseudomonas sp., assembly GCA_964518735.1. GTDB lineage: Bacteria > Pseudomonadota > Gammaproteobacteria > Pseudomonadales > Pseudomonadaceae > Aquipseudomonas. Next base: position 57,657 of record CAZFKQ010000011.1, read on the forward strand.
CAGCGCCGCTTCGAGCCTCGCATGGCCGACGAGCATCGCGGCACGCTGTACCACGGCTGGCTGGACGCGGTGAAAAGGGTGCGCAGCGAAGGCTGAGGGTGGTAAAACAGTGCCCAGAGTCTTTCTGGAACACGAGCCCTATGCCGTTTTTTAGTCGCCTGCTGTTCGTTCGCGCAGCTGCGCTGCTGATGCTTTGTGCGGTCAGCGGCGGACTGCGTGCGGAGACGCTGGTGATTGCTGCCGATGTCTGGTGTCCGATCAACTGTCAGCCGGGCACAGAGCGCCCCGGCATCTTCGTCGAGCTGGCGCGGGAAATCTTCGCCGAGTCCGGCATCACGGTGCAGTACCAGGCGCTGAACTGGGCGCGCACCCTGCACGAGGTGCGTCGTGGCGAGCTGAATGCGGCGATCGGTGCAGGTATAGAGGATGCGCCTGACTTTCTCTTCACTGCCACGCCGGTGGCGCAGTCGCGCAATTGTTTCTTCACCCGGACGGATTCCACCTGGAATTTCACCGGGTTGCCATCGCTGGCGCAGCAGCGTGTCGGTGTGATCAACGACTACAGCTATGGCGATGAGCTGAATGACTACATCGACCGCCATCGCCGCGACAGCGGGCGCATCCAGGTCGCTTCGGGTGACAAGGCGCTGGAGCAGAATCTGGGCAAATTGCGCCTGGGGCGCCTGGATGCGCTGCTGGAAAACAGCTGGGTGGTGCAGGCCATGCTGGCCAACCAAGGCAAGTCCGGTGAATTGCGCGAGGCCGGTTGCCGCCAGCCGGATATGCCCATCTACCTGGCGTTTTCTCCTGCGCTACCTAGCAGTGCACGCTATGTCGAACTGTTCGAACAGGGCCTGCAGCGTTACCGGGCCAACGGTCGGTTGCAGGCGTTGCTCGACTCTTATGGGGTGGGGCGGCCGTAGGACGGACCTCCCGCGAGGATTTTCAGAACCTGTTTACGATCTTCTGAATTAGAGCCAGACAAGGCAAAAACGGCCGAGGAAGCGCAGTTTACGAGCTGTAAATGAGCATTCCGAGGTCGTTTTTAACGCGGTATGGCCGCGAGTCAGGAGATCGTAAGCAGGTTCTCAGGAATCCTGCTGCATGACCTGCTCATAGGCGCTGGTCAGCTCGTTCATTTGCCAGAGCAGGGTTTCCGTGGTGGTGGTAATCACCGTGGGCACGTAGCGCGAGTCGGCCGACAGGCGAAAACCGGCACGGGCAAATCGCCACTGAGCTTCAACCTTCTGCAGGGCCTGGTTAATCTCCAGGGTGTTCTGTTGGGCGCTGAGCAGTTCCTGTTGCGCAGTTTCGAATTCCTCGGTGGCCTTCTGCAGCTCCGCTTGCAGGCCATCGATCGGCAGGCGCCAGCTGACGGCCAGGTAGAGCTTGGCGATGCGCTGGCTGAGCATGCGTTGGCGACCGCTGCGGTTGACCAGGCGGGCGTTCTGGCTGCCGGTGTGCTGTTCAATCAGCTGTACTACCTGTTCGCTCTGCGCCAGTAGCTGGTCACTGAGTTGCAGCAGGTGCACGGCCTGTTCGCGGCTGGGGCGTGACAGGGCCAGTTCTCGGTAGGTTTGCCAGGTGCTGCCGGCCTGTTCCAGGGCTGCGCTGATTGACGCGTTGGGGGCATATTCGGAGAGGGCGAGGAAGTTGCTTTCGAAGCGCGCCACGCTTTGATCAAGCTGCTGGATCGCCACTTCGCTACGTACTTCGGCGCCAATCATCAGGTAGGTTTTGGCGATGCGCTGGCTGAGCATGCGCTGCATGCCGGACAGGTTCATGGCTTCGGCATCGCTGATCGCCGCCGAGGCCGGCGGGCAGAGCAAGGCGAGCGCCAATAAGCAGAGTGTAATAAGACGATTGAGCATATAGACCTCCAGAGGTGCGCGGCGGCAGGCCGCCACGCACCAGTCGGGCAGGGCCCCATTGCGGGGCCGGGACTTTCAGTAGCGGACCGGCATCAGTAGGTGTATTGCAGTTGCAGCCAGGCTTTATCGGTGTCGACGGCGAAGTCGTCGGCATCGTAGCTAGCGTATTTGACCAGGCCGACCAGGCCCTTCACGCCCGGAATCGGATGGCCGTAGGACAGGTTGATCTCCTCGCCGTACTGGCTGCTACCTTCTTCGGCGCGGAAGTCGTGGTACCAGGCCTGCAAGCTGCCGCCGAGCAGCGGCACGGTGGCGCCGACATAGGCATCCTTGACGCCTTCAGCCGGAGTGACAAGGAACTGGTCAGCCCAACCCTGGAAGGCGTGCTTGGTCGCCAGCGGAGTCTGGAAGGCACGGTTGTCCGGGCCTTCGTCGCCACCCAGTACTTCGTAGCCGGCCTTCAGGGCTACGCCTTTGATGGTGTAGCCGAGTTCGGCCAGGTAGTAATCGCTGTCCAGGTCCAGCGGGTTGTCGGCGTAGTCCTTCTGTTGGGCGTATTCCACGGCATAGCTGACGCCGGCAATGGCACCGTTCAGGCGCAGACCGGTGGTCTGGCTGGACTGGGTATTGCCCAGCAGGTTGTCCAGGCCGAGCAGGTAGCTATAACCGGTGACGGTCAGTTCCGGCATGGCCACGTACTGGGCGTTGATCAGATGGCTGTGGCCTTCGATGTTGGCCGGGTTGCCGGCGGTGTCGTACTTGCCGTTGCCAGGGCCAAAGATAGTGTTGATGTTGTCGATGTAGGCGTAGGTCAGGGTCAGACCGTCCAGCGGCTTGAGCTGGGTCAGGGCGCCGTCATAGGTCTGTTCGTTCTGGCGCCAGGCCACGCCGCCGACATAGCGCTGGTTGTCCAGGTTGATGCGCTGGCGGCCGAGCACGGCGGCGCCGTACTTATGGTCATAGCGCAGCAGGGCCTGGTTGATTTCGCTGCCGTCCGGATCGGCGACTACCGAGTATTCGCTCTGGCCATTGCGGGTTTCGTTGTAGGCGGCATCGCCGATGCGGCTGACGTTGTCGGCCTCGATCAGCGCCGACAGGCCGTACCACTTGCCGCTCTGGAAGCCGACACGGGTGCGCAGGGTCTGCGCGTTGGCATGCTTGAGGGCGTTGTCCTGGTCGACGTGCTCATAGCGGTAGCGGGCGTCGAGGATCGCCTTGCCCTCGGTGAACACCTTGCTGAAGTCTTCTTCGGCGATGGCGGCGTGACTGAAGGTGGTGCCGGCAATGGCCAGCGACAGCAGGGACAGTTTCATCATGCGCATAGCGGTCTTCCTGTAAGCCAAAAAACACAAAAAAAAACGTCACAGCGTCCACTGCTCCGTAGGGGAGGGGATGCCATGACGTCGTTGTCGGTTGAGTGGCAGACACGCCGTTGTGCTGACCGGGGTTGGCCATAGCAGGCAGCGTGCCAGAATTTGTAAGTGTATGATTTGTTACGATTTAATGAATTTTTAAGAACTTTTTGCGATTTATACATGCACTGCGCTCGCTCGCCGTGCATTGATGCAGTGCAGCTGTAGTGCAGGAAAATCTGGCGACTGTACCGGGCGCTCGGCTGACCGAAACGGCATGCTGCGAGTCATTCAAGGGCCGCCACGGAACTGCGCCATGCACCTGCAATTTCACCAGATCGACGCTTTCACCAGTCGCCCTTTCAGCGGCAATCCGGCCATGGTCTATCGCCTGGAAACCTGGCTGGCCGACAGCCTGATGCAGCAGATCGCAGCCGAACACAACCTGGCCGAGACCGCCTTCGTGGTCCGTGAAGGCAATGCCTGGCATATCCGCTGGTTTACTCCGACGACCGAGGTGCCGCTGTGCGGGCATGCCACGCTGGCGACGGCCCATGTGCTGTTCGAGCTGTATGAGGAGCCGGGTGAACGCCTGGATTTTACCTGCCGCTCCGGTTCGCTCAGCGTGACGCGCGAAGCGGGCCGTCTGGTGCTGGACTTTCCGGCGCAGCACGCTGAGGAGTACGCGGTCAGCGCGGAGCTGGAGCAGGTCCTGGGTGTGCCGGTATTGGCTGCGCGTCTGGCCAAGGAATTGCTGGTGGTGCTGGAGTTGGAGCAGGCTGTGCGCGCTTGCCAGCCCGATATGAAGGCCCTGGCCAAGCTACCGGGTTTGGGCGTGATTGTTACTGCGCCGGGGCTCCAGTATGACTTCGTGTCGCGCTACTTCGCCCCGGCTATCGGTATCGATGAAGACCCGGTTACCGGTTCCACCCACTGCCTGCTGATTCCCTACTGGGCTGCGCGCCTGGGTAAGACCGAACTCAGCGCTTTCCAATGCTCAGCCCGCGGTGGCGAACTGGGCTGTCGCCTGGAAGGTGAGCGGGTGAAGATCGCCGGCCAGGCGGTGCTGGTCAGTCAGGGCACGTTGTTTCTGTAAGTGGTTTGGCAGCACAACCTACAGGGGCGCAGTCGCGTTTGTAGGAGCCTGCTTGCTGGCGATCCAGGTTGGCTGTGTGCCGGCAAGCATCGCCAGCAAGCTGGCTCCTACAGGTTGTGGGGCCGCGCGATGCGTAGGGGGCGTGCAATGCGAACCGCTAGGCTTTCGGTCAGCTACTGGTGACGCGGCGCACGCCGGACTCGGCCAGGTTGACCTGGGCGGCCACGCTGCCCTGCACCGGGAACACCACCAGATGGTCGGCGGCGACGCGGATGCCGACCTGCTGGCCGGGCAAATGGTCGGCGTGGCTGGGGAAGATGGCTTCCAGCTGGGTGCCGGTGGGTAGTTGCAGGCGGTACAGGGTCGCGGCGCCGAGGAAGGTCTTGCCGACGATCTGCGCCTTCAGCTCGCTGTCCGGGGCGTAGACGATATCGTCCGGACGCAGCAATACGTCCACCGAACTGCCCGGTGCCCAGGTGTAGGCGCGGTTGCCGTGGATGATGCCCAGTTCGGTCTGCACCGTATCCGGGCTCTGCAACAGCCCACGAATGAAGTAGCCCTGGCCAACGAAGCTGGCGACGAAGGGCGTCAGTGGCTCGTGGTACAGGTTGAACGGGGTATCCCACTGCTCCAGCCGGCCTTCATGGAAGACCCCGACATGGTCGCTGACGGCGAAGGCTTCTTCCTGATCATGAGTGACCAGAATGGCGCTGGTGCCACGGGTCTTGAGGATGTCGCGCACCTCATGACTGAGGCGGCGGCGCAGTTCGCCATCGAGGTTGGAGAAGGGCTCATCGAGCAACAGCAGCTGCGGTTCGGGTGCCAGGGCGCGGGCCAGTGACACGCGTTGCTGCTGGCCGCCGGACAGTTCGTGGGGATAGCGCTTGCCGAGGTGGGCGAGTTTTACCAGCTCCAGCAACTCGGCAGTGATCTGTGCGCGGCGTGGGTGCTTGCGGATGCCGAAGGCAATGTTTTCGGCCACGGACAGGTGCGGGAACAGCGCGTAGTCCTGGAACACCATGCCGATCCGGCGTTTCTCCGGGGCTAGGGTGAAGCCGGCACGGGAAATCACCTCGCCACCCAGTTCGATCTCACCTGCCAGCAGCGGCTCGAAACCAGCGATGGCGCGCAGGGTGGTGGTTTTGCCACAGCCGGAAGGGCCGAGCAGGCAACCAATATCGCCGGCATTCAGGTGCAGGTTGAGTTGCTGCACCACGGGATGGTTCTGGTAGCCGCAGGCCAGGCCGCGCAGGCTAAGCAGCAGGGACTGGCTCATGCCGGGCGGCAGGCCGGCTCGACGAGAAATTCGAGCAGTGCCTTCTGCGCATGCAGACGGTTTTCCGCCTGGTCCCAGGCAAAGGCGCGCGGGTCGTCAAGCAGGTCCATGCTGATTTCTTCGCCACGATGGGCCGGCAGGCAGTGCAGGAAAATCACCGACGGATCGGCGGCATCCAGCAGGGCGCGGTTGACCTGGTAGGGCGCGAACAGCTTGAGGCGCTTGGCGGTCTCCTCTTCCTGGCCCATCGATGTCCACACGTCGGTGCTGACCAGATGAGCGCCGGCTACCGCCTGGAGTGGGTCGCGGACGATCTGCACGCGCTCGCCGGCAGCAGCGAGGAACTCGGCTTTTGGCTCGTAGCCTTCGGGGCAGGCCACGCGCAGCTGGAAGTCGAACTGCTGCGCCGCTTCGATATAGCTATTGCACATGTTGTTGCCGTCGCCGACCCAGGCCACGGTCTTGCCCTGAATGCTGCCGCGCTGCTCGACGAAGGTCTGCATGTCGGCCAGCAGCTGGCAGGGGTGCAGGTCATCGGACAAGCCGTTGATCAGCGGCACCTGCGAATGGGCGGCGAATTCGGTCAGGGTGCTGTGGGCGAAGGTGCGGATCATCACCGCATCGAGCATGCGCGACATGACGATGGCACTGTCGCTGATCGGCTCGCCCCGGCCCAGCTGGGTATCGCGCGGGGAGAGGAAGATGGCCTGGCCGCCGAGCTGGATCATGCCGGCCTCGAACGACAGGCGGGTACGGGTCGAGGCCTTCTCGAAGATCATCCCCAGTACGCGGTTCTTCAGTGGCTCATGCAGCACGCCACGCTGGCGCAGGTCCTTCAGCTCGATGGCGCGACGGATCAACCCACTCAGTTCCTCAGGGGTGCAATCCATCAACGAGAGAAAGTGCCGGGTGCTCATCATTCACTACCTTAGTTTTTACTGCTGTCGCGGCGGCGGTTTTTCCGGGGAAAAGCACGCCGTACAGCGGCTGGAGCCGCATGGGGGCGACAAACGGGAAGGGCGTGATCTTATAAGCAAATGCCGCGCCGGGGCAAATAAGCGCCTGGCGCAAGGCTGGCAACCGGCGGAAAACGCTGATGTTCACAGCTGTGGGAAGCGTCACAAAAGTGACATCCACGCTTGCTGGTACCGCCCTGGCTTCCTACCATGCGCCCCGCCCAGCAATTGGGTCCATGGATCTTTAATGCAAAGGAGTCTTGCATGAAACACGTAGCCTATGCCGCCGCTTTTTCCGCTCTCGCCCTGTTGACTGGCTGTGCCAGCCAGAACTACAGCCAGCCGAGCGCCCCGCTGAACGGTGAAGTACAAACCAACCTGAAAGCGGACGTTAAAGTCGGTGAGTCCATCACGGGCGAGTCTTCGGTGAACATTCTCTTCGGCGTGTTCAAACTGGGTGGCGATACCCAGTTCGCTGACGGCGTAACCTATGGTGGTGGCGAAGGTGGTTTCGCTCTGGGTCTCGACCCGGTAGCGACTGCCAAATCCGCTGCTGCTTTCAAAGCAGTGAAATCCTCCGGTGCCGACCTGATCGTCGCGCCGCGCTACGAAGTGAGCGTGCAGGATTACATGGTGTACAAGGCCGTTAACGTCAAAGTAACCGGCAACAAAGGCACCATCAGCTCCATTCGTTGATTCTGTTGTCGAGCTCGGCTGCCTGCAGTCGAGTCCGACATGAGCAACGGATACGCTGTTGAATCGGCGGGCATGATGCCCGCCGATTCATGAAACGCAGGCCACTGGCCAAGCCTTCCTTCTGCCTCCATAGTCCTGTTTCCACGACCTGACCGGTCGTCTCGAACAAGAACATGAGGCCAGCCATGAGCAAGACCCTCCACCACCGTGCCTGCCACCTGTGCGAGGCCATCTGCGGCCTGACCATCGAAACCGAACGCCTGGCCGACGGCAGTCAGCAGATCCTGTCGATCAAGGGCGATGCCCAGGACAGTTTCAGTCGTGGCCATATCTGCCCCAAGGCCGTGGCCCTGCAAGACATCCAGCACGACCCCGACCGCCTGCGCCAGCCGATGCGCCGCAGTGGCAACGAGTGGCAGCCGATTGGCTGGAACGAGGCCTTCGAACTGGTCGCCGAGCGCCTGGCGGCCATCCAGGAACAACATGGCAAGAACGCCGTGGCCGTGTACCAGGGCAACCCCAGCGTGCACAACTATGGGCTGATGACCCACAGCAACTACTTTCTCGGTCAGCTGAAGACGCGCAACCGCTATTCCGCCACCTCGGTGGACCAGTTGCCGCATCACCTGACCAGCTACCTGATGTACGGTCACGGTTTCCTGCTGCCGATCCCGGACATCGATCACACCCAGTTCATGCTGATCCTCGGCGGCAACCCGCTGGCCTCCAACGGCAGCCTGATGACCGTGCCGGACGTGGAGAAACGCCTCAAGGCGCTCAAGGCGCGCGGCGGCAAGCTGGTGGTGGTCGACCCGCGCCGCAGCGAGACGGCGGCCATGGCCGACCAGCATGTGTTCGTCCGTCCGGGTAACGATGCCGCTCTACTGCTGGGCCTGCTCAACACTCTGTTCGATGAAGGCCTGACTCGCGCCAGCCACCTGCCGGTCAATGGTCTGGAGCAGGTACAGGCAGCGATTGCTGAGTTCACCGCCGAGGCCATGAGCAGCCGTTGCGGTGTGCCGGCGGCGACTATCCGCCAACTGGCCCGGGATTTTGCCGGCGCCGAGTCGGCGGTGTGCTACGGGCGCATGGGCGTATCGACCCAGGCCTTTGGCAGCCTGTGCCACTGGCTGATTCAGCTGATCAACCTGGTGACGGGCAACCTCGATCAACCGGGTGGCGCGCTGTGTACTACGCCTGCGCTGGATCTGGTGGCAACTACCGCCGGTGGCCATTTCAATGTCTGGCAGAGCCGGGTGTCCGGCCTGCCCGAGTACGGTGGCGAGCTACCGGTGGCGGCCCTGGCCGAAGAGATGCTCACCCCCGGCGAAGGCCAGGTGCGCGCGCTGATCACCGTGGCCGGCAACCCGGTGCTGTCCACTCCCAACGGTCGCCAGTTGGAGCAGGCCCTGGACGGGCTGGAGTTCATGCTCAGCATCGATCTCTATATAAATGAAACCACCCGCTACGCCGACCTGATCCTGCCGCCCACCGCGCCGCTGGAGCACGAGCACTACGACAGCACCTTCAATGCCTTCGCCGTGCGCAACGTCACCCGCTTCAACGAGGCGGTGCTGGACAAGCCGGCCGGGGCGCTGGACGACTGGGAAATCTTCGTCGGCCTGGCCCAAGCCTTCGCCGCCAAGGTCGGCAATGAACTGAAGCCGACCAAGGCGCCGGAGCAGATGATCGACATGGGCGTGCGCTTCGGCCCCTATGGCGACCAGTCGCCGCACAAGCTCAGCTTGTCAGCCATCCGCGAGCAGCCCCATGGCATCGACCTGGGGCCTCTGCAGCCGAACCTCGCCGGACGCTTGAAGACTGAATCCAAGGCCATTGAGGCGGCACCGGCAGTGCTGGTCGCCGACCTGACGCGCTTCGCCACACAACCGCAGGCTGTCGAGGGTGAGTTGATGCTGATCGGTCGTCGCCATGTGCGCAGCAACAATTCCTGGATGCACAACTACCAGCGTCTGGTGAAGGGCAAGCCGCGCCATCAGTTGCTGATGAACCCGCAGGATATGGCCGGGCGCAGCCTCAGCGATGGCCAGCGTGTGCGCATCGAATCGCGGGTCGGCGCCATCGAAGTCGAGGTGCTCGGCAGCGAAGACATGATGCCTGGCGTGGTCAGCCTGCCGCACGGCTGGGGCCATGCCCGCCCCGGTGTGCAGATGGCCATTGCCAGCGCCCAGCCCGGCGCCAGTGCCAATGACCTGACCGACGAACGTCACCTGGATGCGGTATCCGGTAACGCGGCGCTCAACGGCGTGCCGGTGCGGGTTGCCGCAGCCTGAGTGCACGATGTAGGGCAGCTGTAACCCGCGTGATGAGGTCTCGCGGGTTGCACCCGCCCTACGCAGGTCACTGAGGCGCGGAATGAGCAATCCATTACGCTCGGCGGCTAAGGGGCTAACCCGAGCCCATTACTGGGATTTTCGGTTACAATCGCGCCCATCCTGTCCGGTGCAGTCCGGGAAAGTTCAGACGAGGTGAGTCGTGGATATTATCGATACCATCAAAGATCAGATCGCCAACAACACCATCCTGCTGTACATGAAAGGCTCGCCGAATGCGCCGCAGTGTGGTTTTTCCTCGAAAGCCGCGCAGGTGGTGATGGCCTGTGGCGAGAAGTTCGCTTACGTAGACATCCTGCAAAACCCGGAAATCCGCGCCAACCTGCCGAAGTACGCCAACTGGCCGACTTTCCCGCAGCTGTGGGTCGGCGGTGAGCTGGTCGGCGGCAGCGATATCATGACCGAGATGTTCGAGAAGGGTGAGCTGCAGACCCTGATCAAGGAAGCCGCACAGAAGGCCAGCGCCGAGTAATTTGTAGCTGGAACAAAAAACCGATGCCCAGGCATCGGTTTTTTTTGCCTGGAATTTGGCTTGCGCTATGGCTTAAGCAATCAAAAATCTGATCGTTCGGACAGAGTCAAGCCTTTCGCCTAACTTTATTGCGCCAATTTCCTACAACTTTGGTAGTGTATTGGCCATCTGCCATATATTTGCCATAACCAATAAAAACGGGAGTTTTTTATGAATATCAAAGCGCGCGCACGTCAGCTGGGCCAGGGCATGACCGAGTACATCATCATCGTGGCGCTGATCGCGATTGCCGCCATCGTTGTCTACAACCTGTTCGGCGACACTGTGCGTGGTCAGGTGGGTGATATGGCTGCGGAGCTCGGTGGGCAGACTGCTACCGATCAGGGTGCTGCTGCGGGTACTCAAGCAGGTACTGAAGCGGCTGCCGACTATGAACTGGGTGACTTCAAACAGAACGAAGATCAATAAGAGCAAGCCTAGATTGCTCCCATGAAGCGTTCAGCCCAGAAAGGGCAGGCCATGGTATTTGGCCTGCTCTTTTTCGGTGTGGCACTGGTGGCGATGCTACTGGTGTACAACCACGGCATCCTCAGCCGTGACCGTGTGCAGCTGGAAAACGCTGCCGATGCTGCGGTGTATTCCCAGGCCAAGTTGTTCGCCCGCAACCAGAACTTCATCGCCTACACCAACCGCGCCATGGTCGCCAACGAGCTGTCGGTGGGGCAGATGGTGGCGATGCTGTCGTGGTCCAAGCGTTACAAGACCATCCCCAGCTGGGTCGATTCCTTCCCGGCGTACCAGATTCCCATAGTCCCACCTTCGCCACGACCGACCCTGGCCGATGTGCTCAAGGTGGCCTATCTGCCCTATATCCTCCTCGGTTACGGGGTGGAGGCGGTGAGCAAACCGCTGGTGGGGTTCTATCCGACCACCGTGTCGTACTTCAACATGGCCCTGTCCATGTTCCAGAAGGCCTTTGCCGTGGCCACGGTAGAGTCGCAGATCGAAGGCATGATCGATGTGGTGGAAGCTCACCAGAATCAGTCGAGCGCCGATCCCGATGATGACCTTTATATACCGCTGCTGGGCTACTACTTCCTGACCCAGAACGCGGCGCTGACCTACTTCGGCGATACCTTCAGCTACGAGAACCTCTACAGCCAGGCCAGCAGCGCGATGAACAGTGGCGGCGCGGCTGGAGGTGGCGCGGCTGAGCCTTCCACCACCGATGAGGTGGTTGGCTCCTTCCTCGGCGGCCTCAACGGGCCGGAAACCATGCTGGTGGATACCAACCCGGAGCGCTACAAGAAGAAGGCCGGCGCTGCCGATCCGCCGCCCAATGACGATGCCAAGGAGGCCTACAAGCACTTCGCTGCCATCGTCAACGACAACCGCAACGACTGGCTGGCCGATCGCCATTTCAATCTGGGGCCGCCGGCGATCAGCTCGCCGGAAATTCCGATCTTTCTCGGTCCGTTGACCATCAAGTTCAGCCTGACCCTCGAGGTCGGCTCGTTCAACGATGGCGGCACGGCCTATCGCTACAACCCCTTGCGCACCAGCAGCACGGGCGATGGCATCGAGCGCTATGGCTGGACCTCGATCGACATGACCTCACTCGGCTTCAAGCTGGATATCGATCTGTCCGTCGAGCTGTGCCTGTGGTTCCCGGTGGTTGGCAGCCAGTGCTTCACCATCATCGACGGGACCATCCCCATCCACATGGGACTACCGATCAGCGGGGCGACCGAACAGTTGGTGGCCGAGGATCTGGATGCCATGCGCGCCGGTCCGCAATGGGGCTTTCCGGGGATGCAGTACCTGGACATGGCGCCAGGCATGTACGGCGAGACCTTCGACCTGGTGCATGCGGTGACCTACCTGTGGGGCAATGTGCGCAATATCTACGGCAGCATCCCCTCGGATGTGGCGAAAAACTATGCCGGGCCGCCGTCGTTCTTCGGCCTCAATGATTCCTTTGCCGACTCCGGTACCAGTCATGAATTCAGCATCGCGGTGGCCAAGAAACTCAGCGATGTGCCCACTACCGATAGCTCCGACGGCCTCAACCTGAACGGCTCCTCCGGCACCAATCTGCATCGCTTCCAGCTCGACACCACCAGTGCCAGCGAGGGCGATGCGGCGGCCACGGCTTACGCCACGGTGATGTGGCAGGAGCCGGATGCGCTGATGACCGTGTCTTCGGCCGAGACCTATTTCGCCAGCCCGCGTGATGGCGAGGTGGCCAGCCAGTTCAGCCCGTTCTGGGATGCGCGCCTGCGCGAGCCGAGCAAGATCACCATGATGATCGCCAGTGGTGACGTTGACCCGTTCACTTTGCTCAGTGAACTCAATCTTTCCGGCGGCATCATGGGCGTCGCCGAATATGTGGTGGATACCGCCATCGGCGCGTTGGCCGACCCGGCCAAGGAACGCCTGCTGAAGACCATCAAGCCGCCGGTGAAGATGTTCGCCGAGGAAGTAGTCGACGAGGTCATGGACGAAGTGACCGGCACGGCCAAGGATGCGTTGATGGGTGAACTGGAGAAGTACGTGCCATGAGCCACGGTCGGCGTGATCTACCCAGGGCCAGCAGCGGCCAGGCCATGACCGAGTTCGTGGTCATGACCAGTGGCGTATTGCTGGTGCTGTTCCTGATCGTGCCGGGGCTGGCCAAGTTGCTCGACATGAGTTTCCAGACCCAGGTGATGGCCCGTTATGTGGCCTGGGAGCGCACCGTCTGGTACGACAACGGCGACCAGCCGGGGGAAACCACCGAACCTGGCTACGACATCGCTATCCGCAGCGATGCGGCAATTTCCGGCACTGCCGAGAAGCGCTTGCTGACTTTCAGCAGCGTGCCGCAGGCCCTCAGTGCCAGCGATGTTTCCGGCATCGCCACGGGCGAGAAGCATGCCCTGTGGCGCTGGAGCAATGGTCAGCAGATGCTCAGCGGCGGCGGCTTGACCGGTGGCAGCCTGAACCCGCAGGAAACCCCCTCGTTCGCCTACGACGTGCTGGAGGTCTACAACGACGGCATGGATCTGCTGATGACGCCGCTGACCATGCTGAAGATCCAGAACGATGATGACTTCCTGCAGGTTGCCCACCCGCAGGACAACTATTTCACGCCCAACGTCACGGCCAGCGTCAACCTCGGCAACGGTGGCCTGGAGACGGTCGACGGGCGCGGTTTTCTCGGTCCGGAATACCTGCCGGCTGGCCTGACCATGCGGGCCAACAGTGCCGTGCTGGCTGATGGCTGGAATGCCCAGGGCGATCATCACTTCAAGGAGCGGGTGGACGACTTCGCCATCGGCACCATGATGGACAACGCGGTGGTGAATGCCGCCATTGATGTAATCGGGCTGTTCGAGCCCTCTTTCAATGATGTGGACTTTGGTTATGTCGGTATCGAACCGCTGCCCGATGCCGACGTGGATTGCGACTTTGGCTTCTGTTACTTCGATGAATAACACGCGGCTGTGCGCGCTGTTGTTTGCTGCGGCGCTGGCCTGCGCCGGGCCGCTACGTGCGGACTGCGACTTCGACGAGTTTCCCCTGCTGGAAGGCATGCAGGTAGCCAGCATTGCCGAGAACATGCAGTGGAACAACGTGCCAATGAGCGTCAAGGGCTTCCAGGTCGAGGCACCCCTGGAGGCGGTAAAGGGCTTCTATGGCGAGCGCTGGGAAGGCGAGGTCGACTTCAGCGAGTTCGGTCCCTGGCAGCAGATCATGCACCTCACCGAGGACTGCATGATGATGGTGCAGCTGCAGGGCCAGGGTACACAGAGCATGGGCCGGCTGATGCTGGTCAACCCGCCGGATGAGGAAATGGTCAGCCGCCCGCTGGGCAGTGGCGTACCGATTCCGCCGGAGGCTGCGGTGGTTTCCGACATGCAGAACCAGGACCGTTTCCGTGACGGGCAGATGGTCATGCTGGCCAGTTCCAGCACCCTGGAAGATTCGGTGAGCTGGTACGAGAGCGAGATGGCACGTAATGGCTGGCAGCTCAATCGCCGGCTGGTGCGGCAGAACGACGCCACGCTGATCTACAGCGAAGGGCGCGAGCAACTGTCGATCGTGTTCCTGCGCCATCAGGAGTTCACCCAGATTCTGCTCAATCGGATGGATCGCTGAGATGCGCCGCCAGCAGGGGCAGTCGATGGCCGAGTACCTGGTGGTGCTAGGCGTCAGCGGCAGCATCCTGGCGGCGCTGACTCTGGTGCCGTGCAGCGAGGCCAACAGTGCCAAGGGCTGCATCCCGACCATGCTTGACGCCCTGCATAACAACTATGCGGGCTACTCGGCGGCCATCGGTGATATCCAGGACTACGGCGATGTCGAGGTTGCCGCGCCGCCGGATGACAGCGATAGCGATGATGAACCCGACAACGACGACATCCCCGGTGGCGGCGATGAAGACGGCGATACGCCGCAGCCGGAAACCCTCGGCAAGGTCAATCAGATCTATGACGCCAACGGCAATCTGCTGGGCGTGGTGCAGGGCACGCAGATCTACGACCTGGAAGGCAATCTGATCGGTGACTACGTCTTCAACCCGGAAACCGGCGAACAGACCGCAGTGATCGATGGCGAGATCGTCACTGGCGTCAGCGTCGTCGGCGTGGTGGTGGGCAAGGATGGCGACCCGCTGGCGGTCAAGGCCTTCGTCGTCAATGGCAACCTGGTGGGCTTCGGTTATGTCGACGATGGCAAGTACTACGATGCCCTGCAGGGCGAGGAAACCGACAAAGTGCCGAACGGCGCCGAAGTGCGTGATACCCGCGCGGTGAAGATTCGCGACAGCGCCGGCAAGATCAGTGATTTCGGCTATGAGGTGGATGGCTACATCTACTCGCTGGCCAAGGTGCAGGTGGCCAATGAAACCTATGGCACGCCCAAGATTCCGGACGCTGAACTGGTCGAGATGCGCCTGACCCAGCTGACGACCATTACCAGCTGGAGCGGCTATTCGAAGTGCGTTGCACGCGGCCTGGACTGGGTCAACAACGAGCTGAGCGGTTATCCCGGCAGTGGCGATTACACCTTTGCCAAGACCGAGAAAGACGCTGACGACAACGATGTCACCACCACCAATAACGCCGTGGTCGAGTCGCCCACCAACAATGTGGGTTTCATCGACAGTGGCGACATCGGTGCTGGGGGCTGCCAGGGGCGCTGGGTGCTGCAGGAGAACGCGGATAGCTGGACATTGAGCGGGCCGAACTGAGGCCTGCTGCCGTTCCACCAGGCGGCGCGCTAACGAAAAATTAGAGAAATCCGCCGATTGCGGCGGGCCATAACAAGAATTTTTGGCTTTGCGATAGGGGAGAGGGCATGCAGCCGGTTTCGGGGAGCAAGTTGTTGATCATTGCCGTGGTCTGCGGGGTTGTCGCAGGCGGCGCGGCCTGGCTGTACCTGAAGAGCAAGGAGGCGCAGTACCGTGAGGCCTACAAGCCGCCGGTGGAGCGCAAGGTGGCGCTGGTAGTGCCGCGCAGCGATATCGGCAAGGCCGAGGTGGTGACCAAGGACAAGGTCGCGGTGCTGGAAGTGCCGGCGCAGTTCGTGCCGTCCGGTGCGGTGCTGGCCCAGGACTGGAAGAAGCTCGACGGGCGCATGGTCGATGCGCCGTTGCAGAAGGGCAAGCCGATCACCTGGAGTGCCGTGGAAGGCAGCGCGGTAACGCGCTTCTCCGAGAACGTCGAGTTGGGCAAGCGCGGCAAGACCGTGAAGATCAGCAAGATCAACTCCTTCGATGGCTTGCTGCGTCCCGGCGATCATATCGATCTGCTGGGCAACTTCAGCGCCACCGATATCGGCCTGCAGAAACAACCCAACTACTCCGACGATGTGGTCATGACCGTTCTGGAAAACGTCGTGGTGCTGGCGGCTGGCCGTGAAGATGCCAGCGGACGCAAGTACGAGACCTTCTACGACCAGAACTCGGCCGATGGCTTCAACATGAACTTCTCCACCATCACCCTGGCGCTCAGCCCGCAACAGGTAGCGCGGGTTGAGCTGGCAGAGAAGACCGGCGAGCTGCTGGCCGTACTGCGCCATCCCAAGGACACCAGCCTGGGCAAGCTTGGCCAGGTCACCGTGGCCAACCTGCTCGATCCGCCTCCGACGGAAACCGTGGATGTGGTGCTGGGGGCTGACGGCCAACTGGTCGGACGCATCGTCGGCGACAACGTGGTGGATGCCCAGGGCCGCATCGTCGGCAAGATGGTCGACGGCAAGCCGGTGAGCTTCGATGGCAAGGCGCTGGGCACGGTCATGGAAAAAGTGGCTGCCAATGATCCGCTGCTGCGGGTGCGCGAGCGCGCCGATGTGGTACGCGATGCCGATGGCAACGTGCTGGGTCGGGTGGTCGATGGCAAGGTACTGGACGCCGACGGCAAGGTCATCGGTGTGGTCAAGGATGGCAAGGCCGTCGGCCTCAAGGGTGAAACTCTCGGCCGTGTCGAGCGCAATGCGGCGCTGGATGGCCAGGGCCGGGTGGTCGACATGGCTACCTCAACCGCCCAGTCGGTGCCGCAGGTGCGTGGCAGCGAGCAGCAGGTGGTGCGTGATGCCACCGGCAAGGTGATCGGCACGATCAAGGACGGCAAGGTGCTCGATGCCAGCGGCCAGGTCATCGGCGTGGTCAAGGATGGCAAGCCGGTCGGCCTGGAGGGCAAGGTCCTGGGCCAGGTCAGCACCGCCGTGGTGGATGGCCAGGGCAAAGTGGTCGGGCAGATGGGCGAGGTGGTGCGTGGTGCCGACGGCAAGATCATCGGTCGGGTGATTGACGGCAAGGTGGTCGACGCCAATGGCAAGGTCATCGGTCAGGTCAAGGACGGCAAGGCCGTCAGTGCCGATGGCAAGGCACTTGGTCAAGTCGACAAGGTGCTGCTCGACGAGCAAGGCCGGCCCAAGGACGACGCCGTGCGGGTGGTACGTGATGCCTCGGGCAAGGTGCTCGGTACGGTGGTCGGTGATCGTGTGCTGGACGAGCAAGGCCGTGAAGTCGGCAAGCTGGTCGATGGCAAGGTGGTCGGCAAGGATGGCCAGGTGGTGGCGGAAGGCGTCGCCGTCGAAGTGCAGCAGGATGTCGCCCAGGTGGCGCGCGATGCCTCTGGCAAGGTCATCGGCACGCTCAAGGGCGATACCGTCTACGGTGCCGACGGCAAGGTGGTGGGCAAGCTGGTCGATGGCAAGGTCGTGGATGGCAATGGCAATGTCGTGGCCGCCGGGGTGAGTGCCGCGCTCGAGGGCCAGGCAACCGCCACCGCGGCGTTGGCTACTGGCGAGGCGGCCAGTGACACGCCAGCGGCCAGTCGCATGGTGCAGTTCATTCCCGGTGGTACCGGCAAGGACGGCATCATTCCGGTGCAGACGATTCGCATGGAATAAGGCAGCGCGCTGCCAACACAGTGGCGTGCGCGCCACTGCATAAAAAGAAAATGCTAGGGCTTTGAGATAACCACGATGAAAGCACGCTTGCTGGTTCTGTTTTGGGGAATGTGGACGTTGCTACCGGCACTGGCCGAGGATCTTCCGGCGCAGCTGACGTTGTACAGCGGCGATGTGCGGGTGCTGGAGGCGGCTGGCATCGAGCGTCTGGCGGTTGGCAATGTGGAGGTGATCAGCGCCACCCTGCTGAAGAACCAGGAAATGGTTCTGACTGCCGAGAACGAGGGTGAAACCACCGTGCAGGTGTGGTTCGCCGATGGCCATCGCGAGCAGATGGGCGTGGTGGTGGTGAAGGCCAATGGTTATCGGCAGATCGGCGAGCTGCGGGCCTTGTTGGCCGATATCCCGGGGCTGAAGATTCGCACTGTCGGTCGTCAGGTGGTGATGGATGGACAACTGCACAGTCGCGACCTGCAGCGGGTCAAGGACGCCGTGAAGTTCTACGACAATGTGCTGGTACTGGCCGAGGAGCAAACTGGCGCGGCAACCAAGTCCGACTCTGGCCTGATGCTGGAGGAAGTGCGCGCCATGCTTGGGCAGATTCCCGGCATCTCGATCAAACCGGTAGGCCGGCAGATAGTGGTCGACGGTGATCTCAACGAAATCGACATGGAGCGCATCAAGCTGCTCCAGGAGCGCTATCCGGACCTGTTGGTATTGGCCCAGCCGATGTCCGATTTTGTCGCGCCGATGATCTACTTCGATGTGCGCATCACTGAGTTCTCCAAGGATGATGTGGAAGAGCTGGGTATCAACTGGAGTACCAGTATCAACGGGCCAACACTCGCCCACTCGGCCGATGGCATCACCAACGACTACTTCCGCGGTCAGTTCCCTAGCGCGGCGGGTACTTTCGATGACCTCAACGATGCCATCGGCAACACCGGCACCAATACCTACTTCGGTATTGCCACCGAGATAACCTCTCGCATCAATCTGCTGGAGAAGAACGGTTCGGCCCTGACCCTGGCTTCTCCGCGGCTGTCCGCGCGCAGCGGCGGCAATGCCGAGTTGACCGTGGGTGGCGAAGTGCCGGTGGTGACCAGCAGCATCAACGGCCCTTCGGTGGAGTACAAGGAGTTCGGCATCATCCTCAATATCGCCCCGCAGATCTATGGCAATGACCGTATCGCGGCCAAGGTGATGGCCGAGATCAGCCAACTTGATAAAGCCAACCAGGTGGGTGATTACCCGGCGTTCAAGACTCGTCGCACCGATAACGAAGTGCAGCTCAAAGTCGGTGAGACCCTGGTGCTGTCCGGGCTGGTCAATCAGGACAGCCAGCAGTCCTACGAGGGGGTGGCCTGGTTGAAAGACTTGCCGGTTCTCGGGGCGCTGTTCCGCAGCAAGAGCTTCAAGGGTGGCAAGACCGAGCTGGTGATCTTCATCACTCCCGAGTTGATGACTGCCGGCAGCGGTGCCAACCAGCGTGAAGTCGAGCGCGCCAACCGCATGCGTGATGACTTTGGCAAGACCGTGAAGAACGGCCTGCTCGACTGAGGGTGACCAGATGTTCGAACTAGAGGTTACCTACCGCAACGGTGAGCCGGTCGACAAGGTCACCTGCACGGCGCCGCAGTGCGAACTGGGCAAGGCGCGCACCTGCATCCTGCGTCTGCGTGGCTGGAAAGTGGCACCGATCCATGCGCGCATCGAGCGCTCGCTGGCGGGGCTGTTCGTCGAAGACCTCAGTCGGGGCTACGAGGTTGAGGTCAACGGTAAGCTGATCGGTCGTTACGGGCCGCTTAGCGACAGCGATCAGATCGGCATCGGCGGCTACCTGGTGCGGGTGCGCTCGCTGCAAGTCGAAGCCGAGGACATGCCGCCCAGCGATAGCGATCTGCCGCTCAACGAGGCCGAAGCGGCTGGTATCGTGACTCACGACCAGGCGGCCTACATGGAGTGGTCGAAGTACATCCACGGCGAGCTGTTCCGCGCCATGGACCTGCGCCGCATGAGCCTGGAAACCATGGCTCCGGACGAGGTGCGCGCGCGCCTGGGGGAACTGGTCGACGAGGTCATGGAACAAATTCGTGGGCGCCTGCCCAAGTGCATCGACTGCGCCGTGTTGCACAAGATCGTGCTGGACGAAGCCGTCGGTCTCGGCCCGCTGGAAGACCTGCTGGCTGACGAGAGCGTCAGCGAGATCATGGTCAACCGCCACGACGATATCTATGTCGAGCGAGCCGGGCGCCTGGAGCGTTCGGCAATCAGCTTCAGCTCCGATGCCACGGTGATGGCGACCATCGAGCGGATCATCTCGCCGCTGGGACGGCGCATCGACGAAAGCTCGCCGATGGTCGATGCGCGCCTCAAGGATGGCTCGCGGGTCAACGCCATCATTCC
This sequence comes from uncultured Pseudomonas sp., assembly GCA_964518735.1. GTDB lineage: Bacteria > Pseudomonadota > Gammaproteobacteria > Pseudomonadales > Pseudomonadaceae > Aquipseudomonas. The sequence goes on from CAZFKQ010000011.1 coordinate 77,534, forward strand.
GCCGCTGGCGCTGCGCGGCCCGTGCCTGACCATCCGCAAGTTCTCCATTCACAAGCTGACCACCGATGATCTGCTGCGCTATGGCTCGATCAACGAGCCGATGGTGACGTTCCTGCGCACAGCGGTGGAGCAGCGGCTTAACATCGTGGTCTCCGGCGGTACCGGTTCGGGCAAGACTACACTGCTGAACATCCTCTCCAACTTCATTCCCGTGGAGGAGCGGGTGGTCACCGTGGAAGACGCCGCCGAACTGAAGTTGGTACAGCCGCATGTGGTGTCGCTGGAGTCGCGTCCGGCGAACATGGAGGGCAAGGGCCAGGTGACCATTCGCGACCTGGTGCGCAACTGCCTGCGCATGCGTCCGGACCGCATCGTGGTCGGTGAGTGCCGTGGCGGCGAGGCGCTGGACATGCTGCAGGCGATGAACACCGGCCATGACGGTTCGTTGACCACCGGCCACGCCAACTCGCCGCGCGACATGCTGCGCCGTCTGGAAGTCATGGTGCTGATGGCCGGCATGGACCTGCCGGTGCAGGCCATCCGCGAGCAGATTGCCTCGGCGGTCAACCTGATTGTGCAGCAGACCCGTTTCGGCGATGGTTCGCGGCGCATCACCAGCATTACCGAGATCACGGGCATGGAGCAGGGCACCATCCTGCTCAACGAGATCTTCTGCTATCGCCAGCAGGGTTTCGACCAGAATGGCCGAATACAGGGACGCTACATGGCCACCGGCCAGGTGCCGGAGTTCTACGAGGAGTTGCGCAGCCGTGGCATCCCCGTGGACATGAGCATTTTCGCCACCGATACGGGGGTGTGATGACATGAGCGCACTGATGTTCATCATCTGCGTGGCAGCCATTGCCGTTAGCGTGGGTTGCCTGGTGCTAATCTTCGGTCGGGTGATCCTCGCCAACCTGGGTTTCTACCGCCGTCAGTTCAGTGCCAGTGCCGAGGTGGAACTGGCTGACATGTTCATCTTCGCCAGCGGCCAGCAACTGTTCATCTTCAATCTGATGTTGCTGGTGATCGTGCCGCTGTTTCTCCACGTGCTGTTCCAGATCACCGTGCTCACCTTGGCGGGCGCCATACTCATGCTGTTCGTGCCGCGGATGTTCTTCGGCATGCTGCGGCGCAAGCGCCTGATGAAGTTCGAGGAACAGTTGCCGGATGCTTTCATGCTGCTGTCCAGCAGCCTGCAGTCGGGTGCCAGTTTGAACATGGCCCTGGAGAATGTGGTGCAACAGTCGCCGGCGCCGTTGTCCCAGGAGTTCGGTTTGCTGGTGAAGAAACTGCGCCTGGGCGTGACCCTGGAGGATGCGCTGGTGAAGATGGAGGAGCGTATTCCGCTGCCGTCTTTCATCATGGCCAGTTCGGCGGTACGCATCAGCCGCGAGGTGGGTGGCAACCTGGTGGAAACCATCAACGGTATGGCCAATACCCTGCGTCGCAAAAAGGTCATGGAAGGCAAGATCGACAGCCTGACTTCCCAGGGCCGCGCCCAGGGCATTTTCATGGCCATGTTGCCGATCTTTCTCGCCGGCATCCTCAGTGCCATTGAGCCCGAAGCCATGAGCCAGCTGTACACCACACGTGTGGGCCTGATGGTGCTGACGGTGATGGTGGTGATGGAAGTACTCGGTTTCGTCTTCATCAAGAAAATCACCCGGATCGATGCCTGATGAGCGAACTACTAGCCCTGTTCAGTAGCGCCGGAACCGGCGTTGCGGTGACCTGCCTGATCCTGGTGTTCATGGCCCTGTTCCGTTACCTGCCGGAGGAAAACCGTGCCTACATGGACCCGGTACCACCGCTGATGAAACCGGTCTGGCCGCTGGTACGGCTGGTCTCCTACTTCGTTGGCGCCAGTCTGCCGCCCAAGGTGCTGGACTGGCTGGATCGGCGCCTGCAGCGCACCGGCGCACTCTATGTACTGACCCCTGAAGACTACTTCGCCCTGTGTGTGGTATTGGCTCTGCTGCTGCCACTGATTGCCCTGTTGCCGATGGTCAGCGGCAAAAGTGGGGTGCTCTGGTCGGTGTTGTTGCTGATGTTCGTGCTCGGCGCTGTATTACCGGAGCTATGGATCAATGACACGCGTCAGCGCCGTGATCGCGACATCGTGCGTAACCTGCCAGTGTTTCTCGAATACCTGACCATGTGCGTGGATGCCGGCCTGAACTTCCTCGGCGCCCTGCAGCAGGCGGTGGACAAGGGCCCCAATGGGGCGATGAAGAACGAGTTTCGCATCGTCCTGCGCGACATCCGCTCCGGGTTGCCGCGCGCCGAAGCCTTGGCACGCATGGAAAAACGCATCAATCTGAAAGATATTGCCACCTTCGTGCGTGCGGTAATTCAGGCTGAGAAGATGGGTTCGAGCCTCAAGACGACCCTGCAGATCCAGGCCCAGCAGCGGCTCGAAGAGCGCTTCCAGCGCGCCGAGAAAACCGCCATGCAGGCGCCGGTCAAGCTGATCGTCCCATTGATCCTGTTTATCTTCCCGCTGACGTTCGTGATCCTGCTGTTTCCGATCGCGGTCAAGTTCATGGCGCAATGATCATGAAACCTGGGTACCGGGCTGTGCAGGTGCAGCGGGCTGGAATGCTGATCACCGAGTTGCATCTGCTGGCTGCATTCGACTGGTGGCGGCGCGCACGTGGCCTGCTGGGCCGACCGCAACCGCTGCCGCAACAGGGCATCTGGATGAAACCCTGTAACGCCGTGCACTGCTGGTTCATGGCTTATGCCATCGATGTACTGTTTCTCGATGGTGAGGGGCGCGTATTGAAAATCTGCCACCAGCTCAAACCCTGGCGCATGGCGGCCTGCGCTGGCGCACGCAGTGTGGTGGAACTGGCCTGGGGCGAAGCAAAACGCCTGAATATTAGTGAAGGAGATGTTTTTTCATGCGCAGCCTGATGATCTGTGGCCTGTTGGCGGCGCTGGCCGGGTGTGCCGGGTTCCCCGGTGAGGGTGGCGATCTGCTTGAGCGTCAGCGTCAGGCCAGTGAGGCCTATGCAGCGGGCGATTATGCGCGCGCCAGCCGGGATTATCGCTACCTGAGCGAACAGCTGCCCAAGGACGCTGACTTGCGCTATCGCCTGGGTAACAGCCTGGCCCGGGAAGGCGATGTCGACGGCGCCATGCTGGCCTATCGCGAGGCGCTGTTGCGTGACTCCAAGCATGCCAAGGCCTGGCACAACCTGATTTATCTGCAGCTGCAAGGGGTGGGGCACAGCGTGGCGGAAATGTACTTGCACATCGACCGCAACGACCCGCGCGTGGCGCCGGTCGCGAGAAAGGCGGAAACGGTGATGCGGGTGTTCGAGGTGCCGCTAGAGCCGGCGGAGCGCTGAGATGCGCAGGCGCAAGCAGGCGGGGCAGGCGATGGTCGAGTACCTTATCGTGCTGCCGGCGTTGATCATTCTGATCTTCGGCACCATCCAGGCGGCTTTTATCTATTCGGCGAAGAACAGTCTCAATTACGCCACCTTCCAGGCTGCCCGGCTGGGTGCGGTGAACAATGCCAGCTACGAAGGCATACGCCGAGGGCTGATTCGCGGCTTGACGCCGATGTTCATCCATCACAACACCGATGCCGACAAGGAACGCGCCAATATCGAGGCCGGGGCCGAAGTGGACAACTATGTGCGCATTACCCGCATCAGTCCGACCCTCAGCGATTTCAGTGCCTTTGCGGAGTTCGACGGCGACGAGTCGGATTACCTGATCCCCAACGACAACCTGATGTATCGCCCGGCAACCGGTATCCAGGATGCCAATTTGCTGAAGATTCGCGTGCAGTACTGCATGTATCTGGTCGTGCCAATTGTCGATCGCTTGCTCAGTGCAGCATCCAGCTTCAACAACGCCAAGATCGAAGGTAGCTTCAGTGGTGCCTCGCAGAATGCAGTACCCGGTTATGCCGATATCTGCCAGGCGGGTCGGCGTGGCATTGTTATCACCTCTGAAGCCACGGTACGCATGCAGTCACCGGCGCTGCGTGATTCGAATGCCTGTGGTACGGATATGCAGTGCCTTTAGAGGATTGTCGACAGCATAAAAAAGCCCCGCACTTGGCCGGGCTTTTTTGTGAGCCGTCATCCTTGGCTACCACCCTCCGGGCCGTCGCTACGCAACGTCAAAAAATTGCTTCCGGCAATTTTTTATGGATGCTGGCTTACTCGTCCATCTGCGACTGCAGGTAGTTCTCCAGGCCGACCTTGTCGATCAAGCCGAGCTGGGTTTCCAGCCAGTCGATGTGCTCCTCCTCGGACTCGAGGATTTCTTCCAGCAGCTCGCGGGTGCCGTAGTCGCCGACGCTTTCGCAGTAGGCGATGGCGGCTTTCAGGTCGGGGATGGCCTGCTGCTCCAGCTTGAGGTCGCTGCCGAGCATTTCCTTGGTGTTTTCGCCGATCATCAGCTTGCCCAGGTCTTGCAGGTTGGGCAGGCCTTCGAGGAAGAGGATGCGCTTGATCAGCTTGTCCGCATGCTTCATCTCGTCGATGGACTCGTGATACTCGTGCTCACCGAGTTTCTTCAAGCCCCAGTCTTCGTACATGCGCGCATGCAGAAAGTATTGGTTGATGGCTACCAGCTCGTTGCCGAGGATCTTGTTCAGATGTTGGATGACTTTCTTGTCGCCTTTCATGACGCGCCTCGCGTGGCTGGTGTAAGTAACACCGAAGTTTGCGCCCGCTAATGTCGATCGTCAAACATAAGCAATTGAAAAATATATAAAATTTAATATAAATAAGAATGCTTAAGTTCTGCGTCTTGACGCTAAATCATTGAAATCAGGCGATAAAAACTATTCGTCGAGTAGAGGTTCATGCGGAATCAGCGTGATCCCGTTATGCATAATGTTCCGTGGTTTGGCGAGGCAGAATAATGAACGGGTCCGGCAGCGGAGTAATCAGCAGGCGTAGGCAGGGGGCATCGCGATGATTCTGCGCATCGCGGCCGATGGCGTGGTGCTCCTGCACCTGGGCTTTATCCTGTTCGTGCTGCTAGGTGCCCTGCTGGTGCTGCGTTGGCGTTGGCTGGTGTTTGTTCACTTGCCGGCCGTGGCCTGGGGCGCGTCCGTCGAGTTGATGCACTGGTACTGCCCGCTGACGCCCCTGGAGAATCATCTGCGCCAAGCGGCAGGGCAGGCTGGCTACAGCGGCGGCTTCGTCGAGCACTACCTGATTCCGCTTATCTACCCTGCCGGCCTGACGCCGCAGATCCAACTCGGCCTGGGCACACTGGTGTTGCTGGTCAATGCTGCGGCTTACCTATGGCTGTTGTGTCGCCTGCGCCGCCGTAGCAGGGCATGACCGGTGGAGCGTGTTGCGAGCGGGTAACCTGAGTGCGGCTTTCTTGGCTGTCATTCAGCACTCTGATGCTGCGAGGCGCATGCGCAGAGCTTGGTTACACTCCTTGCATCTTCACCCGATAACAAGGCTGTAAAGAATGCACAAGCGCATGATGATTACCGGAGCGGGCTCCGGTCTGGGACGCGAAATAGCCCTGCGTTGGGCGCGCGAGGGCTGGCAGCTGGCCCTGGCCGACGTCAACGAGAGTGGCCTGGCGGAAACCCTGCAATTGGTGCGCGCGGCCGGTGGTGATGGTTTCACCATGCGTTGCGATGTACGCGACTACAGCCAGCTGACGGCCGTAGCCCAGGCCTGCGAGGAGCGTTTCGGCGGCCTCGATGTGTTGGTCAACAACGCCGGCGTTTCGGCGGGTGGCTTCTTCGGCGATCTGAGTCTGGAAGACTGGGACTGGCAGTTGGCGATCAACCTGATGGGCGTGATCAAGGGCTGCAAGGCCTTCCTGCCGCTGCTGCTAGAGAGCAAGGGGCGGATTATCAATATCGCCTCCATGGCTGCGCTGATGCAGGGCCCGGCCATGAGTAACTACAACGTGGCCAAGGCTGGCGTGGTGGCGTTGTCCGAGAGCCTGCTGCCTGAGCTCAAGCCGGAAGGCGTCAGCGTGCATGTGGTCTGTCCGTCGTTCTTCCAAACCAATCTGCTTGACTCGTTCCGTGGCCCGACCCCGGCGATGAAGCAGCAGGTCGGCAAGCTGCTGGAGCAGAGCCCCATCACTGCCACGGACATTGCCGACTACATCTATGAGGAAGTTGCCAAGGGCGAGTTCATGATCCTGCCGCACGAGCAGGGGCGCATGGCCTGGCAGATCAAGCGTCAGGATCCGCAGGTGATCTACGACGAGATGACCGTGATGTGCGAAAAGATGCGCAGCAAGCTGGGCGCCGCTTAAGTTACGTGGCGCGGGTATGGAAAGGGCGGCCATTGGCCGCCCTTTTGCTTTGTCTGCAGGATTCGTAGGGCGGGTAAAACCCGCGCCACTGCCATCGCGGATTTTACCCGCCCTACGTGGCGTCAGCCGGCGACCAGGACGCGGATCGCTTCCAGGCGCATGGCGGCTTTCTCGAAGAAGCTCAAACCGCTGCTGCGCTGCTTGCGCAGGGCTTCGATTTCGCTGTCGCGCACGCTCGGGTTGACCGCCTGCAGGGCCGTCAGGCGGGCAATTTCCTCGTCCAGGCTGGCACTGAAACGCTGGCGCGCTTCGTCCACGCGCTGGGTGTGGCGTGGCAGGATTTTCGCCTCGGCAGCATTGATCTGCTTGCTCAGCACCTCGCGCTGGGCCTGCACGAACTTGTTGGCACTGGCCCGTGGCACGCTTTCCAGCTGGTCGTTGAGGGTCTCGAAGGCCACGCGCGCGGCCAGGTCGTTGCCGTTGCCGTCGAGCAGGCAGCGCAGTGCCACCGGCGGCAGGTAGCGGCTCAACTGCAGCGAGCGCGGCGCCACCACTTCGCTGACGTAGAGCAGTTCGAGCAACACGGTGCCGGGTTTCAGCGCCTTGTTCTTGATCAGCGCCACCGCGGTGTTACCCATCGAGCCGGACAGCACCAGGTCCATGCCGCCCTGCACCATGGGGTGTTCCCAGGTGAGGAACTGCATGTCTTCGCGGGCCAGGGCCTGGTTGCGGTCGTAGGTCACGGTGACCGCTTCGTCGTCGCCGAGCGGGAAGCTGGCGTCCAGCATCTTTTCGCTGGGGCGCAGGATCAGGGCATTTTCCGAGTGATCTTCACTGTCGATGCCATAGGCGTCGAACAGCTCTTCCATGTAGATCGGCAGGGCGAACTGATCGTCCTGCTCGAGGATGTCCTCGACCAGCTGCTGGCCTTCGCCGGAGCCGCCGGAGTTGAGCTCCAGCAAGCGGTCGCGACCGCTGTGCAGTTCACCTTCCAGGCGTTGGCGCTCGGCCGTGGCCTCGTCCAGCAGGCCTTGCCAGTCGCCACCTTCGCTCTCTTCCAGCAGCGGCAGCAGGCGTGGGCCGAACTGATGCTGCAGGGCGTTGCCGGTCGGGCAGGTGTTGAGGAAGGCGTTCAGCGCCTGGTGGTACCACTGGAACAGACGTTCCTGCGGGCTGTTTTCCAGATAGGGCACATGCAGCTGGATCACATGTTTCTGGCCGATGCGGTCGAGACGGCCGATGCGCTGTTCGAGCAGGTCCGGGTGGGCCGGCAGGTCGAACAGCACCAGGTGGTGGCTGAACTGGAAGTTGCGGCCTTCGGAACCGATCTCGGAGCAGATCAGCACCTGGGCGCCGAACTCTTCGTCAGCGAAATAGGCGGCGGCGCGGTCGCGTTCGAGGATGTTCATGCCCTCGTGGAACACCGTGGCCGGGATGCCGGAGCGCACGCGCAGGGCGTCTTCCAGATCCAGGGCAGTTTCAGCGTGGGCGCAGATCACCAGCACCTTGAACTTCTTGAGCATCTTCAGGGTGTCGATCAGCCAGTCGACACGTGGGTCGAACTTCCACCAGCGCTCGTCCTCGGCACCTTCCTGCTGGGCCTGGTAGCTGACCTCCGGGTACAGATCGGCATGCTCGCCGAGCGGCAGCTCCATGTATTCGACCGGATTGGCCAGTGGGTAGGCGTGCAGCTGGCGCTGGGGGAAGCCCTGTACGGCAGCGCGGGTGTTGCGGAACAGCAGGCGGCCGGTGCCATGACGATCCAGCAGTTCGCGGATCAGGCGCGCGGCGGCTTCGGTGTCGCCATCGCTGACCGCGGCCAGCAACGCTTCGCCCTCGGCGCCGAGGAAACCGTGGATGGTGGCGTGGGCCTTCTCCGACAGGCGGCCTTCGTCGAGCAGCTCCTGCACCGCCTCGGCGACCGGACGGTAGTTGGCGCTCTCGGCGCGGAAGGCGTCCAGGTCATGGAAGCGGTTGGGGTCGAGCAGGCGCAGGCGGGCGAAGTGGCTTTCCAGGCCCAGCTGCTCCGGGGTGGCGGTGAGCAGCAGCACGCCGGGGATCAGACCGGCCAGTTGCTCGACCAGGCGGTATTCGTCGCTGGCCTTTTCCGGGTGCCAGACCAGGTGGTGGGCCTCGTCGACCACCAGCAGGTCCCAGCCGGCGGCGAAGGCGGCGTCCTGCGCCTTGTCGCTGCGTTTCAGCCACTCCAGCGAGACCAGCGCCAGCTGGGTGTCCTCGAAGGGGTTGTCGGCATCGCTTTCGACGAAGCGCTCGGCGTCGAACAGCGCCACTTCCAGGTTGAAGCGCCGGCGCATTTCCACCAGCCACTGGTGCTGCAGGTTTTCCGGTACCAGGATCAGCACGCGGCTGGCGCGGCCAGTGAGCAGCTGGCGGTGAATCACCAGGCCGGCTTCGATGGTCTTGCCCAGGCCCACTTCGTCGGCCAGCAGCACGCGTGGGGCGACCCGGTCGGCGACTTCGCGAGCGATATGCAACTGGTGGGCAATCGGCTGGGCGCGCGCGCCGCCCAGGCCCCAGAGGTTGGATTGCAGCAGGCGGCTCTGGTGTTCGAGGCTGTGGTAGCGCAGGGAGAACCAGCTCAGCGGGTCAACCTGGCCGGCAAACAGGCGGTCGCTGGCCAGGCGGAACTGGATGAAGTTGGACAGCTGGGTTTCCGGCAGGGTGTAGGGGGCGTGCTGGGCATCGAAACCGTGGTAGACCAGCAGGCCGTCGACGTCTTCGACTTCCTGTACGGTCATCTTCCAGCCTTCGAAATGGGTGATCTCGTCACCCGGGGCGAAGCGCACGCGGGTCAGCGGGGCGTTGCGCAGGGCGTACTGGCGGGTTTCGCCGGTCGCCGGATAAAGCACGGTAAGCAACCGTCCGTCCGAGGTGAGGATGGTGCCGAGGCCCAGTTCCGCCTCGCTGTCGCTGATCCAGCGTTGTCCCGGTTCATACTGCTGCACAGTGCCACTTGCCATGAATTGCCCCAGCTGCGAAAAAAGCCGCGTATGTTAACGGAACGCCGCGCGCAGAGCGACGACACTTGTGGCTTTGCCTGGAATCAATCGGCAGCGCCTGAGTCGAAAGTGTAGCGAGCGTGCGTTCAAGTTGATGGCCGTCCAGCCGACAGCACCTTTAACAGGAAGGAATTTTCATGCTGCCGCCTATCCCACACAGCCTCCAGCCGGTGACCGTCCAGCAGGACGTGCCCAAGCCGCGCCCGGAGATTCCACCGGTTACCCCGGCCAGCGAGAGCTCCAAGGAGAGCGCGGTGGAGCTGGACAAGCGTCACCCGCAGGAAGCCGAGATGCTCCTGCGCGAGGAGCAGCGCCGCCGTCAGCGCCGTGGTTATACACCCGAGGCGCTGGCCGAAGGCGAGGTCGAGAAGGCCGATGAAAAACTGCTCGATGAATTGCCGCGCCAGGGCCTCTGGGTCGATGTCGAGGTCTGACCCGTTTTTGCAACCTGCCAGAAATCTAAGCCGTGGATCTATTCGCCGACCTGCCCCTGCCCCTGCAATTGCCTGATGCCCAACTGGATTACCGCCCGCACTGGCTGGATTCGAGCTGTGCCGACCAGTGGCTGGCGCAACTGCTGGCCGAGACGCCTTGGGAGCAGCCGCAAGTCTTCCTTCACGGCCGCTACTATCCGGTGCCACGCCTGGTGGCCTGGTATGGCGATGCCGAGGCCAGCTATCGCTATTCCGGCCTGCTGCACCAGCCGTTGCCCTGGACACCCTTGCTGGCACAGATTCGCGCGCAGGTCGAGGCGGTGGCGGGGCAGCCGCTGAACGGCGTGCTGCTCAACTATTACCGCGATGGCCAGGACTCCATGGGCTGGCACAGTGACGACGAACCCGAGCTGGGGCGCAATCCGCTGGTTGCCTCGCTCAATCTTGGTGCTACCCGGCGCTTCGATCTGCGCCGCAAGGGCCACAAGGGTATCGAGCACTCGCTGCAGCTGGGGCACGGCGCGCTGCTGGTCATGGCCGGCGCAACCCAGCATTATTGGCAACATCAGGTGGCGAAAACCGCCAAGCCGGTGGCGCCACGCCTCAACCTCACTTTTCGCCTGATCCGGACTCAGTCATGAGCAACGACGACAAGCTGATCGACTTCAGCGCCGAGCGCGGCAAGCGCATCCACGACCTGCACGACAAGAAGCTCGACGAGATGCGCCAGGCCTTCGAGCAGGCGTTGCCGCTGCCCAAGGTCAAGAAGAAGGCCAAGAACAAACCGAAGAAGCGCTGAGGGCCTGTCTACGACTTTTCGTACTGCGCCATAGCGGCGTGAGCAACAGGTCTAGAGCGCTTTTGACCCTTGGGTCTAGCTGCATGGAGGCAGAAGGTAGAGGGTTCCAGGAAGCTGAAACCTGGGGCTGGGAAAGAGGGCGTTGGGCCAACGCCTTTTCTCAGCGTCTTTGCCACAAGTGGGCGAGGGGCGCTTCCTTGATCCGCAACAAGTTCTGCGTCAGCGCCAGACCCTCGGCAAAATTGACCCAGATCAACACCCGCAACACCTCCTGCCTCCTGGCCATGCGGATATTGACCCGGGTCAATTTTCGCCGCGCCCTCTGCCATTACCTTGAAGCCATCCAATACGGGCTTTGCACAAGGAGGCAGCCATGTTCATCGATACAGTGGTACTCGCCGGCATCGGTACGGTCGGTCTGATGATCGCCTTCTTCGCAGGCGTCGGTTATTTCATCTGGAAGGATTCGCACAAGCGCAAGCCCAGCTGATCTATCCAGGCAACGAGCACGCAAGGCAAATTAGGGCGACTTCGGTCGCCCCTTTTTTTGCCTGCGAGAATGTCGCGCAGGCGTAGGGCGGGTGAAACCCGCGTCGTGGGCAGCGCGATAGCGGTAGCCGAGCCTAGTCCAGACGCTTGCTGATCCGGGTCACCGCCAGTGCCAGCAGCGCCACCGAGAACAGCAGCAGAACCAGCATCGGCGGCCACAGCTCGAGCAGCGTTGCTTCGCGCAGCATGATGCCGCGCGCCAGGCGCAGGTAATGGGTCAGCGGCATCAGTTCGGCGATCCATTGCGCGGCCTTGGGCATGCCGGCGAAGGGGAACATGAAGCCGGACAGCAGGATCTGCGGCAGGAAGGTGAAGAAGGCCATTTGCATGGCCTGGAACTGGGTCTGCGAAAGAGTCGACAGGTACACGCCGAGGGCCAGGCTGGCGACGATAAATAGTAGCGAGGCGGCGTACAGTTCCAGCAGCGAGCCGCGCACCGGCACGCCGAACAGCCAGTGGCCGACCAGCAGAATCACCGTGATCTGCACCAGGCCGATGCCGACAAAGGGCAGCAGCTTGCCGATGGTCAGTTCCCAGGGCGATACCGGGGTGGCGATCAGCATTTCCAGGTTGCCGTGCTCGCGCTCGCGCACCAGGGCCACGGCGGTGAACAGCACCATGGTCATGGTCAATATGACCCCGATCAGCCCCGGTACCGTGTTCAGCGGCGCCAGGCGTTCGGGGTTGTAGAAGTTGACCACTTCCACGCCCTGGCGACTCTCCCAGCCGGGCAGCGGGTATGCTGCCAGCTGGCGCGCCGAGGCCTGCACGCTTTGGTCCGAGCCATCCACCACCAGCTGCAAGGGAGGGCGGTCCTGGCGTTGCAGGCGGGCGTCGAAGTCCGCCGGCACTACCAGTGCCGCGCTGATCTTGCCCTGGCGCAGCAACTGGTCGATCTGCTGCGGCGAACTCAGCCGGTAGCGCAGGTCGAGCACCTGGCTGGAGGCGATTTCCGCCACCGCTTCACGCGAGCTGGCGCTGTTGGCCTGGTCCAGCACGGCAGCCTCGATGCCGCGCACGTCCATGTTGATCGCATAGCCGAACAGCACCAGCTGCAGCAGCGGGATGCCGGCGATCATGGCGAAGGTCAGCTTGTCGCGGCGCAGTTGGCGCAGTTCCTTGATCACGATGGCGCTCAGGCGGCGCAGGTTCATGGCTGGGCCTGCACGGGCTTGCGGGTGACGCTGACGAAGACGTCTTCCAGGTTGGCTTCGCCGTCCTCGATCTGCGCGCTGAGGCCGGCGCTGCGCAGGCGCTGTTCGATGTGCTGGCGGGCCTCGGCCTTGGCCACCAGCACGCGCAGGACGTTGCCGATCTGAGCCATGGCCAGCACATCCGGGCTGCCCTGCAGGGTGCGCTGCACCAGGCGTGGCTGGGGATGCTCGATCAGCAGGGGATGGCCGGGCAGGGCGTCCATCAGTTCGCGCGGGCTGCCGTCGGCCACCAGGCGGCCGGCGTCGAGGATGCCCAGGCGGGTGCAGCGTTCGGCCTCGTCCATGTAGTGGGTGGACACCAGCAGCGTGGTGCCGGCGTCTGCCAGTTCGAACAGCGAGTCCCAGAACTCGCGGCGCGACTGCGGATCGACCGCGCTGGTCGGTTCGTCGAGCAACAGCAGGTCGGGTTTGTGCAGCACGGCGCCGGCCAGGGCCAGGCGCTGCTTCTGCCCGCCGCTGAGGGTGCCGGCCAGCTGCTTGCGCCGGTCGGCCAGCCAGTAGCGCTCTAGCACTTCGTCGATGCGCTGGCGGCTGCTGCGCCGGGGCAGACCATGCACGGCGGCGAGGAAGTCGAGGTTCTCGGCCACCGTGAGGTCTTCGTAGAGGGAGAAGCGCTGGGTCATGTAGCCGATGCGTCGCTTCAGCTCCTCGGCATCGTGCGGGATCTGGCAGCCAAGCACCTCGATCTCGCCGGCGCTGGGCAGCAACAGGCCGCAGAGCATGCGGATGGTGGTGGACTTGCCACAACCATTGGGACCGAGAAAACCGAATACTTCGGCGCGGCGCACGCTGAGGTCGAGCTGGTCGACTGCGGTGAGTGGGCCGAAGCGCTTGCTCAGGCCGCGCGCTTGAATCACCAGCTCACTGCTGTGCATGGCCCGCTCGCTCGGCGCGCAGAGGCAGGCCGGCCGGCAGCTGCTGGGCGCTAGCGTCCTGCAGGCGCAGTTCAGCGCGATACACCAGGCGACTGGCATCGTCGCCGGTGAGGGCGAAGTAGGGGGTGAAACTGGCTTCGCTGCGGATCGCGCTGACGTCGGCGGCGAACGGCTGCTCGATGCCTTCGACATAGACGCGCATGGCGTCGCCAATCTTGAGGCCGGCGCGCAGCCTGGCCGGCACGAAGACCCGTGCGTAGGGTTGCTCGCCGACCAGCAGGCTGGCCACTTCGGCGCCCATGGGCGGCTGGTCGCCGGGCTTGAAGGGTAGGGCGTCGACGCGACCGGCACGCGGCGCGCGCACGCTCAGGTGTTCCCGACCGACTTGCAGCTGGGCCAGGTTGGCGCGGGCGGCGTCCAGGTTGGCGGCGGCCTGCTCCAGCTGTTCGGGGCGGGTGCCATTGGTCAGCTCGCGCAGCTGGGCATCGGCATTGCGTGTGGCGGCGCTGGCCTGGTCGCGGGCAGCGCGGGCGCGGTCCAGTTCGGCGATGGCCACCTGTTTGCGCTGGTAGAGCGCGGCGATGCGCTGGAAGTTGCGCTCGCTATCCAGCTGTTCGGCGCGGCTGCGAGCCAGGCTGGCCTGGGCCGCTTCGATGCTTTCCGCGCGCGCGCCGTTGCGCAACTCGCGCAGGCGGGCCTCGGCCTGCACCACTTCACCCTGGGCCTGGGCAATGAGCGCATCCTGGCGGCGTGGGTCGAGTTCCAGCAGCAACTGCCCGGCGACGACCTTGTCGCCCTCGGCCACGTGCCAGTCGAGGATGCGCTCCGAGGCTTCGGCAGGCAGGCCGATGCGGTCCCACTCCAGGGTGCCGAGCAGCACCTCATCGGCGGACGGGTTGCAGCCGGTGAGCAGGGCCAGGGGCAGCAGGCAGAGCAGCAGTCTGCTCATTTCAGGTCTCCATCCCGTTGTGCAACAGGGCCAGGGTGTGGGCGATCAGCGCTTCGTCGCCGATCTGCGGGTTGGCGAAGATGCCGCGCCACAGCGGTGCGGCGGCGTAGGGCAGCATGGTCAGGCCGATCAGCGAGACCACCAGCAGGCGTGGGTCCAGCGCCGGGTTGAGGGCGCCACGGGCCTGGGCGGCGGCGAAGCGCTGGGCCAGCAGCAGGGGAATCAGCGGGGCGATGCGCCCGGTCAGCTGCTCGCGCAACTGGCCGCCTTCGCAGAGGATTTCGCGCACCCACAGCGGCGGAATCCACGGGTTGCTTGCGACCATGGCGCTGAGGCCGCGGACGAAGTGCTCGACCAGCTCGCGCGGGTCGTCACCGGCGTCCTGCAGGCCTTTGGCGACCTTGCTGATCAGCGGCAGGAAGCGCTCCTCGACCAGGGCGTCGACCAGGCGTTGCTTGCTGCCGAAGTAGTAGTTGACCAGGGCTGGGGTGACCCCGGCCTGCTGGGCGATGCTGCGCAGGCTGGAGGCCTGGATGCCGGTATGGGCAAAGGCCTGGGCGGCGGCATCGAGCAGGCGTTCGCGCTGCAGCTGGGCATCGCCGACGGGGCGTCCCGGTGCTCGAGTTGGCTGTTTGGGTGGAGAGGGCTTAGTCATGTATTAATAATTAAATATTCGTTTAATTAATAGCAAGCACCGCTTATCCGAGGGAGGCTTGAGTGACATAGATAGTTAGCTAATAATTAGCTTGGTTGTTAGCCGGTCTGGCGACGACCATCTACCTTTGAGTGAAAAACCCGACAGGTAAGCGCCTTGCGTGATTCCTTATCCGCCTTCCTGATGCCCAGCGCCGCCGCGCTGCAGTTCGCCGGTAAAACCCTGCTTAGTGGTGGCCTGGCGCTGTGGTGCGCGTTCCGCTTCGACTTGGACCAGCCGCAGTGGGCACTGATGACCGCTTTTATCGTCGCCCAGCACCTCTCCGGTATGGTGGTGCAGAAGGGCCTGGCCCGCCTGCTTGGCACTTTCGTCGGCACCAGCATGGCGGTGTTGTTCATGGCTTTGTTCGCCCAGGCGCCCTGGTTGTTCCTGCTGGTGATGGCGCTGTGGCTGGGCTTGTGCACCATGGCCTCGACCCTGCTGCGCAGCGCCTGGGCCTACGCCTTCGTGCTGGCCGGTTATACGGTGGCGATCATCTGCCTGCCGATCATCGGCAAGCCGCTGCTGGTATTCGATGAGGCGGTGGCGCGCTGTACTGAGATCTGCCTGGGCATTCTCTGTTCGATGGTGGTCAGCGCGCTGGTCTGGCCGCAGCGCGTCGAGCGCCTGTTGGTCCCACAGGCGCGCGCTACCTGGCAGGCTGGGGTGCAGGCGGCGGCTGCGGCACTGCGCGGCACCGGTGAGGGGCGCCAGGGGCTGCTGGAAGTGCTCGGGCGCATCGTTGCGGTGGATGCCCAGCGCGAACACGCCTGGTTCGAGGGCGTGCGCGGGCGCCAGCGTGCCCGCGCCTTGCGTGTGCTGACCCGTGATCTGCTTGGCCTGCTGCGTCTGGCTCGCGGTGTGGCGCGCCAGTGGCAGCAGCTGGATGGTGGTGAGGCCTTGGGCCTGGCGCCCTGGCTGAGCGAGGTGCAGGCGGCGCTGCAGGCTCCTGAACGCGTGGATCTGGCCACATTGCAACAGCGCCTGGAGGAGGCTTCGCACGTCGAACGTCAGCCCCTGGCGCGGCAATACTGCCTGGCGCGTCTGGGTTTGCTGATGCGCCAGCTGCAGCGGACGCAACAGGCCCTGGCTGCGGTGGAGCGAGGCGTGGCACCGAAGGATGCGCCGCCGGCGTTGTCCTGGCACCGCGATGTGCAGACCGCCGCGGTGTATGGTCTGCGTAGCTGCCTGACCCTGCTGGTGCTCTCGGCCTTCTGGCTGCTCACCGCCTGGCCCGCCGCCAGTGCTGCCCTGTTGCTGGCCAGTGTGGTCTGCAGCCTGTTTGCCAGCCGAGAAAATGCCGATCTGATCGGCATGGCCTTCCTGCGTGGGATCTTCTATGCCCTGCCGGTGGCGTTTCTCGTGGGCCAGCTATTACTGCCGCAGTGGAACGGTTTTCCGCTGCTTTGCCTGGGCCTCGGTGTGCCGCTGTTTTTCGGCCTGCTGGGCATGGCCAGGCCGGCGCTGGCCGGTGCTGCCACGTCGTTCTGCCTGCATTTCATCGTGCTCTGTGCGCCGCGTAACGACATGGTTTACGACGTCGCCTTCTTCCTCAACGAGGCCCTGGCCATGCTAATCGGCGTCGGTTGTGCGGTGCTGGCGCTGCGTCTGATCGTGCTGCGCAATCCGGTCTGGCTGGGTCGGCGCCTGTTGCAGGCCAGCCTGGAGGACCTCGCCCGGCTCAGCAGTCAGGCCCTGCAGGGCGCGGAAAACTGGTTCGGCGGGCGCATGGCCGATCGCCTGCTACAGCTGGCGCGTTACTACCCGGCCTTGCCGGATGCCAGTCGCAGTCGCTGGGACGATGGCGTGGCCAGTCTGGATATGGGTGATGAGCTGCTGCACCTGCGCGCCTGTCTGGCGGCCGCGCACCAGGTGCCGCGCCAAGCCGAACAGCAGTTCTTCAATGAACTCGGGCATGTGCTGGCCCAGGGGCCGGCCCCGGCGCGTGCGCAAGCCCTGCAGCGACCGACCCAGGCCCTGGCTCAGGCGCTTTACGAACAGCCCGGCGAGGATGCTCTGCGTCTGGCCCAGGCGGCATTGCAGCAGTTGAACCACAGTTGGCAGCAGTGGTGTGAGCGCCAAGGAGAAAGCCATGGAATTGCGTGAGTGGGCATTGGGCGGTGTGCTGCTCAGCCCGCTGTTGTTGTATGCGCTATTGGCCCTGCTGCTGACCGGGTTGTTGCGCCTGGGGCTGCAGCGCGTTGGCCTGGCGCGCTGGATCTGGCACGAGGCGCTGTTCGACTGTGCCTTGTATGTCTGTGTATTGGCGGCGCTGGTGGCAGCGCTGAGCTGAGCTTGAGGAGAGAACGATGAAGTCCCTACCGCGAATGCTCGTCACCCCGCTGGTGGTTGGCGTGGCTTTGTTGGCGGCCATCTGGTTGTGGCGGTACTACATGCTTTCGCCCTGGACCCGCGATGCGCGGGTGCGCGCCGATGTGGTGAGTATCGCTCCGGACGTGTCCGGCTGGGTGGTCGAACTCAAGGTGCGCGACAACCAGCAGGTCAAGGCTGGCGAGTTGCTGATGAGCATCGATCGCGAGCGCTACGAGGCGGCTCTGGTCAAGGCCAGGGCCGTCGCCGAAACCCGCCAGCAGCAACTGCGCCTGCGCGAGCACGAAGCGTCGCGGCGTACGCGCCTGGGGCCGCAGGCGATCAGCGCGGAGCTGCGCGAGAACGCGCAGATCAGTGCCGAGATTGCCCGCGCCGAATACCAGGAGACCCTGGCCGAAGTGCAATTGGCCGAACTCAACCTGCAACGGAGCGAAGTGCGTGCGCCACGGGATGGCCAGGTGACCAACCTGCACCTGGCCCAGGGCAACTATGTGCAGGCCGGTCAGCCGGTGATGGCGCTGGTGGCCGATGGTTCCTTCTATGTCCAGGCCTACTTCGAGGAAACCAAGCTGCCCGGCATCCAGGTCGGCGCACCCGCACGCATTCACCTGATGAGCAGCGACGAGACGTTCAGCGGGCGGGTACAGAGCATCAGTCGCGGCATTACCGATCGTAATGCGATTGCCGACAGTCAGTTGCTGGCCAATGTCGAGCCGACCTTCAACTGGGTACGCCTGGCCCAGCGCATCCCGGTGCGTATCGAGTTGGAACAGATGCCGGCAGAGCTGACCCTGAGCGCCGGCATGACCGCCAGCGTGTGGGTGGAGACGGCTGAGTAAAGAAAGAAGGTCTAGTGGCGCCAGAAGGAAGGCATCAGCAGCACCAGCACGGTGAGCACTTCAAGGCGTCCGATCAGCATGCCCAGGGTCAGTGCCCACTTGGCCAGATCTGGCAGCGCGGCGTAGTTGCCCGCAGGGCCGATCACTTCGCCCATGCCCGGGCCGACTCCGGAAACCATGGAGGCCGCGCCGGAGAGTGCGGTAATCCAGTCCATGCCAGTCATCGCTACGATCAGCGCCAGGCTGGCAATGGTGATGGTGTAGAAGAAGGCGAAGGCGAGAATCGAACGGGCGATCTCTTCATCCAGGCGGTGACGGTTGTACTGTTGCTTGATCACCGCGCGCGGGTGCACCAGTTGCATCAGGTTGGCTTTGAGCAGGATGTAGGCGACCTGGAAGCGAAACACCTTCAGCCCGCCGGCGGTGGAGCCGGAGCAACCACCGACGAACCCCAGGTAGAAGAACAACATACTCGCGAAGGGGCCCCACAGGTGGTAGTCACCGACCGCGAAACCGGTTGTGGTCATCACTGAGGTGAGGTTGACCGCCACATGCCGCAGCGTGTCCAGCCAGGGCATGTCGCTGTTGCTCCATTTCCAGCAGGCCAGCAGCAGCCAGCTGCTCAACAGGATCAGGAAGAAGCCGCGCACCTGTTCGTCGCGCACCAGCGCCCGGAAGTTGCCGCGCAGGGTGGAAACATAGAGGACGAAGGGCAGGCTGCCGAGAATCATCACCATGACGGCAACCCAGTGCACGGCTGGCTGCTGCCATTTGCCCAGGGAGGCGTCCGAGGTGGAGAAACCGCCGGTGGCGATGGCTGACATGGCATGGTTGATTGCGTCGAACAGGCTCATGCCGGCCAGCCAGAAAGCCAGCACGGCAAAGCCACTAAGGCCGACGTAGGCCAGCACCATGTACTTGGCGACCATGTGCGAACGCGGCATGACTTTGTCCGAGCGATCCGAGGACTCAGTCTGGAACAGGCGCATACCACCAATACGCAGCATCGGCAGAATCGCCACGGCCATGGCGATAAAGCCGATACCGCCGAGCCAGTGCAGCAGTGAGCGCCAGATCAGGATGCCCGGTGACATGCTGTCCAGGCCGGTAAAGATGGTGGCGCCGGTGGCGGTGATGCCCGACATGCTTTCGAAATAGGCATCGGTGAAACTGACATGCTGGGTGAAGAGAAAGGGCAGGGCGGCGAAAA
The DNA here is from genome assembly GCA_964518735.1 of uncultured Pseudomonas sp. Lineage (GTDB taxonomy): Bacteria > Pseudomonadota > Gammaproteobacteria > Pseudomonadales > Pseudomonadaceae > Aquipseudomonas. The sequence goes on from CAZFKQ010000011.1 coordinate 96,712, forward strand.
TCGACACCATGATCCAGCTCGAGACCGTCAGCATGTACATGTCGCGTGGCCGCAGCTGACCGTTCTGCGGCCGGCCCTGGGCAATCATGGTGATGCCGGCAATGAAGGTCAGCAGGCTGGACCAGAGAAATGCGTTGATGCCCTGGGGTTGCTGGAAAACCATCAGGGTAGCGACCGGCACCAGCATGCTGATGGCTAGGGTGACCAGGAATATCCCGTTGATGAACGCCAGAGTACGCAGAGTCGGCAGGGTCATTAGTACTCTTGTCCGCAGGCGGTCGGGGTCATTTCAGGTTGGCGCATCAGTGCTTCCAGAAGGCGCGGGTGAACAGTACCAGCACGGTGAGAATTTCCAGACGGCCGAGCAGCATGCCGACGGTCAGCAGCCACTTGGCGGTGTCCGGCAGCGTTGCGAAGTTGCCGGCTGGGCCGATGGTCGGGCCCAGTCCCGGGCCGACGTTGCACACGGCGGTGGCCGCGCCGGTCAGGGCGGTGACCCAGTCCAGGCCGGTAAGGGTCAGGCCGAGGGCGATCACGCCGATGGTGATGGTGAAAAAGAAGGAAAAGGTAATCAGCGAGCGGACGATGTCTTCGTCCAGGTTGTGGTTGTTGTACTGCTGCTTGATCACCGCGCGCGGGTGCACCAGTTGCTGCAGGTTGGCTTTAAGCAGGACGAAGGCGACCTGGAAGCGGAAAATCTTCACGCCGCCTGAGGTAGAGCCGGAGCAGCCACCAATAAAGGTCAGGTAGAAGAACAGCAGCACCGCGAAACTGCCCCAGGTCGTGTAGTCGCCCAGGGCAAAGCCGGTGGTGGTGACCACCGAGGTGACATTGACTGCGACGATGCGCACGGCATCCAGCCAGTTGTGTTCGGAGTTGGCCCACAGCCAGGTGCCGAACACCAGCCAGGTCAGCAACAGAAAGCCGATGAAACCGCGCACCTGATGATCACGTAGCAATGCCCGGCGATGGCCGCGCAGGGTGGCGACGTAGAGGGTGAAGGGCAGGCCGCCGATAATCATAAATAGCACGGCGACCCAATGAATGGCCGGTTGCTGCCAATGGGCCAGGGAGCTGTCCGAGGTGGAGAATCCGCCCGTGGAGATTGATGCCATCGAGTGGTTGATGGCTTCGAACGGGGTCATCCCGGCAGCCCAGAAAGCCAGAAAGCCCAGCAGGGTGAAGGCTAGATAGATCAGCAGAATATACTTGGCGGCCATGTGCGAGCGCGGCATGACCTTCTCGCCCCAGTCCGAGGACTCGGTCTGGAACAGGCGCATGCCACCAACACGCAGCAGCGGCAGAATCGCCACCGCCATGCCGATAAAACCGATGCCACCTAGCCAGTGCAGCATCGAACGCCAGATCAGGATACCCGGTGACATGCTGTCCAGACCGACAAAAATGGTCGAGCCCGTGGTGGTGATGCCCGACATGGTTTCGAAGAAGGCGTCGGTATAGCTGATGTGCGTAATCAGTACCATCGGCAGGGCGGCGAAGCAGCACACCACGACCCAGCTGGCAGTGGTCAGCAGGTACATGTCGCGCGGGCGCAGCTGCGAATGTTGCGGTTTGCCGCGTATCACCAGGGCTATGCCGGCAATGAAGGTGATCATGCTTGACCAGAGGAAGGCGGTCAGGTCATCGGTGCGTTCGAATGCCAGCAGGGTAAGCATGGGAAGGGCCATGCTCACGGCCAGGGTGATCAGAAAAATGCCGATGATGAAACCGATGATGCGCAGCGTCGAGAAAGCCATGAGGCAGCTCGGTAAGCGAAGAAGGCGGCATTCTACCTGCAGAGCACGCTGCTCTAGAAGCACGCTGGCTCAGTTGCGGCGGTCGGCCTGCTCTGCAGTTGCTCTGAACCTCGCTAGGCAGCTCGAAATGCCAAGTTCGCTCCGCCCGGCGCATATGCTGGAGTTGACCGGCGTATTGCCGCACGGGGCTTGCTGGCGTGCGCGCGGCAATTGCCTGATGCTTTTTCGGGGCGGCACACTAAAATGCCAGCCTGTCCTGCCTGGAGATGGCCGATGCAAGCTCTCGATTTATTGCTCAACCGCGTTTCCGTCGGTCGTTTGCTGGAGCCAGCGCCGGATGCGGCGCAGCGCGAACTGCTATTTCGTGCTGCCCTGCGGGCACCGGATCACGGCCAGTTGCGGCCTTGGCGCTTTCTTACGGTTGAGGGGGCGGCGCGCGTCCAGCTTGGCGAGCTGTTTGCCAGCGCGCTGCAGGCCGGCAATTCGCAGGTCAGGAGCGAGGCGCTGGACAAGGCGCGCGCCATGCCGTTGCGCGCCCCCCTGCTGGTGGTGGTGATCGCTCGCCTGACAATCCCGCACAAGGTGCCGGAACAGGAGCAATTGCTGGCCGCCGGGTGTGCCGCCCACGGCATGCTGCTGTCCGCGCATGCGCAAGGCCTGGGGGCCATGTGGCGCACTGGTGAGCTGTGCTACGACGCCCATGTCATGGCCGGCCTGGGCCTGGCGGACAATGAACGGATTGTTGGTTTTCTCTATCTGGGCAGTGTCGAGGGTGAGCGGCGTACGCCGCAGGTACTGGCGCCAGCCGATTTCGTCGGCAGCTGGCAGGGCTGAGGCAAACCGTAGCCCGGATTGAATCCGGGCTAGCCGTTGAAAGTCCGCTTGGGGCGGAAGACTGTGGCGCATTTGCCGGCGTTGGCGTCGGCCAGTCTCTAGCCTACGGGGGCCAAAGCGTGACTCAGTTCTGCGCTGGTTGCAGCGGCAACACCAGGGTGGCGCTAAAACCGCCTTGCGGATGATTGGTCAGCAGTAACTGTCCGCAATGGCGCTCCGCTGCCCGCCGTGCGATGGCCAGGCCCAGGCCATGGCCGGCGGCACTTTGGCCTGGGGCGCGGAAAAAGGGTTCGCCGAGCTTTTCCAACCACTCTGTGGGCACACCGGGGCCGTGATCACGCACGCTGATCAGCAACTGCTGCGCCTGGCGCTGCACATGGATCTCGATCGGCTGGCCGAGCGGATTGAAGCGCAAGGCATTACGCAGCAGATTGTCCAGTGCCCGTCCGAGCATGTCCGGCCAACCCTGCAAAGGCATGGGCCGGCTGTCCATGCTGATTTCTAACTGTTGTTCGGGCGCGCTCAGGCGCGCGTCTTCGGCCAGGGCATCGAGCAGCTGGCCCAGATCGATTGCTTGCGCGCTGCCCGGCTCGGCATCCAGGCGGGCCAGGGCAAGAATCTCGCTGATCAGGTCTTCCAGTCGGTCACATTCTTTGCTCAGGCGTGGCCACAGCTTGTCCCGCTCCGCCGGTTCGGCCCGCTCGGCCAGGGCCAGGGCAATACGTAGACGCGCCAGCGGTGAGCGCAACTCGTGGGACACATCCCGCAGCAACTGGCGCTGGCTGCCGATCAGCCCCTGCAGGCGCGCGCCCATTCGGTTGAAATCGCGCGCCAGTACGCCGAACTCATCGCGCCGGCCGGCCAGACGCGCCAGGCTGTGCTGTTGGTAGACGGTCTGGCCGAGGTCATGCACCGCGCTACGCAGGCGCCCGAGTGGGCGGGTGATGGACAAGGTCAGTAGCAGACTGAGCCCGGCTAGCACCACCAGGGCAATGGCCAGGGCGCTGAGCGGCCAGAGCAGGCTGCCGCGATGCCAGGCTTCGAGTTCAGGATGCGGGATGCGGTAGATGAACAGGTAGGTCTGGCCACTGCTCGGGCTGCTGTATTCGGTGGTCAGGCGCCGCCAGGGCAGGCGCCGCTCATTGCGCTGGCGTGCTTCAAATGCGGCAGCGCGAGGCGGGAAGGTGCCGCGCACCAGGGGCTGGCCATTGTCATCGAGCACCTGGATATCGATGTGGAAACGCTGTTTGCGCCGTTCGAGGAAATCCTGTGCGGCTTGCGGCCCCTGTGTCTCGAAGCGCTGGCTCCAACGCTCGGGCAGGTTCTCCAGGGCCGGGTGCTGGTTGATGATCCAGCTGTCTTGGTTAAGGGCCCGGCCGAGCAGCAGAGAGAGCCCGGCAACCAGGGCGACGGCTAGCCAGAAGCTGGCAAAGATGCGCCAGAACATGGAAGACACAGGCTCTCCTCAAGCAAAAGGCCCGGCCTGCCATGAGAGGCAGGTCGGGAGGTAGGGTTTAGCCGGTTACTGCAGCGTACTGCTGAGCTGCTACTCGGCTTTGTTGTCTTTCTCGGCTTTCCAGGCGGCGAACTCCTCACGCTCGGCGCGGCGCTTGTCCATTTCCGCCTTGTGTGCGTCAAAGGTCTTTTGCTGCTCTGGAGTCAGAATGGCGCGGATGGCCTTGTCGTGCTCCTGGCGTGCGCTTTCCAATTCCTTCTGCATCGCCTGTTTGTCGCTTTCCGACAGCTTATCCAGGTACTTTTGGGTGATTGCCTGCGGGCTGCCTTTGCGCTCACGCATCAGCGTGCCCATCTGCTCGCGCTGTTCGGCGCTGAGGTCGAGGTCCTTGAACATTCGCATGCCCGGGCCGCGTTGTTCGCCGTGCATTTCGCCTTGGCCGCAGGGCTTGTGTTCACGCTGGCCGCCTTCAGGCATCGCCAGGGCCAGGGTTGGCAGGGCGGCAGTTAGCAACAGGGCGATCAGAGTCTTGCGCATGGTGTGTCTCCTTGTCTCGATGCCGGTGGATTACCGGATGAGCCCAGTCTAGGGCGGGCAAGGTCAAGCGCAGTCAGGCCAGGGTAAAGGCTGGGTAAAGACGGGTCGCGACAGCTACCATTAGAACCTGTTTACGATCTTTTGGATTAGAGCCAGACAAGGCAAAAATGGCCGAGGAAGCGGAGTTTACGAGCTGTAAATGAGCATTCCGAGGCCATTTTTAACGCAGGATGGCCGACAGCCAAGAGATCGTGGACAGGTTCTCAGGCGTTGTAGTAATAGCCGCGGCTACGCAGGGCAACGATGCGCGGACGACCATCGGCATGCGCGCCGAGTTTTTTGCGCAGGTTGCTGACATGCATGTCCAGGCTGCGGTCATAGAGGGTCAGCTTGCGGCCCAGAGCCAGTTGCGCCAGGGTCTGTTTGTCCACCGGTTCACCTGGCTGCTGAAGCAGGGCTTCAAGTACGCGACTTTCCGACAGGGTCAGGCTGATTTCCTGTTCGCCAATACTGGCGGCACCGCGAACCTGGCTGTAGCTCAGGTCGCCCAGTTCCAGGCGTGTGCTGCTCGCCACCGGGGTCGTACGGCGCAGCACGGCACGCAGGCGAGCAGTCAGTTCACGCGGGTCGCAGGGTTTGGCCAGGTAGTCGTCGGCACCCAGTTCCAGACCGAGGATGCGGTCCAGTGGTTCGCCGCGCGCGGACAGCATCAGTACCGGTAGCTCCGGGTGTTCGCTGCGCAGTTGCTTGAGCAACTCCAGCCCGCTGCCATCGGGCAGCATCACATCGAGGATCACCGCCGCCGGCGTGCTCTGTTTCAGAGCGGCACGGGCACTGCTGCCATCGTGACTGGCGCGCACCTGGAAACCTTCCTGCTGCAGCCAGCTGGCCAGTAGTTCGCAGAGTTCCTGGTCGTCGTCGATCAGCAGCAGTTCATTCATGATTGGTACTTCAGACCCACTGGCTCTGGCGTTTGTTGCGCCGTCCGCCACTCAGGCGCCCGACGATAAAGGCCAGCAGGGCGGTACCGGCGCCGATGGCGAACCACATCTGTTGCTCGCTGAGCAGCTGCTCCGGCCGTTGCGCCTGGGCTTCCTTGAGTTTCAGCTTGAGACGCTGGTTTTCCTGGCGCAGGCGGTTGAGCAAGGCGACATCACGCTCGCCATCCATTACAGCAACGCTTTGCTCGGCAGGTATTTCTGCTGGAGTTGCTGGCGGCATGGCAGTCGTGCTGTCGGTGCTGATGTTTGTTGGTGCCGCGCTGCTGGCTGTTGCTGCAGGGGCTTCTTCGGCTACCAGCAAAGGCGTGAACAACAAGGTAGTTAGAAGCAATGACAGCGGACCTGTGCGCATGAGGAACTCCAGTTTCCCGATTTTTTTGTTATGGGTTATGCGTAACGATGGCTTGCAGTTTGATCAGTAGGGCTTTTAAGGCAATACCAGCTTGAAAGGCTTCACCAGCACGCTGGCATACACACCGGCAGCGCGGTAGGGGTCGGCATCTGCCCAGTTTTGCGCGGCCACCAGTGACTCGAACTCGGCGACGATCAGGCTGCCGGAGAAGCCGGCTGGCCCTGGATCATTGCTGTCCACCGCAGGATGCGGGCCGGCCAGAACCAGGCGGCCTTCGCTTTTCAGCTGCTCCAGGCGGGCCAGGTGTGCAGGGCGAGCGGCCAGGCGCTGTTCTAGGGAGTTGGCTACGTCGCTGGCGATGATGGCGTAGAGCATGTCAGTCCTTACTTTGCTGGGGGGCATCGTCATGCATGTGACGCGCCAGGTAGACGCCCTGGGCGACCAGGAACAGCACGGTCATGCCCAGGCTGCCGAAGACTTTGAAGTCGACCCAGATGTCGTGGAAGGTGAAGGCGACGAACAGGTTGGCGCAGCCGCTGAAGATGAAGAAGGCGATCCAGGCGATGTTCAGACGGATCCAGATTGGCTGCGGCAGGCTCACGGCGTGGCCCATCATGCGCTGGATCAGCACCTTGTTGCCGATGAAGTGGCTGGCGGCGAAGCCGGCGGCGAACAGCCAGTTGACCACCGGCGCCTTCCACTTGAGGAAGGTTTCGCTGTGGAAGGCCAGGGTCATGCCGCCGAACAGCAGGCAGGCCACCAGCGTCAGCCACTGGCCCTTCTCCAGCTTGCGTTGCATCACCAGCAGGGTGCCGTAGACCAGTACCGAGCTGGCAATCAGAACCGCTGTGGCGCTGAAGATACCGCCCAGCTCGAAGCTGTGGCCAGCCAGGTCGATGGTGCGTGGGTCGAGCTTGTAGACGATGAAAAACAGGATAAGCGGGATGAAATCGATGAATTGTTTCACGGCGGCAGCCAGAAGCGGGATGTGGCGGCATAATAACAAACATCATTGACCCTGAAAGCGGCCCCATGAAAGTAGATCTGCACTGCCACAGCACTGCGTCGGACGGCGTTCTTGCCCCGTCCGTGGTGGTTGCGCGGGCCCATGAGCGGGGTGTGCAGATGCTGGCGCTGACCGATCACGACACCCTTGAAGGTCTCGATGAGGCACGCCAGGCCGCTGCCGAGCTGGGCATGCAACTGGTCAACGGCATCGAACTGTCCTGTACCTGGGGTGGCGCTACTATTCATGTATTGGGCTACGCCTTTGCCGCCGACGCCCCGGCGCTGCAGCAGGCCATCGGCGAACTGCATCAGGGCCGCTGGCTGCGCGCCGAGGAAATTTCCCGGCGCCTGGAAGCCAAGGGCATGCCCGGTGCCCTGGAGGGCGCTCGCGCCGTGCAGCAGGCCCTGGGCGACAGCGGCAACGCACCGGCGCGGCCACACTTTGCCGAGTTCCTGGTGCGTGCCGGGCATGTGCGTGATCACGCCGAGGCGTTCCGCAAGTGGCTCGGCTCCGGCAAGCTGGGCGATGTGAAACAGCACTGGCCGACCCTGGAACAGGCGGTCGGCACGCTGCGCGAGGCACGCGCCTGGATCAGCCTGGCGCACCCCTGGCAGTATGATTTCACCCGTAGCAAGCGGCGCCGTCTGGTCGCCGATTTCATCGCTGCCGGCGGTCATGCGCTGGAAGTGGTCAATGGCCTGCAACCGGCCGAACAGGTCGGCGGCCTGGCCATTCTGGCGCGCGAATTCGGCATGCTGGCCAGTGTCGGCAGCGATTTCCATGCACCGGGCGACTGGTCGGAGTTGGGCATGTACCGTCCGTTACCCGAAGACCTGCCACCTTTGTGGGAGCGCTTCAGCGATGTCCACAGCCCCAATATTGCTGCCCTCTGAACAGGGAGAGGTTATGAGTCAGTTCTTCCAGGTGCACCCGGAAAACCCGCAGGCGCGCCTGATCAAACAGGCTGTGGAAATCATCCGCGGTGGTGGTGTGGTGGTCTATCCAACCGACTCCTCCTACGCCATCGGTTGCCTGATCGGCGACAAGGGCCCGGTCGAGCGTATCCGCCGCCTGCGCCAGCTGGATGACAAGCACAACTTCACTCTGGTGTGCAGCGACCTGTCGCAGATCGGCCTGTTCGCCAAGGTCGATACCGCAGCATTCCGTCTACTCAAGGCGCATACCCCGGGGCCATACACCTTTATCCTCAACGCCACCCGTGAAGTGCCGCGCATGCTCCTGCATCCCAAACGCCGCACCATCGGCCTGCGCGTGCCGGGTCATCCGATCGCCCAGGCGTTGGCCGAACAGCTGGGCGAGCCGTTGATGAGCGTGAGCCTGATCCTGCCTGGCGAAGAGCTGCCGATGAGCGACCCCTACGAGATGCGCCAGGTGCTCGAGCATCATGTCGACCTGATTATCGATGGTGGCTACGGCGGCCTGGAGGCCTCCACCGTGGTCAACCTGGCCGATGGCGAGCCTGCAGTGGTGCGCGTCGGTTGTGGCGATCCCACGCCATTCCAGGGTGACGAGGCGTGAGCGAGACCCAGGACGTACAGGCCGGCGCCCAGCAGGAGCTGCCCTTCGCGCTGGTCTACGGTCAGGCGGTTACCGAACTGCCGCTGGATCTGTATATCCCGCCGGATGCTCTGGAAGTCTTCCTCGAAGCCTTCGAAGGCCCGCTCGACCTGCTGCTGTACCTGATCCGCAAGCAGAACATCGACATCCTCGATATCCCGGTGGCCGAGATCACCAAGCAGTACATGGGCTATGTCGAACTGATGCAGTCGGTGCGCCTGGAACTCGCCGCTGAGTACTTGGTGATGGCCGCTATGCTCGCCGAGATCAAGTCGCGCATGCTGCTGCCGCGTTCCAGCGAAGCTGAGGCCGAGGAAGACGACCCGCGTGCCGAGCTGATCCGCCGCTTGCAGGAATATGAACGCTACAAGGCCGCCGCCGAAGGGCTGGACGAGCTGCCGCGAGTCGGTCGCGATCTCACCGTGCCCAAGCTTGACGCCCCCGAGGCGCGGGCGCGCAAGCTGCTACCGGATGTCAGTCTGGAAGAGCTGCTGCTGTCCATGGCCGAAGTGCTGCGCCGTGGCGACATGTTCGAGAGCCACCAGATCACCCGCGAGGTGCTGTCCACCCGCGAACGCATGAGCGAGGTGCTGGAGCGCCTCAAGGGCGGCGCTTTCGTGCCGTTCGTCGAGCTGTTTGCAGTGGAGGAGGGGCGCCTCGGCGTGGTCGTCACCTTTATGGCGGTGCTGGAGTTGATCAAGGAGCAATTGGTGGAGCTGGTGCAGAATGAAGCCTTCGCCCCTATTCACGTGCGTGCCCGAGCCGAATAAATGAATCTGAGCGATCCCAAAGAACTGGCCAGCCTGCTGGAAGCCTTTCTCCTGGCCTCCGGCAAGCCGCAATCGCTGGAGCGCATCTGCGAACTGTTCGATGAAGCCGAACGCCCCGAGCTGGCGACCATCCGTGATGCCCTGAGTATTCTCGCTGCCTCCTGCCAGGGCCGGGCCTTCGAGCTGAAGGAAGTGGCATCCGGCTATCGCCTGCAGGTGCGCGAGAAGTTCGCGCCCTGGGTCGGTCGCCTGTGGGAAGAGCGTCCGCAGCGTTATTCGCGGGCCATGCTGGAAACCCTGGCGCTGATCGCCTACCGCCAGCCGATCACCCGTGGCGAGATCGAGGATATCCGTGGCGTGGCGGTCAACAGCCAGATCGTCAAAACCTTGCTGGAGCGCGAGTGGATCCGCGTGGTCGGCCATCGTGACGTACCGGGCAAGCCGGCAATGCTGGCCACCACCCGGCAGTTCCTCGACCATTTCAATCTGAAGAACCTTGACGAGTTGCCGACCCTGGCTGAGCTGCGCGAGCTGGAGCCCGAGCCGATGCTGGCGCTGGACGACGACCTGCCGGTACCGGCAGGTCTGCAGGCGCGCGCCGATGCTGCTGGCGCAGAAGAGACGACTGAACCGCGCGACGAAACCAGTTTCCGCAGCTTGCTGGCCGAACTGGATTCCATGGAGCAGGGCCTGAAGACCGACTTTGACGATCTGGCTCTGGATGACGAAGCCGAATCCGAAACTGCCGACGAATCGTTGGTCGATCTGGATGGTAACGACTCCCTGCATTGAAATCCTCCACCGGCAGGATTGAGAGGTTCAATCCTGCCGCTGTGATCCGTACCTTTATGCTGGCCGGGCCTTCCCCACACAGGTTGCCGGCATGAGCAAGAATCCCTGCATCGACATCTGCAAGTTCGCCGAGGAAATCTGCCTCGGTTGCGGGCGCAGCAAGCGCGAGATCAAGGCTTGGAAGAAGCTCGGCAAGGCGGAAAGAGGGGCCGTGTTGGTGGAAGCCGAGCTGCGCCTACGGGCACTCAAGGTCAAGAGTCGACGCAAAACCCGCTAGGCGGTCTATAGTCTGGCCGTGCGTCGCGCCGACTATGCGCGTATGATGCGCGACCCCTTTTGACGCTGGCTCGATTCGAGCGGGCGTCGTCCTCATCACTGAATACACCGGGAGGTGCCGAGCATGAGTGAACACGAAGTCGACAGCGAACAAGTCCGTCCTAGCGGCGAGAAACTGCAGAAAGTCCTGGCCCGCATGGGTCAAGGTTCCCGTCGCGATATCGAGCAATGGATCAGCCAGGGCCGGGTCAAGGTCAATGGCGTGATTGCCACTCTTGGCGCACGGGTCGATCTGCACGACGCTATCAGCGTCGACGGCCATCTGCTCAAACGCGAAGAAATGGCGGAAAGCGTGCGCCGCGTGCTGATCTACAACAAGCCGGAAGGCGAGATCTGCACCCGTGACGATCCAGAAGGTCGTCCTACCGTATTCGATCGCCTGCCGCGGCCGAAAGAAGGCCGCTGGATCAACATCGGCCGCCTCGACATCAACACCACCGGCCTGCTGATGTTTACCACCGACGGTGAACTGGCCAACCGCCTGATGCACCCCTCCTACGAGATGGACCGCGAATACGCGGTGCGTGTGCGCGGCGAAGTGACCGACGAGATGATCGAGCAGCTGAAAGCCGGCGTGATGCTGGAAGACGGCCCGGCCAAGTTCACCGACATCAAGGAAGCGCCGCGCGGCGACGGTTTCAACCACTGGTATCACTGCGTGGTGATGGAAGGCCGTAACCGCGAAGTGCGTCGCTTGTGGGAGTCCCAGGGCCTGGTGGTCAGCCGCCTGAAACGTGTGCGTTTCGGTCCGGTGTTCATGACTTCCGATTTGCCCATGGGCCGCTGGCGCGAACTGACCCAGCGCGAAATCGACATTCTCAGTGAGGAAGTCGGTCTGCAATCGGTGGCGCTGCCGGCGATGAAAGAGAAGATGCGCGACAAGCTCGACCGCCTGCAGCGTAAATCGGCGCGTCCGCTGGGCAAGGGCGAGCGGCCCAAGCGTGTGCTGCGTCCGTCGTTGGATCTCAATGTGGGCGCCGATGCATCGCGTCCAGCGCGCGCACCGCGTGGCGAGAGTGCTGAGCGTGCTCCACGCGGTCCGCGCAAAGAAGGCGGCGAGCAGTCGCGCGCGCCCCGTGCGCCGCGCAAAGACTCCGGCGAGCGCCGTGAAGGTGGGCGTGGTTCGGCAGTGGCCGAGCGTCCAGCAGATGTGAACAAGAGGCGCACGCCGCGCCCGGCCAACGAGTCGAGCGAGCGTCCGGCGCGCAAGCCGCGCCCAAGTGGCGATGGGCAGCGTCCGGGGTTTGGGCGCAAGCGCTGAATCCAGGCAAATAAAAAGGGGCTCTGCGGAGCCCCTTTTTTATGCGATTTCGGAAGGCCGTAGCGAGCGCAGCTCAGGCCAGGCGAGAACAGACGAGGGCGCGGAGTTTACGTGTTGTAAATGAGCAGTACTCACTACGTTCGCCCTTACGGGCCGCCCCTTGGGCGTTCAGCGGCAAGCCACTGTCCGAGTCTGTTATCAACGCAGCATGGGCAAGCGCAGTAGGCATTACCCTGCCATGGACAGGCGATTACGCCCTTCGCGCTTGGATACATACAGCGCGTTGTCGGCGCGGCGTTGCAGGCTGTCGACCGACTCGCCGGCCAGCAGGGTGGCACAGCCGATGCTGATGGTCAGGTCAATGGCTCGGCCTTCCACCAGGTATTGCAGCCCCAGTACGGCCATGCGCAGGCGCTCGCCAACCATGGCGGCGGCTTCGCGGTTGGTGTTGGACAGCAGCACCATGAACTCCTCGCCGCCGTAGCGGAACACCATGTCGATGTTGCGCAGGCTGTTCTTCAGGGCGCCGGCCACTGCTTTAAGCACTTCGTCGCCAGTGATGTGGCCGTGGCTGTCGTTGATCCGCTTGAAGTGATCGATGTCCAGCATCAATACCGACAGCGGCTGCAGGTTACGCCGGGCCAGGTCGATCTCGCGCTGCAGTGCCTGGTTCATGGCGATGCGGTTGCCGGTTTCGGTCAGCGGATCGCGCAGGGCGGTCTGCAGGGCGGCGCGATAGAGCAGGGCATTGCGCAGCGGGAACAGCAGGCTGGCCAGGAGAGACTCCAGCTGGCCCAGCTCGTCTTCGCTGAAGCGCTGGTTGCGGCGGAACACCAGTTCACCCAGGTATTCGCCTTCGTGGCTGAGGCGGTAGCCGGCCGAGTGGCTGGCACGTTCGCCCAGTTCCAGGCGCAGGTCGCAGGAGGCCAGCTGATAGCTCAGTGCACCCAGCGGCACGAGGCGCTGCACTTCACGGAAGAACAGTTCGAGGATGCGGTCAACTTCCAGCGAGGTTTGCAGTTGCATGCCCAGTTGCTGGCGCAGCTGCGCCAGGCTGACCGGCTTCAGAACCTGCTGGGCAGCACGGGCATAGCCCAGGCGTTGCAGCTTGGCGGCATCGAAATCGATAGTGTTGGACTGATTGTGCGGAGCCATGGAACTCAACCTCTGGCGCTGGGCGCTGTGATGACTGAGCTAGAGCGAATTCCATGCCAATTCAATAAAGTTGTTTTATTTCATTGGTTTAGGTGTTTTCTTCGGCCGCTACCGGCCAATCGTTGCCGGTTGTTTGGCGGTGATAGTGGCAATGTGATGCCGTTCATGGAAGGTGGCCGCCGGAAAACCGGCGGCTGGTGTTGCAAGTCTTACTGGGCGTCGAAAGCCTGGCCATTTACACCTTTGCTGTCCGGGCCCATGAGGTACAGATAGGCCGGCATGATGGCCTCCGGCTCGGGGTTGTTCGCCGGGTTTTCTCCCGGATAAGCCTGGGCGCGCATGCTGGTGCGGGTGGCGCCCGGGTTGATGCTGTTGGCGCGTACGTTGCTAATGCCGTCGACTTCGTCGGCCAGGGTCTGCATCAGGCCTTCGGTGGCGAATTTGGATACTCCATAGGCGCCCCAGTAAGCGCGGCCCTTGCGCCCGACACTGCTGGAGGTGAACAGCACCGAGGCGTCATCCGACAGCTTGAGCAGCGGCAGCAGGGTGCTGGTGAGCATGAACATGGCGTTCACGTTGATCTGCATGACGCGCATGAAGTTGTCGCCGGACAGCTGTTCCAGCGGTGTGCGCGGGCCGATGATGGCGGCGTTGTGCAGCAGGCCATCGATCTTGCCGAACTCGCTTTCCAGCATCGCGGCCAGTTCGTCGTACTGGTGCGGCAGGGCGGTTTCCAGGTTGAACGGGATGACTGCCGGCTGCGGGTAGCCGGCGGCTTCGATCTCGTCGTACAGCGCGGTCAGGTTGGCTTCGGTCTTGCCCAGCAGCAACACGGTAGCGCCATGGGCCGCGAAGCTCTTGGCGGCGGCGGCGCCAATGCCGCGACCGGCACCGGTGACCAGGATTACCCGGCCTTGCAGCAGGTCGGGGCGGGCTTGGTAGTCAAACATGCTGAAGTCTCTCTAAATAGGCGTGGCTGCGTGGTGGGGGCGTTCAGCAGCTGCACAGGGCGCGGTCGAGTACGTCGCGCAGTTCCAGGGGGTGATTTACCACCACGTCGGCACCCCAGTGGCGGGGGTTGTCGTCCGGGTGGATGTAGCCGTAGGTGACGGCGGCGGTCTTGCAGCCAGCGGCGCGGCCGGCTTCGATATCGCGCGCGTCATCGCCGACGAACAGCACCTCACCGGGCTGTACGCCGATCTTCTGGCAGGCCAGCAGGAGCATCTCCGGGTCCGGCTTGCTGCGGCTGACATGGTCTGGGCAGACCAGTACCGCTGAGCGCTCGGCCAGGCCCAGCTGCTGCATGATCGGTGCGGCGAAACACACGGGTTTGTTGGTCGCTACGCCCCAGATCAACCTGGCCTGTTCGATGTCGGTGAGCAGCTCGGCCATGCCGTCGAACGGCTTGCTCAGCACCGCGCAGTGCTGCTGGTAGCGCTCGAGGAATTCCAGGCGCAGGGCTTCGAAGCCGTCGGCCTGGATATCCATGGCGAAGGTGGCGGCGACCATGGCGCGGGCACCGCCGGAAATCTGGTCGCGGATCAGCTGGTCGTCCACGGCTGGCAGGTTGCGTGCCTGGAGCATGGCCTGGCACACGGCGATGAAATCCGGAGCGGTATCCAGCAGGGTTCCGTCCATGTCGAACAGTACGGCTCGCAAACGCATGCGCCTTACTCCTCGCGCAGGGTCTGGATCATGTAGTTGACGTCCACGTCGCTGGCCAGCTTGTAGTGCTTGGTCAGCGGGTTGTAGGTCAGGCCGATGATGTCCTTGACGGTCAGGCCGGCAGCGCGGCTCCAGGCACCCAGTTCGGAGGGGCGGATGAACTTCTTGAAGTCATGGGTGCCGCGCGGTAGCAGGCGCAGGATGTATTCGGCACCGACCACGGCGAACAGGTAGGCCTTGGGGTTGCGGTTGATGGTGGAGAAGAACACCTGGCCGCCAGGCTTGACCATGCGGTAGCAGGCGCGGATCACCGAGGAAGGGTCCGGCACGTGTTCGAGCATTTCCAGGCAGGTGACCACATCGAACTGGCCGGGCATTTCTTCGGCCAGGGCTTCGGCGGTGATCTGCCGGTATTCGACGTTGACCCCGGACTCCAGCTGGTGCAGCTGGGCGACGGCCAGTGGCGCTTCGCCCATGTCGATGCCGGTCACCGTGGCGCCGCGCTGGGCCATGGATTCGCTGAGGATGCCGCCACCGCAACCGACGTCGAGCACTTTCTTGCCGGCCAGACTGACGCGCTCGTCGATCCAGTTGACCCGCAGCGGGTTGATGTCATGCAGCGGTTTGAACTCGCTCTCGCGGTCCCACCAGCGGTGGGCGAGGGCTTCGAATTTGGCGATTTCGGCGTGGTCGACGTTGCTCATGTGGGCTTTCCTTCAAATCGAATGCTTGTCAGCAATGCGCGCACCCCAGGCGCGGGCATTGGCGATGATGCGGTCTTCGTCCATGCGGCTCAGGCGGCCATGGTCGAGCAGTTGCTTGCCGCCAACCCAGAGGTGCTGCACGCAGCTGCGGCTGCCGGCGTAGATCAGTTGCGACACCGGGTCGTAGACCGGTTGCTGGGCCAGTCCGGAGAGGTCAAAGGCGGTCATGTCCGCCAGCTTGCCCAGTTCCAGTGAGCCGGTTTCCTCATCCAGGCCCAGAGCGCGTGCACCGTTGAGGGTGGCCATGCGCAGAGCGCTATGGGCGTCCAGGGCGGTGGCGTTGCCGGCTACGGCCTTGGCCAGCAGGGCGGCGGTGCGAGTTTCGCCGAGCAGGTCGAGGTTGTTGTTGCTGGCTGCGCCATCGGTGCCGATGGCCACGTTGACACCGGCCTGCCAGAGCTTCTCCACCGGGCAAAAGCCGCTGGCCAGCTTGAGGTTGGATTCCGGGCAATGAATCACGCTGCTGTTGCTTTCTACCAGCAGGGCGATGTCTTCGTCGCTGATCTGGGTCATGTGCACGGCCTGGAAGCGTGGCCCGAGCAGTCCCAGGTTGGCCAGCCGCTGCAGCGGGCGCACGCCGTGCAGTTCCAGGCTCTGTTGCACTTCGAAGGCGGTCTCGTGGACGTGCATGTGAATGCCGGCGTCCAGCTCCTCAGCCAGCATGCGCGCGTTCTCCAGCTTGTCATCGCTGACCGAGTAGGGTGCGTGCGGGCCGAAGGCGATGCGGATACGCGGGTGCAGCTTGAGTTCGTCGAACAGCTTGAGGCCTTTGCGCAGGGCCTCGTCGGCGTCACGGGCACCAGGGGTGGGGAAATCCAGCACGGGAATGGTCATCTGTGCGCGGATGCCGCTCTTGTGCACCAGTTCGCTGGCCACTTCCGGGAAGAAGTACATGTCGGAGAAGCAGGTGATGCCGCCCTTGAGTTGCTCGGCGATGGCCAGTTCAGTGCCGTCGCGCACGAAGTCTTCATCGACCCACTTGGCTTCGGCCGGCCAGATATGGTCCTGCAGCCAGCTCATCAGTGGCAGGTCATCGGCCAGGCCGCGGAACAGGGTCATCGCCGCATGGCCGTGGGCGTTGATCAGGCCGGGGGTCAGCAGGTGACCCGGCAGTTCACGGACTTCTTTGGTCGGATGCTTGAGTGCTTCGGCGCGCGGTGCGATCAGGGCGATGCGACCATCGCGGATGCCCAGTCCATGCTCGCGCAGCACCACGCCGGCAGGCTCGACCGGCACCAGCCAGGTCGGCAGGAGCAGCAGGTCAAGCGGTGCGCGCTGGTCGGGCATGGCGTGATATATCCGGGTAAATAAGGAGAGGCGGCAGTATAACTGAGCGATACCGGCGGCCGCTCGCTATAATCCGCCGCTTTTCGTTTCTGCAGGTGGGGTGTGCCATGCGTGAGCAATTGCTGGCGGCTGAGAAGGTGAAGGCCATTGAATGGCGCGATGGCAAGCTGCACTTGCTTGATCAGCGCCTGTTGCCGCGTGAGGAAATCTGGCTGACCTATGACTCCGCTGACGGAGTGGCCGAGGCCATTCGGCAGATGGTGGTGCGCGGTGCGCCGGCCATCGGTATTGCTGCGGCCTTCGGCCTGGTGCTGGGGGCGCGAGCGCGCCTGGCCGGGGACGATGCGGGCTGGCAGGTTGAGCTGGAAGGCGATTTCACCGTGCTGGCCGAGTCGCGACCGACGGCGGTCAATCTGTTCTGGGCTCTGGAGCGCATGCGTGAGCGCCTGCAGCGCCTGAAACCAGGAGATGATCCGCTGCTGGCGCTGGAGGCTGAGGCGTTGGGCATCCTGGAAAGCGATCGCGAGGCCAATCTGACCATGGCCCAGCTCGGTATGGAGCTGATCCGCAAGCATCAGAGCAATCCGCAGAACATCCTCACTCACTGCAACACCGGCGCCCTGGCCACCGGCGGCTTTGGCACGGCGCTTGGGGTGATTCGCGCCGCGTATCTGGATGGTCTGGTCGAGCGGGTATACGCCGATGAAACCCGGCCCTGGCTGCAGGGTTCACGCCTGACGGCCTGGGAGTTGGAGGGTGAGGGCGTGCCGGTCACCCTGAATGCGGATTCCGCTGCGGCGCACCTGATGAAGACCCGTGGCATCACCTGGGTCATCGTTGGCGCCGACCGCATTACTGCCAATGGCGATGTTGCCAACAAGATCGGCACCTACCAGCTGGCTGTCTGCGCCATGCATCACGGTGTGCGTTTCATGGTGGTGGCACCCAGTTCGACCATCGACATGGGTCTGGAGGATGGCGAAGACATTCCGATCGAGGAGCGTGACGGTCGCGAGTTGCTGGATGTCGGCGGGCAGCGGATTGCCGCCAATGTCGATGCCTACAACCCGGTATTCGATGTCACCCCGGCTGATCTGATCGACGTGATCGTCACCGAAAAGGGCATAGTCGAGCGGCCGGATGCGGCAAAAATGGCACAACTGATGTGCCGCAAGCGCCTGCACTGACAGCTCGTCCGCAGCATTGTCAGACCTGCCCGCCGGGGTAGGTCTGCGCCGGTGATTGTGGTAACCTCCGGCAGTTTTCCGGATGGCCTGTAGATGGCCGTTCATTCGCGCGAATTGTTAGCTTAACTCGTTGATTTGCCGTAAGTCGCTGCTGGGCAAGAGTGGCAACGGCGGACTCCGGTTCCGCCCAGGATGGGTGTGACGGGGTTTCACCAGAAAAAGGAACCAGGCTTCTCATGGGCGAACTGGCCAAAGAAATCCTCCCGGTCAATATCGAAGACGAGCTGAAACAGTCCTACCTCGACTACGCGATGAGCGTGATCGTCGGGCGTGCTCTGCCGGATGCGCGTGACGGCTTGAAGCCGGTGCACCGCCGCGTGCTCTTTGCCATGAGCGAGCTGGGCAACGACTGGAACAAGGCGTACAAGAAATCCGCCCGTGTGGTCGGTGACGTCATCGGTAAATATCACCCGCACGGCGACACGGCGGTGTACGACACCATCGTGCGTATGGCTCAGCCGTTCTCGCTGCGCTACATGCTGGTCGATGGCCAGGGCAACTTCGGTTCGGTGGACGGCGACAACGCTGCCGCCATGCGATACACCGAAGTGCGCATGGCCAAGCTGGCCCATGAGCTGCTGGCAGATCTGGACAAGGAAACCGTCGACTGGGTGCCCAACTACGACGGCACCGAGCAGATCCCGGCGGTCATGCCGACCAAGATCCCCAACCTGCTGGTTAACGGCTCGTCCGGTATCGCCGTGGGCATGGCGACCAACATCCCGCCGCACAACCTCTCCGAAGTGATCGATGGTTGCCTGGCGCTGATGGACAACGGTGACCTCACCGTTGATGAGCTGATGCAGTACATCCCTGGTCCGGACTTCCCGACCGCAGGCATCATCAATGGTCGCGCCGGCATCATCGAGGCCTACCGCACCGGCCGCGGCCGCATCTATATGCGTGCCCGTGTCGAGATCGAGGACATCGACAAGGTCGGTGGCCGCCAGCAGATCATCGTCACCGAGCTGCCGTACCAGTTGAACAAGGCCCGGCTGATCGAGAAGATCGCCGAGCTGGTCAAAGAGAAGAAGCTCGAAGGCATCACCGAGCTGCGCGACGAGTCTGACAAGGACGGCATGCGCATCGTCATCGAGCTGCGTCGCGGTGAAGTGCCGGAGGTGATTATCAATAACCTCTACGCCCAAACCCAGATGCAGAGCGTGTTTGGTATCAACGTGGTGGCTCTGGTCGATGGCCGGCCGCGCACGATGAACCTCAAGGACATGCTCGAGGTGTTCATCCGTCACCGCCGCGAAGTGGTGACCCGCCGCACCGTCTACGAGCTGCGCAAGGCGCGTGAGCGTGGCCATATCCTTGAAGGCCAGGCGGTTGCCCTGTCCAACATCGATCCGGTGATCGAGCTGATCAAGACTTCGCCGACCCCGGCTGACGCCAAGGAGCGCCTGATCGCCGCCGCCTGGGAATCCAGTGCCGTGGAAGCCATGGTTGAGCGCGCTGGCGCCGATTCCTGCCGTCCGGACGATCTCGATCCGCAATACGGTCTGCGTGAAGGCAAGTACTACCTGTCGCCCGAACAGGCCCAGGCCATCCTTGAGCTGCGCCTGCACCGCCTGACCGGCCTGGAACACGAGAAGCTGCTGGCCGAGTACCAGGAGATCCTCACCCAGATCGGCGAGCTGATCCGCATCCTGACCAGCGCCACGCGCCTGATGGAAGTGATTCGCGAGGAGCTGGAGAAGGTCAAGGCCGAGTTCGGCGACGCCCGTCGTACCGAGATTATGGCCTCGCAGACCGACCTGACCATCGCCGACCTGATCACCGAAGAAGAGCGCGTGGTGACCATCTCCCACGGCGGCTACGCCAAGTCCCAGCCGCTGCATGCCTACCAGGCTCAGCGTCGCGGCGGCAAAGGCAAGTCGGCTACCGGGGTGAAGGACGAGGATTACATCGAGCACCTGCTGGTCGCCAACAGCCACGCCACCCTGCTGCTGTTCTCCAGCAAGGGCAAGGTCTACTGGCTGCGCACCTTCGAGATCCCGGAAGCTTCGCGTACCGCGCGCGGTCGTCCGCTGGTCAACCTGCTGCCGCTGGACGAGGGAGAGCGCATCACCGCGATGCTCCAGGTCGATCTGGAAGCCGTATGCCAGCAAGCACCGGAAGGTGAAGACGGCGACGACGTGATCGAAGGCGTACTGGTCGAGCAGGAAGAAGTCATCGAAGAAGTCGGCGACGACGAAGACGCCGATGACGACAGCGCCGACGAGCCGACCGGGACCTACGTGTTCATGGCGACCGCTAACGGTACCGTGAAGAAGACCCCGCTGGTGCAGTTCAGCAAGCCGCGCAGTTCCGGCCTGATCGCCCTGCGCCTGGAAGAGGGTGACACCCTGATCGCTGCTGCCGTGACCGACGGTGCGCGTGAAGTAATGATGTTCTCCGATGGCGGCAAGGTCATCCGCTTCAAGGAAAGCAAGGTGCGCACCATGGGCCGTACCGCCCGTGGCGTGCGCGGCATGCGCCTGCCGGAAGGCCAGCGCATCATCTCCATGCTGATCCCGGAAGCCGGCGCGCAGATCCTCACCGCCTCGGCTCGTGGCTACGGCAAGCGCACCGAGATGGCCGAGTTCCCGCGCCGCGGGCGTGGCGGTCAGGGCGTGATCGCCATGGTCATCAACGAGCGCAACGGCAACCTGATCGGCGCCATCCAGGTGCAGAACGGCGAGGAAATCATGATGATTTCCGACCAGGGCACGCTGGTGCGTACCCGCGTTGACGAGCTGCGCTGCCTGGGTCGTAACACCCAGGGCGTGATCCTGATCAAGCTGGCGACCGACGAGACGCTGGTTGGCCTGGAGCGTGTGCAGGAGCCGTCCGGCGTGGATGAAGACGAGATCGAAGGCGAAGAGCTGGACGGCGAAGTATTGGCCGAAGGCGCAGCTAACGAGCCAGTGGAAGCGGCAGACGAGGGCGAGACCTCGGTAGATGCCCCAAGCGACGAAGAGTGAGACTGACGTGAGCAAGCGAGCCCATAACTTCTGCGCCGGCCCAGCCGCGCTGCCAACCGCTGTATTGCAACGTGCCCAGGCCGAGATGCTCGATTGGAACGGCATGGGCGTCTCCGTGATGGAGATGAGCCACCGCAGCGACGAGTATGTGGCCATCGCCGAGAAGGCCGAGCAGGACCTGCGTGACCTGCTGGCCATCCCGTCGGACTACAAGGTGCTGTTCCTGCAGGGGGGAGCCAGCCAGCAGTTCGCCGAGATCGCTCTCAACCTGCTGCCGGAAGATGGTGTCGCCGACTACATCGACACGGGTATCTGGTCGAAGAAGAGCATCGAGGAAGCCAGTCGCTACGGTAACGTCAACGTTGCCGCCAGTGCCAAGGGCTACGACTATTTCGCCATTCCCGGGCAGAACGAGTGGCAGCTGTCGAAAGACGCCGCCTATGTGCACTACGCCAGCAATGAGACCATTGGTGGCCTGCAGTTCGACTGGATTCCGGAAGTGGGCGACACCCCGCTGGTGGTGGACATGTCCTCGGATATCCTCTCCCGCGAGATCGATGTGTCCAAGTTCGGCCTGATCTACGCCGGTGCGCAGAAGAACATCGGCCCGTCTGGCCTGGTGGTGACCATCGTCCGTGAAGACCTGCTCGGTCGTGCCCGCAGCCTCTGCCCGACCATGCTCAACTACAAGGTCGCGGCCGATAACGGCTCCATGTACAACACCCCGGCAACCTATTCCTGGTACCTCTCCGGCCTGGTCTTCGAGTGGCTCAAGGAACAGGGCGGCGTGGCGGCCATGGAGCAGCGCAACAAGGCCAAGAAAGACCTGCTGTACAAGGCTATAGACGCCAGCGATTTCTACAGCAACCCGATTGCCAAGAATGCCCGTTCCTGGATGAACGTGCCGTTCCGCCTGGCCGACGAGAAGCTGGACAAGGCTTTCCTGGCGGGCGCCGACGCGCGCGGCCTGCTCAACCTGAAAGGTCACCGTTCGGTGGGCGGCATGCGTGCCTCCATCTATAACGCTACCGGCCTGGACGCCGTCGAGGCCCTGGTGGCCTACATGGCGGAGTTCGAGAAGGAGCACGCCTGATGAGCGACGTTGATCAGCTCAAGGCGCTGCGCGTACGCATCGACAGCCTCGATGAGAAGATTCTCGAGCTGATCAGCGATCGCGCGCGCTGTGCCCAGGAAGTGGCGCGGGTGAAGATGCTCTCGCTGCCGGCCGGCGAGGCGCCGGTGTTCTACCGGCCTGAGCGGGAAGCCTGGGTGCTCAAGCACATCATGGAGCTGAACAAGGGTCCGCTGGACAACGAGGAAGTGGCGCGGTTGTTCCGCGAAATCATGTCCTCCTGCCTGGCCCTCGAGCAGCCACTGAAGATCGCCTACCTCGGTCCGGAAGGCACCTTCTCCCAGGCTGCGGCGCTCAAGCACTTCGGTCATGCGGTGATCAGTCAGCCGATGGCGGCGATCGACGAAGTGTTCCGCGAAGTGGCCGCCGGTGCGGTCAACTTCGGTGTGGTGCCGGTGGAGAACTCCACCGAGGGTGCGGTCAACCACACCCTCGACAGCTTCCTCGAGCACGATATGGTCATCTGCGGTGAGGTGGAGCTGCGTATCCACCACCACCTGCTGGTCGGCGAAACTACCAAGACCGACAAGATTACCCGTATCTATTCCCACGCCCAGTCCCTGGCCCAGTGCCGCAAGTGGCTGGATGCGCACTACCCGAATGTCGAGCGCGTGGCGGTTTCCAGCAACGCCGAAGCGGCCAAACGGGTGAAGAGCGAGTGGAATTCGGCGGCTATCGCCGGTGATATGGCGGCGAGCCTGTACGGTTTGAGCAAGCTGGCCGAGAAGATTGAGGATCGCCCGGACAACTCCACGCGCTTCCTTATCATCGGCAGCCAGGAAGTACCGCCGACCGGCGACGACAAGACCTCGGTGATCGTCTCCATGCGCAACAAGCCGGGTGCGCTGCACGAGCTGCTTGTGCCGTTCCACACCAACGGCATCGACCTGACCCGCATCGAGACCCGCCCGTCGCGCAGTGGCAAGTGGACCTACGTGTTCTTCATCGACTTCGTCGGTCACCACCAGGACCCGCTGATCAAGGACGTGCTGGAAAAGATCAATCAGGAAGCCGTGGCGCTCAAGGTGCTGGGTTCCTACCCGAAAGCGGTTCTCTAAGGAGCCCACATGAGTTGCGATTTCCTCGCCCGCGCCGTACCGGGCGTGCAGAAGCTTTCGCCCTACGTGCCGGGTAAACCGGTCGACGAGCTGGCCCGTGAGCTGAATCTCGATCCGGCCGGCATCGTCAAGCTGGCCAGCAACGAGAACCCGCTGGGCCCGTCGCCCAAGGCGCTGGAGGCGATCCGCGCCGAACTGGCCGAGCTGACTCGCTATCCGGATGGCAATGGCTTCGAGCTGAAGTCGAAGCTGGCGGCGCGCTGTGGCGTGGGCGTGGCGCAGGTGACTTTGGGCAACGGTTCCAACGATATTCTCGATCTAGTCGCGCGTGCCTGGCTGGCGCCGGGGCTGAACGCCGTCTTCAGCCAGTACGCTTTTGCCGTTTACCCGATCGCCACCCAGGCGGTCGGTGCGCAGGGCAAGGCGGTGCCAGCCAAGGCTCATGGGCATGATCTGGAGGCCATGCTCGCGGCTATCGATGGCAACACCCGCGTGGTGTTCATCGCCAACCCGAACAACCCGACCGGCACCTGGTTCGGTCCCGACGCGCTGGAGCATTTTCTCGCTCGCGTGCCGCAAGATGTGTTGGTGGTGCTGGACGAGGCCTACATCGAATACGCCGAGGGTGATGAGCTGCCGGACGGCCTCGACTACCTGGCGCGTTACCCCAACCTGATCGTCTCGCGCACCTTCTCCAAGGCCTATGGCCTGGCGTCGCTGCGCGTCGGTTATGCGCTGTCCTCGCCACAGGTCGCCGATGTGCTGAACCGCGTGCGCCAGCCGTTCAACGTCAACAGCCTGGCCCTGAGTGCTGCCTGTGCGGCGCTGGATGACGGTGACTACCTGGCGGCAAGTCGGCAGAGCAACGATGCCGGCATGGCTCAGCTGGAAGCCGGTTTTGCGGCGCTGGGTCTGAGCTGGATCCCGTCCAAGGGCAATTTCATTGCCGTCGATTTCGCTCGCGATGCGGCGCCAATCAACCAGGCGCTGTTGCAGGAGGGTGTGATCGTGCGTCCGGTAGGCGGCTACGGCATGCCGACTTTCCTGCGCGTGTCCATCGGTACCCAGGCGGAAAACGCCCGCTTCCTCGACGTATTGGGGCAGGTGCTCGCGCGTGGCTGATGTCATGTCGGTGTCATCTGCATCCGCCAAGCTCGGCCGCCTGGTGGTGGTCGGTCTGGGCCTGATCGGCGGCTCCTTTGCCAAGGGCATGCGCGAGAAGGGCCTGTTCACCGAGGTGGTCGGGGTCGACCTGGATGCTGAGTCGCGCCGCCTGGCGGTTGAACTAGGCGTGGTCGATCGCTGCGAAATCGATCTGGCGGCCGCCTGTCAGGGGGCTGCAGTCATCCAGCTGGCGGTGCCTATCCTGGCCATGGAGAAGCTGCTGGCGCAGTTGTCCAAGCTCGATCTGGGCGATGCGGTGCTCACCGATGTCGGCAGCGCCAAGGGCAATGTGGTGCGCGCAGCGCGCCTGGCCTTTGTCGGCGATAACCCACGCTTCGTGCCGGGCCATCCGATCGCTGGTTCCGAGCAGAGCGGGGTGGAAGCCTCCAATGCTCAGCTGTTTCGCCGCCACAAGGTGATCCTCACGCCGCAGGCATCGACCGATGCTGCCGCGCTGGCTCTGGTCGACGGACTGTGGCGCGCGCTGGGTGCGGATGTCGAGCATATGGACGTGGAGCACCATGATCAGGTGCTGGCTGCTACCAGTCATCTGCCGCACCTGCTGGCCTTTACCCTGGTTGACTCGCTGGCTAAGCGCAGCGAGAACCTAGAGATATTCCGTTATGCCGCTGGCGGTTTCCGCGATTTCACGCGGATCGCCGGCAGTGATCCGGTGATGTGGCACGACATCTTCCTCGCCAATCGCGAGGCGGTGCTGCGCACCCTTGATGCATTTCGCGATGACCTCGACGCCTTGCGCGACGCGGTTGACGCAGGGGACGGGCATCAATTGCTGGGCGTGTTCACCCGCGCCCGCTTTGCCCGCGAGCATTTCAGCAAAATCCTGGCCCGCAGGGCCTATGTGGACGCCATGCACTCGAACGACCTGATTTACCTCGCCAATCCCGGTGGCTCGCTTTCCGGCCGCATCCGCGTACCGGGCGACAAGTCCATCTCGCACCGCTCGATCATGCTCGGCTCGCTGGCCGAAGGCACCACCGAAGTGGAAGGTTTCCTCGAAGGTGAAGACGCCCTGGCGACCCTGCAGGCGTTCCGCGACATGGGTGTGGTCATCGAAGGCCCGCACCATGGCAAAGTGACCGTGCATGGCGTCGGCCTGCACGGCCTCAAACCGCCACCCGGCCCGCTGTACCTGGGTAACTCGGGTACTTCGATGCGTCTGCTCTCCGGCCTGTTGGCCGCGCAGCCGTTCGATACCGTGCTGACCGGTGATGCTTCGCTGTCCAAGCGTCCGATGAACCGTGTGGCCAAACCACTGCGCGAGATGGGCGCAATCATCGAGACGGCCGCCGAAGGTCGTCCGCCGATGCACATCAAGGGCGGTCAGCGCCTGACCGGCATGAACTACGAAATGCCGATGGCCAGTGCCCAGGTCAAATCCTGCCTGTTGCTGGCCGGCCTGTATGCCGCTGGCGAGACCAGTGTGGCCGAGCCGGCGCCGACCCGCGACCATACCGAGCGCATGCTGCGTGGCTTCGGCTATCCGGTAGCGGTCGATGGCAATGTCGCTACCGTCGAATCCGGTCACAAGCTGACCGCTACTCATATCGAAGTACCGGCGGATATTTCCTCCGCGGCGTTCTTCCTGGTCGCGGCGAGCATTGCTGAAGGTTCCGAGTTGGTGCTGGAGCATGTCGGCATCAACCCGACGCGTACCGGGGTGATCGATATTCTCAAGTTGATGGGCGCTGACTTGACCCTGGAAAACCAGCGGGAAGTGGGTGGCGAACCGGTCGCCGATATCCGCGTGCGCGCGGCCAAGCTGAAGGGGATCGACATCCCGGAAGACCTGGTGCCGCTGGCTATCGACGAGTTTCCGGTGCTGTTCATCGCTGCCGCCTGCGCCGAAGGACGCACTGTGCTGCGTGGTGCCGAGGAGTTGCGGGTCAAGGAATCTGATCGCATCCAGGTCATGGCTGACGGCCTGATCGCCTTGGGCGTCAAGGCTGAGCCGACACCGGATGGCATCATTATCGAAGGTGGCCCGATCGGCGGTGGCGTGGTGTGGAGTCATGGTGATCACCGTATCGCCATGTCCTTCAGCGTTGCTTCGCTGCGCGCTACGGCGCCGATTCGTATTCACGACTGCGCCAACGTTGCCACCTCTTTCCCCAACTTCCTTGGCCTGGCTGCCCAAACTGGCATCCGCGTCGCGGAGGAGAAGCAGGCATGACTGCTGTCGTCATTACCATCGATGGGCCGAGCGGCTCGGGAAAGGGCACCATTGCCGGTCTGCTGGCCGCCAAGCTGGGTTGGAATCTGCTGGACTCCGGCGCCCTGTATCGCCTGCTGGCTTTTGCCGCCGGCAATCACGGTATCGACCTGACCAACGAGGAAGCGCTGAAAACCCTGGCCGCCCATCTGGACGTGCAGTTCATCGGCAAGCGCATCATTCTCGAAGGTGACGAGGTTACCGACGATATCCGCAACGAGCAGGTCGGCGCTGGTGCTTCCATGGTCGCTTCCCTGCCGGCGGTGCGCGAGGCGCTGCTTCAGCGTCAGCGCGCCTTCCGTGAAGCGCCGGGCCTGGTTGCCGATGGTCGCGACATGGGCACCGTGGTGTTCCCTGAGGCGCCGCTGAAGATTTATCTGACCGCCAGTGCCGAGGAGCGCGCCCGTCGCCGCTATCTACAGTTGAAAGGCAAGGTCGAAGGTGTTAGCCTGCCGAGTCTCCTAGACGAGATTCGAGCACGTGATGAGCGTGACATGCAGCGCGCTGTGGCTCCACTGAAGCCGGCACCCGATGCCATCCAGTTGGATTCCACCGAACTGTCCATCGAACAAGTCATGGAAAGGATTCTCAGCGAGGTCGCCAGCCGCGATCTCGCCGGGTAGTAAAAGATCGCACTTTCGCGGTCGACAAGGAGGCATGCAGGAGACCAGTCAACGTCCTGCAGGCCTCTTTTTACATCACGAACCCACATTGTCTGGAGTGTGGTTTGGGCAGATTCCCTGCCCTTGATCAACAGGAATCAACATGAGCGAAAGCTTTGCAGAACTATTTGAAGAAAGCCTAAAGACCCTCAATCTTCAGGCTGGCGCGATCATCACCGCGATCATCGTCGATATCGACTATCAAGCTGGCTGGGTAACCGTCCACGCTGGTCTGAAATCCGAAGGCCTGATCCCGCTTGAGCAGTTCTACAACGATGCTGGCGAACTGGCCATCAACGTCGGTGATGAAGTACACGTAGCGCTGGACGCGGTTGAAGATGGCTTTGGTGAAACCAAGCTGTCCCGCGAAAAAGCCAAGCGTGCCGAGTGCTGGATCGTTCTGGAAGCAGCTTTCGCCGCTGAAGAAGTGGTCAAGGGCGTTATCAACGGTAAGGTTAAAGGCGGCTTCACTGTCGACGTTAACGGCATCCGTGCGTTCCTGCCGGGTTCCTTGGTCGATGTCCGTCCGGTGCGTGATACCACCCACCTGGAAGGCAAAGAGCTCGAGTTCAAGGTCATCAAGCTGGATCAGAAGCGCAACAACGTTGTCGTTTCCCGTCGCAGCGTCCTGGAAGCGGAAAACAGCGCCGAGCGCGAAGCTCTGCTGGAATCCCTGCAGGAAGGCCAGCAGGTCAAAGGTATCGTCAAGAACCTCACCGACTACGGTGCGTTCGTTGACCTGGGCGGCGTTGATGGTCTGCTGCACATCACCGACATGGCCTGGAAGCGTATCAAGCACCCGTCCGAGATCGTCAACGTTGGCGACGAGATCGACGTCAAGATTCTCAAGTACGATCGCGAGCGCAACCGCGTCTCCCTGGGCCTGAAGCAACTGGGCGAAGACCCATGGGTTGCTATCAAGGCGCGTTACCCAGAGGGTACCCGTGTTACCGCCAAGGTCACCAACCTGACCGACTACGGCTGCTTCGCTGAGCTGGAAGAAGGCGTTGAAGGCCTGGTGCACGTGTCCGAGATGGATTGGACCAACAAGAACATCCACCCATCCAAAGTCGTTAACGTCGGCGACGAAGTGGAAGTTCAGGTTCTCGACATCGACGAAGAGCGTCGTCGTATCTCCCTGGGCATCAAGCAGTGCAAGTCGAACCCATGGGAAGACTTCTCTGGCCAGTTCAACAAGGGCGACAAGATCTCCGGCACCATCAAGTCGATCACCGATTTCGGTATCTTCATTGGTCTGGACGGCGGCATCGACGGTCTGGTTCACCTGTCCGACATCTCCTGGAACGAAGTGGGCGAAGAAGCCGTGCGTCGTTTCAAGAAGGGCGACGAGCTGGAAACTGTCATCCTCTCCGTTGATCCGGAGCGCGAGCGCATCTCCCTGGGCATCAAGCAGCTGGAAGACGATCCGTTCTCCAACTACGCCTCGATCAACGAGAAGGGCACCATCGTTCGTGGCACCGTGAAAGAAGTTGACGCCAAAGGCGCCATCATCGATCTGGGCAACGATATCGAAGCGACCCTGAAAGCCTCCGAAATCAGCCGTGACCGCGTTGAAGACGCCCGCAACGTGCTGAAAGAAGGCGACGAAGTCGAAGCCAAGATCATCAGCATCGACCGCAAGAGCCGCGTAATCAGCCTGTCCATCAAGTCCAAAGACGTCGAAGACGAAAAAGACGCGATGAAAGAGCTGCGTACCAAGCAAGAAGTTGAAACCACCGGTCCGACCACCATTGGTGATCTGATCCGTGCACAGATGAACCAGAACTAAGTTCAGGTTGATCGGAAAAAGGGCGACTTCGGTCGCCCTTTTTTGTGTCTGTGTGTTTTAGCGCTGATGGTGCGCTCAGGGCGATGGGCATGGATTGCTCGTCTAGCCTGGTTGTGGTTAGGACTGAATCCTGTCGGTGAGTCACGACTTTGCGCTAACACCTTGTTTTATAGGCTGTTCAAAAGCTGATCAGCATGCTAAAACCTTCCTATCTAGTGATCTAGCCGCTTGAAAAAGAAGGGAAAACCATGACCAAGTCGGAGTTGATCGATCGCATTGTCACCCATCAGGGGTTGCTATCCTCCAAGGATGTCGAGCTGGCGATCAAGACCATGCTGGAGCAGATGTCGCAGGCGTTAGCGACCGGGGATCGCATTGAGATTCGCGGATTTGGCAGCTTTTCCCTGCACTATCGCGCGCCGCGTGTCGGTCGTAATCCGAAAACCGGTGAGTCGGTACGCCTGGATGGCAAGTTCGTGCCGCACTTCAAGCCGGGTAAGGAGCTGCGTGATCGGGTCAACGAAGATGAGTGATCTTCTCCTGCCGGAAGTCCGAGCATGCTGACTGGCTTGAAGCGTTTCCTGCTGATTCTGGGATTGCTGCTGGTTGGTTTGGCGGTGCTGGTGTTTATCCTGGAAAACCGTCAGGCCAGCCACTTGGTGTTCCTGGGTTGGTTGACCCCTGAGTTGCCGGTTGCGGTGCTGATGTCACTGGCTTTTATCGTCGGTGCGCTGTTTTCCCTTCTGCTTAACCTCTGGCTGCTTGGCCGCTTGCGTGCGCGCATTGCACGTCAGCAACGAGAGTTGCTCTCGTTGCGCAAAGGGCGCGAAGTCCAGTCCGCTCCATAAGGGGCAATCTAGAGCAGCGTTGCCTGTCGTGGACGCCTTCCTGGCCTGATTCCCGTAGCGACCGCTGCAGCCTGCGTTATGGTTTTCTCTCGACTTGTTTTTTGTTGCCCGGTGAGGCGATTTGCACATGCGTATTTTGGTGACAGGGGCCACCGGCTTCGTTGGGCGTGCTTTGAGCGAGCGCCTGCAAGCTGTTCCAGGGGCGCGGGTGGTGGCGGGTTTGCGTGATGCTGGCAGTCTTTCGACTGCGGCCAATGTTGATCGGTTGATACTGGGTGATTTGTCGACGGACGACATCGATCCTGCGGCGCTGCAGGGTATTTCTGTGGTTGTGCACTGTGCGGCTCGCGTGCATGTGATGCAGGAGCGCAGCGATGACCCGCTGGCGAATTTTCGCCGGGTCAACCTGCAAGGTACCCTCAAGCTGGCGCAGGCCGCTGCTCAGGCCGGGGTGAAACGCTTCATTTTCCTCAGCACGATCAAGGTCAATGGCGAGCAGACGCTGCCTGGTTCCAGCTTCACCGCTGATGACTGCCCTGCGCCCAGCGATCCCTATGCCGTTTCCAAGTTTGAAGCGGAGCAGGCCCTGCTGCAGCTGGCGGCAGAGGGTGCTATGGAAGTGGTGATTATTCGGCCGCCTCTGGTGTATGGGCCGGGGGTGAAGGCCAATTTCCTTAGCATGATGCGCTGGCTAAGCAAGGGTCTGCCGTTACCGCTGGGGGCGATTCATAACCGGCGCAGCCTGGTTGGTTTGCCGAACCTGCTGGATTTGCTGGTGTGCTGCCTGGATCACCCGGCGGCGACCAACCAGGTTTTCCTGGTCAGTGATGGTGAGTCGCTGTCTACCACCGAGTTGCTGCGCAAGCTGGCGTCCGCTCTGCAGCGTCCTGCGCGTCTGCTGCCTGTACCACAAGGCTGGTTGCAGGCTGGCGCGGTATTGCTGGGGAAGCGCAGCGTCGGGCAGCGTCTGTGTGGTTCGTTGAGTGTCGATATCGGCAAGAATCGTCAGCTCCTGGGTTGGTCGCCGCCGTTTTCCAGTGATCAGCTTTTGCGCCAGACGGCCTTGGATTTCCTTGGGCAGGAAGCACGATGATGGCGTTAGGTTTCCTGCTGCTGGTGTTTCTGGCGTCTCTGCTGATGACCTGGCTACTGCGCCGTTATGCCTTGCTGCGCAATGTCCTGGATATCCCCAATCAGCGCAGTTCGCATACCTTGCCGACTCCGCGCGGCGGTGGTTTGGCCATCGTCTTGGGCGTCAGCCTGGCTTTGCCTGGGCTGTTCCTGTGGAACGGCCTGACCGCTCAGCATCTGTGGGCACTGTGGGGGGCGGGTGGTCTGGTTGCCCTTGTCGGTTTCATCGACGATCACCGCCCGCTTGCTGCGCGTTGGCGCCTGGTTGCGCATTTTGCTGCGGCAATCTGGGGCGTTTTCTGGTTGGGTGGAGCCCCGGACCTGGAAGTTTTTGGAGGCCGGGTCAGTTTGGGTTGGTTGGGTGCCGCTTTGGCGGTGTTCTATCTGGTTTGGATGCTCAATCTCTACAACTTCATGGATGGCATCGATGGTATTGCCGGCGTCGAGGCGGTTACCGTCGGTCTGGCTGGCGCGCTCCTGTATGCCTTGTCCGGGCATGTCGATGCTGCGTTCCTGCCGGCATTGATTGCCGCAGCGAGTGCCGGATTCCTATTCTGGAACTTCCCGCCCGCGCGTATTTTCATGGGTGATGCGGGCAGTGGCTATCTGGGCCTGATCCTGGGGTTGCTGTCGCTGCAGGCTGCCTGGGTCGATCCGCGCTTGTTCTGGGCTTGGTTGATTCTGCTGGGCGTCTTCATTGTCGATGCCACGCTGACCTTGGGACGGCGCCTGCTGCGAGGCGAAAAGGTCTACCAGGCGCACCGCAGTCATGCCTATCAGGTTGCCTCTCGTCATTACGGTCGCCACTTGCCAGTGACTTTGACGACTGCAGCGATCAATATGATCTGGTTGTTACCCATAGCTTGTTGGGTTGTTTTGGGGGGGGCTGCGGAAGTCGGGCTAGCGCTGGCTTATGCCCCTTTGATCTGGCTTGCTCTCCGATTCAAAGCGGGGGCTGCAGGCTGAGTTTTGCTCTTGGGTCTGTTTATTAATAATAACGAGAATGGAAATGGGGCCTCTAACTTTGCGCACATGGTTATTGGGCTGGCCGCGTCGTTATAAGCGGCTGGTGCAGGTTGTGGCGGATGTCGTGATTACTTGGCTGGCACTATGGCTGGCGTTCTGGGTGCGGTTGGGTTCGGAGCGACTGGTTAATCCGTTCGGTGATCATTTGTGGTTATTCGTTGCTGCTCCATTGCTGGTTATCCCGGTATATATTCGTTTAGGTATGTATAGGGCAGTACTGCGCTATTTAGGCAATGATGCTCTCGTCGCCATTTTCAGATCCGTAACTGTTGCTGCGCTATTCCTTGCATTGCTTGTGTATTGGCATCGCGATGCTCCAGCTGTAGTGCCGCGTTCCTTGGTCTTTAATTACTGGTGGCTTAGCTTACTTATGGCAGGCGGCTTGCGCCTGCTTATGCGTCAATACTTCATGGGTAACTGGTTCAATGTTCGTTACGCCATGAGTTTCATGGGTCGTAATGATGGCTTGTCTAAAGTTGCAATTTACGGCGCGGGTACGGCAGGTAATCAATTGCTGGCTGCTTTGAGGGCTGGGCGGGCGATGCGCCCGGTAGCGTTTATTGACGATGATCCAAGCATCTCCTTTCGGGTCATCTCAGGCCTGAAAGTGTATAAGCCCAAGCATATAGAACAAATGATTAGTGAAACTGGGGCCCAAGAGATTCTGTTGGCCGTTCCTTCGGCAACTAGGGCTCGACGTAAGGAAATCCTGCAGTATCTAGAAAGTTTTCCGCTGCATATCCGCTCAGTGCCGGACATCATGGATCTGGCTAGTGGTAGGGTGAAGGTCGAGGATATTCAGGAAGTCGATATTGCAGATTTGCTGGGGCGCGATGCTGTGCCGCCACAGATGGCGCTTTTCGAGAGATGCATACGCGACCAAGTAGTGTTGGTAACAGGTGCCGGCGGTTCAATAGGCTCTGAGTTGTGTCGGCAAATTCTTTGTTCTTCGCCGACTACCTTGATTTTGCTCGATCATAGTGAGTTCAGTCTTTACAGCATTCATGCGGAGCTAGAGGCTCGACTGCGACGTGAGTCGCTTCCCGTCAAGTTGGTTCCGATTCTAGGCTCTGTACGTGCACCGGAGCGATTGCAGGATGTAATGCGCTCCTGGAGGGTCAATACGGTCTATCACGCTGCGGCTTATAAACACGTTCCTATGGTTGAGCACAATATTGCAGAGGGTGTTCTGAATAATGTAATGGGCACGCTTCACGCTGCTCAAGCTGCCCTTAAATCTGGTGTTGAGCACTTTGTACTGATCTCTACCGATAAGGCAGTGCGTCCTACCAATGTGATGGGAAGTACCAAGCGTTTAGCTGAGATGCTATTGCAGGCCCTGAGCAAGGAGTCGGCTCCCATACTGTTTGCTGACAATCCGGGCTTGCATCAGGTAAACAAGACCCGTTTCAGCATGGTGCGATTCGGTAATGTTTTGGGTTCTTCTGGATCGGTGATTCCGCTATTTCGCGAACAGATCAGGCGTGGTGGCCCGGTAACTGTCACTCATCCAGCGATTACTCGTTACTTCATGACTATCCCGGAAGCTGCCCAGCTGGTTATACAGGCCGGGGGTATGGCGCATGAAGGGGGTATGTTTGTGTTGGATATGGGACAGCCCGTCAAGATTCTCGATCTGGCTGAAAAAATGATTCATTTGTCTGGCTTGAGTGTTGCTTCGGCCCGTAATCCGCAAGGTGATATCGCTATTGAGTTCACTGGGCTTAGGCCAGGTGAAAAACTTTACGAGGAGTTGTTGATTGGTGACAACGTCAGTCCCACTTGTCATCCGATGATTATGCGTGCCAATGAGGAGTTTTTGCCTTGGGCGTCCATGAAGGTAATGTTGGCCGAACTTCTCAAGGCTGTGGAGGGTGATGATTACGATAGGGTTCGCCAGCTTTTGCGTGAAACGGTAAGTGGTTACAGTCCAGAAGGTGAAATTGTCGACTGGCTTCATGTGCAGCAGCGCACAGAATTCTAAGCCATCGTTTGACGGCTTGCTGGCAGCAACTAGCTTGAATGCGTGGCTGGGTGTGCCACGCCACATGTCGACACGGAGAGTTGCCATGCTTAGAAAGAGTTTGTCTGTCCTGTTGTTTTCCTGCCTTACAAGTCTGTCCGTCGGAGTGTTCGCGGCAGAACCCGCCAAAAGCGAAACGCCCCCTGTGACTGCCAATCAAGCCCCGGCTAATGCCGAGGTGCAGGTGGTCAACCTGAATACCGCTGACGCCGAAGCTCTTGAGAGTGGCTTGATCGGTATTGGCAAGGTGAAGGCCCAGGCTATTGTCGATCATCGTACGGCCAATGGGCCGTTTGCATCGGTCGATGAGTTGCTAGAGGTGAAGGGGATTGGTGCTGCAACGTTGGAAAAGAACCGCGCCAAGTTGAGTATCAACTGACGGACTGTGCCATTGAGTAGTAGAGACCGGTCTTTGGGCCGGTCTTTTGGTTTCTGGGGTTCTCGACCGCGCTCTTGCATAGAGCAGCAAGGGGTTTAGTAGGGCTCCGAGGGAGTTCGGCAGGCAATAAAAAAGTCCCAGGTTTTCACCTAGGGCTTTTGAATTTGGCTCCGCGACCTGGACTCGACAGCGCAGCTGAACGCGCTTTAGCGCGGCCCCGAAGGGGTGAGCGAAGCGAATAACCTGGGGCGGAGTCCCTGGTGAGAGTCCGGCAGGCAATAAAAAAGCCCCAGGTTTTCACCTGGGGCTTTTGAATTTGGCTCCGCGACCTGGACTCGACAGCGCAGCTGAACGCGCTT
>CAZFKQ010000011.1:131385-141422 GCA_964518735.1 uncultured Pseudomonas sp.
AAGCCCCAGGTTTTCACCTGGGGCTTTTGAATTTGGCTCCGCGACCTGGACTCGAACCAGGGACCCAATGATTAACAGTCATTTGCTCTACCGACTGAGCTATCGCGGAACTGCGGTGCGTATCCTACTGATTAGAAAAGGGAAGTCAATACTCTATGCGGACTTCCCATGCTTCGTTCAGAGAACCTGGACGATGGCTTTGGTGACAGCCTCCAGATTACTACGGTTGAGTGCTGCGACGCAGATACGACCGGTGCCGACGGCATAAATGGCGAACTCGTTCTTCAGGCGTTCGACCTGGTCGGCGGTCAGGCCAGAGTAGGAGAACATGCCGCGCTGGCGGGCAACGAAGCTGAAGTCGCGCTTGGCGCCTAGGGCGGCCAATTGTTCGACCATGGCCAGGCGCATGTCGCGGATGCGCTGGCGCATCTCGCCCAGTTCCTCTTCCCACAGTGCGCGCAGTTCAGGGCTGTTGAGCACGCTGGCGACCACGGTGGCGCCGTGGGTTGGTGGGTTGGAGTAGTTGGTGCGAATCACGCGCTTGGCTTGCGACAGCACGCGGCCGGCTTCCTCCTTCGTGGCGGTGACGATAGACAGTGCGCCGACGCGCTCGCCATACAGCGAGAAGGATTTGGAGAAGGAGCTGGATACGAAGAACGGCAGGCCGGACTCGGCGAACAGGCGCACGGCAAAAGCGTCCTGCTCGATGCCATCACCGAAGCCCTGGTAGGCGATATCGAGGAAGGGCACATGCTCGCGCTCACGCAGCACTTCCAGTACGGCTTTCCAGTCGTCCAGCGACAGATCGACACCGGTAGGGTTGTGGCAGCAGGCGTGCAGCACGACAACCGAGCGGGCCGGCAGGTTCTGCAGGTCTTCCAGCAGGCCGGCACGATTCACTCCGTGGGTGGCGGCATCATAGTAGCGGTAGTTCTGTACCGGGAAGCCGGCGGACTCGAACAGCGCGCGATGGTTTTCCCAGCTCGGGTCGCTGATGGCGACCACGGCATCGGGCAGCAGGCGCTTGAGGAAGTCGGCGCCGGTCTTCAGTGCGCCGGTACCGCCAACGGCCTGGGTGGTAACTACGCGGCCTTCGGCCAGCAGGGCGGAATCTGCGCCAAACAGCAGTTTCTGCACGGCGCTGTCATAGGCGGCAATGCCCTCGATCGGCAAGTAGCCACGCGGTGCGTGGGCTTCGATGCGGGCTTTTTCGGCCTCGGCAACGGCACGCAGGAGGGGAATTCGGCCTTCCTCGGTAAAGTAGACGCCTACGCCAAGGTTGACCTTGTTGCTACGGGTGTCAGCGTTGAAGGCTTCGTTCAGGCCCAGGATCGGATCGCGCGGCGCCATTTCGACGGCAGAGAACAGACTCATGATGCGGCAGCTCGGAGGGAAGTAAGTGGGGAGTCGGCAACGCCCTGATGTAATAGAGGCTAGGGCTTGCATAAACGGGCCGCTATTATAGCCACCCAGGGTGTGCGCGGCGACAGCGTCGGCACGCTTTCACGCTAGCTATGACGCCCGCCATTGCGCCGCGTCACAGTAGTCTGTCGAGGTCTGTTCATGTCGCAGTTTCAGCTCGTCACCCGCTTCCAGCCGGCCGGCGACCAGCCGGAGGCCATCCGTCAGCTGGTCGAGGGGCTTGAAGCGGGTCTGTCGCACCAGACCCTGCTCGGCGTGACCGGCTCGGGCAAGACTTTCAGCATCGCCAACGTGATCGCCCAGATCCAGCGCCCGACCCTGGTTCTGGCGCCGAACAAGACCCTGGCCGCGCAGCTGTATGGGGAGTTCAAGAGCTTTTTCCCGAACAATGCGGTGGAGTATTTCGTCTCCTATTACGACTACTACCAGCCCGAGGCCTACGTCCCCTCGTCGGACACCTTTATCGAGAAGGATGCCTCGATCAACGACCACATCGAGCAGATGCGCCTTTCGGCAACCAAGGCGCTGCTCGAGCGGCCCGATGCGATCATCGTCACCACCGTGTCGTGCATCTACGGCCTGGGTAGCCCCGAGAGCTATCTGAAGATGGTGTTGCACGTCGATCGTGGCGACAAGCTGGATCAGCGCGCGCTGCTGCGTCGCCTGGCCGACCTGCAGTACACCCGCAACGACATGGATTTCGCCCGTGCCACCTTCCGTGTGCGTGGCGATGTGATCGATATATTCCCGGCCGAATCGGATCTGGAAGCCATTCGTATCGAGCTGTTCGATGACGAGGTGGAAAGCATTTCTGCCTTTGATCCGCTGACCGGCGAGGTGATCCGCAAGTTGCCGCGTTTCACCTTCTATCCCAAGAGCCATTACGTCACTCCGCGTGAGGTGCTGCTGGAGGCAGTGGAGAAGATCAAGGTCGAGCTGGCCGAACGCCTGGAATACCTGCGTGCCAACAACAAATTGGTCGAGGCGCAGCGCCTGGAGCAACGCACCCGTTTCGATCTGGAGATGATCCTCGAGCTGGGCTACTGCAACGGTATCGAAAACTACTCGCGCTACCTCTCCGGGCGTGGTCCTGGCGAGCCACCACCGACTCTGTACGATTATCTGCCGGACCAGGCTCTGCTGGTGATCGACGAGTCCCATGTGTCGGTGCCGCAGGTTGGCGCCATGTACAAGGGCGACCGTTCGCGCAAGGAAACCCTGGTCGAGTACGGCTTCCGCCTGCCTTCGGCACTGGATAACCGGCCCATGCGCTTCGAAGAATGGGAGGCGGCCAGCCCGCAAACCATCTTCGTTTCCGCCACGCCCGGGCCTTATGAGGGTGAGCATGCCGGACGAGTGGTCGAGCAGGTGGTGCGCCCCACCGGTCTGGTCGACCCGCAGATCGAAGTGCGTCCGGCGCGCACCCAGGTCGATGACCTGCTATCGGAAATCAGCAAGCGTGTGGCGCTTGAGGAGCGTGTCCTGGTTACCACCCTGACCAAGCGCATGGCTGAAGACCTCACCGATTACCTCGGCGACCACGGAGTCAAGGTGCGCTACCTGCACTCGGACATCGATACGGTGGAGCGCGTAGAGATCATCCGTGATCTGCGTGTCGGCGCCTTTGATGTGCTAGTGGGGATCAACCTGCTGCGCGAAGGCCTGGACATGCCCGAGGTGTCGCTGGTGGCCATTCTCGATGCAGACAAGGAAGGCTTCCTGCGTTCGGAGCGCTCGCTGATCCAGACCATTGGCCGCGCCGCACGTAACCTCAACGGTCGGGCGATCCTGTATGCCGATCGCATGACGGGTTCGATGGAGCGTGCCATCGGCGAGACCGAGCGGCGGCGCAACAAGCAGATTGCCTTCAACGAAGCCAACGGCATCGTGCCCAAGGGCGTGAAGAAGGACATCCAAGACATCCTCGAAGGCGCCACCGTGCCAGGCTCGCGCAGCAACAAGCGCAAGGGCATGGCCAAGGCGGCCGAGGAGAGCGCCCGCTACGAGGCCGAGCTGCGCTCGCCGAGCGAAATCACCAAGCGCATTCGCCAGCTGGAAGAGAAGATGTACCAGCTGGCCCGCGACCTGGAGTTCGAGGCCGCTGCACAGCTGCGTGACGAAGTGCAGAAACTGCGTGATCGCTTGCTGCAGGTGTAGCGAATTGCCGTCGATTGCCAAGATGGCCTCTGTCGGAGCCAGCTTGCTGGAGATCATCGAGTCTTCAGCAGGCTGGCTCCTGCGGTTTAGGCGCGTCGACCGAAGATGATCAGCACCACACCGCCGAGGGTAATGGCGCAGGCCAGCATCGCCATCAGGCTCAGATGCTCGTCCAGCAGCAGATAACCCAGCAGCAGAGCCACCACCGGATTGACGAAGGCAAAGGTCGACACCAGGCTCGGCCGCACCTCGCGCAGCAGCCAGAAGTACGCCGGGTATACACCCAGGCTTACCGGCAGAACCAGATACGCCAGCCACAGCCAGGCATTGCCGCTTATGGTGCGCAGGTTTAGCGCCTGCCAATCACCGTGCCACAGGCCGCAGAGCGCCAGTAGCAGTGCGCCGATCAGCATCTGCAAACTAAGTCCCAGCCAGCTGGAGCGAAACGGGGGGCGCTGGCGCATTAGCCAGGCGCCGCCGGCCCAGAGCAGTGTGGCGAGCACCACCAGCAGGCCGGCAAACCACTGTTCGATAGAGGCGCTGTGGTCCAGTCCGTTGTTCATCAGCAGCACAATCCCGCCGCAGGCCAGCGCCAGGCCGCACATCACCCAAAGCGGCGGGCGTTCGCCGAGCAGCCATTCCAGGGCCACGCTCCACAGCGGCAGGGTGGTGTAGAGCATCGCCAGCATGCCTGTGGGCAGGTACAGGTTGGCGTAGATCAATGCGCCCTGGCCGAAGGCGATCAGCAGCAGGCCACCGATCAGAGCGCTGCCCCAGTTGCCTGGCTGCATCTGCGCTTCGCCACGGCTCAGCGCCCAGAACAGGGCCAGCCCGCCGGCGAACAAGAAACGCAGGGTGCCGATAACAAAGGGTGGTAGTTCGCGCAGCAGGAAGTGGTTGGCCAGGTAGGTGGTGCCCCAGCCGATATAGATGACCAGGAAGGCCGTAATCAGCAGCAGGGACCGCGAGCGAGTAACGGAGGAGGGCATTGCGAAACCTTAAACGACAACGCGCCACTTGTGGTGGCGCGCGCGGGTCTTAGTGGGCAGCGCCGCCGGTGGTTCCCGGTGGCAGTGCGCGGGTCAGGAGTACGGCGATCATGCTGATGCCGAGAGCCAGGCCGACGAAATGGAAGGCGTCATTGTAGGCCATGATGCTGGCTTGCTGGTGGGCGATTTCGCTCAGCTTGGCCAGTGCCGCCTGCTCGCTGCCGAGCTTCTCGGTGAGCAAAGCGAGGCGCTCGCTGACCTGCGGATTGCTCGGTACCAGCGACTCGCGCAGGTAGTCGAAATAGGTCTTGGCACGGCTATCGAGCAGGGTAGCGAGTAGGGCGATGCCGATGGCGCCGCCGAGGTTGCGCAGGATGTTGAACAGGCTGGAAGCCGAGCCTGCATCCTGGGCCTGGATATAGGCGGTGGCGATCAGCGAGATGGTGACCATGATCAGCGGCTGGCCGAGGGCGCGGATAATCTGGATCTGATTGAACTGCTCGCCGGCAAAATCCGGGTTGAGCACCCCGGAGGCGAAGCTGGAAAAACCGAACAGACCAAAGCCCAGGGCGCACAGCAGCTTGGGTGGAATCACCTTCATCAGCAGTGGTACCAGCGGGATGATGAACAGCTGCGGCAGGCCCATCCACATGATCACTTCACCGATCTGCAGGGCGTTGTAGTTCTGGATCTGCGCCAGGTACAGCGGCAGCAGGTAGATCGAGCCATACAGGCCGAGGCCCATGCCCAGGCTGGCAATGCTGCTCAGGCCAAAGTTGCGCTCGCGCAGGATGCGCAGGTTGATCAACGGGTTGTCACGGGAGAACTGCAGGATGACGAACAGGCACAGGCTGACCACGGCAATCGAGCCGAGGCCGACGATCAGGTTGGACTCCAGCCAGTCCTTGCGATGGCCTTCTTCGAGAAACACCTGCAGGCAGCCCAGGCCCAGGCCCAGGGTGACGATACCGGCGTAGTCGGTGCTTTTCAGCAGCTGCCAGTCCGACGCTTTTTTCTCCAGGCCGTACATCAACCCGGCAATCATCAGCAGGCCTGGCGGGATGTTGATGTAGAAGATGTATTCCCAGCCCCAGTTTTCCGTCAGCCAGCCGCCCAAGGTAGGGCCGATGGACGGGGCGAAGGTGGCGGTGATGGCGAACAGTGCCATGCCCTTGGCGCGGTGATGCTCGGGTAGCTTGATCAGGGTCAGGGTGAACGCCAGGGGGATCAGTGCGCCACCGGTGAAGCCCTGCAGGGCGCGAAACACGATCATGCTCTCCAGGCTCCAGGCCATCGAGCAGAGTAGCGAGGACGCGAGGAAGCCCAGCGATACCCACACCGCCAGACGCCGCGCCGAGAGCAGCTGCACCAGCCAGGCGGTGAGCGGGATCATGATGATTTCCGCGACCAGGTAGGAGGTGGAAATCCATGAGCCTTCTTCCAGGGTGGCGGATAGCGCGCCCTGGATATCCTTCAGCGAGGAGTTGGTGATCTGGATATCCAGCACGGCCATGAAAGCGCCGAGCATGGCGCTCATCACTGCGATCCAGTCGCGTCGGCTGGGCTCGCCGACCGGGCGGATCAGTTCATCAGCCGCCATGACGTTGGTCGCCGCGGATATCGACCTTGACCTCGACCGACATGCCCGGGCGGATCTTGCCGTGCAGCGGATTGTCCGCAGCAAAGGTTAGTTTCACCGGAATGCGTTGCACCACCTTGGTGAAGTTGCCGGTGGCGTTGTCCGGGGGCAGCAGACTGAACTGCGCGCCGGAAGCGGCAAACAGGCTATCAATGCGTGCTTCGATGGGTGTGTCGGGGTAGGCGTCGAAGGTCAGCTCGGCGGTCTGTCCAGGCTGCATGCGGCCGATCTGGGTTTCCTTGAAGTTGGCCTGCACCCAGATGTCGTCGTTCGGCACGATCGACAGCAGATAGGCGCCAGCCTGCACCACCTGGCCAGTGCGCGCGGAACGCTGGCCGACGATACCGCTGATCGGCGCGTGGATCTGCGTGCGCGCCAGGTTCAGCTCGGCCTGGGCAATGTCGGCGCGGGCGTTGGCAATTTGCGCATCGAGGCGCTTGATCTCGGCCTGCAGTGCGTCGACCTGCTGGCGCTGGGCGCTGAGGTCGGCTTCGGCCTTGGCCACTTGCGAGCGGGCCACGCGGCTGTCGGCGGCCAGGGTGGTGACGCGCTCCTCGGACACATAGCCGGGTTTACGCAAGGTCTGTGCACGGGACAGGTCGATCTGCGTGCGGCTCAGGGTGGCCTGGCTGGCGCCGACGTCGGCCTGGCTGGCGGCAATCAGGCTGGCCTGTTGGGTCAGGCGGCTTTGTGCTTGCGCCAGTTCGGCTTCACGGGTGGCCAGGGTGGCGCGGGCGCGGTCGAGAGCCAACTGGAAGTCGGCACTTTCCAGGGTGGCGAGCAACTGGCCCTGTTCCACGTGCTGGTTATCCTGAACCAGTATCTGCTCGATGCGTGCGCCAAGTTGGCTGGATACACGGGTGATCTCGCCCTGCACATAGGCGTTGTCGGTGCTCTCGTGGAAACGTCCGATCAGCAGCCAGTGGCCAAACAGGGTCAGGACGATCAGGGCGAGGAGGGCAAGAAACAGGGACAGGCGGCGTTGCAGTTTTGCGGGCATGACAGGCGCTCAGACAGCTGGCGTAAGTGTAAGCAAATCTATCAGTGTTGCCTTGAATGATGTAGCTGTTAGAATTGGCATGCTTTGTTGCTTATGGGGAACAATAATGGGCCTTGATGACGCCTTGATCTTCACCCGCGTGGTGGAGTGCCATAGCTTTACTCAGGCCGCGCAGAGTCTGGGCATGCAGAAGTCCACGGTGAGCCGGCGCATTGCTTTGCTGGAAGAGCGCCTCGGTGTACGTCTGCTCAACCGCACCACGCGCAAGCTGCGCCTGACCGAAGTGGGGCAGGCCTACTACGAGCGTTGCCGGCAGATCATGCTCGACTTTGCCGAGGCCGAGCAGGCGGTGATGCAGTTGCAGCAGGAGCCGTCCGGGTTGCTACGGATCACTGCGCCCATCGAGTTTGGCCAGTTGTTCCTCGGCGGTGTATTGGGACAGTTCATGCGCCAGTACCCGCAGATCAGCGCCGAGGTAGAACTGACTTCGCGTGACGTCGATCCGGTCGAGGAGGGCGTCGATATCGCTATCCAGGTCGGCCAGCCTCATGACTCGACCTTGATTGCGCGCAA
The DNA here is from genome assembly GCA_964518735.1 of uncultured Pseudomonas sp. Classification (GTDB taxonomy): domain Bacteria; phylum Pseudomonadota; class Gammaproteobacteria; order Pseudomonadales; family Pseudomonadaceae; genus Aquipseudomonas. The sequence continues at coordinate 139,166 of CAZFKQ010000011.1, forward strand.
GCTGTTCGAGAGCGGTCGGCGCCTGTGCGCCAGTCCGGATTATCTGGCGCAGCACGGGACGCCGCAGAGCAGTGATGAGCTGAGCGGGCATCGGGCCATCCTCTTGCCGCAGGATTCTCCACGCTACTGGCCGCTGCTGGGTGAGCACATCACCTGTCAGCGCGTGCTGTCGTGCAACAACATCACCCTGGCCCGTGAAGCCGCAGTGGCGGGTGCCGGGATTGCCGGCCTGCCGCTGATGATTTCCGAGGAGGCGGTGCAGAGTGGCCGTTTGATCGCCCTGTTGCCGGATGCCCGGTTGCCGGTCGGCGAACTGTATGCGGTCTATCCCTCGCGACGCTTCCAGGCGATGAAGGTCAAGACTTTCCTCGATTTCCTCATGGCCAGCCTACCGAGTAGCAGTCTGCTGGAGCCGTCGACGGCTGGCCTGTTAACATCGCGTCCCTGAGCTGTTTACATCCGTTTCGCTTCATTGTTCCGAGAATCCTCATGACCAAAGTTCGCACCCGCATTGCGCCGTCGCCCACTGGTGATCCGCACGTCGGTACCGCCTATATCGCTCTGTTCAACCTGTGCTTCGCCCGTCAGCACGGTGGCGAATTCATCTTGCGCATCGAGGACACCGATCAGCTGCGTTCGACTCGCGAGTCCGAACAGCAGATATACGATGCTCTGCGCTGGCTGGGCATCGAGTGGAACGAAGGCCCGGATGTCGGCGGCCCGCACGGCCCGTACCGGCAGAGCGAGCGTGGCGCGATCTACAAGAAGTATTCGGACGAACTGGTCGCCAAGGGCCACGCCTTCCCCTGTTTCTGCTCCGCCGAGCGCCTGGATCAGGTGCGCGCCGAGCAGATGGCGAAGAAGGAAACCCCGCGCTACGACGGCCACTGCATGCACATTGCCCCGGAAGAAGCGCAGAAGCGTATTGCGGCTGGCGAATCCCATGTGGTGCGCATGAAGGTGCCGAGCGAAGGCGTCTGCGTGGTGCCGGATATGCTGCGTGGCGACGTGGAGATCCCGTGGGATCGCATGGACATGCAGGTACTGATGAAGGCCGATGGCCTGCCCACCTACTTCCTGGCCAACGTGGTCGATGACCACCTGATGGAAATCACCCACGTCCTGCGCGGCGAGGAGTGGCTGCCGTCGGCGCCCAAGCTGATCAAGCTGTACGAGTACTTCGGCTGGGAGCAGCCCAAGCTGTGCTACATGCCGCTGCTGCGCAATCCGGACAAGTCCAAACTGTCCAAGCGCAAGAACCCGACCTGCATCACCTTCTACGAGCGCATGGGCTACATGCCCGAGGCACTGCTCAACTACCTGGGCCGTATGGGCTGGTCGATGCCGGACGAGCGCGAGAAGTTCTCCCTGGCCGAGATGATCGAGCACTTCGATCTGTCGCGGGTGTCCCTCGGCGGGCCGATCTTCGACGTGGAGAAGCTGTCCTGGCTCAATGGCCAGTGGCTGCGCGAACTGCCGGTGGAAGACTTCGCCAAGCGCGTGCAGGACTGGGCCTTCAACTCGCAGTACCTGATGCAGATCGCCCCGCATGTGCAGCAGCGGGTGGAAACCTTCGGCGATATTGCACCGCTTTCCAGCTTCTTCTTTAGTGGTGGCGTACAGCTCGATCCAGCTCTGCTGGCGCACAAGAAATTGACCCCGGACCAGGTGCGCCAATCTCTGCAGCTGCTGCTGTGGGAGCTGGAAGCGCTGCGCCAGTGGGACAAGGAGAAGATCACCGCCAGTATTCAGTTTGTCTGCGCAGGTCTTGGTCTCAAGCTGCGTGACCTGATGCCGCTGATCTTCCCGGCCATCACTGGCAAGGCCAGCTCGGTGTCGGTGCTGGATGCCATGGAGATCCTCGGTGCCGACCTTTCCCGCTTCCGTCTGCGCCAGGCTATCGAGCTACTGGGTGGCGTCAGCAACGGCGAAAGCAAAGAGTGGAAGAAGCTGCTGGAAAGCTTTCGCTGAGCGGGCGAGAGGGTAAGTGGCTGTTCTGTCGACAAAAAGTTTAAGGTCGATTGAGAAATTGTGTTGACAGCCCAGGCCCTCGAACCTAATATGCGCCCCGTCGTTAAGACGGGGCTATAGCTCAGCTGGGAGAGCGCTTGCATGGCATGCAAGAGGTCAACGGTTCGATCCCGTTTAGCTCCACCAAATTGCCACCGAACGAATTCCAGCCGTTCGAGTGAATGAAGGTTTCGTCCCCTTCGTCTAGTGGCCTAGGACACCGCCCTTTCACGGCGGTAACAGGGGT
>CAZFKQ010000012.1:0-140984 GCA_964518735.1 uncultured Pseudomonas sp.
CCAGGTTGATGGTCGGCGGCGCCACCTGATCACGAATAGCCAGGACACTAAAGATGGCCTCGACCGCACCGGCAGCGCCGAGCAGATGGCCAGTCATCGACTTGGTCGAACTAACCGACAGCTTGTAGGCCTGCTCGCCGAATACCCGCTTCACCGCACTGGCCTCAGCTTTGTCGCCAGCCAAAGTAGAGGTGCCGTGGGCGTTGATGTACTGCACCTGATCGGCGTTAAGGCCCGCGTCGCGCAGAGCATTGGTCATGCAACGGGCCGCGCCATTGCCATCTTCCGGTGGTGAGGTCATATGGTAGGCATCGCCACTCATGCCGAAACCAACCAACTCGGCATAAATAGTCGCGCCGCGGGCCTTGGCGTGCCCTAGCTCCTCAAGCACCAGAGCGCCAGCACCATCGGACAGGACAAAGCCATCGCGGCCCTTGTCCCAGGGGCGACTGGCCTTGGTCGGATCGTCGTTGCGGGTGGACATCGCGCGCGCCGCGCCAAAAGCGCCCATACCCAAAGCACAAGCAGCCATCTCCGCGCCGCCGGCAATCATCACGTCGGCCTCGCCATAAGCGATATTGCGCGCCGCCATGCCGATGCAGTGGGTACCGGTGGTGCAGGCGGTAGCAATGGCATAGTTCGGCCCCTGCAAACCCAGGTGGATCGACAGAAAACCGGAAATCATGTTGATGATCGAACCAGGCACGAAGAACGGCGAGATGCGCCGCGGCCCCTGTTCGAACAGTATCTTACAGGTGGCCTCAATGTTGCTCAGGCCACCGATACCGGAGCCCATAGCCACGCCGATGCGCTCACGGTTGGCGTCGGTGACTTCCAGACCGGAATCACGCATCGCCTGGAAGCTGGCCGCCAGACCGTACTGGATGAACAGATCGAGCTTGCGCGCTTCCTTGACCGACAGGTATTGCTCGACGTCGAAACCTTTCACCGAACCGCCGATGCGGGTGGAGAAGGCCGACAGATCGACGCTCTCAATCAGGCCTATGCCACTGCGCCCGGCCAGAATACCCTGCCAGCTGCTCGCCACATCGACACCCAACGGCGACAACATGCCCATACCGGTAACCACGACGCGTCTACGCGACACTGCGAAATCCTCTTATTCCGTTTGAAACCGTACAGATTATTAAAAAGCCGTTGAAAAACTACCTGTGCTACCGATAGATCGCCAAGGTTTTTCAGCGGCTTTCTAAGAACCTATTTACGATCTTCTGAATTAGAGCCAGACAAGGCAAAAACGGTCGAGGAAGCGCAGTTTACGAGCTGTAAATGAGCATTCCGAGACCGTTTTTAACGCGGTATGGCCGCGAGTCAGGAGATCGTAAACAGGTTCTAAAGAAAAACCGCACGCCTCGTGAGAGGCAGTGCGGCTTTTCCGGGTCCGAAAACCTTCGAATACGATCAATCAGCCGTGGGCGTTGATGTAGTCGATAGCTTCCTGAACGGTGGTGATCTTCTCAGCTTGCTCGTCCGGGATTTCGGTCTCGAATTCCTCTTCCAGAGCCATCACCAGCTCAACGGTGTCAAGGGAGTCGGCACCCAGGTCTTCGACGAAGGAAGCACTGTTGGTGACTTCGTCTTCTTTAACGCCCAGTTGCTCGGCGACGATTTTCTTGACGCGTTCTTCGATGGTGCTCATGTCTAGTTTTCACTCCTATGGAAAAAGATCCGTGCAGCTGAGCCGCAGTGTATAGAAAGGGTTTTCTAACTTTCAAGCCAAACGCCAAGCCCTTCCAGAACAGTTCACAGCGCTGTCTGCCGCTGATTGCACTTTTGTAACGGACTTTAGACAGCTTTTATGACAATTTCCTGAAGCGCCGAGTCACATTCAGCTCATGTACATGCCGCCATTCACCGGCACAGTGGCACCGGTTACATAGGCTGCGCCGTCGGAGGCGAGGAAGCCGACCACCTTGGCGATTTCCTCGGCCTGGCCCAGACGGCCCAGGGGAATCTGGGTGAGCAGCGCTTCGCGCTGAGCTTCCGGGAGCTCGCGAGTCATATCGGTATCGATAAAGCCCGGCGCCACCGAGTTCACGGTAATGGCACGCGAACCCACCTCACGCGCCAGGGCGCGCCCGAAACCTTCCAGTCCAGCCTTGGCGGCAGCGTAGTTGACCTGCCCGGCGTTGCCCATGGCACCAACCACCGAACCGATGCTGATAATGCGCCCCCAGCGGGCCTTGGTCATGCCGCGCAGCACGGCCTTGGACAGGCGAAACAGGCTGTTGAGGTTGGTATTGATGACATCAAACCACTCATCATCCTTCATCCGCAGCATCAGGTTGTCGCGGGTGATGCCGGCATTGTTGACCAGAATGGCCACGGCGCCGAAATCCTTCTGGATCTGCTCGAGAACGGCCGCTACCGACTCATCGCTGCCGACATCCAGCACCAGGCCGGCGCCCTGAATGCCCTCGGCCTTGAGCGCTTCACCGATGCGTTCGGCACCCGCAGCGGAAGTGGCAGTACCGATGACCACGGCGCCCTGGCGACCCAGTTCGAAAGCGATAGCCTGACCGATGCCACGGCTCGCGCCTGTTACCAATGCAACCTTGCCTTGCAGACTCATAGAGGTCTCTCCTTGCTTAATCAAACCAGCGCCGCGCGAACCGCTGCGAAAGCGTCCGGGGTTTCCAGATTGTGGGTATTGATGCCTTTGACGCAACGCTTGTTCAAGCCCGCAAGGACCTTGCCAGGGCCGCACTCGACCAGGTCGGTGACGCCTTGCCCAGCCAGCAGCACGATAGTCTCCACCCAGCGTACCGGGCTGTAGAGTTGTGCCAACAGGTCACGCTTAAGGCTATCGAGATCGGCCGGCACTGCGGCCGTGACGTTCTGCACCAGGGCAATCTGCGGTGCCTGCCAGTTCAGGGCGGCCACTGCCTCGGCAAATTTCTCTGCCGCAGGGCGCATCAGCGCACAGTGCGACGGCACGCTGACTGGCAGCGGCATGGCACGCTTGGCGCCACGCGCCTTGCAGGCTTCAATCGCACGCTCGACAGCGGACGCGCTACCAGCAATTACCACCTGGCCGGGTGCGTTGAAGTTCACCGCACTGACCACTTCGCCATTGGCTGCTTCGGCACAGGCTGCCAGCACATCGGCATCTTCCAGACCGAGAATCGCTGCCATGCCGCCCTGCCCGGCTGGTACAGCCTGCTGCATCAGCTGACCACGCAGCTCGACCAACTTGATCGCCTCGGCAAAGCCGATGCTGCCAGCCGCCACCAGCGCCGAATACTCACCCAGGCTATGTCCTGCGACGAAAGTAGGCTGCGCGCCACCCTCGGCCAGCCACAGACGCCACAGAGCAATGGAGGCCGCCAGGATGGCCGGCTGGGTCTTGTCGGTTTGGTTGAGCCGCTCTTCCGGCCCTTGTTGGGTCAGCGCCCACAGGTCATAGCCGAGAGCATCGGCTGCTTCGCCGAAGGTCTCGCGGATCAGCGGCTGTTGTGCGCCAATCTCGGCCAGCATGCCGAGTGATTGCGAGCCTTGGCCAGGAAAGACAAATGCGAGGGAGGTAGACATCAAAACTATCCCTTATCTACTGATCGATGGAGGACACATGCCCGGCAAGGCCAGGCAAAGGACTGCAGATTGGATGACGCGGCAAAACCTGCAGTCACAGACCAGACTGCAGGTTTTCTCAGATGTTCGAATAAAAAGCGTTAAACCAGGCAACAGCAGACGCTCTGGAGGCCATCAGACTAAAGCAAAAGGTCTTCGAGACGCCCATGCAAGCGCTGCGGCAAGTTCTCACGCACCTCCACCAGCGCACGACGAATGGCGCTCTGGAAGCCCTCGACGCCCGCAGCACCATGGCTTTTCACCACGATACCCTGCAAACCAAGAAAGCTCGCACCGTTGTGACGCGCCGGCGCCAGATCGCCCTGCAAACGGCGCAGCAGTGGCAGCGCCACGCTACCAACCAGTCGCGCCCCAAGATTGGCGGTAAACAGGCTTTCGATGCGCGCCGAGATCATGGCAGCAAGCCCTTCGCTGGACTTGAGCAGGATATTGCCGACAAAACCGTCGCACACCACCACATCCGCCTCACCGCGATACAAACCATCGCCTTCGATAAAGCCGGTGTAGTTCAAGGCATGGGCCTGCTGCAACAGACTCGCCGCCAGCTTGACCTGCTGGTTGCCCTTCACCTCTTCGGTGCCCACATTCAGTAAGGCAACCCGCGGGTTGACCACGCCAAGCGCCTCGGCAGCCACCGAGCCCATTACGGCAAACTGATAAAGATGCTCGGCACTGCAATCGACATTCGCACCCAGATCAAGCAGCTGGCAGCTGCCTGTCGCGGTCGGTACCGGACTGACCATCGCCGGGCGATCGATGCCCGGTAGTGTTTTCAGCACATAGCGCGACAGCGCCATCAAGGCCCCGGTATTACCCGCACTGACGCAAGCTTGCGCTCGCCCATTACGCACCAACTCCAACGCCACGCGCATAGAGGCATCCGGCTTGCCCCGCAGCGCCTGGGAGGGACGCTCATCCATGCCGATCACTTCACTGGCATGCTCGACGTGCAGGCGCGCGCGATCCACAGCAGGATGCCGGGCAATCAAATCTTCAAGAATGGGAGCTTGGCCGACGAGGACCAGGTGCAGCGAGGGGAACTCAACCAGACAGGCGATGCTGGCTGGAACAATGCAGTGGGGACCGAAGTCCCCACCCATTGCATCAATCGCGATCAGCGGAGCGGACAAGGATTACTCGTCAGCGCCCTTGTCGATCACTTTGCGACCACGGTATACGCCTTCCGGAGATACGTGGTGACGCAAGTGAACTTCACCGGTGCTCTTCTCAACGGACAGGGTGCTGGCCTCGAGAGCATCGTGGGAACGACGCATGTCGCGGGCAGAGCGGGATTTTTTGTTCTGCTGAACAGCCATAACTGATTAACTCCTAAACGTTTGGGTCACGCTTTAACTGCGCCAAAACACTGAACGGGTTGGACCGCGGTACCTCGTCCTCGCTCGACTCGGGCTCTTCGAGACCGGCCGGCTGCTGGCAATCTTCATGGGCATGGGCCGGAATGATGGGCAGAGCGAGCAACAGCTCATCTTCGACCAACGCCAGCAGATCCAAAGGATCCTCACCCACTTCCAGCATGTCATAGCCCTGAGGCAGTGACTGGGTATCCGCGCCCTCCTTCACCACAGCGTAATCACACTCGCTTTGGATAGGCAGCACGACCAGTTCCAGACAACGCTGGCAAATCATCTTGACCTCAACCTTGAGCTCACTGTGAATAGTCACAGCACGTCGCTCACCACGCACGAAGGCCAGCTTCGCGTGCACCATACCGGCGTTATCAACCAGTGGGTCGCAGAGACGCTCGAAACTAGCCAGCGGCATCGACCCTTCAAGGGTAACACCGCGATCAGCGAGTTTGCGCGGATCAACGTGGGGTGGAATCGGTCCGTTCAACATAGGCGCGACATTCTAGGGATGCACCCCCACCCTGTCAAAGGAAATTCCGCCCTGTGCGCCAGGCAGCTCACTGGCTAAAATCCGTCTCTTTTCGGGAGAAGCCCATGCTACCCCTGGTACTCGCTTCAAGCTCAGTTTACCGCCGCGAATTATTGACCCGACTGCGTCAGCCTTTCATATGCAGCAGCCCGGAAATCGACGAAACCCCAGAGCACGACGAAAGCGCCGCAGCACTGGTACGCCGGCTCGCCGAAGCCAAAGCACGCGCACTGGCAGAACAATACCCACAACACCTGATCATCGGCTCTGATCAGGTTGCCGTACTGGGCAATCAGATTCTTGGCAAGCCGCATGACTTTAACCGCGCCAAAAGCCAACTATTGGCCGCCAGCGGCACCAGCGTGAGCTTTCTTACCAGCCTGGCCCTGTTGAACAGCAGCACGGAGCACTGCCAGGTCGACATGGTGCCTTTTACCGTGCATTTCCGCCCACTCGACGAGGCGCAGATCACCCGCTACCTGCACGCCGAGCAACCCTACGATTGTGCAGGCAGCTTCAAGGCCGAAGGGCTCGGCGTCAGCCTGTTCCGCGCCACCGAAGGTACGGACGCCACCAGCCTGATCGGCCTGCCACTGATTCGCCTGATCAGCATGCTGCAGAACGAAGGCGTTAACATCCCCTGAACCTATAAATGAAGAAGCCCGGCAAGCCGGGCCTCCCAAACAACCTTAACTTAGCGCAGCGACGGCCCCTGGAAGCCCATCACGATAGCCAGACGCTCTGCAACACTGGCACCCAGCTTCTTGGCGAAGCGATCAAACGGCGTGTCCTCGTGCGTGTAGTCAACGATATCTTTCGCCTTGATCACTTCGCGCGCCACGAAACTGCTACTACCCAGCGCGTCGATCAGGCCCAACTCAAGCGCCTGCTCGCCTGACCAGATCAATCCGGAAAACAGCTCTGGATGCTCGGCAACCTTCAGGCGTTCGCCACGGCCCTTCTTCACGCTATCAATGAACTGCTTGTGCGTGGTTTCCAACACGCCTTGCCAGAACTGAGTTTCCTCAGCCTTTTGCGGCTGGAACGGATCCAAGAAAGCCTTGTGTTCACCCGAGGTGTAGACGCGACGATCCACACCAACCTTTTCCATCACCCCGACGAACCCGAAAGTAGCCGCCGTCACCCCGATGGATCCAACCAGACTGGCCTTGTCGGCATAAATCTGGTCGGCCGCACTGGCGATGTAGTAGGCGCCGGAAGCACCCAGATCACTGATCACCGCATACACCTTGGTATCCGGATACTCACCACGCAGGCGCTTGATCTCGTCATAGATGTAGCCGGACTGCACCGGACTACCGCCCGGACTATTGATGCGCAGCACAATGCCCTTGGTTTTCGGATCTTCAAACGCAGCGCGCAGGCTGCTGACCACATTGTCAGCACTGGCCTCTTCATCCGCCATGATCATCCCGCGCACTTCAATCAGCGCGGTGTGCTCCTTACCAGCCACAGCACTCTGCTGCAGATCCAGCTTGGGGATGAACAACGCCAGCGCACCAAACAGATAGATAAATGTCAGGACCTTGAAGAAAATCCCCCAGCGCCGCGCGCGACGCTGCTCCTGCACGCCCGCCAGCAGGGTTTTTTCCAGCAACTTCCAGCTCTTATCGTCGCCACCAGCTGCAGCCGATGCCTTCCATTCATCCGACATATTCACCCACCCCAAGCGTCTTTTCATGTGTGTGCACACCCAACCAGGTACGCAACTCGGAAAACTCATTGATCGCCAACCGCGGCCCATGGGCACGCAGAGTATCCAGAGACTGCGCACCAAAACCTACAGCCACCGAATCAACACCGGCATTGCTCGCCATCTGCAGATCGAATACCGAATCCCCCACCATCAGCGCCTGCTCGGGCGCCACACGGCAATGACCAAGAATCTCCTGCAGCATCAAAGGATGCGGCTTGCTCGCCGTCTCATCTGCACAACGAGTGACATCGAAGTAATCCAGCCAGCCACGCCCCTGCAACACCCGCCGCAGCCCATGCCGACTCTTGCCAGTGGCCACCGCCAGGCGATAGCCGTCGGCTCGGAACGCTTCAAGCGACTCAGCCACCCCAGAAAACAATGCCGAAGGCTCATCTTCCAGCAGCAGATACTGATCGCTGTAGGCACCACGAAAGCGCTCGATCAGCCTAAAGTCATCGAGGTGTGGATAAAGGCTGCGTATGGCCTCAGGCAAACCCAGACCGATAATGCCCTTGATTGCCGCATCATCAAGCTGCGGCAAATCGCACTGCTCGGCCGCCAGACGCATGGCCGTGACGATACGACCAATGGAGTCAACCAACGTGCCATCCCAATCAAAGATCAGCAGCCGATAGTCACGCACCGAGCCGCTCCAGGGTCCGCACCCACATTTCATCTACCGGAGCCTCCACCTCAAGCACCTGCCCTTCGGGCAAAGTGACTTTCAGCGCATAGGCATGCAGGAACAGGCGCTTGCCACCCAGCTCACGCACTTCTCGAGTGAAATCGTCATCACCGTACTTGGAGTCGCCGGCAATCGAATGCCCGGCATGCTGGGCATGTACGCGTATCTGATGAGTGCGCCCGGTAATCGGACTTGCCTCGACCAGTGTGGCGAACTCGCCGAAGCGTCGCAGCACACGGAACAGGGTCAAGGCCTCCTTACCCTCCGGATTGACCTCAACCATGCGCTCGCCGGAGCGCAAGTTGCTTTTCAGCAGCGGCGCACTGATCTTCTTCTTTGCCGTCGGCCAGCTGCCACGCACCAGCGCCATGTAACGCTTGTCGACACCGTCGCCGCGCAAAGCCTCATGCAGATGACGCAGCATGCTGCGCTTCTTGGCAATCATCAGCAGCCCTGAGGTATCACGATCCAGGCGATGAACCAGCTCGATATCCTTGGCATCCGGGCGCAGCTGGCGGAAAGCCTCGATCACTCCATAGTTCAGACCACTGCCACCATGCACGGCAATACCGGCTGGCTTGTTCAACACGATCAGCGCTTTGTCTTCGTAAACGATGGCCGCCTCCAGACGCTCAAGCAGCCCCTGCGCCAGCGGCACCGGCTCATCACGCTCCGGCAGACGCAACGGCGGAACCCGCACGATGTCACCCGCCTGCAATTTGTACTCTGGCTTGATCCTGCCTTTATTAACCCGCACCTCGCCTTTGCGCAGAATGCGGTAGATAAGCGTTTTCGGCACACCCTTGAGACGGGCGAGCAGGAAATTATCGATTCGTTGGCCGGCAAGATCCGGCGCAACCTCAAGCAGCTGGACGCCGGAGGTTGGGGAGGCAGGAGTAGTCATGCTGGCGATCATAACAATTTTTTATTGAATTGAAGCACTTAATCATTGCTGATATGCTCGGGAGCGCCGCCAAAAGCGGCCCGGTCAGCGGATGATCGCCACACTGCCATCCCTGCCGAGCGCAACCCATTCAGGACGTGAGGCCGTCCGACGGGGCTTTCGCCGCACAAGAGCGCGAAGACCCCGGAAACAACGCCTTGAGCCATAGACGCGCAAGCCTTCCCCTGGGAGCTTGCGGAAAATGCTAACCCGCTGCGGATTCTGCGAGCGGCACCCGATTTTAGCGATACGTGTAGGGTGGAGATGCACAACCGTCGGACTGCGTAGCAACAGGCTTTATCAAGACGCTTCACTATCGTCCGCAGCGACTGGTTGATTCCTCCCCTGACTGAGTGCTTTTGTCACCACAGCAAGCAGGAGCGTCGTCGCAACCCAAACGCCTCAGGCCAACGGTTGCTAGACACTGGAATGATTTACGCCCATTCCTGACGCGCCCTGACACCGACCGTGAGAGTCGTGTGTGCCAACCGCCGTTTCCGGCAGCACCGGAAACCATTGGTACAACATGAAAAGAATGCTGATCAACGCAACTCAGCCCGAAGAGTTGCGTGTAGCCCTGGTAGACGGCCAGAAACTCTACGACCTGGACATTGAGTCCGGCGCCCGCGAGCAGAAAAAGGCCAACATCTATAAAGGTCGCATCACCCGCGTCGAGCCAAGCCTCGAAGCAGCTTTTGTCGACTTCGGCGCCGAGCGCCACGGCTTCCTGCCGCTGAAAGAAATCTCCCGCGAATACTTCAGCAAGTCCCCGGAAGGCGGTCGCGTTAACATCAAGGAAGTGCTCAAGGAAGGCCAGGAAGTCATCGTCCAGGTCGAGAAGGAAGAGCGTGGCAACAAGGGCGCAGCCCTGACCACCTTCATCAGCCTCGCCGGTCGTTACCTGGTACTGATGCCGAACAACCCGCGCGCCGGTGGCATCTCCCGCCGCATCGAAGGTGAAGAGCGCAATGAACTGCGCGAAGCACTGAACGGCCTCGACGCCCCGGGCGACATGGGTCTGATCGTGCGCACTGCCGGCCTGGGCCGCAGCAGCGACGAGCTGCAACTCGACCTCGATTACCTGGTGCAACTGTGGACCGCGATCAAGGAAGCCTCGCAGGGCCGCGCGGCACCGTTCCTGATTTATCAGGAATCCAACGTCATCATCCGCGCCATCCGTGACTACCTGCGCCAGGACATCGGCGAAGTACTGGTCGATAGCGTCGAAGCCCAGGACGAAGCCCTGTCCTTCATCCAGCAGGTCATGCCGCAGTACGCCAGCAAGATCAAGCTGTACGAAGACAGCGTGCCGCTGTTCAACCGCTTCCAGATCGAAAGCCAGATCGAAACCGCCTTCCAGCGCGAAGTGAAACTGCCGTCCGGCGGTTCCATCGTGATCGACCCGACCGAAGCCCTGGTGTCCATCGACATCAACTCGGCGCGCGCGACCAAAGGCGGCGACATCGAAGAAACCGCCCTGCAGACCAACCTGGAAGCCGCCGAAGAAATCGCCCGCCAGTTGCGCCTGCGCGACATTGGCGGCCTGATCGTGATCGACTTCATCGACATGACGCCAGCCAAGAACCAGCGCGCCGTGGAAGAGAAAGTCCGCGAAGCACTGGAAGCCGATCGCGCCCGCGTCCAGGTTGGCCGCATCTCGCGCTTCGGCCTGCTGGAAATGTCCCGTCAGCGCCTGCGCCCGTCCCTCGGCGAGAGCAGCGGCATCGTCTGCCCGCGCTGCAACGGTCAAGGCATCATTCGTGACGTCGAATCGCTGTCGCTGGCGATTCTGCGCCTGATCGAAGAAGAAGCCCTGAAGGACCGCACCGCCGAAGTCCGCGCCCAGGTGCCAATTCCGGTTGCCGCATTCCTGCTCAACGAGAAGCGCAACAGCATTACCAAGATCGAGCTGCGCACCCGTGCGCGCATCATCATCCTGCCGAACGATCACCTGGAGACTCCGCACTTCGAAGTGCAGCGTCTGCGCGATGACAGCCCGGAAGTGATGACTGGTCAATCCAGCTACGAGATGACTCCGGCCGAAGTCGAAGACGTCCAGCCGGCAGCAGCGACCCGCACCCTGGTGCGCCAGGAAGCCGCACTGAAAACTACCCCGCAACGGGTTGCCGCACCGACTCCAGCTGCCCCCCTCGCCCCGGCCGCAGTGACTCCGGAGCCGAGCCTGTTCAAGGGCCTGGTCAAGTCACTGGTCAGCCTGTTCGCCAGCAAGGAAGAGGCTGCCGCCCCGGCAGTCGAAGAGAAGCCGGCCGAGCGCAAGCCACGCAGCGATGAACAGCGTCGCGGTGGCCGCCCGCAGAACCGTCGTGACGGTAACCGTGGCAACCGCGGCAGCCGTGATGAAGAGCGCAAGCCGCGTGAAGAGCGCCAGCCGCGCGAAGCCCGTGAGCCTCGCGAGCCACGCGAAGAGCGCCAACCACGCGAGCCCCGTGAAGTTCGCGAGCCGCGTGAGCCACGTGAAGAACGTCAACCGCGCGAAGCCCGTGAGCCTCGCGAAGCCCGCGAAGGCCAGGAGCCGCGTCGTGAGCGTCAGCCACGCGAACCCCGTGAGCCGCGCGAAGAACGTCGCCCACGCGAACTGCGTGAACCACTGGACGCTGCAGCCACTGACGAAGCCCGTAGCGAGCAACCGCGCAGCGAAGAACGTGCCGAGCGCAAGCCACGCGAAGAACGCCAGCCGCGCCAGCCGCGTGAAGAGCGTCAGCCACGAGCCGAACAGGCCGCTGCCGTAGCCGAAGAAGAAGTACTGGAAAACGGTGAGCAGCTCGATGATGGCCAGGAAGGTGGTGAAGGCGGCGATCGTCCGCGCCGCCGCTCCCGCGGTCAGCGTCGTCGCAGCAACCGCCGCGAGCGCCAACGTGATGCCGATGGCAACCTGATCGAAGGCAGCGAAGACGGTGCCGAAGAAGGCACTGAAGGCGCTGTCGTCGTGACTGCTGCTGCCGTTGCCGGCGCCGCACTGGTCAGCGCAGAAGCTGCACCGACCAGCGAGCAACCGAGCGAAATCGTGGAAAGCGCTCCAGTCAGCGACAGCCGCACTGAAGCAGCTGAAACCGTCGAAGTCGTGGTTGAAACTGCCGCGGTAGTGGAAGCACCGACCGCTGCTGTTGAAGCCTCCGTACAGACCGAAGCCCCGGCCGAAGTTGCTGCGGTAGAGGTTGCTGTCGCAGAGGTTGCCCCGGTAGCTGCTGAGGCCGCACCGGTTAACGTCATCACTGAAGCAGCGGCACCTGTCACCGCCGAAGTGACTGTCGAAGCAGCTGCTCCGGTCGTCAGCGGCGGCCGCGCGCCGAACGATCCGCGTGAAGTGCGTCGCCGTCAGCGTGAGGCCGAGCGCCTGGCTGCTGAAGCCGCCGCTGCCGCGCAAGCGCCGAGCGCCGTCGTGACTGAGACCCCAGCAGCCGAAGTGGCTGCAACCGCCCCAGTCGAAGTCCAGGCACCTGCCGAAGCCGTCGAGACAGAAGCTCCAGTCACTGTGGAGCAAGCCGAGGCCGAGCCGGTAGCGGAAGAAACCTCCGCACCACTGGTCGAGACCGCTCAGCAGCTGGAAGCGGAAGAAGCCAAACCGCAAGCCTGAAACTGAGGCAATAAAAAGCCGGACCCAGTGTCCGGCTTTTTATTGCCTGCGATTTACCTGCCAGGCCGATCTTGTGGTGAATCCGGTCGATTAGCTGCCTAGCGGCACACCGCTATGAAAGCGGAACTCGGTATCCGGCGACTCGATCAGCTCGCACTCTGCCGCCCTGACCCGCTCTACCGTACTCGTCACATCCGCCTCATCACCGTACTGGTAGGCCAGCTTCAGGTACCCCTGATAATGCCGCGCCTCGGACTTCAGCAAGCCGCCATAGAACTTGCCCAGCTCCGCATCGAGATGCGGCACCAGCGCCGCGAATCGCTCACAGGAGCGCGCCTCGATAAACGCACCCACCACCAGGGTATCCACCAGCTTGTGCGGCTCATGAGTACGCACCAACGCACGCAAGGCAGAAGCATAGCGAGCCGCGGAAACCGGCCGAAGGCCAATCTTGCGACGCTTCATGATGCGCAGCACCTGCTCGTGGTGCACCAGCTCTTCGCGCGCCAGACGTGACATGGCATTGAGCAGGTCAACATGGGAACTGTATTTGGCCATCAGGCTGAGCGCCGTGGACGCCGCCTTGAACTCGCAGTTCTTGTGATCGATCAGCAAGATTTCCTGATCGGCCAGCGCCGCACGCACCCAGGCATCCGGAGTGACACAGCCGAGAAAATCATGAATCTCGGGAAAAATCATGGCGCAACGCCCTCCACTGCCATGCCAGTGAATGGCCAGGCAGAAATCAGGTACCACAAGAAAGATTGGTTTTCAGTCATCACCGGCAATTCACTATGCGCCTATCGACCCTGGCAGGCAGGGCAAGAGCGCGCCATTATACGAGCGGCAACGCCCAGAGCCAGCGATGTCGTGACGCGGATCAAGACCGCAGGTACATCACGCGACTATAGTGACGTCAGAGATAAGCATTCATGTTCAGGGAGAAGGTCATGCAAGCCATTCGCAGCATTCTGGTGGTTATGGATCCACGACAGGCCGAGTGCCTGGCACTGAAGCGCGCCAAGTTAATTGCCGGGGTCACGCAATCCCATCTGCACCTGCTGATCTGCGACAAGAAGAAGGAACATGCCGCCCTCCTCGACAGCGCCCAGGCCAGCCTGACCAAAGAGGGCTTCAGTGTCAGCGGCCAGCAGGCCTGGCACGAGAACAGCTACCAGACCATCATCACCGTGCAGCAGGCCGAAGGCTGTGGCCTGGTGATCAAGCAGCACTTCCCGGATAACCCGCTGAAAAAAGCCATCCTCACTCCGGATGACTGGAAACTGTTGCGCTATTGCCCTGGCCCGGTACTGATGGTTAAGACCGAAACCCCTTGGACCGGCGGCATAATCCTCGCAGCCGTGGATGTGGGCAACAGTGATGGTGAACACCGTACCCTGCATTCGGGCATCGTCAGCCACGGCTACGATATTGCAGCCCTGGCCAAAGGCACACTGCATGTAATCAGCGCCCACCCGTCGCCCATGCTCTCGGCCGCCGACCCGACCTTCCAGCTCAAGGAAACCATCGAGGCGCGCTACCGCGAGCAGTGCAAAGCCTTCCAGGCCGAGTACGACGTAACCAATGGTCGCCTGCACGTCGAAGAGGGTCCGGCCGACGTACTGATTCCTTATACCGCAGAGAAACTCAAGGCCGTGGTCACCGTGATCGGTACCGTGGCGCGCACCGGCCTGTCCGGCGCACTGATCGGCAACACGGCGGAAGTGGTGCTGGATACCCTGGAAAGCGATGTCCTGGTACTCAAGCCGGATGAAATCATCGCTCACCTGGAGGAGCTGGTCGCCCAGCGCTAGCGGTCAGTGCAATGACTGCTACAAAAAAGCCGCCCTAGAGGCGGCTTTTTTACGGAGCTGAATTGATCAGACGCGGATTTCCATGCCTTCCAGCAGAAATCTGGGCGCGATATAGCGCTCATAGTGCGCCTCGGAAAGCAGAAAAAATTCGCGATCAATAGCCTCACGCAGCTCTGGCAGCGCCCAGTCACGGAACTCTGGCAGCAACACCACGCCATAGGCATCCAGTCGGTTGATTACCCGCGAACCCCGCGCAATCAGCTGATACGCCCAGCAATAGACCGACTGATCCGGCACGAAACGCACCTGATGCTGCTCCAACTGCGTGCGCAGTCGCTGAGGATCGAAAACCTCCAGCTTGCCCTGCATGACCTGCACCAGCAGGATCTCCAGGCGCCGCCAGACAGCGCGCTTCTCTTCTTCGCCATACAGGTTCCAGTTCACCACCTCATGGTGGAAGCGCTTGCAACCGCGGCACACGAGGTCGCCGTAGACCGTGGAACAGAGGCCGACGCAAGGTGTCTTGATGCGCTGATTGGACATGGCGAGTAGAGTGGACGCTGGAACAGGCAGGCCATATTAGCCGCTTAGCCGAAGTGGGTCACCCTGACCGGCCGGACGTTTGTCGACTTGTGTAGCCAGACCTTGGTCGCAGGTCAGCAGGCCAGTCACATCGGGCTTTACGCTTAACTTTAGCGTCCTGTTCCAGTAGAATCGGACCGCCATTTTAGGCGTCGATGTCCGTCAGAAGCTGTTTTCAAAGCGTCACGAGCACAGTTAATCCGCCAGGAACGACGTTGGCGCCGGGTTTGCGAGCCCTCCTCACAACCTGCGCCAGCCCTCATCGCCCTGTTCCTGCGGCGTAAAACTTTGAAAACAGCTTCTTGTATGAGGCTATCGACACACCGGCCAAGGCGCTCAAAAAGCGCTGAAGCGCAGTGTGCGATGGTTTTCTGGATGAGCGTTGCGAGCCACCTCGCAACCACTGATGAGGGTAAAAACTGTGCTTGAAGCCTATCGCAAACACGTAGCAGAGCGTGCCGCTCAGGGTATCGTGCCCCAGCCGCTAAACGC
Source organism: uncultured Pseudomonas sp. (assembly GCA_964518735.1). Lineage (GTDB taxonomy): Bacteria > Pseudomonadota > Gammaproteobacteria > Pseudomonadales > Pseudomonadaceae > Aquipseudomonas. The sequence continues at coordinate 15,337 of CAZFKQ010000012.1, forward strand.
CGAACAAACCGCAGGCCTGGTCGAGCTGCTGAAAAATCCTCCAGCCGGCGAAGAAGCCTTCCTGGTCGACCTGATCACCAACCGCGTACCTGCTGGCGTGGACGAAGCTGCCTACGTCAAGGCCGGTTTCCTCTCTGCCCTGGCCAAGGGCGAAGTCAGCTCCCCGCTGCTGAGCAAGACCCGCGCCGTTGAGCTGCTGGGCACCATGCAAGGTGGCTACAACATCACCACCATGGTTGAGCTGCTGGACGACGCCGAGCTGTCCGCCGTTGCCGCCGAGCAACTGAAGCACACCCTGCTGATGTTCGACGCCTTCCACGACGTCGCCGAAAAAGCCAAGGCCGGCAATGCCAACGCCAAAGCCGTACTGGCCTCCTGGGCCGAAGGCGAGTGGTTCCAGAACCGCCCTGCCGTTCCGGAAAAAGTCACCCTGACCGTATTCAAGGTCACCGGCGAAACCAACACCGACGACCTGTCGCCGGCTCCGGACGCCTGGTCCCGCCCGGACATCCCGCTGCACGCCCTGGCCATGCTGAAAATGGCTCGCGACGGCATCACCCCGGACGCCCCCGGCTCCGTCGGCCCGATCAAGCAGATGGAAGCCCTGAAAGCCAAAGGCTTCCCGGTTGCCTACGTCGGTGACGTGGTCGGTACCGGTTCCTCGCGCAAATCCGCCACCAACTCGGTGCTGTGGTTCTTCGGCGACGACATCCCCAACGTGCCGAACAAGCGCGCTGGTGGTTTCTGCTTCGGCACCAAGATCGCCCCGATCTTCTACAACACCATGGAAGACGCCGGCGCCCTGCCGATCGAATTCGACTGCAGCAACCTGGCCATGGGCGACGTCATCGACGTGTACCCGATCAAAGGCGAAGTGCGCCGTCACGGCAGTGACGAACTGGTCACCAGCTTCCAGCTGAAAACCGACGTTCTGCTCGACGAAGTTCGCGCCGGCGGCCGTATTCCGCTGATCGTTGGCCGTGGCCTGACCGAGAAAGCCCGCGCAGAGCTGGGCCTGGCTCCGTCGACCCTGTTCAAGAAGCCGGAAGCTCCGGCTGACAGCGGCAAAGGCTTCACCCTGGCGCAGAAGATGGTTGGCCGCGCCTGCGGTCTGCAGGAAGGCCAAGGCGTCCGTCCGGGCACCTACTGCGAACCGAAAATGACCACCGTCGGTTCCCAGGACACCACTGGCCCGATGACCCGCGACGAGCTGAAAGACCTGGCGTGCCTGGGCTTCTCCGCTGACCTGGTGATGCAGTCCTTCTGCCACACCGCGGCTTACCCGAAGCCGATCGACGTCACCACCCATCACACCCTGCCGGACTTCATCATGACCCGCGGCGGCGTGTCCCTGCGTCCGGGCGACGGCATCATCCACAGCTGGCTGAACCGCATGCTGCTGCCGGACACCGTCGGTACCGGTGGCGACTCGCACACCCGTTTCCCGATGGGTATCTCCTTCCCGGCCGGCTCCGGTCTGGTCGCCTTCGCCGCTGCCACCGGCGTCATGCCGCTGGACATGCCGGAGTCGGTGCTGGTGCGTTTCAAGGGCAAGCTGCAACCGGGCATCACCCTGCGTGACCTGGTCCATGCCATCCCTTACTACGCGATCAAAGCCGGTCTGCTGACCGTCGAGAAGAAGGGCAAGATCAACGCCTTCTCCGGCCGCATCCTGGAGATCGAAGGCCTGGACGAGCTGACCGTTGAACAGGCTTTCGAGCTGTCCGACGCCTCGGCCGAGCGCTCCGCCGCCGGTTGCACCATCAAACTGCCGGAAAAGGCCATCGCCGAGTACCTGCAGTCCAACATCACCATGCTGCGCTGGATGATCAGTGAAGGCTACGGCGATGCCCGTACCCTGGAGCGTCGCGCCAAAGCCATGGAAGCCTGGCTGGCCAACCCGCAACTGCTGGAAGCCGACAAGGACGCCGAGTACGCCGAGATCATCGAGATCGACCTGGCCGACGTCAAAGAGCCGGTGCTCTGCGCGCCGAACGACCCGGACGACGCCCGCCTGCTGTCCACCGTTGCCGGCGAGAAGATCGACGAAGTGTTCATCGGTTCGTGCATGACCAACATCGGTCACTTCCGCGCTGCCGGTAAGCTGCTGGACAAGGTCAAGGGTGGTCTTCCGACCCGTCTGTGGCTGGCTCCGCCGACCAAGATGGACGCCCACCAGCTGACCGAAGAAGGCTACTACGGCATCTACGGCAAGGCTGGCGCGCGCATGGAAATGCCGGGCTGCTCGCTGTGCATGGGTAACCAGGCGCGCGTACAGACCGGTTCGACCGTGGTCTCCACCTCGACCCGTAACTTCCCGAACCGCCTGGGCGACGCCACCAACGTGTACCTGGCCTCTGCCGAACTGGCAGCGGTCGCCTCGATCACCGGCAAACTGCCGACCGTCGAGGAGTACATGGAGTACGCGAAAAACATCGACAGCATGGCTGCCGACGTTTACCGCTACCTGAGCTTCGACCAGATCGCCGAGTTCCGCGAAGCCGCGGCCAACGCCAAGATCCCGACTGTTCAGATCTAAGCGTTACCCGCAATGAAAAAGCCCCGCCTGGTGCGGGGCTTTTTTATGCTCGGAATAAAGTGAGCGATAGTGTCGAAGCAAATTGATTCGCGAAGTTCGCGACTGAAGCGGCTTAGGCAGATGCCGGCCTAGTTCAAAGAATATTCGGCTCGATTTCCAGCTCTACGCCAAAACGCGCCAGGATATCCGCCTGGATACGCAGCGCCAGAGCCAGCAACTGCGCCCCCGTGGCCGCTCCGTAGTTGACCAGCACCAGTGCCTGCAGGCGATGCACGCCGGCATCTCCCTCGCGAAAACCCTTCCACCCTGCCCGCTCGATCAGCCAGCCAGCCGCCAGCTTGACCTGGCCATCAGCCCCCGGGTAACTGACCAGATCGGCGTGCTCGGCGCGGATGCGCTCGGCCCGCTCGGCCGGTACCAGCGGGTTCTTAAAGAAGCTGCCGGCATTACCCAACAGCGCCGGGTCTGGCAGTTTTTCACTGCGAATGGCGCAGATGGCGCGACTGACATCGCTGGCCGTGGGCTGTTCGATGCCTTCGGCCTGCAGGTGCTGGCGCACTGGGCCGTAATCCAGGTGCAGCGCAGTCTTGCGGCTGAGAGCGAAGCGCACGCGCAGGATCAGCCAGCGCCCCGGCTGCTGCTTGAACAGACTGTCGCGGTAGGCAAAGGCGCACTCCTCCAGAGCAAACTCGCGCAGCTCGCCGCTCTGACGATCCAGGGCAGTGAGACCAGCGAACACATCCTTGATCTCCACGCCGTAGGCACCGATGTTCTGCATCGGCGCCGCGCCGACCGTGCCGGGGATCAGACTGAGGTTTTCCAGACCGGCCAGGCCCTGGGCCAGGCTCCACTGCACGAAGGGATGCCAGGGCTCACCGGCCTCGGCCTCGACCACCACCCGCTCGCCGTCATCACTGAGGATGCGCAGACCGCGACTGGCCATACGCAGCACTAATGCCTCGACAGCACCGGTCAGCAGCAGGTTGCTGCCACCGCCGATCACCAGCAGCGGCAACTCGCGCTGCACGGCCAGGGCCAGCGCCTCGCGCACCTGCTGATCATTGCCGGCCTCGACAAACAGACGTGCCGGCACATCGACGCCGAAAGTGTTGAAGGGCTTGAGCGAGCGGTTTTCGTGCACTTGCAGGCTCACAGGCGCCTCCTGATTTCATCGAGCAGGGCATCGCTGGCCTGCTCGATAAGGTCGAGCACCTGCTCGAAGCCGTCGTCGCCACCGTAATAAGGGTCCGGCACTTCATCCAGGGCCAGCTGGTAGCGGCGCAGGAACAGATCCAGCTCCGCCGACGCAACTCCCGGGCGCAGGGCCTGCAGATGCTTGAGGTTGCTGTGATCCATGGCCAGGATCAGGTCGAAGCGCTGGAAGTCCTCCACCGCCACCTGGCGCGCGCGCAGCGGCGCCAAGTCATAGCCACGGCGCTGGGCAGCCAGGCGGGTACGCTGGTCCGGCGCCTTGCCGACATGCCAGTCACCGGTGCCGGCGGAATCCACCTGCACCCGCTCGGCCAGGCCGGCCGCCTGCAGGCGCTGGCGGAATACGCCTTCGGCGGTCGGTGAACGGCAGATATTGCCCAGGCAGACGAACAGAACCTTCATCAGGCCCCCAGCAGACGGCGAACCCGCTCCAGGTCTTCCGGGGTATCGACCCCGGCCGGCGGCGCTTCCAGAGCATCGGCGACATGGATGCGCACGCCGTGCCACAGGGCGCGCAGCTGCTCCAGGCACTCGGTGTCTTCCAGCCAGCACGGGCCCCAGGCCACGAAGTCATGCAGGAAGCCGGCGCGGTAGGCGTAGATACCGATATGGCGGCGATAGGGCACGCCAGCCGGCAGCTGGTCACGGTTCTTGGCAAAGGCATCGCGGGCCCAGGCCAGCGGCGCGCGGCTGAAGGTCAGGGCCAGACCGCTCTTGTCGGTGACCACCTTGACCACGTTGGGGTTGAACAGCGCCTGCACATCCTCGATCGGCTCGGCCAGGGTGGCGATGCCGGCCTGCGGGTTGGCGGCCAGGTTGGCGGCCACCTGATCGATGATGCTCGGCGGGATCAGCGGCTCGTCGCCCTGCACGTTGACCACGATGGCGTCGCTGGCCAGGCCCAGCTGGGTGGCCACTTCGGCCAGGCGATCGGTGCCGGAGTTGTGTGCGGCATCGGTCATCAGCACCTCGGCGCCGAAGCCCTGGCAGACCTCGAAGATGCGCGCATCGTCGGTGGCCACGACCACCCGCGCCGCACTGCTCTTCTTCGCCTGCTCCCAGACATGCTGGACCATAGGCTTGCCGGCGATGTCCTGCAGCGGCTTGCCCGGCAGGCGGCTGGAGGAGAAACGCGCGGGGATGACAACGATAAAGGCGGCAGTCATTTACTTGTCCAGGCGCTCGTCGACGTTGAGGGTACGGGCCTCGCTTTCCAGCATCACCGGGATGCCGTCGCGAATCGGGTAAGCCAGGCCGGCGCCCTTGCTGATCAGTTCGGTCTTGTCTTCGCTCAGTTGTAGCGGGCCCTTGCAGACCGGGCAGGCCAGGATGTCGAGCAGTTTGGGATCCATGGGGATGTCCTTGGAAAGAGTGAAAACAGCAGAAAGAGTCAGCGTTTGAGCGGCACCAGGCGGCTCAGCTCGCCATCCAGCCAGGCAACGAAAGCCTCAGACGGCACGGCATCCACCGCCAGGTACCACCAGTCATCGGCAGCAAAGGACCGGCATTTCACCGCATCCTTCTCGGTCATCAGCAGCGGCAGTGGCGGGCTGAAGCTGAGCAGCTGCGGGCTATAGCTGGCGTGGTCGGCGAAGGCATGCGCGATTGGCCGCCAGTTTAACGCCTCGAGGGTATTGAAGAAACGCTGCGGATTGCCGATGCCGGCCACCCCATGTACGGCCTGGCCGGGCGGGAAATGATCGAGCGCGGCGCGCGCGCCGCTGCGCAGGTTGACCAGGGCCGTCGGCTGCAGGCGGAAGGCGTAGCCCTGCTCGCTGTCGGCGCTGGCACCATTGAACAGCACGGCATCCACCTCGCCCAGGCGCTCGACCGGCTCGCGCAGCGGCCCGGCCGGCAAGCAGCGGCGATTGCCCAGACCACGGGCGGCATCGATCAGCACCAGCTCCAGGTCGCGGGCCAGGCGGTAGTGCTGCAGACCGTCGTCACACAGGATCAGGTCCAACGTTTCCTGCGCCAGCAAAGCCTGCACGGCGCGTGAGCGTTGCGGATCGATCACCAGCGGCACGCCGCTGCGCTGTACCAGCAGCAGTGGCTCGTCGCCCGCCTCGGCCGCCGAATGCTCGGTGCGTACCCGCCAGGGCAACTGCGGCGGCCGGGCGCCATAGCCGCGACTGACCACACCGACGCGCAAGCCACGGCCGCGGCAGTGCTCGATCAGCCAGAGAATCAGGGGCGTCTTGCCGGTGCCGCCGACGGTGATATTGCCGACCACTATGACCGGCACTGGCGCGCGATAGATGTCGCCACGCCCGGCGAGGAAGGCCTGGCGCTTGCCGCACACCACCCGCCGGTACAGCCACTCCAGTGGGCGCAGCAGGGTCAGCAGCGGATGGCTGCGGTACCAGGCGTCGAGCAGGCGGTCGGAGAGCGCCATCAGGGCTTGGCCGCTTCGGCCTCGACCGTGGTAATGCGCAGGTGAGCAAAGCCCAGTTTGCCGGCAGCATCCATGGCGGTGATCACCGCCTGGTGCGGCGTCTGCGCATCGGCGCTGATCACCAACGGCAGGCTGTTGTCACCCGCCGACTCCTTGCCCAGGGCTGCCATCAGACTTTCCAGGTCGCTTTTCAGCAGGGCCTGGCCATTAAGCGAGTAGCTACCCTCGGCACTGATCAGCACTTCCATCTGCTTCAGCGCGGTGTCTTCCGGCGGCGTGCCGCTGGCCGCTTCCGGCAGATCGACCTTGAGCTGAGTCTCGCGGGTAAAGGTGGTGGTGACCACGAAGAACAGCAGCAGGATGAACACCACATCGATCAACGAAGCCAGGTTGATCTCGACGTTTTCCCGCGGTTTGCGCCGGAACTTCACGCCTTCTTGCCCTCTTTGCGGGTTTCCGCCTTGGCCGCCGGAGCGGACGCCTCGGTCAGGTCGACCTCACGATCACCCTGCACCACTTCCACCAGCTTGATTGCTTCCTGCTCCATGCCCACCACCAGCTCGTCGACCCGACGCTGCAGGAAACGGTGGAAGAACAGAGCCGGGATCGCCACCATCAGACCTGCTGCGGTGGTGATCAGCGCTTTCGAGATCCCCCCAGCCAGCACGGCAGCGTTGGCCATGTTGGAGCCGATGAACGCGCTGAAGATATCGATCATGCCCAGCACGGTACCCAGCAGGCCCAGCAGCGGCGCGATGCCGGCAATGGTGCCGAGGGCGTTGAGATAGCGTTCCAGCTCATGGATGACCCGGGCTGCGGCTTCCTGAATGCACTCTTTCATGATCTCGCGACCATGCTTGGAGTTGGCCAGGCCGGCGGCGAGGATCTGCCCCAGCGGCGAGTCGGCGCGCAGCTCCTTGAGCTTGTCGTTGTTGAGTTTCTTGTCCTTGATCCAGCGCCACACCTGCCCCAGCAGATGGGGCGGGGTGATGCGGCTGGGCCGCAGGGTCCACAGGCGTTCGGCAATGATGCCGGCAGCTGCGATGGAACACAGAATGATCGGCAGCATCATCCAGCCGCCCGCTTTGACCAGTTCCCACACGGTAGTGCATCCCCCTCGGAAAAGTGGCGCCACTCTAGCATAGGGATGCAGCCGAACAGACCTCCCCGGTTCTCATTTTTCCCGCCAGAAGCCTCGGCGTTCGCGCCAGCCGTAGGGCACCTCGCGAGCCCCCAGACGAATGCGCAAGGCACCTGTGGCCACGTTGTCGTAAACCCCTATCCCACGCGCTTGGTACCTCGCCATGACCTGCGGATGGGGGTGCCCGAACGGATTGTTACTACCACGCGAAAGCACTGCCGCAGAGGGTGAAACCGCATCGAGAAAAACCGCCGAGGACGAACTTCGGCTGCCGTGATGAGGGATCTGCAGCCAGTCTGCGCGCAACTCACGGCCCCCTGCCAGCAAGGCACGCTCGGCCGCCGCATCGATGTCGCCCGTCAGCAGCAGCGTCTCCCCCGCCGCCTCGACCCTCAGCAGGCAGGACGACTGATTACCCTCAGCCGCCTGCGCCCAGCGCCAGGTAGTAAAACGCACGCCATCCCAGCGCCAGCTGGCACCATCGACACAGGGCTTTGCTGCCAGCTGTGACGGCAATGCCACTGCCTCGCCACTCAACACCCGTGCCACCGGCAAGCGCTGCCGTACAGCCAGAGCGCCACCGGCATGATCAGTGTCGGCATGACTGAGCAGCATGATATCCAGCTTGCTGACGCCCAGACTGCGCAGTGATGGCACGACCACCCGCTCGCCCAGATCGAAATCGCCGTAGCGTGGCCCGGCGTCATACAACAGCGCATGCTCACGGGTGCGCACCAGCACCGCCAGCCCCTGCCCGACATCCAGCTGCCAGACTTCCGCCTGGCCCTGCTCAGGCAGCTGCTGGGGTGGGAACGCTAACGGCAAGAGCAACAGCAAGCCCAGGGCGCGCAGCGGTACTCCGCTCGGCAGCAGAATCAACCCGACACCAAGGCTGACCAGCAACCAGGCCCAGACGGGCAACTGCATGGGCAGCCAGGCTGGCAGCGCCGCTGCAAGCAGCCCCAGCAGCTGGAACAACAGTTCGAGCAGACCGCCGGCCAGCCACAACAACCCTTCGCCCACACCAGCCAGCGGCAACAACAGGGTGCCCAGCAAGGCCAGTGGCACCACCAGAAAGCTCACCCAGGGCACGGCGATCAGGTTGGCCAACGGCCCGCTGGCACTGACTGGCAGACCCAGGGCGAGAAAGAACGGCAAAAGACCCAGTGCCAACGTCCATTGCGCGCGCCACCACACCAGCCACCAGGGCCAGGCGCCGAGACGACCACTGAAAACCAGGGCGAGCAGCGCCACCGCGCCAAATGACAACCAGAAACCGGCCTGCAAGACCGCCAACGGCTCGACCAGCAAGACCGCAAGCCAGGCCAGCAACAGCGGCGTCCAAACGCCCAGATGGCGGAAGCGCAAGCGCCAGAGCAGCACTACGGCGATCATCACGCAGGCCCGCCGCACCGGCACCTCGAAGCCAGCCAGCAGGCCGTACCCCAGGGCGCCGACAAAGGCCAGGGTGCAGGCCGCCGGCAACCAGGGCAGGCTGCGTGGCCACAGGCCAAGGCGGGCCAAACCGGCGACCAGGCCATAGAGCAAGGCCGCCAGCAACGCCACATGCTGACCGGAGATTACCAACAGGTGCACGGTGCCGGTATCTTGCAGCAGACGCCAATCGGTCGGAGTCAGACCAGAGTCATCGCCCAGCACCAGGGCGGCCAGCGCGCCGGCCCGTCCGTGCGCTTCCACACGCAACAGTCGCTGACGCAGATTGTCGCGCCAGGCGCTCATGCCGCTCGCCGGAGCTAGACGCTCACCCTGCTTGACCGTACCCGTGGCCCCAATTCGTTGCGCCAGCAACCAGGCTTCGTAGTCGAAACCCTGGGGGTTGACCAGACCTTGCGGACGCTTGAGACGCACGGCCAGACGCCAATGCTCGCCAGCCTGCAGCACGGGGCCGCCATACCAGGCCAGGCGCAACTTGCCCGGCAAAGTATGGCGCCGCGCCACAGCGTCCTGCAGGTGGAAACGCACCACCCCCCCGCGCTGTTCCGGCAAACCAACCACCCGACCTTCCAGCCACAGGGTCTGGCCATCCAGCGCGGGTGGCAGGCGCTCGTCCAGCGCCCACTGCGCCGACACGCAAGCCCAGCACAGGCCGAAGAGAAAAAAAGCCAGGGGAAAGCTGCGATACGGCAGCAGCATCAGCCCGACCGGCAAAGCCAGCCACAGCAGCCAGGCCGGCGGCAAAACCGGCAATAGGGTCAGGCTGGCCAATCCGGCAGCCAGCGCCAACATCCCTGTGCGCATTGCGTTTCCCCTTCAGGACGCCACCATCCTGGTGCGTCGCTTATTTTGCTTTATTGCCTGTCACAAGCCAGTCACGGGCAATCGGTGCATAATAGCCGCGCTTCAGCCACCCGAGAGTCTTCATGCCGCGTCGTTTATTCAAGCGCTACATGCCCGATCCGGAGAGCATCCGGACCAACAAATCACTGCGCTTCCTCGGCGCCCTGCTGCATGACCCCAATCTCTGGCACCTCAACCGCCACTCCGTGGCGAGGGCCATGGCCGTGGGCTTGTTCTGTGCATTTGTGCCACTGCCCATGCAGATGCTGATTGCTGCCAGCTTTGCCATACCGCTGCGCGCCAACCTGCCGATATCCGTGGGCCTGGTCTGGCTGACCAACCCGATCACCATGCCGCCGGTGTTCTACTGCACCTACAAGCTGGGCGCCTGGATCATGGGCGTGCCTCCCATGCTGCTGCCCGACGAGCTGACCTGGGAGTGGATCACCGGGGAACTGGCCATACTCTGGCAACCGTTCCTCCTGGGCTCACTGATTGCAGGGCTGATCTTTGCCCTGCTGGCCTACAACCTGACCATGATTTACTGGCGCTGGTGGGTACGACATAACTGGCGCAAACGTCAAGAACGTCGTCAGAAACAGCCTCCCGCAAAATAAAAAAACGCCGCTGAATAGCGGCGTTTTTTATTGCTCCGGCAATACCTCGACCTCTGGATCAGAGCCTGTTTTTAACGCCGTATGACCGATCGTAAATAGTCACTCAATCGTAACGCAGCGCTTCCGCCGGCTGGGTCCGAGAAGCGCGCCAGGCTGGATAAAGGGTCGCCAGAAAGCTCATCAGCAAAGCCGCACCACAGATCAACAGGACATCACCCGCCTGCAGTTCAGATGGCAGGTTATTGATGTAATAGACATCGGAGCTGAGGATATGGGCACCGCTGACCCGCTCCAGCCAGGCCATCCAGCCACTGACATTGACGGCGACAATAACCCCCAGTACGCCGCCGACCAGGGTGCCTATGCTGCCGATCACCGTGCCCTGCACCATGAAAGTGGCCATGATTTGTCCCGGTGTGGCGCCGAGGGTACGCAGGATGGCGATATCGGAGCGCTTGTCGGCGACCACCATGACCAACGTGGCGATGATATTGAACGCGGCCACCGCGATGATCAGCAGCAGGAGCAGGCCGATCATGGTCTTCTCCATCTTCATCGCACTGAACAGGCTGCCTTGGGTGTGGGTCCAGTCATTGGCCTTGTAACCCTCGCCAAGAGTGGCGGCAATCGCTGCCGAAATCTGCGGTGCCTGATAAAGATCCTTCAGTGCCACACGCACGCTCTGCACCTGCCCCGGAGCGAAGCGCTGGATGCTCGCAGCATCGGCGATGCTGATCAGCGCCAGGCTACCATCCAGCTCGGCACCCACTTTGAATACGCCGACCACGGTCAGACGCTGCATGCGCGGCGTGATGCCCCCCGCCGCACTGCTCACCTCCGGCACGATCAAAGTCAGTTTATCGCCAACGCCTAAGCGAAAACGCCGCGCAGTGACCTCGCCGATCACCACGCCAAACTCACCCGCACGCAGATCATCCAATCGCCCCTGCTGCATATGCTCGCCGATGATCGAGACATGCTGCTCCTGCGCAGGATCGACACCGTTGATCATGATCGGCTGCATAACACCCCGGGACGAGAACATCCCTTCCAGCTCGGCAAAAGGAGCTACACCGGTAACCTGCGGGTTACGCCTGGCCACCTCGGCCACGGCCGTCCAGTTGGACAACGGCTGCGCGGCGCTCAGGGTGGCGTGCGGCACCATACCGAGGATGCGCGTGCTCATTTCCTTCTGAAAGCCATTCATCACCGACAGCACCACAATCATCGCCAGCACGCCGAGACCAAGGCCGATCATCGAGGTCAAGGAGATGAACGAGATGTAGTGATTGCGCCGCTTGGCGCGCGTGTAGCGAGTACCGATAAAGATCGCGAGAGGTCTGAACATATCAGGCGGCTACCAGTCGGCCGTCTTCCAGGCGCAGCACCCGGTCCATCTGCTGGGCCAGTTGCATATCGTGGGTCACGACCAGAAAAGCGGTCTGCGACGAAGCGCTGAGCTCGCGCATCAGTTCCTGGATACCGTGGGCGGTGTGTTGGTCGAGGTTGCCGGTGGGCTCGTCGAGTAGCACCAGTGCCGGCTGGTTGACCAGAGCGCGGGCGATGGCGACGCGCTGACGTTCACCACCCGACAGCTCCGCCGGTTTGTGGTTGAGGCGATGCCCCAGACCGACCCGCTCCAGCAGCGCGGTGGCACGCTGCCGCGCCTCGGCAATCGGCGTCTTGCCGATCAGCAGCGGCATGCAGACGTTCTCCAGGGCGGTGAACTCGGGCAGCAGATGATGGAACTGGTAAACGAAGCCCAGCGCACGGTTGCGCAGCAGGCCACGGGCCTTTTCGTTGAGGGCGGACAGCTCCTCGCCAGCCAGCCAGACACTGCCCTGGCTCGGGGTATCCAGGCCGCCGAGCATATTCAACAGGGTGCTCTTGCCGGAGCCGGAACTGCCGACGATGGCTACGCGCTCGCCGGGCAACAGCTCCAGTGCCACGCCGGTCAGCACATCCACGGTCTGCGGCCCTTCCTCATAACTCTTGCCCAGGTTGCGGCAACTCAGGACTGCCTTATCACTCATAACGCAAAGCCTCCGCTGGCTGGATGCGCGCCGCACGCCGAGCCGGGTAAAGGGTGGCAAAGAAACTCAGAAGCAAGGCCGCAGTGCACACCAGCACCACGTCCTCGACCTGCACCTGCGAGGGCAGATAATCGATGAAATACACCTCGGCATTGAGGAACTGCATGCCCAGCACGCCCTCCAGCCACTTGATCGCCGCGCTGACGTTGAGCGCAGCAAGCACGCCCAGCACACCGCCAACCAGGGTGCCCACCACGCCGATCACCGTACCCTGCACCATAAAGGTCAGCATGATCTGCCGCGGCGTGGCGCCGAGGGTACGCAGGATGGCGATATCCGACTGTTTATCGGTCACCACCATGACCAGGGTGGAGACAATGTTGAAGGCAGCGACTGCGACAATCAGCAGCAACAGCAAACCGATCATGGCCTTCTCCATGCGAATCGCCTGGTAGAGATTGCCGTGGGTTGCTGTCCAGTCGCGGGCATAAAAATTCTCCTCACGCAGCGCCTGGGAGAGCTCCCAAGCCACCTGCGGGGCTTGGAACAGATCGCGCAGCTTGAGACGGATGCCCTGCACCTCACCCGGTTTCAAGCGCAGCAAGCGACCGGCATCCTGGACATGGGCCATGGCCACATGCCCATCGATCTCGCCGGCGCCGACATGGAAAATGCCGACCACGGTGAAACGCTTCATCCGCGGAAACATGCCGGCCGGGGTGACTGCAACCTCTGGCGCAACGAAGGTGACCTTGTCACCGAGCGACAGCCCCAGTTTCTTCGCCGCCAGATCGCCAATGGCGATGCCGAACTCACCCGGCTTGAGGCTTTCCAGCGAGCCCTGGTCTTTCAGGAAGAAGCTGCCGATGATCGAGACCTTGTGCTCTTCGAGCGGCTCAATGGCGTTGATCAACACCTTCTGCACCTGACCGTTGTGAGTCAGCAGGCCTTGCATCTGGGTGAAGGGAGCAACCGCCAAGACTTGCGGATTCTCCGTCGCGCGCGCAGCAATGCGCTGCCAATCCGGTAGTGGCTGGCCGCTTTCCAGCGTGGCATGCGGCACCATGCCCAGCACGCGATCGCGCATCTCGCGGTCGAAGCCATTCATCACCGACAACACGACAATCATCACCAGCACGCCCAAAGCGAGACCGATGATCGAAGTAAGAGAAATGAATGAAACGAATAGGCTACGACGCTTGGCCCGCGTGTAACGCAAGCCGATAAAGAACGGCAAGGGTCTGAACATGGATGAGGGTTCGCTGGCGAAAGAAGGAACGTCCTTGTGGCGGGGCTTGGCGAGCAGCTTTACACTCAGACCACCACTGCTGCCATGGGTTCGCCATGTCGTATCAAGACGCTGATGATCGCCGCGAATACTACCGTATCGATGACACGATCGCACTGGATTTCAGCCTGCTTTCCGGGCCTCAAGCACTCGCCAGTGACGCACTGCACGATGCATCGCCGCTGTTCAATCTGCTCAGCGATCTGCACCTGATGGATTTTGAATCGCAGCACCTGCTGCGTCATATCAGCGAGCGCGACCGCACCCTGGCCAACTACCTGAAAGTGGTCAACAAGCGTATCGACTTGCTCGGCCAAGCCCTGGCACAGAGCCTACTGCGCGACATAGGCGTGCCACGGCGCGTTTCGCTGTCCGAAGGTGGCATCAGCTTCAATCATCCGCAAGCGGTGCCAACCGGCAGCCACCTGGCCCTGAAGATGGTGCTGATGCCACAGGCCCTCGGCCTGCTGCTGCGTGCCAGGGTCATGCACTGCCAGGCCCGTGAGGATGGTCAGTTCGAGATCGGTACCGAATTCGAAGCCCTGAGCGATGCCCAGCGGCAACTGCTGGCCCGGCATATTCTGCAGACCCAGGCGCAACAGCGCCGTATGGCGCGCGAACTGCAGCGATGAGGCCACGTCTGCCGTACCTGATTGCGGTGCTTGCCTGCGGCCTTACTCTGCCGGCGGCCGCCGAAACCATCGAGATTCCACTTGGCGAGCAAGGCCAGAGTGCTATCGAGATGCCCGTGCGTGGTCAATCACAGCGTGCAGTACTGGAGCGTTTCGGCCTGGCCGACGAAGAACATGCCGCAGTCGGCCAGCCGCCGATCACCCGCTGGGACTATCGCGAGTTCAGCGTTTACTTTGAGTACGATCACGTGGTCAACAGCGTGATCCATCATCAGCCCCACCACCCGATTTCCAAGGAACAACAGTGACCCTTATCTACGGCCACCGCGGCGCCAAGGGCGAAGCACCGGAAAACACCCTGGCCAGCTTCCAGCAGTGCCTCAAACATGGCGTTACCCGCTGCGAGCTGGACCTGCACCTGTCGCGCGATGGCGAGCTGATGGTGATCCATGACACGACCCTCAAGCGCACCACCGGCCGGCGCGGCAAGGTGGTTGAGCACGAGGCCGCCGAACTGGTGACCTACGATGCCCGCCAAGGCGGACCGGGCTGGAAAACCCCCTGCCCGATCCCGACCCTGGCCACGCTGTTCGAGCACTGCCCGTTCGAGCATTGGCAACTGGAAGTCAAAAGCGCCTCGCGAGTGCGCGCCGCCCGCACAGTACTGGCAATCCAGACCCTGGCCGAGCGCTTCGGCATCAGCGAACGCATCACCGTCACCAGCAGCTCGCGCGAAGTGCTGCGCGCACTCAAGCGTCTGGCCCCGGAGCTGTCGCGCGGACTGGTCGCTGAGTACAACTGGCTCGACCCGATCAAGGTCGCTGCCCATCACGGCTGCTCGATGCTGGCCCTGAACTGGACCCTGTGCACCCCGGAACGCCTGGCCAAAGCCCAGAAAGCCGGGCTGCACGTGTCGGTATGGACGGTCAACGATGCCGCACTAATGCGCCGCCTGGCCGACTTCGGCGCGGACAGCATCATCACCGACTTTCCCGGATTGGCGGTCAATACGCTCAAGCGCTAGCTTCGCCATTCCCTTTCCCCCCTGGGAAAGGGCCAGGGTGAGGGGCATGCAGGCAAGTCGGAGCAGACTGGCAGGCCCTCACCCCCGACGCCTCTCCCGGAAGGAGAGGAGTGAAAAGCAAAAACCGGCCCGAGGGCCGGTTTTTCTTTGCTGCGTCACGCCTGGTCAGAAGCTCTCCCGGTTAGGCCAGCGCCACCCACGGGAATCGCTGAAGGGATCTACCCCGACCGGCTCAGGCCACCGGTCGGAGCCGCTCAAAAAAGCCGGTTAAGGCCATCGAACGCAGCCACTCGATAGGCCTCCGCCATGGTCGGGTAGTTGAAGGTGGTATTGACGAAATACTTGATGCTGTTCGCCTCGCCCTTCTGGTTCATGATTGCCTGACCGATATGGACGATTTCCGAAGCCTGGTAGCCGAAGCAGTGCACACCGAGAATTTCCAGGGTGTCACGGTGGAATAGGATCTTCAGCATGCCCACTGGCTCATGGGAAATCTGCGCCCGCGCCATGCCCTTGAAGAAGGCCTTGCCGACTTCGTAAGGAACCTTGGCCTGGGTGAGCTCCTTCTCGTTCTTGCCGATCGAGCTGATCTCCGGAATGGTGTAGATACCGGTCGGCACGTCATCGACGAAGCGCCAACTGTCATTCTCCACCGCACTACCGGCAGCGGAACGGCCCTGGTCATAGGCGGCGCTGGCCAGGCTCGGCCAGCCAATCACATCACCGGCAGCAAAGACATTGCTGACTTCGGTGCGGTAGAACTGATCGACCTCGATCTGGCCACGGCCATTGACCTTGATGCCGATATTTTCCAGACCGAGCTTGTCGGTATTGCCGGTACGTCCGTTGCACCAGAGAAAGGCGTCGGCCTTGATCTTCTTGCCCGATTTGAGGTGCAGGATTACCCCATGCTCCAGCCCTTCGACACGCTCATACTCTTCGTTATGACGAATCAGTACGTTGTTGGTGCGCAGGTGGTAGCTCAGTGCATCGGAAATCTCGTCATCGAGGAAACTGAGCAACTGATCGCGGTTATCGATCAGGTCAACCAGCACGCCCAGGCCACTGAAGATCGAGGCGTACTCGGAACCGATCACCCCGGCGCCATAGATGATAATGCGGCGCGGCGTGTGGGTCAGGCTGAGGATAGTGTCACTGTCGTAGATACGCGGATGGTGGAAGTCCACATCCGCCGGGCGATAGGGGCGCGAACCGGTAGCGATGACAATCTGCTTGGCCACCAGTTTCTCGACCACGCCACTCGGGCAGACCACTTCAATAGTCTGTTCATCGGCGAAGCTGGCCGTGCCAAAAAACACGTCGGTGCGGTTGCGCGCGTAGTAACCGGTACGCGAGGCAACCTGCTTGGAAATTACTCGTTCGGCGCTTTTCAGCACGTCGGGGAAGGAGAACCAGCGCGGCTCGCCGATCTGGCGAAACAACGGGTTGGTGTTGTATTGCATGATCTGCCGCACCGAATGGCGCAGGGCCTTGGACGGGATGGTGCCGAGGTGGGTGCAGTTGCCGCCAACCAGTGGACGGTTATCCACCACTGCGACCTTGCGCCCGGCCTTGGCCGCGTTCATTGCCGCGCCTTCACCTGCCGGGCCGGAACCCAGCACCACCACATCGTAGTTGTAGACCGCCATGCTTACTCCTTTCAGAACTGCTCAGGGCGCCAGCGGCGCCCTGAAGGTACCGTGACACCCCATGGCCACGGCACTCTTGATCAACGACATAGCTTAGCCATGCCGATTTGCGCTGCACATTAGCGCTTGGTCGCGTCGTAGGCGAGCTTTGTATCCACTACATCGTCCGACTTGTCGCGATTCACTTCTTCGCACTTCTCGCGACTGCCGCCACAGATCGAGCACTCCTTCTCAATACCCAAGGCAGCGATGCCGCCACAGGAGCCGGCAATCGGCTTGCGCCCCATGATCACACCAACAGCCATGCCCAGAACCACCAGGAGCATGACGACAAACACCAGTAACCAGGTCATGGTTTCACTCCTTCGCCAAAACGGCGCTCGAAGGCAGGCGTCGCCCGAGTGGCGAAGCCCTTGTCGGTACGCGTGACGAAGAATGCTGCAATGCTTGCCTGCTCGGCATAGGCATAGCCGCGTTCCGGCCCAAGTACCATGAGTAAAGTCGATAGCCCGTCGGCCCGCTGGGTGGATGCATCAACCACGGTCACCGCCGCCAGGCGATGACTGATCGGCGCGCCGGTCTGCGGATCGAGGGTATGCGAGTAGCGCTGGCCATCGCGCTCGAAATAATTGCGATAGTCGCCGGAAGTGGAAACACCGAGGCCATCCAGATTGAGCACTTTCTGCGCAACCTGCTGATCATCGCGCGGCGCCTCGATGGCAATGCGCCAGGGCGAACCATCGGGCTTGCGCCCGACTGCGCGGATCTCGCCGGTGACATCCAACAAATAGCTGGAAACAGCCAGCTCACCGAGACGTGCCCCGATCAGATCGACCGTATAGCCAGCCGCAATACTGTTGAAGTCCAGGTGCACAGCCGCAGACTTGCACAACTGCTGGCCTTCGATACGCAGGTGCTGATGCCCCACATTAGCCC
Organism: uncultured Pseudomonas sp.; assembly: GCA_964518735.1. Lineage (GTDB taxonomy): Bacteria > Pseudomonadota > Gammaproteobacteria > Pseudomonadales > Pseudomonadaceae > Aquipseudomonas. Next base: position 33,101 of record CAZFKQ010000012.1, read on the forward strand.
GCGCTGCGGCGATTTCCTCAGCCGTAGGCACCCGTTCACCGCGCGACTGCGGGCCGAAGCCCCACAGATCAAGCAAAGGCGACACGGTCAGGTCGAATGCGCCGCCGCTATCGCGCGACAGCTGCTCGCCGGCACGTACCAGCGTCAGCACCGCATCGGGCATGACGCGGCAGCTGCCAGCCGGCAGGCGATTGAATTCGGAAAGCTCGGAATCACTGCGCCAAGTAGACATCTGCTGGTCGACTTGCGCCAGCAGAGCCTCTACCTCGGCCTTGAGAGCGGCAGGGTCGGGACTGCCCTCGCCCGCCAGGTATTTCAACGAGTAGTGGCTGCCCATGGTCGGGCCGCCGAACTCCTCGATCTTCTCGCCGCAACCGGCCAGCAGAACGCTGGCCAGCAGCAGGCATAACGCCGTTTTAGCCACCGAAATCGTCCAGCAGGATATTTTCCCGTTCGACACCCAGGTCCAGCAGCATCTTGATCACCGCAGCGTTCATCATGGGCGGGCCGCACATGTAGAACTCGCAGTCTTCCGGTGCCGGATGATCCTTCAGATAGTTTTCGAACAGCACGTTGTGGATAAAGCCCTTGAGGCCGGTCCAGTTGTCTTCCGGCTGCGGATCGGACAGTGCCAGGTGCCACTGGAAGTTCGGATTTTCCGCCTGCAGCTTGTCGTATTCCTCGACATAGAAGGCTTCGCGCAGCGAGCGCGCACCGTACCAGAAGCTGATCTTGCGCTTGGAACCGAGGCGCTTGAGCTGGTCGAAGATGTGCGAGCGCATCGGTGCCATACCGGCACCACCACCGATGAAGATCATCTCGGCTTCGGTGTCCTTGGCGAAGAACTCGCCGAACGGCCCATACACGGTGACCTTGTCACCCGGCTTGAGGTTGAACACCCAGGACGACATCTGGCCTGGTGGCAGATGGTCCTTGCCCGGCGGTGGCGAGGCGATGCGGATGTTGAACTTGACCAGGCCCTTCTCGTCCGGGTAGTTGGCCATGGAATAGGCACGGATCACGGTCTCGTCGACCTTGGACACGTACTTCCACTGGTTGAACTTGTCCCAGTCGCCACGGTACTCGGGCTGGATGTCGAAGTCCTTGTAGTGCACCTCGTGCGGCGGGCATTCGAGCTGCACGTAGCCACCGGCGCGGAAGTCGACGCTCTCGCCTTCCGGCAGGCGCAGGGTCAGCTCCTTGATGAAGGTGGCGACGTTGGGGTTGGACTCCACCGTGCATTCCCACTTCTTCACGCCGAACACTTCTTCCGACACTTCGATGTGCATGTCCTGCTTGACCGGCGTCTGGCACGACAGGCGCCAGCCAGCCTTGGCCTCACGCTTGGTGAAGTGCGACTCCTCGGTCGGCAGCATTTCGCCACCGCCCGACTCGACCACACACTTGCACTGCGCGCAAGTACCGCCGCCACCGCACGCCGAGGAGAGGAATACATTGTTCGCCGCCAGGGTCTGCAACAGCTTGCCACCGGCTGGGACGGTGATGGTTTTCTCGCCATTAATGACGATGTTGACGTCGCCACTGGAGACCAGTTTGGCGCGCGCCGCCAGGATTATCACCACCAGTGCCAGGACGATGGCGGTGAACATGCCGATGGCCAGGGAAATTTCAAAACCCATTCTTTAACCTCCGATTGAAACGCCGGAAAAACGTAGCGAGCGCGGCTCAGGCAAGGCGAAAACAGGCGAGGACGCGGAGTTTACGAGCCGGTAAATGAGCAGTCCGAGCCTGTTTTCAACACAGCCTGTGCAAGCGCAGTAGTTTTTCTGGTGTTTCACAGCTGAATGCCGCCGAAAGACATGAAGCCCAACGACATCAGACCGATGGTGATGAAGGTGATGCCCAGGCCCTGCAGGCCTTCCGGTACATCGCTGTACTTGAGCTTCTCGCGAATACCGGCAAGCAGCGCAATAGCCAGGGCCCAGGAAAAGCCGGAACCCAGGCCGTAGGTCACGCTCTCGGCCAGGTTGTAGTCACGCTCCACCATGAACAGCGAACCGGCCATGATTGCGCAGTTCACCGTGATCAGCGGCAGGAAGACGCCGAGGGCGTTGTACAGGCTGGGCACATACTTATCGAGCAGCATCTCGAGGATCTGCACGATGGCGGCAATCACCCCGATGTAGCTGAGCAGGCCGAGGAAGCTGAGGTCGACGTCCGGCAGTCCCGCCCAGGCCAGGGCGCCTTCCTTGAGCAGATAGGTGTACAGCAGGTTGTTGGCCGGCACGGTAATGGCCTGCACCACAACGACCGCAATACCCAGGCCGATAGCGGTTTCCACTTTCTTGGAAATGGCGATAAAGGTGCACATGCCCAGGAAGAAGGCCAGCGCCATGTTCTCGATGAACACGGCCTTCACGAACAAGCTGAGGTAATGCTCCATCAGTAGGCCTCCTTATCCGAGACTTGCGGGGCCATGCGGAAAGCCGGGGCTTCCTTTTGTGCCGGCTTCCAGCTGCGCAGCGCCCAGATGATCAGGCCGATCAGGAAGAACGCCGAAGGCGGCAGCAACAGCATGCCATTGGGCTGATACCAGCCACCGTCACTGACCGTCGGCAGAATGCTGTAGCCCAGCAACTTGCCGGCGCCGAACAGCTCACGAACGATACCCAGCACAATCAGCATGGCGCTGTAGCCCAGACCGTTACCGATACCATCAAAGAACGACAGCATCGGCGGGTTCTGCATGGCGAATGCCTCGGCGCGGCCCATGACGATGCAGTTGGTGATGATCAGGCCGACAAACACCGACAACTGCTTGGCCAGGCTGAAGGCATAGGCCTTGAGCACCTGATCGACCACGATCACCAGGGAGGCGATGATCACCATCTGCACGATCATGCGGATCGAGCTGGGGATCTGGCTGCGGATCATCGAGATGAACAGGTTGGAGAACCCGGTCACCAGGGTCAGCGCAATCGACATCACCAGGGCAGTCTTGAGGTTCGAGGTGACCGCCAGTGCCGAGCAGATCCCGAGGATCTGCAGGCCGATGGGGTTGTTGTGAAAGATCGGATCGAGCAGCACGCTCTTGATCGTGGGTTGCGACATGCTTATGCCTCCCCTTTTTGCAGTTTGGCCAGGAACGGGCCGAAGCCACTTTCACCCAGCCAGAAGTGCAGCAGGTTGTTGACGCCCTTGCTGGTCAGGGTCGCACCCGCCAGGCCATCGACCTGGTGCTGTGCCTTGGGTGATGTAGCGTCGACGCTGCCTTTGATGATCTCTACGGCCAGCGCGCCCTGCTCGTCGAACAGGGTCTTACCGGCCCACAGCGCCTTCCACTTCGGGTTATCCACTTCGCCGCCGAGACCCGGAGTCTCGCCGTGTTGGTAGAAGCCGAAGCCGACCACGGTGTTCAGATCACCCTTGAGTGCCATAAAACCGTACAGGGTCGACCACAGGCCATAGCCACGCACCGGCAGAATCAAGGTGTCGAGCTTGCCGTCGGTTTCCACCATGTACACGGTGGAGAAACGCTCGCGACGCTTGATCGAGGCAATGTCCTGCTCGCCTTGGAGCGCATCGGACAACGACGGATCCTTGGCTGCCTTGAGCGGATCGAAGCTGGCCGCATCCTGGGCGTCACTGAAGGCGCCGGTCTGCAGGTCAACCACCCGTGCCTTGATACGCTCGGCATACAGGGCCTTGATCGCCTTGGCCGACATACCCTCTTCGCCCAAGCCAGCAATCGCCAGGATGCTGCGCTGTTTGTCCAGCTGGCGGTTTTCCACCTGGGTCGGCTTCAGTGCCACGGCTGCGCCGGCGACAAACACCGAGCACACCAGGCACACCAGCAGCGCAACAGTAAGGGTGCGCGCAGTAGATTCTTGCTTAGCCATTGCGCGCAATCCTCCGCTTGATGTTGGCCTGTACGACGAAGTGGTCGATCAGCGGGGCACAGAGGTTGGCGAACAGGATCGCCAGCATCATGCCTTCCGGGAAAGCCGGGTTGACCACACGGATCAGCACCACCATCACCCCGATCAGCGCGCCGAACAGCCACTTGCCGGTATTGGTCATGGAGGCCGACACCGGATCGGTGGCCATGAAGATCATGCCGAAGGCGAAACCACCCACCACCAGGTGCCAATACCAGGGCATCGAGAACATTGGGTTAGTGTCCGAGCCAATGGCATTGAACAGCATGCTCATGGCGATCATGCCCAGCATCACACCACTGACGATGCGCCAGGAGGCAATCTTGGTCAGCAGCAGGAAGGCTCCGCCAATGAAGATCGCCAGGGTGCTGGTTTCGCCCATCGAGCCTGGCTCGAAGCCAACAAAGGCGTTCCACCAGGACAGGCCACTCGCGGTGACTTGTTCGATGCCACCGGAAGCGGCAACGGACAGTGCGGTGGCGCCGGCATAGCCGTCCACCGCAGTCCATACCGCATCACCGGACATCTGCGCCGGGTAGGCGAAGAACAGGAAGGCGCGTCCGACCAGGGCCGGGTTGAGGAAGTTCTTGCCGGTACCGCCGAACACTTCCTTGCCGATCACCACGCCGAAGCTGATACCCAGGGCCACCTGCCACAGCGGAATATCCGGCGGCAGGGTCAGGGCGAACAGCACGGAGGTGACGAAGAAACCTTCGTTGACCTCGTGACGGCGAATGGAAGCGAACAGCACCTCCCAGAAACCGCCGACAATGAAGGTGGTCAAGTACACCGGCAGGAAATACGCCGCGCCCTGGATGAAGCAGTCCCACAGGCTGTTCGGGTCAAAACCGGCCAACATGCCGATCAGACCGAAACGCCAACCATCCTGGGCAGCCAGCAGCTCAGGGTTGCCGGCCATGATGCTGTTGGCCTGGAAACCGATGTTCCACATGCCGAAGAACATCGCCGGGAAGGTGCAGGCCCAGACGGTGATCATCATGCGTTTGAGGTCGATGCCGTCACGCACATGGGCGGTGGTCTTGGTCACGCTACCCGGACGATAGAAGAAGGTATCGATGGCTTCGTAAAGCGCATACCACTTCTCGTACTTGCCGCCCTGTTCGAAGTTGTGCTCGATCTTGTCGAGGAATTTACGCAAAGACATGAATCAGCCCTCCTTCTCGATGCGGGTCAGGTTGTCCCGCAGGATCGGACCGTACTCATACTTGCCGGCGCAGACATAGGTGCACAGCGCCAGGTCTTCCTCGTCCAGCTCCAGGCAACCGAGCTTCTGCGCCATCTCGGTGTCACCGACGATCAGGTAGCGCAGCAACTGGGTGGGCAGGATATCCAGCGGCATCACCGCCTCGTAGTTGCCCACCGGCACCATGGCGCGCGGGCTGCCGTTGGTGCTGGTGTCCATGGACAGTTTCTTGCCGCCAAGCAGCTTGGAAACAAAGATGTTCAGCACCGAGTGTTTGTTCACCCCGGCGCGCAGGTAATGCAGGAACTCGCGCTCACGGCCTTCATGCAGGCAGGAAACCAGCGCGTGGTAACGACCTAGGAAGGCGAACGCACCACGCGCGGTGCGGCCGCCCAGCACCGAACCGGAAATCACCCGGTTGTGGCCCGGTTGCAGCTCACCCGCAGTCAACTCGTCCAGGCTGGCACCGAGGCGGGTGCGCAGCAGACGCGGTTTGTCGACCATCGGCCCGGCCAGTGACACCACACGCGCCACGTTGAGCTGGCCGGTGGTGAACAGCTGGCCGATGGCAATCACATCCTGACAGCCGATCTGCCACACGCTCTTGGTTGCGCTGGCCGGATCGAGGAAATGTATATGGGTACCCGGCAGGCCGGCCGGATGCGGGCCACTGAAGGCCTGGCCGTGCACACCCGACAGGCTTTCACCCGGCAGCTGCACGCCTTCGGCCTTGCACAGGAAGACCTTGGCCAGACGCGCCAGAATTTTCAGACCGTTTTCGAAGTCGGCCGCCTGTTCGGCGATGATCACGGCAGGGTCTGCCGCCAAAGGCTGGGTATCGATAGCGGTGACGAAAATCGAGCTGGGCACGGCATCCACGGCCGGCACCTTGCTGAACGGGCGCGTGCGCAGCGCCGTCCACAGACCGGACTGCTGCAGATTGTCACGCACCGCCTGGGGTTCCAGGCTGGCCAACTGGGCCGCATCGTAGCGGGCGAACGCGATGGCATCATCACCCTCCAGGTCGATCACCACTGACTGCAGCACGCGCTGCTCGCCGCGATGGATGGCGCTGACCACACCGGCCCCCGGCGCAGTGAAATGCACGCCCGGGTTTTTCTTGTCGGAGAACAACACCTGGCCAAGCTTGACCCGATCACCGACCTGTACGGCCATGGTCGGCTTCATCCCGTGGTAATCACACCCCATCAAGGCAACGCTGCGCACTGCACGGGCATCATCGATGCGCTGCTCGGGGGCGCCGCTGATGGGCAAATCCAGCCCACATTTTATTTTGATCATTGAGTGGTCCAAACACTGAAACCAGTGCTTTTGCAGAGTTGGAACACAACCGGGACACTTCAGCTGCAGTTAGCACAGCCAAAGCCAATAACGGCCAAGAAGTCGCCCCGAAGTGAAAAGCTTTGGAATTATAAGGAGATAACTCAGTACTGCCCACCCGCTGGTTCCTGTTTCGACCCGCAAGTCGTAACACCAAGCAACAGCGGTGTACTTGACGCTTTGGTCAGCAGCAGCGAAAAACACTGAAACTCCATGGAGCCTGCACCATGCGCTACCTGCTTATACTGACCCTACTACTAATCGGCAATGGCAAACTGCTGGCCAAGAGTGACAACCCCATCATCGAGCAGGCCGGGTTCAGCAATACCTACCTGCTTGCCGACACTCCTCTTGAGCGCAAGAACCAGGCCCTTCTGACCTACCTATGGGCTGATGTCTATTCCGCCGCCTTCTACGCCGAAGCCGGCATTAACCCGAGCCAGGCTGTCAGCCAACCGGCCACACAGCGATTGGAGCTGTATTACTACCGTGACATCGCCAAGGAGGATGTCGTCAAGGCAGCCTGGGTCACCCTGGAGCGTCAGCACAGCGCCGCCCAGCTGGAAAAGCTGAAACCTGAAGTGGACGCCCTGCACGCCACTTTTCGCGATATCCGCCCCGGTGACCGCTATGCCCTGAACTACAGCCCACAGACCGGCCTGAGTCTGGAACGCAACGGCAGCCTGGTTTACAGCAGCAAGGATGATGAGCTGGCGCGCGCCTATCTGGGCATCTGGCTGGCGCCCGAAGGGTTATCGGACAAACTGCGCGAGCAGCTACTGGCTGATCGCTGAATTCGCCAGTTACTGAAATGCAAAACGGGAGCCGAGGCTCCCGTTCTGTTTGACACTCTCGCGACTTAGCGCGGGAAGGCTGGCGGGTTAACCCCGGCCATATCTTCCATCACGCGCACCACCTGGCAGCTGTAGCCAAACTCGTTGTCGTACCACACGTACAGCACAACGCGGTTGTCGTTGACGATGGTGGCTTCGGCATCGACCACACCAGCGTGGCGCGAGCCGACGAAGTCGGTGGACACCACTTCCTGCGACTGAACGAAGTCGATCTGCTTCTGCAGGTCCGAGTGCATGGCCATCTGGCGCAGGTACTCGTTGACTTCCTCACGGGTGGTGGCTTTCTCAAGGTTGAGGTTGAGGATAGCCATCGACACGTTCGGCGTCGGCACGCGAATGGCGTTGCCGGTCAGCTTGCCCTTCAGCACCGGCAGGGCCTTGGCAGCTGCAGTGGCAGCACCGGTCTCGGTGATGACCATGTTCAGCGGCGCGCTACGACCACGGCGATCGCCCTTGTGGAAGTTGTCGATCAGGTTCTGGTCGTTGGTGTACGAGTGAACGGTTTCGACGTGGCCGTTGACGATGCCGTACTGGTCATTGATCGCCTTGAGCACCGGCACGATGGCGTTGGTGGTGCAGGATGCGGCCGAGATGATCTTGTCATCAGCTGTGATTTCACCGTGGTTGATGCCGTGCACGATGTTCTTCAGCGCGCCCTTGCCTGGCGCGGTCAGCACTACGCGATCGACACCCGGGCAGGCCAGGTGCTGGCCCAGGCCGTCGGCGTCACGCCAGACACCGGTGTTGTCGACCAGCAAAGCGTTCTTGATGCCGTACTGGGTGTAGTCGACTTCGGTCGGCGACTTGGCGTAGATCACCTGAATCAGGTTGCCGTTGGCGGTCAGGGTGTTGTTTTCCTCGTCGATGGTGATGGTGCCATCAAACTTGCCATGTACCGAGTCGCGGCGCAGCAGGCTGGCGCGCTTGACCAGGTCATTGCTGGCACCCTTGCGCACAACGATGGCGCGCAGACGCAGGCCATCGCCACCACCGGTTTTCTCGATCAGGATGCGCGCCAGCAGGCGGCCGATACGACCGAAGCCATACAGCACCACGTCGGTGCCTTCACGACCGGCGCCATTCTGCTTGCCAACCACGTCAGCCAGCTCGTCCTTGACGAACTGCTCGATGCTGCGGCCCTGGCCTTCGGTTTTGAACTTGCTGGCCATCTTGCCCAGGTCCACAGAAGCGGCGCCCAGTTTGAGTTCGCCCATGGCCTTGAGGATCGGGAAGGTATCGTGCACCGACAGCTCGCTGTCGTCGGCCAGGCGGTGGCGGGCGAAACGATGGGCTTTGAGAATGTCGATCACCGAACGGTTGATCAGACCACGGCCGTAGATCGAGGTCACCACACTGTTGTTGCGGTAGAGCTGACCAATCATAGGAATCATCGCTTCTGCGAGGGCTTCACGATCGATCCACTCACCGAGACACTGGTCGGGCTTCTGAGTCACGGGCAATACCTTCCACATGTAGGGGCTGAAAAAAGGGGCTACATAATATGCCTAGGCTCCGCCCCGAGCAATGCGCGCCTGTCACCCGCATTGGCAGAATTACCCACCAGCACAGTCAGCCGCCCGCATGCGCTGAATGCCTCCGCAGAAAATCTGCGCACGCGCCCCCGTATCCCGGACGCAATCCGGGGACCGAGTCGCCTGCTTCCCGAATTGCATCCGAGCTACCACGCGAGCCCCCTGGTGACTCTGCCATGGCACGATCAAGCAGACGCCCTGCGGTCGGCGCGGTCATTGCCCCACTTGATCCAGACATGCACCGGGATTCCGGCAAGCAGCAACAGAGTGCCCAGGTACACCGTCTCGGCACCGGCGCCATAAATTGCCCAGCCACTATAGATAAACCCCAGCCCTCCGAGCAGGCCGACCTTGAGCAAGGCAGCCCCCTGCAACCCCCTGCCGCCCTTGAGATGGATCATCAACTCGGCAAGCGCACAAAAGGCGTAAGGCACCAAACTGGCCATGACGGCCAGCAGGATGATCGCGTTGAACGCGCCAACCAGACCGTGAGCAAAGTTCATCACCACCAGGATCGAGGCCAGCAGATTGGAAAAGACCAGCGCATTGGCTGGCGTACCAAAGCGCGACAAACGCCCGAGACTGCGCGGAAATACCCGATCCAGCGCCGCACCATAGGGCACCTGGCCGGTCAGCAGGGTAAAACCATTGAGAGTGCCGAAGGTGGCGATCACCGCCCCGACAGCCACCAGCACGCCGCCAACCTCGCCCCACATCGAGCGTGCCACATCGGCCAGCGGCGCACTGGAGGCAGCCAGCTGCTCGGCTGGCAGCACCCCCATGGCCACCGCCGACACGGCCATGTACACGCTTGCCGCCAGCAGCACACCAAACAGGGTGGCCCGCGGAATGGTTCTCGCCGGCTCGACAACCTCGCCAGCCGGCACCGTGGCCGACTCCAGACCGAGGAAGGCCCACAGCGTGACTGCCGCTGCCGCGGAAATAGCCGCCAGGTCAGACTGTTCGCTGCGATTGAGCACGGCAAAGTGAGCCGGTTCTATCCACCACCAGCCCAGCACACCGATCAGCAACAGCGGCACCAGCTTGAGCACGGTGGTCAGTACCTGCACGGCGCCCGCCTCCTTCACCCCGCGCACATTGACCAGCGTCAGCAGCCAGATCGCCGCAAGCGCGGTCAGCAGACTGTAAGTGGAAGACTCACCAATCAGCGGGAACAGATAACCGACATAGCCGGCAAGCGCCACTGCCACCGCGGCATTGCCGGTCCAGAGGGTGATCCAGTAGCCCCAGGCAATCAGGAATCCGGCGAACTCTCCATAGCCTGCCTCGGTATAGGCGTAGGGGCCACCGGTCTTGTGCACCAGCTGCGACAACCGACCGAAAAGGATCGCCAGCACCAGTGCACCGCAAGAGGTCAGCAGCCATCCGCCCAGGGAGATCGGACCAAAGGGCGCCAGCGTGGCTGGCAGCAGGAAAATCCCCGAACCGATCATGTTGCCCACCACCAGTGCGGTGCAGGCCATCAGGCCAAGCCCCTTGGTGGAAGAAGCAGACGACTGTTGCTCAACCATGGACGCACCCCTTGCGTAGATTGACTGCAGTGTAGGTCGACCTGCTCAGTGCAATGCAACAGCACAAGCACTTGGTCGGCTCGCTCGCCACCCTGCACTTGGTTACAATCGCGACCCTGTCCCCCAGCCGTAGTGCCACCTGTGTCCGTCCTGCGCCTACCGAAACTACCCGCCGCCACCGGCAAGCAACACTGGGGCAATCTGCCCGGTGCCGCGCTGTCCCTGGCGATTGCCGAAGCCGCCAGCGCCGCCAAGCGCTTCACCCTGCTGCTGACCGCCGACAGCCAGAGCGCCGAGCGCCTGCAGGAAGAGCTGGCGTTCTTCGCCCCCGAGCTGCCGGTGCTGCACTTTCCCGACTGGGAAACCCTGCCCTACGACGTGTTTTCGCCGCACCAGGACATCATTTCCCAGCGCATTGCCGCGCTCTATCGCCTGCCGCAGCTCAAGCACGGCGTGCTGGTGGTGCCGATCAGCACTGCCCTGCACCGCCTGGCGCCGACGCGCTTCCTGCTCGGCAGCGGCCTGGTACTGGATGTTGGCCAGAAGCTGGATGTCGAGGAAATGCGCGCGCGCCTGGAAGCCGCCGGCTACCGCTGTGTGGATACCGTTTATGAACATGGCGAATTCGCCGTGCGCGGCGCGCTGATCGACCTGTTCCCGATGGGCAGCGACACGCCGTTCCGTATCGACCTGTTCGACGACGAGATCGAGACGCTGCGCACTTTCGACCCGGAAACCCAGCGCTCGGTGGACAAAGTCGAGTCGATCCGCCTGCTACCGGCCCGCGAGTTCCCACTGGACAAGAAGTCCGTCACCGATTTCCGCGGGCGCTTCCGCGAACGCTTCGACGTCGATTTCCGCCGCTGCCCGATCTACCAGGACCTCTCCACCGGCATCACTCCGGCTGGTATCGAGTACTACCTGCCACTGTTCTTCGAAGAAAGCGCGACCCTGTTCGACTACCTGCCGACCGACACCCAGGTGTTTTCCCTGCCAGGCATCGAAAAGGCCGCCGAACAGTTCTGGGTTGATGCACGCAGCCGCTATGAAGATCGCCGCGTCGACCCCGAGCGTCCGCTGCTGCCGCCGGCCGATCTGTTCCTGCCGGTGGACGACTGTTTCGGCCGCCTGAAGAACTGGCCACGGGTGATCGTCGACCAGGCGGATATCGAAACCGGCGTCGGCCGCGAGCGCTTCGAGGCGCGTGTCCTGCCCGACCTGGCGATCCAGGCCAAGGCCAGCGAGCCGCTGGCGGCGCTGCGCCGTTTCATCGAGGAATATCCTGGCCGCGTGCTGTTCTGCGCCGAATCGGCGGGCCGCCGCGAAGTACTGCTGGAACTGCTTGCGCGCCTCAAGCTGAAACCACTGGAAGTCGGTGGCTGGCCGGAGTTCGCCGAGAGCAAATCACGCCTGGGCATCTGCATCGCCCCGCTGGATGAAGGTCTGCTGCTCGACGACATCGCCCTGATCGCCGAAAGCCCGCTGTTCGGCCAGCGTGTGATGCAGCGCCGTCGCCGCGAGAAGTCGCGCGACGGCGGCGACAACGTGATCAAGAACCTCACCGAGCTGCGCGAAGGCTCACCGGTGGTGCATATCGATCACGGCGTTGGCCGCTACCTGGGTCTGGTCACCCTGGAAATCGACGGCCAGGCCGCCGAATTCCTCGCCCTGATGTACGCCGAGGAAGCCAAACTCTACGTGCCGGTGGCCAGCCTGCACCTGATCGCCCGCTACACCGGCAGTGACGACGCTCTGGCACCGCTGCACCGCCTTGGCTCGGAAACCTGGCAGAAGGCCAAGCGCAAGGCCGCCGAGCAGGTGCGCGATGTCGCCGCCGAGCTGCTCGACATCTACGCCCGCCGCGCCGCCCGCGAAGGCTATGCGTTCAAGGACCCACTGGCCGACTACGCCACCTTCAGCGCCGGTTTCCCCTTCGAGGAAACTCCGGATCAGCAGACCGCCATCGAAGCGGTGCTGGCCGACATGCTTGCGCCCAAACCGATGGACCGCCTGGTCTGCGGCGACGTTGGCTTCGGCAAGACCGAAGTGGCCATGCGCGCGGCCTTCATTGCCGTACACAGTGGTCGCCAGGTGGCGGTACTGGTGCCCACCACCCTGCTCGCCCAGCAGCATTACAACAGCTTCCGCGACCGCTTTGCCGACTGGCCAGTGACGGTCGAGGTGATGAGCCGCTTCAAGTCGACCAAGGAAGTCAACGAAGCGGTGGCCAAGCTGGCCGAAGGCAAGATCGACATCGTCATCGGCACCCACAAGCTGCTGCAGGACGATGTGCGCTTCAAGGATCTCGGTCTTTGCATCATCGACGAGGAACACCGTTTCGGCGTGCGCCAGAAGGAGCAGCTCAAGGCCCTGCGCAGTGAGGTGGACATCCTCACCCTCACCGCCACGCCGATTCCGCGCACGCTGAACATGGCCGTGGCTGGCATGCGCGACCTGTCGATCATCGCCACCCCGCCGGCGCGCCGGCTGTCGGTGCGCACCTTCGTCATGGAGCAGAACAACCCGACGATCAAGGAAGCCCTGCTGCGCGAACTGCTGCGCGGCGGCCAGGTGTACTACCTGCACAACGATGTGAAGACCATCGAGAAGTGCGCCAGTGATCTGGCCGAGCTGGTACCGGAGGCGCGCATCGGCATCGGCCACGGGCAAATGCGCGAGCGCGAGCTGGAACAGGTGATGAGCGATTTCTATCACAAGCGCTTCAACGTGCTGATCGCCTCGACCATCATCGAAACCGGCATCGACGTACCGAGTGCCAACACCATCATCATCGAGCGCGCCGACAAGTTCGGCCTGGCGCAATTACACCAGCTGCGCGGCCGCGTCGGCCGCAGCCACCACCAGGCCTATGCCTACCTGCTGACCCCGCCGCGCAAGCAGATGACCGAAGACGCGCAGAAGCGCCTGGAAGCCATCAGCAACGCCCAGGATCTCGGCGCCGGCTTCGTCCTGGCCACCCACGACCTGGAGATCCGCGGCGCCGGCGAGCTGCTCGGCGATGGCCAGAGCGGACAAATCCAGGCGGTCGGCTTCACCCTTTACATGGAAATGCTCGAACGCGCAGTCAAAGCCATCCGCAAGGGCGAGCAACCCAACCTCGACCAACCGCTCGGCGGCGGCCCGGAAATCAACCTGCGGGTGCCGGCGCTGATCCCCGAGGACTATCTGCCGGACGTGCACGCGCGGCTGATTCTCTACAAGCGCATCGCCAACGCCGCCGACGAGGATGGCCTGAAGGAACTGCAGGTGGAGATGATCGACCGCTTCGGCCTGCTGCCGGAGCCGACCAAGAACCTGGTGCGCATCACCCTGCTCAAGCTGCAGGCGGAGAAGCTGGGAATCAAGAAGATCGACGCCGGACCGCAAGGCGGACGCATCGAATTCGCCGCCACCACCTGCGTCGACCCGCTGACCCTGATCAAGCTGATCCAGAGCCAACCCAAGCGCTACAAGTTCGAAGGCGCCACGATGTTCAAGTTCCAGGTGCCGATGGAGCGCCCGGAAGAACGTTTCAACACCCTCGAGGCCCTGCTCGAGCGTTTACTCTCGCAATCTGTTTAAAGGACTGACCCCATGCGTGCGTTCCGCTATTTCACCCTGCTGCTCTGCCTGCTGGCACCGTCAGCCTTCGCCGATGCGCTGTACCAGATCGAGGTCATCGTCTTTCGTCAGGCCGGCCAACCCGTGGTCGCCAGCCAGCCGGCACCGGATGACTGGGCTGCCGGCGCCCAATCGATTGCCGGTAACGAGCGCGGCATCGCCCTGGAAGACGTGGCAGCCAAGCTCAACCCGGGCAGCGGCTACCAGGTGCTGCTGCACAAGGCCTGGGCGCAGACCCTCGGCGCAGTACCCGGCAAATCGGCGCTGAGCACCGGCAATGAGCAGTTCGGCCATTACCCGGTGGAAGGCACCATAGCTCTCACCCTGCTGGAGCGTCTGGTCGATATCGATGCCGACATCTGGGTCAACCAGTTCGATGCTGACGCGTTGCTCACCGGCAGCGAGCGCATCAAGCAGCGCAGCCGCCTGAAGAACGGCGAGCTGACCTATCTGGACCACGGCAGCCTGGGCATGCTGGTAAAAGTCACGCCGCAGTAATCCCGCCCGAGAAAACAAAAGCCCCGCAGTGCGGGGCTTTTTTGTAGCGGAGCAAAACTACTCGCTGAGCACTCGCGCCAACACCGCCTTGACCTTGTCGATACCACCAGCCAGGGCCTGCTCGATCTCGGCCATGGTGATAATGCCGCTGGACTTGCCCGCCGCCGGGTTGACCACCAGCGCCAGGCAGGCATAGGGCAGCTCCAGTTCTCGGGCCAGGGCGGCTTCGGGCATGCCGGTCATGCCGACGATGTCGCAGCCATCGCGCTCCATGCGGGCAATTTCCGCCACACTCTCCAGGCGCGGCCCCTGGGTGGCGCCGTATACACCGTGACCGCTGTAAGCATGTCCCAATGCCTGCAGCGCAGCGATCAGCTTGCCGCGCAGCGGCTCGTCATAGGGATAGCTGAAATCGATATGGGTGACATGCTCGATGTCGCCGGCGAAGTAGGTGTGCTCGCGCCCCCAGGTGTAATCGATGATCTGGTGCGCCACGCAGAGGTGGCCACTGCCCATGGCGGCATGGATGCCGCCGACCGCGTTGACCGCGATGATCGCCTCGGCGCCAGCCTGCTTCAGCGCCCAGAGGTTGGCACGGTAGTTCACCTGGTGCGGCGGAATGCGGTGCGGATGACCATGGCGAGCGAGGAACAGCACCTCGCGCCCGGCGTACCGACCGCGCTGGATCGCAGCAGACGGAGCACCGTAGGGCGTGTCGAACGATAGCGCCTCGGTCAGGGTCAGGCCTTCCAGCTGGGTCAGGCCGGTGCCACCGATAATGGCGTAGACAGTCATGTACTTATCCTTTAATCAATCAGCTGCGCGGCGCGCAAGGCCGCCACGGCAGCCAGCCAACGGGGTTGCTGGCGGTATTCGGTAGAGGCAAAACCCTGCCCGCGCATGCGCGCCAGTCCCTTGGGCGGCTGCACCTTGAGGCGCTGCAGCGCACTCAAGGCCAACTCGGCGGCGCCGCGGTCGTTACACACCAAGCCCATGTCGCAACCGGCACTCAGCGCCGCCTCGATACGGCTGGCGACGTCGCCGACCACATGAGCACCGGCCATGGACAGGTCATCGCTGAAGATCACCCCCTGGAAGTCCAGCTCGCCGCGCAGGATGTCCTGCAGCCAACGGCGCGAGAAGCCCGCCGGCTGGTTGTCGACCTGCGGGTAGATCACATGGGCCGGCATGACTGCTGCCAGCTGCTGACTGAGACGCTGAAACGGGATTAGATCCTTGTCGCGAATTTGCTCCAGGCTGCGCTCATCCATGGGGATGGCCACATGGGAGTCAGCCTCGGCCCAGCCATGACCAGGGAAATGTTTGCCGGTAGCGGCCATACCCGCTGTTGCCATGCCACGGATGAAAGCGCCGGCAAGAGTGGTCGCCAGCCCGGGATTGCCCTCGAAACTGCGACTGCCCACCACCGCGCTACGCTGGTGATCGAGATCCAGCACCGGGGCGAAGCTCAGGTCGAGGCCGACCGCCAACACTTCAGTGGCCATCAGCCAGCCGCACTGTTCGGCCAGGTACTCGGCGTTGTCGTTATCGGCCAGCGCACGCATCGCCGGCAGGCGTACAAAGCCCTGACGCAAGCGCTGTACCCGACCGCCCTCCTGATCTACCGCCAGCAGCAAATCCGGGCGCACCGCGCGGACGGCAGCACTCAGCTCACGCACCTGACGCGGGTCTTCGATATTGCGGGCGAACAGAATCAGTCCACCCACTTCGGGCTGGCGCAGGATCTGCCGGTCTTCGGCGGTCAGCCAGGTGCCATGCACGTCCAGCATCAGGGAGCCATACAGGGGAGTCTTCACAAATAGTCCTTAAGCGAGATCGGCTGCCGCCCACTCGGGGCACGGCGCCTCACCGATCAGTACCGCGCAGTGCAGCGGTACACGGGGAAAGAGTTGCAGCAGGTCGGTATTGCGCAAGCGCACGCAGCCATGGGAAAGCGGCACGCCCATCGGCTCACTGTCCGGCGTACCGTGCAGATAGATGTAGCGGCGAAAGGTATCGACAGCCCCCAGACGGTTGATGCCAGGCTCGCAACCACTGAGCCAGAGAATGCGGGTAAGGATCCAGTCACGGCCGGGAAACTGCTGGTGCAGCTCACTGGACCAGACTTCCCCAGTCCAGCGCCGCCCGCGCAGCACCGCCCCCAGGGGCAAGCCCTCGCCAATCTTCGCCCGCACCTGATGATGGCCGCGTGGCGTGCAGTTGGATCCACTCAGCTCGCCGGCCCCATTCAGAGCCGTCGAAACAGGCAAGCGCAACGATAAATGCCCGTCGGCGAAGCCGTACAGGCATTGGTCAGCAATGGAAATATGCAGGAAATCGAGCGGGCGCATGGGCGGCTAGCTTAGCCGATCAGCCCGCTCGGGCACAGCCGCAATCAGGCTTTTGCGGCGACCGCCACCTTGGCGCGAGGCTTGAGTTGGGCGCTGGCCAAGGCTTCATCGCTGACCCCGCTTTCCGCGCGCATGCCGGCAGCGAGGAACGGCACCATCAGACGCATGACCTGCTCGATCGAGGTATCGACACCAAAGTCGTTCTCGGCGATTGCCCGCAGCGCCTTGATCCCGGACATGCTGAACGCCGCAGCACCCAGCATGAAATGCACGCGCCAGAACAGCTCCAGTGGCGGAATGCGCGGGGCCGCTTCATGCAACAACACTAGATAACGACGGAACACCTTGCCGTACATGTCTTCCAGGTAACGACGCAGGTGCCCCTGGCTCTGACTGAAAGCCAGCCCCAAAAGGCGCATGAAGATGGACAAGTCATTGCCGCTACGCGGTTTAACCGCCAGTGCCTGCTCGACCAGGATTTCCAGCAACTCCTCGAGACTGGCCTTGCTCTCGGGCTTGGCCTGACGACGATCGAGTTCTTTTTCCAGACTCACACAGAACGGACCAAGAAAACGCGAGAAAACCGCCTGAATCAAAGCCTTTTTCGAGCCGAAGTGATAGTTGACTGCAGCCAGATTGACTCCGGCCTTGCTGGTAATAAGGCGCAGAGAGGTTTCTGCGAAGCCTTTTTCCGCAAACAACTGCTCTGCAGCATCAAGAATGCGCTCGACAGTTTCTGACTGAGCCATGAAATATCCACCTGACAAACACTTGTTTGAAACATACGTTTCAGGCTGATGCCCTGTCAAGCCTCACAAGCCCATTCATGGCTGACCGGTCACGTATTTAACCATAGAGCAGATTGACACAACGGCGCACAAAGCCGGCAGGCGGCAAAAAGGACTTGAGGGCCTTGCTGAAAAGAACAGTTGCCAGGGCAATATCACTGTATATAATCACAGCAACTGTATAAACAGACAGACAACCACCATGCTCAAGCTCACGCCTCGCCAAGCTGAAATTCTTGCCTTCATCAAGCGCTGCCTGGAGGCCAACGGCTACCCGCCTACCCGCGCAGAAATCGCGCAGGAACTGGGTTTCAAATCGCCCAATGCTGCCGAGGAACACCTCAAGGCACTTGCCCGCAAAGGCGCCATCGAGATGACACCGGGTGCTTCCCGCGGCATTCGCATTCCCGGCTACGAGCCGGAGGCTCAGGAAGAAGAAGGTCTGCCTATCATCGGCCGAGTTGCCGCCGGCGCACCAATCCTGGCCCAGCAGCATGTCGAAGAGTCTTGCCAAATCAATCCCGGCTTCTTTCACCCCCGCGCAGACTACCTGTTACGGGTACGCGGCATGAGCATGAAGGACATCGGCATCTTCGACGGCGACCTGCTCGCGGTTCACACCACTCGCGAAGCACGCAACGGCCAGATAGTAGTCGCCCGTATCGACGATGAAGTCACCGTCAAGCGCTTTCAGCGCACTGGCAACAAGGTCTTGCTGATTGCCGAAAACCCCGAGTTCGCCCCGATCGAAGTGAATCTGGAAGAACAGGATCTGATTATCGAAGGTTTGAGTGTCGGCGTAATCCGTCGCTAACGTGATTCGCCACCAAGTGGTAAGGAGAGCTTCATGCAGTTCCCGCAGTCGCTGAATCGTTCGCAACTTCCGCTGTTTGAAGCTTTCCTGGGCCAAAGCCTTGCCCCTCAACTTACCGACAGCGTCGATCTGCCTTCCTGGGCTGAAGAGTCGGAGCCTTTCAGTGAGCTGTCTCTCTCTGGCTCGCTGAACCACTGCCGCCACCTGCTAGGACCGGTACTGCGTGAACTGAGCCAGAACCAGGATGCTCGCTGGCTGACCCTGGTCGCCCCACCTGCCGGCCTGACCAATGCCTGGTTGCGCAGCGCCGGGCTTAACCTTGATCGCTTGCTGGTGCTGCAACCGCGCGCAGGCCAGAACAGCCTGGACCTCGCCAGCGAGGCACTGCGTCTGGGCCGTAGCCACACAGTGGTCAGCTGGATCAAATTACAGCCGGCACAACGCCTGAGCCTGACGTGCTCGGCCCGCTTGGGCAGTGCACAGAGCCTGAATATTCGTCTGGATTGATTAGCGAGACTCAGTCAGATAGCAACTGCACTGCCTGAGATCAACAGAAGGTGGTGCCGCGCTAGAGCTTGCCAGGAGCGGCATAGTGCTACTGCAGCTGTTTCAGATCAGTGCAGAACCCGTGGCTGATCGTCATGTTCGATATCGCCTTCGGCAAGGCGACCAGCCATTTGTACGCCGACATTGAGCATGGCCTTGGCCACTTCGATGTGATGCCCTTGCAGAAAAGCTTTCGCATCAGCCGAGAAATCCAGGGTAACCAGGGTTTCCTCATCCTCGGCACGGCGCAAAGCAATGCGGCCGTCAGGAAGCTCGACGATTTCCAGGAAGGATGTAGGCATAAAAAAATCTCCAATCAGATGGGCAGTGTACCAGCCAAGGGATAACCACCCCTAGCCCACCCATCCCTTTGCACTCAGCACTCGCTGAGTGATTCTCGAAAGCGCAGAGCCAGCTGTTTTAGCTGCTGACGCCAGGCCTCCAGCTCTTCGCGCCCCAGTTGCGGTACTTCTTCTTCGACAGTAACCGCCTGAATCAGCGGCAGCGTCGGATCGACCTTGGCTGTCTTCGGCGCCTGTGGCGGCTGAAACAACTTGGCGTAAGCCTGCAGCAACTGCGCCAGCCAGGTTTCCGATTGCTGCGCCAACTCGACCAGTTCAGCCAGCTCAGGACTTGGCGCCGCCTGCAGAACAGCCTGATTCAGCAACAATTCAGCGCGCGGTACATTGGCTTCCGGCAAGCGGTAATAGCCGGCAATCTCATGGCACAGCCCGAGCAAGGCGCCGTACAGATGAAACAGTGCAGCTTCACGCTCGGCCTGCACCTGACCTTGACCATGCAAGGACGTGCCTGCCTCCGCCTTGCGCAGGTTATCCAACGCAAGCCCGGCGAAATAGATTTTCTGATTGGTGCGGGTATACAGCTCATGCGCCATGGCAAGGCCCTCCAGACTTCATGCGAGGCCGATCACCTGCCGGCGCGCCAAGCGCGCCGGACTCGGCTATTCAACCTTTGCTTTCCACTTTCCACTTGCCACCCGAGAAGAAGGCGCGCCAGCCGGTGGGCTTGCCGTCCACCTCGCTCTGCACATATTGCTCCTTGGTCTTGCGGCTGTAGCGGATAACCGCCGGGCGGCCTTCCGGGTCCTTTTTCGGCGCATCCAGCAGGAAGTGGTACTTCGGATCAATTTCATCTTTGTGCGGGATCAGCTCCAGCACCAGTGGGGCGCGGGTCTCGCGATTTTTCGGGAACTGGCTGGCGGCCAGGAACAAGCCAGAAGCGCCATCACGCAGTACGTAGGTGTCGTTGACCTTCTCGCACTTGAGCTCCGGCATCTGCACCGCATCCATCTTCGGCGGCGCCGCCTCGCCGCTGCGCAGCAGCTTGCGGGTGTTCTTGCAGGTGCTATTGGTGCAACCAAAGAACTTGCCAAAACGACCGGTCTTCAACTGCATCTCGCTGCCGCACTTGTCACACTCCAGGCTAGGCCCTTCGTAGCCCTTGATGCGGTACTGCCCCTGCTCGATCTCATAGCCCGAGCAATCCGGGTTATTGCCGCAGATATGCAGCTTGCGTGTCTCGTCCAGCAGGTAGGCGTCCATCGCTGTGGCGCAGATCGGACAGCGGTGCTTGTTGAGCAGCACGCGCGACTCCGACTCGCCCTCGTCATCCGCAGCAATCTCGTCGCCCGGAATCAGATTGATGGTGGCCTTGCAACGCTCCTTCGGCGGCAGGGCGTAGCCGGAGCAGCCGAGGAACACGCCGGTGGAGGCGGTACGGATCATCATCGGTCGGCCACAATCGCGGCAAGCGATGTCGGTCAGGGTCGGCTGGTTGGCACGCATGCCGCTGTCAGCTACTTCCGCCACTTCCAGCTTCTTCTTGAAGTCGCCGTAGAAGTCGTCGAGAACATTCTTCCAGTCACGCTCGCCCTGGGCCACATCGTCCAGGTGCTCTTCCATGCCGGCAGTGAAGCCGTAGTCCATCAGGTTGGCGAAGCTTTCGTTGAGACGCTCGGTGACGATGTCACCCATCTTCTCGGCGTAGAAACGACGGTTCTGCACCGTCACATAGCCACGCTCCTGGATGGTCGAAATGATCGCCGCGTAGGTCGACGGACGACCGATACCGCGCTTCTCCAGCTCCTTGACCAGACTGGCTTCGGAAAAGCGCGCCGGCGGCTTGGTGAAGTGCTGGCTGGGGTCGAGCTTGAGCAGCTTGAGCGCCTCGCCTTCATTCATATCCGGCAGCACGTCGTCTTCGCCGGGCTTGCTTTGCTGCGGCTGCGCCTTGGTGTAACCGTCGAACTTGAGGATACGGCCCTTGGCGCGCAGCTCGAAGGTGCCGGCGGCCACGGTGACGCTGGTCGACAGGTATTCGGCTGGCGGCATCTGGCAGGCGACGAACTGGCGCCAGATCAGCTCGTAGAGGCGCTCAGCATCGCGCTCCATGCCGGAGATCTGGGTCGGACGCAGGTTCACGTCGGAAGGACGGATCGCCTCGTGCGCCTCCTGGGCGCCCTCCTTGCTCGAATAGACATTCGGCTTGGCCGGCAGGTACTTCTTGCCGTACTCGCTCTCGATGAAGCCACGCACCATCTCCACGGCATCAGCAGAGAGGTTGGTCGAGTCGGTACGCATATAGGTGATGTAGCCGGCCTCGTAGAGACGCTGGGCCATCATCATGGTCTTCTTCACGCCGAAGCCGAGACGATTGCTCGCCGCCTGCTGCAGGGTCGAGGTGATGTAAGGCGCCGACGGCTTGCTGCTGGTCGGCCGGTCTTCGCGCTTGGCGATGCTGTAACTGGAGGCCTTGAGCTTTTCCAGGGCAGCCATGGCTTGCGCTTCATTGACCGGCTTGAAGGCTTCGCCCTTCTCGCGCACCACTTCAAAACGCACGGTGGCAGCCTTGGCAGTGCCGAGATCGGCATGCAGCTCCCAATATTCTTCCGGGACGAAGGCACGAATCTCTTTCTCGCGCTCGACCACCAGCTTCACCGCCACCGACTGCACACGGCCGGCGGACAGGCCGCGGGCGATCTTCTGCCACAGCAGCGGTGAGACCATGTAGCCGACCACGCGGTCGAGGAAGCGCCGCGCCTGCTGGGCGTTGACCCGGTTGATATCCAGCTCGCCGGGCTTGGAGAAGGCCTCCTGGATGGCCTTCTTGGTGATTTCGTTGAACACCACGCGCTTGTAGCGGCTGTCATCACCACCAATGGCTTCGCGCAGGTGCCAGGCAATGGCTTCCCCCTCGCGATCCAAGTCGGTTGCGAGGTAGATGGTGTCGGCATCCTTGGCCAGGCGGCGCAGTTCCTCGATCACCTTTTCCTTGCCGGGCAGGATCTCGTACTTGGCCTTCCAGCCATGTTCCGGGTCGACGCCCATGCGCGACACCAGCTGGCGCTTGGCTTTTTCCTTGGGCGACAGCGCCGGCGCTTCGCCAGCAGCAGCCTTGCCACGCTTGACGGGCTCCTTGGCACTGCTTGCCGAACCGCTGGTAGGCAGGTCACGGATATGGCCGATGCTCGACTTCACCACGTACTGGTTACCCAGGTACTTGTTGATGGTCTTGGCCTTGGCCGGGGATTCCACGATGACCAGCGATTTGCCCATGGATTGGAAAATTCCTGAATTCTGAGAGTAAAAGCGGGCGGCGCCGCTAAAGGCACCGCTATATATAGTGGCCGTTGAGGTGAGGTCAAGCGCGCTGCTTGCTCACTCCTTGGCGAAACGTGCCGGTTCGGCCTCGATCAAAGCAAAGCGCGGGACTGTCTCACCGTCCACCTCGACCGTGCTACAGAACATCTCCAGGGGCCTTATCCACAGCCCGAACTCACCGTACAGGGCCTGGTAGACAACCACATCCTCTTCCGTCTCGGAATGCCGGGCAACGCCAAAAACACGGTATTGCGGGCCTTTGTAGTGACGGTACAAACCGGGTTGCAGCTGCATAATTCGACTCCCTATAAGAGCCTGTTCAAAGCCTGCTGCGCGTCGGCCGTGCTGCGTTGAAATCGGGCTCAGAATGCTCATTTACAATTCGTAAACTGCGCTTCTTCGCCCGATTTCGCCTTGCCTGGCTCTAGCTCGCGAGACTTTGAACAGGCTCTAAGAATTACCCAAAAACAAAAACCGGGGCACAGGGCCCCGGTTTTTCCATCTAGAAACGCTTAGACGCGTTCGAAGACGGTGGTGATGCCCTGGCCGAGACCAATACACATGGTCGACACACCGAGGGTACCGCCATTCTGCTTCATCACGTTCAGCAGGGTGCCGGAAATACGTGCACCGGAGCAGCCGAACGGGTGGCCCAGAGCGATGGCGCCGCCGTGCAGGTTAACCTTCTGCTCCATCTTGTCGAGGAGTTTCAGGTCTTTCAGCACTGGCAGAGCCTGGGCGGCGAAGGCTTCGTTGAGTTCAACGAAGTCGATGTCGTCCATGGTCAGGCCAGCACGCTTGAGGGCTTTCTGGGTCGACGGCACCGGGCCGTAACCCATGATCGCCGGATCAACACCATGCACAGCCATGCCACGCACCACGGCCAGCGGCTGAATGCCGAGATCCTGGGCGCGCTGAGCGGACATGACGATCATGCAGGAAGCGCCGTCAGTAATCTGCGAGGAAGTACCTGCAGTCACGGTGCCGCCTTTCGGGTTGAACGCCGGCTTCAGAGCCGCCAGGCTTTCCAGGGTAGTTTCCGGACGAATGGTTTCGTCGAAGTCGAAAACTTTCAGGAAGCCGTTTTCGTCGTAGCCTTGCATCGGGATGATTTCATCCTTGAACTTGCCTTCGACGGTGGCTTTGTGGGCCAGACGGTGCGAACGCTCACCGAAGGCATCCTGCTGCTCACGGCTGATGCCATGCATCTTGCCAAGCATTTCAGCAGTCAGACCCATCATGCCCGACGCTTTGGCCGCGTACAGGGACAGGTGCGGGTTCGGATCCACGCCGTGCATCATGCTAACGTGGCCCATGTGCTCCACGCCGCCAACCACGAACACGTCGCCGTTACCGGTCTGGATCGCCTGCACGGCAGTGTGCAGGGCGCTCATGGAGGAACCACACAGACGGCTGACGGTTTGCGCAGCGCTGGTGTGCGGGATCGGAGTCATCAGCGACGCCATGCGCGCGATATTCCAACCTTGTTCCAGGGTCTGGTTTACGCAGCCCCAGATCACGTCTTCTACTTCAGCCGGGTCCAGCTTGGTGTTGCGTGCCAGGACGCCGCTGATCAGGTGTGCCGACATGGTCTCGGCACGGGTATTGCGGTGCATGCCACCTTTGGAGCGACCCATCGGGGTACGGCCAAAGTCGACAATGACTGCGTCTCTCGGATTCAGGCTCATATCTCTACTCTCGCTCTGATCGTTGCGCGATTAACCGAAAAACTTCTGGCCGTTTTTGGCCATTTCGCGAAGTTTTGCGGTCGGGTAGTACAGCGCGCCCAGTTCGGCATATTTGTCAGCCAGGGCCACGAATTCGGCTACACCGATGGAGTCGATGTAACGCAGCGCACCACCACGGAAGGGTGGGAAGCCGATGCCGTAAATCAGGCCCATATCGGCCTCGGCAGCGGTTTCAACGATGCCGTCTTCCAGGCAACGAACGGTTTCCAGGCACAGCGGGATCATCATGAAGTTGATGATGTCTTCGTCAGTCACTTCACGCTGCTCGGTCACGATGGACTTGAGCAGATCGTAGGCAACCGGGTCAGAAACCTTCTTCGGCTTGCCGCGCTTGTCCATTTCGTAGGAGTAGAAGCCTTTGCCATTTTTCTGGCCCAGGCGATCTGCTTCATACATCACGTCAACGGCGGTACGGCCTTCAACGCCCATGCGATCCGGGAAGCCTTCAGCCATCACGTCACGGCCGTGGTGACCGGTGTCGATACCGACCACGTCGGACAGGTACGCCGGGCCCATGGGCCAGCCAAACTTCTCCATGACCTTGTCGATACGCACGAAGTCGACACCGAAAGCCAGCAGCTTGGAGAAGCCGCCGAAGTACGGGAACAGTACGCGGTTAACCAGGAAGCCCGGGCAATCGTTGACCACGATCGGGCTCTTGCCCATCTTCTTGGCGTAAGCAACGGTGGTGGCCACGGCCACATCGCTGGACTTCTCACCACGAATTACTTCAACCAGCGGCATCATGTGCACCGGGTTGAAGAAGTGCATACCGACGAAGTTTTCCGGACGCTTGAGGGCCTTGGCCAGCAAGTTGATGGAAATGGTCGAGGTGTTGGAGGCCAGGATCGCGTCTTCGCGAACCACGCCTTCCACTTCAGCCAGCACGATCTGCTTGACTTTCGGGTTCTCGACGACGGCTTCAACTACGATGTCGACGTTACCGAAATCACCGTAAGACATGGTCGGGCGAATGCCGGTCAGGGCTTCGGCCATCTTGGCCGGAGTCATGCGACCTTTGGCCACGCGGTTGCCGAGCAGCTTGGAAGCCTCGGCCAGACCCATTTGGATACCCTCTTCGCGGATATCCTTCATCAGGATCGGAGTGCCCTTGGAGGCGGACTGGTAGGCGATACCGCCACCCATGATGCCTGCGCCCAGCACGGCAGCCAGCTTCACATCACGCGCGATTTCGTCGTGCTGCTTGGCTTTCTTCTTCAGTTCCTGGTCATTCAGGAACAGGCCGATCAGGCTTTCCGCAACCGAAGTCTTGGCCAGCTTGACGAAGCCAGCGGCTTCTACTTCCAGCGCTTTGTCGCGACCGAAGTTGGCGGCTTTCTGAATGGTCTTGATGGCTTCAACCGGAGCCGGGTAGTTCGGGCCGGCCTGGCCAGCGACGAAACCTTTGGCGGTTTCGAAGGACATCATCTGCTCAATGGCGTTGAGCTTGATCTTTTCCAGCTTGGGCTGACGCTTGGCCTTGTAGTCCAGCTCGCCGGAGATGGCGCGCTTGACCAGGTCCAGAGCGGCGTCTTTGAGCTTGGCGGGAGCAACGACAGCGTCGACCGCGCCTACTTTGAGGGCGTCGGCAGCTTTGGCTTCCTTGCTGGAAGCAATCCACTCGATAGCGTTATCGGTACCGATCACGCGCGGCAGACGTACGGTGCCACCGAAGCCAGGGTAGATGCCCAGTTTGACTTCCGGCAGGCCGACCTTGGCGGTCTCTGCAGCAACGCGGTAGTCGGCAGCCAGGCACATTTCGAAACCGCCACCCAGGGCGATGCCGTTGATGGCTACGACCGTCGGCACACTGAGGTCTTCGAAGTCGCTGAAGATCTTGTTGGCTTCGAGGTTGCCGGCTACCAGCTCTTCGTCGGGCAACTTGAAGTTATCGACGAACTCGGTGATGTCGGCGCCGACGATGAAGACGTCTTTGCCGCTGGTAACGATTACGCCCTTGATAGAACCGTCGGCCTTGATGGCGTCGACGGACTGGCGCAGCTCGCTCAGAGTGAGACGGTTGAACTTGTTAACGGACTCACCCTTGAGGTCGAAATTCAATTCGACGATGCCGCTCTCAAGAGCCTTAACCGTGATGGCTTTACCTTCGTAAATCATCAACTGATCTCCACGGTATGGAAGCTGAACAGTACACATCGGAGCCAACCAGCGGGCTCGCCCGCGGCGCAGCCGTCGAGCATAGCCCCAATCGGCCTGGCACACCCACCGACGCGATAATCGGGCTGTATTGGCGCGGCCTTTGGCGGCAAACGCTCAATTCATACGCCCGTTTGATTTGGGTGTGCACACATTCTGTGAAAACCCGGCAATTGTCAATTGCCCGACACTGACCCAGCAAATGAGCACAGCGTCACGCAATGAACAGAACCAGACTGAAAGCCACAAAAAATGACACCACCCGCAACCTAGAGCGCTGCAAAGACTGATAATGAATATTCACAGGACGAATAATGCTACAGATTGCAACAGCAAACCTATCAGGCCAGCTGCGCCAATGCACCAGCAATTGCATTCAATTCGGCTTCACCACCACGCTCTCCCCAGTACAGCGCAATCATTTGTGTGCCTGCCTCTACTTTGTAGACATCCGCCGGCAATCCACGCAGGCACTCCTGCAGCACGGTATCGCTACAGGGCTCGCGCCACTGATTGACCCACTGTCCCGGTGCTGACTGCCAATAGCTCCAGCAGTCAGCACGACCGCTGCGCCGGGCACGATGGTACTGAGCACAACTGCCAGGCGGACTGGATTCCAGCCAATGCGGCCACTCCTGCTGCGTCAACTGCATGCCCAAGCCCAGACGGCGGGCGGCTAGACGCTGGGCCATCTGCCCACTCTGGTGGCGCGAAGGGCGCAACCAGACCAGCGGGCTGAGTGCCATACCTACCATCAAGACCACGATCCACCAGGTCATATCTGTCACCCTGCGGCTAAAGCCTGTGTTATCAATCAGGCAAGCCATACTGTTAATAGAAGACTGCCTCAACCAAGGAGGAAACTCTCATGCCTTATCAGCACATTCTGATTGCCGTCGACCTGACCGAAGAATGCCACCCCGTGGTGGTCCGCGCGCTGGAACTGGCGACCAGCAGCGCCGCCAAGGCGTCCCTGGTGCATATAATCGAGCCCATGGCGATGGCCTTTGGCGGCGATGTTCCGATGGATCTTTCCTTGCTGCAGCAACAGCAGTTCGACCAGGCTCGCGAACGCCTGCAGAGCTTTGCCGGACGCTATCCGCAACTGGTCAGTGAGCAGCGCCATCTGGTCTATGGCCAGCCACGCCAGGAGATTCACCGCCTGGCGACGGAGCTGGACTGCGACCTGGTTGTAGTCGGCAGCCATGGCCGTCACGGCCTGGCACTGCTGCTAGGTTCCACAGCCAACGACGTGCTGCATGGAGCTCCGTGCGACGTGCTGGCCGTACGCCTGAAAAAACCAAGCTGAAAACCGGGCGCCAAGGCGCCCTATTCGAGAGTGTCGCCGGCACTCATGACCAGCGGACGGATTTTCTGCAGCTGCGTCTCCAGCGACACGGTCATACTCGACGACATGGAAAAGAAGGTGAGGAAGGCCTTGAGGTTGGAATCACCTTCACAGACATCCAGGATCCGCTGCCAGAAGGCCTGATTGACCAATTGCAGCTGCTGGAACTGCTTGACCAGCCCTTTCAGCTCCCAATCCGGACGACGCCCCTCGCGGAAGTTGAAATACTGGCGAGTCAGGTACAGGGAAATGGTGCGCAGGATGAACTCCTGGCTGCTGGCGAACGGCAGGTGGTTGTGTGCCATCGGCTTCAGGCGCGCCAGCACCGGGCAGGCACTGGTCGCCATGATCACCCCGAGCAACGAGCGCAAGCCCTCTTCCAGACCAACCAGCTTGTTGTACTCGCGTTCAGGGGTACGCACCCACACCTGCGCCTTCTTCACGGCCGGCAAGCCTTGGAAATCCTCGATCACACGATGCAGATCGACGGCAGCCGGACAGTGACTGAACTCACCCTTGTTCAGTGGGCAGTTGCTGCACTGGTTATGTTCCAGGCGCGTCCATTTGGGCATCGTTTCAGCACTCTGGGCATCGTACGGCCGGTCCAGCTCGATCCTGTAGCTGAACTGATGGTTGTCATCCAGGGTGATGCGGTACTCAATCGCCATACGTCTCTCCGACAGGCTCTTCAGGCTTCCAGTTCGGCCCAACGCTCCAAGAGCTGGTCCAGTTCTTCTTGCAGGCTCTGCAGACGATCCAGCACGGCAGCGGTGGTAACCGCCGGCTGCTGATAGAACGCCGGAGCGGCGATCTGCGCCTGGAGCTCTGCGAGCTGCTTTTCCAGGGCGTCGATCTGCCCGGGAATCGCTTCCAGCTCACGCTGCAGCTTGTAGCTGAGCTTCTTCTTGGCAGCCGGAGCCACCTCTGCCACTGATTCCACCACTGGCGCAGCGGGTGCCACTGCGCTCAGCTCTGCCTTGCCCGACTTGCTTTCGCCAACCCCAAGCAGGCGCGGCGAACCGCCCTGACGCAACCAGTCCTGATAACCGCCCACGTACTCACGCACGCGCCCCTCACCCTCGAATACCAGGGTGCTGGTTACCACGTTATCGAGGAAGGCCCGGTCGTGGCTGACCATCAGCACAGTGCCAGGGAAATTCAGCAACACTTCTTCAAGCAATTCGAGGGTTTCTACATCGAGATCGTTGGTCGGTTCGTCCAGCACCAACAGGTTGGCAGGCTTGCTGAACAACTTGGCCAGCAACAGTCGTGCCCGCTCACCACCCGACAGCGCCTTGACCGGCGTGCGCGCACGCTGCGGGCTGAACAGGAAGTCGCCCAGATAGCTAAGCACATGACGGTTCTGACCATCGATGGTGATGAAGTCACGGCCCTCGGCAACGTTGTCGATTACGGTTTTTTCCGGCTCTAGCTGGTGACGCAATTGGTCGAAATACGCCACTTCCAGCTTGGTGCCCACTTCGACCTTGCCGCTGGTCGGCTGCAGATCACCGAGCAGCAGCTTGAGCAGGGTGGTCTTGCCCGTACCGTTGGCACCGAGCAGGCCGATGCGGTCGGAGCGCTGCAGGACAAAGGAGAAATCGTTGACCAGCTTGGGGCCGCCGGCGTGGGCGAAGCTGACGTTTTCCACAACCATTACCTGCTTGCCAGACTTGTCAGCCGTCTCTAGCTGGATATTGGCCTTGCCCTGGCGCTCACGGCGCTCGCTGCGCTCCTGGCGCATCTCCTTGAGCGCGCGTACGCGGCCTTCGTTACGGGTGCGACGGGCCTTGATACCTTGGCGAATCCACACTTCTTCCTGGGCCAGGCGTTTGTCGAACAGAGCATTGGCGCTCTCTTCTGCCGCCAGCTGCTGTTCCTTGTGCACCAGAAAGCTTGCGTAGTCGCCGTTCCAGTCGATCAGGCCGCCGCGATCCAGCTCAAGGATGCGCGTGGCCAGGTTTTGCAGGAAGGAACGATCGTGGGTAATAAACAGAACCGCACCGTTGAAGCCCAGCAGCGCTTCTTCCAGCCAGGCGATGGCACCGATATCCAGGTGGTTGGTCGGTTCGTCGAGCAGCAGCAGATCCGGCTCGGAGACCAGAGCTTGGGCCAGCAACACACGACGGCGCCAGCCGCCGGACAGCTCGGCCAGGGTCTTGTCGGCCGGCAGCTGCAGGCGGCTTAGGGTGCTGTCCACCAGTTGCTGCAGGCGCCAACCATCCTTTGCCTCCAGCTCCTGCTGCACATGCATGAGCTGGTTGAGGTCTTCGTCGGTATGAATGTTCTGACTGAGATGATGGTACTGGGCAAGTAGCTCGCCGACCCCGGCTAGGCCTTCGGCCACCACGTCGAATACGGTGCGCTCGTCGGCACGCGGCAGCTCCTGCGGCAATTCACCGATCTTCAGACCGGGCGCCCGCCAGATTTCGCCGTCATCGGGCATCTGATCGCCCTTGACCAGGCGCAGCATGCTCGACTTGCCGGTGCCGTTACGACCGATGATGCAGGCCCGCTCGCCACGGGCAATTTGCCAGGACACCTTGTCCAGCAGCGGCATGGCGCCGTAGGCCAGGGAAACATCGGTGAACTTGAGCAGGGTCATGACGAGCAACTTCCAAAAAACCGGGGACGCATTCTAACTGAGTTGCCGACAAACCATGCTGGCATTTATGCATCACACTTCACGCTAATGCCGAGCGCTTTCACCGGCATCGCGCAAAAGGCTAAGCTAGACGTACTTTGGTGCTCGGCCAAGCCTGCACCCATACTGTTTTCTGTCCGGAAGTGTCATGCGCCGTTCTCTGCTCAGCCTGTGTACCTGCCTGCTTCTCTGCACCCTCAGCCTTCCCAGCGCCCAGGCGGCCAGCCTGGCCCAGCAACGCCAGATGTATGACGAAGCCAAACGCGCCCTAGCCAAGGGTGACAAGGGGCCGTACCTACGCTACGCCAACGCCCTGCGTGACTATCCGCTTGAGCCCTATCTGGCTTATGACGAGCTGACCGCGCGCCTGAAATGGGCCAGCAATGATGAAATCGAGAAATTCCTCACCGAACATGGCGACCTGCCGCAAGCCGGTTGGATGAAGCTGCGCTGGTTGCGCTGGCTGGCCGAACGTGGGGAATGGCAGACCTTTATCAACCATTACGACCCCAAGCTGAACTTCACCGAGCTGGATTGCCTGTACGGCCAGTATCAGCTCAAGCACGGCATGAAAGCCGAAGGTAATGCCACCGCCGAGAAGCTGTGGCTGGTCGGCAAATCACAACCGGAAGCCTGCGACGTGCTGTTCAACATCTGGCGCGCTGACGGCCAGTTGACCGAGGAACGACGCTGGAAGCGCGCCAAACTGGCTGCCGAAGCACGCAACTATGGCCTCGCCAGCTATCTGATCAAAGGCCTGCCGAGCCTCGACCGGCAGGGCAAACTGCTGGTAGAAGTGGCACAGAAGCCGCTGCTGCTGACCCAAAGCGCCCGTTTCACCCCGGCCGACCGGGCCATGGCCGATGTGGTCGGCTTAGGTCTGCGCCGCCTGGCCCGCCAGGACCCGGAGAAGGCCCTGAGCCTGCTCGATGTCTATGCCGGCAAGATGAGTTTCTCCGATGAAGAGAAAGTCGCCATCGCCCGTGAAATCGGCCTGACCCTGGCCAAGCGCTTCGACATGCGCGGCCTGGACGTAATGGCCAAGTACGACCCGCAACTGCGCGACAACACGGTCTCCGAGTGGCGCGCCCGCCTGCTGCTGCGCCTAGCGCGCTGGGATGAGGCCTACCAGCTGACCAGCCGTCTGCCGGCTGACCTGGCTTCGACCCCCCGCTGGCGCTACTGGCATGCGCGCAGCCTGCAACTGTCGCAGCCACAAAATCCGCAGATTGCTGCCCTCTACCAGCCGTTGGCCAAAGAGCGCGACTTCTATGGATTTCTCGCCGCCGACCGCATCGAGGCGCCCTACAGCCTGAACAACAAACCGCTGGCGCTCGACCCGCGCGTCATACAGAAGGTACGCAACACCGCCGGTATCCGCCGCGCCCTGGAATTTCACGATCGCGGGCAAATCGTCGATGGCCGCCGCGAGTGGTATCACGTCAGCCGCCTGTTCAGTCGCGACGAAATGGTCGCCCAGGCCCGCCTGGCCTTCGAAAAAGAGTGGTACTTCCCAGCCATCCGGACCATCAGCCAGGCCCAGTACTGGGATGATCTGGATATCCGCTTCCCCATGGCACACAAGGCCAGCCTGACCCAGCAAGCCAAGCTGCGCGGCCTGCACTCCAGCTGGGTATTCGCCATTACCCGCCAGGAAAGCGCCTTCATGGCCGACGCCCGCTCGCCGGTCGGCGCCATGGGTCTGATGCAGTTGATGCCGGCCACCGCCAAGGAAACCGCGCGCAAGTTCGGCATTCCCTTGGCCAACCCGCAGCAGGCGCTGGTGCCAGAGAAGAACATCCAGCTCGGTGCCGCCTACCTGAGCCAGGTACACGGCCAGTTCAACGGCAACCGCGTGCTCGCCTCAGCCGCCTACAACGCCGGCCCAGGGCGCGTGCGTCAGTGGCTACGCGGCGCCGACCACCTGGCCTTCGACGTCTGGGTAGAGAACATCCCGTTCGATGAAACCCGTCAGTACGTGCAAAACGTGCTGTCCTACTCGGTGATCTACGGGCAGAAGCTCAACGCGCCCACGCCGCTAGTGGACTGGCACGAACGCTTCTTCGACGATCAGTGAGAACCAGCCCATGAGCAGCTGCGCGTCGGAAAAACTGCGTTGAAGGCAACTTCGGAAAGTCACCTGTGACTAGCGCGCTTTAGCGCGACCTGCAGGGCGAGTGCAACGAGTCATGCTCATTGACAGTAGTCACCTCCGCTTCCTCAGCTGCCTTCGCCTTGTTTTTCTCTAGCTCGCAAGCTCATGAATGATTCTAAAGCAAACAAAAAAGGGCGCCTGAAGGCGCCCTTTACGATTCGGGGTATCGGCCCTACTCCAGCACCTCCACCGGCATGCCAACCTGCAACTCGCCGATGCCGCGCGGCAGCAGGTTCTGCCCGAAATACACCTCGCCATCGCGCTCGCGGTAGGTCTTCAGGGTGGTCAGCGGTTCGCGGTCGGCGCTGCGCTCGCCGGTCTGCGGATCGATGGTGGTCAGCACGCAACGGCTGCAGCCCTTGACCACCTCGAACTCCAACGCACCAATGCGAATACGCTTCCAGCTGTCCTCGGCAAAGGCCGCACTGCCCTGCACCACCAGGTTGGGTCGAAAACGCAGCATCTCCAACGGCCGGCCGACGCGTGCCGACAGATCATCCAGCGAAGCCTGGCCAATCAGCAGTAGCGGAAAACCATCGGCAAACGCCACCTTGTCACCTGGCTGGGCATAACCGGTGTCAACCTGCCGCGAGCGGCTCTCAGGCACCTGTACCAGGCGGCAGGAGCGGCCAATAAAGGCACTCAGCCACTCGGCGGCGGCATCGCCAGCATCTGGCACACGCAGACTGTCGCGCCAAACGGTGACGCCGCGCAGTTCGCTGTCGGCATCCGGTAGTGGCACATCCAGGCTGTCACGCCCCGGTGCACTGAGGGTCAGCCCGCCAACCGCATTCCATAGTGCCGAGAGCTGGCTCATCTGCGGCAGGAGGCGCTGGGTGAGGAAGCGGCCAGTACTCTCCTCCACCAGCATCCAGCGTCGATCGCCAACCAGCCCCAGCGCGTCTAGGCTGGCGCTGGCCAGGCTTTCGGCCTTGCCAGACTTGAGTGGGTAGCGATAGAGGGAGGCGAGTTGCATGGCCGGCATCCTTGGGAGAAAGATGCCGGTTATACGGCGCGCGGGGCGGCAGCTCAAGCCCGCCGTGTGCGGCGGCTTATTCGTCGAGCTGCAGGCGCTGGCGAATCACGTCGACCAGCTTGTCCGGCTGGAACTTGGAAAGGAAGTTGTCACAGCCAACCTTCTTCACCATGGCCTCGTTGAAACTACCGGACAACGAGGTGTGCAGCACCACATAGAGGTCTTTCAGACGCGGATCGTTGCGGATTTCCGTGGTCAGGCGATAGCCGTCCATTTCCGGCATTTCCGCATCGGTGAAGATCATCAGCAACTTGTCGGTCATCACCTCGCCACTGTCTGCCCACTTCTTCAGCTGCTGCAGGGCCTTCAGGCCGTCGCTGGCGCTGTGCGTGCGCAGGCCGAGCTGGGACATGGTCTCGCGTAACTGGTTAAGCGCCACGGTGGAGTCATCCACCAGCAACACTTCACGCCCAACCGCCTTGGCCAGCAACGGATCAGCCAACTTCTCATCGGAAACCTTGGTGCTCATCGGCGCAATTTCCGACAAGACCTTTTCCACGTCGATGATTTCGACGATCTGCTCATCGACCTTGGTAATCGCCGTCAGATAATGCTGGCGGCCGGCGCCGCCGGGTGGCGGTAGGATGGATTCCCAGTTGAGGTTGAGGATACGGTCCACCCCACCGACCAGGAAGGCCTGCACCGAGCGGTTGTACTCGGTGACGATAATGGTGCTGTTCTCGCTCGGCGTAATCGGGCGCATACCGATGGCCTGGGACAGGTCAATCACCGGCAGCGTCTGCCCGCGCAGGTTGACCACGCCACAGACATGCGGATGGCGCTGCGGCATCAGAGTCAGCTTGGGCAACTGCAGGACTTCCTGAACCTTGAACACGTTGATGGCAAACAGTTGCCTGCCAGCCAGACGGAACATAAGGATTTCCAGGCGGTTCTCACCCACGAGTTGGGTGCGTTGATCCACTGAATCGAGAATGCTGGCCATTACGCGCTCCTGTTAACTAAATCGAGTCTAGCCAGTGTATCGGCCAGTTGCGGGCTAAATAAAAGCAGATGGCCAGGCGCTATCATGCCTGATGCGCAATCAACGGCACCAGCCTGGCCTGATCACCTAGCCAGCAGTGGCGATGTAATCGGCAAATGCACGCGCAAAGCGGCTGGCCGGGCAGCAAAGCGCAAACGCCGCCCCTCCAACGGCTCGCCATCCAGATTGATATCCAGCCCCTCTGCTGCTTCGACCTCGATCCAGGGCAACCGCGCACTGACCGATACTGATTCCAGGCCCAGAATACCGCCAGACAGCAGAGTGCCCAGGGTGCCGACCAGATCAGGTGAGGCCGGCACGATGCAGATATCCAGCAGTCCGTCATTCACCCGCGCCTCGGGGCACAGCACATGCCCACCGCCGGCCTGGCGCCCGTTGCCAATGCCTAGGGCAAGAAACTCCCCCTCCCAGCTGAAATCCGGCCCCAGGAAGCGCCCGAACGCCGAGTGCACCTCGGAGAAACGCGACAGACCCGTGAGAAAATAGGCGGCGCCACCGAGCAGCTTCTTCAGGTCTTCTGAGGTATTGGCGGTGATCTTCGAACCAAAGCCGCCGGTGGCCATATTGAGAAACAGTTGGCCGTCCACCTCGCCCAGATCGATCAGTCGTGGCGGCTCATCCAGCAAGGCCAGGGCCTCGTCTGGCAACAGGGAAACGCCGGCAGCACGGGCAAAGTCATTGGCCGTGCCCAGCGGCAGCAGCGCCAGGGAAGCCTGAGTTTCAGCAAGGGCCACGGCTTCGGCGATATCACGCAGGGTGCCATCGCCTCCACCGGCAATCAGGGTCGTATACCCTGCCGTCAGCGCTTCGTTGACCAGGCGCGCAGCGTCGCCGGCCTCCCAGGTCAGGCGCACGGCCAACTCCCAGCCGGCCTCACGCTGCGCCAGCACGGCGGCGCGCACCTCTTCGTTCAACGCCTGCTTGCCATGCAGGATCAGCAGTGCCTTGCGTTCGCTCATGCCCTACTCCTTGTGCAGAATGCACCCGAGTATATGCAGACAGCCCGTTAGGCGCGGAAGTCCCTGGAGCCTTACAGTCAGGCCGGGTATCCGGTGATCTCGCGGATGCTGCGGTACAGCGGGCGCAGTTGCTGGTACATGCGTAGGTAAACCTCGCGGTACAGCCGCTCGTAGACCTGCACCGCCTGCGGGTTGGGCTGGAACACCTTGCCCACACGGGTCATGGCGGCGATGGCCGTGGGGAAATCCGGGTGCAGGCCCAGGCCCACGGCGCAGTCGATAGCGGCGCCCAGACCGGAAGCTTCATACAGGTGCGGGCGCTCGGCCGGCAGGTTGAAGATATCGGCCGTCAGTTGCATCGCCGCATCGCTTTGCGAGCCGCCGCCGGAGATGCGCAGGCGGTTGATGCGAGTGCCCGAGCGCTTTTCGATCTTCTCCTTGCCCTGGCGCAAGGCGTAGGCCAGGCCTTCGAGGATGGCGCGATAGAGGTGCGCGCGGGTGTGCACGTCGCCGAAGCCGATAATCGAGCCCTTGGCCTCCAGGCCCGGCTCGCGGATGCCGGGCGACCAGAACGGCTGCAGCGTTAGCCCCATGGAACCGGGCGGCACGCTGTTGACCAGCTCGTCGAACAGGGTTTCCGCCTCCACCCCCAGCTCCAGGCCGCGCTGGCGCTCGGCATGGCCGAACTGCTCCTTGAACCAGCTGACCATCCAGAAGCCGCGAAAGATCATGACTTCGGTGTTGTAGTGGTCGGGAATCGCCGCCGGATAAGGTGGGATTAGCGGGATGGTTTCCAGGTACGTCGAGCGCGTGGTGTTGATGGTGGCGGTGGTGCCGTAAGACAGGCATGCCGTACTCGGCTCGACGCCGCCAGCGCCGATCACCTCGCAAGCCTTGTCCGAGGCGGCGGCAAT
The DNA here is from genome assembly GCA_964518735.1 of uncultured Pseudomonas sp. Classification (GTDB taxonomy): domain Bacteria; phylum Pseudomonadota; class Gammaproteobacteria; order Pseudomonadales; family Pseudomonadaceae; genus Aquipseudomonas. Next base: position 69,665 of record CAZFKQ010000012.1, read on the forward strand.
CAACGGCAGCCCCTCGGGAATGCCGGTATGCCGGCTGGCTTCGGCCGTGATCACACCTAGCTGCTCTCCCGGCTTGACCAGCTCGGGCAGCATGTCTGGGCGCACCGGGATAGCCTGCCACTTCCAGTCGCTGGCTTTGGCCCAGCACAGGCGCTTGTAGTCGAACGGCAGATAGGCCACGCAGCTGCCCACCGAGTCGGCGAAGCGGCCGCTCAGTCGATGAGTGAGGAAACCCGACAACAAGAGGAACTTGTGGGTGCGCGCCCAAACGTCCGGCTGCTGTTGAGCAATCCAGTTGGCCTCGGCCTGAGCGCGGAAGTAATCCACCGTGGCCTCTTCGCGAATCAACTTGAACAGCCAGCCCCAGGGGCCTTTGATGTGCCCGGCCACCTCGGCGCGGCGCTGATCCAGCCAGAGGATGGCCGGACGCAGCGGCAGGCCTGCGGCATCCACGTTGATCAGCGTGCCGCGCTGGGTGGTCAGCGACACCCCGGCGATCAGCCGCTTATCGATGTCGACACTGGCCCACAGGCGTCGGCACGCCTCACCGAGGCTGGTCCAGTAGTATTCGGGGTCCTGTTCGGCCCAACCGGGGTGCTCCGAGTAATAAGGTTCCAGCTCAACCTTGCCCTTGCCGAGCAGGTTGCCGGCCAGGTCAAAGAGCAGCGCGCGCACGCTCTGAGTGCCGTTGTCGATAGCCAGCAGGTAGCGTTGTTCGGTCACGTCGGTTTCCACGGCAAGTCACGGCAGGCTGTAGCAACGGCGCCACAGCTCCAGATAGCGTTGTTGTTCGGCGTCCCAGCGCGCATCACTCCAGCCCAGACGCGGCTGGCACAGGCTGCGAATGCGCGGCAGCTCGGCCGCGGCACCGTTGGCCAGGAGCAGGCCAATGCGCGTGCGGCGCAGCAACAGGTCGTCCAGGTGCAGCACCAGCTCATCCTCACAGGCCTGGACCAGTTCGACCCACAGGGTATCGCTGGCGCCGATGCGTTCATTGCCCAGCTCATCCAGCAATGCCGCCAGACGCGACAGTGCAAGGCCATGGCGACCGGCCAGGCGGCGCTGCTGCATCGCGTTCAGTCCCGGCAGCGACAGCGGCGCTAGCGGATGAAACACGGGCTGCCCGACATCCTCGACCGTCTTACCGGTAAAAGGCGCACAGGCGCGCAGCACTTCCAGGGCCAACAGGCGGAAGGTGGTCAGCTTGCCGCCGGCCAGGGTCACGCAGCCGGGCTCGACCCACAGGGCATGCTCGCGCTTCTCGTCCGACGGCTTGCTGGTAGGCGCCGTATCCGTGCTGACCACCGGCCGCACGCCGGCCCAGCTCGACAGCACATCGCCACGACTGATGGCGGCGGCGGGAAATACCTGGGAGCAAGCGGCCAGCAGGTAGTCGACCTCCTCGCGGGTGATGTGCGCCTCGCGCTCCAGTGCCTCGTCATGGTCCAGGTCGGTGGTACCGATCACCGTGGCGCCTTCCCAGGGGAAGACGAACACCGGGCGCTTGTCCTGGCGATGCATGAAGCTGATCGCCTGGGCCACCGGTAAGCGCCATGCCGGCAGCAACAGGTGGCTGCCGCGTAACGGACGAATATGTTCGAGACCTTCCTTGCGCCGCAGCTCATCGGCCCAGGCCCCCGTGGCTTGAGCAATCACCCGGGCGCGGAAGCCATAGCGCTGGCCGGATTCGCTATCCTCGGCCTGTAACCCCACCACCCGGCCCTCAGCACGGCTCAGCTCGACCACGCGCATGCCGTTGAGCGCTTCGCCACCCTCGGCCCGCGCTTCGCCCAGCACACGCATGACCAGGCGCGCATCGTCGGTCACCGCATCGGTGAACTGAGTGGCACCCAACAGCTCCTGGTCCTGCAAACCGGGGGCGAGAAAGCGCAGTTCACTGAGCGGCTGATAGCGATGCAGGCGCTGGCCGGCCAGGGCGTCGTAGACAGCGAGCAGGCCGCCGAACACCCTGGGCCCGGGAAACTGGCCCTGATAATGGGGAAACAGGAATGGCAAGGCATCCACCAGCCCCGGCGCCTCGCCGAGCAGGCGCTGGCGCTCGCGTACCGAGTCGCGGGTCAGGCCGAGCTGGCCCTTGGCGATGTAGCGCAGGCCACCGTGGACCATCTTCGACGAGCGGCTGGAGGTACCCCAGGCGAAATCGCGCTGCTCCAGCAGTAAGCATTTCCAGCCGCGCCGCGCCGCTTCACGCAGAATACCGGCGCCGCTGATACCACCGCCAACCACGATCAGATCCCAGTCGCGCGCCGCCAGCTCGGGCAGCGCCGCCTCGCGCCACTGCGCGTTCCAGGCCATCTCAGTCTTCCAGCAGCACGCCGGGGGCCAGGCGTCCATCCGGATCGAAATGCTGCGCCATGCTCCTCAGCGCGGCGATACCCAGAGCGCCCTTCTCCGCTTGCAGGTACGGCGCATGGTCGCGACCGACACCATGCTGATGGCTGATGGTGCCGCGGTTGTCGGCGATGGTTCGGCTAGCCGCCTGCTTGAGCTTGCTCCAGCGCGCCAGGGTCTCGCCGTAGCTGCTGCCGGGGCGGAACACGTAGGTGGTGTAGATGCTCGAACCCTGGCCGTAGACGTGCGACAGGTGGGTGAACACGTGCACGCGCTCGCCCTCCTCGCTCAGGCCGTGGCGCAAGCTGTCTTCAACTTTGTTCAGCAGATTGTCGACGTTACTCCAGTCGGTGGCAGTTTCCAGGGTGTCCACTGCGTAACCGGCCGCCCACAGGCCATGGCGCAGGTAGGGGAAGCGGAAGCGATTCTGCGCCCACTTGTTGCCCAGCAAGGTGCCGGTGAACACGCCGCCAAAACCCTTGAGCAGGCGTTTGGCCTGTTTCACCGAGAGGGCGTTCTGCGCGCGGTTGCCGGTGACGCCGAAGGTCAACATACACTTGCCGGCACGGGCGCCGCGCAGGGCCAGGTATTTTTCCAGCCAGGCGATCTGCCCGGGGTGGCCGGCCAAGGCCAGCTGGGTCTCGGTCTCGATGGCGTTGGACAGGCGCAGCATCGACAACGGCACGCGCGCCTGCACCAGGGCGCGAATAGCGGCCAGGGCCTGTTGCCAGCTGGGCAGGAACACGGCGAAGAACTGCTCCTGCTCGGCCAGCCTGGTGACCCGTACCTTGACCTCGGAGATCACCCCGAAGCGCCCTTCCGAACCGAGGATCAGCTCGCGCAGATCAGGGCCGGCGGCCGAGGCCGGAAAGGTCGGGATCTCCAGGGTGCCGGCGAAAGTCTCGACCTTGCCGCCGGCAAACAGCTGCTCGATGCGCCCATAGCGCAGCGACTGCTGACCGCTGGAACGGCTGGCCACCCAGCCACCGAGGGTCGACAGCTCCCAGGACTGCGGGAAGTGGCCGAGGGTGTAGCCGCGCGCGCGCAGCTGGGCCTCCACCTGCGGGCCATTGGCGCCGGGGGCGAAGGTGGCGATCAGGCTGCTCTCGTCGAGATCGAGCAGCTGGGTCATGCGCTCCAGCGACAGGGTCAGTACCGGCTTCTCGGACTCGACCGGGTTGATATGCCCGGCCACCGAGGTGCCGCCGCCGTAGGGGATGACGATCACATCCTGCTGACGGGCCCAGGCCAGCAGCTCGCGGATCTGCTCCGCGGTTTCCGGCAAGGCCACGCCATCGGGAAACACGCCGAAGTCACCGGAGCGCATGGCCAGCCAGTCCGGCAGACTCTGTCCGCGCGCATGGCGCACGCGCACCTCGGCATCCAGGCTGATCAGCGGATGGCGAGCGAGCAGGCGCGACGCCGGCACCTGAGCCAGCACCTGCGCCAGGCTGGCGTCGGGCAACGCCTGACCTGTGCCGACCCGCGCTTCAAGGAAAGCACTGCCATTGGCTGGCAGCTCCACCTGCGTGGCTTCGTCACCCCATCCGTTCCAACGTCGCATCTGCCGCTCCCCTGTGTGTTCCGCTGACCATCGATGGGTGCCTATACTAGCCCGCCGCGTCATCCGGTCACTGTCAGATCGGGACAGCGCTTATCGCCAATCAAGACAAGCAGAACAACAAGAACCATGCTGACCCTTGGCTATACCTCGGTCCCCGCCCTGATCAAATACCTGCGCCATGCCGAGCGCCTCGGCCTGGATGTCGAGGCCGTGCGCACAGCAGTCGGCATCAGCGCCGAAGACCTGGCCGACAACGGCAAGCGCATCCCCAGCGAACTGCACGAACGCCTGCTCAGCCATCTGCTGGAGGTCTCCGGCGACCCGCTGTTCGGCCTGCGCTCGGCGCAGTTCGTGCAGCCCGGCTACTGGAGCGTGCTCGGCTACATCACCATGAACTGCGCCACCCTGGGCGAAGCCATGAGCCGCATCGTGCCTTACGAGAAGCTGGTCGGCGACATGGGTACCAGCCAGCTACTGGCCGAAGGCGACCACATCAAACTGGTGTGGAACTGCCGCCACGAGCGTCCGGACATTCGCCGACACATGGTCGAAGGCGTCCTCGCCTCGTGGATGCTCTATGCACGCTGGATCGCCGATATGGACAAGTCGCCACGCGCGGTGTGGATGCAGCATGCCCGCCCCGACGGCACCAGCCAGGCCGACTATGAAGACGTGTTCGGCTGCCCGGTACTGTTCGAGCAGTCCTGCAACGCCCTGCTGGTACCCATGGATTACCTGGCCATCCCCCTGCGCCAGGCCGACGCCAACCTGCTGCGCACCCTGGAAGAACACGCGCTGACCCTGATGGCCGGCCTGGACGACAACGAGCCGCTGCCGCAACGGGTGAAAAACGCGCTGCGCCTGCTGCTCAAGGATGGCTTGCCGCGCAAGGAAAAAGTCGCCGAGAAGTTCCACATGACCGTGCGCACCCTGCAACGCCATCTGCAGAACGCCGGCACCAGCTACCAGGAAATCCTCGACCAGTTGCGCCAGGAACTGGCCGAGCACTACCTGCTGCGCAGCGACCTGGCGATCGAGGATATCGCCAGCTACCTGGGCTTCACCGAGGCACGCTCGCTGCACCGCAGCTTCAAGGCGCGCACCGGCATGACCCCAGGCGAGTACCGCGAGCGAGGCAAGCAAATGCCACTGGGCACGCCTAGCCCAGCAGCTCGCTCAGCGGAATAAAACGCAACAGCTCGCCTTCGTTCAGCGTGCGATTTTCCAGCACTTCCACCAATCCATCGGCCCAGGCAGCACTGCGCAGCACGCCAGAGCTCTGGTTTGGATAGAGCACCGCGCGACCACCTTCAAGGCGCGCACGCAGGTACTCGCGGCGCTGGCCGGCCTTGTTCCAGGCGAAACCGGCCGGCACCTGGATGGCCAGCGGCTCGACGTCAGCCACGCCGAGACGTCGCAACAGATAAGGCCGCGCCAACAAGCCGAAGGTGACCAGGGTCGAGGCCGGATTACCGGGCAGGCCAATCACCGGTACGCCCCGGTAATGACCGCAGGTCAGTGGCTTACCCGGCTTGATCGCCAGCTTCCACAGGGTCAGCTCGCCATCTTCTTGCAGCACCTGACCGAGGAAATCCGCCTCGCCCACCGACACCCCGCCGGTGGACAGGATCAAGTCGACATCGGCCAACGCCGTCAGGGCATCGCGGGTGCGCTGCAAGTCATCGGCAAGAATCCCCGCGTCCACCACCGTGCAACCCAGGCGGCGCAACCAGGCGCACAGCAAGCTGCGGTTGCTGTTGTAAATCTGCCCCGGCCCCAGCGCCAGGCCGGGCTCGACCAGCTCGTCGCCGGTGGACAGCACCGCAACCCGCGGCCGGCGGCGTACCGTCAGTTCGGCACAGCCAAGGGACGCAGCCAAGCCCAGCTCGACCGGCCCCAGGCGAGTCCCAGCGGCCAGCACCTGCTCACCGGCGCGGGTTTCCTGGCCTTGCGGGCGTATGTTCTGCCCCGCACGTAGCGGCTCGCGGAAACGCACGCGGCCATCGGCCAGCAGCTCGGCGTTTTCCTGCATTTCCACGCAGTCGGCCCCGGCCGGTATCGGTGCGCCGGTGAAGATCCGCGCACAGGTTCCGCGCTGCAACGGCGCGGGCGCCTGGCCGGCGAGGATGCGCTGGCTGACCGGCAGCGGCTCACCGGTGCAGTCGGCCAGGCACAAGGCATAGCCGTCCATGGCACTGTTCGGCCAGGGCGGCAGGTCCAGATCGGCGATCAGCGCTGCGGCCAACACGCGCCCATCAGCCTCGGCCAAGGGCACGCACTCGCACTCGCCAATCGGCGCCGCCTCGGCCTGAGCCAGCAGGCGCGCCAGGGCCTCCTCGACCGGCAGCAGGCTCATCCGCGGCTCTCGCAGGCCCCGATTGCCTTGAGGTGCGGCACGAAATTACAAGGCCGGTGGCGGTTGTCCAGTTGCTCGGCGAGGATACCGTCCCAGGCGGTGCGGCAGGCATTGGTCGAGCCCGGCAGGCAGCACACCAGGGTGCCGTTGGCCAGGCCAGCCAGGGCACGCGACTGGATGGTGGAGGTGCCGATATCGGCAACGGATATCTGCCGGAACAGCTCACCGAAGCCATCCACCTGTTTGTCCAGCAGGCAGCGTACGGCTTCCGGTGTGCTGTCGCGGCCGGTGAAACCAGTGCCGCCGGTGATCAGCACTACCTGCACTTGGTCTTCGGCAATCCAGTTGGCGACCTGGGCGCGGATCTTGTACAGATCATCCTTCAGCAGTACCCGCGCGGCCAGGGTGTGCCCGGCGACGGTCAGGCGATCGACGAACAGCTGGCCCGAGGTATCGGTCTCCAGGCTGCGGGTATCACTGACGGTCAAAACGGCGATATTCAGCGGCACAAATGCCGCCTCGGCCTTGTGGCTCATGGCGCAATCCGGTTGTGGCGAAAACAGGCCGGTGTTATATCACAGGCCCCAGCCAGAGCACCGCCATGACCGACTCCAGCCCTCTCCCCGCCTGTTCCATCCTGCTCCTCGCCGGCGGCCGCGGGCAGCGTATGGGCGGCCAGGACAAGGGCCTGCTGAAATGGCGCGGGCAAGCACTGATTGCCCACTTGCACACCGTGGTGCGCCCGCTGAGCGACGACCTGATCATCTCCTGCAACCGTAATGTCGAGCGCTACGCCGCCTATGCCGATCGCCTGGTGGCAGATGAGGACAGCGAATTTCCCGGTCCGCTGGCCGGCATCCGCGCCGGCCTCCAGGCCGCCCAACACCCCTGGCTGCTGATCCTGCCCTGTGATGCCCCGCTACTCGATACGGCGCTGCTGCAGGCCATGCGCGCCCGTGCCGCCGAACAGCCGGACAAGCCCTTGATGATCCGTCGTGGCGAGCAGTGGGAGCCGCTGTTCTGCCTGCTACCACTCAGCCTCGCCGACGCCATCGAACAGGCCTGGCAGGCCGGCGAGCGCAGCCCCCGGCGCCTGTTTTTGCAACTCGGCGCCCAGGCCTTCGAGTGCGCCGCAGACGACCCGCGCCTGGCCAACCTGAATACTCCCGAACTGCTGACAGCAAGCGCACAGCAACGCTGAGCAGGACTTTTCTGCGGAACTTGCGTCGCGCTGCTCCGTCAGAAACCGGGTATCCACCTGAAAAGACGGGAGAGCCCCATGACTCGACAGCCCCTTGCCAGCCTGTTTATCGCACTGGGATTGAGTGCCCTGGCAGGTTGCAGCACACCCAGCGTAATTACCCTGAATGATGGCCGCGAAATCCAGACCGTGGACGCGCCGGAGTATGACGACGATGCCGGCTTCTACGAGTTCGAACAGCTCGACGGCAAGCCAACCAGAATCAATAAGGATGAAGTACTGAGCGTCAAAGAACTCTGAGCATTCCAAGCGCTTACAAAGCTGCAGCACAAGGATGTGCCCGGCGCCTGCGGAAAAAATCTTCACGCTAACCCCTTGTGCGGAAAACCCTTTTGGGTAAAATGCGCGCCATTGAACGGAGCGTAGCGCAGCTTGGTAGCGCGTCTCGTTCGGGACGAGAAGGTCGCAGGTTCGAATCCTGTCGCTCCGACCATTTCCCGATATCAGAACGTCTCAGTACGTCCCGATACACCAGAAAAACCGGCCCTTGCAGCCGGTTTTTTCGTTTCAGTACGTCTCACAATGTCCCAGCACATATCTGGGCAGTTGGTATGCCAATTGGTATGCTCCCCGTGAATTAGAACGGGGCATACCAGAAAGCCATGAAACGTGCGGATATCAAGCGCCGGCCGATGGCCGATACCACCCTCGCCACCCTCGAACCTGAAGCCGCAACCTACCGCGAGCACGATGGGCAGAGCCTGTACTTTCGCGTTAAGCCATCCGGGCAAAAGCTTTGGGAGCTGCGCTATACCAAACCAGGTATTGGCACCCGCAGCTGGCTTGGCTTGGGCCCCTACCCCAGCGTTTCTGGCGCCAGGGCTCGCGAGCTAGCCCAAGAGGCTCGCACGCTCATTGCCCAGGGCATCGACCCATCCACTCACAAGCGCGCAACCGCTGCCGCCGAGAAGGCCAAAGCTGAAAGCACGTTCGAGCTGCTGGCCAGAGAGTGGTATGCCGCACGAAAGAGTGGCTGGGGTGACGGATATTCGAAGCGAGTGATCGGCGCCCTTGAACTGCATGTCTTCCCCAAAATGGGGAAGCGGGTCTATGTCGACATCCTGCCCATGGAGTGGATGGACTTCTTCCGAGCCATGGAGAAGAAAGGAATCATCGATCAGACCAGCAATGTGCGCCGCTACTGCAAGGAAATCTACGACCTGGCCCGGGTAACTGGCCGGGCGACGCACAACCCTGTCGACGGGTTGCACAAGTTCCTGCAGACCAAGCCATCCGAGAACTATGCACACGTTTCCCAGGAGGAACTGCCGAAGCTGCTGAAGGCCGTGGACAACTATTCCGGCGATCACCAGGTCAAGATCGGCCTGAAGCTGCTGATCCTGAACGGCCTGCGACCGAGCGAGGTCAGGGAAGCATGCTGGTCAGAGTTCGATCTGGAGAATGCACTCTGGGAAATTCCCGCCGAGCGCATGAAAAAACGACGTGAGCACATCGTTCCGCTCTCCACCCAGTCGCTGGCACTTCTGCAAGAACTCAAGAAACTGTCCGGCGCTTACGAGCGACTGTTCCCCGGCAGGCTCGACCGCACCAAACCGCTGAGCAACATGGTGTTCAACATGGCTCTACGTCGCATGGGCTACCAGGGCCAACAAACCGGCCATGGCTTTCGCCATGTCGCCAGCACCCTGCTCAACGAAAACGGCTTCGACGAAAACCACATCGAGGCTCAGTTATCCCACAAGAAGAAAGGCGTTGCCGGGGTCTACAACAAGGCAAAGTATCTGGAACAGCGGCGCAAGATGATGCAGTGGTATGCAGACCACCTCGACCAGCTCCAAGCCGGCAACGTGGTCAAGGCCAACTTCGGTAGAACGGCTTAGAGCCCTAAGTCGTCTTCAAGGGCGCGCATCTTCAAGACTTTGACGATCTCTTTGAAAGCATGCACGCCTTGTGGGAATTGCACCTCACTGGCCTCAGGGGAGTCCCTGAGAACTGACCTGGCAAATGCAGCTAACTCCTGACCAGCACGCTCGTCATCTTTAACCAGCAGCAGGGCAATCGCTGATAACAGCAGTCGAGTCTCTTGCTGCTGATCACGGATACGCTTCAGTAAGCTCTCCATCTGATCGGCGTAGCCAGATTGCATATAGCCCTTTAGCTCTTCGTCCTTCTCCCGAATTTCATCCTCCAGCGACACTAGCGCTGAAGCGGCATAGCGAAACCCTGCATCAGCATGCCCAATCTCCATAGCCTGGTCGATCTCGAGAGTCGCCTGCAGCCGCTCAACCAACTCAGCGTTGAGGCTTCGCTTACCTGCACCAGCACACTCTTCCAGGCGCTCGCGCAACTCCAAAGGCATACGAAGAGGATACGAAGAACTAGCGTGACGGTCGCTCATTGGGTCAGCCCGATCAGGATCATGGAGCGAGTATGCACATGAATCCACTTGACATCCACATTTTTGTGGATTCAATATGATTCACGCCAAACGAAAAGGCAGACAGGAGAAGCCCCGGCGTGTTCGAGACGCCGGGGCCTCGGGGAGTGACTACTGGGAGCAATCACGCCATGAATGCTATCGCAAAACCTACTGAAAGCAACTCAGACGCCGCCACACCTGAGGAGCTCTTCATACTGCCCACACCGACCAGCCTAAACGTCGACGTACTGCAGACCATCGCCGCTCGTTCGCTGGCTGTACTTGGGCTGATCCAGTTCAGTGGCAGTACCGGCCGCTTCCCATCACACCGGGAAACGATGAACGCCCTCTGGCTCCTGGAGGGCCAACTAACTCAACTGAGCCAGCTGCTAAATTCCGCCAGCCTCCACGCCCAGCAGCCCTAGGCCCTCTTCAGGGCCTCGCTTCGCCCACCCGGATTTCCCTACACTGGTTCTTCCATTATTGGGAGAGCCAGCATGCTCCAGGTCTACCTCGGCGGTATCCTCATGGTCCTGGGCATGGTCGCCCTGCTGGGCAACCCAGTGGTCGGCGGCCTGATGATCGCGGCCGGCTTTGGCCTCTACAAAACGACCAGCAAGGCCACGCGCGCCGATGCTGAGAGCACCTTCTGGGGCTTCGGCCTGTTGTGCGGCGGCATCCTTGGCTTGCTAATCCTGGTCGACGTCATCTTTTAGAAGTCGCCGCCGGCCGCCCGTACCACCCTCTCCGCCACCTCGTTCGCACGCCGCTGCAGCGCATCCAGTTGCTGCCGCTTCTGTTCTCCGTCCATTGTCGTGCTGCGGTAGATCGCATCCATCTGGTTACGAATCTGGCCAAGCTGTCGGCGGGTCATACCCAGAGCCGGCCGGTGGCGCAACTTCTCCTGACTGCTTTCCAGAAGATCCGCGGCAGCCTCAAGACGCCCTTCTTCACGGTACGACTTCAGCGTCCTGTGCAGTTGATCCGCCTCGGTGAGCATGTCGTAGAACTCCGCCTGGTACTTGCTCGAGCGAGGCGCATCGCCTTGGTACAAAACTTTTGCCACCGGCAGGTCGGACGCTCTCCAAGCTGGCCCCTTGCCTTCGGTAAACCCAGCGGCCACCAGCGAGGACATTCCCAGAACATAGCCACCAATGGTGCCCGTGTAGCCCTGCACCAGGTGGTCGATCTGCTTGGGCGAGAGGCCTATGGTCGGCCCAGTGATCTGGCCCAGTACGCGACCGATGGCACTGGTCCGCTCGTCGTAGCGCGCCTCAGGCAGTTTGCCCTCGTCGCTCATGTCCTCGATCGGTGCATCGCGGAAGAAGTTGCGGTTGGCCTGCAGCTCGCGGATTGGCTGGTAGAACTGCGGTACCGGGTTAAACGCCAAGGTCTGGAACACACCCTGGGCCACGGCCTTGGCCAGGTCGCCGCCGTCCTGACTCCCGGTCAGGGTGTGTAGCAGGCGCTCCGGCACGGTACCGAACAGCAGACCCAGCTCGAACGGCTTGGGAATCCGGAAGTGCTCGTCGCCCAGGAAGATATGCCAGTGCATGTCCTTGTCCCAGTCCTGCAGAGCCTGGTAGCGCTCGTCGTCATCGTTGATCCCAGCCAACAGAAGGGAGAACAGAGCGATGTAACCGCCCTTCATGGCCACTTCCTTGGCGAGCAGGGTCTTGTCGCCCTTCACCGCCCTGCCGAGCTTGTACAGGCCCTGCAGTCGAGCATTGAGGAACGGCACCACATCGGTGAACCACTGCGCCGCGGCGAAGTTACCGCGCAGGCTGTAGTCCATCAGGTCCTTCGCCTCGAACGAGGCCTGGCGCCGACTCTTACCGGCGTCGCGCGCCGCCTTGTAGGTGCTCAGCCGGTTGGCGTTCTCCACCTTGTCGCCCAGCTCACGGTATTTCTGCCAGCCCTTGCCGAGCATGGCCGCAGCCTTGGCCGGAGTGTTCACCAGGCTGCCGATATAGGCGTCCTGCTGCCGGCTGGTGAACCCCTTCTTCTCCAGTGCGCGGCGGATGATCTGCGCCGAGGCCTCCGGATCGGCACCATGCACATAGCCACCCTGGAAGCTGCCGCCGGCGAACATCAGGTCGCGGTAGTCCTGATCCTCACGCAGCGCATCGCGCATGCCCTTGATCGAGTCCTTGCCGAGGGTGAAGCCGTCCTTGTTGATCATCCAGGCATGCGCCGCGTCACGGATGAAGTTGCGCAGAATGAAATCCGGAGAGGCAGTCACGCCAGTAGTGAGCAGCCGTTTGAAGGCCCGGCCGATTTTGGTGATCGGGTCATTGAAGACGCTTCCCTCGATGAACTTGAGGCCCCGCAGCAGGCTCTCGTCGGTCACCCGGTAGTACTCGCTCTTGCCGTCGCGCTGCACCCGAATGATGTCCGGATCGGTCGGCGCCACGCGCGTCCACATCTGCTCGAAGCCCTCACTCTCCGGCTTCATCAGCTTGTTGACCACCTGCAGCACATTGGCGCCAGCCGGCAGGTCCAGCATCTCGGCGGCCAGCGCCAGCGCCTTGCGGTCCTTGCGGATCTGCTGGGCAATCTGGTCGCGCGAGATCAGCACCTGCTGCCAGCGCGGGCTCTCGTCCGCTAGGAAGTCGCTGCCCTTGAGGTTGGCCACCACCTCCAACAGAGCCTTGTTCTTCATCGAGGCGTCGATGCGCTTGGTCCATCCGGCCAGCATGTTGGCCAGCAGATCGTTGGTGGGCAGCGTGCCGCCCTTCAGCGCCTTGATCGCGGCCGTCTGGTGCGAGAGGCCACGCTTCGACCGGGGCGCGGTGAAGATGCCCTCGGCCTCATCCTGACGATAAAACGGCACGTAGTAGTCGGTCAGCCACTTCGCCCGGGCGTCCTGATCGATTAGCCCGGCCTCCTGCGCCAGATCCAGCACCGCCTCGTTCACCTGTGCGTACTCGCGGTAAACCTTCTCGAACAGCGCTTCCTTACCCTTGCCCATGGCCACCAGCTCGGCGATATCGGCATCGGTCAGGTTGTTCTCCCGGCCCTGGGCCTTCAGCAGCTGGGCTCGCTTACCACCGAGCCAGCCGAGCCAGGCCGTAAGGTTGTCCTGGCCAAGATCGCCCAAGATCTCCAGCACGCCACGGGTACCGGCCTTGCCGGAAACCACCCCATCGCGCCACTCAGGCGCCGCGTAGTGCAGCACCCCGTGCATCACGTCCGCGATACCACTGGCCATCCGCGCAGAGACGTACCCCTGCTGGTTCGGATCAGTAACCCCCACCGACTCCTCGGCACGCTTGATGCCCGCCAGGCCGTCGAAGATGCCCTCTTCCGAGCGCACAGCCCAGTCCTTCAGCTTCTGCTGCAGCCCGCCAAGGGTAAGGTTACCCACTTGGTCGAGCAGGTTCTGCGCTTCGGAACCAGCCAGCCCCAGCTTGCGCAGTGCTTCGGTGTCCCGCTGACTCGCTCGGGAATAGCGGATATCCGGGTCAATTTCGTCGAAGGCGCCGGTGTTGTTGGTCGCCGACTTCACCTGGGCGTTGTAGAAGGCGATCCAGACCCCCGTATCGCCAAGCCGGATACCGTCATGCCCCTCCCGCTCCAGTTTCTGGCGCAGAGCGATCGCAGCCTCCGGAGTGTCCAGCGTCTGCGACTCGGCCAGGCTCATGCGGTACGGCTGCTTGATCGAGGCGAACAGCGGCATCACGTTGGCCAGCCCCGGCATGCCATCGGTCGCCTTCTCGGCGTATGCCTTGGCCGTCTCCTTGTCAGTAGTCAGGAAGATGCCCAGCGGTGCCGAGGTATGGCCAGTACTGCGCCCCGCCCTGCTCTGGTCGAAAACGAAGAACTGCTCACCAGTACCGTGGTACAGCACCAGTGGCTCACCGTTGCCGCCCGTCACCGCGGACACATCCTGTGGATTGACGCGCGCCAGCGGCCGGCGTACAAAGGTGTCCAAAGCCTTGGCATTGGCCGGGAGCGACCCCTGAGCATTGCTCACATCGCCCGGAGAGACTGCCAAGGCTTTTTCTTTTCTATCGACGGCCACCGTGTTGTAAAACATCCGGCCGTTGGCATCCTCTCTCACCGTGAATATCGCCACCAGCTGCAGGCCGTCGACATCTATCGGCGCAAGCAACTTATGGTAGGCAGCTGTCTGACCATCCTGAGTCGACAGCTTGGCACTGGCATACACAGAGCGCTCAAACGACTGCTGCAGCCTGGAAAGCACAGCCTGTTTAGCTGGGTCAGCAGCGCTCGAAGCGGCCTTCTTTGCTCCTGACATCGCCATCACAACCTGACCCAACTCATCATGCGGCAATGCCTCACTGGCACGAGCCATTGCCTTAAGCGATTCCTCGATCCTCTTCAAGCGCTCGCGCTCACTCAAGCCACGCCAAGCCTCTGGCATACGCAGCTTTAGCGGCTGAATAGCATCCAGACGTTCCTGAGCGCTCAGGCTCTGCCAATCGCCAAACCAGCGCTTGAAGTTATCACTCCGCACCTGGTGCCACTGCTTTTTGTTCAGCTTTGACGGTTTACCGTCCGGCGCCAGCAGGCGCCCCTGGTCGTCGAGCATTTCCACCAAGCGGCCACTGCTGCCGTTACGAGAGAACACAGTTCGGCCAGGGCCAGGACGGCGCCCGCGTTGGACATAGCGCCGGGCGCTGGCCAGCAGCGCCTGGATGTCGCCCTCACTCCACTTCATGTTCAGGCCGATCGAGCGCAAGGCAGCTCGCATGGCGGCCAATAGCCGCGGCCAGAACCCCTGCTGCTGCAACGAGCCAGCAGCAGCCATATCCGCCAGCACCTCCTCCATGGCCACGGCGGGCTTGTAGCCGAAGCGCCGCACCAACTCATCAGCCTGGAGTTTCAGCGCTGGATTGTCGTTGTAGAGGCTCATCAGCAGCGGGGTGAGTCGCTGACCATAGGCACCTTGAAGGCCGGCATGCCCCAGAACTTCGTGCTGCAGCACGAACGCTGCGTGCTGCACGTCTCGCAGATTGTCGGCCACCAGGTAGACCGTGCCATCGCTCAGCATGCCCTCAGTGTCGAAAGCCCCATCGCGCTCGACTACACGACGCTGGGCGTCCGGCAGATCCTTGATCGACTGCACCACCTCGATTTTCGGGGCGTTGCGCCAGCCACGGGTGATGCTTGAGATGTCCGAGCTCAGCTTCGTGACCATGACCCCTGCCTGCCCGCTTGAGGCACGGCGATAGCTCTCCCTGGAATAGAGAGCCACCTGGCCATCTTCCCCCTCCTTGGTCTGCACAGTACTAAATAGCTTGTCGAATGCCTCGCTTACTGGCCCCTGTTCGTCCGGCGTCAGGTAAGGGTACCGATCAGCAGCACGGGCAAACTCCTCCAGCGAGCGGACATTGGCCAGGTAGTCATTGCGATAGCCCTGGTCAGCCAGCTTGGCGATCACATAGGTTTCAAACGCCCTCGCGCCGCGCTCGATAATCTGTGACCAGTAGGCATCAGGGGTTTTGTCCAATGCTGCTGATCGCCGCGACATTGGGGACTGGTCCAGCACCTCAACCAGTTCCGCAAATGCTCGCTCCACTTCGGGACGAACCCCGGTAGGGTGGCGCGGATCGACCTGCCAGTTCTCTGGGTTGTAATACTCGGCTGTCGGGTTATGTTCGTGGTAGCGCCGCAACTTATCCAGCGACACCGGCTTACTCTGCTTGGTCTTGTGGATATACAGCGGCTCAGGCCGGTAGGTGATGAAGTTGTTGTTGCGATAGGCCTGCTGGGCGTTAAACCCGCGCTCCATCGGCACCTCGCCCCCACGCTGGCGAGCGAAGTAATTGTCCAGCGCGTGGAACCACTCATGCGCCAGAGAGCCGGCCCCCTTGGTCTTGGTCAGGTTGATGACCACATTACCTGGCTCAAAGTGGGCGCTGGCCCTTCCGCGACCGCGCGATCCAAAGCCAACTCCTAGGCGCCCCTCCAGGCTCAATGCTTTCGGAGGCACGCCAACAACGTCAGCTAGATCCATGAAGGCATCGTAGGCCTGGTTCAACATCCCCTGCCGATCAGCTCCGCCGCTGCCCTGGGCTACCCAGTTACCGAACTCAACGCCACGGAAGCCGAAAGCCTCAATGAACTGCTCAGGCGTGATATCAGCTCCATTGCGATAATCCCGGCCGGCACGATCCTCGTTGGTATCGCGCCGCATATCAGCCTTGGTCACATTGTCACGGTTCTTCACCGCGTCCCACGCTGTAACGAGGTCGGCGTGATTGTCAGCCACAAACTTGCGCGCCTCGGCTACCTTGCCAAAGGTTTTGAGCCTGCGCTGCTCCTTATCCCCGTCCTTGGCAATGAACACTTCGCCGCTGCGTCGATCCGTGTAGATAGCGAATTTCATGCGCGCCTCAGGCGCCGAGTTCAGGTTGATCACCGCACGGATATCGTCCACTGCCTCGGCGACCGAGTTCTTTCCAAAGAAGTGCTTCTTCCGACCGTCGACTTCGACCTCAACCCAAGACCCAGGAACCATCTTGCCGCCTTCGCTGTAGCGACCGCTGGCCATGCTGACGCGACCAATGCGTCCCCACTGCGCACGATCAATGCCCATCAGCAGCTCGATTTTGTCGGCAATCGGGCGCAGGCCGGGGCTGAACGCGCGCATTTTGGCCACAGTCGTGTCGGCGCCGAGCTGCGCCAGGTGTTTCAGGATTTCCCGTGCACCTTTCACCTTCTCGACCCAAGCGCGCACCTTATATGGCACCCGAGGCTTGGCTGGAATGATCTCGCGCACAGTCTGGTATGAGGCCGCGTGGAACAGGTCTTCGATCCTGATGATCTCGTCCTTCGGCCACAGCTGGCTCAGCGTGCTGTTGGCGATAGCAGCGTCATCCATGCTATCCAGGCGCTCGCGAACGCTGCGTAGCTCGTCCTTTCGGGCGCCGCCAAGCTTCTCACCAGCATCTTCTACCCGTGCGGCCTGGGGAGTGCTCGCAGGGCCAGCGCTGGCCGTATCGACTGAGGCGCTTGGGAACTCGGCCACCGTATCCAGCAACTGCCGAATGGGGGCGTCCAGGCGGATGACTTTCACGTCTTCACCTGCCTCGCGCCTGGCCAGCCACTGATGGTGGCCGTCCAGCACATGCCCATCACTGGAGATCAGGATCGAGCGCTCGCCACCATCGAATGCCTTGGCAGCCTCTACTTTCTTGGTCGAGTACTCGGCCTGGGTTGGCTTCAGCTCGCTAGCTGCAATGGTTTCCTCGGCATGCGCAACATCGCGCGCGTTGAGGAAGTTGACCATCGCACCGCGGTGCTCGGCCTTGATTTGCGGCATTTCTGCCCGAGGGATACCCAAGGTGCCTGAATCGGCAGGAAAACTGACCCACTCACCCTTCACCTGACCGCGCGTCGGCGGTGCGAACATATCGTTCTGTCCGCGGGAAGCAGCTACATCGGAGGGCCGGTCGGAGCCGGAAAGGGTGAAGTCATTGCGTTCGCGGTCGGCCTGGGCCTTGTCGGCCACAGCCTTCGTTTCGGCGGCGTTCTTGGCCTCTGCCTCGGCCTGAAGCTTGGCCTGGGCGGCCAGATCCTGCTCGGTGTAAGAACTCAGTTCGAGGCTAGGGGCTTCGACTTCAGCAGGGCTTTCTGCTCGGGCGTCAGGCTGTTGTACCGGGCCAGATTCTCCCGCTCCAGCGCTTCCACCCGCTCCGTTTTCAGTTCGAGCGTCTTCTGCAGGGCGGTTATCTGCGCTTGCCGTGCTGGTGCTATTTTCATTGGTCCCGCCCTCAAAGATCGCATCAAGCTCTTCTGCGAATTTCCGTGCACGCTCGGCACGGATTTCCATGATATCCAGATCGTCCAGCAGATCCGAAACGATAACCTCGGCTGAATCGAAGTCGCCAGCGGCCTCTTGCTGCGCGGCGATATCCGCCTCTCGCTGAGCAATGAGCTGCTGCGTTTCCTCTTCCTGACGTTTCGAGCCGGGCGCCAGGTGAGTCTTGCGCCCGCTCAGCTCGTCGCTGATTGCAGCCTGCAGCCAGCTGACCCCGCCATCCTTCTCCATCTCGCCGGCCGGCACGTAGCCGTTCTGCTGGAGCAGCGAGGCCATGTCGTCAATGCTAGTCCCGGTCTTGTCTGTCCACAATGCGCCCACGCCCGGCACGATTCGATTGCCCTTCGCCTCACCGGTTGTGTCCTGGCGCCACTCCGTCTTGATACCACCAAGGCGGGCAATGGCCTGAACAACGCTGTCCTTTTCTCGATCCACTGTCTTGCGGGCACCCTTTGTCGGTACGGCACGCTTACTGCGAATCTCGAACTGCTTCGGGCCAACCGGTACCACTTCGAGCTGGGCAGGGTTGGGAGACTTGGAAATGGCGTTCTTCGCCGCCAGTACGTTGGAAAAGGTGCGCGTTGGTGCCTGCTGGTCCATGCCGCGACCGCCCTGCACATAATCTTCTGGCTGCTGGCCAGGCAACTTGCCGGGCACAGCGTTGCCGGCGGCATCCACAATCACGGCATCCTGGCGCCCATCGGCAATGCGCGGGGCCGGCGCCGGCAAACGCGGCGACTCGACAGCATCGAATGTCTGCGGTTCCCGACCAGCTGGCGCCTGCTGCTGGCGACTGGCGCGAATCAGCTGACCTTCAATTCCAGGCGCAGCGCCCTGCTGGTACTGCTGATCCATGCCCGGCCCAAAATCACGCACCGGCTGCTCGCGGCCGGGTACCGGGCGATATTCGCGATCAACGTCACGCCCTGGCCCATCTGGCGACACATTGCCAAGGCCATCGCCATACAGCGTCTGGCCAGGCGCGGGCAGCGCGCCGGCAATGCTCGGCGCGGGCAGCAGGTTGGCAGCCGCCGACAACGGGCCGGCACTCGGGTCTGGCCGCTCAACCGGAGCAGGGTTCGGGTTCTCGGCAGTCGGCGTAGGCTGCACCAGCGCATCAGGCCGGGCCCTGGTACGCGAGACGTTCCATGCTGTTTCTGCGCCCGACTGGCCGAGCGACAGCAGGCTTTCCAGCACGGCATCAGGCACATTGCCTTCACCGGTGGCGGCCATCTCGCCCAGGTACTCACCAACACCCTCACCGACAGTCTCCATGGTCAGGAGGGTGCCACCGGTGGCCAGGCGCCGGCCGAGCTTGTCAGTCGCCGCCCGGGCACTCTCTTGAGCAGAGCGAACCGCCGTGGCGATCTCGGGATTGCTGCGGGCAGCCAGAACAGCCGCCTCGTCAGTAACATCAATGCCTCGGTCTACCAGCACCTTGCGAGTGGCCGACTCCATCGCCCGGCTCGCGGTGCGCTGCATAGCACCCGCCACCTTGCCGCCGACACCCAGAGTGAGGGCGTCAACGCCGGTGATCACCGCGCCCTTGAGTGCCCCCTCCTCGATCGCCTGGCCGCGCTCCTCGTCGGTCACCTCACCGTCATCGGCCATGCCCATGGCCTTGTGGCCGGTTTCGATCGCAGCGTTCCCCAGAAACATACCGGCCAGGCCGCCGACTACGCCGCCAATCACGGCACCTGGGCCTGCGCCTACACCAGCGAACGGGGCGCCAGCGACTGCACCAGCAGCTGCACCGCCCTTCATGCCCGCCCAGCCGCCGGCCAGGGTCGGTACCGCGTTCGGCAACTGCTCAACTATGGCAAGGCCAGCGCCGGCGGGGTTGTCCCACACAGCGCCCAGGCCCTCGCCAATGGTATCGAGCACGCCAGGGTCTTCGCCGAGCGCTTCAGTGCGCTGCGCAAAGTCCTGGTGGAATTTCTCTACGCGGGAGTCTTTCGGGGCGGCCTGCTGGGCAGCAGCTTTGTCGACGATGCCTTGGTTGTCGCCGGTGTAGGCGTCCACGGTGGCGCCGATGGCGCGACCGGCAGACTTGGTGCCTTCCCAGAGGGTGTCGGTGATGCCTTCGGCGACGGGTTTGAGGCTTTCCCCCAGACCGAACTCATCAAACAAGTCCGGAGCATCCACCTGCTCACTGCCGATACCGAACTCGTCAAAAAGGTCAGCCATCCCACTCTCCAAAGAAAATCCCGCCGTAGCGGGATTCTCAGGGGGTGGCTGTGCTGGACGCGAACCCTACAGGGGGTTAGCCCCAGGAACGAAAAAGCCCCGCAGATGCGGGGCTTCCTTGCGAGCAATGTTCAGCCCGCTCGAGCAGTTACCTGTACGCCACCGCCGGAGAAGACGACTTTCACCTGGCTGTCGTTGGAGTCCTTTTTAGACTCTGTCGATTTAGTGACAATGCGACCGCTTCGCTCATGATCTGACGGTGCCGACGGTGATCCACTGCGACTAGGCATGCTTCCTGCGTTCATCAAATTGTCATAGATCATGTGAGTACCCTGCATGGTTATGGGTAAGTTCAGGCTCATTGAGCATTTTGAAGCTTTCACCGCGGCGCAGGACACCAATGTGCGTCCTTCCGCCGACGGTTGGTATGCCACTCCCGAGTCGCTGCATACCAGACTGCGTGTTTACCAGTAGTTCGACAAAATCAATCGCGTACTGGGTGGGTAAATCCTGGAACTGGACATCTGTCTGAGCAGTTTCCCATGACGGCGCATTTGGCAACCCTGGGAAATCCATCTCTAGGCCTTCCGGAATCAAGACCCCTGCACCACTCAAACGCTCAATCATTTCAGTCAGCACTCGCGTCGTTGCTTCACGCATGGAACGACCGAACTGCTCCTGCACCGAATGCTTGACGCCGTGATCAACACCAAGCAACAAGCGTTCCACAAAATCAGACTGCCCCGCCCAGCAGGCGCCACAATGATCGCCATCTGGGAAATTATCGAAGCACACGTTCGCTGGTACATCCAACTTAAACACGCGGCCTATGTAATCGTCTGGGCAATGCCCCGCAACAATGAATTGGAGCGGTGGTAAAAACATATGCATGCTTGGATCAGCAGCAGCAAAATCTACGTCGAGCTCCCAAAGGTTCCGAATATAGCCGAGGAACGAATTGGCCACTTCTTCGACAGTGTTAAAAACCGTGTTGCCATTCCTGTGCATTTGGCAAAAACGCTTTGCCAGCTCAGCAATCGTGAGTCCATCAAGCGTCGCCTTCCCGGCGGTCACCCCTGCAACCGAAAACCCGTCGCGCTCGTACAACAGGAACATCTTGCTGACACCACCATAGACGTTAGTGACGACGCTTCTAACCTCGTTAACGGCAATCAGGCGATTTCCTTCAGCATCAACCAAGTCATTTCCGTTCGCATCTTTCGCAAAGCCTCTCCCTCGAAGCGGAAAGGCTGCTGTTTCAACGACACTTGAAAGGCTATCGCAACCCAAAATGATGGCGTCTCTAGTTGCCACAGCGATGTTGATGGTCATGCAACACTCCATGTTTTTGGCGCGCGAGTATACAAATGCTGGCTTCCAGCTACCATAGCTCTGGCTTGGAATTGAAAGGTTGTCAACGTAACTTTTTTGACGCAAGGCAGTTAGAGCCGATTAAGACGCTGATTTAGAAGGGTAAAATGTCGTCTATGGATAGGATTGGGAACAGCTTAAAACTCGTGCCGCTCGTCGTATTTCTGGCGTGCCCCTTGTATGCCTCGGCGAGCAATTACGCCACCTGCCTGCTGGACAAGCTTCCCGGTCTGGAGAACGACAACGCCGCGTACGCTGCCGTGCAGGTCTGCACTGGCAATTACCCCAAGCGTTTCGATCCGATTCCCCAGGGCTCTGGCCGAGGCTTCTTCGGTTATGACTCTGGCGCCGAGTGCGCACTTGATAAGTCAGGTGACACCCGGAGTCAGACAGCGTCGTACCAAATCCGGGTCGCCTGCAATCGGCTGTATGACGAGCCAGGCGACCTATTCGACGAGTTTGGCATCAGGCAATAATCAGCCACTGACGGCTACGCCAGCAGACTGCAATCGCTGAATCACCTCATCGCTGCTGATCCCGCGCGCCTTCGCTGTTTGCTCAACCTCTGCCATGGTTACCGCTGCACGCCGTTGCGAGCTACCCACTGCTCCAGCAACAGGCTGGCCAGTGGTCACATCGATCAGCTGCGTGCCGCGAATATCCTTACCGGTATCATCTCGTCCAAGAATCACGTCTTGCGACTTGAAGCGGTCCTTTGCCTGAGTAGTCAGCGAGGTATAAGCCTGCTGTGCCGCCAGGCGCTCTTCCAGAGATAGATTCGGATCAGTCATCTGGGCCTGTAGGGCCGCGATGCGTTGACGATCTTGTACGCTGTACTGACCCGCTTCGATCTCCTGCTGGAGCTTCTGCTGCTGCATCCCCTCGGTGGCCACGCGACTGGCAGTCAGTTGGGCGTCCTGGTTCGTGCGCGCAGCATCGAGCTGGTCACGGGTGTCCTGGCGCTCCAGCCGGTTGTTCACCAGCTCGGCAGCGGTCGGCATGCGCGAGCTGTCACGAATGCCGGCGACCTTTAGCCCACCATCCTCGGCGATTTGTTCGCCCCGGATCTTGTTGGCACGTTCGAAACGAGCCAGGGCCTCAGCGCTGCTGCCCGCCTCCATCTGGCTGAAGGTACCGACGCCGTTGCCGACATTGGCAGCCGAGCCGCGGCCGACCAGGTCTTCACTTTCAGCACCACGGCGCGGCACACCAAAGCCACCGGCCGGCATGGCCTTGGCGCCAGCCACAGCTTCCGGCGAGGCCGTTTCATTGGTGAACTCAACCTGGCCCTGCTCGTTGCGGCGCATGGCGATTTCGCCGCCGGCAGCGCCCACGCCATTGCCCGTACGGACCCAGCCGACGCCAGGCCCTGGCTCGGTGACATTCTGGCCAGCGGCTGTGGGCGCAGCCTGTTCAGCAGCTGCAGCAGGCCCAGCAGCTGGCGCAGACGGCACAGCAGGGGCCGACGCCTTCGCCCTGGGCACGCCCACCGCCGGCGCCTGATCAATACCGAGCGCATCGCGGGTGGCAGTGGCTGTGCGCTCACGCAAGTTGGCGGAGGCAGTCGACACCTGCTCGGCGCCCTCGCTGATCAGGTTGCGCGCACCACCACGGTACTGCTCGATCTGGCTGGTATCGCCACCTGCGAGCGAGCCGGCGGCATTGCGCACGCCATCATAAGCAGCCAGAACTGGGTAGCCAGCAACACCGACAGCTACCTTACCGGCACCGGCCAGGCCATCAGCCACATCGTTCGCGACGCTGGGTTGCTCGCCACTGCGCAGATTCACGCCGGCGGCAACTGGCTGAGTAGAAACTGGCTTCGGTTGTCGCGGCCCGGTTACCGGCTGGTCGTACTGAGCCTGCATCGCAGCGGCGCGTGCCGGATTGCCGGGAACACCACCTGGCGCGCCAGCCTTGGCCAGTCGCAGCTGCTCGGTCTGCTGGGCAAGCTGAGCTTGCTTCTGCGCTCGCTGCTCCGGCGTCCACTTTTTCAGCGGATCTTCCACCAGGCCGCCGTCGGCAAAGAACAGCTCGCCGCCGGCCGCCGAGGGCTGGCCAGTCGGCTTGTGCGTGGCGTTCTTCATCTCGTTCAGCGCGCGCACACCGAAGGCATGCACCTGCTCCGGCGGGATAGCGGTCTCGCCATTGCTGACGTTTACCGGCACCTGACTGGCGCCAGCCCGGGGCACACCGAAACCAAGCTGCTCGGTCGAGTCGGCCGGCATGATGTAGCTGCCCGCGGGAATAGCGGCCTTGATGGAGTCAGACGTGCCGGTGCCAGGGCCGCGCACCTTTTCGCCCTTCGGGAAGTGTTTCGAGTTACCGGGAACGCCGTACATGCTGGGCACCTCTGCTGCGATGCAAGGAGTGTTCGCTGAATCTCTCACCTGGCCAAACCCTACAGGGGGCTAGATCACCTCAGCCGTCCTCACATGCAAGGCCCAGAATGCTGGCTGCACAGGAACAGAGAAATCCAAGCTCGCGGAGAGCAGTCGGCCGGAGTAGGACCATGGGGTGTTGGTATAAAAGCTGCCCTCGCTGAGTTTCGTGGTGACATCGTCGAGGTATGTCGTGAGGCATTCAAAGGTCTGAGTGCCGTAGGCGAGCAAGCTGTTGCTGCGCATCACCAGGCCACTTGCAGGAACGAACAAGGTCCATTCGCCGCTCTCAAGCCGGCCAACCACATGGGGATGCCGAAGGCCTTTCGGCACCTTTCCTATACCGATGTAGTACTTGAGCGACACGATGGCGAAGGCCAGCATTGAGGCGCCGAAGTTCTTGTTCTCCTGCCCGCCAGGGTCGCCAGCGCTCGCCATTGCAGCTTCCAGGGCAGACGTGTTCAGCGCCGCATTCAGCTCAGTTTCATAGTCGCCAACGTATGGCGATTCAATGGCAGGTATATGCGCTGCTCCACTTGTAGGGGTGGTTACAGCATTGACGAAGAGGTTGTTCGGGATGAACTCGATCATACGGCTAACATCCAATCGAAAGTGGCATAACTGCCGTCTTCAAAGTCAACCGTCGCAAATAGGCTCGGTACCATATCGTAGGTAGTGTTATCGCTGAACACCGAAAGGCCGGCTGGCGTTGCAGTGAAAACCAACCCCACATATTGCGTAGATAGACCAGCGTCGTACTGGTACGCAGCGGAGCCCATAAGGGCGCCCTGACCGTTAAGCCAAATCGGGCGTACCAGGACTTGTAAGAGTGAAAAGCCGGCCAGGCCTGTCGGCAGCTCAAGGTCAATGACCATCATGCTCTCCAGCACCGGCTCTTGGTCGTCGTCGACGCGCACTGTCCGGTAGAGAGTGATGCCGTTGCCGTCCATACCCTCAACGACTGCGTAGTAGAACGCCCCGTCTGCGCCCAGCAGGGCAGGCACATCCATGGAGCCAGGCTTTGCAATCCAACCTTGTTCCTCGACCACACCGGCGGCGTCCTTCTGGAACACATACAACTTCCCTGACTCGACCATTTCAGGCGGGAACACACACGTAGGAAATGGGGTTGCGATTGGCATCAGACGTCCTCCACCTTGGCGACCAGCGCGGAAGCCGCGCCGGCGGCGCTGGCCGCGATCTGCCCGAAGGCATTTGTAGCCTGGCCCAGTGCGCTGCTGGTGTTGGTGGCGCCCTCCAGCGCAACCTTGTTGCGGTCGAAGAACAGGCCGGCATCCAGCTTGGTCTTGGCGACGTCCAGACGCAGGTTCTCGAAAGCCAGCTCCACGTTGTGGTAGTTGCCCAGCGCGGAATAGAACGTGGCCAAGGCCTGGGCGCGAACCCTCGCCTTCTCTACCTCCTTATCCGGTACAGCAAACCAGGTGCGATAGAACTCGCCCATCTGCGACATCACGCCCAGCTTGAGGCGTACGGCCTGTTCCTCGGCGAATTTCAGGAGATCGACTTTCACGTCAGCGTCCTTGATTGCCTGCTGCCAGTTCACCTCGGCGATGGCCTGGCCGGCGCGCTGCTCCGCTGCAGCGATCGCCGCGACCATGGCGCCAGGCGGCAAGGGGAACCCCGCCCCACTGAAGCGCTGCTCAATCGCCCGCACTTCGCTGTCTGTAGCTCGGTGGGCGCGATCCCGGGCCTGGTGCCAGACGATCTCCAAGACGGTGCGGTCCAGTCCGTAGGGCTTGGTTCCAGAGATGATGCCGATCAGCATGTCCTCCGGCAGGGTCTGCAGGCCGCTGTTGATCGCCGGGAAAAACTTGGCCAGCCACTTGTCCGACTCGTCGTTGAGACGCTGAATCTCGGGGTTGGTGCTGTCGCCGATGCCGAACACGTCCGACAGTTTCGGCGGCGCGCCCAGGGCGGGCTTGATCATGTCGAACGTCAGGCGCCGCTCGGAGATAGCCCCTGGCGTCAGGTTCCAGATCATGTTCCGGGTATTCATGGCCTGCGTCAGGGCCTGGGTTGACTGCGACTGCAGGAACCCTGTTACGTCCTCAAACTCAGCCATCGGCGGCCTCCTTCGCATAGGGGTAGCCCGGCTGTGGCTTCCAGAGCGCCGAGCCGGTGAAGATGTAGCCGTGCCCTGGAATGCCAGGGCTGCGGTCGGTTTCGAAGCTGTCGGGGGCGGTCAGCAGTTGGGACCAGGTAGTGCCGCCGTCCTGAGAAATCAGGCAGTAGCCGCGCTCGCCGCTGGTAACGGTCAGCAGCAGGCCGGCCGGGCTCAGCATCTCGCCATCGGCCCATACCTCCCGCTGGTAGCAGGTCAGCGCATAGACCGGGTACCGGTATTCGGCGCCGGTGTAGTGGGTGCCGCTTGCCCATGGCGTGGACACCTCGCCATAGTCGGCAACGGCCGCGCCATCGAAGACCATCAGCTTCAGGGCGCCAGGCTCATCATCCGGCGGTAGAAAGTAGACGACTCGATCGGGCGCGACCTGGGCGAACTGCTGCATGGCCATGTTCGGCAGCAAGTACTCCTCAAGCGCGTACTCCTGCCAGGGCTGATCGGACAAACCTGGATTGCCGTAGATGCCCATGTGCGCGTAAAGCTCGGCGAGGTAGGCCGCCAGGTCAAACTGGCCCTCCACGGCGAAACTGGTCTGGCGGGGCGCCGGAATGGCCCGGTAGTTCGCCGGCAGGGTGATCGGCTGCACCACCCCGTCGACCACCCACCACAGCTCCTCCGGCGTGGTCCGGTCGATATACGGCCCGAAGCCCAGGTCAGTGCGGTACATCGGCGGCCGAATGTCAGTCGTCGAGTTGTAACGCCAGCCACGGTAGTTATCGGTGAACCACCACCAGCCGCCGCCCACATCCTGCAGCAGGCTGCCCAGCCAGATGCTGCGCTGGTACCGGACAGCACGAACGGCATAGCAGCGCTTGCCATCCAGCACCCCGCCCCACAGTACCTGCGGCAGGTAGGCGATATCAGCATCCATGCCGTCGGCGTCGTACCAGGGACATAGCACCGAACCAAGCACATCGGGCGCCAGCATGTCCGTGCTCACCACGCCCGTGGCCAGATCCTGCTGCACCACCAGCAAGCCGGTGCGGGTGACCTTTACCCTCGCCTGCTCGCCTGGTGTGATGCCGGCGGCGTCATCGTCGCGCAGCTCGCTGGTGATCGGCAGCAGGTACTCGTCGGTCGCGCGCACCGCACAGACGAACTCGGCAACACCTCCGACGATTGTCGAATGAAGCTGGCCGAGCACGCATGGCCGGTGGCAGACCTCGCCAGAGATGTCAGGAAAGAAAGCCAGCTCGCTGAAATCCGTCGTCGCGAAGCCTGGCGCCCAGCGCTGCTCAGGCACGAACGCCGCCGGTTGCAGGTGGCTGGGCCAGTCATCCGG
This sequence comes from uncultured Pseudomonas sp., assembly GCA_964518735.1. Classification (GTDB taxonomy): domain Bacteria; phylum Pseudomonadota; class Gammaproteobacteria; order Pseudomonadales; family Pseudomonadaceae; genus Aquipseudomonas. The sequence goes on from CAZFKQ010000012.1 coordinate 96,731, forward strand.
CAGCGACAGAACTGCCGGGCCGAGGGCCAGGTACTGCTGCCCAACAGCCGATGGTGCGCTAGACGGTACCGCCCAGCTGGGCACCGCGTCGACCACATCAATGCCCAGCACCACGCCGGCCGGCGGCTCGTCCTCCGGTACCGGGGTGGGCACCAGCTGCAGCAAGGCCACGGCCGGCGTCGCCGCCTTCGCGTGCGGGTACTGCAGCGAGTACCACTTCGGGCCGTCGGCCTTGTCGGTGAGAATGAAGTGGTGCTCTGGCATACCCTGGGCGACTTGGGCGGCGACCAGCAGCCGGCCCGGCTCTCCGGCGATCCACTCCACGGCAGGCAGCGCCACCTGGCGCGGCTGCGGCACAGACCAGCGCGGACGGTAGGGAGACTCACCGAACCCGGCAGGCTCTGGCGCTTCGACCAGCGCCGGCAGCGTCTTGGCGCCGTAGGCCGTCGCGAAGGTCCAGCCCTCCCCCAGCCAATTGTCATTGATCACCGCACCCAGGCGCTTGCCGGTGAGCAGCTGCAGGCTCAGCTGGAACTGCTGGGTATCGCAGCCGTTGAAGAAACCGTCGATCACCTGGTCGGTAGGCACGAATGGAAACGACAGGTTCGTGCTTCCCCGGGCAACGGCCTCGCCGTACTTCGGTGCGGTAACGCTGCCGACAAATGCCCTGGCCGTCAGCGTGCTGCCATAGGTGGCGTTCACGAAGTACTTGGCGCCGAAGCTGGCCGACAGCCCGTCCAGCACGTCACCAGACGGCGCATAGTTCGCGCGCTTGCCGGCGGAGGTGTAGCCCAGCGGGCAGCGCTCGCCCAGGCGGAACAGCGGGCCACGAAAGCCCAGCAGGCGGATCGGCATATCTAGCACCGTCGCCCGGCTGCTGTTCCGCTCGCCGACGACTTTGCACAGGTACCCGCGAAAGATCAGCGACCGGGTCTGTCCCTCTGGAAGATTGGCGCCCATCTGCTGCAGCCGACGGCGCACAACCGGATCAGGCTTGCAGGCGAAGCGCACATGGACCGGCTTCATTTCGAGTGCAACCGACGCCGAGAGACGGGAATATCCCACTCGACGCTATCCAGATCGGCGTAGGTGGCGTCAACCAGCTCCAGACGAATGTTCCAGTAGCGCGCGGTGATGCCCTTCGCCGGCACCGCCCGATGATGTCCGCGTCCCGGCGTGGCCTTGTAGACCTTCTCGCGACCGTCGTGCGTGGACACCCTCGCGTAGACTTGACCGTCGGTGGCGATACCGAAGTAGGCCGCCGTCAGCATCTTCTCCCAACTGCTATCGGCCCCAGCCGCTGCGAAGTCGATTGCAGCCGCTAGCGGCTCACCGTCATCCCCGGCCCCGTCAACGATCCGGTACACACCGTTCTCGTCGTAGGCGTAGCTGTCCAAGCCGTCATTGAAAAACCCGCTGAAGGCGAAGCCATCGAACCGGGTGGCCGCTCCCGTGAAAATGTTGGTGGCGTACTGCAGCACCACCTCGTCGACCAGGCTGCCCGAGTTGTAGATCGATACGGCGCTGCGCAGGGCCTCATACATGATCTGGGTCTGCGACAAGCGATCGCCAACCACCAGGCCTTCGTACATGGCGTCTTCGATGAATACCGAGACAAGCAGGTCAAAACCGACACCAACCACCTCGCGCCAGGCTACATAGGCCACGGGGTCGGTTGTCAGTGCCTCCTGCAGGTAGACCAGCTCCAGCATGTACTCGCCGTCAGGGTCATAGACCCGCTCGCGGCCTGCCGCCATGATCGGAGGCAGGTCTACACGGCCAATACCATAGGGATAGTCGGCGCCGATGGCCTGCAGCCCTGGCAACGCAAAATCCCCCTGACCATTGCTACCCACCAGCACTACACCGCTCAGCATCGGCGCAGGAATTGCCAGCATGCCGACCACTATGTCAGGCAGCGCAAATCCCGCATCCCCAGTCACTACAAGGCGCGGAAGCGTCAGATTTCCTGTGCCCGTAGGCCGATCACTGGCAAACAGCACCAGGCCCGGCAGGGTAACCTGCCCCTCATTCGTGCTTGGCCTAGCCTGGCCGCGCGTGCCGACTCGGCCTCGAGCTGACGCTGTTGTGTCGAGCAATGCAAAGGCACTTCCCCGAACTCCAACCTTGCCGCGCACTTTGCGCATGCTGGCCTTGTAGCCAACACGCCCCCGGGCAGAGGCCGTTTCACGCACACGGGTGCTGGTACCCATTCGCCCCCGGGCGCTGCAACTGACTGCAACCGAGATAACCGGGTTATCCACGTAGTCGCCGGCCGAGTACAGCAACGCATCGCCCACCTTGTCGCCGACCGACGCCAGGCCGCTGACGTAGAACCAGCCTTCGGTCGAGTAAACCACCGCCTGCCCTACCCGGCTGATATTCAGGCGCAGCCGATCGCCTGGTGAGAATGGGCAGCTGGCAACCACCTCGCCACGCTCGATCACATTGACCTGATCGCCGCGCAGGTAGTAAGCGTGCTCTGCTGTATCAAATCGAGTGTCACTGTTTGGCGAGGCGATACCGATCACCACGCCAATAGGATGCGGGCAGACGTCGAAGGAAAACACAAAGTCGCCAGCCAGGCGCAGGCGTGACGAGGCGCTGGCATTCCAACCAGGTTCCAGTGACACCACCAGTCGCGCAGGCGATCCCTGCACCGCCGGCTGCTCGGGATAGCAGGTTGTACTGCTCGAGCTGGTCAGCGATGTCTCGCCGCCACCCTTGGCCACGCTACCGGCATAGATACCACCCGCGAACACTGACGGGTTCAGATCCGCCGTGGCCACCATGTACGCACCGGTAAAATTCAGCGGCAGGCCAGGTGTTCCCGAGCTCTTCGTGCCAAAGCCGAAGCCAGAGCTGGCCTTGTTGGTCTGGCTGACGCAGTACGCCGGGCGGTACGGAACGTACTTCACCTCGGCGGTCTGCGTGATCCGTGGCGGCTTGACCAGTCGATTGGTCATGGCTGCTCCCTATCAGTTGGAAGGCATGGCCACGACGAAATAGTCGACCTTCTGGATGGCACCCACGACGAAGTTGAGCGAAGAGAAATTCAACTCAACACCGGCTAGGCCGACCTTGCCCTGGATGCGTGGCAGAACACTGCTTGCGCCACCGGTATCAGGCCCAGTCACCCAGCGGAAGTATGTCGGGGTGCCAGTTGCCAAAGCCTCACAGCGCCACACTTCTTCTGCGCTCTTGGAGATGTAGGTGCCATCTGCCGTGGCAGAAAGGTTCAGCCCGCCACCCTCGCCATCGACGCTGAATTCACCCAGCAGCACGGCATCGCCAGGCAATGCAGCATCAGCTGTTGCCGGTTCGGTTCCCTGGTAGGCACGGATGAAGCTCGATGCGAAGGCCTGGCGTAGGGAGCCTGTCGCGAGCAGGTAGCCGGACAGGCCGGTGCTGATCTTAGTCGTCATTGCTGGCACCCTCGATGATGATTTCGCCTATGGGGAAGCGCACGATTCCGGCCGGCGCTACTGCGCGCGCTGGCACCAGCGGCAGGCGCGCCAGGCAGTTGCCACCGCTCGCTGCGCTCCAGATGGTGATGAACTGGACGTTGTAGCTGCCGGCACCACCAGAGGCTGGGAATGCCACTTCCGCATCGTTGGAGACGCGGGTGATCCCGCTGATTTCTTCTTCGTCCCAGGTCACTGCGGTGGCCGCGTAATTAGGGTCGGTGGCCCCGGTCACTTCGTTTGCGCTGCCGTCCAAGCCAGGATCGCCTGTATGCAGGCGGACGTACCAACCGGTTGGCCTGGTGGCAAGAGCCGCAGTGGTGAAGTTGAGCCGGATGATCTCGCGGCTGGAATAGCTCGTAGTGCTCACGGCGATCTCCTCAAGCAACAGTGGTCGGGATGAACACGACACCGGCCAGGACGCGGAGGATGCCGCCCGGTTCGACTGGTCGCGGATTTGGGAAACGCACGATCGACATGAGCAGGCCGGTATTACCACCCTTGGCCGAGCTGGAGATCAGGAAGCCGCCACGCACGGTGCCGCTGCCGGTAAAGGTGAACTCGGCACGGTTGCCGCTATTGCTCACCTCACTGAGGCCTTCGTCGGCGTGCTCCCAATCAAGGCGCGAAGCACCGCTGTAGTCGACGAACTCGCCCACGTTGACGGGCAGATCGGCCGCGGTGACGTTCGGGTCATCCGGCACGTAGTTGCCCGAGTAGAGGCCCAGGTACCAGTTACTGATCGGCGTCGCACTGCCGCGTAGCAGGCCGCGCAAATGATCGACGCCTACCTGGGGGATCAAGTTCTCAGCGCTACCGCGGTCGATGATGATGCCGCCCTCGGAGTATTCGTACTGGTAACGAAACCCCCACTTCTTCTCTTCTCTCATGGCGCTATGTACTCCGTCTCGAAGTAGTCACGCGCGGCCAGCGGGCTGACGCTTTCGCCGGCTCCGCGCATTGTCGTTACCAGCAGCGAACTGCCATTGCTGTGCACCAGGCCGGTCGCCCCCTGCTCGCCCTGGCGAGGCACGAACCTCTCGCTGGCGATCGGCGATGCCAGGCCGTCTTGTGTGCCAACTACCACCCCATAGGGCGACATCCAGGCGCAGCGGCCGTCAGGCAGTACGCGCCCAGTACCAGACACGCCGCCGTAATTCAGGATCGTTAGCTGTTGCGGCTGGTCAGTGCCGATGCCGCTCAGGTAATACGTTGTGCTGCCGGTACACACGAAAAGCCCGGAGCCGCACGGCAGAACCACAGACGGCACGGATTCGTATTGGAAGAACCCCGCTATCGGGTCATGCAGGTGCGGGCGAAATGGCTGACTGAGGAAAATGGCCTTGCCGCGCACGCCAACCAGGCGAGCGTCCAGGGTGCATAAAGCGTCGGGACGCGGCATGGCATCGAGGCCGACAGTAAGGCAGCGCGCCGAGTCATCCCGCACGCGGCCAACCTCACGCACACCAGGCTGCTCGGTCTGCAAGTACAGCGTCTCGCCGTTGGCCACGCTCATGTAGAGGCGCACCTTCAGCCCGGCCGGCGGCGCCGGCACTTCTACTTGCAACGCCTTGCCGGCGGGCACGCTGATGCGCTGCGGCGCCATTACGCCGGACTCGTCACCGTGGGCATCTACAAAGGTGCAGGCGGCACGGTACAGGCCTGGCTCCAGTTGCCCATCAATCAGCTGCAAGGGGAAATTGTCAGGCGCCGCAGGCACCAGCCAATCGCGGACAGTGCCACCGGAGTAGCGCAGCATGTCCCGTGCACTCGCGATGAAAGTGTCGCCGTTCAGAGTGGTGGCACAGACAGGACCAGCAGGCGTCAGGCTGGCCAGCTGCCGACTTGCCTGAGAGAGCAGATCAATCTCAACTAGGCCGCTGTCATCAGCCACCAAGGCGCGTCCGCGGCCAACGCGAACTGCCAGGCGAATACGCGAGCCACTGAAGATTGACTCAAAGCCTGGGCGCAGCGCGAAAGTGCCGGCATCCGTAGGCGAAAAGTTCAGGGAATCACGAACTGCGCCCGCAGCAATCCGCGCCGCGGGTGAGCGATTATCGATTCCAAGCTTCCAGTTTTCCTGACGGGCCATGGCCACTTCGCTGCCGTAGCCACAGCGTGCCTGTGGCTTTCTAGCTGCGAAGTTTCCGGGCCGAACGGTTCAGGGGCGAACCCTACAGGGGGTCAGCAGTGGAACAGCCAAACGGCTGCACCGTATAGTTATCCCTTCTCAACGCAAGAGGTATCGATTGTGAAGTATCTGCAAAATACGAAGAGCAATATGGACAATGCCTTCTGGCAGATGGCAGAGCAGTACCACGCCCTTCAGCGCGCCTTCAAATACCACATGAATCGGTGGAAGAGCACGGCAGAGGATATTGGGGTCCATTTCGAGAGTGACACAGAGGCACTTGCTGGCCATGGCAAGGCGTTCGGCAAAGAGTTCAGCGTCACAATGACCCTGACCAGCATGCCGAACAACTGCGTCGACGGCGTCGCTCTGATTCGCGTGACCGGAAAGGACGCACTTTCCGGCGACGCAGTGTTGGTCGAAAGCTATCTGTTGAGCAGCAACCGCATACCGCTCACAACAGCGGGTGAACTCCTATGCGGAACAGATTCCACGAATGAGCGCGAGGTGATCTACGCCTCAATCCTGGCCATTATCGCCAACCAGAAGCTGTAGAAATGGGGTTTGTCCGCCAAGGCCTGGCAAAACGCACTGCCAGGGAGATTGCTGCTGATCTCCTGACAGACCAAGAGGCGATCACCGCCGCGCTGGCCGATGAAGCCCTTACCGCCGAAGAGCGCCTAATCGTGCTTGCTGAGATTCGGCGATACGCTGCTGAGTTCAGAGCCTCGATCGCCGACGGCTCAGCATAATGCCAAGCACAACTGCGCGCCTACACCGAAGTGTAAGCGCGCGGCAGAGTTGGCACCGCCTCTCGCGATGTTTGGCACAACTTCTGACTGATCTAGGCCTGGCCCATAGCGGGATGCTTGGCACTCAGCTCGCCACGAGCTTGATAGTGGCCGGGCATCTATATCGCCGGCACGCACTCCTCGGCGTAGATGATGGGCTCGACGTTGTTCATAGCCACGTACATGCAGGAAATCCCTGTCAGCATGCCGATGGTGAAGAAGAAGGTGATCTTGAGCGTGTGCATAGCAAGTCCTTTTGCTGGCTGGCGATTGAGAGCGCATGTTAATTGCTTGGCAGAAAGCCGAAAAGGCGGGCCACGCGGCACAAGCCAGCTGCAGCAGTTGGGCGGGCGTGGGTTACTCTGTCGATACCACCACGGATGGCGGTTCTCGCAAGGAGGCGAATATGGCGTTGAAACTCACCCGCAAGCGCGACCAACAGCTGCTGCTCTCGGTTGCTCCAGGCACAACTGCCGAACAACTCTTCGAGCAGCTCAATGCCGGCATCATGATTCAGGTCTGCTTTATCGATGGGCAGGCAGTGACGCTTGGGGTCACAGCGCCCAACTGTCTAAACATCATCCGGCCAGAGAAGCACTCCGTCGAAGATTGGGAGGGCAGGCCTAAGGCCAGACAACCTCTCTGGCGCCGGCTTTTACTTGGTCTTCGAGCGCCTGCCGCTGGCCGATGATCTGGCCGCTGAGCACCGCAAACGCATCAGCCTTGGCGATGATCCTGGCGCGCAGCTCTGCCGGATCAATCCCGCGCGCGCTTGCTAGTGCATCGGTAAACGGCCCGCCTCCTGCGCGGGCTTCTGCCTCCTGCTTGTCCCAGCTGATCACCTCGGACTCTGGGTAATCACGTTTCAGCACCGATAGCCGCCGCTCGCACTCTTGACGCAAGCTGAATAACAAAGCTTCTGCCAGAGCCTGCTCGGTCAGCACCTCAGAAGGCCCGACCGGATCCTCCCAGCTCCCCCCGTAACGCTCCCCGGTCACTGGGTCTACCGCGCCGCCCACGTATCGTGGCGTGCGGCATGGTTGCGGAACCGGGTCTAGAGTCCAGGCTGCAACCAATTCCAGGCCATCGAGACCCACAATGTCGCAAACAAAATTCCCGTCACGGTCTAGCTCATAGCGCATGTTAGGCCTCCGGGAACGCGAACAGGGCTGCCATGTTGTAGCCCGAAGCCCCTACCGTGGAGCTGACAGAGAATATGTGTTGCACCGCACCGCCAGTAGTGATCCCTACCCTGGATAGGCCTATCACTAGCGGGCTGGACTGGCCATAGCTACCTGTGGTGTACAGCTGTACGGGAGGACGAAATCCCACAGGGAGCGTGAACATAGTTAGGTTCCCCGCAGGGGTCGTCGCGCGGTCTACATCAACGTGTACGAACACAACCCCGGCGACCTTCCAGTACCGACAACCACCGCCATTAGTGAAACTGTTGACTAGGCTCGGACTGGTCGGGCCGCTCTTACTGATGCGGGCGTCGGCCAGCGTACCGCTCGTGAGATTCGATGCGTTGTCCGCCCCGATCAAGCTTCGGGCGGCGGCATCATCGGCAACCCCACCGAGAGAACGCCCAAACACAGTGAGGTCGTACAGCGACATGGCGCCAGCCGCCGTGAAGTACGCCCCCTTGTTCGCGGCGCCTGTCAGGCCTGCCAGTGCTGTTAGGTTGGCGTTGTTCGCCTGGAAGGCAGCGCCCAGGTTGAGATCCGCGTCCGGGAACGTGACAACCCGCTGTGCCGTGGCCGCACTGGTGTCGAGCTTGACCCTGCCCACCTTGAACGTGGACAGGATCGTGCCGAGCAGGTCACCAAGAAATCGCCCCATGAAGAGCCCTTAGCTTGGGATGGCGTAGGAAACCAGCAGGCGTGCGGCACCAGCCGAAGCACCGCCGGCGGCGTAGGTGGCGATCAGGTTCTCGGCGCTGCCATTGGCGGCAAGGGCCGGCGAGACTTCGAACACGGTACCGGCAGCAGCGGTCAGGTCGACACTGGTGCTCGCCAGGTACTTGGCCAGGGTGCCGGTGACGCCGATCGACAGCGACGGTGTGCCGTTGAAAGCTGTATCGATCACCACCTGGACCTTGATCACCACCGCGTTGGCCGGCAGCGTGAACATGGCCAGGGGCGAGCTGGAGCCGAACGCCAGACTGGTGGTGTCGGTCGCCTCCAGGTTGGTGGCGGCAGCTGCAGCCCCCCAGTAGGTGTTACCAGCACCATCAGTGAACATGGCGAAACCGGCCGTGCCGGCGTCAGGAGGCAGCACCAGCTGTTGATCAGCGCTCATGCCGGCCACAGGGCGCTTGATCGAGTACTTCCAGTCAGCACCGGCGCCGGCGGCGTCCTCGTTGATCTGGATTTCGTCGCCAGAAGCACCCAGCAGGCTACCCACCAGCGGCACATCGGCGTTGTCAGCAGCATTTCGAGCGCGGATCTTGCCGCTCGCGCTCTTCAGGATCAGGCCCTGGATGCCCAGTTGGAACTTGGTGCCCAGGGTGCCGAGCAGGTCGAGAAAGCGCATGGTGGTGTCCTCAGTGCAGGTTGAGCAGAACTTGCCCGGCGCCGGCGGTAGCGCCAGCACCAGGGATGATTTCCAGATAAAGCCCGGTACCGGCGGGCAACTGCGCGCCAGGCGTGGTTTCGAAGGTGGCGGCGAGTGCTGGGGCGTTCTGGTCGGTATCCATCACCACCAGGCCGGTGCCAGTGCGCAGGCGGAGCGTGGCACCCTCCCCGTCAAACGGCTGCTGGATCACCAGCTGCAGCTCCGCCAGCAGGGACTGCTCGTCGAAGACGTGAATCAACCGCGGCGAAGCGTCCCCATAGCCGAAGCTGATTGCCGGCAACGCGCTGCCTGACGGGCCTATCGCACCTCGCCTGCCAGCCACACCACCGATGGCCGTGAACTGCCGCTGGCCCTGGAAAGCCATGCCGAACGACTGCCGAGGCTGCAGGGCGAGCGCGCGCGGCGCCGCATCGTCGATTGCCAGTGCCTGGGTAACCGGATCCTCGCCAGAAATTGCCACCTGCTGGTCGCTGGTACCGACGACAATGCCTGCGACTGAGCGCACTGCAACGTGCACCTGCCGGCGGGGCTGCACGGCGACGGTCGTCACTTCACCAGCTCCTGGCTCAGGCTGAAGCTGCCGAACGCCAGCTGATACTTCTCACCGGTGGGCGCCACGATCTCGATCTCGTAGATAGCGCTGCTGAACGCCGCATCGTCGAAGGCATCGGCCGGGATGGTGAGATTGAACGTGGCGGCGTCCTCGTCCACCACGATCAGCGGGCTGACGCCATCACTCGACGCTTCGAACAGCACAGTCGCGTCCTTCACAGACCGGCGCACCTGCATCAGCGCGGTGTAGTCGGTGATGTCTTCCCGGGCGTAGTAGCGAATCGCACCGCTGCCGCCGTAGGCGTCCAGCCGCATACCGTTGATGTGGTTGATCGACAGCGTGTCGGCATCAATCACCTCGGCGATATACGGAACGCCAAGCGTATCCTCGGCGCCCTCGCAGCCGTTCTGCACGTTGTTCAGGCAGGCCGGCTTCTTCAGGTCGCTCACCCAGTACGGCCAGCCGTCCTTGAGGTCGTGCCCGACTACTGTCAATGCGACCGGCGCACCATTGCTCACGCCAGTGATCGTCTTCCACACGAACTTCCCCTGGGACCAGCCGAACGAAGCGGCGAAGGTCTTGCCCTGGGTGACCTCAAGGTCTTGCTGCACGGCGCCCATGACTATCCCCTTAGTCGCCCGACACGCCGTCGCCAGCCGCAGCATGCAGCCGGCTGCGCAGCTCATAGCCCATCAGCGGCCAGACCTTGGCCACGGCGTTATCACGGGCTACCTGGCGGCCGACCTCGGCATCGAAGTTCTCCGGGCTGGCGCAAGCCGATTCGCCGGTGACGGTGAAGCCGTTGCGCAGCACCAGGACGCAGAAGGTCAACCGATTCAGCGACTCGGCACGGCCGGCAGGACTCGTCCCAAGCTGCGATTCGCCGCGCACGCCATCGCCGGCCGTGAAATAGAACTCGCTGACGATGTTCGCCTTGAGGTCATCCGGCGTGATACGCGGCGCAGTCAGGCCCTTGGCCTGGATCAACAGCTCGATCGCCATGTCAGTGGTCGGCGGCACGGTGATGGTCGTCGGTACACCCTTCAACTGGCCTGCAAGCTGCTCGGTCTTGGCCGCCTGGCCCTTCTGGAACGGCATCCACTCGGCATACCCATACTTGGAGTTGCGAACGGTATCGCCTTCCTGCAGCAGGGTTACGCTGCGCTTCTCGAACGGCTTGCCGTTGTGGTCCACCACCGACAGGTTGACCATGCGATCGCTGTGCACGAATGACACGGTGGCAGCCATCGGCTGGTCGCTGCCCGGGTAGGCAAACATGCCCTGCTTGATGTCTTCAGGGGTTGGCCAGTACCAGACGACGCGGCCAGGGGTGGGAGTGATCACGCTCATTGGGATGCTCCTATCTTGCACTTGCTGTGCAGAGTGGTGAGTTCGGCCTGGAGGCCCGTTATTTGCGCGCGCTGGACGCGGAGGCCGGCAACGAGGGTTGGATAAGCTCGTTCAGCAGCGGCTGTAAGTCTTGGGGCGCCTGCATCAGGCTGGCCGGCAGCGGACCCGGCTCCGTCCACTCGCACGCAGGTGGCTGCGACACGCAGCCCGCAAGTGCCATCAGCAAGGCAGCGGCGCAGGCTCTCGGCATAGTCCTCAGCACGTTTCTTCTCCTGCAGGTAGGTGGTTTCGATGGCGACCTGGTCGTCGGCCAGTTCGCGCTGCAGACGCAGGGTGACGCGCAGTGACGCAGCCTTGGCGTCACTCTTCCCCGCCTCCGTCACAGCGTTGTCACGCTCGGTTGTCACATGATCGAGGCGCCAGAGCGCGGCCAGCAGCAGAACGCCCAGGGCGGTGATGAGGATCAGTAGCGCGCGGGTCATTGGGCACCTCGGCACTTGGCATGGCGCTCCAGCTGGCGCGTCCACACGCCCCAGCAACGAGTGTTCGGCTTGCCGTTCACCAGCGTCGAGCAGTCGTAGCGAGCGGCATATCGCCACTTCAACAGTGCGTCACAGGCCTTTGGGTACTCGCCGGCCAGCAGGTGGCGACGCATAGCAGACGATCGCCAATTGCCGATTCCGTACTGGCCGGTGAAGTCGAGATAGAGGTCGTATTCCTCTTGGAACAGCTCAACCCCGGGCAACGAGGCGCGGAATCGCTGTTCCTCTTGGTCATGCAGTGCACGCGCCAGGCGCTCGGCCCGCTCGCGCGTGATCGGCGGGTCGGTCAGTTTGACCGGCGTACCGTCCTCGTACCGGGTGGAGCCATGGCCAATGGTTGGCACATCGCCCTTGGTCGGGATCACAGGCGCCGCGGTAAACCCTTCGGACGCCTGCCATCCAGCGAAACCGGCCGCACTCATGACCATCGTGAGTACCAGGGCCCGAGTGCGCTTCACGCCTCGGTCTCCAGCTCGCACAGATTCGCGTCGGGCAGCTCCAGGCTCAGACGGCGCACCTCCAGCTCATGCAGCTGGCGCTCGCGGAGGTCTTTCCGGTGCTGATAGATGAGGTTGGCGCCCAGTGTGGCAACTGCTGTGACAATACCGACGATGATCCCCCACTCCGTGAGGGTAAAGCCGGCTATCACAGATGCCCCGGCACCTGCATAGCTGATTCCGTTCATCACCTTGTCGCTCATCGGCGTCTCCAGTTTCGTGAGCGGGCATGGCCCGTTGAATGTGGAGAAGGCTATGGACGACAGCAGGCGAGCGCGAACCCTACAGGGGGTTAAGGCCAGGCGACGTTGTGGTGCGGCCCATCCTCGCGCGTGATCCGACGCAGGTCGCTGTCAGGGCGCGGGCCGAAATAGTCAGTGAATGCGCGCTCTGCGTCGGCAGATTTGCGCGGGTCATAGGTCTCGGCGTCAGGGCTACTGAACGCACGATGAAGGGCCCAATTGACCAGGTGGCGATGGTGCGCGGCGTGGATCTCGGGCACTGACGAACCACTTTCGGTCAGCGACTTGAGCGGAAGGCGGTAACCCTCCAGCAGCAGAGTGCCGGCCGCATCGGGCATCGGTACCAGGCGAATCGAGGTGTCGCCCTGGACTGCATACCGTGGCTGGCCCTGCTCGTCTCGCCAGTCCGGCCGGATACGATCCAGCTCTTCGACTGAAACCAGCTTGATGGGCTCACGCCGGCTGGCACCTGCCGGCTTGAAGGCAATGTGGTCGATCTCATACAGGGCCTGGTGCAGCGGATAGACCGATGCCCCAGCAGATGCAGGGATCTCGCAAACCCGCGGCGACTGAGACTCATGCAGCAAGCGACCACGAATGGCAGCCTCGGCTTCCGCTTCGGCCAGCATTTGCGCCACCCATGGCGTCTTGAACAGATACGGATCAACCGTGTCCTGGGCGTCGATGCGGAAGACTGCAATGAGCTCGTCGCGGGTCATTACACAACCCCGAACCGATTGATGTGCGCGATGATCTCGGCACGCATGGTTTCAGGCTTCTTGGTCTTGGCCAGCCTGAGCTGGAACTTGTTCATGGCGAACTCGACCAATGCGTCCTTGTCTTCCATCCGGTTCACCTGGTCGATCACGGCGAACTCAACAGAGCTTTCGTCTTTCTCGGCCTTCAGCTTCTCGCCAACCTTCAGCAGCTCGGCGGTGTTGTCCAGCGGCGCGTCTGGGGCATCCGCTTCGACCAGATCTACCTGCTCGAACAGGTCGGCGTGACGCAGTAGCTTGCGCGCCACATCGCCAGGCAGCTGGCGAGTCTGCCCGGAGGCGAAGGCCAAACCGGTGCGATACAGCGTGTCCGTCCAGTGTTCGCGACGGCCGATGTACTTCACCGCAATGGCGCCAGTCACCAGTTTGATAACTGCGGATCGCACCGGCGCTACTGCGGTACCAACGGTTGGCTGGGCGAGCAGCACCTGCTTGGCCTGCAGCTCGGCAATCTGGTCATGCAGGGCCTGCACATCCACATCGTCGGCGTCAGGAATGTTCTTGAGCGCATGCACGACAGCGCGGAACAGGTAGTCCTTGCTCTTCTGCTCGGCCGGCAGTTCGGCATAGGGGCGGCAGCAGTGGTGCGTTTTGGCTTCGGCATCTTTGACCTCGCCATACACCCAGCCATCAGCGAGCTTCTGTGCCAGCCAGGATTCGTGCGACTGCTCAGGGGAAGCGTCAGGGTTGGCCAGGTGCATTTCAACGCCAGCGATGGCGCTGGCACGCTGCCACTCGGGCGCGTCCTCCCAGGCAACCTGGCTGTCGTCACCCAGGGACGCACAGTAGGCCGCATTGATCGCATGCGCGACGCTGGCAATGATCAGAACTTTCATCGGGGGCATTCCTCTGCAGGACGGGGCCGGAGAACCGGCCCCTTATGACGCTTAGCGGTCGCCAAGCTGCTCGCCGCTGACCAGCACCTTGAGGTCGCTGACCTTGGCGTTGGCTGCCACAGCGGTGGTGAGGATCAGGCGCGCCGGCTTGGGCAGCGTCACCAGCTTGGAGCCGGTGGCACGCTTGCGGCCGGCGGCGGCCAGATCGATGCCCGCACCGAAGTAAGCCGCATCCTGCGGCACGACCGCACTATCCACGCCATCCTCGTACTTGAAGCCAAGCGAGCCGGTGATGGTGGCGGTCATGCCGGTGGTAACGAACACCGAAGCATCATCGAGTCGCATGCCTTCCGGCAGCGGGCCGAGGTCGATCACGTCACCAATGCCGATGGCCGCAGCCGAATCAGCACCGATGGCGCCACCGTTCGCAGCAGTAGCCAGGGCGAAAGCCAGCGTGGTGACGTTGCCATAGGGCACGTTGCCGAACTGGCGCATATGGGCGCTTTTGATTTTCACGGTAGCCATGGTGGCCTCCTATCGTGTTTCGAGTCAGGAATGGGCAGCGCTGCTGCCCATGTACCGAGTGGTTAAACGGCGTTCAGCGGGACCACGGTGTCCAGAACACAGACGCCGTTGTCGGTGAATTCCAAGCGCTCGCCGGTATTCACCGCGAAACGGATCTTGGAGACGCCGCGGATGCAGCCGATCAGCAGCTCCACCTTGTCGCCGTGGTCCATTTCCTTCTCCGACCAGAAGTACGGGATGCCCGACTTATCGGAGCGCGCCAGAGCCTCGCCCACCGCCTGACCGCCCAGCAGAATTGCGCGATCCACCGCGAAGGAAGTGCCGAACGACGCCGGAACCACGACGCCGCTCTCCGTCTCGCTGGTGTAGTCCGCGCAGTACTTCACGGTGTTCCCTGCGAAGAAGCGGATCGGGATGTTCTGCTTGATGATGAGGAAGTTGTTCCACAGGCCCACTTCACCCTTGAAGATCGGGTGTTGCTTGGCATTGCCGGCGCGAGCCAACGCAGCAGCCTGCATCGAGCGGAACGCCGGGTCAGCGGCGAACTGGTTGTACTGCAGCGGAGTCACCAGCAGCACGCGCAACGGGTCATCCTCGGCAGCCTCGTCGCCCTCGAACTTGACGATCGGCGGCGGCATGACCATTTCGTCCATAACCGCGCGCAGCGAATCGATCACGCTCATGCTGAGTACGTCGGTGCTGCTGATATCCATCTCACCGCCGTTGACCTTGAAGCCCGACACACCACCGCCGTCAGCGATGAAGTGGCGGTTCTTAGTCGGCGCCTTAACACGGTTGACCATGACCGAGTCGAAACGCGGATCGCTTTCCAGTGGCACGCACCAGGTCTGGTTCATCACGCCGCCACGCGCACCGGCGGCATGGATGATCAGCGACTGGTCGCTGTAGCGATCCATGGTGGCCTGAGCGACCGGGCGCCCCAGCTTGCGGAAGTCCACGGGCGAGCGAATCTGGGTCATGGTGTCGCTGAGCTTGACCGGCAGACGCGCCTGGTTCACACGCAGACGGTCTTCGGACAGGCTCATGCCGGTACCGCGACCTTCCGCGTTCTCGCTGCCCATGATCGGGATAGCGCCGAACGGGTTGACCAGGTTGAACACAACCTCGTCGCCCATGCCCTTGCCCAAGTCCATGCAACGGACGATGGGCATATCAGCGCTGGTTTGGTTCTTGATGGTGGCTGCAGCGCTCGCCTCGCCCTTCGGCATCTTGCCGATAAGGCGGGACAGCTTGTTATTGCGTTTGAGGTGAGTCGCAAACAGGCCGGCAGCCTGCTGGACCATGTTCTTCTTGTCGCCATAAGGCGCATGAGAGTTCTGGGTAGTCATCGTGACCTCCTGCTGAATCGAATCGCCTTAAAGGCTGTTCAAATACCGATCAATCTTTTCTTGCGGCCAGTCTTCCATCGCGGCGATCAGCTCGGCACCTTCCATGCCGGCCAATGCCTCCTCGCTGGATGCAGAACCTACTCGCCCGCCGGGAATGTCGGAGAGGCTTACAGGGGGCTGCGCCTGCGCTTTCGCAGCGACAGCCTTGGCAGCGGCTTTCACATCTGTGGTTGCGGGTTGTTGAGCTCGATCGCTTTCACCCTTGAACGAATTGAAAAGCTCGATGACTTGCGCCGCAGTTCCGCGATCCAGCACCTGCTCGAAGCCGGCGCGTACTGCCGCCTGCTGAAAGCTCGGCTGTGCCGCGACTTGCTGATCGATCCACGACTTCAGCTCCTGGCTTTCCACCAGGGAATCGATATCGGGGTGTGCGTCATAGATGGCCTTGTATGCCGCCTGCTGCGCGTTCAGCTGCTGGCTTTGCTGCACCGGCGCCACGGCCTGCTGCAACTTGCTCTCGAACTGAGCCATGACCGAAGCCAGGCCCTGGTTGATCAGCGACTGCACGCCCTTGGCGATGGCTGCCTCGGAGAAATCCCCGAACAGCTCAGGGTCAACACCAGCATCAATGGCGGCCTCAGCGGCTGCCAGTTGGTTGTCGGCTACAGTCGGCGCCACTCCGGCGTCGGCCCGTTGTTGAGCCCCTGCACGCAGGGTTTCCAGTTCCCTCTGGAATTCCAATGCTTGGCCTTTCCAATGCTTTTCACCGTCGCGAGCCTTCACCAATTGGTCGTAACCAATGGTGTGCTTCCCGTCCTTGGCCAGAACTACGGCGTTATCCGCATTCAGGTCTTCTTCGTTCGGTGCACTTGCCTGTGCGGCGTCTGGCTTCCCTTGCTCAGCCTGATCATCTGCAGTGACTGCGCCGGGCGCGCTGCCTTCTTCCGACAACACGGTGTCGGTATCGCCCTCATCGCCCAGCTCCAAAAGCTGCGCGACCTGCTCATGACTTAGCTCGCCGTCGAGTGATTCGATGAACTCGTTTTCTTTACTCATGCCTGTCCCGCCACATATCGCCGTAGCCGCAAGGGGTTCAGCAGGTGCAGGCGTTGCCGCCCGCTCTTCGCTGTGCGCTGCACAACTTGATGGCGAGTGTCGAGAAGGGATGGAGAAAGCGAAAACCCTACAGGGGGTCAGACCAGACGGGTATGCTCGGAGGACTTCATTTACAGAGAACAGCCTATGACCGACTACGACATTATTGATGGCCGCCGGGTACCAGGTACGGTCATTACCAGCGATCAAATCATCACCGACACACACAACGGCAGCGTTCACGTCGTCGGGTGCGAGTTGGTTATCAGCGGCACCCTGAACGGATCGCTGAAAGTCTCGGATGGGGGCGTTGTGCGAGTCCTTGGCACTCACAACGGATCAACTCTGGTTGGCAGTCGCTGCCAACTGGACATTGCAGGCTCCTGCAATGGGTCGACGAACATTCAATCTGGAGCCACTGTGCTCGTTGAGCCTGCCGGCCGACTCGCCGGCTCAATGTTGAACGATGGGACGCTGGTGATCTGGGGAGTTTTCGGAGGAGCCTATCAAGGGCACGGAATTCGAACCCTCGAAGGCAATGGCCACATTAAACAGCCCGTCATCCGTGACGGCATCACCTTCTACGAGTGGTAGCCCTTACCGCTCCACGTTGAGGTTGTCGACTGGTGTGGGGGTTTCGATTCCGTTCATACCAGCCTCAGACTGCTGCGGTACCGGTGGAAACCCTGGGCTGGTGTTCTGCTGGACATCCATGACCGGGGCAGGCGCTGCAGGTACACCAGCTGGCTGCGGGAAGTTCGGATCGTCGCCGCCCGGACTGGGCAGCTGGTACCCGGCTCCCTGCATGATGGCGTCGGCGATCGGCGCAATCTGCGGCATGGTGGCGACCTGCACACCGCCCTGCATGGCCGAGTAGGCTGTCTGCACACCGATTTGCACGGCCTCGGCCAGCAGCTTGCGAATCTCGCCCTCGGACTTCTTCTCCAAGATCGCTACCTCGCGCAGCTTGACCTCCATGTCGGACTTGGCCAGGGCGTCCTTGACCGCCTGCTCGATGCGCTTCTCGACCTCCTCCGGGCTCTCCTGCGCTGATGCGGCACGGATGGCCTCGACCACATCGCGCTTGAACGGCACGTCCATGAGGCTGACCAAGAACGGCAGCACGGCGGCCTGGTACTGCGGCGGCAGCGACTTGACTGCCTCGGACAGTGCGTTGAGCTGCTGGCCACGGTAGCTCTTGGTGCTCGGCACATCTTCCAGGGCCACTTTCAGGCGCGTGCGCTGCAGGTCGTTGCTCAGGTAGCTGAAACCGGTGGCCGGATCGAACTCCGGCTTGTTGATCACCACCGTGCGGTCCTCACGCACTGCGTCGCCCTCGATGATGATGGTCTGTTCGTTGGTACCCATGTCCTCGACGATCAGGGCCAGCAGCAGCTCACCGACCATCGACCGGCCGGCGCGGAAGTTGTCCATGATCCGGGCCAGGCTCTGGTTGCTCTGCTCGACCTGGGTCTGCTCCTGCAGGCCGCTGCGGGCGGTACCTTCCTTGCCCATAAAGCCGGAAGTCACCGCACTGACGCGTTGGATGGCGCTGCGACTGTCGTTGATCAGCTGGAACTGCTGGTTGTTGAGGGTGAAGTCGCGCTTCACATCGAAGCGGGCGCCCTGCTTCGCCATGTGCTCGGCGTTGAGGATGATATCGGCGTCGACCCGGGCCACCTGGCTGCGGAACTGCGCATCCGTCATATCGACCGCGCCCTTGGTGCGCTCGGTACGGACAGCAGACATACCCCAGCGCAGCTTGCTGATACCGCTGTTCAGGCTGTCCTGCGGGAAGATCATGCCGCGGACATAGCCGTAGGGCACGCCGGTGCTGTCTTCCTTGAAGCCCCAGAACGGGACGTAGGGGAAATGCCGGTGGCTGTAGGGGCTCGGGCCATCGTGTAGGCAGTGCGGGCCCAGCCAGTAGCTGCGCCGGACACGCGCGACAATCGCCTGCGAGAACTGCGCCCGGCCGCTGGCCAGCGCCACGTTGTGCGCCAGGTTGTTCTCGTCGTACTCGACCACGCGGCCATCCGGCGTGCGGATCACACCTACCTCGACCCAGCGGCGGTACCAGAGCTCAACAAGGCACACCTGCTTGTTGGTGGGGTTGTACCAGCGATCCTCGCTCACGGTCCAAGCTCGAGCATCGGCCCAAGCATTGTGCAGGCCGGTGGACGAGCCACCATCGGCAATCTCGATCGCCTCCTCTGCCCACCAGGAGGCGCCATTCCTGCCGACTTGCTCGATCAGCTCCTTGTGCTGCTTGAACACCAGCGCAATGCGCTTCGGTGACAGCCAGCGCTGGCGGCGCAGGAAGCGGGCGTCGCTCAGGTCAGGTTCCTGCGCTGCAGTGTCCCAGTGGATCTCGTTGCGATGCACGGCGACGCAACGGTATGGATACCGGAACGGATCGCTTTCGCGCTTCACTTCGACCCAGCCCAGGCCGACACCAATCTGCGGGCGGAAGGCGTCGGAGCACGCTCGATCAGCCTTGCTCTCGCGCTCGGCCTGGTTGAGCTTGTAGTTCAGGGCATCGGCCACATCCTGGCCACCGGTGCCGCCGTCCGGCGTGACGCGCCAGTCGGAGCGGATGGTCGCCTCGTAGCCCTGAATCGACAGCAGCGCCGGCCCGATCAGATCCTCGACCGCCGGCGGAATGCCCAGGGCACGTTGCCGCTGCAGCAGGTCGGAATCGAGCTGGTTGCCGTCGGCGTAGTCCATTTCCTTGTCGGCGGTGCTGCGCCAGCGCGGCTGCTCCTCGATTTCATCAAGGAACTCGGTGTACTCGTACAGGCTCAGGGCCAGGTCATCGGCCGGTTGCTCAGTGTGCTTGGTCGCGGTGGCGTCCATGGTCTGTCCTCAAGTGCGCCAGTCAGGTGCTGGCGCCTCCTCATAGGCGGTTTCGAAGTGCGTCGGCATGCTCTCAACGGCCTGGCCGATGTAGCGGAACATATCGGCGCCGTGGGAGAACTCGTCATGCAGCGGGGCCATGGGCTCGCCGGTTTTGGTGTGAATGTCCCGGCGGTAGCGCTTCAGGCACTCCAGCAGGCGGGCTGTCCTGGCTTTGTCGAAGTAGCAGCGCGGGAACATCATGCGGGCGGCCTTGATGCCCTCCTCTACGCTGGTCTGCGCCAGGCAGACCACACTGCGCCGGCCCATGGCCTGCAGCTGCTCCTGGGTCGACTTGCCGGTCTGGTAGTTGCGCGTGCGGCCGTCGTGCGGCAGATAGTCGGTGCCCCAGCGATAGGGCAGCTTTTCCAGCTGGGCAACGTACCAATCGAGCGTGCGGTGGCTGTCCTCGATGTAGCCGATGATGCGTATGTCCATCGGGCCTCGCTGGACCAGGCCAATGGTCATTGCATCGTTCCAGCCAAGGTCCCAGATCGTGTGAACGGGCAGCGCAGGGTCGTAAGGCACCGGGCAAACACGCCCATCAGCAAACAGCGACTCGATCTCATGCCGGTAGATGGCGCCCTCGGCAACGGTGCGCGGCTTGCCTTCCCAGATGTGCTCGTAATCCTCCAGCGACTGGCTGCGCTTGGCCTTCAGACGCTCCTGGTTGAGCACTTCGGGGAACCACGGGTTATCGCGCCAGTTGATCTCGCAGCACCAGGTGTCATCGCTGGGGCTGGCGATGAAACGCACGTAGGTGTCGTCGGTGTCCATATCAGGGTTGAGGGTCAGCCAGATCTCGCTACCCTCTTTGCGGATGGTCGGGATCAGCACGTCCCAGGACTTCTTGCTTACGCCGTGGGCCTCTTCCACCCAGACGATATCAACACCCTCAAAGGACTTTATGGAGTCGACGGTGTGCGACTGCAGGCCGGTGAACAGGAACAGCGAGCCGTTGGCGCCACGGATTTCGGTATCCAGCACCTGAAAGAACGACTCCATGCCCAACTTGACGATCTGGTCTTTCAGCAGCCTGTGCACTGAGTCGCGCATGGACTTCTGCACTTCCCGAGCGCACAGAACACGCAGCGGCCGATCGGCAGCCATCGTCAGCAGCACGCCAGCCACTGACCACGACTTACCACCACCGCGACCACCGTGCATCACCTTGTACCGGCGCGGCTCAAAAAGCGGCGCCAGCTTCTCAGGCAGCTGCAGCTTGGCGAATGGCGGTTCCATAGCGGTCATTCGTCGCTCTCACTCACAGGGCGAGGCCTGACGAACTCCACGGCGATGCGCGACTGGATAGGGCCGCCATTCGGGCCGGTATGCGTCGCCTCGATCTTGTCGCCGTACTTCTTCGGCGCCATCTTGCTGGCCAGCCACTTACGGGCATCTACCCGCAGCCGCGAACGAGCAATGTGGTCATGGTCGACGAAGACGTTACCTTCATCATCCACCTGGGTGTCGTTTCGACCGTCGTCAGCGATCTGCAGGATCTCCTCGGCCAGAACATCAGCCTGCGCCTCGCGCGCGCGCACGTATTGGTCGCGAAACTCCGCCTTCGAATCATCCGCCAGCCAGCGCAACACAGTGGAAATCGACGGCATTCCGTTCAGCTCGCACACCTTACGCAGGCTCATGCCTTCGGCAATGCCAACGCAGATAGCGGTTACCAGCTTCTCTGTGTAATCGGTCGGTCGACCAACTTTACGGGCAGTAGTCTTCGCTCCAGCTACCTTGGGCTTGGCTGCTGGCTTCTTGGGCTTCGGAGATACGGGCTTTGCGCCCTTGGCGTCTGCTGTCATGGCCGGGAGTGTTCCCGGCCTGGAAGATAGGGTCGAACCCTACAGGGGGGCTGGTACTATTTGCGCCATTAACCGAGGGGGCCACGATGGTTGACAGCGAATACAACCTTGGTGATTTCGAGCTCATAGAGTTGGGCATCGCCGGCAAGGGACACAAGCGATACATAGGGACGCGCTACATCTGCAGATTCTGCGGCCGTGATCGCGAGTCGGCCACGTTCAAGCACAAGGCCCATGCGATACCTGAGTTCCTTGGCAACCATGCACTGATCCTCAACTCCGAGTGCGACGACTGCAACGCCCACTTCGGCAGCTCAGTTGAGCCTCACCTGGAGAAGTACACCCGCCCATTCCGTACGATCAACGGAATCACCAACAAGGCGCGGAAGACTCCCAAATACCGCGATAGCCTGATCGAGCTGCTGCACATGGATCGTCATACACGGAACTTGACCGTGAAACTGAGCGCCGACGACGCAATGACATTCAATGAAGATGAAAAGTCTGTCGCTTGGTCAATGGATCGCGAGCTATTTATCCCGTATCTCGCCCACAAATCGCTGTGCAAGATTGCGATGTCCATTGTCAGCGAACGCTACTTGCCACTCTTCAGCCCCACGATCAATTGGCTCAACCCCATGTCTGAGGCAGGACTACACGTTAGTCCGACGCCGGTGATCGAGGCCACAATGCCAGGTGCCCAATACACCGATTGCATTTACCGGCTCTACTTCCGAAATACCAACACCTTCCCGCACTGCCTTTTCTGGATCGCGTTTGGCAGCTACAGCCTACTTACCTTCATTCCTACCGTGCTCGACCGAAAGCCCGGGACTGCCATGGTTTCTGAAGTCCCATTTGTCGAAGACCAAAGAACCCCTGAGCAGATAGAAGAGTTTGGACCGTTGACACATGAGGAGCGAGATTTCTCATCCACCTCTTCGATCCTCCTCCCCCACTACGTCCAGTTCCGCTTCGAAAACATGGTGAAACAGGAACCACCCGCTCCCTAGAGCAAAAAAGCCCGCACTGAGCGGGCTCTTCCTACAGGGTAGCGATCAACACGGGACCAGGCGCTTGATACCGTGAATCACATCGGCTCGATCGAACACCAGGCCCGCACTGGCTACCCGCATGTCACTTCGCAATCGCGTGGTGGTGCCCGGGGCTTCCTGGCTCTGGGAGCTGGCCGCGGTACTCTCGGCGCCGGCCAACGCGGCGTCGTAATCGACACCCTGGCTCTGCACCACATACGCAGCATCCAGCTGCAGATCCTGTACAGCATCGCCGGCGGTGGCTACACCACAGTACGCCACCAGGGCCAGGGCCAAGCCAATGAACAGTCGTTTCATGTGTCGCCTCTCTTGGGTTGTTGGGGTGATTGGCAATCCGAGAGTGGCGACATGGCGTTGGCCGCTCAAACCCTACAGGGGGGCAGAGCAATTTGATTCAGTCTTTCTTCGGAGGAGGTGGCGGAGCCTTGGGAGGAGTTGCGGGACGCTGACTTGTAGTCTCCTTGCTCACTCCCCCTTTGACCGGAGAACCAGACTGGTGGCCTGTTTTTTCTGTCATGGTGAGCTCACTTTTTAGCAGTTGGCGGTGGTGCAGATGGTGGTGTTGCTGGTCGAACAACTGTTGCTTTGGGTGGCGGACTAATCCCGTCCTGGCAAGGAACGCGGACTGGATCACGGCTAGGCGGCTTATTGCTGCTCATCGGAAACTAGCCCCTTCCTGGTGGTGCAGGTGGCGCCTTCGGCGGCGTCGCTGGACGCTCACTGGCTGGACTCTGGGGACTACTTCCACCACTCGGCTTGCGTGGTGGTGGGGATATGCCTCTTTCCTCGTACATGGCTCACCTCTACTTACTTGGGGCTTTCGGTGGTGCGGGCGGCGGAACTGTTGGACGAATGTTCGATGGCGCAGGAGGGTTTACGTTCATACCCTCATTGACCTGGTGGCGCTGGCTAATCAAGCGTTCAGACTCTTTGCTTTCCTTTGTCACGTTGCTTCTCCTATTCAAGAAACTCGACCAAATAAACATCAGCGTTCGAGATGAGATAGCTTTCAATACCTGGCATCTCTACCCACTGATTTTTCTCATCCATCCAGCAGGGATTTGTAATCAAAAAGTGGCCATCTTTCGGATCGGTAGGCCAGACAAGGGGATAACCAAATAGTCGCCGCCCATCAAGCAGAGTCAAGACAACGCTCTTCCTTTCCCGCTTGCGGAAGGCATAGATCCATTCCGGATATGACGATCGGGAGGTCAGCGTGCACTTTCTGGCGATGCTGTAGAGGTAGTCATGGTTGGAAGCAAAGGCAAGCCCGAGGCCTAAAAGGATTGCCAGGAAAACACCCCAAGCACTCTCAACCTGCGTAGTCCAGAGACCGATCTGAAAGTAATTGGAGCCGATGAACTTCAGTAGTAGCTCTACCCCCGCTACCACCATCGTTATAACGCCGGTACCGATTAACGCCTGAACAGTTCGTTCGAACTGTCCCGGTTTCTTCACGTCAGCCAGCCAGTAGAAGATCAACGTGG
Organism: uncultured Pseudomonas sp.; assembly: GCA_964518735.1. Classification (GTDB taxonomy): domain Bacteria; phylum Pseudomonadota; class Gammaproteobacteria; order Pseudomonadales; family Pseudomonadaceae; genus Aquipseudomonas. Next base: position 120,707 of record CAZFKQ010000012.1, read on the forward strand.
TGATGAAACCAGGTATCAGCATCTGTACCAGGGGGATGATTTTTGTTGCCAGGTCTTCCATTACCACACCACCGAATGCTGTCGCTTGGCCAGCACTATAGCTTCGGAAATGCGTGTTATGCACCTACCGCCGAACTTAGATCGTCACCAGAATCAGCCAATCTAGTGAGGATTCTCTCCAACCGATTCAACCGTAAATTCATCTCCCCGGCCACAAGAGCAGACTGGTGTCCCACCTCAATCGCAGCTGACTGCATCACCACACCGGCCAACAGGGCAGCCAGCATCCTGTCCTCTCGCGGGGTCAGGGTCACCACCTGATCACCGATATCCAACTTAACCGTGCCATCTGGCAGCATGGTCTTGCTGATCACTCTGGCCGGTGGATGGGTCTCTGCAGGCACATACACACCGCGCTGCACACGCACGACCAGACCGTCGTCGATCAGGGCGCCGATTCGATCATCGACCACGGACAGCTTCAGGTTGGTAAGGGCGGCCAGTGTCTCGCGCGTCACGACCTGCTCCTGCGCATGCAGATCCTGCACGGCCTCCAGAACAAGCTGCGTCGATGATTTCTTGGTTGTCATGCCGTCTCCCCTGCTCAACGAATCAACCCCTGCTCGCGCAAGATGCGCCATTGCTCCAACAGCCACTGATCAAACACCCGGTCGCTCATTCTTCACTCCTGTAGCGGTACGACGGGCAACGCTCGCAGTGCTCCAGCACCAGGTACTCGTTACCGAAAAACAGCCGCACACCCGGGCTCCACTTGCAGCCAAACAACAAGCACTTGAGCTTCATGAAGCCCCCTTTTTCATCTCACGCACCAGGGCCCGGTAGTGGGCTTTGATCGCCTTCAGATCCTCGATCGAGTACTTCTTCGGCTCGTGCGGCCCCTCCAGCCACTCCACCTTCTCTGCGCCGATCCGGCGAACCAGGTTGATCCGGTAGTTCACAATGTCGCCGGACTTGTGCTGATTGCAGGGAACGCACTGCTTGTGGCAGTTGAGCGGCTCGAAGCGCAGCGCCGGGTTGCTCCCGACGGTGCGGTAGTGGCCAGCGTCGTACTTGCCCTGATGGTGCCGACCGCAACTGATGCACGGCTGCAGGCTGTCGCGCTCGCGGATCCAGGCATTGAAGGCGGCCTGAGCTTCTTTCATGTGCTCGCCGCGCGGCTTCACCCGCTCTTTCGCTGCCCGGATCTCCCGCCGCTCACGCTGATCGATGGCAAGCCGCTGCTTCTCCTGCTTTGCCCGGGCAATCACGATCGCGCAGTCAGGGCTGCACCAGGTCTGGAAAGTCTGCGTCGGCACGAATGGCGCCCTGCAGGTGCGGACAGCGCATTTCTTGAGGCTCCCGCTTATAGCCTTCAGCGGCTTGCGTGCACTGAGCATCAGGCCACCTCCGCCGGCATCAAGTTGACCATTTCCTCGATCCGCGCCTCATCGAGGCCCGGCCAATACACCTTCACCAGGTGCTGGCAGATGCCCGACCAGAACTCGCGGAAGCGCTCCTCTGGCATCTCGTCGAAGGCCAGGCTTTCCGGAATGCTGCGTGTCACCCGGCCCAGGTCGGGGATATCGAACGACTCGCAGGTGCAGCACACGCCAGCATCGCCCTGCAGGCGCTTGATCACGCTGTGCGCGTCCATACCAGAGAACTTGTCGACGCTCTGCGACACCAACTTGCCCAGGCCATGCACCAGACGGTGCAGCTTCACGTTGCGCGGCTTTTTGATCTCGCAACGCACCTGGTCGCCAGTGCGATAGCCGCGCTCCTTGCACAGGAAGCGATCGATACCGCTGTCGGCCACCAGCGCCAGGCGCAGCTCGCCAGTCTGCTCATCGACCATCCGGCGCCATTCCATGTATACCGGTCGCGCTGCGCGCTTCTGGCGCTTCTTCTTCGCCTCCGGTGTGTCTGGGCTGGTTGTTGTGGCAGCACTACCCATGGCCCACCTCCTGCTCCAGAGTCTCGATGATCTCGGCCACGCCCCGGGCGAAACTCTCTGGCTTTCCTTGCATGCACTGCCGCAGGCGGCCAACCAGATCCTTGCCACCGCCTGGAATATCCAGCAGCCCCCGCGAGCCACGGACGATGTCGAGCGCATGACGACGGCCTTCCAGATACAGCAAGCGGCTAAAGTGGCCGACGTCCGATTGCACTGGTGGCTCAACAGAAGCGGCCACCGGCACCAACTTGGCGACCTTCGGTACCGGCGGGCGCAGCGCACTGGCTGCGTTCCCACGCTTACGCGCTTGAGCAAGCGCAATTTCGGCAATTGAATTCATACCTGTCGCTCTCCCCTCGTTCTTCCAAACCTCGCCAGCAACTGCTGGCGGGCCTGCTCGCCAGACAAATCGGCGAGGCCCTGGTCTCGCATCAGCGCCTGTACCAGCCACTCGCCACGGCGATCGGCCTGCTCAGGCGTCAGCTCTCGACCCTCGCTCTGGTCTTCCAGGGCTTGGCGCGGCTCCTCGAGCGGCAGCCCCATGGCCACCCGGCGCAGGAGCTGGTGATAGGCGTGGCCGAAGCGCTTGCGCAGGGTTTCCTCAGACAGGCTGCCCCGGCGAAGGTGGAACCAACCGGCAGCACGGCCAGCGAGATGCACAGCCTCATGGCTCCAGCGATGTCGCTCAGGGTCGCTGCTGCCTCGCACAACCTCGCGCCAGGCAGACTCTTCGTCGGGCATACCCAAATCGGTCGGTTTCGGTACACACATGCGGATGAAGCGGCCAACGCTCGGCGCAAAATCCTCGCCAAGCTCACGGCACGCCTCAACGCCCCAACGCAGCTGCTCCAGCGAGTTGATGCCGGCCTTGAACAGCCCCTTCACCCAGCTGCGCTTCGCGCGTCCCATGGCCTTGTCGGTCGGCCAAGCCTGGCGCCATGCAGGGAAGATGCACTGCAGCTCGGTGAAGAGCTTGTTGACGACCTCCACGGTCGCGGGGTCCAGCTTGGTTGGCAGCCTGACTGGCTCTGGCGGCTGGTTCGTCAGCGTGGCCATGACCTGAGTAACTTGTTTCACAACCCACCATCCTCGAGCTCTTCAGCCCAACGGGTATTGTTTGGATCTGGTACTGACTGGCGCCCAGACGGCACGCGCCGTTCTGCGTCCTGCTGCGCCTTGAGCATCCAATTCCGCCAGGTCGCGTCCCAGTCAGCCTTGACCGAGCCCTCGGCCTTCCAGTAATTCACGAAGCGCTCTGTCTCCAGATCGGTATTCACCAACGGCACGCGCTCCCCGGCCCACGCCAACATCGCGGTGGTCACCAGGAATGGGTCAGGCAGCTGGCGTTTCGGTTTCGCCTTGGTCTTGGGCTTCGTCTTGGGCTTGTCCCCAGGGGGACTAAAGGGGGTATTACTCTTATCTCCTCTACTCTTCTCTGGGGCGTCACCTGGCGTCACAGACTCGTCACTCGGCGTCACCGTTTCACCCTGCTTTTTCCTGGCCCGATACTCGCGAGTCCGCGCCGCGCTTGAGTCTTCGCGTTTCGGCTGCCGCTCTTCCCAACGCGCAATGCGCCCGTCGACGATCAGCCCGCGATCGACCAGGCCGGCCATCACCTTCTCGGCGGTGCCGTCCTCGAAGCCCAAAAGCACGTCGTGATCCGCACAGTCGAAGCCAGTGACAGAACCACGAGTCACCACGGCGTCACCCTGCGTCACCTTCGCGTCACTCGGCGTCACAGAACTCGCACGCTCGAGTAGGCACGCCCACACGGCGATCACCTCCCCCACGCTTACCCCGGCCGTCCGCGCAACGCGCTGGAACTTCGGGTCGGTCACCGTTCCGTGCCACCACCGCAGCCAATCCATCAGTGCCCCTTAGCCAGCGCGCTGGTAACGATCTGCACCACCGCCTGCTCGACAGTGATCCCCCGCTCCGCGGCATAGGCCTGGAGCCGTGTTCGTTCGGTCTGCGTCATGTCAGCGATCGCCTGTTCCGCCAGGCGGTCACGCGCATCGCTGATCGCGGTTGCTTGCATCAGGGCCTCCTCGGGGCCTTCAGGCTGCATCGGTCGATGCCGTAGCCTTGGCTTCGCTCTCGTCGAGCCAGTCCACAACGATCTGGCGCACCAGTTCGGCGCGGCGCAATCGACTCCGGCGGCAGGCCGCCAGGATCCGGTCATGGGTCTGGTCATCGAATCGGGCCTTGATCACGTTCTCTTTCACGAATTCGGACAGGTCGTCGTCCATGGATCTCTCTCTAAGCAGCTTCACCCGTTGGCTTCTCCTGGAAGCGCTCCGGGTACAGGATTTGGAGCTCGTCCAGCTCCCCGTCGAACACCTGGCTGAGCCTCTCCGCCAGGGCTGTCGACGCCTGTTGCTTGCCATTCTCGATACGCGAGAGATTGCCGGTGTCGATCTCGCAGCCAACTGCGTGCAGCTGGCTCGCCAAATCAGCGAGACGCCACTGCCTCGCCTTCCGGGCTTTCTTCAAAGGAGTCATCTCAAAGCCTCATGGTTGGGTTCTCCTAAAATTATTCTGCAAATTTCGCAGAACAAGAGCAAGCAGAATCTGCAGATTACGCTTTGCGTAATACGCAGTAGGTGCAGAGAATGCACCCCATGAAGATCGGTGATGCCATACGCGCTGCGCGCAAAACCAAGGGCTGGACTCTGGAAAAGCTCGCCCAGGAAGCCGGTACTGATACCGGCAACCTGTCGCGTCTTGAGCGCGGTCTGCAGCAGGTGAATGACCAGCTCCTGAAGAGGATCCTGGCGTTGCTCAATGTCTCGGTGTCAGTTCAGGCGCCAGGTATCGACTCCGTTGAAGACGGGCCCGCGATTCGTGGCCATGTCCCGCTGATCTCGTGGGTTCAGGCCGGCTGCTGGACTGAGGTTTCCGATATTTACGCCGCGGGCGACGCAGAGCAGTGGCTGCCCTGCCCTGTAGCCCATGGCCCCAGGACTTATGCGGTGCGTATCCGTGGTGAGTCGATGTTCAATGCCCATGAGCGGTGGTCATTCCGCGATGGCGACATCATCTTCGTGGACCCTGATCGCGATGCCATTCATCGTTCGCTGGTAGTAGCGAAGCTGGTCGATTCCCAAGAGGCGACCTTCAAGCAGCTGATCATTGAAGGCGACCAGAAGTATCTCAAGGCACTGAACCCTGCCTGGCCCGAGCAGTTCATCCGCATTAACGGCGAAGCTGTTCTCTGCGGCGTAGCGATCGCTAAGCACGAATCCCTGATCTAAACCCCCTCTCTTCAAAGTGCCCGCCTTACCGCGGGCTTTTTTTTGCGCCTTTTTTGCATTCTGCACTTGACGCAGGATTTTTTCTGCAAATAATGCAGCGACACAGTCTGCAAATTTCGCAGAAAGGAGGCAGCATGCAACCCCACCTGATCAGCAATGCCGGCGCCCAAGAAGCCGCCCATTACCAAGCAATTGACGCAGACGATCGTCGCGAGCGCGCCCTGGACGCCTTGAAAGCGCAGATCCTCGCCGAGGTCGATGGCGGTGCTCCGGCGACCTGCAACGCGTTCGCTGACCACTGCGCCATCTGGGTAGACCGCGACCTGGCCTATGCCCTCGTCGTAGCACGCATCCATCAGGACGCCTCCCTGCTCAATTCGGCGCTGGCCGAGCTGGACAAGCACATCACCGGCACTCGTGAAGAGTTCGCCGGCGAAGAGGCCGAGAAGCGCATCGCCGCGCTGCAGAAGCAAGCCGAAAACGAGTTGATCGCACGCCTGGAGCTGAGCCATGAGTGAAGTCTCCCGCCTGCTGATCCGTCGCGCCATCGCGGACGTTGAGCGCAGCGCACCAGGTAGCCCTGCCAACCGAGAGATCAACAACGCCTACGCCGCCGGGCTTATCGATCTGGCTGATGCCGAGAACTGCATCCACGACTACGAAGCCGCCGCGTTCCGCCAGCAGCTGCAGCTCGCGAAGTTAGCCGCCTGCCAGGTGCCCGTCCATGCGTAACAGCACGCTCAACATAGCCATGCAGCAGGCGATCGCGGCCGGACTGAGCAGCCCCAGCCAGATCATCAGTTCAATCCGCCGTAACGGCGCCTGGTTCATCACTTGGGTGGCGAAATGACCTTCCGAGATCACTGCAAGGGCGTGGCCATCTGGCTCGTCATCTGGGGCGTCGTGCTCCTGGCCGCAACCATCCAGTACAGCTGAGCGCTCCGGAGAAGCACATGAGCACAACAACACCGTTCGACCCAGACACAACGCTGATCCGGCTCCCCGAAGTCATCGCATTGACCGGACTTTCCCGGGCAGCGATTTACCGCCGGATCAAGAACGACAAAACCTTTCCGAAGGCCGTCCCGTTGAGCAGTTCCGATACCCGCCAGGCGCCTGTCGGCTACGTGCTCGGGGAAGTGAAAGCCTGGGTGGAAACCCAGAAGAAAAGCCGCGAAACAGCCGCGGCATAAGGAGAATCAACATGGCACAGGCGAAAGCAGATCCCAAAATGACCCTCTGGGAATCGGTAAAAACTACCGACCAGAAGTTCACCAAGACCCAGCCGCTGGACGGCAGACCGGTCACCTCAATCAACGGCCTGTATCTGGTACAGCGTGCAACCGAGACCTTCGGCCCGCTCGGCAAAGGCTGGGGCTACGAAGTGCTGGTGGATCGCTTCGACCAAGGCGCGCCAATCACCGGCAAGGACGGCCTGGTCATCGCCCATGAGCAGGTCCACACCATCCAGATCAAGCTCTGGTACCAGCACGGTGGCAAACGCAACAGCGTGACCCACTACGGCCATACCCCGTTCGTTCGCAAGTCCCAGTACGGGTGTTTTACCGACTTTGATGCGCCGAAAAAGAGCCTTACGGACGCCATCAAAAAATGTCTCTCCATGCTCGGCTTCAGCGCCGACGTGCACTTGGGCATGTTCGAGGATGAAGTCTATCTCGAAGGCCTCGAGCTGAAGAAGCGCTTGGAAGAAGCCGGCGAATCAGGCGCCGAAACCATCATGGCCGAGGTGAAAGAAGACTTCCGCGACTGGTTGAACCGCCAGATCGGCGCCCTTGATCGCTGCCCGAACCTCATGGCCCTGGATCTGATGCGCAAGCAGATCGTTCAGCAAGCCCGCGCTAAAGCAGAAGTCGCCAACTTCAACCCTGCCGATGTCGAGAACCGCATCAACGATGCAGCTTCCGTTCGCGAAGAACAGCTGCGCACCCCCAAAAAAGCCGAGGCCTAAATCATGACCATCCTGAATAACGTCGACCTGGATAACGGTACTGTCGAGGTCACCGAGTACAGCACCACCAATGCAGCACTCGCTCTGCTCAGCGAGAAATACAGCATCGTGCCGGACGTGAACACCCCGGACGGCTACGAGTTCGTCAAGACCGGCATCAAAGAGCTGACCGGCCTGCGCACTAGCCTGGAAGCCGCACGCAAACGCGAGAAAGAACCCTACCTGAAGGCTGGCCAAATCATCGACGCCGAAGCCAAGCGCATCACCTCCGAACTGGTGAAGCTGGAAGACCCGATGAAAGCGGCCAAGAAAGAGGTCGATGACCGCGCCGAGCGCGAGCGCCAGGAGCGTATCGCCCGCCTGCAAGCAAAGGTGGATGCCATCAAGGCGATGCCGGCTCGCGTTCGCGGCGGTAGCAGCATCGAGATCAGCCACATGCTCGACCACGTTGGCGAAATCGACGCCATGCACGACTTCTACGACCTTACCAAGGAGGCCGTAGCAGCCCGTCAGGCCTCTCTGGACGAGCTTACCCAGATGCTGACTGACCGCCTGGCCTTCGAGGCCGCCGAGGAAGTGCGCAAAGAGTTGGAAGCCAAGAACGCAGAGCTCCTCCGCCAGCAAGAAGCTCAGCAGGCCGAGCTGCGCCGCCAGCAGGAAGAACTGGAGCGCCAACAGCGCGAGCTACAGGCGCAGCGCGAATCGATCGAGCGCGAGCGCGCTGCACTCAACCCGCCGGCCGCCACTCCGGAACCGGAGCCTACCCCGGTGCCGCTGACTGCCGCAGTGCAGGCTGAACCGACCGCCACCGCCAAACCCAAGAAGGCAGATAACCGCCAGTGGCACGCCGTCGTCGTCGACAAGAGTGCACTGATCGCCGCCATCGCTGCCGGCTTTGGCACCGAAGACCTGCTGATCATCGACCAGGCCGCCCTAGACAGCCTGGCCAATGGCGAGCGCCAGGCCATGCAACTGCCTGGCGTGCGCGCTGAACCGGTACCCGCCGCAGCTTAACCACCACTGAACCCGCCCACCACGCCGGCCCCATCCGGCGTGGGTTGGGGCTCCTTTTGCCCGAGGAAAGAGAAATGAGCGACCTAGTCAACGTATTTGACACCGAAACCACCGGCATCCCTGACTGGAAGAACCCCAGCGAAGCCGGCCACCAACCGCACATCGTCGAGATCGCAGCAATCTTGCACAACGCCCAGGGCGCCGTGATCGACAGCTTCAAGGCCATCGTCCGCCCGAATGGCTGGGTCATTCCCGACGAGCTGGTCCAGCTGCACGGCATCAGCCAGGAAATGGCCATGGACGTCGGCATCCCCGAAGCCGAGGCCCTGGAGGGTTTCCTGGCCCTTCATGCCCGTGCCGGTATTCGCGTCGCCCACAACGCCACCTTCGACGATCGGATCATCCGCATCGCCCTGATGCGCTACCAAGACGAAGAGCGCGCCAACACCTTCCGCGACGGTACCGAGAAGTTCTGCACCTGCAGCAAGGCACGCGGCCCGGTTGGCCTCGGCAAACTGCCCACCCTGGCCGAAGCCTACAAGCACTTCACCGGCGAAGACCTGGTGGAAGCGCACCGCGCCATGGCTGATGCCCAGGCCTGCGCCCGCATCTACTTCGCCCTGCAGGGCGTAGCCATGCCGGTTCTGCCGATTGCAGTGGAGGCCTGACCCATGGCCCGCGGCGTCAACAAAGTCATCCTGATCGGCAACGCCGGTGGCGATCCGGAAACCCGGTATCTGCCCAATGGCAACGCGGTGACCAACATCACCCTGGCCACCGCCGACACCTGGAAGGACAAGCAGACCGGCCAGCAGCAGACCCGCACCGAATGGCACCGCGTGGTGTTCTTCGGGAAGTTGGCGGAAATCGCCGGTGAGTACCTGCGCAAGGGCTCGCAGTGCTACGTCGAAGGCCGCCTGCAGACCCGTGAGTGGGAGAAGGACGGCATCAAGCGCTACACCACGGAAATCGTGGTGGACATGCACGGCACCCTGCAGCTGCTTGGCGGACGCGGCGACAGCCAGCCCGTCGATCAACGCCAGCAGCGCCCTCAGCAGCAACGTCCGCGCCCTGCCGCACAGCAGCAACAGCCAGCGCCGGACTACGACAGCTTCGACGACGACATTCCCTTCGACCAGCCCTATCGCCAGCTCTGGCGGCTCATATAGCCGCCACGCCGCCCCTTTACCTGGAGAAAAGCCATGCACCACCTGACAACACTCAACCTGCCCACCCCCTCATCCAAGGAAGCGGATCGCCAGTGGCTGGCCGCAATGCTTGAGGCCGCCGGGGGTGAGCAGGTCATTGATGTGATCCAGATCGAACCGCGCGCACTGGTGTCCCGCCAGTGGCGCGCGGACGACATGACCATCATCACCACCACTCGCCGCGAAGAGCAAACCCGCAAGGCCCTTCGCAAGGCAGGACGCCCACACGGCTCCATCAGCGACGACGCCAAGCTGGTGGAGCGTGCCACCGCCATGGCCGGCCTCGGCCTGTCCCGCTACGCCGCCGCCCGCCAGCTGAAGATCGGCTGCGCCCGGCTCGACCGAATCGCCTCTCGCTACAACCTCACCTTCACCCAACAAGCTGCCTAGGAGCATCGCCATGTGGTTCCGCAACCTGCTGATCTATCGCTTTACCCAGGCCTTCGAATGGGCAGCTGGAGAACTTGAGCACGCTCTGCTGCAGAAGCCTGCCCGCCCCTGCGCCAGCCAGGAGCTAACCACCTACGGCTTCACCGCCCCCATCGGCAAAGGTGGCGAAGCTCCCCTGGTGCACAGCAGCAATGGCTTCCTACTGGTCGCTGCGCGGAAGGAGGAGCGCATCCTGCCGGCCAGCGTCATCAACGACGCCCTGCGCGAGAAGGTCGAGGCGATCGAGGAGTCGCAGCAACGCAAGGTCTACAAAAAAGAGCGCGACCAGCTGAAGGACGAGATCGTCCAGGCCTTCCTACCCCGCGCCTTCACACGCCGCAAGTCCACCTTTGCCGCCATCATGCCGGCCGATGGGCTGATCATCGTCGACACCGCCAGCCCCAAGCAGGCAGAGGATCTGCTGTCGACCCTGCGTGAAGTACTCGGCAGCCTGCCCGTCCGCCCCATCACCATGAAGTTCGCCGCGACCGCGACCATGACTGACTGGGTCAAGACCCAGCAGGCCGCCCATGACTTCTGGATCTGCGCCGACGCCCTGCTCCGCGACGCCGACGAGCAAGGCAGCATCACTGCCAAACACCAGGACCTGACCAGCGAAGAGATCCAGCTGCACCTGTCTGCCGGCAAGTGCGTGACCAAATTGTCACTCGCCTGGCAGGACAAGCTGTCCTTCGTACTTGACGAGGGCCTGGTCATCCGCCGCCTGCGCTTCGAAGACCTGCTGCAGGAGACAGCGCTGGACAACGCCGGCAAAGACGCCGACCAACTCGCTCAACTCGACGCCAGTTTCACCCTGATGATGCTGACCTTCCAGGCGTTCATCCCTGCGCTTATCGACGCGCTGGGCGGCGAGGAAGTGCCGAAGGAAGCGATCGCCGAGGAGAACCGCCCAAGCATCACAGGCGACGGTCTGGATGTGACCAACCTGCTCAGCCTGAAGGACGGCGTCACCGCCACTCTGCACTTCCCTGGCGCCCAGCAACGCCATGCCGACGACGACACAGACCCCCTCTATAGCGAGGCCGTTGAGTTCGTTCGCGAGTCGCGCCGCGCCAGCATCAGCGCCGTCCAGCGCAAGTTCAAGATCGGCTACAACCGTGCCGCCCGCCTGATCGATACCATGGAAGCGGCTGGCGTGGTAACGGCGATGAACACCACCGGTTCGCGGGAGGTAATCCTGTGACCGACTTCTACTACCGCTCCGCGGCACCGGCGGTTGTCTCCCTGGTAACCACCTGGTACCTGCAAAAAGACGCCTTCGATGCCCAGCGCACCAAGCTCGGTCAGATCTTCGGTGCCGCTGCATCCCCAATGCGCAGCTGCGACTCCCACTACGTGGGTGGGCTGAAGCTGGGCCGTGATATTGCACTCGACGTGCACTGGCGCCAGCCAGACGACTACGGCTACCGCTCACTCCGCGTAACGGCAGTTCCACCCAAAGGCGCCAGCAAGGCGCAGCGCACCGCGATTCGCGCCGAACATGAGCGCCTGACCGCCCTGTGGCAGGAGCACTGTCCGCCTCGCATCAGCAGCCACACCACCTGGCAGCAGCTTGGCGTCAACACGGGCAACTTGCTGCTGTCCGGCGGCGTGATGTTCGAATTAGACGGCACAGCCTACTTCCTTCTCGGGTTCCAGATCGACGAGCAGGAGCACAAAGCCAATATCGCAGCAGGAGAGCCAACTTCCGGCTGGATTGAAGGGGCTGAAGAAATTCTGCCCAGCGCCTATGAGGCCGCCCGTTTGCGTCTGCTCAGCAAGCGCAATGGAGCGGCCGCATGAAGACCTTCCACTGCGTCATCGACATCAGCAACGGCATCATCCGCCACGCCCGAGCCCCTCGCCAACTAGACGGACTGCTGAAGGACGCCACCGGCCGCTCGCTGCCCGGCGAAGAAGTGCTGCAGCGCGGTATTGACCTGGCAGCCAAGGGCTACCAGGTCATGCCGGTCAGCTGCAACCACCACGACGCTCAGGGCTACTGCCTGGGCCACGAGGAAGCTCCGCAGTCATGACCGCCGCCTACCAGCAGTTTCTGGAGAATAAGGTCTGCGTCGCGCCCTCGCTCGGCTTCCAGGTCGACCAGGCCTTGGTCAACCCGCGCATGAAGCCGCACTGCCAGGCCATCGTGCCCTGGCTGCTCGAGGGTGGCCGGCGCGCACTGTTCGCCAGCTTCGGCCTGCACAAGACCGTGATCCAGCTGGAAGCCGTGCGCCTTGCTGCCGAGCATGCTGGCGGCCGCGGCCTGATCACCATCCCGCTCGGCGTGCGGCAGGAGTTCCGCCGCGATGCCGTCGAGCGCCTTGGCTGGGCCGAGCCGCCGCGCTTTATCCGCAGCATCGAAGAAGCCGGCGAAACCGGCGTCTACCTGACCAACTACGAGACGGTGCGCGACGGGAAACTGGATCCGCGCCACTTCGTGGCCACCAGCCTGGACGAGGCCGACTGCCTGCGCGGCTTTGGCGGCAGCAAGACCTTCCGCGAGTTCATGCGGCTGTTCGCCGGCGACGATCGCCAGGCCGGAATCAAGACTGCAGGCGTTCGGTACCGGTTCGTGGCTACGGCCACCCCGAGCCCGAACGACTACATCGAGTTGCTGGCCTACGCCGCCTACCTGGGTGTGATGGATGTCGGCGCGGCCAAGACTCGCTTCTTCAAGCGCAACAGCGAGAAGGCCGACCAGCTGACCATCCACCCCCACAAGGAGGAGGAGTTCTGGCTCTGGGTCGCCAGCTGGGCGCTGTTCATCCAGAAGCCCAGCGACCTCGGTTTCAGCGACGAGGGCTACAGCCTGCCGGAGCTGGACCTGCACTGGCACGAGCTGCCCAGCGACCACAGCAAGGCCGGAGCCGAAAAGGATGGCCAAGGCCGACTGTTCAGCAACGCCGCCATCGGCGTGCAGGACGCGGCCAAGGTGAAGCGTGACAGCCTGCCGGCCCGCATCGGCAAGCTGCAGGAGATCCGCGCGGCCGAGCCCGGTGCGCACCGGATCATCTGGCACGACCTGGAAGCCGAGCGCCACGCGATCGAGGCCGCGATCCCCGACGTGGTCAGCGTCTACGGCAGCCAGCCATTGGACGACCGCGAGCAGCTGATCGTCGAGTTCAGCGACGGCATGTTCCCCGAGCTGGCTGCCAAGCCCGTGATCGCCGGCGCCGGCTGCAACTTCCAGCGCCATTGCCACCAAGCCGTATTCCTCGGCATCGGCTTCAAATTCCGCGACTTCATCCAAGCCGTCCACCGCATCCAGCGCTTCGGCCAGCAGCACCGCGTCCGTATCGACCTGATTTACACCGAGGCCGAGCGCGACATCCGCCGCCAACTGGAGCGCAAGTGGCTCCAGCACAACGTCCAGGCAGACAAAATGACCAAGATCATCCGTGACTTCGGCCTGGCACACGCCGCCATGGCCAGCCAACTGGCGCGCTCGCTCGGCGTCGAGCGGGTCGAGGCTTCCGGCGAGCACTACACCGTAGTGAACAACGACTGCGTGCTGGAGACCCAGCGCATGGAGTCGGACAGCGTGCACCTGGTGCTGACCAGCATCCCCTTCGGCAATCAGTACGAGTACTCGCCCAGCTACAACGACTTCGGCCACACCGACGACAGCGAACACTTCTGGAAGCAGATGGACTTCCTGATCCCTGAGCTTTACCGCGTGCTGCAGCCAGGCCGCCTGGCTGCCATCCACGTCAAGGACCGGATCACCCCCAGCGGGATCTCTGGCATGGGCTTCCAGGTGGTTGACCCGTTCAGCGACCAATGTGTGGCCGCCTTCCGTAAGCACGGCTTCGGCTTCCTGGCCCGCAAGACCATCGTCACCGACGTGGTGCGAGAGAACGCCCAAACCTATCGCCTTGGCTGGACCGAGCAATGCAAGGACGGTAGCCGGCAGGGCGCGGGCATGCCGGAGTACTTGCTGGTGTTCCGCAAGCCGCCGACCGACCGCAGCAACGGCTACGCCGACGTGCCGGTGGTCAAGGACAAGAACACCTACACCCGCCCGCGCTGGCAGTTCGACGCACACGGCCTCACTCGCTCCAGCGGCAATCGACCACTGATGCCCGAGGATCTGGACGGCCTGGACCAGGCTGCCATCTTCCAGCTCTTCAAACGCCACAGCCTGGAAAACGTCTACGACTTCCGCCACGACGTGAAGATTGCCGAGCACGTCGCCGACTCAGGCTGGCTACCCAGTAGCTTCATGCTCCTGCAGGTGCAGAGCTGGCACCCAGACGTATGGACGGACATCACCCGGATGCTGACCCTGAACAGCTTCCAGGCCGCGCAGGGCCGCGAGCAGCACATCTGCCCGCTCCAGTTCGACATCGTCGACCGCGCGATCGAGCAGTACACCATGCCCGGCGAGGTGGTCTATGACCCCTTCGCCGGTATTGGCACCGTGCCTGTACGCGCCATCAAGTTCGGCCGCTATGGCCTCGGCTGCGAACTATCCCCCGCGTACTTCCTAGACAACGCCGCCAACTGCGCAGCCGAGGTCCGCAAGATGGCCATGCCCGACCTCTTCGCCCTGCTCGATGCAGAGCAGGAGGCAGGCGCTGCATGACCTGCACTATCGACTACGGTTCCATCTGCAGCGGCATTGAGGCGGCGTCTCTGGCCTGGGAGATCCTGGGCTTCCAGGCGCGCTGGTTCGCCGAGATCGAGCCCTTCCCCTCCGCCGTGCTGGCCCAACGCTGGCCGAAGGTGCCCAACCTGGGCGACATGACCAAGCTGGCGCGCGAGGTGCTGCTGGGCATCGTCGCAGCGCCCCTGATTCTCGTCGGCGGCACGCCCTGCCAGGACTTCAGTGTCGCAGGCATGCGTGCAGGCCTGGCCGGCGAGCGCGGCGCACTCACTATCAAATTCGTGGAGCTTGCAGATGCAATTGACCATGTTCGCCCCGCCGGAGACGAGTGTGTCGTCTGCTGGGAAAACGTCCCCGGCGTCCTCTCGGACAAAGGCAATGCGTTCGGGTGTTTCCTCGGGGCCCTGGTGGGCGAATCCGATGCGCTCCTCCCGTCAGGGGGAAAATGGACGGACGCTGGTTGTGTGTATGGCCCCGTCCGAACAGCCGCATGGCGGGTGCTGGATGCCCAATATTTCGGCCTGGCCCAACGACGCCGCCGTGTGTTCGTTGTCGCAAGTGCTCGAGCTGGGTTCGATCCAACAGCGGTACTTTTTGAGTCCGAAGGCGTGCGCCGGGATCATCCGCCGCGCCGAGGTGAGGGGCAAGACGTTGCCGGCTGCGCTCCATTCGGCCCTGCTCTCCAGTGCGGCTGCGGCCACGTCTACAGACTGAGCCTGGGTGCCTATGGCTGCCCGGACTGCGAGGGTGATGATGGTCCAGGGGTCGAGGTATTGGCTGGCGTTCCTGCCTTCGGGGGAGAGAACCAGAACAGCAGCCTGTTCCAAGCCGGTGCGCTGACTGCCCACGGCCTGCGCAATGACTTCGCGTCGGAGACGTTCTGCGTAACGCCAACCCTTGCAGGTGGTGGCAGAAAGGCAGGCGGCTACAGCTACGACGACATCCCGCTGACCGCAGGAACTCTGACAAGGGAGGCATTTAGTGGCGGTGCCGGAGGAAGGCCAGAAGGCGCCGCTGCCGGACATTTCATTGTGGCAGGTACCCTCCAGTCCAACGGCAAAGCTGCCGGTAGCGCTACTCAGCAGGATGCAATGGCGGGGCTACTGGTGGTACACGGCACCCAAGACCCTGATCTGCTGGTTGACCAAGCGCACCCACTCGGCCGCAACCACGGCCAGGAAAATGCCGTTTTCGTCATTCAAAACGCAACGCGAGGTAAGGATCAGAATGGTCTAGGTGTAGCGGCTGGCGACGAGCCTATGTACACACTCGACCAGGCCAGCCCGCACGCTGTTTTTGCCATCCAAGCCGGAGCCCTGCGCACTAACCCGGCCAGCGGGCCTGACGGCGTAGGTGTACAGGCTGACCACGCCTACACCCTGGAAGCTCGTGCAGAGGTTCAGGCGGTGCAGGTGGCCTCTGCCGTCCGGCGCCTTACTCCGCGCGAGTGCGAACGCCTGCAGGGCATGCCCGACGACCACACACTGATTCCCTGGCGCGGGAAACCCGCCGAGGAATGCCCGGACGGCCCGCGCTACAAGGCCATCGGCAACAGTAAGGCTGTGCCGGTGGTGCGTTGGATCGGCCGGCGGATCAAACAGCAGCTGGAGCGCAGGGCATGAGCCAGATAGCAGCCCTATTCGGCTCCCAGGTAGGTGTCAGGGAAGACGCCCTGCTCGGCCAGGAGCTTGTCGTAGGCCTCGATAACAGCCTGCTCTGCGCCCTCGGGCTGGTAGAACTTGTCGTCGTAGATGTAGGCCAACTCGCCCCAGTAATGGTTGACCGTATAAAGGGCGACTATCTCGTGGTGGCGTGCCTGCTCGGCCATGGAGCGTACCGCACCAAGCTTATTGCGGGTGCTCATCCGGCCACCTGCTATGCCGACAATGCCCTGCTCAAGAACATGGCTGAGAATTACCTCAGCAGAGTCGTCGTCTTCGAAGATCTTGATCATTTCCCGATCTCAACCGCCGCTGTGGCCGGTACCGGACTTGAAGAGTTCGAAGCACTTCGAGCGGATCCGATCCTGCGTCTTCTCATCCTCGGGATCATCGACAACTACCACCACCTGGCGATGCTCATTCGCCTTAGCCGGGGTGTTAGCGTCGTAAAACTCACCAATGCGCCGAGCCTTCCATACCTCGATAGCACTGAACTCCTCATCTGGCCCAGCCACCAGCACCTCGTCGACGAGCTTGATGTTGATGGTATGGAGTTCCGCTTCCTTGATTCGCAGTGTCATCACGAAAATTCCCTTCTATGGAGTTGGAGCCACCCTGCACGGCCGACTTCCATGCCCGATGCGCGGCCGGCGGGCGGTATCGCAGATGATAGCCGCTCAGTCCTCCTCGAGGCGAAACAGGAACTGGCCTGTCTGCTTGTGCGACGCGACGCCATCCGTGATGAACCCCACCAGTTCACCACCGGGGCCATAGACCTCTTCGCCGTCGATCCGAAACCGCCAAGTGCCTGTGTCCGAGTGGGCCATCCCATCTTCAACCCAACCAATCCGCGGGCCGCCCGGCCCTGCTCCATAGGCTACATAACGCCCTACGCTGTAGTCCTTCGCCATCGCAATCTCCTATCCGGCTCCATGCCGGGCCTGTCGAACCTACCCCACAACTTCCTTTCACGCCAACCGGCGAGGTATCCCCATGCCCACTGAAAACCCAATCATCCGCGCCATCACCATGCTTCAGGACTACAAGGGCGACCTGGCGCGCCGGGACTTCCCCGACAACGACGAGGGGGATCACCAGCAGCGGGTGAACGAGAACAAGCGCGCAAGCGTTGATGCAGCAATCCAGGGACTGCGCGCTGCTCAGTCTGAGCCAGTGGCCAACCATAGCGAGCACGCCCTCCACATGGTCGATCGCTACCGCCCGCTGATCCGCAATGCCATCGGGCTACTCGGCATGCGCCGCCCAGTTGCTCCCGACGTTGAGAAAGTGATCAGGGCCCTGGAAGCCATGCTCGAAGGCCAGATGCACCTTGCGGACGCGCCAAGCGCTGAATGGCTCTACGTCGCAGAGCTGGCGGCGGGACAGGCAGAAGATGCCGCTGGCTCCACCTCCGTGCAGGCCATGCTCGGCGCCGCACTGAAGCGCCTGACATTCGCCGCACGCACCAGCGGCGGCACGGCCGGGCCCGATGCCGAGCTGATCGCCGCCTGCGAGCAAGCCGAACATGCCATGTCCTTCGTGGGCATTGGCCAAGCCTACATGGCAGGAGTCAACTCCCTGAGCACCGCAGCCCAGGACGTGCTGGCCGAGCGCAATCGCCAGATCACCGCCGAGGGCTGGACGCCGGAGCACGACGACCAGCATGGCAATGGCCAGATGGCAGTCGCAGCCGGCTACTACGCCCTCGCTTGCGGCTGGCCACATGAGCGCGATATCGGCATTGGCCACAAGCCAGCCTACTGGCCGTGGCATGCAACCTGGTGGAAGCCAGCTGGCCAGCGCCGCAACCTGGTCAAAGCTGGCGCCCTGATTCTGGCGGAGATCGAGCGCCTGGACCGCGCAGCTGCACTGCAGCCCGCCGGCATCGACAGCGAGGGCGGCAGCCATGACTGAGCACACCCCCTGCAGCCAGTACGACACCACCCTAAATCGCTGTCAGAGCGGGCATGTACGCATCCACCCTACGTGCTGGGGCGGAGATGCCGGGTGCCCGACATGCGGCACCGCCGGCAAGCCACCCATGTGCATGCAAGATGATCTGCCGGCGCACTTGACCCGTGACAACGGCCTGCCGCTCGGCTGGCCATCCAAGGTGCAGCCATGAAGATCGAACAATCCCAGATCACCAAGCTGCTGCTCAGCGACCTGATGGGCGAGCCGCACAAGCTGGACCCTGTAAGCGTCTTCATCGAAGACCAGGGCATGCGTGCTGAGCGAGGCGATCATAAAACCCGTCAGGGGGAGATCATTATCAAGTGCTACGGCAGCTCATGGACTGCCTACTGGGGCAGCATGGGCGACCGCACCGTGGCGCAGTTCTTCAGCGACTGCAACGCTGACTACCTGATCGGCTGCCTCGCGCGCAGCCTGAGTTCGAGTCGCTTCAGCGGAAAGGCTCTGGTCGAGCTGGCGCGCAAGACGATCATCAGTCGCCGCGAGGACTGGCGCCACCGCAACTTCGAGTTCGGCTATCTGGACAAGGTGGAGTGCCGCGAGCTATTCGATCAGGCCGATGAGCTCAGCAGTGCAGATACGCTCGAGCGCGCAGTTGACTGGCACTTCGATCTGCTCAGCAAGATCTTCGACACCGAAGAGCCATGGCACTTCGCGTGCGACGCGACTGAACCGAACCCTGACTACCAGTACCTACAGCGCATTGTGCTTGTAGTGCAGGACGGGCTGCGCCGAACGGGTCTGGCCAACGCCAAGGCGGCAGCATGAGCAAGCCCACCACCGCTCACACCATGACCACCGCCATGCAGGCCGTGATCTGGCAGCCCTATGACGATGGTCGCGGCCCAGGCGAGCCTGCCCTGCTGGTTCAGGTCGACGCCACCGGACTGCTCACCATCACCCAGGAAGGCCGCGAGGTGCTGATCCAGCCCGAGACTCTGCCGGAGCTATTCCGCCAGCTCCGGCGCCTGGCCGCCAGCAAGCTGTCATGAACTGCCCGACCTACTGCCGCGCCTGCGGCCAACGCATTGGCGTCTGCCGGTGCACCAAGGAACAGATACAGGAACCACACGAATGATTCGCTGCATCTACCTCTCCGGGCCAATGACCGGCCTGCCCGACCTCAATTACCCAGCATTTCATGCCCAGGCAGCACGACTGCGGGCGCTCGGCTTCAACGTCGAGAACCCGGCCGAGAACCCGGAGCAGGAAACCTGGCAGGAATACATGCGCTGGGCACTGGCCCAGATGCTGACCTGCGACACCATCGCCCTGCTGCCCGGCTGGGTCGACAGCCGCGGTGCCACACTCGAGCGCTATATCGCCGGCCAGATCGGCATGCGGATCGTGTTGGCATCCCAGATTGTCGCCAAGGAGCAAGACCTATGTCCGGCCTGATGCCCTCGGCGCGCGCCAGGACGATCGCCGCTCAGGCCTCCGGCCTAACCATGATCCAGGCCATAGAGCTGCTGAAGCGAGCAAACCGATATGTCGGTACCAGCAACAGCACGCGCGCCATGGACTTGAGCGTCGAGATCACCGAGTTCGTCGCAGCCTATCAGCAGGCACAAAATGTTTTCGCATGCGAAAACTCGGACAGCGGTCAGCAGACCAATCCTCTGGAACCCGCAATTTAGATAGGGGTTGCATATTCCAGAAAGCCAGTAGGCTGGAAGGCGACGAACGGTTATGCCCCTTTCCCTGAAAAGGGACACCTCGTTCGCATTATTAAGGGAAAGGCCCAATTTCCAGCCATAGGAAGCAGTCATGGAGTCACGCGAAGGAAGTCTGATCAGCGTCATCGATGTTGCAACGCTCAGCATCGATGCGATCAGGAAAATGGAAGACCTCGTAATGCGCGCCTACAACATCAGCGGCGCCTCATCTGAGATGTTGTCGCTGCTGCGCCAGGCCGCCCAGGTCGGCGTAGATGCCCGAGGCATGCTCACCCTTGAACGGGAAGAAGCCCAGAAGGAACTGCATGAAATCCAAACTCAGGCTGATCGCTAGCCACCAGCACAGTAAGCACCAGCGTCGATGGGAGGTGTGGGCTTAGGCAGATGGTATGCCGAAAGGTATGCCTGCATTCCAGCCATATAGAAAAACCAATTAAAAACAATTGGTTCGGAGTGCCGTTCTAACCATGTCGCTCGACCAAATTCCCGAGAGCAGAAAACTCCTTGAGTGGCCTGCGCCGAAAACCGAC